>NZ_JACSPN010000004.1:3208-87206 GCF_015142735.1 Oerskovia douganii | reverse complement strand
CTGCACAAGGCCGGGATCCCAGTGCGAACCAGCCGACACCTCGCGCTGCTGCTCCTCGCTGAGCGGCTGCCAGCACGATCAGGTGCGGCGTTCGAGCTGCGGCAGGTCGTCGTCGTGGAGCACGTCGGACAGCCGACGGCCGTCGAGCTCGGCCGCGTACGCGAGGTCGGCGCCATGGGGCCGCGCCTCCTGGAGCACGTGACCGCGGACGCCCAGCGCGGAGAGCCGGCCGCAGAGGTCGAGGACGTCCTGGCGCGAGTGGACCGTGGGGTCGACCGTGGTCCTGATCTCGTGCGCGATCCCCGAACGCTGCAGGGCGGCGAGCGACCGGTAGGCCGCCTCTCCCGACGGGCGGGCCCCGGTGATCCGCTCGTACCGGTCCGGGAGGTGCTTGATGTCGAGCCCGACCCAGTCGACGAGCGGCAGGACGTGCTCGAGGCGTACGGGCCACGCGCCCCCGGTGTGCAGCCCGACGCCGAGGCCCAGGTCGCGGACGTCGGCGATCGCTGCGGGGAGAGCGGGCTGGAGGGTGGGCTCGCCGCCCGAGAAGACGACCCCGTCGAGGAGCCCGTGCCGCCGCTCGAGGAACGCGACGACGTCGGGCCAGGGGATGGGGCTCCGGACCGCGCGCGGAGCGACCGAGACGAGGTCCGGGTTGTGGCAGTAGGTGCAGCGCCAGGGGCAGCCCTGGAGGAAGACGGTCGCGACGGCGCGACCGGGCCAGTCCACGGTCGAGAAGGACGTCATGCCCGCGACCGCGAGGGGCGCGAGGGCGCGGCTCGGGGACGTCCGGTGCTCTGCGGCCGGTGCTGCGACCGGTGGGCCGGAGGGACCTGGGGGAGAGCTCGCAAGGGCGGCCATGACAGGTCCTTCCGTCCGTGGATGGGCGTCGTGGAGCCCTCCGGGCGTGCTCGGGTCGGCGTCGACGCGACGTTCCTCGACGGTACGCGCGTGTGACCGGCGACTCACCGGGCGTGCTTGTGAGAATCTTCACAAGGGACCCGAGCGGCGCACACCGGATGCCCCGGCGGTGCTCGCGCTTGTCCTCATGTCAAGCGTCCTTTACTCTCGGTGCATGCTGCATCGAGCACTCCGGACCGCCGCCCTGACCGCCGCCCTGACCGCCGTCGTGATCGTGGTGCTGGGCGCCGCCCTCGGGGTCGCGGCCACCGGGTCGGACGGCGGGGCGCTGGCCCGCGGTGCTCGTGGGGCCCTCGTCGGCCTGCTCGTCGCGGCGGTCGCAGGGGTCCACCTCCTCGTCCGGACCCTGTTCGCGCGCGTCCCCGAGTCGTCAGGCCCCGAGCTGGCCGCGGGGTCGGTCGAGAGCGAGGTCTTCCTGCGCGCCGGCACCCAGGCGTTCCCCGACGCCGTGAGCGTCCTGCTGCTCGTCGCCCTCGTGGCCGCGCTCGCGGGAGGCGACCTCGCCCGCTGGCTCCCCGCCGCCGGGCTGGTCGTCGTGCTGCTCGACTTCGCGCTGCGCGCCCGTGCGCACTGGACGCAGCTCGTCGCGGGCTGATGGACAACCACGTGCGCGCGCGCCGCGCGGCCCTCGGGCTGACACAGGCCCAGCTCGCCGAGCGGCTCGGGGTCTCGCGCCAGACCGTCATCTCGATCGAGCGGGGTCGGTTCGACCCGAGCCTCCCGCTCGCGTTCCGCCTGTCCGCCCTCCTCGGTGCACCGATCGAGGAGCTGTTCGTCCCCCCGGACGACGACGTCGCCGTCGACCCCACCTAGGAAGAGGCCCCCGTGCTCGCAGTCTGGATACTCGTCGCCGTCGCGCTCCTGGTCGTGTGGCTCACCTGGCTCGGGGCCACCGACCGCATGACCCGCAACGGCCTGATCGGGATCAGGACGCCCGCGACGCAGCGCAGCGACGCGGGGTGGATCGCCGGGCACCGCGCGGCGCTCCGGGTCGTGGTCCCAGGAGGGGTCGTCGTCGGCGCGGTCGCGCTCGTGGTGTCGGTCCTGGAGCCCGACGGCGCCACGGACGCCGCGTTCTTCGCCGTCGCCGGCGCGTTGCTCGTCGAGGTGGTCGTCGCTGCCGTGGTCGCCGAGGTCGCGGCGCGTGGTGCGGGCGCGGACCTGGGGGACGAGCGCGTCGAGCAGTGGGACGTCGACTAGAGCGCGCGGTCAGGTCGCTGTGACCTCGGCCCGGACCGACGGATCGATGCGCGTCAGCCTCGCGAGGCGGGAAGCCGACGGCCCTCCTCGGTCGTGAGGAACCGGATCCGGGCGGGACGAGCACCGGCGGCCGCCCGCGCGCCCACGATCAGTCCGACGCCCCGCGGATGAGCTCGGGGGAGAAGACCCGCGGTGACCGGGAGACGGGGCGGCCTGCGATGAGGTCGAGCAGCATCCCGGTCGCGGCCTTGACCATCTCCACGACGGGGTTCTGCACCGTGGTCAGCGCGGGGCTCATGGTCGCGGCGACGCCCAGGTTGTCGAACCCGACCACGGCCACGTCGCCGGGCACGGACTTCCCCCGGGCCCGCAGCACGCGCAGCGCGCCCTCGGCCATGAGGTCCGAGGCGGCGAAGACCGCGTCGATGTCCGGGTGGCGGTCGAGGAGCTCCTCCATGGCCGCCGCCCCGCCGGCCGCGGCGAAGTCCCCGGCGGCGACCGCGTCGTCGGGCAGGCCGGCCGCACGCAGAGCCATGCGCCACCCCGTGAGGCGGTCCACGCCCGCCGTCATGTCCTGCGGGCCGGAGATCGTCGCGATGCGCCGGTAGCCGCCGTCGATCAGGCGCTGGGTCGCGATGCGTCCGCCCTCGACGTTGTCCACGTCCACGTAGACGAGGTCCTCCATCGCCGTGAACGGGCGACCGACGAACACCGCGGGCAGCGGCGAGGCGAGCACCGCGCCCTCGAGGTCGTCCTCGCGGTGGTGCGAGGTGATGATCGCGCCGTCGACGTGACCGCTGCGCAGGTAGCGCACGATGCGCCCCGCGTGCTCGTCGGGACGTGCGATGAGCAGCACGAGCTGCAGGTCCGTGGGGGCGAGCGCGGCGCTGACGCCGCGGAGCGTGCCCGACAGGAAGGGGTCCGTGAGGATGCGCTCGTCGGGCTCGGGGACGACGAGCGCGATCGAGTCGGTGCGCCGGGTCACGAGGGACCGCGCCGCGCGGTTCGGGGTGTACCCGAGCTGGGCGACCGCGGCGTCGACGGCGGCCTGCGCCTCGGGGGAGACGCGCAGGCCGCCGTTGATGGCGCGCGACGCGGTCGAGCGGGACACGCCGGCCGTCTGTGCGACCTCGTCCAGGGTCGGCGCGGAACTCAGGGTGCTCATGGTCTCAGTATCCTGCCAGGCCTGGATGAGAGAACTGCCACGTTTCGGGGCGTGCCCTCAGGGGCGCGCGGGGACGGCGTTCTGCGACGCGACCTGCGCGAACCAGCGACCGCTGGCCTTGACGGTGCGTTCCTGGGTCTCGTAGTCGACCCGGACCACCCCGAACCGCTTCGAGTAGCCCCAGGACCACTCGAAGTTGTCCAGGAGCGACCACGCGAAGTAGCCGCGCACGTCCGCACCGTGGTCGATCGAGTCCTTGACGGCCCGCAGGTGGGCGTCGAAGAACTCGACCCTGTCCTGGTCGTCGACCGACCCGTCGGCCTCCACGACGTCGTCGAACGCACAGCCGTTCTCCGTGATGTAGAGCGGCACGCCCGCGGGCCCCGTGTAGTCCTTCTGGAGGCGGTCGAGCAGCCGGGTGAGCCCCTCGGGCTGGATCTCCCAGTTCTGGTCCGTGACCGGCAGGCCGCGCGGGTGGTTGAACACGCCGTCGGCTGCGGGGTACGGGCTCGACGTCGGGCGTTCGACGGGCGCCGAGCCGTCGAGCGAGGTCGACGCCGGCCGCGAGGACACGAGCTCGCCGTGGTAGTAGTTCACGCCCAGCGCGTCGATGGGCGACGAGATGATCTCGAGGTCCCCGTCCCGGACGTGGTCCGCGAAGCCGTGCTCGGCGACGTCGGCCAGGACGTCGGCCGGGTACTCACCCTTGATCACGGGGTCGAGGAAGATCCGGTTGAACTGTCCGTCGATGCGGCGGGCCGCGTCGACGTCCCCCGCGTCCTGGGGGTCGACCGGGTCCGCGACCGTGAAGTTGAGCGTGATCCCGAGGTTCGCCTCGGGTGCGCGCTCGCGCAGCGCCTGGATCGCGAGGCCGTGGCCCAGCAGCAGGTGGTGCGCCGCGGCGAGGCCGTCGGGGCGGCTCTGGCGGCCCGGTGCGTGGGCGCCGGCCGTGTACCCGAGGAACGCCGAGCACCACGGCTCGTTGAGGGTCGTCCAGACCCCGACGCGGTCCCCGAGCGCCTCGTGCATCGTCACGGCGTAGTCGGCGAACCGGTAGGCCGTGTCGCGGTTGGTCCATCCGCCCTGGTCCTCGATCGCCTGAGGCAGGTCCCAGTGGTACAGCGTGATCCACGGCAGGAGGTCCTTGGCGAGGAGCTCGTCGACCAGGCGCGAGTAGAAGTCCAGGCCCTTCTGGTTGACCGCGCCGCCACCGGGCTGGACGCGCGACCACGACGACGAGAAGCGGTAGGTGTCCAGGTTCAGGTCGGCCAGGAGCGCGACGTCCTCGCGGTAGCGGTGGTAGTGGTCGCACGCGACCTCGCCGTCGTCGCCGCCCAGGACCGCGCCCGGGACCCGGCAGAACGTGTCCCACACGGAGTCCTCGCGGCCGTCGGTGTGCGCGGCCCCCTCGATCTGGAACGCGGCCGTGGCGGCGCCCCACAGGAACCCCTGGGGGAAGTCGACGCGGCCGGTCGTGCCCAGGTGGCGGGGGGTGATGATCTCGGTCATCCCTTGACAGCTCCTTGCATGATGCCGGCGACCAGCTGGCGGCCGGTGAAGATGAACAGCACGATGAGCGGCAGGGTCACGAGGAACACGCCCGCCATGACGAGCGAGTAGTCCACGAAGTAGTTCGCCTGCAGCGACCGCACCACGAGCGGCAGTGTCGGGTTCTCCTGGTTCAACACGATGGACGGCCAGAAGAAGTTCGTCCACTGCTGCACGAACGTGAACAGCCCGAGCATCGCGGCCGCGGGGCGTGCCGCGGGCAGGGCGATCGACCAGAAGGTCCGGAACATCGAGGCCCCGTCGACGCGCGCGGCCTCGATGAGCTCGAACGGCAGCGACTCCGACAGGTACTGCGTCATCCAGAACACGCCGAACGCGGTGACCAGCGAGGGCACGATCACGGCCTGCAGCTTCCCGATCCACCCGAGGTCGGACATGAGGATGAACATGGGGATCACGCCGAGCTGGGTCGGCACGGCCATGGTGGCGATGACGAAGACGAGCAGCGGGCCGCGGCCGCGGAACCGGAGCTTGGCGAACGAGTAGCCCGCGAGCGTGGAGAACAGGACCACGGACAACGAGGTGATGACCGCGATGATCACCGAGTTGGTGAACGCCTTCCAGAAGTTGATCGCCGACGAGCCGACGACCTCCGCGAACTGCGTGAACAGGCTCATGTCCGGCAGGAGCTGCGGCAGCGCGTCCTTGGAGATCGCCTCGGGGGTCGAGGAGCCCAGGATGATCGTGAAGTACAGCGGGAAGACCGAGACCAGCAGCACCAGGCCGAGGACCGTGTAGGTGACCCAGCCGGGTCGGCGCGTGTAGCCACCCGTGCCCTTGCGGACGGGGCGTCGGTTCGGGCGCCGTGCGGCGGCCCGGGCGGCGCCGGCGCCGGCGGTCTGGGCGACGACGGGGATCGAGCTCATCGCTTCTTCCGTTCGTTCGGTGCGCCGGTGGGGGCGCTGGGTCGGCGGGGTGGTGTGCCGGTGCGCTGGCGGGACGCGTTCTGGGCGCGGACGGCGGCCGCCGCGGCCTTGCGTCGGGCGCGCTGGACGGCGCGTGGTGCCTTCTTGCTGGGGCCCGACGTCGAGATGCTGCGCGTGATCGCGAAGTTCACGAGGCCGATGAGCAGGATGACGATGAACAGGATCCAGGCGATCGCGGCCGCGCGGCCGAAGTTCTTCTGGTTGCCCCACGCGACGTCGTACAGGTAGAGGACGGTCGTCATCCACTGCCGGTCGGCGCCGCCGAGGCCCTGGGCGTCGAACGCGCGGACCTCGTCGAAGATCTGCAGGCCGCCGATGGTCGAGGTGATGATGACGAAGATGATCGTGGCCCGGATCTGCGGGACGGTCACGGAGAAGAACTGGCGGAAGCGGCCCGCGCCGTCGATGATCGCGGCCTCGTAGAGCTCGCGCGGGACGGCCTGCATCGCGGCGAGGAAGATGAGCGCGTTGTAGCCGGTCCAGCGGAAGTTGACCATCGACGCGATGGCGACGTGGCTCGCGAACGCGTCGGCGTGCCAGCGGATCGGGTCGACGCCGATCACGCCGAGCAGGCCGTTGATGAGGCCGTACTGGTCCGCGAACAGGCGGCCGAAGATGAGGCTGACGGCGATGGGGGCCACGACGTAGGGCAGCAGGACGCCCATGCGCCAGAAGGTCGCGGCGCGCAGGTTCTGGTCGAGCAGGGCCGCGATGATGATCGCGCAGATCACCTGCGGGACGGAGGACAGCACGAAGATCGAGAACGTGTTGCGCAGCGACTTCCAGAAGGTGGGCTGCGCGAGGACGTCGACGAAGTTCTGGAACCCGACGAACTCTCCCTGCCCGCCCAGCAGGTTCCACTCGTGGACGGACACGAACGCGGTGTACGCCAGGGGGAAGAGGCCGGTGACGGCGAACAGGATGAAGAACGGGGAGATGTAGAGGTAGGGGGAGAGCTTGACGTCCCAGCGACCGAGGCGCTGGGAGAAACCGACGCGGCGCGCGGTGGGGCGCGGCGGTCCGTCGAGGCCCTGGTTGGGCTGGGTGGGAGTGAGGACGCTCATCCGACTTTCCTGTGCTGGGTCGGGTTGGGGACGTGGTGCCCGACGGCGGCTGGGGGGTGGGTGCGCGGGGGGGGGGGCCCCCCCCGGGCCCCCCGCGCCGGATCAGCTCAGGCCCAGGTCCTTGAAGGCCTGGACGGCCTTGTCCCACGAGGCCTTGGCCTCGTCGGTCTTCTCGACGTCGACGCGCTTGATGGCGTCCTGGACGGTCTGGTGGATCGAGAAGTAGTTGGCGCCCTTGAACGGGGCACCGTCGATCGCGAGAGCACGGTTCACGAAGATGCTGCCGACGGGAGCCGCGTTGAAGAAGTCGTTGGTGAACGTCTGCACGGCCTCGGACTCCTGCGCCTCGATCTGCGAGGGGAAGGTGCCGGCGTTCTCGAAGGCCGTGGTCTGCTGGGCCGGGTCGGTCAGCCAGGCGGCGAGCTCCTTGGCGGCCTCGGCGTTCTTGCCGGAGGCGGGCACCGTGAGGAACGAGCCGCCCCAGTTGAGGCCGCCGCCGGGGAAGACGTCAGCGACGTTCCAGCCGGTCACGCCGCCCGAGCGCTCCTCGACCGGTCCGGTCATCCACGCGGGGCAGATCATGGTCGCGAAGCCGTTGTTCTGGAACGCGGCGTCCCAGTCGGGGCTCCACTGCTCGAGGCCGGCGGACAGGCCGTTCGTGGTCGACTGCTCGACGACGGTCGTGTAGATGTCCTGGATCTCGGTGTTCGTCGAGAGGTCCTTGGGCGTGCCGTCGGACTCCTCGTAGGCGTTGTCGATCTGGTTGACCATGCCCTGGTAGATCGACATCGCGCTGTCGTACCAGGCGCCGCCGCCCGCGGCCTTGAACGCCGTGCCCGCGGCGAAGTAGTCGTCCCAGGTGGCGTCGGCGCCGCCGAGGAGCTCGGCGACCGCGGCCGGGTCGGAGGGCAGCCCGGCGGCCTCGAACAGGTCGCCGCGGTAGCAGATCGCGCTCGGGCCGATGTCGGTGCCGTAGCCGATGACCTTGCCGTCGGTGGTCGTGGCCTGCTGGACCTTCCAGTCGACCCAGCGACCGTCGAGCGCGGGGTCGGCGAGGTCCGTGAAGAGGTCGGGGTACTCCATGAGCTCGGGGAGCCAGTCGACCTCGATGGCCTCGATGTCGGCCAGGCCCTCGCCGCCGGCGGCGAGCTTGGTCGTCATGTTGGTCCGGGCGTCCTCGGCCTTGGCGGCCTTGGTCTGCTTGACCTCGACGTCCGGGTGCTCAGCGGTGTAGGCGTCGAGGAGCTCCTGGGTGTAGCCGAAGTCGTTGAACGTCGCGACGGTCAGGGTGATCTTCCCGCCGGCGGCGGTGTCGTCGTCGGACCCGCCGGAGCCCGACGAGCACGCGGTCAGGGTCAGGGCGAGGGTCGCGAGTCCGGCGACTGCGACGGTGGTCCGGGAACGGGTCGAACGAGTGCTGCTCAGCACGGTGACTCCCTTGTCGGTGATCGGATGGCAGCGCTCCCATCCTCACTGAGTGGTAGCGCTTCCACGAGGTGCCACGATGGTTGCCGGTGGCTTCTTCGGATGTCAACCTCGCGAGATGACACAGAGGTGTGGAAACGCTCCCACGCGAATGTCCTCGCAGGTCAGAGCGTTTTGGTGCCAGATCGCGTGCCCGAATCGTTATCGGTTACCGACCGCCTGGAAGGGATTGCGCCGGGCTGCTGCGGGCCGCTCAGGGGGCCGTGAGCCACTCCACGCCGGCCTGCTCCTCGGACTCGAGGGTCGCCCGGACCGCTCCTGCCGCGGCCTCCTCGACCGCGGCTGCGAACAGCGGGACCGTGGCCTTGAGCTCGCCCTCGTACGAGTGGCGGGTGCGTCCGTCCGGCAGCTGCTCGAGCGAGACCGTCCCGGTCATCCTGACCGGGGCCCCCGTGATCTCGAGCGAGACCGTGCCGCGCCGCCTGCCGTCCGTGGCGGGCTCCCAGACCTCCGCCTGGCGGACCTCGAGCGCGTTGCCGACGAACGCACGAAGGTGTGCCGGGATCTGGTCCGTGGGCAGCGTGCGCCGGACGACCACCGAGAAGCCCTCGTCGACCGACCCCGTCACGTCGGCAAGGTCCACGAGGCTCTGCGGGCCCCCCGTGCGCTGTGCGCGCCACCGGACGAACGCCTCGCTCGCGAGCATCCGGGTGACGTCGTCGAGGCCGGCGGGGTAGTGCAGATCGACGCTCAGGTGCACAGGATCTCCTCGGGACGCGCTGACCGGCGCGCAAGGTGCGCCAGGACGTCAGACTCTACCCAAGGAAGCGCCCCGATCCCGTGAAGACGCCCGCACCTGCGTACGCTGGAGCCCGTGTCTGCCATGAGTGACTTGATCTCCCGCCACGCCGAGCTGTCGCCTGCCGACAACGAGTGGCTGCACCTCCTCGTCGGCGACTGGCAGGTCATCTCCGACCTGGCGTTCGCCGACCTCGTCCTGTGGCTGCCCACGGGTGACGGGAACTTCGTCGCGGTGTCCCAGTGCCGGCCCAGCACGGGCGCCACGGTGCACTACGACGACATCGTCGGCTCCCTCGCCCCCGACGGGCAGCGCCCCCAGCTCGAGCGCGCCCTCTCGGAGGCCCGCTCGCAGCGGTCGCGCGAGCCGCGCTGGTTCGGGGCCTACGCGGTGCGCGAGGAGGCCATCCCCGTCGTGCACAACGGTCGCGCGATCGCCGTCGTGGCCCGTCAGACCAACCTCGGCAGCGGCCGGACGCCCAGCCGGCTCGAGCTCAACTACGTCGAGGCCGCCGACGACCTCATCGCCATGGTCTCGCGCGGCGAGTTCCCCGCGCCGAACGCGGCGACCGGGCCGCGGCGAGGTGCGCCTCGTGTGGGAGACGGTCTGATCCGGCTCAACTCCGAGGGCGAGGTCCTGTACGCGAGCCCCAACGCCCTGAGCTGCTTCCACCGGCTCGGCGTGATCGGCCCCCTGGTCGGGCGCTCGCTCATCGAGGTCACGACCGACCTGATCGAGCACCAGACCCCGGTCGACGAGTCCCTGCCGCTCGTCGTCATGGGCCGTGCGCCCTGGCGCACGGACATCGAGGCGCGAGGGGTCGCGCTGTCCTTGCGTGCGCTGCCGCTCACCGAGTCGGGGCAGCGGATCGGTGCGGTGCTGCTGTGCCGCGACGTGTCAGAGCTGCGCCGCCGGGAGCGCGAGCTCATCACCAAGGACGCGACCATCCGGGAGATCCACCACCGCGTCAAGAACAACCTGCAGACCGTCGCGGCGCTCCTGCGCCTGCAGGCGCGCCGCATGGACGTCCCCGAGGCGCGCGCCGCGCTCGAGGAGGCCATGCGTCGGGTCGCGACCATCGCGCTGGTCCACGAGACCCTGTCGCAGACCCTCGACGAGGAGGTCGAGTTCGACGACATGGGCGGGCGGGCGCTGCGCCTGGCCGCGGACGTCGCGTCGGCCGACACCAAGGTCCGCACCGTGCAGACCGGCAGCTTCGGGCTGGTCCCGGCCGAGGATGCGACCCCGCTCGCGCTCGTCCTCACCGAGCTCGTGACGAACGCGGTCGAGCACGGGCTCGCGGGGCGCAAGGACGGGACGGTCGAGATCGACGCCCGGCGCAGCGGCTCGGCGCTGAGGATCGTGGTCGCGGACGACGGCGTGGGCATGGGGGTGCCGGGGACGGACCCGTCGGAGAAGCCCAAGAAGAGCGGGCTGGGGTCGCAGATCGTCGCGACGCTCGTCACCAACGAGCTGGGCGGGACGATCGAGTGGTCCGCCCGTCCAGGGGGTGGGACACAGGTCGTCCTGGAGCTCGTCCTGCGTGACGGCGGTGGCTCGCGGCAGGGATGACCCGGGTGCCCGGCGGCGAGGACCGGCGGGCACAATTGCCTTCCCGAGGGCAACATAAAGGGCCGTCACCTGCAGGTGACGGCCCTTTATGAGAAAAGTATGTGAAGCTCAGCCTGCGCGGCGGGCGCGAGCCGTGCGACGCTTGAGAGCGCGCCGCTCGTCCTCGGACAGGCCACCCCAGACGCCCGCGTCCTGGCCGGACTCGAGTGCCCACTTGAGGCAGGTGTCGACGACGTCGCAGCGGCGGCACACGGCCTTCGCCTCTTCGATCTGGAGAAGAGCAGGGCCGGTGTTCCCGATCGGGAAGAACAGCTCCGGGTCTTCTTCCAGGCAGGCAGCGCGGTGGCGCCAGTCCATGTGAGGTCTCCTTGGCATGGCGAGCAAGGCCTCAATGTGAATGTGTCGGACGCACGTCCACAAAGGGCTTCATGCTCAGGTGGGGGGTAATTGATGCTTGAACTAGGTTCACATCTCGTGAAGCCCAGCACAAGGGGTTACCGGAAAGTTTCTTCGGGGTGAACCGTGAGGTCTTGGTCACACTTCGGTGAAGGTGCTGGTCACGCGTACGCTGGGTGGTCGTGGCACCTGTGAGCACCCCGAATCAATCCACCCCCGACCCCTCCGAGGAGGGAGCCGGCCCGCGGGCGACGCTCCCGGCCGGGGCACGACCTCCCGCGCTGTGGGTCGTGGTCGCGGGCATCGCGGTCGAGGCGCTCGTGCTCGCCGCGGCCGCGGCGCTCGTGCTCGTCGAGCTCCTCCGCGGTGGCTCGCTGTCGGCCGGGGTCTCGATCTTCCTCGTCCTGTTCGCCGCCGGGGTCGCCGCGGTCCTCGTGGCGAGCGCCCGTGGGCTGCTGCGCGGGCAGCGGTGGGCGAGGTCCCCCGTGGCCACCTGGCAGCTCCTCCAGGTCGTGGTCGCCTTCAGCTGGCTGCAGTACCAGGTCACCCCGGGCGGGATCGGGACCATGGCCCTGGCGCTGACGGTCCTCGTGGGGCTCATGCTGCGCCCCGTCGTGGTCGCCACGACCAGGGACTCGGTCCGCACCGACGGCTGACGGTCAGGACGGACCGGCGCGCGGGACGGGGATCGTCCCGGCCGCCGCCGGCGGGCCCACCACCGTGGGTGCCGTGACCTGGACGGGCACGAGCTCACCGCCGCGGACCGCGACCGCGCGACCAGGGGTGCCGCCGTCGGGGTCGACCACCGTGCCCAGCGAACGACCGAACACGTCGCCGCTGCCGCGCTCCTCGGGGGCGAGGACGAGTCCGCTCTGCCGCCCGCGCACCTCGGCCACCGGCCCGCGGTGAGCCGTCGCCGCTGCGGTGGTCGACGCCGAGGCGAGCAGCACGACCCCCGCCCTGGCCAGCTCCGTGAGGACCTCGGCCTCGACGGGCGAGGACTGGGCGACCAGGTCGAGGTCGTCGACCACCACGACGTCACCAGGGACCAGGCCCGTCTGCGGCAACGACCGGAGGGCGGCCGTGACCTCGTGCGGCGGGAGCAGGCCGACGGCCGTGACGAGGCGGCGCCCGGCCGGGCCCCCGGCAGGGGCCTCGCCCGTCCCGACGCCGTCATGTCGCACGAGGCGCTCGAACCGGTCGTCGCGCGACAGCACGGCCCGCAGCCTGCCCGTCGCGCGCGCGTGGTCGGCGAGCAGCAGCAGCGCGCTGCTGCGTCCGCTGCCGGACGGGCCCACGACGAGGGCGCCGCGCGCGACGTCGAGGTGGACCGGGCCCGCGTGGTCGCCGCCCAGCCCGACGACGACGTGCCCCGCACGGGCGTCCGACTCCTGCGGAGGTCCCGGCCGGTCTGGGATCCCTGCCCCGGGAGCGTGCCGGGGGAGGGGCAGGAGCCGCAGCGGAAGGCCGCGCCCCGCGCCGTCGTCGGGTGCCGCGTCGTCGGGCACCGCGTCCCCGGCCGCCCGGGCCTCGGGCGCCGGGAAGGTGTCCACGACCACCTGGCACTCGACCGGCCCGCCGGGCCCCAGCCACACCGCTCGCCCCGGACGCCCGCCGCGACCGGCGAACCGTGACGGCACGCCGTGCGCGACGTCGTCGGGCACGGCGTCCGAGCACAGCACGAGGCGCGGGCCCACCCGCTGCGCGAGCCCGGCCAGACCCGGGCTGCTGCCCGCGACCGCGACGTGGAGTCCGCGCGCTGGCCCCTCGCCGAGCAGCCTGCCGAGCACGCCGTCACCTGCGCCCTGCGGCAGGCGGGCGAGGGACGAGCGGAGGTCCTCCACGTCGTCCACGACGACGAGGGTCGGAGGCCCACCCTCGCGGCGCAGCAGCAGGTCGACGAGTCGGGCGACGCGCCGCGGGTCGTGCAAGGGCACGAGCGTCCCGCACCGCGGGTGGTCCCGCAGACCCTCGACGAGGTCGGCGGCCTCGGCCACGACGTGGACGTCCCACCCCCGGTCGAGCCCCGCGACGGCGACCGACCGCAAGGCCGTCGACCGGCCGGACCGGGGACGTCCGACGACCGCGAGATGCCCGTCGCCGGGGCGCCACACGACCGTGCCCCGGCGCTGCTCGTCGGGCAGGTCGGACAGGGCGAGGGGCAGCTCGTGGCGGGAGGCCCGGCCGGGGAGCGCGCGGCCCGGCAGGTCCGACGGCCTCACGCGGCCCGGGAGGGCGGGCAGCCAGGGTGCGGCGTGGGCGGGCAGGGACGCACGGCTCGCGGCCTCGACGGTGGCGTCGACCAGGAGCGACACCACGTCGGTCGGGTCGGCGGTCGGGCCGGGAGCCAGGGCGGTGACCGATCCCCACCGCTCTGCCGGACGCACACGCGCGGCACGGGTGGTCGGCAGGGTGCCCGCGTGCGCACCCTGGACGGCGAGCGGCGGCTCGTTCCCGCGCCGCAGCACCACCCTCCCCGGCCGGTTCGCCGGGATCAGGGCGGCGTGCGGTGCGTCGATCACGTCGCGGGAGTCGCCCGGGTCGATCTGGCGCAGCGCCAGCCGCAACGAGATGTTGGCCCGCATGTCTGCGGTCACGGCCCCTGCGGGGCGCTGCGTCGCCAGGACGAGGTGCACCCCGAGGGACCGGCCCTGGGCCGCGAGGCGCAGCAGGCCGGGCAGGAACTCGGGGAGGTCGTCGGCGAGCGCCCGGAACTCGTCGACCACCACGACGAGGCGAGGCAGCACACCCGCGGGCAGGTCGTCGAGGGCGCGGGCGCCGGCCTCCGCGACGACGTGCTCACGGCGTCGCAGCTCGGCCCGCAGGCCGGCGAGCGCGCGGCCCGCGAGGCCGGGCTCGAGGTCGGTGACCTGCCCGACGACGTGCGGCAGGTGCACGCAGCGACCGAAGCCCGCACCTCCCTTGAAGTCGACGAGGGTGATCGCGAGGTCCCGCGGGCTGGTCGTGAGCGCCAGCCCCAGGACGAGGGACTGGAGCAGCTCGGACTTGCCCGCCCCCGTGGTCCCCGAGACCAGGGCGTGCGGGCCGTCGCGGACCAGGTCGAGGTGGACCGTGCCGCCCTGCGCGTCGGTGCCCAGCGGGACGGCCAGGCCCGGGCGGGGCGCTCCGCCAGCCGCGTCCCACCTGGCGCCCACCCACGCGGCCGGCGGACCGCAGGCCGGGGTGACGGGGGCCTCCAGGAGCGCCGCGAGCGACACGGACTCGGCGAGGCCGGGGTGTGCGGGATCCGCCCGGTCCGCGGACGCCTCGGCGGTGGTCCCGTCCGGCCAGCGCCCGAGGCGGTGCGCGGCCGCGACGTGCCGCGCGTACCGCTCGGCCCAGGACTCACCGACCCCGACCAGGGGCGCGGGCTCGACCGTGCCGTCCGCCAGGCGCCAGGCCTGGGCGGTCGTGTCGAGGACCGTGCGGCACCAGGCGGGGACCGCGCGGCCGTCGGCGGCGACGAGGATCAGCCGGTCCGGGCCGTCCCGGCGCGCCCACCAGTCCTCGAGGGCCGCCGAGAGCCCGGCGACCGGGGCGCCGTCCTCTCCGGGGACCTCCACGACGACCACCCGGGCGTCGCGGACGGGCCGGTCGGCCTGCCTCTCACGGACGAGCGGCCCCGACGGGTGCCTGCGCGACCCGGGCAGCCAGCGCAGCCAGGACCAGCACGGTGCGAGGTCGTCCGGGACGACCGCCACGACCTCGGCCCCGGACGCGACCTGCGCGAGGAGCAGGGCGCGGGCAGCGGCGAGACGAGGCTCCCGGGGCCCGACGACCGCGACGCACCCGTCGGGGAGCCGGGCCCCCTGGGCCGCCGGCGCAGGCACGGGCACCGGCGCCTGGGCCGACGTCGGCGCCGACCCGAGGACCGGCGTCGTGGGCGGTGCGCCGGCGCCGCGAGGCCGTCCGCCCGGGACGCCAGGCGCCGGTGCGGACGTCTCGGCCGCGTGATGGGCGGCCACCGCACCCGTCATGAGGTCGGCCGGGCACGGCTGCGGGTACCGGGCACGGTCGAGGAGGTGCCCGAGCACCGGGGCACGTGCGGCGTCAGGCCCGGGGGCGGGCGCACCGCGTTCCGTCCCCGGGAGCGCGCGGGGTGGGACCGCGGTGGCCCCGCTCCCTCCACGACCCTCGACCGGGGCGAGGGCACCGGCCGAGCGGCCGCGACGGCGTCGGGCCAGGAGCAGCGGGACCACCAGCGTGAGGGGGCCGACCAGCGCGAGCAGCGCGAACACGGGCTGGCGCATGCTCGCCGCGAGGGCGAGCGAACCGACCGCCGGAGTGATGGCCAGCGCGAGCGAGGACGGACCGAGGCCCTCGCGCGGGCCCGGACCCTCCGGTGCGGGGAGCCCGCTCGTGACCCCCCACTCCTCGAGGTGGGGGCGGGGGCGCAGGTCGTACGTCGTCGTGCCCACGCGCAGCACGTGGCCCGGACGCCAGGGCCGGGCCGGCCCGCGCAGCGCCCCGCGCGCCCTCCTTCCGGGCGGTTCCCACCGGACCCGCGGGCCCGGGGCGCGGCGTCGCCGACCGGCAGTGCGGGCACCGGTACGCCCACGCACTCGCACCACGACCCGGGGGAGCAGGTCCGCCTCACGAGGGCGCGCACCCCACGGACGACGCGGCACCACCGCCGTCACGACGACCGACGGACCGGTCCCGTCCCCCAGGACGAGCGGGGCCCGCGGGGACAGAGGCAGGAGCCCTCCGCACCCTGACCCCGAGAGGACCGCGACGTGCCACGCAGCGCGCAGCGCGGCGACCTCCGGGGCTGGTGCGGGGGAGGCGCTCGCGGCCTGCGTGCGGGCGGTCGGATGCGTGCGCCCCGGAGGGCCTTGCTGCCCCGCGTGCAGGGTCGCGCCGGGCAGCAGCGGACGCGTCCCGACGCGGTGGTCCTCGCCGAGCGGGACCCCGTCGACCACGAGCGGGGCGCTCGCGAGCTCGGGCCGGCACGTGACGCGGGCGAGCTCCGGGCGGAGGTCTCCCAGACGGTGCCCGGGGGTCACGTCGAGGTCGACACCTGGGTGGACGGTGATGCGCACGGCAGGATCATGGCCGCCCGCGCAGGTCCTGCGCAGACGGCGACGGCGTGCCTGTGGACGAGGAGATCGTCCACAGGCACGCCGTCCGGCACGAGGCCCTGGGTTGCCGGGGTCAGTCGACCGCGAGCGCCTCCACGGGGGAGGTGCGGGCGGCGGCCCGGCCCGGGATCACCGACGCCAGGAGACCGGCGACGAGCGCCACGACCAGGACCAGGGCGACGTCGCGCCACGGCACGGCCAGGGTCACGTCGCCCATGACGGCGAGCGCCGACGAGGCGCCGGCCCAGCCGTACAGGACACCGAGCACGATGCCGAGGACCGCACCCACTCCGGCGATCAGCATGCCCTCGATGGCCAGCATCCAGCGCAGCTGGGACCGGCTCAGGCCGATGGCCCGCAGGGTCGCGGACTCGCGGCGGCGCTCGATGACGGACAGCGACAGGGTGTTCGCCACGCCGATCAGCGCGATCACGACGGCGACCGCGAGGAGGCCGACGATGACGCCGAGGATCGTGTCGACGACCTTCTGGTACATCGCCCGCTCGACCGCCGCCCCGGTGACGTCGATGGGGAGGTCGGACTCGGCGAGAGCGTCCTGGAGGGCGGGCACCACGGACGCGGCGTCGTTGACGTCGGCCAGGCCGACCCAGGCGCTCGTGACAGGTGTCCCCGTCGCGACGCCCTCGAGCGTCTGCGGCGTGACGAGCAGGGCACGTCCACCCATCGGGGTCACGAGCGCCTCGAGGGTCGCGGGCGTCCCCTGGGGGTTCGCGTCCTCGGGGAGCTCTGCGGCGGTCAGCACGAGCTCGTCGCCCGACGAGATGCCCCAGTCCTCGGCGACCCCCGCCGGGACGACGACCGTGCCGGGGGCCAGGCCCTCGACGGCCGCCTTGTCACGCACGAGCGCGGCTGCCCCGTCGGGGTCGACACCGCGCGCGAGGAACGTGATGTCGTCGCCGTCGAGCGCGACCGTGACCGACGTCGCCGTGAGCGGGACGACGGACTCGACTCCCTCGACCTTCTCCGCGGTGCCGATCGTGGACTGCGGGAGCGCGACGGGCTGGTTGCCGCCGTACTCGTCGTAGCCGTCGGTCGCGAGCGAGACGTCCACGGGGTAGCGACCGTCGAGCTCGTCGTTCATGCTCATCCGGGCGCTCACGGCCCCGGTCGACATCATGGCCACGAGCGTCACGCCGATGAGGAGCGCGGTGCTCGTCGCGGCGGTGCGGCGCGGGTTGCGCAGCGTGTTCGCGGCCGCGAGCTTGGCCGTGCTGCCCGAGCCCGTCAGGACCTTGCCCACGAGGCTCACGACCTTGGGGAGCCAGAAGATCGCCCCCACGAGGACGCCCACGAACGACGCGGCGCCACCGGCGGTCGAGGCGAGCAGGCCCGCCTCCGCGCTGCCCTGCTGCCCCAGGAGGACTCCCATGACCAGGAGGCCCGCACCGCCGACGACCAGGATCGACGAGATCGCGAGGCGGACGCGGCCTGCGCCCGACGCGAGGGTCGGTGCGTCGGAGGGGCGCAGCGCGGCGAGCGGGGCGACCCGGGTCGCGGCGCGTGCCGGCGAGAACGAGGCGACGAGCGTCACGACGGTCCCCACGAGCAGCGGGACGAGGAGCGCGACGGGCGTGACCTGGACGAGCGAGGGCAGCGGGATGCCGAGGTCCATGCTGCCCGCGACGGTCAGCGCGAGCTGGACGAGCCCGATGCCGAACACGATGCCGGCGACCGAGGCGACCACGCCCAGGATCATGGCCTCGAGCAGGACCGAGCGTGCGAGCTGCTTGCGGTCGGCACCGACGCAGCGCAGGAGCGCGAGCGTCCGGGTGCGCTGGGCGACGAGCACCTGGAAGGTGTTCGCGATGACCAGGGCCGCGACGAGCAGCGCGATCGCCGCGAACGTGAGGATCACGTAGGTGAAGACGTCCTCGCCGCCCGTCATCTGGGCGGCCTGCTCCTTGGCGTACTCGGCGCTCGTCCAGACCTCGGTGTCGCCCGCGAGCGAGCCCGTGACGCTCGACCGGACGGCTTCCAGGTCGGCACCGGGCGCCAGGGCGACCAGCACCGCGCCGTACGCGGTCGTCGACTCGCCCGGGGCGTAGCTCTCGGCCTCCCAGGCGGTCAGGTCCTCGTTCGACAGGACGCCCGCGCCGCCCACCTGGGCGTACGCGCCCATCGGGTCGTCGAGGGTCCCGACGAGGATCAGCTCCTCGTTCGTGTCGACGTAGGTCCCCGCGGGCGTCTCCTCGCCGGGAGCGGTCTCGTCGGTCGGGGTGGTCTCGCTCGCGTCGGCGGTCGCTCCGTCCTCCGCGCCGGGCGTCCACACCATGCGCACGACCGTCACGGAGTCGCCGAGCCCGAGCCCGAGCCGCTCGGCGACGTCGGACGGCAGGGCGATCTCGCCCGGGCGTGAGGGCATCGCGCCCTCGACGAGCTCCTGGGCCTCGAAGCGCGGGTCCGAGGCGGTCGGGACGACGACCTGGTAGGTGCGCTTGCCCCCCGAGACGAGCTCGAAGGCGCGCAGGACCTGCGGGTCGGCGGCCTCGACGCCCTCGGTCCTGCGGATCTCCGCGAGGCCCGCCTCGTCGATGCCGGCGCTGCTCGCGACCACGAGGTCGGAGTCGGCGAACTGTGCGGCGATCGAGTCGGTCGTGATGCGGTTGATCACGTTCCCGGCGAGCAGCGTCGCCGTGAGGAAGGCGGTCCCGATGAGGATCGCGATGCCGGCGGCGCTGAGCCGCCCGATGCTTCGGCGCATCTGCGCCAGGGTGAGCCGGACCATCAGGCGCGCACCGCCGTCGAACCGGTCGGGCCGGCGGCGAGCGCGTCGGCGGGGTCGCCCTCGAGCGTGCGCAGGGCGTCGAGCCCGGCCAGGACGGACTCGGGGGTCGGGTCGTCGATGTCTCCGGCGATGCGCCCGTCCGCGATGAGGATGACGCGGTCCGCGTAGGCGGCGGCCGTCGGGTCGTGCGTGACCATGATGATGGTGCGGCCCAGCTCGCGGACCGAGCGGCGCAGGAAGCTCAGGACCTCGGCGCCCGAGCGCGAGTCCAGGTTGCCCGTGGGCTCGTCCGCGAAGACGACCTCGGGCTTGGCGATGAGCGCGCGGGCGATGGCCACGCGCTGCTGCTGGCCGCCCGAGAGCTCGCTGGGGCGGTGCGTGAGGCGCGCACCCAGGCCCAGGGTCTGGACGAGGGTCGCGAGCCACTCCTTGTCGACCGTCCCGGACGCGAGCTCGATCGGCAGCGTGATGTTCTGCTCGGCCGTGAACATGGGCAGCAGGTTGAACGACTGGAAGACGAAGCCGACACGGTCGCGGCGCAGCCTGGTCAGCTCGTTGTCGCCGAGGGCCGTGATCTCGGTGTCGCCGATGAACCCCTGGCCGCTCGAGGCGGTGTCGAGCCCGGCGAGCAGGTGCATGAGCGTGGACTTGCCCGAGCCGGAGGGGCCCATGATCGCGGTGAACGCGCCCTTCTCGAAGTCCACGTCGACGCCGTCGAGGGCGCGCACGGTCGCCTCGCCCTTGCCGTAGAGCTTGGTCAGGGACCGGGCGCGCACGGCGGGCGTGCCTTGCGCCGGAGGGGTGCCGGGGATGGGCTGGTACACGGTGGTGTCCACGTCTGCTCCAGGGTGTTCGTCGTCGGTCTGCGCCGGTCCCGGGGCGGTGCGCGCGAGGCGTCCGGCGCCGGGACCGAGGGGGTGCGGGAGAGGGCTCAGGCCCTCGTTCCCACCTGATGACGACACTAGGAGCCGGGGCGGGGTCGACGCGTCCGGCGGGAGGCTGGTCCTGGGTGCTGCGGGGGTCATCCCGTGGTCGTACGCCGACCGGGCGCGCCTGCGCCGTCCGTCGCCCGGACGGGACGCGTCCCTGTCCGGACCGCCGGGGGACGGCGGCCCGACGACGTCACGCGCCCGGGCGCACCAGGCCCGTCTCGTAGGCGGTCACCACGGCCTGGACGCGGTCGCGTGCCCCGAGCTTGGCGAGGATCCGACCCACGTGCGTCTTGACGGTGGCCTCGGCGACGAACAGGTCGCTCGCGATCTCGGTGTTCGAGCGACCGCGGGCCATGAGCACCAGGACCTCGCGCTCGCGGTCGGTCAGCGAGGAGATCTGCGCCTGCGCACCCGTGTCGACGAGCTGCTCGGCGGGCAGCGCCACGACGAGGTGCTCGAGGAGCCGGCGCGTCGAGGACGGGGCGATTACGGCGTCTCCCGAGTGGACGGTGCGGATCGCGGCGAGCATCTCCTCGGGCGGGGCGTCCTTGAGGAGGAACCCGCTGGCCCCGGAGCGGATGGCCTCGAGGACGTACTCGTCGAGGTCGAAGGTGGTGAGCACGATGATCCGGGGCACGTGCTGCCCCTCGGCGGCCGCAGCGGTCAGCTGGGCCGTCGCCGCGAGCCCGTCGAGGTGGGGCATGCGCACGTCCATGAGCACGACGTCGACCGGGTGGTCCGCGAGGAGCCGCAGGGCCTGGAGCCCGTCGCCCGCCTCGACCGTGACCTGGAGGTCGGGCTGGGAGTCGATCACCATCCGGAACCCGGCGCGCACGAGCTGCTGGTCGTCGACGAGCGCGACCCGGATGGGGGCCTGCGCGGGGAGGTCGGGCGTGAAGAAGGTGGCGGTCATGGGTCCTGGCGATCGTCGGGTGCGGGTGGGGTCGTGCCGGTCGGGGTGCGTCGACCTATGCTGCCCGACGGCGGGGCGGGGGGCGGGCCCGGGGGCGGCGGCACGGGAGGCGGCGGGACCGGGACGGACGCCGCCGGACGGGGGCGGGCGTACGCCGTCGGGCCGTGGTGCCCCGCCGGGTCCGGGCGCGCCGCCGAGGCCGGGGGGCCTGGGGGAGGCGGGGGCGCGGCGCCGTCGAGCCGGGGGATCGGCATGGTGAACCGCACGCGGAACCCGCCCCCGGGTCGGGGCCCCGTCGTGACGGCACCCCCGAAGATGGCCGCACGCTCCCGCATGCCGAGCAGGCCGTAGCCGGGGGCGTGCGAGCCGTCGGCCGAGGCGCCCCGACCGTCGTCGTCGACCGCGAGCTGGAGCACGTCGACGCCCCACGTGACGACGACCGTGACGGTCGGGTCGGGGCCCGCGTGCTTGAGGATGTTCGTGAGCGCCTCCTGGCACACCCGGTACACGGTCAGGCCGGCCCCCGGCGGCAGGGACCGCGGCGTGCCCATGCGGACGAGCGAGACCCGCATCCCGCTCTCGCGGACCTGGGAGACGAGGGACTCGAGGTCGGCGGAGTCCGGCTGGGGGGTGAGCTCCGGGCGACGGACGGACCCGGTCGTCGTGGGCACGCTCCCGGACGCCGGGCCGGGCGCTCGCGGGCCGGGGCCCGCGGGACCTGACGGAGCCGTCCCTCCGGGGAGGGGTCGCGGCCTGTTGTTCAGACCCGGGGCGTGCGTGAGCTGCGCAGGGCCGGTCCCGGTGGCGGCGTCGAGGTCGTCGGTGCGCAGCACCCCGAGGAGCCTGCGCATGTCGGCGAGGGCGGCCCGGCCCGTCTCCGAGACGGTCGAGAGCGCACGGGTCGCGGCGGCGGGGTCGGTGGCGCCCGCGTACCGACCGCCGTCGGCCTGCGCGATGATCACGGACAACGAGTGCGCGACGATGTCGTGCATCTCGCGCGCGATGCGCGAGCGCTCCGCCGCCGTCGCGATCTGGGCCTGCTGGTCGCGCTCGACCTCGAGGCGCTCGGCACGGTCCACCAGGGCGTTGATGGTCTCCCGGCGCGACCTGCGCACCAGGCCGAACGCCCAGACGGCGAGGAAGCTCAGGGACGAGAGCATCGACGTGAAGACCAGGACGCCCGCGGCCTCGGCAGGGCTGCCTGCCTGCATGGCGATCGAGAGCCCCAGGACGAGCGACCCGGCGAGCGACGAGACCATCGCGGTGCGGTGCGCCCAGCGCGGGCCGTACACCGTGACCGAGTAGAGGGACACCAGGAGCAGGAGGTCCACCGGGAAGAGCGAGACGATCCCGAGGAGCATGTGCAGGAGCGCCGCGGAGTAGACGAGCACCGCCGACAGGGCGGGCCGGGTGCGGCGCCAGGGCAGCGGTGCGAGCATCAACGCGGAGAGCGCGGCCGTCTGGAGGCCGTTCTGGTACCCGCTCGAGAAGTTGAACGCGGCCGACGCCGGGACGAACGCGAGGCCGACGACGATCGTCGTGGTGAGGTCGACGCCGAACCGGTGCCGCTCCCACCACTTGCCCATGTTCTCGTACCAACCCATGCCCGCCAGCCTAGGTGGGGGCGTCCCGCCGGGGCGTCCACCCGTGGGCGGACGGGACGCACGACCGGCGGGGGACCCGGCCCCTCGTGACCACCTGTGACCGTGCTCGTGGCACGGGCGGACCGGGATCAATCGGGCAGACCCGGGCAGAGCGGGTGTGCTTCGCCAGGGGTGTCCATCAGATGTGTCACGTGCGTCCCACAGGGCCCGCCGGATAACGCCAAAGTTCTGCGAATGCCCTAGCATGATCGAATGACCCACGTACTGCTAGCGGAGGACGACCCGGCGATTGCCGAACCTTTGGCGCGTGCGCTGACGCGTGAGGGTTACAACGTGGTCGTGCAAGGAACTGGTCAAGGAGCGATCGACGCCGCGAACGGTGTCGACATCGTCGTGCTCGACCTCGGCCTCCCGGACATGGACGGCCTGGACGTCGCACGTGAGATCCGCAACAAGGGTCTGACCACGCCGGTCCTGGTCCTCACGGCCCGCGCCGACGAGGTCGACCTCGTCGTCGGCCTCGACGCCGGCGCCGACGACTACGTGACCAAGCCCTTCCGGCTGGCCGAGCTCCTCGCCCGGGTCCGGGCGCTGCTGCGTCGCACCCACGGAGACACTGCCGACGAGGAGGAGCTGGTCGCGCAGGACGTCCGTATCGACGTCGCCGCCCACCGCGCCTTCCAGGGGGACCGCGAGCTGCACCTGACGACCAAGGAGTTCGAGCTCCTGCGCGTGCTCATCGCGAGCGCCGGCTCCGTCGTCGTGCGTGACACGCTCATGCGGGACGTGTGGGGGTCCGAGCCCGTCGGCTCCACCAAGACGCTCGACATGCACGTGTCCTGGCTGCGTCGCAAGCTCGGCGACGACGCGAACTCCCCGCGCTACGTCTCGACGGTCAGGGGCCTGGGCTTCCGCTTCGAGACGGGCGAGGGCTGATCGTCCAGCAGGACTAGCGAAGGAGCCCGGGACCGTGCGTCGACGCGTGCTGCAGGCGACGGTCGCGGCCGTCGCCGTCGCGGTCGTGCTCCTGGGCTTCCCGCTCGCGTTCCTCGGGGCGCAGTTCGTGCTCGCGAGCGAGACCGACCGGCTCCAGCAGCGCGTCGACAACCTCGCCCGGAACGTCGACAACCGGCTGTCCCAGGGGGAGCCCGTCCCGCAGTCGATCCTGGACAACGCGTCCGAGGGGCGCCCCGGGGAGCTGCGCGCCTACGTGTTCGTGAGCCTGCCCGACGGCGAGCAGATGACCGCGGGCGAGATCATCACCGGGCGGGCCAACGAGGCCGCCGACCGCACCAGCCAGAACGCGACCGTCGCCATGAGCACGTCGTTCGCGGACAGCTACTGGAACGCGGCTCAGGTCGTCCTGCTCGTCGTGGCCGCCTCCGTGGTCGCCTTCGCGGCGGGCATCGCGATGGCCGTCTGGCAGGCGAACCGGCTCTCCGCGCCCCTCGTGTACCTCGCGGCCTCGGCCGAACAGCTCGGATCGGGGCAGGTCCGTCCACGCCTCGAGCTCTCGGGCGTGGAGGAGATCGACCTCGTGGCCGCCGAGCTCGCCCGCAGCTCAGACCGGCTCGCCGGGCGCCTGGCTGCCGAGCGACAGTTCGCGTCCGACGCCTCGCACCAGCTCCGCACGCCGCTGACGGCCCTGAGCATGCGGCTCGAGGAGATCTCGATGGCCTCCGACGACCCTGACATCCAGGAAGAGGCGCGGATCTCGCTCGAGCAGGTCGAGCGGCTCGTCACGGTCGTCGACGACCTGCTGACCCAGTCGCGGCGCGCGCAGGGCGGGACGACCGAGGCCGTCCGCCTGATCGACGTCGTCCGTCAGCAGGAGGAGGAGTGGGTCCCGACCTTCGCCAAGGCGGGACGTCGGCTCGTGGTCGACGTGCCCGAGGGGTACCAGGTCCTCGCGACGCCCGGTGCCCTCGCGCAGGTCCTCGCGACCCTCATCGAGAACTCGCTCAAGCACGGTGGCGGCACCACGACGGTGCGTGCCCGCCCGAGCGGCACCAGCGGGGCCGTCGCGATCGAGGTCGGGGACGAGGGGGAGGGCGTCTCCGACGAGATGGCCTCACGCGTCTTCGAGCGCGGCGCGACGTCGGGGGCGGGCACCGGGTTGGGGCTGGCGCTCGCGCGGGACCTCGCGGCGGCCGACGGAGGACGGCTCGAGCTGGCGCAGCGGCGCCCACCCGTCTTCGTGCTCTTCCTCGCCGGCGTGCCCCGCACGCTCGACCCGCGGATCGTCCTCCCGACGGGGACGTCGATCTCCTCGTCCGGGGGCCGCAGGCGTCGACGTCGCGGAGGACGCGGCTCGGGCGGCGAACCCCGCTAGCTGGGCTCCGCGGGCCCCTCGGGCTCGCAGGAGTGCGTGCCCGCGCCCGACGGTCGGACGACGGGAGCGGGGGCGACGGTCAGCGCGTCGCCCCGGACGCCGCGTAGTCGCGCCGGAGGGTGTCGGCCAGCTCCAGGAACGCGGCGTCCCCCGTCATCAGCCCGAGCGTGTCCAGCTGGTTGGCGACGCCACGATGGTACGGCTCCGACCGCCACGACGTGTCCTTGCAGTACTGCGCGATGCAGTAGTAGGAGATCGCGTCCTCGAGCCGGAACGCGGAGAACTGTCGGCGGACGGTCGTCACGGCGCCGTCCCACAGCGCCAGCACCTGGTCGTCGTGGTCGACGAAGGTGAGATAGTCGTAGAGGCCCCAGGCCGAGTAGACGTGCCCGTTCACGACCTGGGTCGGCGCGACCGTGCCGCGGGCGTCGGGGTACTCCTCGAACCACAGGTCGCCGGCGATCACGTGGGCGAACCACGGACCGTCCCCGGGGCCGTCGGCACGGTAGGTCGCGACGATGCTCGTCGCGGCGTCGCGCCACCGCGTGTCACCGGTCACGCTCCACAGCCGTGAGACGAGGGAGAGCGCCTGGCCCTGCGCCATGCCCGAGTACCAGGGGGCGGTGAGCGTCATCCCCTGGTCGCCGTTCAACGCGTAGTCGAACGGGTAGGGGAACCACCGTGCCCCGGCGATCTCGTCCGACCCGTCGAGCAGGGCCTCCCCGTTCGCGATCGCGCGGCGCAGGTACTCGGGATCGTCGGTCTGCCGGTAGGACTCGACGGCACGGAGCGCATACATCGCCATGGCGACGGGATGGTAGACCGGCTCCGCGAAGCCCTCCCACGGGACGGCGCGGACACCGCGGTCGTCGACGGGCTGGTCAGGGTCGTCGAGGTCGAGGAGCGTCGAGTAGGTGCGGGGGAGGATCTCGTGCGCGGCGTAGGCAGACGTGTGCCATCGCTCCGTGCTGGGCTCGGTGGCGGTCTCCGCCGTGCACCCCGTCAGCGTGACGAGGACGGCGGCCGTGAGAAGGCTCGTTCGCCTGAGCATGTCGCCACCCTAGGCCGGGGTGACGCCGTGGGCGGCGCGACGCACCGGGCACGGCGTGACGGTCGCCGCCGCCGACCGCGGTGCGGTCAGACGCCCGTGAAGACGATCCTGCGATAGCTCGCGTAGCGGAAGAGGTTGGCCAGGGCGAGGCCGACGACGTTCGCGGAGATGTTCTCCGCGAACGGCGACGTCAGGCCCAGGACGCTCGTCGTGAAGGCGAGGCACCCGAGCGAGATGGCCATGCCGACGGCGTTCACGAGCAGGAACACGACCAGCTCGCGCGTGCGCCGCGCGGTGCGCCGGTCGGAGAACGTCCAGTAGCGGCTGCCGAGCCACGACACCAGCGTCGACACCGCGACGGCGAACGCCTTGGCCTCGAGAGGGCTCGAGCTGAGCGCCTCCCAGGGGCCGAACCGCAGGAGGTTGAAGACGCCGAGATCGACGAAGAACGCGATGGTCCCGACGAGGCTGAAGCGGCCGAGCTCAAGCAGGCGCGCGGCGACGCGCGCGCTGCGCGCACCACGAGCAGGGCCGCCGACCGGCGCGCGAACGGCTCGGGTGCCGCGGGCGGTGGACGGCCCGGCTGGCTCGAGCGCGAGCTCGTCGACCTGGCTGGGCATGCTCGGCAGGGTACGCCGTGGACCTGGGAAAGATTGCCAGGAGCAACCGCCGGGTGGGACGCGTCGGCCGACGGCCGGCCGAGCGACTACCCTCGGTACACGTGTCAGCACCAGTGATCGCCGTTGTCGGAGGCGGGCAGCTCGCCCGCATGATGGCCCCTGCGGCCGGTGAGCTCGGGGTGCACCTGCGGGTGCTCGTCGAGGCTCCTGGATCGTCGGCGGCCCAGGTCGTGACCGACGCCCCCGTGGGCGCCGCGGCCGACGAGGCCGCGATCCGTGACCTCATCACCCCCTCGGACGGGCGGGCGCCCGCCGACGTCCTCACGTTCGAGCACGAGCACGTCCCCAACGACCTGCTGACCGACCTCATCGAGCACGGCACCCCGGTGCGGCCCGCGCCGCACGCCCTGGTCCAGGCCCAGGACAAGATCGTGATGCGACGGCGCCTGACCGAGCTCGGTGCTCCCTGCCCGCGCTGGGCCCCCCTGCCGCTCGACCCCGAGCAGGGGCGCGCGACGCTCGCCGCCTTCCTCGACGAGGTCGGCGGCCAGGCGGTCGTCAAGACGTCCCGTGGCGGCTACGACGGCAAGGGCGTCCGCGTCGTGTCCTCGGCCGACGACGCCACGGACTGGCTCGTCGCCGCGGCAGCAGGCGGCCCGCAGCTCCTCGTCGAGGAGAAGGTGCCGTTCACGCGCGAGCTCGCGGTCCTCGTGGCTCGTCGGCCCAGCGGTGAGGTCCGCACCTGGCCCGTGGTCGAGTCGATCCAGCGGGACGGCGTGTGCGCCGAGGTCGTCGCCCCTGCCCCGGACCTGAGCGACGACGAGGCCCGGCGGGCGCGCCAGGTCGCGGTCGAGATCGCCGAGGGCCTCGACGTGACGGGCGTGCTGGCCGTCGAGATGTTCGAGCTGCTCGACGGCTCGGCGGACGGACCCCCTGTGCGCCGCGTCTTGGTCAACGAGCTGGCGATGCGACCCCACAACTCGGGCCACTGGACCATCGACGGCTCGGTCACGAGCCAGTTCGAGCAGCACCTGCGCGCGGTCCTCGACCTGCCGCTCGGCGACACGGCGCCCACGGCGCCGTGGACCGTCATGGCCAACGTGCTCGGTTCGAGCCTGCCCGCGCTCACCGACGCGCTGCCGGAGGTCCTGGGCGCGTTCCCCGACGCCCGCGTCAACCTGTACGGCAAGGACGTGCGCCCGGGCCGCAAGCTCGCCCACGTGAACGTGAGCGGTCAGGACCTGGGCGAGGTCCGCCGTCGGGCGCTGGGCGCAGCCGCTCTGCTGCGCGGCGAACCCCTCCCCACGGACCCCACCACCGACGAGACGAAGGCCTGAGACATGTCCGAGAACACCGCTGTGGTCGACAACCCCGTCGTGGGGATCGTGATGGGCTCCGACTCCGACTGGCCCGTCATGCAGGAGGCAGCGACCGCGCTGCGCGAGTTCGGCGTGGCCGTCGAGGTCGACGTCGTCTCGGCCCACCGCATGCCGACCGAGATGATCGACTACGGTCGCAGCGCCGCCGAGCGCGGGCTGCGCGTGATCGTCGCGGGCGCCGGGGGAGCCGCGCACCTGCCGGGCATGCTCGCGGCCGTCACGCCGCTGCCGGTCATCGGGGTGCCCGTCCCGCTGCGGTACCTCGACGGCATGGACTCGCTCCTGTCGATCGTCCAGATGCCCGCGGGCGTACCTGTCGCGACCGTCTCGATCGGGGGCGCGCGCAACGCGGGTCTGCTCGCCGCGCGGATCCTCGCCTCAGGCGTGGACGACGGCGCGGTGCGCCTGCGCGAGAAGATGGTCGCCTTCCAGGACGGGCTGAGCGAGCAGGCGCACGCCAAGGGCGCCGCGCTGCGCGCCTCGGTCGCGGGGGAGCGCCGGACCGGGTTCGGGGCCTAGGCGCGCCGCACGGGCGGGCCGCACGGACGCGCGGCCAGGGGCCACGGCCCGGAAGGGCCCGCCCGCACGGAGCGGGCCCTTCCGGACATGCCTACTGCTGCGGTAGCCCGCCGACGACGCCCGCGGGCAGCGTGCCGTCCCGGACGTCGGTCCAGAACGCGGGGCTGAGGTCCGGGTCGAGCTGCACGGTCGAGCCCACACCACCCGGACGGTAGTCCGGGTTGGAGATGGGCGGCGTACCCGTCACGCCCTCCGGCCCGTTCGCCTCGCGGAACGCGAGCACCAACCTGCCGAGGTCGACGATCCCGGTCTTCTCGTCGACGACCAACGACGCCAGGCCGGCGTCGAGGAGCGAGACCTGGCTCCAGGGCTGGACCAGCAGGCTCGTGTCGGCAGCCTCCTTGCTCACGGCGCCGATCACCTGCCGCTGACGCTCCGCGCGGCCGATGTCGCCCTGGGCGTCCGCGTAGCGCATGCGCGAGAAGGCCAGCGCGGTCTTCCCGTCCGCGACGTGGCAGCCCGCGGTCCAGACGAGCTCGCTCCGGGCGTCGTCCACGTCGTAGTCGAGGCACAGCTCGACGCCACCGACCGCGTCCACGATCCCCGCGACGCCTCCGAACCCGATCTCCACGTAGTGGTCGACCGTCAGACCGGTGAGCCCCTCGACGGTCTGGACGAGCAGCGGCGCCCCGCCCCACGAGTAGGCGGCGTTGAGCTTGGCCGGACCCTTGCCCGGGATCTCCGCGAACGTGTCGCGCGGCAGGCTGATGAGCGACGCGGGCCCGCTGCGTGGCTTGTGGAGGATCATGATCGTGTCGGTACGCGCGCCCTCCGTACCGTCCTCGCTGAAGCCCTCGCCGCGAGCGTCGGAGCCCGCGAGCAGGTAGGTCTGCCCAGGGGTTCCCGCGGCCCCGGACAGGGCGTCGACGTGCTGGATCTTGCCGTTCGCCCACACGAGCAGCCCGATCGGCCACGCGAGGAGGAGGACGAGCACGAGGACCCCTGCCGTGGCGAACAGGCGCCGCTTGCGCACCCGGACGCGGGGCGCCCCGGCGCGAGGAGTCCCGTCGACGGGGCGGCCGGGAGCTCCCTGCGAACCCGGAGCCCGGGGCGGGCGCTGACGCGAGGTGGCAGGGCGAGGCCCCGCCGCCCGGGCGCCGGACGCGGGCCGGAACGCGGCCCCCTGCGCGACGCGGGTGCCCGTGGGGCCGACCTCTCGGACGGACGAGGACCCTCCCGACGGCGCGCGGCGCCCCTGGGCCGGCGGAAGCGACGGTGGTGGTTCGGCGCCGTTCACGGAGCGTCGTGGGGCGCTGTCGCCCGCACCCGTCCGCTGGCGACCGACTCCCCGTGCGGGGATCGCCGACGGCGGCGTCCCCGGACGGGCCTGCGGCGCAGGGTCTCGGCGTGACGACTGACGCCGGATCCGCGGCTCGCCCGCCGGCGGGACCTGGACGTCCGGGGCGATCGGTTCGACGGGCCGACGCCGCGCGGAACCGTTCGAGCCGACCGGGATGGCGTCGTCCGCGCTGGGCGGGCGTTCCGTGCGGCCCGGCTGCGGCGTGAAGCTGGGCGGACGGGTCCGGTCCGACGGGGTCTCGTCACGGGACATGATGACCTCAGCCGCCGACCCGTGCGCCGTCGTCGCGGCGCACGTCGACCTGGACCGACCGCGTGTGCAGGCCGGTCTCTGCGGACGGGGAGGGGCAGCTCTGGCGCCACGAGGGCCGCTGACCTGCGGCAGTGCCGGTGGCGGAGAGGGAGGGCCGAGGAGACGTCACGGCTAGAGCCTATTGCGGCACGGGTGAGGACCGGCAAGCGGGCGGAGCGCTTCGGGTGGAGGACTTGTGCAGATCAGGCCGCGGGAGGGGGAGTGTCCTCCGGCTTGGCCACGGACTCGATCCGTGCCTCGGCGAGGCTCAGCTCCCGCGTCAGGAGCGTGATCTTGCGCGAGAGCTGGTTCGCCCGCCGATGGCTCGTCGCGATGTAGCTGACGAACGCGATCACGAGCGCGTAGAGCAGGAGGTCGGTCCCACGGCCGACCCCGATGAGGTTGGCGAGGTACGACAGGGCCTGAGGGAAGACGATGGCGGCGACGGACGCGACCACGAAGCCCGCGAGCAGCAGCCTGCGGATGGCCTGGTGGCGTGCGTCGGCGGTCGACCGCGTGAGGAGGACGGCGACGACGGCGATCGCTGCGAGGAGGATGACCTGAATCAGCATGAGGAGCCCTTCCGGTCTACTTGAAGACCAGGTCGACGAGGATGTTGACGGAGTTCCAGAGCGACTGTCCCTTGCCGCGCGAGTAGTCCGTGTACAGGACGTGGACCGGGTGCTCTCCCCACGGGAGGCCGGTGCGCCCGAGCTGGAGCACGATCTCGCTGGCGTGGGCCATGCGGTCCTGGTGGAGGTCCACCGTGCGCGCCGCGTCGACCCGCAGGACGCGCAGCCCGTTGTGGGCGTCCGTGAGCCTCAGTCCCGTGCTGCGGTTGGTGAACCAGACCGCCGTGCGGAGCACGGCCCGCTTGAGCAGCCCCGGCCGCGTCCGGTCGTCGAGGAAGCGTGACCCGAACACGATGGCCAGGTCCTCGGAGCGGGCCCTCTCGACCATCGAGACGGCGTCCTCCACCTGGTGCTGCCCGTCCGCGTCGAACGTCACGACGTAGGCGGCACCGGGCCGGCTCCGCGCGTACTCGATGCCTGTCTGCAGCGCTGCACCCTGGCCGAGGTTCACGGCGTGCCGCAGGACCGTCGCGCCGGCCTCCCGGGCGCGGGCGGCCGACTCGTCCGAGCTGCCGTCGTCGACGCAGACGATGTGCGGGAACGTCCGCAGGGCCGCACGGACGACGTCGCCCACCACCTCGGCCTCGTTGTACAGCGGGACCACGAGCCAGACGTCGTCGAGCGTCCGACGGTCCGGCGAAGGGGCGACGAGGGTCGACTCGGTGAGGCCGGGCGCCTCAGGGGATTCCATGGCACGTATTCTTGCAGGCCGACCTGACCGGTCGATGTCACGACCGTGCGGTGGTGCCCCGGTCGCACCGCCCGGTGACGTCGTGATGCACGCCGTGACCGTGGTCGATGTCACTGTGCGCGCCGTCTAGAGTGTTCCTGGGCTACTGAGATCTCGAAGGGATTTTTCATGACCATTCGCATCGCCCCCAGCGCCGATGTCTCCGACGACGCGAGCATCGGTGAGGGCAGCCAGATCTGGCATCTCGCTCAGGTGCGAGAGGGCGTCAGACTGGGCGAATCATGCGTGGTCGGACGAGGCGCCTACATCGGCACCGGAGTCCAGGTGGGTCGACACTGCAAGATCCAGAACTACGCACTCGTCTATGAGCCGGCGACCCTGGCTGACGGAGTCTTCATCGGCCCGGCCGCAGTCCTCACGAATGACACCTACCCCCGTGCTATCAATCCTGACGGCTCGCTGAAGAGCGCTGACGACTGGCACGCGGTCGGTGTGACGATCGAGAAGGGCGCGTCCATCGGAGCACGTGCCGTCTGCGTGGCGCCTGTGACGGTCGGAGCCTGGGCAACCGTGGCTGCCGGTGCCGTCGTCACCAGAGATGTCCCTCCCCACGCGATCGTCGTCGGTGTGCCGGCGCGGCAGGTGGGGTGGGTCGGGTACGCGGGTCAGCCGCTCGAACGACAGGGGGACCACTGGGTCTGCCCGGTGAACGGCACCCGTTTCGAAGAGCACGAGAACTCCATCAGAGAGGTAGTGGCCCCATGAGCCAGGCGCTTATCCCAGCAGCCAAGCCGATCGTCGGCGACGAGGAGCGAGAGGCGGTCGACCGTGTCCTACGCAGCGGGATGATCGCCCAGGGCCCGGAGGTCGCGGCCTTCGAGAAGGAGTTCGGCGACGTCCTGGTGGGCGGCCGCACCTCGGTCGCCGTGAACTCGGGCACCTCGGGTCTGCACCTCGGGCTCCTGGCTGCGGGAATCGGTCCCGGCGACGAGGTCATCGTCCCGTCCTTCACGTTCGCCGCCACGGCGAACTCGGTCGCGCTCACGGGGGCGACCCCGGTCTTCGCCGACATCGAGCCCGAGTACTTCTGCCTCGCCCCTGACGCCGTCCGGGCCGCGGTGACCGAGCGGACCAAGGCGATCATGCCGGTCCACCTCTACGGCCACCCCGCCGACATGCCGGCGCTCCAGGCGATCGCGGACGAGCACGACCTGCTCCTCTTCGAGGACGCCGCCCAGGCGCACGGGGCCTCGCTCGGCGGGCGCCCCGTCGGCAGCTTCGGCGCGTTCGCGATGTTCAGCCTCTACCCGACCAAGAACATGACGTCGGGCGAGGGCGGCATGGTCTCGTGCGCGACCGACGAGATCGCGCGCAACGTCCGCCTGCTGCGCAACCAGGGCATGGAGAAGCAGTACGCCAACGAGGTCGTGGGCTTCAACGCCCGCATGACCGACGTCCACGCGGCGATCGGTCGCGTGCAGCTCACCAAGGTCGGTGGCTGGACCGCTGACCGCCAGCGCAACGCGGCCTTCCTCGACGCGCACCTCGAGGGGGTCGTCACCCCGCGCGTCGCCGACGGCGCCGTGCACGTCTACCACCAGTACACGATCCGCGTCTCCGAGGACCGTGACCGGGTCGTGACCGCTCTGCGCGAGGAGCACGGCGTGGGGTCGGGGGTCTACTACCCGATCCCGAACCACCGTCTCGAGAGCCTCAAGCACTTCGCTCCGGGCCTGGAGCTCGCGGAGACCGAGAAGGCCGCGGCAGAGGTCATCTCGCTGCCCGTGCACCCGTCGCTGTCGGCCGAGGACCTCGACCGCATCGTGACCGGCGTCAACGCCGTCGTCAAGGCAGGTGCATGATGGCGAACCTCAGGGCCGGACTCATCGGTATCGGAGCGATGGGGCGCCACCACGCACGCGTGCTGCGTGAGCTCCCCGGCGTGGACCTCGTCGCGATCGCGGACCCGGGCGGCGACCCGTACGGCGTCGCGGGTGACCTCGAGCTCCTGCGCACCGTCGACGAGCTGATCGCCGCACGGATCGACATCGCGGTCGTCGCGGTGCCGACACGGCTCCACGAGGAGGTCGGGCTCGCGCTCGCCGCCGCAGGGGTCCACACCATGGTCGAGAAGCCCATCGCCGAGAACGGCGAGGCGGGCGCGCGCGTCGCGCAGGCGTTCAAGGACGCCGGTCTCGTGGGGTGCGTCGGACACATCGAGCGTTTCAACCCTGCGCTGCAGGAGATGCGTCGGCGCATGGAGGCCGGCGAGCTCGGTGAGGTCTACCAGATCGCTACCCGTCGCCAGGGCCCGTTCCCGGCGCGCATCGCCGACGTCGGCGTGGTCAAGGACCTCGGGACCCACGACATCGACCTGACCGCGTGGGTGGCGCAGAGCCCGTACCAGTCGATCACGGCGAAGACGGCTCACCGGAGCGGCCGCCCGCACGAGGACATGGTCCTCGCGACGGGACAGCTGCAGAACGGCGTGATCGTCAACCACATCGTGAACTGGCTCTCTCCCATGAAGGAGCGGCTCACGATGGTGACCGGCGAGCGCGGGGCCTACGTCGCGGACACCGCGAGCGCCGACCTGACGTTCTACGCCAACGGTGTCATCCCGACCGAGTGGGAGTCGATCACCGCGTTCCGCGGTGTCTCCGAGGGCGACATCGTCCGCTACGCGATCGCCAAGCGTGAGCCGCTGCGTGTCGAGCACGAGGCGTTCCGCGACGCGGTGCTCGGGGTCAGCGACGACGTGGTCACGATGGAGGAGGGGCTGCGGACGCTGAGGGTGGCCGAAGCAGTCCTCGACTCGGCGGCACGTGGCGTCACGGTTGAGCTCTGACGTCCTGAGCGAGGGGCACCCGGCGCGTCGTGCGCTGGTGCCCCTCGCTGTCGTCGTCACGGCAGGGGCACAGCTCGTCCGGCTCCTGGCCGCCCAGGACTCCGGTGCGGTGGTCCTGCCGACGTCGACCTTCGTGATCGTCGCGCTGTCGGTCTGTCTCGTCTGGCCCGTCGGGCAGTGGTTCGTCCTGCGGCGACTCCTCGGGGACGACCCCTGGAGCCAGGCGTGGGCGACGCTCGCGGTCCTCGCGGTCGGTTGGTACCCCTGGCTGACCCTGACGACCCTGGCGCCGCGGGACGTCGTGGCCGTCTCCTTCCTGCCCGTGGCCGTCGGGCTGTTCCTCGACGGTCGGACCCGTCGTGGTGCCCGACGCGTCGTGGAGCTGGTCGCGGGACCTGCCCTGGCCGTGGCCGTCGCGGTCGTGCTGTCCGGCGTGGCGTCGCGTGCTCCTGGCCCGGCGACGCCCGAGACCCCTGCACAGGCGGCCGGCGAGGTCCTGCTCGGTACCGCGCTGCGGCTGCCCCCGGCCTGGCTCGGTGGTGCGCTGGTCGTGTGCGGGGTGGTCTGGTTGGTCCTCGGGCGACGGTGGCTGGTCCTGCCCGCCGTCCACGTCGTGCTCGGCGTGCTCTACGTCCTCGCGTCGTCCCCCTGGATCCCGTACCTGGGATACGCCGCGTGGACGTCGCTGCCGCCCGCCACCGTGTTCGTGGCGTGCCTCGGTGTGAGCGGTTCGCTGCTCGCCGGGGCCGGGGCGGCGTCTCTGCTCGCGCTGGCGCGCGGCATGCGTCTCGGCCGGTGGCCGATGGTGCTGCTCGCCGTCGTGGCGCTGGGGATGGCGGTGATGTCCGACACGGGCCTCGTCGCCGGACTCGTCTCCGGGGTCGTCGCCGTCACCACCTGACTCTTCGTCGGGAACGTCCGAATGGTCGCGACGCGCCCGGGGGACCGTGAGGGCTGTCGTCGCCCCGACGCACATAGGGCCACGTATGGTCGGTGAGCGGAGTGCGCGCCAAGACGTGAGACGAGGGGCGACAGGCATGAGGAATCGACGCGACAGAAGAGGGCTGGCGTTCGGGACGGTGCTCGTGCTGAGCAGCGTCGCTGCGGTCGCGCCCGTCCAGGCGACCGAGCAGGGCGTCGGCACGGCGGTCACGGTGGACGACGACACGGGCGTCGCCGCGGCCGAGGCGACGTTCACCCTGGAGGAGGACCCCGCGCTGGCCGACGAGATCGCCGACCAGGCGGCCTCGAGCTCGGACCCGCTGGTCGACGAGAGCACGCCCCAGGCTGTGCCACCGGCGGCGGCAGCGCCCGGAGCGCGGGCTCTGGCCGTCCAGGACGCCCTGCTGTCAGCCGCTGGTCCGGGTGCGGGCTACGCGACGGTCGGGGTCACCTGGGACGCAGGGACGGCACCGGACGGAGTCGACGTCGCGGTCCGTACCCGCGAGGGCGAGACGTGGAGCGACTGGGTCCCGCTCGAGCTCGAGGGCCTGAGCGCGCCCGGTGAGCCCGCGCCGTCCGGCCCGACGGACGGGCCCGCACCGCGCGACGGCACCGAGCCCCTGCTCGTCGGCGTCGTCGACGAGGTCCAGGCGGTCGTCCGTGGGGTGGGTGACGACCTCCCGGTCAACCCCGAGCTGGTCATCATCGATCCGGGGAGCGACACCACCTCCGGGGCGCCGGATGCGTCCGCGGCCGGTGGGACGGCCGACGGTACGGCCGACGTCGACGACCTCGGCGGTGTCCAGCTCGTCGCGAACCGTCCGACGACGGGGGTCCCCGAGGCCGGCGCGGTCTCCTCGCTCGACGCGTCCGCGCTGTCCGTCGCGTCCGCGGTGGACCTCGCCGAGCCGACGACCGCGTTGTCGGCGACGGCTGCGCTCCCCTCAGCGGTGAGCGCCCCCGTCCCGGCGATCCGGTCGCGCGCTCAGTGGGGTGCCGACGAGTCGCTCATGAAGTGGACGCCCCAGATCGGCGTCGTCAAGGGGGCCGTGATCCACCACACCGCCGGGTCGAACAACTACACGGCTGCGAACGTGCCGTCGATCCTGCGGGGTATCTACACGTATCACGCGTCGTCGCGCGGTTGGGGGGACATCGGGTACAACTTCCTGGTCGACAAGTTCGGCGGGATCTGGGAGGGCCGCAGCGGCGGGATCGACCGGGCGGTGATCGGGGCGCACGCCGTGGGCTTCAACTCCGAGCTCTTCGGAGTCTCGGTGCTCGGGAACTACCAGGAGGTCGCGGTCCCGCAGGCGGCCGTCAACTCGGTGAGCCGGGTCGTCGCCTGGAAGCTCGCCCTGCACGGGGTCCGTCCCGACGGGACCGCGGTGGTCGGTGGCGTCCGGCGCCCGGTCGTCGTGGGGCACCGCGACGTCGGTCAGACGAGCTGCCCGGGGGCGTACCTCTACCCGCTGCTCGGGAGCATCCGTGCCTCGGCGACGTCGCTCCAGGGGACCGTGCTCGACCGCGGCCCGACGCACGACCTGACCGGAGGCTCGGCACCGGACCTCGTGCTGCGCGGAGCGGCCGGCGTGTCGCTCGGTACCGCGAGCGCCTCGGGGTGGCGCCCCGCCGCGCTCGTCGGCAGCGGGTGGACCGGCCCCAAGACCATCGCGCCCGGTGACTGGGACGGTGACAAGGTGCCCGACCTCATGCTGCTCGGCACGGACGGCCGGCTCTGGCTGTACCCCGGGACCGCCGCCGGGGGCTGGGGTGCCAAGCGGGTGATCGGCACCGGCTGGCAGACGATGAACCTGATCATCGGGGGGCACGACTGGAACGGCGACGGGAGGCCCGACCTGCTGGCCAGGCAGGCCCGCGACGGTTCGCTCTGGCTCTACCCGTCGGCAGGCCAGGGGCGGTTCGGCGCGGCACGGAAGATCGGCGTCGGGTGGAACGGCATGACGTCCCTCTCGATGGCGGGCGACCTGCGCGACGGACGCCCGGCGTTGGCCGCGAGGGGCGCGGACGGCGTCCTCCGCACCTACGTCGGCGACGGCAAGGGAGGGTTCTCGGGCAAGGTGCTCACGCTGGGTACCGGGTGGAACGCCATGACGGCGATCATCGGAGCAGGAGACCTCAACGGCGACGGGAACGCGGACCTCGCCGTGCGGGACTCGGCCGGCAACCTGTGGACCTACGCGGGGGACGGAGCGGGGGGCTACCTGGGTCGGTCGCGCATCGGCACGGGGTGGCAGGGGTTCACCGCTGTCCTGGCCGCCGGGCGTGCTGGACCCGGGCAGGACTTCTACGCGATCGCGGCCGGTGGTGCTCTCTACCGGTACGTCTACCAGGGGAGCGGGGCCATCGACCGGACGATCGCGACGGGGATCTCCTCGTCCGGGGTCGCCGAGGCGATCGCACCCGGGGACTGGAACGGCGACGGGCGCCCCGACCTGCTGACGAGACGGACCAACGGAGCCCTCTACCTCCACGCAGGGCTGTCAGGGGGCGGGTTCGACAAGGCGGGGCGGCAGATCGGCACCGGCTGGAACGTGATGAGCCAGGTCGTCGCCGCCGGTGACTGGCTCGGGACGGGCGTGCCCGGCCTGGTCGCGCTCAACCGGTCGACGGGTCGCATCTGGTTGTACCCGGGAGACGGCAGGGGAGGGTTCGGCGTGCCGCTCCAGCTCGCGTCGGGTGCCTCCTCGGTCGACATGATCGTCAGCGTCGGCCAGTGGGCCGGAGCGATGGCACCGGACCTCGTCACGCGCGAACGGGGGACGGGACGGCTGCACCTGCGTCGGGGGAACGGGGGAGCGACCCTCGGGGCGCCGACACTGATCGGTACGGGGTGGGCCTCGTTCTCGGCGATCGTCGGCTCGGGTGACGCGGACGGCGACGGGAAGCCAGACATCCTCGCGGTGGGCGCCGACCAGAAGGTCTACCTCTACCCGGGGAACGGTGCGTCGGGGTTCCTGTCGTCCCGTGTCTTCGGGAGCGTACCCGCAGGGACCACGGCCTCCTGACGGCCTCTGGGGGACCGTCGACGGGACGGGTCGTCCGCAGCCTCCGCGCTGCCGGACGGCCCGTCCCGTCGTGCTCGTGCGGTCGGGCGGACCGCGTAGGGTCGTTCACTGCACGGAGCCGCAGAGGGCTCTGACGTCCGAAGGCTGGTGGAACGCTGGTGAACGTGATGGAACTGATCCCTGGGCTCGCGCTGATCCTGGCGCTCTGGTGGGGGCCAGGACTCCTGGTCGGGGCCGCCCTCGGCCTCGGCTGGCGCGCGCTCGTCGGGGTCGCACCACTCATCAGCGTCGGGGTGCTGACCGCCGTCGGCGTCTGGTCCGGGGTCGTCGGGCTGCCGTGGAACCTCGCCCGGGCCTCGGTCGCCGTCGTCGTCCTCGCGGCGATCACGCTGGCAGTGCGTCTCCTTCTCGAACGACGTCGGCGCTCGACGCCGGCCGTCGCAGACCGGGCAGACCCCGCCGCGGGGTCGGGGACGACGGGCGTCGAACCAGGGGACGGCACACCGCGCCTCGAAGGAAGGGCGCTCGCCGTCGTCGCGGTCGGCGTCCTCCTGGGGGTCGTGGTCGGCGCCGTGATCTGGTGGCGGGGCACCGACGGCCTGGTCCTCATGAACCAGGACTGGGACATCCCGTGGCACGCCAACATGATCCGCCTGATCGCGGAGGCCGAGGAGTGGACGACCTCCCTCGCGGGGAACTTCGCGTACTACGACACCGTCGTCGAGGACGCACCGATCAGGAACTACCCGATCGCCTTCCACGCCATCGCGGCGCTCGCCTGGCCCGGCTCGGGACTCGCCGTGCCGCAGTTCCTGGGGCTGTTCCAGATGATGATCGTGGCGGTGCAGCTCCCGTTGTCCGCGGCAGCGCTGACCTGGCACCTGACGCGCCGCAGCGGGGCGACCGCGCTCGCCGCGCTGGCGGCCACCATGCTCAGCTCCTTCCCCTACGACCTGCTGTTCCGCGGGCCGCTGATCCCTCTCGTCGCGGGCCTGGCGCTGCTCGGCCCGTTCGTCGTCGCGGCGGCCCGGTCCGACCAGCACCTCGCGTGGCGCTGGCGGCTCGTGGCGGGGATCGGCGCCGTCGGGCTGTTCGGGGCCCACGCCAGCATCGCGGTCGTCGCGGTCGTCGTGCTCGTCGCGTGGTTCGCCCTGGCGGTCCCTGCCACACCCCGGGCCTTCGCCCGGCGTGGCCTGGGGCTCGTGACGATCGGGGTGATCGCCGCGGTGCTCGCAGGTCCCCTCGTCCTGGAGATGCTGCGGGAGTCCGGTCGGGTGTCGGAGATCACCTGGCCCGCGTACGAGACGGTGCCGCAGGCGTTCGGGGAGGTCCTGTTCCTCTCGCACGGGAACACGATGGCGCAGTGGGGCTGGGCGATCCTGCTCGTCGTGGGGTGCTTCGCGATGCTCAGGTCCGCCCGCGTGCGCTGGTACCTGTTCGCCTTCCTCGTCGCGGTCGCGGTCGCGGCCATGACCGCCGGGTCGGACGGGGAGCTCATCACCTCGTTGACCGCCTTCGTCTACAACGACTCGTGGCGACTCGTCGGGTTCGCCACGCTCCTCGCCGTGCCCGTGATCGGGATGGGCGGTCAGCGGGTCGCGGACGCCGTGGTGCAGGCGTGGCGTGGGACCAGGTTCCGAAGGGTGGGCGTCGTCGCGTCGGCGGTCCTGGCAGCCCTCCTGCTGAGCCTCGTGGTGCGCGCCGACGTCGCGCGCAACGTCTGGACCCTGCAGCGCGGCTACCGGGAAGGAAGCACCGTGACGGCGGCCGAGCGGCAGATGATGGAGTCCTTGACGGCGATCGTGCCGCCCGAGGGACAGGTGCTCAACGACGCGTGCGACGGTTCGGTCTGGATGTTCGCCCTCGCCGACCGGATGCCCATGATCCGGCACTTCGAGATCGTCCCGACGGACCGTCAGCTCCTGCTGCTCAACCGTTTCAACCAGTTCGACACCGACCCCGAGGTGCAGCAGGCCGCGGCCGAGCTGGGCATCACCCACGTCTACGTGAGCGACGGACGGGTCAGGGGCTATCTCCCTCGTCCGGCGGGCCTCGAGGACCTCGACCAGGTCGAGGCCCTCGAGAAGGTCGCCGAGAACGAGGTGGCGCGGGTCTACGAGATCGACTGGGACCGCGTCCCGGGCAGCGAGACGCTGCTCGCCGAGGCCGCGGCGTCCCAGGAGAGACGCCCCGGCGTGCCCGGCATCTGGCAGTCGCTCGACCCTGCACCCCTCGAGGACCAGAACGCCGTGTGCATCTGAGCCGGGTGCGCGTCAGAAGATGCGTTCGATCGAGCTCCATCCCGTGCCGACCTGGCGACGCGCCTGGAACGAGCTTCCCGACCACGGGTAGAGGTACATCCTGCCCGTGCTGTCCGACGCGAGCAGGTCCGGGACGCCGTCGCCGTCCCAGTCGTCGACCGGGAGGAGCAGGCGCATCCCGCTCCAGCCGTTGCCGATGCGGACCGGGCTGAAGCCGCCGGTGCCGTTGCCGCGGTAGAGGAGGAGGTCTCCGGTCTGCGACCGGGCCAGGAGGTCCGCCGTGCCGTCACCGTTCCAGTCGCCCGCGCCGAGGACCGCGGTCATGCTCGACCAGCCCGGCCCGACGAAGCGTCGCGCCCCGAACCCGCCCGTGCCGTTCCCGGGGTACAGCCACATGGACCCGGAGGTGTCGATCGCCAGGAGGTCTGCGTCGCCGTCGCGGTCGACGTCCCCCGGAGCCAGGATCGTCGACATGGAGCTCCACCCCGGGCCGACGACGGAGCGAGGGCCGAAACGGCCTGCGCCGTCGGAGGGGTACCGGTACAGGGTCCCCTGAGCGCTGACCGCGAGGACGTCCGGGTTGCCGCTGCCCGTGAGGTCGCCGGCGCGGATCACGAGGCGCATGCCGGACCAGCCCGACCCCACGGTCGTCTGCCGGAGGAACCCGCCCGTCCCGTTGCCCTCGTAGGCCCGCAGGCCGCCGCCGGGGATCTGGGCGAGGAGGTCGGGGCGTCCGTCGGCGGTGAAGTCGGAGTCGATCCGTGACGACGCGGTGAGCTTCCACCAGTCGCTCCGCAGACCCAGGGCAGATCGGAAGGCGGACCCCGTGACGGTCGTCGAGCCCGTCGACCCTGCGACGACGACGCGCTCGACACGCCCGCCCCACTCGCCGTTCCCCGTGCGTGACTGGACCGTGATGCTCCGCACCGTGCCGACCGACGGGAACGCCGAGCGCAGCTGGGCAGCAGTGAGCTTCACCGACCACCGGTGCACGGGGTTGCCCGTACCGTCCCACGGGTCGGCTCGTGCGACGAGGTAGGGCTGGCTCCCGGCGGCGGTCCAGCCGCCGTTCGACGCGCTGAACTGCGTGAAGGCGGGACGCCCGCCGGAGTGGCGGACCTGGTTGGCCGTCGACGTGATCGCTGCGTCGGTCGTCGCGGCCTCGTGCAGCGCCGTCTGGACGCCGGCGGAGGTGAACGACTTGTGCCCGGCGTAGACCTGGCACTGGGTCGTGTCGCAGGAGTGCCAGGCGGCCCCGGGAGCCTGCGCCCGCTCGAAGGACGCGTAGGTCCGGGCGGCGACGCTCTGGGCGCGCAGCGCGTCCGCGGGCCAGGACGACGGCGACTCCGCCGGGACCACGGAACGCAGGTAGTCGTCCATGCGCACCTCGTTGACGGTCCTGATCCGCGGTGAGGCGCCGTCGATCACCGCCCGGACCGTTCCCCGGTAGTCCTTCTGCGTCCCGGTCGGCCCGATGAGGCGGATGAACCCGGACGGGGCCGCGATGCTCAGGAAGCCGGGCGAGGCCCCCTGCGACCATCTCTTCCAGGAGCCCCCGACGAGCCCGTCGAGGTACAGCCCGGACCCGCTGCGGGTGATGCGCCACTGGGTCACCGTCTGACCCGGGAAGCCGATCGGGGTGTTGCGGTTGACGCTGTCCGAGGCCGTCATGCCCGGGACCGCGAGGATCCTGACGTCGTTGTCCGAGTCCGCCGAGATCAGCACACGGATCGGTTCGTCGGCCTGGGCCACGGAGGTGGTCCCCGGGTAGTAGAAGTCGAGGATCTGCTGGTACCCCACCCCCTGGCTGGCCGCGGCACGGGCTCCGTACTGCGACATGCCCCGCCCGTGGCCGTACCCGCGCCCGGCGATCGTGATCGTCCCGGTGCCGGGGAGGGTGACGCGCTCGACCGTCGACACGGGTGCGGCCGTCGCCTGCGGGGCATGGCCCACCGCCAGCGTGAGCGCCAGGGTGAGGCACGTCGCCACTGCGGGCAGACGGGGTATCGATATCATGCGAGACTCCTCGATTTGGTCCGACTTCAGGCTACGTCGGTGCTTGGACGACCGCAGGGAACGAGTACTCTTGCCCGGGCGTTGCGCACGGAGCGGTGGGTGCGGGCGACCAAGGTAGCCATAGAGAGGTATGCGAACAGATGGCACGTCAGTCCGGTGTGCGGCGAGTCCTCGACCACTCCGCGACGCGGTACCTCCTGGTCGGCGGGTCGGCGCTGCTCCTCGACCTGGGGCTGCTGACGCTGTTCTACCGTGGGTTCGGAGCGCCGCTGTGGCTCGCGACCGCCTGCGGGTTCTGGGGAAGCTTCGCGTTCAACTTCACTCTGCAACGACGGTTCGCCTTCGGTGGTCAGACACCGACCGGTCGGGCCCTCCTGCGCTACTGCATGCTTCTCGCCGTCAACTCGCTCGTGAACATCGTGTTCGTCGAGGCCTTCGAGCGGATGGGCTGGGGCTTCGCCGCGGGCAAGATCGTCGTGACGGTGGCCCAGACGTTCTGGAACTATCTCGCGTACCGCCACTGGGTCTTCGCAGCCCCCCGCGACCCTGCCCCGGCCCCCCCTCCCGAGGCGGACCACGAAACTACCCGGCCGACCACCGAGGAGAACTGAGAATGTACAAGGGAGCGAGGATCGCGGCAGTGGTCCCGGCCTACAAGGAGGAGTCGATGATCCGTACGGTCATCGACACCATGCCCGACTTCGTCGACCACATCGTGATCGTCGACGACTGCAGCCCGGACGGGACGTCCGAGGCAGCGAAGTCGTCGGACGACCCCCGGGTCGTGCTCATCAGGCACGAGGTCAACAAGGGCGTGGGCGGGGCGATCATCACGGGGCACCGGGCCGCCATGGAGAGGGGGGCGGACGTCGACGTCGTCATGGCCGGTGACGCACAGATGGATCCTTCCTACCTGCCCGACCTGCTCGACCAGGTGACCTCGGGCGGCTTCGGGTTCGCCAAGGCCAACCGCTTCTTCCGTCCCGACTCCTACGTCGGCATGCCACGGCACCGTGTCTTCGGCAACGTCGTGCTCTCGTTCATGACGAAGTTCGCGTCCGGGTACTGGCACCTGTTCGACCCGCAGAACGGCTACACCGCGGTCCGGACGTCGGTGCTCGAGAAGATCGACCTGGACCGCGTCTCGGAGCGGTACAGCTTCGAGAACGACCTGCTCATCCACCTGAACGTCGCGGGTACCTCGGCGGTCGACGTGCCCATCCCTGCGGTCTACGGGAACGAGGTGTCGAGCATCAGGTTGGGCAAGGTCGTCCCCGAGCTGATGAGCCTCCTCTTCCGGGGCTACTGGTACCGGCTGTGGTACCGCTACGTCCTGTGGTCGTTCTCCCCGGTCGCCCTGCTTCTCTTCATGGGGATGTTCCTGACGTTCGTGGGCGTCGCCGCCGGCGTCTGGACGATCGCGGCGACCTGGAACTCGACGCCGGCGACCGCCGGGACGGTGCTGCTCGCCGTCACCCCGTTCGTCCTGGGCGTCCAGATGCTCGTCTCGTCGTTGCAGCTCGACATCCAGGAGAGCCCCGACAAGCCCAACCTGGCGCCCTTCGTATGAGCGCTCGCACGCCACGGGTCACGGTCGTCAGCCGGATCTTCGCCCCGGAGCCTGCCGCCGCCTCGTTCAGGTTGTCCGCTCTCGTCAAGGCTCTGGACGACCGCGGTGCCGACGTCACGGTCCTCACCGTCCGCCCTCACCGGGGCTCGTCGGCGGCGTCCGGCCGCTCGACGCCGGGGGCCCGGGTGCGCCGTTGGCCGGTGCTGCGCGACCGGACGGGCTACGTCCGGGGGTACGTCCAGTACATGAGCTTCGACCTCCCGCTCTTCTTCCGCCTCCTCCTGTGCCGGCGGCCGGACGTCGTCGTCGCGGAGCCGCCACCCACGACGGGTGTCGTGACGCGCGTGGTCTGCGCGATCCGTCGGGTGCCCTACGTCTACTACGCGGCCGACGTCTGGTCGGATGCTGCGACGTCGACGGGGGCTTCCGGACCCGTGGTCTCGGTCCTCCGGCGGCTCGAGAAGTGGGCCCTGTCCGGCGCCCGCCGGGTCATCGCGATCAACGACGGTGTGGCGGGACGGGTGCGTGCGCTCGGTGCGCGGGACGTGGCCGTGGTCCGCAACGGAATCGACACAGGTGTCTTCACCGATGCCGGTACGCCGCACCAGGACGCGCCGACGGGCCCCTACGCGGTGTACGCCGGCACCACCTCGGAGTGGCAGGGAGCCGACATCTTCGTCCGGGCGATGCCGCGTGTCCAGGCGGCCGTGCCCGATGCGAACCTGGTCTTCCTCGGGCAGGGCAGCGCCTGGGAGGCGCTCCAGGAGGTGGCCGCGTCCTTGCCGGACGGGGGTGAACGTGTCAGGTTCCTGCCGGTCGCCCCGCCTGCGGTGGCCGCCCAGTGGCTCCGTGGAGCCCGGGCCTGCCTGGTGAGCATGCGCCCCGAGCAGGGGTACGACTTCGCCTTCCCGACGAAGGTCTTCGCGGGGGTGGCGTCGGGGACGCCGGTCCTCTTCGCGGGGCCCGGGCCGGTGCGCGAGGCGTTGTCGCAGCACGCCCTCGGCGTGTCCACGGACTACGACGTCGACGAGGTGGCCGACGAGATGATCGAGCTGCTCCGCCAGGAGCCCACGGCCGGCACGCGGCACAGGCTCGCGTCGTGGGCCGTGCAGAACGCCTCTGCCGAGAGCACCGGCCGGGCCGCGGCCGACGTCGTGCTGGCAGCGGTCGGCCGACGCACCGTACCCGACGGGGTTGTGGCATGACCGGGCTCGCCCGCGCGCGCCGGGCACTCGGTGAATCGATGGTGCAGGGCTATGCGTCCTTGCCGCGAAGCGTCCGCCGCCCGATCGAGGTGCTCCGTGACGGTCTGCCGACGACGTGGCAGACGGCCCTGGCCGCGTCCCTGCCGGGGGTGGGGGCCGCCGTGCCCCCTCCCGTGGCCGCCCCCGTCGCGCCCGTCCGGCTCTACGTCGGCCCGGCCAACTCCGCGGGACAGGGGACACGGTGGGCCCGTGCCGCGGAGCGGCTGCCCGGGGTGGCGGCGGTGAGCATGGCGACCGTCTCGCACGGGGCGTTCGCCTTCCCGGCCGACCACGTGGTCGCGCAGGACGTCTACTCCGCCTCGGCGACCTGGGCGCACACCCAACGCAAGGCGGTCCGGCGGGGCTTCTCGCACGTCCTGATCGAGGCCTGTCGCCCGCTGTTCCCTCGGTCGGGTGACGGTTCGGCGTTCTCCGAGGCGCGGGACCTGGCCTCGCACGGCGTCTCGGTCGCGATGGTGTGCCACGGGAGCGAGGTCCGGTTGCCGAGCCGGCACGCGGCCGCGTCCCGGTGGTCCCCCTTCCTCGAGACCGACTGGCCGGACGTCGCCTTTCTCGAGGAGCAGGCGCGACGCAACCGTGCGGGTATCGAGGCGTCGGGGCTGCCCGTGCTCGTCTCGACCCCTGACCTGCTGCTCGACGTACCGTGGGCGACCTGGCTTCCCGTGGTCGTCGAGCCTGCCGTGTGGGCGACGGACGAGCCTCCGCTGGAACGGCCGGTCCCGGTCGTCGTCCACGTGCCGAGCAGCGGCGTCATCAAGGGCACGTCGCTCATCGAGCCCGTCCTGGCGGACCTCGAGAGCCGTGGGTTGATCGAGTACCGCGCCGTTCACGGTGTCCCCTCCGCAGAGATGCCGGCCATCTATCGGGGTGCGGACATCGTGCTCGACCAGTTCCGGATCGGGAGCTATGGGGTCGCCGCGTGCGAGGCGATGGCTGCGGGACGGGTGGTGGTCTCGCACGTGGACGAGCAGGTGCGTGGTCATGTGCGGGGGGTCACGGGGGGTGAGGTGCCGATCGTCGAGGCGACGGTCGAGACGCTGGAGGGTGTGATCCTGGGGTTGCTCGAGGATCGTGAGGGTGCGCGGGAGGTGGCGGCGCGTGGTCCGGGGTTCGTCCGGGACGTGCACGACGGTCGGGCGTCGGCCCGCGCCCTCGCGGACTTCCTCGGCGTTCCCGCGACGGAGGTCGACGCGCCGTGAACGTGGCTACCGCGCGTGGCGCGCTGGTCCGGGGCGCGGTCGGCCTCTACCAGAGGATGCCGGCACGGGGCCGTCGCGCGGTCACGTGGCTCATGGAGCACCTGCCAGCGGCGATCGGCGAGCATCTCGCCGTCCTCGTCCTCGGTACCGCCGCGCGGCGCCCTGGACCGTTGCAGGTGCCCCGCGCCGACGTCCGGCTGTACATCGCCCCGGCCAACTACGCGGGACAGGGATACCGGTGGGCCCGTGCCGCGGAGCGGCTGCCCGGGGTGGCGGCGGTGAACATGGCGGCGGTCCTCCCCGCAGGGGGGTTCGCGTTCCCGGTCGACTACGCGGTGCCCCAGTTCGTGTACTCCTCGTCGAGGTCGTGGCAGCAGGAGCAGCGGCGCGCCGTCGAGCGGTTCTCGCACGTCCTGATCGAGGCCTGTCGCCCGCTGTTCCCTCGGTCGGGTGACGGTTCGGCGTTCTCCGAGGCGCGGGACCTGGCCTCGCACGGCGTCTCGGTCGCGATGGTGTGCCACGGGAGCGAGGTCCGGTTGCCGAGCCGGCACGCGGCCGCGGCACCGTGGTCACCCTTCCGCGACGACGGGTGGAAGGACGTGCCTGCCCTGGAGGCGCTCGCGCGCCGCAACAGGGAAGGCCTGGAGGCGTCGGGGCTGCCCGTGTTCGTCTCGACCCCTGACCTGCTGCTCGACGTACCGTGGGCGACCTGGCTCCCCGTGGTCGTCGAGCCTGCCGTGTGGGCGACGGACGAGCCTCCGCTGGAACGGCCGGTCCCGGTCGTCGTCCACGTGCCGAGCAGCGGCGTCATCAAGGGCACGTCGCTCATCGAGCCCGTCCTGGCGGACCTCGAGAGCCGTGGGTTGATCGAGTACCGCGCCGTTCACGGTGTCCCCTCCGCAGAGATGCCGGCCATCTATCGGGGTGCGGACATCGTGCTCGACCAGTTCCGGATCGGGAGCTATGGGGTCGCCGCGTGCGAGGCGATGGCTGCGGGACGGGTGGTGGTCTCGCACGTGGACGAGCAGGTGCGTGGTCATGTGCGGGGGGTCACGGGGGGTGAGGTGCCGATCGTCGAGGCGACGGTCGAGACGCTGGAGGGTGTGATCCTGGGGTTGCTCGAGGATCGTGAGGGTGCGCGGGAGGTGGCGGCGCGTGGTCCGGGGTTCGTCCGGGACGTGCACGACGGTCGGGCGTCGGCCCGTGCCCTCGCGGGCTTCCTGGGCGTTCCCGCGCAGGTCTGATCAGCGCTCGGGCGAGGCGACCGGCGCCGGGGCGGCCGCGCGTTCTTCCCGCGCGGCGAGGCGGGCGTCCCACCACCCACGCATGCGACGCTCGGCAGGCCGCTCGACCAGTCGGTGCATGAGCGCAGAGGCCGCCAGGGCCACCACGAAGGCCGCCGCGTACCACCAGAGGTTGTTCCACGACAGCGCCTGGCGCCCGAACTGGGCCAGCAGGACGTAGATGATCGTCGCGTGGACGAGGTAGAAGGTGTAGGACCACTCTCCGAGCGTGACGAGCCATCGCTTGCGGAGCAACGACCTGCCCCCGCGCAGGTCACGGGCCGCGACGGCGACGATGGCCACCGCGCAGGCGAGCATGACGAGCTCGTTCGCCGACCCCAGGAGCAGGCGGACCCCGGGGACCTCGGGGTGACGGACCCCGAGGACGACCGCTCCCACGACCGCGGCGACGGCGAGGTACCCGACCGAGGCAGCGACCCGCGGACGCCATGCCTTGCGGAAGGCCCAGGCGAGCGCCATGCCGAGCACGAACTCGGTGAGGCGGGTGATCGGCCAGGGCAGGGCAGCCCACCACTGGGTCGGCCAGGTGAGGGCCAGGAGCCGGTAGGTGAGCGCGAGGGCTGCCGTGCCGGCCGCCAGGACCAGCGCTCCGCGACGACCCCATCGGGCCAGCACCCGCTGGATCGGCGGGTGCATGGCGTAGAAGAACGCCTCGCAGGTCAACGTCCAGGCCGCAGGGTTGCCGGAGAACAGGACGGCGGGATCGCGGGACCAGCCCTGGAGCAGCAGCACGGACAGCAGGAGGACCCCGACGTCGACAGGCTTGACCCACCACTGCGCGGGGTCCGGGGCGAAGCTGTAGAAGACGGGGACCGCGAGCGCGAGAGCGACGATGTGCGACGGATAGATCCGCGCGAACCGGCGCCACCAGAACGTGGTGGCCCCCACCGTGGGCGACCACGACCAGGTGAGGACGAATCCCGAGAGGACGAAGAAGAACGTGACGCCGTAGTGGCCGTAGCGCAGGACCGGTTCGAGCGGGATCGGTGCGAACACCGCCATGTGGTAGAGGAAGACGACGAACGCGGCCCACCACCGCAGCCCGGTGAGCGAGCTGACCCGCGGCATCCGTTCGAGGACCGGCGGCAGGGGCGGGCGTGAGGTCACGGGTGCAGACCCTAGCAGCCGGGTTCGCTCCCGGGACGGTCGGTCGGGCACACGCCGCGTGGCAAGATAGGACCCGGCCTTCGACGCGAACGGGACTGTACGTGAAACTCATCGTGCGCACTCTGCGCAATCTCCTCCCGCTGCTCCCGCCGAGAGGACGTCGATTCCTCCTGCTGTACGTGATCGTCACGAGCGCGCTGGCGCTGCTGGACATCATGGCGATCGGGCTCCTGGCGCTGACCCTGACCCCGATGATCTCCGGCAAGGACATGGAGATCCCGTTGGTCGGCACGGTCGGCGAGGGAGGTTTCGTCCCGGTCCTTCTCGTGGCCTCGGGCCTGATCGTCCTCAAGGGCGTCCTCGCCGTGCTGCTGCAGTGGGCCGCCACGCGTCGTTTCGCCGAGTACGAGCTCGAGATCGGCGACCGCCTGTTCGACGCCTACATCAGGGCTCCGTGGACCGAGCGGCTCAAGCGCAGCACGGCCCAGCTCGTACGGCTGGCCGACGTCGGCATCGCCAACGTGACGGCGGGCTTCCTCCTGCCCGTCGTGAGCCTCCCGGCGCAGATCGTGACGTTCGTCGCGGTGCTCGGGGTGCTCGTCGTCGCCCAGCCGGCGACCGCGGCCATCACGCTGCTGTACCTCGGGCTGGTGGGCGCCCTCCTGTACTTCGGCGTCTCGAAGCGAGCGGTGCAGGCGGGCCGGGTCAACCGCGACGTGTCGTTCCGGGTCGCGAGCCTCATGACGGAGATGGTCGGCGCGCTCAAGGAGATCACGCTCCGCGACAAGGCGACCGAGGTGGCCCGCGTCGTCCACGACGAGCGCAAGTTCTCGACGCGGGCGCGATCGAACATCTCCTTCCTGGGTGCGGTCCCGCGGTACGTCCTGGAGTCGGCGCTCGTGGGGGGCTTCGTCGTGGTGGGTGGGTTCGCCTACCTCACCGGTGGTTCCGAGGGAGCCCTCGCGGCGGTCGCCCTGTTCGGGGTCGCCGGCTTCCGCATGGTTCCCTCGATCACGGCGTTCCAGTCCGTCATCACGCAGACGTCGTCGTCGGCCCCCCACGTGACCGCCGTCCTCGCCGACATCGCGGCCGCCGAGCGTTACGTCGCGGACGCCGAGACCGTCGGTCGGGCACCGCTCGACGCCGAGCCCCAGGTCCTCGAGCTGCGGGACGTCTCGTTCACGTACCCGGGCGCGACGACCCCGGCGCTCCGCGACGTGGACCTCACCATCCCGATCGGCAGCTCGCTCGCCCTGGTCGGGTCGTCAGGAGCGGGCAAGTCGACGTTGGTGGACCTGCTGCTCGGCCTGCTCGTCCCCTCCGACGGGTCCATCGCCCTGGACGGTCGGCCCCTGGTCGACGTGCTGGCCGCCTGGCGGTCTCGGGTGGGCTACGTTCCCCAGGACGTCTCGCTCTTCGACGCGAGCGTCGCCCAGAACGTCGCCCTCACCTGGGGTGACGACGCCGACCCCGAGCGGGTGCGCGAGGCGTTGCGTCGTGCACAGCTGCTCGAGCTGGTCGAGTCGCGCGAGGGGGGTATCCACGCCCGGATCGGGGACCGCGGCATCTCGCTGTCCGGTGGCCAGCGCCAGCGCCTGGGCATCGCCCGTGCTCTCTACGTGGACCCGCTCGTCCTCGTGCTCGACGAGGCCACGAGCGCGCTCGACACCAAGACGGAGTCCGACGTCACGCGGGCCATCCAGGAGCTGCAGGGCGAGGTGACGGTGATCTCGGTGGCGCACCGGCTCTCGACGATCCGTCACGCCGACCAGGTCTGCTTCATGAAGGACGCACGGATCGAGGCTCGCGGGACGTTCGACGAGCTGGTCCGGGACATCCCCGAGTTCGCGATCCAGGCCTCGCTCGCCGGCCTGACGGAAGCGCGGTGAAGCCTGCCGTCGATCTCGTCGTGGCGGTTCACGACACGTCGAGACCGATCGAGAGGGCCGTCGCGTCCGTGCGGGGCGGTCCGGTGCGGACGACCGTCGTCTGCCACGGGATCGGCGCGGAGGGCATCGAGCGCCGGTTGGCCGACGCAGGCCTCCTCGGCGACGACGTCCGCGTCGTGGAGCTGGCGGACGGGGTGCCCAGCCCGGCCGGTCCCTTCAACCACGGGCTCGACCTGGCCACCGCCGATCTCGTCGGCGTGATGGGGTCGGACGACTTCCTCGAGCCCGGCGCCCTCGCGGCATGGTCCCGTCTCGCGGATCGTGGCGCTGCGGTCGTCCTGGGGCGGCTGCGGCACCAGTCGGGCGAGGCCGTGCACGCGCCCCTCGTGAGGCCGTGGCGGCGTTCGAACCTGGACATGGTGCGCGACCGGTTGGCCTACCGGACCGCGCCCCTCGGCCTGCTGCGTCGTCGCGTGCTCGAGGACGGCGGGCTCCGGTTCACGCCGGGACTGCGGTCGGGCGAGGACCTGGCGCTCAGCGCCCGGCTCTGGACGAGCGGGCACCGGGTCGACCTCGCGTCCCGAGCCCCCGCGTACGTGATCGGTGCTGACGCCTCGTCGCGGACCTCGACCACCGCGATGCCGCTCGAGATCGAGCTGGCGCCCGTCCGTGACCTGCGCGGACGGCCCTGGCTCGCCGAGGTCGCCGAGGAGCAGCGGACCGCGCTGACGGTCAAGATCCTCCGGGTCCACCTGCTCGCGGCGGCGCTGCGACGTCCCGAGCCCGCGTCCTGGGGGCCGGGGGAGCGAGAGCACCTCGCGCGCGAGACCGTCGGCTGGCTCGCCCTCGCACCGCACGCCCCCGACCCGCTCGCCCGTGCGGACCGAGACCTGCTCGACGTGGTCGTCGGGGCGCACGACGACCACGACCTCGCCGACGGCGCAGCGCGTCGACGAGCAGCCGGACGCCGCGACGAGATCCTCACGCGCGGGCTCCGCCACGTCCTCGACCGGGAGAGCACCCTGCGCCGCTACCTGACCTATCGCCTGCGATGAGTGACCCCTACCCGACCCCGAAAGGTCCTTCGTGACTACCCGTCCACGGATGTTGATCCTGTCGTTCTCGCCCCTCGCGGGGGACGCGCGCGTCCTCAAGCAGATCCGACACTTCGCGCCGCTCTTCGACGTCACGACGTGCGGGTACGGACCCTCGCCTCACCCGGACGTGGAGCACCTGGAGATCCCGGCGTCCGCAGGGGTCGAGCTCGACGGCAGGCTGATCACCCTGCGCGCCTACCGGGCCGTCCACGCCCGGGTGCCGGCCGTGCGTGCGGCACGTGCGCTCCTGCGGTCCCGCCGGTTCGACGTCGCGATCGCGAACGACGTCGAGTCCGTCCCGGTCGTGCTCGGCGTCGTCCCGGCGTCGAGGGTCCTCGCGGACCTGCACGAGTTCTCACCCCGTCTCCACGAGGAGAGCGCTGCGTGGATGAGGCGCATCAGCCCGTACCTGTCCTGGCTCTGCCGCAGGTTCGTCTCGCGGGCCGGGGCGACGACCACGGTGAGCGACGGTCTTGCCCGCGAGTACGAGAAGCAGTTCGGCTTCCGACCGCAGGTCGTGACCAACGCGGCACCGTTCGCGGACCTGGAGCCCCAGGTCGTCGGATCTCCGATCCGGCTCGTCCACAGCGGCGCCGGTCTGCGGAACCGGAACCTCATGCTCATGCTCGACGCCGTCGAGGCGACCACGACGCCCGTGACGCTCGACCTCTTCCTCACGGCGAACGACCCCGGATACATCGCCGAGCTCCGTGAGAGGGCGCAGACCCTGCCGGGGGTGACCGTGCACGACCCGGTCCCGTACGACCGGCTGATCCACGTGCTGAACGACTACGACACGGGAGTCCACATGCTCCCGCCGTCGAGCTTCAACAACAGGTGGGCGTTGCCCAACAAGTTCTTCGACTACGTCCAGGCGAGGCTCGGGCTGCTGATCGGCCCGTCCCCCGAGATGGCCGCCTACGTCCAGAGGTGGGGGGTCGGCGCCGTCGCGGACGACTTCACGGCGGACGCGCTCACGGCCCGGCTCGACGACCTGACCCCCGAGTCCGTCCGGGCCTTCAAGGCCCGATCCCACGAGGCCGCCCCCGTCCTGGCGGCCGACACGCAGATCGCGATCTGGGCACAGACCGTCGATCGACTCCTGGAAGGAGCCCGGTGATGAGTGATCGTCCCAAGGTCCTCGTCCTGTCCTTCTCGCGGATCGCGACGGATGCTCGTGTCCTCAAGCAGGTGACTCTCCTGTCCCAGGACTTCGACGTCACGACCTGCGGGCACGGCCCGACGCCGCCCGGGGTCGTCGAGCACGTCGAGGTGCCGTCGGACCTCCAGGCCTGGCGCAAGGACCCCCGCTGGCTCCTCCTGCGTCAGTACTCGAGGGTCTACCGCACCAACGAGGCCGTGGCCTGGGCACGGGCGCACCTTCCGGTCGGCACGTTCGACGCGGTCCTCGCCGACGACGTCGAGGCGGTACCCCTGGCCCTCGACCTCCGCCCGCGCGGCGGGGTCCACGCCGACCTGCACGAGTACGCGCCGGGGCAGAACACCGAGCTGCTCCGCTGGCGGCTCTTCGTCGCGCCGTACCTGCGGTGGCTCTGCCGCCGGTTCGTCCCCAGGGCGGGGTCGGTCACCACGGTCGGTCCGGCGATCGCCCGACGCTACGAGAAGGAGCTCGGCGTCCCGGTCGGCGTGGTGATGAACGCGACGCCGTTCGCGGACCTCTCGGCGGGTCCCACCGCTGACCCCGTCCGGCTGGTCCACAGCGGGAACGCCCAGCGCAGCAGGGGCCTGGAGACGTTGATCGACGCTGTGGAGGCATCGACGACCGCCGTCTCGCTCGACCTGCTCCTGATGCCGAACGACCAGGTCTATCTCGACGAGCTCAAGGCGCGGGTGGCCGGCTCGACGAGGGTCAGGGTGCTCGACCCGGTGCCCTATGCGCGCCTGGTCGAGACGCTCAACCGCTACGACGTCGGGGTGCACGTGCTGCCGCCCCTGAACTTCAACAACAAGTGGGCGTTGCCCAACAAGTTCTTCGACTACGTCCAGGCGAGGCTCGGGCTCGTCGTCGGTCCGTCGCCCGAGATGGCCGACCTCGTCCGTGCCCGCGGGCTCGGTGCCGTGACCGACGACTTCACCGTCGCGTCGCTCGTCGCGACCCTCGACGGGCTCTCGCGGGAGGAGGTCGACGCGTGGCGCGAAAGCTCGGAGGCCTCGGCCCGTGAGCTCTCGGCCGAGGTCCAGTCGCTGCCGTGGCTCGAGGCCGTCACGGCGCTCGTCCGCCGGGCCCAGGCCTGACGGACGAGCGCCGCGGTCAGCCTGCGGACGGACGCTCGACCATCGCCGCGATCGCGCGCGCTGCCGCACGCCCGTCACCGTAGGGGGTGGCGTCCGTCGGGGCGGGCGTCGGCCGCAGGACGCCCGCGCTGATCTCCTCCGCGGTCCCTGCCAGCACGTTCCAGCCGAGCTCGACGGTCTCGACCCACTCCGTCTCGGTGCGGACGGTCGTGCACGGCACACCGAGGAGGAACGCCTCCTTCTGGAGACCGCCCGAGTCCGTCACGACGCCCGCGCTGGACAGCGCGGCCGAGACGAGGTCGGGGTACGCGAGGGGAGCGTGCGCGACGAGCGCCCCGGTGCTCAGGGAGATGCCCTGCTCCAGGGCCCGGGCCGCGACCCGGGGGTGCGCGAGCAGCACCACGGGCCGGTCGAGACCCGCGAGCGACTTGACGATCCCGCGCAGGCGCTCCGGGTCGTCGGTGTTCTCCGCGCGGTGGATGGTCGCCAGGTAGTAGCCGCCGTGGTCGAGCCCGAGCTCGTCGAGCAGGACCGACGGGCGACCGGCGACGGTGTCCCGCACCTGGAGGAGGACGTCGGTCATGACGTCACCGACCAGGAGCGACCGCTCGCCGAGCCCTTCGGCGGCGAGGTGTCCCATCGCGACCTCGGTCGGGGCGAGGCACAGGTCTGCGGCGTGGTCGGTGAGCACACGGTTGTGCTCCTCGGGCATACGACGGTTGAAGGAACGCAGGCCCGCCTCGAGGTGTGCGACACGAAGGTGCAGCTTGACCGCGCTGACCGCCGCGGCGAGCGTCGAGTTGGTGTCGCCGTAGGCCAGGACCCAGTCGGGACGGTGCTCGTCCAGGACGGCGTCGAGCGCCCCGAGGATGGCCCCGGTCTGCACGCCGTGGCTCCCGGAGCCGACGCCCAGGTGCACGTCGGGGTCGGGGATGCCGAGGTCCGAGAAGAACACGTCGGACAGGAGCGGGTCGTAGTGCTGGCCGGTGTGCACGATCACGTGCTCGACCCCGGCCTCCGTCGCGGCCCGCGAGATCGGGGCGAGCTTGACGAACTGCGGACGGGCACCGACGACGCTGAGAATCTTCACGGGCTCGATCTTAGGACGAGTCGGGGGCGAGGTGGCCGGTGGTAGCGTCTCGCGCGTGGTGAGTGACGAGAAGCAGCGGTCCGTCGTACGACCGGCCGTGGACGTGGTCGTCGCGGTCCACACCCCGGAGCGACCGGTCGAGAGGGCGGTCGGGTCCGTCGTCGGGCACAACACGTGCGACCTGCGGGTCACGGTCGTCTGCCACGACACCCCGCTCGACGGCATCCGGCACCGGCTCGCCGGGCTGGCCGACGACCCGCGGGTCCGCCTGGTGGAGCACCTCGACGGGGTGCGGTCGCCGGCCGGGCCCTTCAACAAGGGCCTCGAGCTCGCGTCCGCGGACTTCACCTCGGTCATGGGTTCCGACGACGTGCTGCGTCCCGGGGCCGTCGACTCGTGGCTGGCCCGGCAGCGCGCGGACGGTGCCGACGTCGTGATCACGCGTCTCGAGCACGCGAGCGGACGAGCCGTGCCCACGCCGCCGGTGCGGCCCTGGCGCCGTTCCCGCCTCGACGGGGCCCGTGACCGCCTCGCGTACCGTTCCGCACCCCTGGGCCTGGTGTCGCGCGAGCGGTTCGGGCACCTGCGGTTCACGCCTGGTGTGGCGGTCGGCGAGGACATCGAGTACGTCCTGGCGCTGTGGTTCTCGGGAGCGAGCATCAGCTTCGACCGTGGTGGTCCGGCGTACGTCATCAACGACGACGCGGGCGATCGGGTGACGTTCTCGCGCAAGCCGGTCGCCGCGGAGTTCGCCTTCCTCCCCGCCGTCCTCGCCGCCGCGTCCTCGTGGTCGGCCGCCGCCCGCCGTGCCTACGCGGTCAAGTTCCTGCGCGTGCAGGTGTTCGGCGCGGTGCTCAACCGGCCGGAGCCGTCGTGGTGGACGCGCGAGGAGCGGGACGCGCTGCGCGACCAGGTCCGCGCGGTCCTTGCCGTCGCGCCCGGCGCGGCAGCCCCCCTGTCGCTGGCCGACCGCCGCCTCCTCGACGCCGTCCTCGATCCCGGGGTCCCTGCGAGCGTGCTCGTGGAGCGTGCGCGGGCCCGGCGTCGGTTCGGGCGCCCGGAGACCGTGCTCACCCGCGCGCCCCGCCGCCTTCTCGACCGTGAGGCGCCGATCCGCTTCATGATCTCGTCGCTTGTGGCCCAGCGCTGAGCACGCACTATCCTGTCCGTGGGCGCCGCTCGGGAGAGGGCGCGCCGGTCACGGTCCCGTGGCCCTGTTCCCAGTGATTCTGAGGTTCTTCCTGATGCGTATCGCGGTCGTCGCTCTCGGCAAGATCGGCCTTCCCCTTGCTGTCCAGTTCGCCGACCAGGGTCACGATGTTGTCGGTGTCGACGTCAACGTCGCCCTGGTCGAAGAGGTCAACGCCGGCCGGGAGCCGTTCCCGGGCGAAGCGCACCTCGCCGAGAAGCTCGCGGAGGTGGTCCCTTCGGGCAGGCTCCGGGCGACCACCGACTATGCCGACGCGATCCCGGGGGCGGACGCCGTCGTTGTCGTCGTGCCGCTGTTCGTCGACGAGGAGACCGCGCAGCCCGACTTCGGCTGGATGGACACGGCGACGCGCTCCCTCTCCGCGCACCTCACGCCGGGCACCCTCGTCTCCTACGAGACGACGCTCCCCGTGGGCGTCACCCGCAACCGGTGGAAGCCCATGCTCGAGGAGGGGTCGGGGCTCACCGAGGGCAGCGACTTCCACCTGGTGTTCTCGCCCGAGCGGGTCCTCACGGGCCGGGTCTTCAGCGACCTGCGCCGCTACCCCAAGCTCGTCGGTGGACTGAGCGAGGAGGGGACGCGTCGCGCGATCGAGTTCTACGAGGCGGTGCTGACCTTCGACGAGCGGCCGGACCTCGCGCGCCCGAACGGCGTCTGGGACCTGGGGTCGCCCGAGGCGGCCGAGCTCGCCAAGCTGGCCGAGACGACCTACCGGGACGTCAACATCGGTCTCGCGAACCAGTTCGCGCTGTTCGCGGACAAGAGCGGGATCGACGTGTACGCGGTCATCGAGGCGTGCAACTCGCAGCCGTACAGCCACATCCACCGCCCGGGGATCGCCGTCGGGGGCCACTGCATCCCGGTCTACCCGCGCCTCTACCTCTCGGTGGACCCTGAGGCCTCGATCGTGCGTGACGCCCGCAGCGTGAACGCGTCGATGCCCGAGAGGGTCGTCACGAGGGCCGCCGAGCTGGTCGGGAGCCTGGACGGTCTCGACGTCGTCGTGCTGGGCGCGTCGTACCGCGGTGGCGTCAAGGAGACCGCGTTCTCGGGGGTCTTCGCCACCGTCGAGGCGCTGCACAAGCAGGGCGCCAACGTCATGGTCCACGACCCGATGTACGACGACGACGAGCTGACCGGTCTCGGGTTCTCCCCCTACCGCTACGGTCGGAGCACGGACGTGGTGATCGTCCAGGCGGACCACGCCGAGTATCGCGAGATCGGTCCTGAGCAGGTGCCGGGCGTGCGGCTGCTGGTCGACGGGCGCAACATCACCGACGCGGCCCGCTGGGCCGGCACGCCTCGGCTCGTGATCGGTCAGGGTTCGCACGCATGACCCTGGAGCGCGTCTCGGGCACCGCTGACGTCCGCGTCGTCGCGGTCGTCGTCGCCTACAACCGCCGTGACCTGCTCGTCGAGGCGCTGGACGCACTCGCTGCTCAGACCCACGCGCTCGCAGGGGTCGTCGTCATCGACAACCGCTCGGACGACGACTCGGCAGTCGTGGCCGAGGAGCACCCCATCGGGGCCCGGGTCCTCGAGCTCAACCGGAACACCGGCGGTGCGGGGGGCTTCGCCGCCGGCATCGCGCACGCCCTGGCGACGTTCGACCCAGAGTGCGTCTGGCTGATGGACGACGACACGATCCCGACGCCGACCGCGCTCGCCGAGCTGCTCCGTGCACGCGCGGAGTACCCGGAGCCGGTCGCCCTCCTCGGCAGCCGGGTCGTGTGGCACGACGGTCGCGACCACCCGATGAACACTCCTCGTCGTCGCCCCGGGGCGACGAAGGACGAGATCGCCGACTCCGCCGAGGTGGGCGCCGTCCCCGTGCGGTCGAGCTCGTTCGTCTCGATGCTGGTCGACTCGCGGGCGATCCGCTACCACGGTCTGCCGATCGCGGACTACTTCATCTGGAACGACGACTTCGAGTTCTCGGCGCGGCTCCTGCGGCGGGGGATCGGCCTGTACGTGCCGAGCAGCGTCGTCGAGCACCGGACCAAGGTGTTCGGCGCGACGGACACCGACCCCGGGGAGCGGTTCTACTTCGAGGTGCGGAACAAGGTCTGGATGCTCACCAGGTCGTCGGCGCTGAGCCCCGAGGAGAGGATCCTGTACACGGGTGCGTCCGTGCGCCGGTGGGTCCGGACGTTCGCCGGCTCGACGCGACGGGACGTCCTGCGCAAGGCCGCGCTCAAGGGCGTGCGCGACGGGGTCTTCCGGTCTCCTCGCCCCACGGCGCAGGTCCTGGAGGGGTCGGGCGTGCCGTCGAGCGAGGTGCAGGACGTCGTCTCGCCCCCGGTCCGACACGATGGCGGCTGACGCGGTGACGCCCTTGCCGTTCTCGGTGCTCCTGCCCGTGTACGCCGGCGACTCGCCCTCCTTCGTGCGGCGCGCCTTCGAGTCGGTCACGGTCGACCAGTCGTTGCAGCCCGACGAGGTCGTCGTGGTGCAGGACGGCCCCGTGGGTGCCGAGCTCGCCGAGGAGATCGCGCACCTCCGCGACTCGACCACGGTCGCCGTCCGGGTCCTGCAGCTCGAGCACAACGTCGGTCTGGCCCGCGCGCTCGACGCCGGTCTGGCAGCGTGCACGTTCGACGTGGTCGCGCGCATGGACGCTGACGACATCGCCCGCCCCGCGCGGTTCGCCGAGCAGCTCGCCCTGATCGCGGAGGGCTATGACATCGTCGGGTCCGCGATCCAGGAGTTCGCGGACGAGCGGCGGCCGGGGGCGGTCCGGGTGCCACCCGGTTCCCCCCAGGAGATCGAGCGGTCGGCGCGGTTCCGCTCGCCGTTCAACCATCCGTCGGTGGTCTTCCGCCGGGAGGCCGTCCGTGCGGCAGGCGGGTACGAGGACCTCCCGCTGATGGAGGACTACTGGTTGTGGGCGCGGATGATCGCCCAGGGCGCCAGGGGCAGGAACCTGCCCGAGCCGCTGGTCATGTACCGGGTCGGCGCCGGCGCCTACGCGCGGCGGGGCGGGGCGAACCTCCTGCGCTCGGAGCTCGAGCTCCAGCGGCGCATGCGCAGGATCGGCTTCACGACACGGACCCAGTTCGCCCGGAACCTGGCGGTCCGGGGGACGTACCGGCTCGTCCCGGAAGCTCTTCGCCGCCGGACCTACCGGTCGCTCTTCGCGGAGGAGACACCGGGCTGAGCTAGGCTGTGCGCGCTCTTCCCCCTTCGCTCGTCCCGTGCGAGCATGCCCGCTTTCTCGTGGAATCCGAGGTGAGGTTCGTTGTCGGACTGGCTTCCCGTGTCCGGTGCGTTCTTGTGTGCTCTCCTCGTCCTGTGGGTCCCCGGAGGGCTCGTCGTCAGGGTGCTCGGCGTCCGCGGGGTCCTCGGCTGGGGGATCGCGCCGGTCGTCACCGGCGCGATCGCGGCGGCGGCCGCGATGGTGGCTCCCGCGCTCGGGCTCCGGTGGTCGGCGTGGGTCCTCGTCGGTGCGACGGGGGTCGTGCTTCTCCTCTCCCTGCTCGTGCGCCTGTGGCTGCGCCCGGCCACCCTGCCGTCGAGCCTGCCACCCCGCCGGTTGTCGTGGGCGGTCGGGCTGTCGACCGCCGTGGGGCTCGCCGTCTCGTTCGTGCTCGGGGTCGCGCGCTTCGTCGGTGCCGTTCCTGACCCCTCCCGGGTCGCCCAGACGTACGACACCGCGTTCCACCTCAACTCCGTGCAGATGATGCTCGAGACCGGCGACGCCTCGTCCCTGCACATGACGCTCGCCTATCCGGGGCAGTCGGTCTCGTTCTACCCGGCGATGTGGCACGGGCTCGTCTCGTTGATCGTCCAGGTCAGCGGTGTCGGCGTGGCGCAGGCGACCAACGTGCTCGCGCTCGTGGTGGCGTTCGTCGTCTGGCCCGTGTCGCTCGCGGCGCTCGCCCGGGCTCTCTTCGGAGCGCGCCCGCTCCTCGTTGGCCTCACGGCGATGTTCGCACTGCTCCTGCCGCAGTTCCCGGTGCGGCTCCTCTCGTTCGGCATCCTCTACCCGACCCTTCTCGCCTACGCGTTCCTGCCCGCCGTCCTGGCGATGTTCGTGCTGGCGGTCGATGCCCGCGGGCCACGTGCCCGGGTCCTCGGCCTCCTGCTCGGGGTGACGGGCTGGGGCGCGCTCGCGCTCGCGCAGACGAGTGCGGCCTTCGCGCTGATGTTCCTCCTCGTGCCGCTCCTCTTCCACGCGCTCGCTGCCTGGTCGACGGAGGCGCGACGCCGGGGCAGACGGCGGTCGACCGTCGTCTCGGTGTGGGTGCTCGTGCTCGGGGCGGCGGCGCTGGCCTACGCGCTGGCCGGGAGGGTCTCGACGATCGCGGCGATGCGGTCGAAGGTCGACTGGCCGGAGACGCTCTCCCTCCTCGGTGCGCTGCGGTCGGCGGTCACGTTCTCGTCCATCGATCCCGTGATCGCGCCGTCGTGGATCATGGCGGTCCTGGTCCTCGTCGGGACGGTCGCCGCGCTGCGTCGTCGGGCGTGGCGATGGATCCCGTTCGGCTACCTCGTCCTGCTGGTCCTGTACGTCGTGAGCCGGGCCTCTCCCGCGTGGTTGCGCACCGAGCTCACGGGATACTGGTACGGGGACGCCCCCCGGCTCGCCGGCCTGCTGCCGGTGCTGGCGGTCCCCCTCGCGGCGCTGGGGGCCGTCGCCCTCGTCCAGGCGGCCCGGCTGCTCGTGGCCCGGTTCCGGCCGTCGTGGAGGCCCACCGGTGCGGTCCTCCTGGCCTGCGGGCTCGTCGCGGGGCTGGTCGGCACGCTGCTGGTCTCACGGATGCAGCCCACGGAGGACGCCGACCGCTGGATGGCCTGGACGTACAGGGTGGACCCTGACGCCGAGTCGTCGGTGGGGCTCCTCGACGCGGACGAGCAGGCACTGCTCGACGAGGTCGACGAGATCGTCCCCGAAGGCGTGCGGATCGCAGGGAACCCGTGGAACGGGAGCGCGCTCGTCTGGGCGCTCGCCGAGCGCGAGGCCGTCTTCCCTCACCTGAACATGTCCTTCGACGTCCCGCGCGCGGTCGTCGCCGAACGTCTCAACGAGGCTCGCGTGGACCCCACGGTGTGCGAGGCGGTCGAGGACCTCGGGCTCGGGTACGTCCTGGACATGGGACCGTCCCTGTGGGGAGGGGACCCGGCGGGCAGGGACGCACGTTTCGGAGGTCTCGAGGGGCTCGTCGAGTCGGGGGTCGCCGAGGTCGTCGCGACCGAGGGAGACGCGGAGCTGCTCCGGATCACGGCATGTGACTGACCGAAGGGCAAGAGGGATGTGAACGTTGTGTGGGGATGTCCTCCGGCTCGTCGCAGGCCGACGAGGCCCCTTCCGCTCGCGTTAGGCTGAACCGGCTGTTTCGCTATCAAGGAGTATGTGTGGACGCGGATCTTGTGGTTGTTGGTTCAGGCTTCTTCGGCCTGACCGTGGCAGAACGACTGGCGGAGGAGCACGGGCGCAAGGTGCTCGTCATCGACCGCCGGGCCCACATCGGAGGGAACGCCTACAGCGAGGCCGAGCCGACGACGGGGATCGAGGTCCACCGTTACGGCGCGCACCTCTTCCACACGTCGAACGAGCGCGTCTGGGAGTACGTGAACCGGTTCACGGCGTTCACGAGCTACGTGCACCGGGTCTACACGACCCACCGGGGCGAGGTGTTCCCGATGCCCATCAACCTCGGGACCATCAACCAGTTCTTCCGGTCGTCCTACGGACCGGACGCCGCGCGCGAGCTGGTCAAGGAGCTCTCCGCGGAGCTCGGCGGCAAGAAGCCGACGAACCTCGACGAGCAGGGGGTCTCGCTGATCGGTCGCCCGCTGTACGAGGCCTTCATCCGTGACTACACGGCCAAGCAGTGGCAGACGGACCCGACGGAGCTCCCCGCGAGCATCATCTCGCGACTGCCCGTGCGCTACACGTACGACAACCGCTACTTCAACGACACGCACGAGGGGCTGCCGGTCGACGGCTACACGGCGTGGATCGAGCGGATGGCCGACCACAAGAACATCGAGGTGCGGCTGGGGGTCGACTTCTTCGACGAGTCGCAGCCCGTCAACAAGAAGAACGTCGTCGGGAACGTCCCGGTCGTGTACACGGGACCGGTGGACCGCTACTTCGACTACGCCGAGGGCTCGCTGTCCTGGCGCACGCTCGACTTCGAGCAGGAGGTCCTCCCGACCGGCGACTTCCAGGGGACCTCGGTCATGAACTACGCGGACGCCGACGTCCCGTACACCCGGATCCACGAGTTCCGGCACTTCCACCCCGAGCGGGACTACCCCACGGACCGGACGGTCATCATGCGGGAGTTCTCGCGCTTCGCCGAGAAGTCCGACGAGCCGTACTACCCGGTCAACACGAGCGTGGACCGCGAGAAGCTCCTCGCCTACCGCGACCTGGCCGCGGGGGAGAAGGACGTGCTCTTCGGAGGACGCCTGGGCACGTACAAGTACCTCGACATGCACATGGCGATCGGCGGCGCGCTCTCGATGGTCGACAACAAGCTGGCTCCGTACTTCGGTGGTCGGGAGTCTCTCCAGAGCGGCGGGGTGGACGCATGAGCAGCACCGGACCGGGTGGACCCCGGGTTCTCCAGCGGGTCGTCCTGCCGCTGAAGGGCGACCAGGACATCCTGCCGCTGTACGTCGAGGGCCCGCAGGGCCAGCCCGTGATCAGCATCGGCTCGGACGACAAGGAGCGCGTCTCGCACAGCGGTCCGGCCGACCGCCAGGACATCGCGCAGGTCATCTCGCGCCGCTCCTACCGCATCAAGCCCGGAGAGCGCACCTCGTTCGGCACCTACTTCAACGCGTTCCCTGCGAGCTACTGGCGCCGTTGGACGGTCCTCGACGAGGTCACCCTGCGGCTCGTGGTCGAGGGGGCGGGGTCGGTGTTCGTCTACCGGTCCAACGCCCGAGGGAACATCTACCGCGTCGCCTCGCGCGCGTTCTCGACCCGGACGACGGACGAGTTCACGTTCGAGCTGTCGCTCGCCAACTTCGCCGACGGAGGGTGGTACTGGTTCGACGTCGTCGCGGACGGCGACGCCGCCGGTGCGACGCTCACGTCGGCCCAGTGGGAGACGCCGGTCGAGCGCCCGACGGGGACCGTGACCATCTCCGTCACGACTCTCAACCGGCCCGACGACATCCGGCAGCTCCTCGAGCAGCTCGCGACCGACGACGCGCTGCTGAACGTGCTCGACCGCGTCCTGGTCGTCGACCAGGGCACGCAGCACGTGACGGACCTCCCGGGGTTCGAGAAGGCCGAGCGCGGGCTCGAGGGCCGTCTGCGGATCATCCGCCAGACGAACCTCGGTGGGTCCGGCGGCTTCTCGCGCGGCATGAGCGAGGTCCTCGACGCCGACGAGAGCGACTACGTGCTCATCTCGGACGACGACATCCGGACCGAGCCGGAGGGCATCCTGCGAGCGGCGACGTTCGCCGACTTCGCGCGGAAGCCGACGATCGTCGGTGGACACATGTTCTCGATGTACGACCGGGCCTACCTCCACTCGATGGGCGAGCGGATCGACCCGTGGCGCTTCTGGTGGGGTCCCGCGATCTCCGGGTCCAACGGGCACCACCTCAACGAGGCGGCGCTCCGGACGTCCCCCAACCTGCACCGACGCATCGACGTGGACTACAACGGGTGGTGGATGACCCTCATCCCGACCTCGGTCCTGCGGAAGGTCGGGCTGTCGTTGCCCGTCTTCATCAAGTGGGACGACGCCGAGTACGGTCTCCGGGCGAGCGCGGCCGGCGTGCCGACCGTCACGCTGCCCGGCGCCGCGGTCTGGCACGTGCCGTGGACCGACAAGGACGACAGCCTCGACTGGCAGGCCTACTACCACGAGCGCAACCGCTTCCTCGCGGCGCTGCTGCACTCGCAGTTCGAGCACGGTGGTCGCCTCGTGCGCGAGAGCATGTATCACCAGATCAAGCACCTGCTGGCTGCTCAGTACTCGGTCGCGGAGCTCCGTCTCCAGGCGCTCGAGGACCTGCTGACGGGCCCTGAGCACCTGCACGCGACGCTCGACACCAAGCTGGCGGAGATCCGCGCGACGCGCGCCCGCTTCGACGACTCACGGGTCGCACGCGACCCCGGGGCGTTCCCTCCCCTGAGGTCTCGGCGCACCAAGAAGGGTCGCGACGTGGTCCTCCCCGAGAACCGTGTCACGGCACTGGTCATGGCCGGGCTCGGCCTGGCGAAGGCCGTCCGGCAGGCGGACCCGATGAGCAAGGACCACCCCCAGGCCGAGATCGCGGCGATGGACGCTCGCTGGTGGCTCCTGTCGCAGTACGACTCCGCGCTGGTCTCGACGTCGGACGGTTCGGGAGCCGCCTGGTACAAGCGGGACCCTGCGGTCTTCAAGGACCTGTTCGGGCGCAGCGTCGCGCTGCACGAGAAGATGCTGCGCGAGTGGGCAACGTTGTCGACCTCCTACAGGTCGGCGCTCGACGACCTGGTCGGTCAGGAGGCCTGGAAGCGCACCTTCGAACGCACCCAGCAGGACGAGTCGTGAACCCTGAGGTTCCTCTGACGACTCCGGGGTACGGCCACGGGCTCCTCGACGTCTTCCGGCGTCGGTACCTGCTGAGGCTCATCGTCCGCAAGGAGCTGAGGGTCCGCTATCGGGGCTCCGTGCTCGGGATGGCGTGGTCCTACGTCAAGCCGGCCGTGCAGTTCTTGGTCTACTTCGTCGCGCTGGGCATCTTCATGCAGCTCAGCGGGAGGATCGAGGACTACGCGATCTACCTGTTCTCGGGGATCGTGGTCATCAACTTCTTCAGCGAGGGGTTCGGCAACGCGACACGGTCCGTCGTCTGGAACGCGCCACTCGTCCGGAAGATCTACCTCCCGCGCGAGCTGTTCCCCATGGCCTCGCTGTGGGTGTCCGCGGTGCACTTCTTCCCGCAGCTCGTCGTCCTGCTCGTGGGGACCTTGATCGCCGGATGGCGCCCGGGGCTCGTCGAGCTCGCGGCGGGGGTCCTGGGGTTCGTGATCGTGGCGCTCCTCTCTCTGGGGCTGGGGCTGCTCTTCGGCGCGATCAACGTGTTCTTCCGGGACGCCGAGAACTTCGTCGACCTGATCGCCATGGTCGCGACGTGGGCATCGCCGGTGCTGTACCAGTGGGAGATGGTGCAGGGCGCCCTGCCGGGGTGGCTCTTCACGCTCTACCAGCTGAATCCGTTGACGGCGGCAGTCGAGCTGTTCCACTACTGCTTCTGGTTCCCGGCCACGGCCGGGGCCGCCGCTTCGCCCCCGATCCTCATGCCACCGAACATGTGGATGTTCGCCGGCATCGCCGTCCTGGTCTCGCTCGGCACCGTGCTGATCGGCCAGTCCGTCTTCCGGCGCCTCGAGGGGCGCTTCGCCCAGGAGCTGTGATGACGACGTCCATCGAGGTCAAGAACCTGCAGAAGCGCTTCACGCTCCGCCACAACCGTTCGCTCAAGGAGCTGATGGTGGCTGCGGTGCGCGGGAAGGACCTGTCGGACACCTTCCTCGCGCTCGACGACGTCTCGTTCGACGTCCAGGAGGGGGAGACGGTCGCCCTCCTGGGGTTCAACGGGTCGGGCAAGTCCACGCTCCTGAAGCTGATCTCCGGGGTGCTCCGTCCCGACTCCGGGACGATCGGCACGCGCGGCCGGGTCGCGGGCCTCATCGAGGTCGGTGCGGGCTTCCACCCCGATCTGACGGGGCGCGAGAACGTGTACCTCAACGCGGCGATCCTCGGTCTCAGCCAGACGCAGGTCGAGCAGCGGTTCGACGAGATCGTGGCCTTCAGCGAGATCGAGAAGTTCATCGACACCGAGGTGAAGTTCTACTCCTCGGGGATGTTCATCCGCCTGGCGTTCTCGGTCGCGGTCCACTCGGACCCCGAGGTGTTCCTGATCGACGAGGTGCTCGCCGTCGGTGACGAGCCGTTCCAGCGCAAGTGTCTGGACCGGGTCCGTGAGCTGCGCGACGAGGGTCGCACGCTGGTCATCGTGAGCCACGACCTCGACATGGTCGCGGACCTGTGCGACCGGGGCATTCTGCTCGAGAAGGGGGTCGTGGTGGCGGACGGCGACACCCGCGTGCTCGTGGACAAGATGCGGGCCTCCTGAGGGCCGTCCGCGCGTCGGGGCACCTCTCGACGCGGCACGACGCTGCACAGCACGGAGCGGGCACCGCGCGAGCGGGCGCCCGCTCCGTCGCTTCTCAGTCCGAGAGCCGCTCGCTCTGCCTGAGGCGGTCCCGTGCGGCGGGGTCCAGGGCGAGGCGTGCGGAGGTCGTGGGCGAGAGCACGACGACCGAGCCGTCGCCCGCCAGCAGGTCCAGCGTGCCGCGCAGCAGGTCGATCGTCGACGTCGGTTCGAGCAGGCCGCGGCGGCCGCCCTCGTGGGGCGGTCGTGACCCGGTCGCCCAGCGCGAGAGTGCGTCATGCGGGGTCGTGGTCCCGTCGCCGTGATCGATCGCCACGGCGTCCGGGTCGATCTCCTCGACCCAGCCGATCTGGTCGCCGTACGTCATGACGGCCGAGCCGGCGTCGATCGCACCGTGCGGCAGGTCGCCGTCGTAGCGGCGTGCGAGGGCGGGCAGCGGCACGGCGACGAGCTGTGCGTCGGTCCCGTCCCAGGCCGAGGGGTGCGAGGTCACCACGACGTCCACGGGCCGGTCGGGGCGTGCGCGTCCGGCGTCAGGCACCCCGTCGTCCTGCCCGACGGCGTCGCTCCCCCCGGTCTGCGGGGCGAGCACGAGCGTGGCCCCGGTGCGCCATGTGGCGAGCGCCCAGACGATCGAGCGCCAGTGCGGAGGAAGGTCCAGGAGAACGCGGACCCCGGGTGCGGCGTCGAATTCTTCGACGAGCAGGTTCACGGTTTTGTTGATCCAGTTGTGCAGGACGGCTCCCGACAGCTCGACGCGTTCGCCGTCGTCCCCGTACCAGGTCACGCGGGGCCGGCCGGGCTCTCGGGTGATGAGCGACTGCAGGTCAGCGACGTGCATAGGGGTGGTGGAGAAGGCTGTCATGTGCTCAGGGTAGGGCCCGTCGACGAGCTCGGTGCTCGTGATTTCACCCACGGAATCGCCCGGATACCACATTTCGGCTTGACGGACGCGGATGACACGCGTGTAATTTCTCCAATGCAGTTTTCAAATAACGGCATGAAGGGGCGCATCATGTGGAACGTGCTGGGTGCTGATCTGGGGGTCTTTCCCTCGGATGCTGGTCGACCGGTCGAGACGGTGGCACCGGTGCTGCCTCTCTTCGGCGAGGTCGTCGACGACGGGCTCATGGGGTGGCAGGAGCGCGCGCTGTGCGCGCAGACGGACCCCGAGGCGTTCTTCCCCGAGAAGGGCGGCTCGACCCGCGAGGCCAAGAAGGTCTGCACCGGGTGCGAGGTCCGGGCCGAGTGCCTGGAGTACGCGCTCGAGCACGACGAGCGGTTCGGGATCTGGGGCGGTCTGTCCGAGCGGGAGCGTCGCAAGCTCAAGCGCCGGGTGGTCTGACCGGGGCAGGTCCTCGCTGCCGCGAGCGGGCGAACTGTAGCCCGGGCAGACGACCTGCCGTGTCGAGGTCCCACGATCTGCGCGGAGCGCGGGTCATGATGTGGCCAGGATGACTTCTTCAGACACGACCACGGTGACCGGTCCCTACCACCTGCCAGGTGCGGCGCAGCAGCGCGCACGTGGTGCGACGCCGCACGTCGCGGCCGCGGTGACGGGATCGATGCCCGCGGTCGTCTCGGTGACCGCGGTGGTCGTGACCCAGGGGCGCACGCGCTACCTGCCGCACACGCTCGAGGCGGTCCGTTCCCAGTCGGTCGTGCCCGATGCCGTGGTCGTCGTCGACGTCGCGGCGTCGCAGGCCATGAGCGAGTATCACGAGCTCCAGCTCGGCGGGGCGAAGTTCCTCGCCGCCCCCCACGCGCGGTCCTTCGGCCAGGCGGTCGACATCGCGCTCGCCTCCCGTGGCACCGAGGCTCCTCCGACCTGGATCTGGCTCCTCCACGACGACTCCGCCCCCGAGCCAGGTGCGCTGGCCGAACAGCTCCGCGCCGTCGAGCACTCCGCCGCCGTGGCGATCGCGGGTGCCAAGCAGCGGCGCTGGGACCTCGACGGCGACTCCGACGGGCTCCTGCTCGAGGTCGGCTTCACGATCTCTCCGCTCGGGCGCAGGATGACCGGGATCGACGAGCACGAGATCGACCAGGGCCAGCACGACGCGCGCGAGGACGTCTTCGCGGTCGGTCTCGCCGGAGCGCTGGTGCGTACGTCGGTCTGGACGACGCTGGGCGGGACGGACCCGGAGTACGGGGTGTTCGGTGACGGGCTCGACCTGTGCCGGCGCGCACGCCTGGCCGGGCACCGGATCGTGGTGGTGCCGCGCGCGGTGGTCCGCCACGCGCAGGCGTCGCTCCTCGACCTGCGCGAGGAGGACTCCCGGGGCGAGGCCGACGACGCCCGTGTCCCGGACGTCGAGGCCTCCTACGGCGCGCGCAGGCGCAGCCACCTGCACTACCGGCTCGTGAGCGTGGCCGCGCCGATGCTCGTGCCCGCGGTGCTCGCCATGATCCTGTGGGCGCCGTTCCAGGCCATGTACCGGCTCGCGATCAAGCGCCCGGCTCAGGCCCGGGACGAGCTCCTGGCGCCGCTCTGGGCGATCCTCCGGGTCCGTGCGGTGGCGCGGTCGCGCAGGTCGGTGCGCCGTACGAGCGTCCTGCCGCGCCGTGCGCTGGCGCCCCTCCAGGGCACGTGGCGCGACGTGCTGGGCGAGCGCAGGGACCACCGGCTTGCCCACGCGGAGGAGCACCGGACCTCGACGGCGCCCACGGACCTCGAGCGGGCGGAGCTGCGGATGCTCGCGCGCCGTCGTCGGGCGATGCTCTCGCTGCTCGTGGCCGGGCTGCTCGCGCTGACGGCCGCGGTCTTCGGTTCCGTCCTGGCGACGCTCGCGGCCGGGGGACGTCTCGTCGGGGGAGCGCTGCTGCCGGCCGGCGGCGACCTGGCGGGCATCTGGCAGGCCGCGACCGGCGGATGGGTCGCGGACGGGTTGGGATCCGCCGCGCCGGCCGATCCGTTCGTGATGTTCCTCCTGCCCCTGGCCGTGCTCGGCGGCGGGGCGTTGCAGCCGGCCGTGGGCGTCCTGGTCGTGCTGTCGTTCGTGGTCGCCGGAACGGGGGCATGGTTCGGTGCAGGGGGCGTGACGCGCTCGGTCTGGCTGCGAGCGTGGGCCGTGCTCGTGTGGATCGCCGCGCCGTCGTTCGTGACGGCTCTCGGCGAGGGGCGGCTGGGTGCCCTCGTCGCGCACGCCGCGCTGCCCTGGGTCGCGCTCGGGATCCTGCGTGCGCTGGGGGTGCATGCCCGCGACGAGCTGGCGCCCGCGCTGCGGCCTCGTGGCGCGGCGCTGCCGAACGGGCGCGGTGCGCTCCGCCGTCGCCGTCAGGGTTCGGTCGGCGCGGCGGCTGCCGCGGGGCTCGCCCTGCTCGTCGCCGTCTCCGGCGCACCGGTCCTGTTCCCGGTCGTCGTCGTGGCGCTGGGCGTGGTGGCGGTGGCCGCGCGCCAGCACCGCCGCTACCTGCTCCTGGTGCTCCTCCCGTCGCTCGTGCTCCTCGCGCCGTACTGGTACCACGTGGCGACGACCTGGACGGCCGGTGGGTGGCGTCTCCTCGCGGCGAGTCCCGGGGTGCCCCTCGCGTCGGACGGGGCGCCGGCGTGGCAGCAGCTCCTCGGCACCCCGGAGGAGAACGCCGCCTGGTTCGGTCTCGAGGACGGGATGCTCGGTCAGGTCGCGCGCCTCGCGCCCCTGGCATCGGGGGTGCTGATCGTCGTCCTCGCCCTGGTCGCGCTCTTCCGTGCTCGGGCTGTCGGGGCGGCCTGCGCCTGGTGCGTCGCCGCGCTGGGTCTGGCTGCGGCCGTCACGACCGGTGCGGTCGAGGTCGCCGTCTCCGGGGACGGGCCGGTCCGTGGCTGGCCCGGCGCGGCGGTCTCGGTCGTCGTCCTGGCGCTGCTGGGGGCCGCGCTGCTCGGTGCGCCCGGGCTGCGGTCCGCGCCCCGTCGGGTCGGTCCGGCCGTGGAGCCGGACGGTCCGGCAGCTGTCGCTCCGGCGGCCGACGAGAGCACGAACCGCCGTGGAGCGCCCGCCGGGTGGCGTCTGGGTGGGGTCGCCCTGCTGGCAGTGGTCGGGCTCGCGGTGCCCGTCGTGTCCGTCGTCTCGTGGACGCTGTCCGCGACCGGTCAGCCGGGGGCGGTCGGTGAGCTCGTCGTCGTGTCCGAACCGGTCGTCGCGAAGGTCGGGCAGCAGATGCAGGACTCCGAGCGCGAGGTGCGCGTCCTGTCGCTCGACCTGTCGCCCGAGGGCGTGCTCGAGTACGCGATGCTCCGGGGCGACGGGCCCCAGATGATCGACGCGTCGAGCGTGGTGCAGGGACGGGCCATGACCGACCCCGCCTACGCCCAGGCAGACCTGCCCGCCATCGTCGCCGGGATGGCGACGGGGAGCTCGGCCGGTGCCGCGAAGGAGCTCGCGGACCTGGGGGTCGGCGCGATCGTCCTCCCGGCGCCGGTCGCGCCGGACGGTTCGGAGACCGACGCCGTGGTCCCCGACGCCGTACCCTCCGACCCTGCTACGACGACCGGCGCCACGGCCGACAGCGGGCGCGAGCGCGCCGAGCTCGTGGCGCGGCTGGACATGGTGCCGGGCCTCGAACGCGTGACGGAGGGGCAGTCGTCTGTGCTGTGGCGGGTGGCCCCGGGGCCCGACGAGTCCGACGCGCCTGCCTGGGCGCGCGTGGTCGACCGCCTGCCCGCCGGGACGGCCGAGGACGCGGACGAGCCCGTCGTGACCGAGGGATACCTGCCTGCCAGGGACAAGTCGGTCGCGACCCGGGTCGCGACCGGCGGTCCGGAGCGGGCGATCGTGCTCGCCGAGACCGCGGCCCCGGGCTGGACCGCGACGTTGGACGGCCGCGCGCTCGAGCGCGCCGAGGTCGAGGGCCGTCAGGCGTTCCTCCTCGGCCCCGACGGCGGCACGGTGCGCATCGACTTCGTGCCCGCCCACCGGCTGCCCTGGCTCGTGGCTGCCGGCCTGACCCTGCTGATCTTCGTGCTCCTCGCCGTACCGGTGGGACGTCGTCGGACCGGAACGAGGTAGTGCCCGTGACCACCAGAACATCGAGAACCCGCTCCGTGCTGCGGCGAGCCGCGACGGTCGGCGGCGGGCTGGTCGCGGTCGCTCTCACGGGGGCGGTCGCCGCGATCGGCCTGCCGGCCGGCTTCGGCACCGTCGCCGGGGCGGCGACCGACGTCGAGCAGGTCGAGGCGACGACCCCCGAGCGCGTCCTCGTCTGCCCGGCGCCCGTCCGCCTGGCGGACTCGACGCAGGTGGGGGACGCGCAGTTCGGGGCGGCCCCCGTGGAGACGACGACGGCGCTGCGCGCGGGGCTGGTCGCGGCGGGAGAGGCCCCGGACGTGCCTGGGGGGACGCCGGTGACGCTCACGGGGCTCGACGGGCTGGACGCCGCCCCGCTCGAGCAGGACGGTCACGTCACCGTGGTCTCGTGGGCGGACGTGACCGAGGGGCAGGTCCTGCGGGTCGGCGCGGGGATGCCGGTCGACACCCGGGTCGGGGCGTCCGTGGGGTCGGTCACGACCGCGGGCGACCTGCGAGGGCTCGCGGCGGCGAGCTGCGCCGCCCCGGGCATCGACCAGTGGCTCGTCGGCGGGAGCACCGAGGTGGGGAGCAGCGCGCAGCTCGTGCTCCAGAACCCTGGTCGGACACCCGCGACGGTGCGGCTCAGCGTCTGGGGTCCCGGGGGCCCCGTCGTCCTCAGCGGCGGTGGGCAGTACGTGGTGCCGCCCGGCGGGGAGGTCGTGACGCTGGTGGAGGCGGCGGCGCCCGAGCAGCGGCGGCTCACGGTACGGGTCGAGTCGACGGGAGGGACGGTCGCGGCCTACCTGCAGCACAGCACCCTGGCGGGCCTGGTGCCGCTCGGGATCGACCACGTCGTCCCGGGTGCGGCGCCCGCCCGTGGTCTGGCGGTGGGTTTCACGAGCTCGGGAGAAGCGGTCGACGACGACCTCGCGCCGCAGGTCAGGCTCCTCGCACCCGGTGCGGAGGCGGGCACGGCGACCCTGACCGTCTACGGCGCGGACGGACGGGTACGGGTCCGCGGTGGCGAGCTGGTCGAGCTGGCCCCCGGTGTGGTGACGGACCAGTCGCTCGGCGGGCTGCCGGCGGGGGCGTACACGGTCGTGGTGGACGCGACGGTTCCGGTCGTGGCAGCCGCGGTCGAGACGCGCGAGGGGGATCCTGCCGAGGAGCTGCTGTCGGAGGATGCTCAGGTCGACCGGGCCTGGATCGCCGCGACCGCGCTGGGGACGCCCGAGGACGACGAGGAGCCTGCGTCGTCGGGACCGTCCGGTGCGACGCGCGACCGGGGAACGGTCGCCCTCGTGCCGGGCACGTCCAACGTGGTCCGTGTCGGCGCGGTGCCGGTGGAGCGCTCCGAGGAGGTGGACCCCACGGGGAGCTTCCGGGGCGTCCTGCGTGCCTACGGGACCGACGGCGCCCTGCTCGGGGAGCGGGAGATCGACGTCCCGGCCGGCTCGACGATTGTCGTCGCTGCGCGGACGGTCGGTGACGGGAAGGAGCCGGCCGTCCTGACCCTCGACGCGACGGACGAGGCCGAGGGGCCCGGCCAGGACGGGCCCGTGCCGGTGTGGTCGGTCGTCGCGAGCGCGGGTCCCGCGCTGTCGGGGGCTCGTGACGGCGCGCCCGGGACGTTGGTCTCGGTCCTGCTGCCGGTCCCGCCGGCCGCGAGCCAGGGGACGGTGGAGGTGCGCGCCACGAGGACCGCGGGGCTTCCCCGCTGAGTCCTCAGTGCCCGCCCTGGTACCGGGGGTCGATCTCCTCGGGGGTGCGCGCGAGCATGTGCGCGACCTGCTCGACGACGACGTCGCGCACCAGGTCGGCCAGGTCGTCGTCGTCGAAGGCCCGGGACTCGACGGGGCGACGGTAGACGACGATGCGGGCCGGCTGACCTGCGTCGGCCGGGAAGTAGCGACCCAGCGGCACCCCGGCGTCCTCCCACGGGGCCGGGTCGGAGGGCGGGACGTCCTCGACCGCGAACTCGGTGCCGTGGAGCTGGCGCGACCATGCGCGCTCGAGCAGGCTGATCGTCGCGATCACGTGCTCGTCGAACTTCTCGCCACGGGTCCGGTTCGCGGGGGCCGACGGCGGGAGCAGCGGGCCCCGGATGCCGCGGCCCCGGCGGTCCCGCCGGCGGGGGTGCGGTCCGACGTCGTTGAGGTCGGGCCCGCGCGGCGGGATGCGCAACGACGCGACGAGCGGCGCCGGGGCGTCCGCCGAGGCGCGCTCGGGGCGGCGACGGGAGCCGTGGGGGGCGGGGGAGGGCGAGTGACCGGGCACGTCTCCGAGCCTAGAGGACCCGGGCACGGGTGTCCGGACCCCGCGCCCGTCCCGTTGCGGGCGACCTGCACGGCGTGTATGGCACCGTGACCACCGCTCAGGGCGTAGTGTCAGCCCGTGAGATCCGTCAGACAGTGCTCGCGCACCGCATGCACCCGTGCCTCGGTGGCGACCCTCACCTACGTCTATGCGGACTCGACCGCCGTGCTCGGGCCCCTGGCCCACCTGGCCGAGCCCCACAGCTACGACCTGTGCGCCGAGCACGCCGAACGCCTCACGGCGCCCCGCGGGTGGGAGGTCGTGCGCCTCGCGCAGCACTTCGTCGAGACCGGCCCGAGCGCCGACGACCTCTCGGCGCTCGCGGAGGCGGTCCGCGAGGCGGGTCGTCCGCGCCCGGGCCCGGAGCCCGACGCCGTCACGGAGGTCGCCCGTCGGGGTCACCTCCGCGTGCTGCGCGCCGAGGGCGACTGACGTCGCTCAGGTGGTGCGCAGTGCGGCCACCCAGGCCTGCGTGGTCTCCCACCGGGGGAGCGCGCCGGCACGGAGCGCGGCGGACAGACCGGGGGCCTGCTCGTCCTTGGGCGACAGGATCGGCGTCAGCGGCTGCCCGGCGCGATCGAGTGTCGGCCACGAGATGTCGAGCAGCGGGTCGAGGGGATCGATCCCGTGCTCCCGGTCCGGTGCGTAGCCCGTGGAGCACAGGTACATCACGGTCGACCCGTCCTCGAGCGACATGAAGGCGTGCCCGAGGCCCTCCGAGAGGTAGACCGCGCGGTGGTCGACGTCGTCGAGCAGGACCGTGTCGTGCTGCCCGAACGTGGGCGAACCCGTGCGCAGGTCGACGACCACGTCGAGCACCGCTCCGCGCGGGCACGTCACGTACTTGGCCTGCCCCGGGGGGACGTCCGCGTAGTGCACGCCGCGCAGGACACCGGCGTCCGAGACCGACAGGTTGGCCTGGGCGAGCCCGAAGGTGTGGCCCGTGGCCTCCTGGAAGGAACCCGAGGTGAACCACTCGAGGAAGTACCCGCGGTCGTCGCGGTGCTGTGCAGGAGTCAGGCTCCACGCACCAGGGACGGTCAGTTCTTGTACGAGCACAGGTAACCTTTCGGCAGGAGCGGCCCGGTGGCGGGCCGCAGGATGACGTCGGAGTAGTCCGTCGTCGAGGGTACGTCGTCGACGTGCCTGACCACGGATCGAGAGGGGCACGTGTGCGCTGGGTGGTGACGGGGGCGCGAGGGATGCTCGGCGCCGAGCTCGTGGGGCGGCTCGCCGGCCGCGAGGAGGACGACGTCGTCGCGTACACGCGGGACGAGCTCGACGTCACCGACGCCGCGGCGGTGCTGCGTGCTTCCCAGGGTGCCGACGTGATCGTGAACTGCGCGGCCTACACGGCCGTCGACGCGGCCGAGACGGACGAGGCCCGGGCGGCCGACGTCAACGCCACCGCTCCCGGGGTGCTCGCGGCGGCCGCGCGCGAGGTCGGCGCCCGCCTCGTGCACGTCTCGACGGACTACGTGTTCGGCGCGTCCACCCGGGAGGACGGACCGATCCCGACGACGGCGCCGACCGCGCCCCGCAGCGCCTACGGCCGGACCAAGGAGCAGGGCGAGCGCGCCGTCCGCGCCGCGCACGACGACCACCTGATCGTCCGGACGGGGTGGCTGTACGGGCGCCACGGACGATGCTTCCCGCGCACCATCGCGGCGCTCGCCGCGGACCGGGAGCACGTGGACGTCGTCGACGACCAGGTCGGACAGCCCACCTGGACACGAGACCTCGCGGACCTCGTGGTTCGGCTCGTCGACGCCGGCGCTCCGTCGGGCACGTATCACGGGACGTCGAGCGGGAAGGCTTCCTGGTTCGAGTTCGCCGCGGAGGTCGCGCGCTCGGCGGGGCTTCCCGACGGCCGGGTGCGCCCCTGCACGAGCGGCGAGTTCCCGCGCCCCGCGGCCCGGCCCGCATGGTCGGTGCTCGCCCACGACGACCTCGAGCGGTCGGGGATCGCGCCGATCGCGGACTGGCGCGACCGGTGGCGGGTGGCGGCTGCGGAGGTCCTGACCGCCTCCTGAGCGCGGGGCGTCACCGGTCGGCGAGGAGGTCCAGGAGGTAGCGGCCGTAGCCGGACTTCTCGAGCGCCCGCCCGCGGGCCGCGAGGTCGTCGTCGGAGAGGAGCCCTCGACGCCACGCGATCTCCTCGGGCGCCCCGACCTTGAGCCCCTGGCGCTGCTCGATCGCCCGGACGTAGTCGCCGGCGTCGTTGAGCGCGTCGAACGTCCCGGTGTCGAGCCAGGCCGTGCCGCGGGGCAGGACCTCGACGTGGAGCCGGCCCTGCTCCAGGTAGTGCCGGTTGACGTCGGTGATCTCGTACTCCCCCCGCGCCGAGGGGCGCAGACCGGCGGCGATCGAGACGGCGTCGGCGTCGTAGAAGTACAGTCCCGGCACCGCGAAGTGGCTCCGCGGCGCGGTGGGCTTCTCGACGAGGGAGACCGCACGGCCGTCGGCGTCGAACTCGACGACCCCGTAGGCCGACGGGTCGGCCACGTGGTACGCGAAGATGGCGCCCCCGTCGACCTGGCCGAACCGCTGGAGCTGGTCGCCGAGGCCGGGCCCGTAGAAGATGTTGTCGCCCAGCACCAGGCCCACCGGCTGCCCGTCGAGGAAGTCCGCGCCGATCACGAGAGCCTGCGCGAGCCCGTCGGGACTCGGCTGGACGGCGAAGCTGATCGAGATGCCGAACTGCGACCCGTCGCCGAGGAGGCGCCGGAACGGTTCGGCCTCGTGCGGGGTCGTGATCACGAGGACCTCCGTGATCCCCGCGAGCATGAGCGTCGAGAGCGGGTAGTAGATCATGGGCTTGTCGTACACGGGCAGGAGCTGCTTGCTGGTGCCGAGCGTGATCGGGTGCAGCCGTGTGCCCGATCCACCGGCGAGAATGATCCCCTTCATCCCGGAAGAGTCCCATGCCTCCTTGCCGGAGTGCACCCGTTGGCGGGTGAAATCGCCTGGTTGCCCGAGGACGGGCCGCGGCTCCGGTTAGGCTGGCCCGCGACGGGACCGCGTGGTCCTGCCCCGCTCCCGCGGGCACCGACTGCCCACCCTGGAGGTCCTCGTGCGTGTCCTGGTGACGGGTGGTGCGGGCTTCATCGGCTCGAGTTTCGTCAGGTCGACCGTCGCCCGGCGCCCCGACGCGCAGGTCACGGTCCTCGACGCCCTCACGTACGCGGGTGACCTGTCGTCGCTGGCGAGCGTGTCCGACGACGTCACGTTCGTCCGGGGGGACGTCGCCGACGCCGACCTCGTCGACGACCTGGTCTCGCGTGCCGACGTGGTGGTGCACTTCGCCGCCGAGTCGCACAACGACAACTCGCTCGTCGACCCGTCGCCCTTCGTCCGGACCAACGTGGTGGGCACGTTCACGCTGCTCGAGGCCGTGCGACGGCACGGCACCCGGTTGCACCACGTCTCGACCGACGAGGTCTACGGCGACCTCGCGCTGGACGACCCGAACCGCTTCACCGAGACCACGGCGTACGAGCCGTCGTCGCCGTACTCGGCCACCAAGGCGTCGAGCGACCTCCTCGTCCGGGCCTGGGTGCGGTCGTTCGGCGTGCACGCCACGATCTCGAACTGCTCGAACAACTACGGCCCGTTCCAGCACGTCGAGAAGTTCATCCCGCGCCAGATCACCGAGCTCATCGAGGGTCGGGCGCCGCGCGTCTACGGGGCCGGTCTCAACGTGCGCGACTGGATCCACGTGGACGACCACAACGAGGCCGTCTGGACCATCATCGAGCGTGGCACCCCGGGGGAGACCTACCTGATCGGCGCCGACGGGGAACGGTCCAACCTCGACGTGGTCCGCGACCTCCTCGCGATCTTCGGACGCGGCGCGGACGAGATCGAGTTCGTGGCCGACCGCGCGGGGCACGACCTGCGCTACGCGATCGACTCGACGCGGCTGCGCACCGAGCTCGGGTGGGAGCCCCGGTTCACCGACCTCGCGGCCGGCCTGGCCTCGACCGTCGACTGGTACCGCGCCAACGAGGCGTGGTGGCGCCCTGCCAAGGTCTCGACCGAGGAGCGCTACGCCCGCACCGGGCAGTAGCCCGAGGGCAGACGTCGGCGTCCTCGTGGCCGCCGACGCGGCTACGCTGAGACCGTGCCCATCGACCTGACCCAGCTCATCAAGGCCTACGACGTCCGCGGTACGGTCCCGGACCAGCTCGACCCGCAGGTCGCCCGCGCGATCGGCGCGGCGTTCGCACGCGTCGTCGCGCTGCCCGAGGCGACCGCGACGGAGGGCGAGCCGGGCGCCCGCCCGCGCGTCGCCGTCGGGCGGGACATGCGCGACAGCGGACCCGGACTGGTCGACGCGTTCGCCCAGGGGCTCGCCGACGCCGGCGTGGACGTGCTGCTGATCGGGCAGTGCTCGACCGACGGGCTCTACTACGCGTCGGGTGCGCTGGGCGTCCCGGGCGCGATGTTCACGGCCTCGCACAACCCCGCGCGCTACAACGGCATCAAGCTGTGCCGTGCGGGCGCCCGCCCCGTGGGCCAGGACTCCGGGCTCGTCACGGTGCGCGACCTGGCGCAGGAGTACCTCGACGGCGAGCTCCCCGCACCCGTCGCCGACCGCGGGGAGATCACCGAGCGCGACATGCTCGCGGACTACGCGGCGTTCCTGCGCTCGCTCGTCGACCTGCGGGGCATCCGGCCCCTCAAGGTCGTGATCGACGCGGGCAACGGGATGGGCGGCCTCACGGCCCCCGCCGTGCTGGGGACCGCGGCCGGGCTCGAGGCCCTGCCGCTCGACATCGTCCCCCTGTACTTCGAGCTGGACGGGACGTTCCCGAACCACGAGGCCAACCCGCTCGACCCCAAGAACCTGGTGGACCTGCAGGCCGCGGTCGTCGAGCACGACGCGGACCTGGGGCTCGCGTTCGACGGCGACGCCGACCGCTGCTTCGTGATCGACGAGCACGGCGACCCCGTCTCCCCGTCCGCGATCACCGCCCTCGTGGGGCTGCGGGAGGTCGAGCGTGAGCTCGCCGCCGGTCGCGTCCCGACGATCATCCACAACCTCATCACCTCGCGCGCCGTCCCGGACTTCATGTCCGCCGCGGGGGCGAAGGTCGTGCGGACGCGCGTGGGGCACTCCTTCATCAAGGCGCAGATGGCCGACCACGACGCGGTGTTCGGCGGCGAGCACAGCGCCCACTACTACTTCCGCGACTTCTTCTTCGCCGACACGGGCATGCTGGCGGCCATGCACGTGCTCGCAGCCCTGGGCGGCCAGCAGCACCCCCTGTCGGCGCTCGGCGAGGTCTACGAGCCCTACTCCGCGAGCGGGGAGATCAACTCCGAGGTCGAGGACGTCCCGGCCGCCCGCGCCCGCGTGGTCCAGGCCTACGTGACCGAGCAGGGCGCCGGGCCGGTCGAGGTCGACGAGCTCGACGGCCTCACGGTCTCCCACTGGGACTCCCACCCGCAGTGGTGGTTCAACCTGCGTGCGTCCAACACGGAGCCGCTCCTGCGGCTCAACGTCGAGGCCGCCGACGAGGACATCATGGAGAAGGTGCGCGACGACGTCCTGTCGCTCGTGCGCGAGGGCTGAGCGCGGAGGAGCGCCCGTCTCGACGACGCCCGGCCCGTGGCGCCCGACCCGCCGTCGGTGCGCCCGGGACCGCTCGTCCCGCGACCGCGCCACCCGCAGGCCTTGCCGGATCCGGCCACCGCGCGCCGGTGCTGCTCCCCGGAGCGCCTAGACTGGCACCGGCCTGCGGCCGGACCGCGGATCACTACCCGAAGGAGAACGCCATGGGCGTGCAGATCGACGCGTGGGTGCGAGAGTCCTTGCGCTGCCCCGTGACGGGCGCGACGCTCGTCGACGGGACCGGGCCGGACCAGGGACCGGAGCTCTGGTCGACGGACCCCGACCGACCGCTGGCCTACCCCGTGCGTGACGGGATCCCCGTCCTCCTGGAGGCGGAAGCCCGACCCCTCACCGCCCAGCCCCACTGACGAGACCTTCCACCGTCCTCGACGGTCGATGACGAGCTGGACGACAGCAGAAGAGGAAATGCACGTCCTATGACCGTTCCACCGTCGGGTTCCACCCGGTCCGATGCGGGCCCGACCTCGGCTGCGCTCGTGCCGCCACCGTTGGAGAACCGCTTGGCGGACGCACCCCGGTACGCGGCGCTGCACGGGCTCGCGCCCGTCGGCACCAGACCGCCTCTGAGGACCTATGTCCGCGACCTCTGGGGCAAGCGGGCCTTCATCCGCGTGCTCGCCACCTCGAAGGCGTACGCCGAGAACCAGACGACGTACCTCGGGCAGCTCTGGACGATCCTCAACCCGTTGCTCAACGCGATCGTGTACATCGCGATCTTCGGGTTCCTGATGGGGGCGCGCGCCGGCACCGAGAACGTCATCGCGTTCATCGTCGTGGGAACGTTCATCTTCCGCTTCTTCGACGCGTCCGTCAGTGCGGGCAGCCGGTCCATCACGGGCAACGCGAGCCTCGTCCGGTCGCTGCGCTTCCCCCGCGCCGTGCTGCCAGTCGCCGGGGTCCTCGCGCAGCTGGCCACCCTCCTGCCCGCGCTCGTGGTGATGTGCGTGGTCGTCCTGGTGAGCCAGCTCGTCCCGGGGATGGGAGCCGTCCCCCTGGGATGGAGATGGCTGCTCCTCGCCCCGGCCGTCGGCCTCCTGTGGGTGTTCAGCACAGGCTGCGCGTTCATCGCCGGCCGCCTCGTGGCCGTCGCTCCCGACGTCGCGAACGTGATCCCGTTCGTCATGCGGTTCGTGATGTACGGCTCGGGCGTCATCTTCAGCATCGACAGCTACGTCTCGTCGGAGAGCTCGCCAGCACTGTATGCGATCCTGACCTACCAGCCGGTGGCCGTGTACCTCGACCTGGCGCGTTCCGCGATCCTGAACGAACCCTCGATCACGACCGACCCCGTGACGTGGATCGTCGGGGCCGGATGGGCGCTCGTGGCGCTCGTCGGCGGGTTCACGTACTTCTGGCGAGGAGAGGAGAGGTACGGACGTGACTGACGAGATCGATTTCGAGGTCGATGCCGAGGACCTCGACCAGGTCGCGACGCAGAAGGAGGTCGGCGAGCCGTCGCTCGTGGTCGACGATCTCTCGGTCACCTATCGGATCGTCGGAGGGGGCCACGCTCCCACAGAGACGGCGGGATCGCTCCTGCGTCGCGTCGTGGGACGGGGACGCCGGCACGTCGGCGCGGTGCACGAGGTCAAGGCCATCCGCAACGTGTCCTTCGTCGCGCGACAGGGCGAGGCCATCGGGATCCTCGGGATCAACGGCTCGGGCAAGAGCACGCTGCTCCGTGCGATCGCCGGCCTGGTGCCCTCGAGCGGAGGGTCGGTGTACTCGGTGGGCGCGCCGTCGCTCCTCGGTGTCAACGCCGTCCTGATGAGCCAGCTCAGCGGCGAGCGCAACATCATGGTGGGCGGCCTGGCCATGGGGCTGAGCCCCAAGGAGGTGAACGCCCGGTTCGACGACATCGTCGAGTTCTCGGGCATCGGCGACTCCGTGTACCTCCCGATGCGCACCTACTCCTCGGGGATGGCGGCACGGCTCCGGTTCGCGATCTCGGCCGCGGCGACCCCGGACATCCTCATGATCGACGAGGCCCTCGCGACGGGGGACGCCGACTTCCGGCAGCGGAGCAAGGAACGCATGGACGCGATCCGCGACCACGCCTCGACGGTCTTCCTCGTGAGCCACTCGATCGCCACCGTCGCGAGCATGTGCACGCGCGCGATGTGGCTCGACCACGGGCGACTCGTCATGGACGGGCCGGTCGGCGACGTGACGGCTGCCTACGCGGAGTTCATCCGTGCCAAGCACCGGGAACGTGACGCGGCGCGTGGCGAGCAGGCCTCGGGCCACTGAGAAATACCGGACTGTCGGTACCATCTTCCCGTACATCGTCCTGCGGACAGCACCCCCAGCGAAGGAATGACATGGTCACCAAGGCGCGAGGAACGAGCCTTCGCCGCACCGTCCGACGAGCCGGCGGAAAGATCGTCCGCAGGTTGGCACTGCTCCCCGGAGGGATGCCCGACGGCCTGGGACAGGACGACGAGCTGCTGGGGACGACGCTCGAGCAGACCGTCATGGTCTACTTCGCCGACACGCCGGACGCCCTGTACCAGATCGAGCAGTGGTACCCGACCTTCCGGGCGCTCGACGCGAAGCACCCCGTGGTCATCGTCCTCAAGGACTCACGGACCGCACGCGCCGTCCGTGCCAAGGTCAACCTCCCGGTGATCGTGGTCGCCCGCTACACGACGATCGACGACCTCCTGTCCAGGAGCTCCGTCAAGCTCGCCCTGTACGTCAACCACAACCCGGAGAACTTCTCCAACCTGCGGTTCGGGCAGCTGGTGCACGTCTCGTTGATGCACGGCGACAGCGACAAGACGGTCACCGTCTCCAACCAGACCAAGGCCTACGACTTCTCCTTCGTCGCCGGCCAGGCCGCGATCGACAGGATGGCCACGTACTCGGCGTTGTACGACGCCGCGAGCCGGTGCATCGCCGTCGGGAGGCCTCAGGTCGACGAGCAGACGCTGCAGCGTCAGGCGGTCATGGCCGCTGCCGAGACCAGCTCCCGCAGGACGGTCCTCTACGCCCCGACGTGGGAGGGTGCGCAACCCTCGGCGGCGTACGGCTCGGTCGAGTCGCACGGCCCCGGGCTGGTCCGCGCGCTGCTCGAGGACGGTCGCTACCGCGTCGTCTACCGCCCCCACCCGCTCACGGGGGTCCGGCTGTCGACCTACGGGGACGCCGACCGTGCGATCCGGGCCCTGATCGAGGCCGCCGCCGACGCGTCGCCCACCGCTGGGCACCGCGTCGACGTGGGCGTCGAGGTCGCCACGTCGTTCGCCTCCGGGGACGTCCTGGTGTGCGACGTCTCAGGCGTCGCCATGGACTGGCTCCCGTCGGGGAAGCCGCTCGTCGTCACGCGGCCCGTCGGAGAGGAAGCGCTCATCGCGCGCACCCCCCTGACGGAGCTCGTGCCCTCGCTCGAGGCACAGGACGTCGACGCGGCCGTGGACCTGCTGACGCAGCAGCTCGAGAACGACCCGCTCGTGGCGGAGCGGGCGCGCCTCACCGAGTACTACCTCGGTGACATCACTCCCGGAGCCTCGACGCGTCGCTTCGTCGAGGCCTGCGACCACCTCATCGAGGTCCGCGACCAGGAGATGGATCGCATCGCCCTGGCGAGGGCAGGCCGTTGACGGCGCCCTCCGAGCGCGACGACCTCCAGGTCGTCGTCCTCGCCGCAGGCATGGGGACGAGGCTCGGCGGCGCAGCCCCCAAGCCGCTGACCCCGCTGCGGGACGGTCGGACGATCCTCGCGCAGCAGCTCGAGAACGTGCGCATGGCGTTCGGTCCCGACGCCCAGGTCATGCTGGTCGTGGGGTTCAAGCACGAGCTCCTCATGGAGGCCGCCCCCGACGTGGCCTTCGCCTACAACGAGGTCTACGACCGGACCAACACGTCGAAGAGCCTGCTCAAGGCCATGAAGGCCACGGGCAGCCGACCGGTCCTCTGGATGAACGGCGACGTCGTCTTCCATCCGGACGTGCTCCGCCGCGTCACCCCGCTGGTCGAGCAGCAGACCTCGTTCGTGTGCGTGAACACGGCCCAGGTGGGCGACGAGGAGGTCAAGTACACGGTCGACGGGGCCGGCGGGGTCGCGCAGCTCTCCAAGCAGGTCGTGGACGGACTGGGCGAGGCCGTCGGCATCAACTTCGTCGCGTCGTCGGGGAAGGCGGCGCTGATCGCGCGCCTCGACGAGGCCGACGACACGGACTATTTCGAGCGGGGCATCGAGGTCGCGATCGCGGCCGACGGCCTCAGGTTCGTCCCGGTGGACATCAGCGACCTGTACGCGGTCGAGATCGACTTCTCGGAAGACCTCGTGCGCGCGAACGAGTTCATCGAATGAGTCTTCGGACCGCGATCGGGCACCGTCTCCCCATCTCGACCCGGCTCTTCCTCTCGCGGCTGCTGCACGGCGAGCTCACGTGGCAGGTGCGTGCCGCCGGCCGCGGCGGGGCGTCGCAGGTCGTCGACCGCTTCGACCACCGGGAGGTGGTCGAGGAGAACGTCGCACTCGTGAGCGCCGCTCTCGTCGCCGCGGGCGTCGAGCACGTCGTTCTGCCGCACCACCGAGGGGTCGACCGGAAGATCGCCGTGCCCGCGGAGAGCGCCGGTGCCGTGCTCTCGGCCCTGGGCATGCTCGTCTCCTCGGGGACGTGGCGGGGGGGGGGGGGCGGGGGGG
>NZ_JACSPN010000004.1:0-3198 GCF_015142735.1 Oerskovia douganii | reverse complement strand
GTGCTCGCGAGCTTCCACCCCTCGACGACGACCGCGGACGCGGCGTCGGTCAGGTCCCTGCCCGACGGGGCCAAGGTCCTGCGCAGGACGTCCGTTCGCGAACCTCTCCACAGGCTGTCGCTGTTCCGGGTCCTGAGCGCCCCGTCGGGCAGGGACCTGACCGACGCCGCGTCCGCGGTCGTCGTCGAGGGGTGGAAGCTCGCGAGCACGGGCCTCGCCCGTGCCGACGGTGGCGAGCACGTGGAGGGCACCCGGATCGCTCCGGAGGGCAACACGGTCGTCCGGTACCTCACGCCGAGCAGGTGGGCCGCCGCTCAGAGCTCGCCCGGACGGTGGCCGGGTTCGCAGCTGGCCCGGCTCGGGGACGTCGCGGTGCCCGTCGACCTCGTCTACACCTGGGTCGACGGCGCCGACCCCGAGTGGCTCGCACGGAAGGACCGGGCGCTCCACGGCGTCGGGGCCGGGCAGCTCAACGAGACGGCGGTGTCGGACTCGCGCTTCGCGTCGCGGGACGAGCTGAGGTACTCGTTGCGGTCGGTCGAGATGTACGCGAGCTGGGTCCGCAACGTCTACATCGTCACGGACCGGCAGGTGCCCGCCTGGCTCGACACGTCGAACCCGCGCGTGCGCGTCGTCGACCACCGGGAGATCTTCACGGACCCGACCAGGCTCCCGGTCTTCAACTCGCATGCGATCGAGTCCCAGCTCCATCACATCGACGGCTTGTCGGACCGCTACCTGTACATGAACGACGACATCTTCTTCGGGCGTCCCACGTCACCGGAGCTCTTCTTCGAGGGGGACGGCCTGACCCGGTTCTTCCTCTCGACCGCGGTCCTCGACCTGGACCCGCCCGGCCCACGAGACCTGCCCGTGCTGTCGGCGGCCAAGCAGAACCGAGAGCTCGTCGAGCGGACGTTCGGACGGACCATCACGCAGAAGTTCAAGCACACCCCTCACCCTCAGAGCAGGGCCGTGCTGGACGAGATGGAGGAGAGGTTCCCGGAGATCTTCGAGGCCGCCTCCGCGTCGAGGTTCCGTCACCCGGAGGACCACTCGATCGCCTCGGCGCTCCACCACTACTACGCCTACGCGACGGCTCGGGCCGTCCCGGGGGACGTCTCGTACGTCTACCAGGACATCGCGCGCCCCGAGGCCGTCCTGACCTTCAACCGCCTGCGTCGCCTCCGCGACGTCGACGTGTTCTGCCTGAACGACACCGACGGCGCCGTCGGATCACCGAAGGAGCGATCCATGGTCGACCTCCTCGACGAGCTCTTCCCCCTGCCGAGCCGATTCGAGCGCACCGCGTGACCCGGCTCGGTGCGGCACTGCGCAAGGTCGTGTCGCGCCCGACCGCGCCGCCGAAGCCCCCTTCGCTCGACGAGATCGGTCGCGCGCTCGACCTCGACCAGTCGTCGCTCGGGCACGACCACCTGAGGCACTACGAGTCCGCCCTGGAGGACCTGGGCAGGTCGCCGCGCTCGATCGTCGTCGTCGCGGGTCGGCACCCGCGGGCCACCGGCCTCGCGTTCGTCCGGCGCTATCCGCAGGCCGACGTGCACGTCCTGAGCTTCGTGCCCGGTGCCGTGCGGCCCGGCGACCCGGCGACGTTGCGTGTGCAGCCGGTGGAGGACGTCGACGGGGTCCTCGACGCGCTGGCGGGCATCGCCGACATCGACCTGCTCGTCGACGACGGGCGCCACCTGAAGTCGGAGAAGAGGCGCCTGCTGCGCGAGTGCCTCTTCGCGGTGGCCGACGGCGGCGTGTACGCGGTCGAGGACCTCCACGGACTGACGATCGACTCGATGCTCGACGTCCCCGGAGAGGACGTGCTGGACCTGGTGCAAGGCATCCAGCGCCGACGGGTCGACGGCTCGCTGGGCGACGTGCCACCTCGCGACGACGAGACAGCGCTCGCGGCAGCGGTGCGGGGCACGGTCTTCCGCCCCAGGCTCCTCCTCCTGACGAAGGAGGGCGAGCACCTGGTCAAGCTGCGCGAGGACGCGCCCCTCGAGCCGATCGTCCGCGGGCGGCGCGGCGAGTGGCTCGAGGAACGCCGGGTCGAGGAGTCCTTCGACTTCCCGACCAGGGTGGACGTCACGACCAACCGTCCCGACCTGGGGCGACACCTCGTCGAGTCGATCCGGGTTCCCGAGCTGCGCGTGCGGACGTACACGGGGGTCACGGTCCGGCCGCGGCTCCTGCGGGTGCACGACGGCCTGGTCCTTCCCGAGACGTTCCGCCTGTACCGGCACGCCCGGATGAAGTCGACGCAGCTCGTCGACACGAGCCAGCGGTACGCCCAGGTTCGAGTGCCGGACCGTTCGGCCCCCGAGCCCTTGGCGGGCACCTACTACGACCTGGACAGCGAGCACACCGGAACCTTCGGCCACCTCGTCACCGAGGTGGTCTCGAAGCTCTGGGGCTGGCGCGCCGCCAGGGAGGCCCACCCCGACCTCAAGGCACTCGTGTCGCCCTCGGACGGCACGTCGACGCTGCCGCGGTGGTTCGTCGACATGCTCGACGCCTACGGGATCGGCGAGGACAGGATCGAGGTGCTCGACCGGCCTCGCACGGTCGAGCGTCTCGTGAGCGTCACCCCCCTCTTCTCGAACCCGAGCGTGGTGCACCCGCGCATCCGCGAGACCTGGCACGACCTGCGGGACAGCCTGCTGACACGGTCGAGCGGTCTGGAGCTGCCGAGACGCTTCTTCGTCGGCCGGGCCGAGACCCTCACCCGGCAGTGCCACAACGGTCGTGAGGTCGAGGAGCTCTTCGCCAGGCACGGATTCGTCAAGGTGTTCCCCGAGCGGTTGAGCATCCCTGACCAGGCGGCGCTCTTCGCCGGGGCCGAGGCCATCGCCGGGTACGGCGGCAGCGGCATGCTGTCCTCGATCTTCACCCCCGACGACATCCCGCGCTTCGTGATCTCGCCCGAGGGGTACGACGCGATGAACGAGTTCCTCATCGCCGCCGCCCAGGGCGGGAGCCTCCACTACTACTACTGCCCGGCGGACGTGCCGCGCGGGCGGTCCTGGTCGTCGGCCGCCTACTTCTCCGACTTCACGTTCGACGTCGAGAAGGACGGGCCGGACCTCGCCGAGCGGTTGGCCGCGCTCTAGGTGTACTGACCCGTTGCGTTGTTGATTCGGTCGATGGGTCGTAGGCCGCCGATGCCGAGGTGGGGTCGTTCCA
>NZ_JACSPN010000049.1 GCF_015142735.1 Oerskovia douganii | reverse complement strand
GTGGGCCTTTGGCATACCCCCAACACCCCACAGCCCCAGCACCCACCCGTGCCGGGGCCTTCCCGTCCCCGGACACAAACGCTCGGTCACCGGAGACCCAGGAGCCGGCTCAGCGCGAGCAGCGCATAGGGGAGCGACCCGATCACGAGCCCGCCACCGATCGCGAGCGCGATGACGACGTCGCGGTGCACGCGGACGAGCGCCCCGGCCGCGACGACGAGAAGCCCCCCGCCCACGAGGGTCGTCAGGAAGAGCATCGGCGACATGGCGAGCGCCGGCACCGCCGCAGCCCACAGCCACCAGGAACGCACCGCCACGGCCCACGGGTGTCCGACCTGGGAACGTTCGGGTGGGGCGGACATGGTCGTATCGTCCCGCCGAGACGCGGGTGCCGCACGTCGCATCGCGCGGCCTGCCGCCTGACGCACACCGTCTGCACGGGTGGTGAGCCGGTAGCCTTCCAGGGAGGCGATGGCCGGACCGCGTCGCCGCACAAGGGTTCAGGAGGAACACGTGGTTACCCGCATCACCGCACGCAACGCACGCTTTCAGGTACTGCAGACGTTGCTCGCGAACAGGACCAAGCGTCATCGTGCGGGCGAGTTCATCGTGCAGGGAGTCCGGCCCATCAACCTCGCGATCGAGCACGGCTGGGACGTCCACACCCTGGTGTACGACGCGGACCGGTCGCTCTCGCCGTGGGCCCGTGGCCTGCTCGCTTCCCTCCCCGACGCAGAGAAGATCGCGATGGCCGCGCCCCTGCTCGGTGAGCTCAGCGAGAAGTCCGAGGGCGTGGCCGAGCTCCTCGCCGTCGTCGCGATGCGCGCGGACGACCTCACGCGGATCCCCGTGCCCGCGGACTTCCTGGGCCTGGTCTTCGACCGGCCGACGCAGCCGGGCAACATCGGGTCGATCATCCGGTCGGCCGACGCGTTGGGCGCGCACGGCGTGGTCACGACGGGGCATGCCGCCGACGCGTACGACCCGAAGGCGGTGCGGGCCTCCACCGGCTCGTTCTTCGCGGTACCGACGGTCCGGGCGGAGTCTCCCCTCGAGGTCATGGACTGGGTCGAGAGCCAGCGCTCGAGCGGTGTGCCGATCGTCGTCGTCGCGACCGACGAGGACGGAGAGGCCGCGATCTCCGACTACGACCTTACGGGGCCGACCCTGCTGCTGATCGGCAACGAGACCGCCGGACTGTCCCGAGCATGGCGCGAGGCCGCGGACGTCACGCTCAGCATCCCGATGGCCGGCGCAGCCAGCTCGCTCAACGCCGCCAACGCGGCATCGATCGTCCTCTACGAGGCCCGTCGGCAGCGCTCGACGACGTAGCCTCTGCGCCGCACGCAGGTCTTCACCGCGAACCCGGACGACGTCGGACGCGCTGGCTGCGCTGGCTGCGCTACCGTGCGCGGGTGACCGCCGCACCGCGACCGATCCTCTTCCTCGACGTCGACGGAACGCTCCTGCCGTTCGGTGGCCCAGGAATGCCGTCGGCCCCAGGCCCACCCGGGTCCTGGACCGCGGCGTCGAACCCCCACCTGTCGCGTGTCGACCGGAACCTCGGCCCGTTGCTGTCCGGGCTGGGGTGCGAGCTGATGTGGGCGACGGCATGGATGCAGGAAGCGAACGAGGTGATCGCGCCCCTGCTCGGTCTTCCTCCGCTGCCGGTGGCAGACCTTCCTGCCTACTCCGGCGACCGTGGCGCCGACAGCCTGCAGTGGAAGACGAGGGCACTGGTCAGGACCGCAGCGGGACGCCCGTTCGTCTGGGTCGACGACGTGATCGGGCAGGTCGACCGGGGGTGGGTCGAGGCCGACCACCCTGCGCCCGCCCTCCTGCACCAGGTCGAGCCCTCTGTCGGGTTGACCGTGCCGGACGTCGCCGTGATCTCGGCCTGGCTCCGTGAGCTTCCCGCCGCAGGGTGACGTCTGGTCCCCGTCCGGCTCGTCTCCCGTGACCGGGCCTAGAGCACCTTCCTGTAGAGCTCTGCCGAGTCGGCCTGCTCGAGCTGCTCGAGCTCGGCGACGAGGCGCACGAAATGCTCCGTCCGGGTATGTGCGTCGAGGTGGTCCTGCGACTCCCACGTCTCGACGAGGACGAAGCGGGTGGCGTCGTCGGTCCGCTGGAGGAGCTCGTACGACAAGCAGCCGGCCTCCTGCCTGGTCGCACCGACCAGCTCCCGGTAGACGACGAGTGCGCGGGCGACGTGCCGCTCCTCGATGACGCACGGGACGAGGACGTGCACCGCGTCGTCCGGTCGCTGGACGACGTGTGGGCGAGGGGTCTCGTCGGGGGAGCTCATGGCCCGACGCTATCTGTCGTCCTCGACGCGTCCGTCGACCACGACGCGCCGGCGGGGTGAGGCGACGGCCCGCCGGCGCGGCCGCCGTGGTCCCGGACATGCCCCTCGTGAGCGCCCGACGCGCGGTGACCGGGGTCACGGAACGCTGGTTTGACCGCAGCGCCCCCGCCACCGTAATGTTCTCTGAGTCAGCCCGGCAGGGAGGAACAGACACCACTGCGAAGCTCTTCGGAGCCGCCGCGAAGTGGCTGGATCCCCCGGGTGAACCAACCTTCCTGAAGATTTCTGAGGATGCTTGCGTCCTTGAGGAGTAGGGAATGCGGTCGGCTCGTGCGGCACCCCTCCTGAGAAATCAAGAGGTTGGAAAGCCCCGGAAAGTCTGATAAGATTAACAAGTTGCCCCGAGTGAAGGCCTGGGAACGGGTTGGATTCGGTGCGTGTCGGTTGCTTGAGAACTCAACAGTGTGCTT
>NZ_JACSPN010000048.1 GCF_015142735.1 Oerskovia douganii | reverse complement strand
CGGTCGACCGCGCGAGCACGCGACCCGTCGGGCCGGAGGGAGCCTGCGGCGCCGTCAGCCGCGCTCGAGGACGAGCGCGAGGGCGTCGGCGAGGGAGATGGACTCGCCGTCGCGGCCGCCCTTGCCGAGCACCAGCGGCGGGTCCGACGCTGTGAGGACCGCACCCCGCAGACGCGCCGAGAGGCCGCCCGGGACGCTCAGGACGTAGAACGATCCGTCGGTGCCGACCGCGAGCGTCCGGTTCTTGCGCAGGTACCAGCCGAGCGTGCGGGTCCGGTACGTCGCGTCGCCCGCGTAGGAGCGTGCCTGGAGCGGTACCGGGGCGATACCCCGGCGCTGGGCCTCCGCGACGAACTCCCGCAGCAGGACCGCGGCCTCGGCGGACTCCAGCGCACGCCGTCGTTCGAGCTCGGCGGCCTGGTGCGCCGCGGCCTCGGTGCGCCGGGCGCGCCAGGCGGCGACGTCGTCGGGCCCGTCGGTCGCCGGAGCCCGAGGACCGGCGGCGCCACCACGGTCGCCGTCCCTCTCCGGACGCGGCGACGGCGACGACCCGGGAGCCGTGCGCCCCGTGCCGTCGCCGTCGGTCGTCATGGTTCTCAGCCCTTGGTGCGGGCCGAGGCCTCGGGCTGCTCGGCGGGACGGTCCTGCCCCTCGCCCTCCGACTCCGCGGCCTCGACCTGCGGGAACTCGGCCGTCATGAGGTTGGCTGCGCGGGCGCGCTGCGCGGGCGTGCCCGCGATCGCGGCCGGGGGAGCGCCCTTGGCCTTGGCGGCCACCGCGTCGCTGTCGCCCAGGAGCCCACGCAGCTCGTCGAGGTACGTGTTGATCGACTCGTGCTGGCGCGTGAGGTCCTCGAGCTGGCGCTGAGCCGCGGCCCGCTGCTGCTCGGCCTCGGCCTTGGCGTCCCCGACCGTCTGCTCGGCGAACTCGCGGGCCTCGGCGACCACGCGGTCCGCGTTGTGCCGGGCGGTCGCGATGACCTCCTTGACGTACTCGTCGGACTCGGTGCGGACCTTCTCGGCCTGCTCGAGCGCCGAGACGACCCGGGCCTCGGCGTCGGACGCGTGCGCCTCGGCCGTCGCGACGAGCTTGTCGGTCTCCTCCTTGGCGACCTGGTGGCGTGCCGCGCTCTCGAGCTCGGCCTCCTCGCGGCGACGGGCGATGTCCAGCTCGGCCTCGGCGAGGGCCGTGCGTGCCTTCTCGCGCAGCTCCTCCATCTCGGTCGTCACGGCGTTCGCGGCCTCCGACGCGGCCCGCTTGGCCTCCGCGACCTGACGCTCCGCCTCGCGGCGCGTCGTCTCGCGCAGCTCGGTGGTCTCGCGCTCGGCGGCCTCGCGCATCGCGGCGGTCTCGGCCGAGACTCGGGCGCGCAGCTCGGCGGTCTCGCGCTCGGTCGCGACGCGCAGCTCGGTGGTCTCGCGCTCGACCTGGGCGCGCAGGGTGCCCAGCTCGCGCTCGAGGCTCGAACGACGCTCGCTCTCCTCGGTGTTCAGCGCGCTCTGGATCCGGGCGGCCTCGCGCTCGGCGGACCCCACGAACTCCTCGGCGCGGCGCTGCGCACCGACCAGGGTGCTCTCGGTCTCCGCGGCGGCGGTGGACCGGATCTCCTCGGCCTCGCGACGAGCGTTCGACAGCAGCTCGGCGACCTCGTTCTCAGCACGCGAACGGATCTGCCCGCCCGCGACCTTGGCGCGGGACATGATGTCCACGGCCTGGGCGTTGGCCTGGGCCAGGATGTCCGCGGACTGCTCCTCGGCCGACCGCAGGAGCTGCTCGATGCGCGAGCCGAGGCCCGCGTACGACGGACGGTCGGACTCGCGCAGCTGGCGCTGGGCGTCCTGGAGGTCCGACGTGAGCTGAGCGGCCTTGGCGTCTGCCGCCTGCGCGCGCTGTCGGGACTCCTCGAGGTCCTTCTCGAGCTTGGCCAGCTGGCCTTCCACCATGATGCGGTCGTAGCCGCGCATGGTGATGGGGAACAGTGTGCGTTCGTCGGACACGGGTCGACCTTCCGCCTTGGGCTGGTCCACACCAGCATGGGGGTCGGGCGAGGGGTGCCGGCGCGTCACCGGCAGCCCGACCTGTGGATCGTCCACCAGGATACGTGGCCTGGCTGTGTCCTGAATACCCGGAATAGGTACCGTCAGGGTGTCGCGAGGACTTGGTGAAGAGTCTGGGGCGATCGTCGCCATCCGGCGAACTTTCGATCCAGACGTGTGTTCGCCTCTATTGTGGATTGTCCATGACGAAGGGAAACTCGGTGCTTCAACGAATCCTGGCCGCCGGCCTGATCGTGCTCGGCCTGGTGGGGATCGGCACGGGGGTCGCCTCGGCGACGATCTGGCGCGAGAGCGAGACGGTGGTCGCCTCGACCTCCGCCGACGGCTCGTCGCCCCTGGTCCTCTCCGAGCCCGGCGTCCTCGACATGGTCGCCGGTGACGTGACGGTCACGGCCAAGACCCCCGACGACAAGCCCGTCACGCTCGTGATCGGGCGAGAGGTCGACGTCGAGGGATGGGTCGGCGCCGACGCGCACTCGGTCATCACGGGCCTCACCGACTGGGAGACGCTCTCGACGCGGTCCGTCGCGGCGGCACCCGCGGAGGGCGAGACCCCTGCGGAGGGCGAGACCCCTGCGGAGGGCGAGGTCCCCGCGGGAGAAGCCACCGTGGAGACGCCCGTCGTCGGCGTGGACCCCGCGGGGTCCGACATGTGGTTCGCCGAGGCCGCGGGCGCCGGCGAGGTCAGCCTGCGCTGGTCCGACCGCCCCGGTCGGTGGAGCCTGCTCGCCGCCGGGACGGGCGAGGACCCCGCCTCGCCCGTGGTCACCCTGACCTGGGCGCGCGAGGTCTCGACACCGTGGCAGTGGCCGGGGATCGCCGGTGGCACGCTGCTCCTGCTCGCCGGGCTCGCGATCGGCGTCGTCTCGTTCGTCGGTGGCAGGAAGAAGAAGGACGGCTCCTCGAAGCCGACCACGAAGCGCACGGGGGGCGGCTCCCGCGGGGCGACGAACGGTGCGCCCGGCACGCCGCCGGCCTCCGACCCGGCGCCCGGCACGGACGCGACCTCTCACCAGCAGGTCGCGGCGCCGGTCGCGACAGCGGGCCTGACCCGTCGTGAGCTGCGGGAGAAGGCCGAGCGGGAACGCATCGAGTCCGAGCTCGCCTCCCAGGAGACCGCACGCTCCCAGCGTCCACGCGCCGCCCGGTGGATGACCGGTCAGATCCCGGTCGTGCCCGGCCGGCAGAAGAACGCGACCGCGGCCCAGCCCGTGGTGCCCGCGCCCACCACCGACCCGCAGGCGGGCGCCGCCGGCGGGTCGGCCGCCCGGGCGGACGCCTGGCGCCAGGCCTGGGGATTCGGCCAGACGCAGGCCGCCCCACCCACGTCCGACGACGACCCGTCCCAGACCCCCGACACGACCGGAGGAGACCGATGAGCATGCGAACGACTCGCCGCTCCGCGACCCGCACGGCCGCAGTGGTCGGTGCCGTGGCCGGTGCGCTCCTGCTCGCAGGCTGCACCTCGCCGCTGCCCGCCCCCGACCCCGACCCGACGCCCAGCGAGGCCGTCCCCGCACTGACCACCGACCAGATGGCCGAGGTGCGCACGGCGGTCGGGACCGCGCTCGAGCAGGCCGGTGCGACCAACGACGCCTCCCAGCTCAGCAGCCGCCTCGCCGGCCCGGCGCTCTCGCTCCGCACGAGCCAGCTCGCGGTCGCCGCGGCGCGAGGCGACGGAAGCCTGATCACGCAGCTGCCGACCGACGTCCAGCAGGACATCATCACGACCACGGACACCTGGCCCCGCCAGGCCTACGCCGTGACGGTCCAGCCCGAGGACCTCCAGTCCCCGCGCCTCCTGGCGTACGAGCAGGGCACGGCCCGCGACCCCTACAAGCTGTGGGCATGGGTCCGCCTCTTCCCGAGCGCGACCCTCCCCACGTTCGCGGGCGCTGCGGTCGGCAGCGAGGCCGTCCCCATGGACGACTCGTCCCTCCTCGTGACCCCTGCGGACGCCGTGGCGCAGTACGCGGACGTCCTGACCCTCGGGACGGGCTCGGCCTTCGCCGCGTCGTTCGCGGAGGACCCGCTGCGCGCGTGGGTCGCGAGCAACGCGACCCTGCAGATGACGGAGCTGGCCAAGGCCGAGGGCACCATGACCATGACCTTCACACCGATGCCCGACCAGGCCCGTGCCGTGCGCACGGCCGACGGCGGCGCGATGGTCGTGGCCGGGTTGTCGGCCCTCGAGACGCGCACGGTCGAGGCGGGCGGGACCATCGCACCGGGCTCGGAGACCGAGAAGGCGATCTTCGGCTCCACCCCGGCGACGAACGTGCTCAACGTGGGCTACACGACCATGGTCGCGATGTACATCCCGCCCGCGGGCGCGACCACCGGGATCCAGGTGCTGGGGATGGAGAACGTGGCCACCTCGGTCGCGACCGCCTGACGACCGGGGCCCCCGGGGCCGGTCGCCGTCCGTACCATCGGCAGCTCCGGTCGCCCGCCGCACGGCGGGCG
>NZ_JACSPN010000047.1 GCF_015142735.1 Oerskovia douganii | reverse complement strand
AAGTTGCCCCGAGTGAAGGCCTGGGAACGGGTTGGATTCGGTGCGTGTCGGTTGCTTGAGAACTCAACAGTGTGCTTGATAGTTAATGCCAATTGTCCGTCATGGGCGCGTGGTGGCCATCGTTTGGTGGTTGTTGTGTGTTCGTGTCGAGACTACTTATTTGGTATGAATTGAAAACGTCATGTTTTCGGTTTGTAGCCATGATTATGGACCTTCGGGTCCGCTTCGTATGGTTGTTAATCCTTCGGGGTTGATAGCAGACATTTACGGAGAGTTTGATCCTGGCTCAGGACGAACGCTGGCGGCGTGCTTAACACATGCAAGTCGAACGGTGATGCCCAGCTTGCTGGGCGGATCAGTGGCGAACGGGTGAGTAACACGTGAGTAACCTGCCCCAGACTCCGGGATAAGCCTTGGAAACGAGGTCTAATACTGGATATGAGATGCCCCTGCATGGGGAGTGTCTGGAAAGATTTATCGGTCTGGGATGGACTCGCGGCCTATCAGCTTGTTGGTGGGGTAATGGCCTACCAAGGCGACGACGGGTAGCCGGCCTGAGAGGGCGACCGGCCACACTGGGACTGAGACACGGCCCAGACTCCTACGGGAGGCAGCAGTGGGGAATATTGCACAATGGGCGAAAGCCTGATGCAGCGACGCCGCGTGAGGGATGAAGGCCTTCGGGTTGTAAACCTCTTTCAGCAGGGAAGAAGCGCAAGTGACGGTACCTGCAGAAGAAGCGCCGGCTAACTACGTGCCAGCAGCCGCGGTAATACGTAGGGCGCAAGCGTTGTCCGGAATTATTGGGCGTAAAGAGCTCGTAGGCGGTTTGTCGCGTCTGGTGTGAAAACTCAAGGCTCAACCTTGAGCTTGCATCGGGTACGGGCAGACTAGAGTGCGGTAGGGGTGACTGGAATTCCTGGTGTAGCGGTGGAATGCGCAGATATCAGGAGGAACACCGATGGCGAAGGCAGGTCACTGGGCCGCAACTGACGCTGAGGAGCGAAAGCATGGGGAGCGAACAGGATTAGATACCCTGGTAGTCCATGCCGTAAACGTTGGGCACTAGGTGTGGGGCTCATTCCACGAGTTCCGTGCCGCAGCAAACGCATTAAGTGCCCCGCCTGGGGAGTACGGCCGCAAGGCTAAAACTCAAAGGAATTGACGGGGGCCCGCACAAGCGGCGGAGCATGCGGATTAATTCGATGCAACGCGAAGAACCTTACCAAGGCTTGACATACACCGGAAACTTCCAGAGATGGTTGCCCCGCAAGGTCGGTGTACAGGTGGTGCATGGTTGTCGTCAGCTCGTGTCGTGAGATGTTGGGTTAAGTCCCGCAACGAGCGCAACCCTCGTCTTATGTTGCCAGCACGTCATGGTGGGGACTCATAAGAGACTGCCGGGGTCAACTCGGAGGAAGGTGGGGATGACGTCAAATCATCATGCCCCTTATGTCTTGGGCTTCACGCATGCTACAATGGCCGGTACAAAGGGCTGCGATACCGCGAGGTGGAGCGAATCCCAAAAAGCCGGTCTCAGTTCGGATTGGGGTCTGCAACTCGACCCCATGAAGTCGGAGTCGCTAGTAATCGCAGATCAGCAACGCTGCGGTGAATACGTTCCCGGGCCTTGTACACACCGCCCGTCAAGTCACGAAAGTCGGTAACACCCGAAGCCGGTGGCCCAACCCTTGTGGAGGGAGCTGTCGAAGGTGGGACTGGCGATTGGGACTAAGTCGTAACAAGGTAGCCGTACCGGAAGGTGCGGCTGGATCACCTCCTTTCTAAGGAGCATCACTCACGGCCGGCCCTTCGGGGTGGTCGTGCAGAGGCCATGGCACTCGCCGAACGCGTGGGTGGATGGTTGCTCAAGGGTGGAACATTAACGAAGAGCTCGTCCAAGACGGTTCGTGTCAGTACCTGTCTGCCTTCGGGTGGGTGGTGGAACATCACGGGTACGGGGGAGGGGTTCGCCAAGCACACTGTTGGGTCCTGAGGGAACCGCCCGCATGGGTGGGGTCGCTCTGAACGGGCCATCGCGTCTCCTGGGTGAACCGCCAACCGGTTGTGTTGGTAGGCCGTGGGAGCGGGTGGGATCGTCCGTAGCTTGAGAACTGCACAGTGGACGCGAGCATCTTTGTAAGATCAAAGATTTATCTTTGTTCTCTGCAATTTTTTGTTGTCAAGTTTTTAAGGGCACAGGGTGGATGCCTTGGCACTAGGAGCCGATGAAGGACGTTGTAGCCTGCGATAAGCCTCGGGGAGTTGGCAAACGAACCGTGATCCGAGGATCTCCGAATGGGGAAACCCCGCTGGAGTCATGTCCAGTGACCCGCACCTGAATATATAGGGTGTGTGGAGGGAACGTCGGGAAGTGAAACATCTCAGTACCGACAGGAAGAGATATTCCGTGAGTAGTGGCGAGCGAAAGCGGAACAGGCCAAACCGTTCATGTGTGATAGCTACCAGGCGTTGCATGGGCGGGGTTGTGGGACCTTTCAGACCGGGCTGGTACCCGGTCAGGGAGTCAGAAAGTCGCGTTATAGTCGAAGGGCATTGAAAGGCCCGGCACAGAGGGTGCGACCCCCGTAGACGAAATGACGTGGCCTCCCGAAGGGGATCCCAAGTAGCACGGGGCCCGAGAAATCCCGTGTGAATCCGGCAAGACCACTTGCTAAGCCTAAATACTACCTAGTGACCGATAGCGGACCAGTACCGTGAGGGAAAGGTGAAAAGTACCCCGGGAGGGGAGTGAAATAGTACCTGAAACCGTGTGCCTACAATCCGTTGGAGCCTCCCTAGCAGGGGTGACAGCGTGCCTTTTGAAGAATGAGCCTGCGAGTTAGTGCTCAGTGGCAAGGTTAACCCGTGTGGGGAAGCCGTAGCGAAAGCGAGTCTGAATAGGGCGAATGAGTCGCTGGGTCTAGACCCGAAGCGAAGTGATCTAGCCATGGGCAGGTTGAAGCGTGGGTAAGACTACGTGGAGGACCGAACCCACCAGGGTTGAAAACCTGGGGGATGACCTGTGGTTAGGGGTGAAAGGCCAATCAAACTTCGTGATAGCTGGTTCTCCCCGAAATGCATTTAGGTGCAGCCTCGCGTGTTTCTTGCCGGAGGTAGAGCTACTGGATGGCCGATGGGCCCTACAAGGTTACTGACGTCAGCCAAACTCCGAATGCCGGTAAGTGAGAGCGCGGGAGTGAGACTGCGGGGGATAAGCTCCGTAGTCGAGAGGGAAACAGCCCAGACCACCAGCTAAGGCCCCTAAGCGTGTGCTAAGTGGGAAAGGATGTGGAGTTGCACAGACAACCAGGAGGTTGGCTTAGAAGCAGCCACCCTTGAAAGAGTGCGTAATAGCTCACTGGTCAAGTGATTCCGCGCCGACAATGTAGCGGGGCTCAAGTACACCGCCGAAGCTGTGGCATTCACACAAACGCTAGGCCTTCGTGGTCCAGGCGTGTGGATGGGTAGGGGAGCGTCGTGTGGGCAGTGAAGTCGCGGGGTAACCCAGCGGTGGAGCCTACACGAGTGAGAATGCAGGCATGAGTAGCGAAAGACGGGTGAGAAACCCGTCCGCCGAATGACCAAGGGTTCCAGGGCCAGGCTAATCCGCCCTGGGTAAGTCGGGACCTAAGGCGAGGCCGACAGGCGTAGTCGATGGACAAGGAGTTGATATTCTCCTACCGGCGAAGAACCGCCCATACCGAACCCGGTGATGCTAAGCGCCCTTAACCCGCACCGTCTCCTTCGGGAGACATCGCGGGAGCGGCGCGCGACCCGAACCGGTACTAGGTAAGCGTATTAACAGGGGTGACGCAGGAAGGTAGCCCAGCACGGCGATGGTTGACCGTGTCCAAGGTTGTAGGGCGAACAGTAGGCAAATCCGCTGTTCACATAGCCTGAGAACTGATAGATAGCGCGTATGCGCGAATTGGGTGATCCTATGCTGCCAAGAAAAGCCTCGGCGCGAGGTTCTAGCCGCCCGTACCCTAAACCGACTCAGGTGGTCAGGTAGAGAATACTAAGGCGATCGAGAGAATCGTGGTTAAGGAACTCGGCAAAATGCCCCCGTAACTTCGGGAGAAGGGGGGCCCGATGCGTGACGGAACTTGCTTCCCGAGCGTTGACGGCCGCAGAGACCAGGGAGAAGCGACTGTTTACTAAAAACACAGGTCCGTGCGAAGTCGCAAGACGATGTATACGGACTGACGCCTGCCCGGTGCTGGAAGGTTAAGAGGACGGGTCAGCCTTCGGGCGAAGCTCAGAATTTAAGCCCCAGTAAACGGCGGTGGTAACTATAACCATCCTAAGGTAGCGAAATTCCTTGTCGGGTAAGTTCCGACCTGCACGAATGGCGTAACGACTTCTCCGCTGTCTCAACCGCGAACTCGGCGAAATTGCACTACGAGTAAAGATGCTCGTTACGCGCAGCAGGACGGAAAGACCCCGGGACCTTTACTATAGCTTGGTATTGGTGTTCGGTGCGGCTTGTGTAGGATAGGTGGGAGACTGTGAAGCATGCACGCCAGTGTGTGTGGAGTCAACGTTGAAATACCACTCTGGTCGCTCTGGATATCTAACCTCGGTCCGTAATCCGGATCAGGGACAGTGCCTGGTGGGTAGTTTAACTGGGGCGGTTGCCTCCTAAAATGTAACGGAGGCGCTCAAAGGTTCCCTCAGCCTGGTTGGCAATCAGGTGTCGAGTGCAAGTGCACAAGGGAGCTTGACTGTGAGACTGACAGGTCGAGCAGGGACGAAAGTCGGAACTAGTGATCCGGCGGTGGCTTGTGGAAGCGCCGTCGCTCAACGGATAAAAGGTACCCCGGGGATAACAGGCTGATCTTGCCCAAGAGTCCATATCGACGGCATGGTTTGGCACCTCGATGTCGGCTCGTCGCATCCTGGGGCTGGAGTAGGTCCCAAGGGTTGGGCTGTTCGCCCATTAAAGCGGTACGCGAGCTGGGTTTAGAACGTCGTGAGACAGTTCGGTCCCTATCCGCTGCGCGCGCAGGAAACTTGAGAAGGGCTGTCCCTAGTACGAGAGGACCGGGACGGACGAACCTCTGGTGTGCCAGTTGTTCCGCCAGGAGCACGGCTGGTTAGCTACGTTCGGAAGGGATAACCGCTGAAAGCATCTAAGCGGGAAGCCTGCTTCAAGATGAGGTTTCCATCCCCGCAAGGGGGAGAGGCTCCCAGCTAGACCACTGGGTAGATAGGCCGGATGTGTAAGGCAGGACTAACGACTGCTGAAGCTGACCGGTACTAATAAGCCGACAACTTGATAACACACAAACTTTTTGCTACGCGTCCACTGTGCGGTTCCCGAGATACGGGCACACCCCCACGTAACCGGGGGACCCGAACATCTCCATAGAGTTACGGCGGTCATAGCGAGAGGGAAACGCCCGGTCCCATTCCGAACCCGGAAGCTAAGCCTCTCAGCGCCGATGGTACTGCCCTGGAGACGGGGTGGGAGAGTAGGTCGCCGCCGGACAACCATTCACCAAAGGCCCACCCCTCACGGGGTGGGCCTTTGGC
>NZ_JACSPN010000046.1 GCF_015142735.1 Oerskovia douganii | reverse complement strand
GACTTCGACATCTCCACTAAGCCCGGAGGTCCTCCCTTCGACAACCCGAACTGACACCAACCTCATGGCCGGGTACAACTAGGTCGCGGTCCCGAACCGCTCCAGCGCCTCCGCGAGCTCGCGCCATCCTGCGCTCCGGTCGCCACCGACGTCCGCACGCTGCCGCACGGCGTGAGCGTCCTCGCGAAGCCGCCGCACGAGCGCGGCCTCGTCGGGGTCCGCGGGGAGATAGCGGTCGTCGAGCAGGTGCGGGGCGTCCCGCTCGGCGTGCATCGCCACGGTGTCGAGGAAGACGGTCAGGCCCCGCGCGGCCCGACGCCGGCGCGCGGCCTCGGCCTCCTCCTCCAAATGTGAGGTGGCCTCGCGGGCGGGAGCGCCGTCGTCGGGCTGGGGAGGGGACGCGACGACGACGTCGAAGCGGCCGGCCCAGAGGCGGCTGAAGGCGACGTCGTCGGCCAGGTGGACGACGGTCCCGATCTCGCTCCCCGGCCCGCCGGGCGCACCCGCCGCGACGAGCTCCTCACGGAGCCCGGCGACCTCGTAGGCGAAGCGGAGCAGGTTGTCGTCGGTCATCGAGGCGCCAACGACGAGGAGGTGCTTGGTCATCATGAGCGACTGCACGAGCGAGCCGACGGGCTTCCAGCGGGTGTCGTAGCGGACGAACGAGCTGCGGGAGAGCACGATCGTCGCCGGACGGTCGACGTCCCCGTGCATCTTGAGGACCCACGGGCGCGCGGCGTCGGTGGGGTCCCAGGGGAGGGTCGAGATTACACGGTCGTGCTGGTCGGCAGGAAGGCCCGACGACGCCGCGACCGCCTCCTCGTAGAGGTGGTCGTAGTTCGTGGTCACCGCCTCGGGGATGCGCATGCCCGCGAGCAGGCAGTGGGCAAGGCTCGGGCGGAGGTCGTCCCTGGCGAGGGTCGACGCGACCTGACGGCCCAGCTGCTCCTGGCTGTCGCGACGCGCGGCCTCGTCGTGCCGGCCCGAGCGTTTGGCCAACGTGACCTGCAGGAGCTCGGCCTGCTCGAGCGAACCGAGGCCCTTGAGGTCCTCGGGCGTGATGTCGAGGCCCATCGCCTCCACGAGCTTCTCCAGGAGCGCACCCCACGAGGGCAGGCCCGCGGCGATGCTCACGCCTGCGCCGAAGAAGAGGGCGAGGTCGCCGCGGGCTGCGCGGTCGCCGAGGTCGCGAGCCTGGTCGTCGAGCTCCTTGGTCGGGAGGGCGCGACGCCCTGCGGCCCGGCGGCGGTGCTGGAGCGCCGAGTAGTCGGACCGGCTCGACGCGACGAGCGCGACGTCGACCCCGTGCTCTCCGGCGGCTGCTGTGAGGTGGGCGAGGAGGGCGTCGATGACCAGGCCTCGCTCGAGGTCGTGGCCGCCGCCTGCCGTACCCAGGACCGGGATAGCGACCAGGGGCAGGTCGCGGCCCGCCGCGTGGGCGGTGGAACGAAGGCGCTGGCTGCCCGTCCGCGCGATCTGCTCGACAGCTCGAGCGGCAGCGCGCCCGACCTCGTCGGGCGTCGCGCCGATCGCATCGAGGAACCAGACCTGACGGCCGGGCCGAGGCTGGCGGCTTGCCGGGAGTGCGGAGCCGCGCTGCCAGCCCTGCGGACGGAGGCCGGCCCAGTCCTCGCGGGCGCCCAGGCCCGCGGCCGGACGCCAGTGATCGCCGATGCTGAAGCGCGAGTCGGTCGAGATGACGACGGCGTCCGCCCCGAGAGCCTCGAGGCGGCCGTTGAGGACGAAGAGATGGCCGGGGGTTGCTCCGGGGGGCGGCGGTGCGGGGGCCGCGGAAGTCGGGATCGGGGCGGACAGGTGGCTGGGCATGCGGTGATTCTGCACGCCGGGGGCGGGGCTGTCGCCGACGCAGGGGAGAGCCGGAGGAATTCACCCCTTCGAGAGGTGACGGCCATGCGGCTCCGGTGATAGATATGTCCGATACGCGCGAACAAGCGAAGAACGACCACTGCGCCCGGTCCAGCGCGCCGGGCGCTCAGGCGTTCATCATCGGATCAGCAACGGCTGGAAGTTCGCGTGACGATCTGAACTCGACCGTTGAACCGCCCTTGACCAGATCGAAGTTCGACATTGGAGTCGCCGTGCCCATTGCTGTTGGCCTAGCCAATCTCGAGCTTTCGCCATCGTCGACGACCTACGAGGGAACGTCGACGGCCTTCGATGGTGTGCGGCGGGCAGTTGCCAGCATCGCTGAGATATCCACCCCCGACGAGTTCCGAGGCACGGTCGCTGTGCTCGACTGGGAGGGCGGGGCGCGTGAGGTGATGCTGATCGACTTCCATGGCGGACCGGCGAACTACCAGCGCCTGTCGCAGAGCGGTCGAATGACCACGAAGTTGACAGACGACGGGACGAGTGTCGCATTGCTGCGTGCGATGAAGTTCGGCGGCAGGGCGTGGCCGACCCTTAACCAGGCGACATGGATGGATCTCTTCGCGATGCTCGAAGGCGCCGATCCCGAGGCTCTGCTCGTCGAGCATGGCGCGATCCGCACCGGAACGTACTCGGAGCTCCTGCCTGGTGTCACGCGGTATAAGGATACGATCGCAGTCGAGGTCGATGGCGATGATTCGGCGGCACTGCTCGTTGCTTTCGCCATGACTCGCGTGTTGCCCATCATGCACGACTTCGGCGCCCCTGGTGGGCTGGAGCCACTCGTATGATGACGACGGTCTCGGTGACGCTCCCGGAGGCGGAGGACGCTGGACAAGTGCTCGCGTCGTACCACACGCTCATGGCTGCGTTCGGCCTGGAGCTCGGCAAGCGCTACGACGACTACGGGCACCAGGTTGCTGGTCCCGGTTGGTTCGAGACCCTCCGCGCAGCCCGGCAGGCCGAGCATGCCAAGTTCGTCCCGAAGAATCGCTTCGACCCGAGCTTCGTGATCGGTGAACCCCTTTTCCACTCGACGAGCCCGCTCCGAGCGTGCCTGCCGAAGGGTAAGGAGTTCTATGACTTCCTAGACGACGTGCGGACGACGAGGAACGCTTGGCAGCACTACTCGGTGGAGCCAAACCTCGACTCGCTCGAGGAGGCCGCCATTGTCGTCCACCAAGTTGCGGACCGCGTCGGACTGGCGATCGCTGGACCCGCCGAAGCGGTTCTCGAACGCGTCGAATCGATCAGGCGCGGCGAATGGCCTCTTGCCGGGACGGCGCCGACGGAGAGCCCAACGATCGAGGTCGAGGCTGATCAGGAGACGGTGGACGAAGTGCACCGCGAGGAGGTCGCATCCACCGCCCGCCAAGCCACCCGCCCGCCCGTGGGGTATCCGTGGACCGAAGAGATGCCCGAACGTCGGGTTCGGCTCACGGTGTCGGGCGGACTCGTCGACCTTGACTCCGGTGAGTCGCTCGCCGGCCTCCTGGGGGATCGCGCCCCGACTATCCTTGCCCAGTGGATCTCGCTACGTCCGAAGGGTGAGCTTCGGGTCGCCGACGACGGCGCCACAGTCGGCTACATCAAGGGTCGTCGCATCCTCTTGGGCTTTCTCGGAGAGGAACCGGCAGTCGACCCGGACGCGCCGCGGGGCTTTCTGGTCCCGCACCGGTATCGCCTCAAACGTGGCGACGTTGTCGACAGTATGTCCGGGGCCCACCTGTCGGACGTTGCGGTCGACGATCCGTCAGCACTCGTGGCCGCATTGGCCGGAGCGCTACCGGACGGCTCCGCGATCCGACTTACCACGGCTGGGGACCTTGTCGTTCTCAACGACGAGGGACCAGTCAAGATCACCTCGGTCACCGCGTCGACGTGGTTTCCCGACCACGTCTCGATCTAAGGACGACGAACACGTGAAAGCTGTCGATGCATCGCTCCTGATGCTCCTCAAGAAGAGCAGCCAGTTTATCGTCCCCATCTATCAGCGGACGTACGCGTGGTCGGAGAACGAGTGCGCCCAACTATGGCGGGACCTGCTCCGTGCGGGTTCCAGTGAGAGTCTCGGGGCCCACTTCACGGGCTCCGTGGTCCACGTGGAACGCTCCTTGTCCGCCCTGACGGAGTTCGAGCCCAACCTGATCATCGACGGGCAGCAGCGCGTCACGACGGTCACGCTGCTGCTGAGCGCGCTCGCAGAACGGCTGGAAGCACTTCCGACGGACCAGCAAGAGCCGATCGACGGCTTTTCCCCCCGGAAGATCCGCAACCGCTACCTCCTCAATGACGACGAATCCGACGAAAGGCAGTACAAGCTGATCCTGTCGCAGAGCGATCGGGACACGCTCATCGCGATACTCCAGGGCGTTGCACCTGAGCCGTCGGGGTCCGCCAGGCTCGTCGCCAACTACGACTACTTCAGAGATCGTCTCGCCGACCCGCGCACGGACCTCGCGGCCGTCTGCCGCGGGCTCGCCAAGCTCGTCGTTGTCGACGTCCGGCTCGAACGGGGCGTCGACAACCCTCAGCTGGTCTTCGAGGCGATGAACTCGACCGGGAAGAAGCTCTCCCAGGCAGATTTGATCCGCAACTTCGTTCTCATGGACCTGGCTCCCAAGGCCCAAGAGAAGATCTATACCGGTTTCTGGCGGCCGATGGAGATCGAGTTCGGACCGGCCGCGTACGAATCTCGCTTCGACGACTTCGTCCGTCACTACCTGACGGTCGTCACCGGCGAGATCCCCCGGCTCGACGACATCTACGACGCCTTCAAGTCTTTCGCCGCCCGCTTTATCTCCGCCGGACAGACGATCGACGAGCTCGTCCTGGACGTGCGGGACTACTCTCGCCGGTACTGCGCGATCGCTCTGGGGAAGGAGCAGGACCCTCTCCTTCGTGCCGCGTTCAAGGATCTCGATCAGATCAAGGCCGACGTCGTTTACCCTTTCCTGTTGAGCACCTACACCGACTACGACGCCGGGACGATCAGCAGGGACGACCTCCTTGCGATCGTCGACATGGTGACCTCGTACGTTTTCCGTCGCGCTGTCGGCCGGATCCCGACGAACTCGCTCAACACGACCTTTGCGACGTTCCACAAGGCGGTGCGCAAGGACGCCTACCTGGATAGCGTCAAGGCGCACTTCCTCGGTATGAAGAACTATCGTGCATTCCCGACCGACGGAGAGTTTATCGAGGCGCTGACGACCTCAGATCTCTATAACTTTAAACGGCGCTCCTACTTCCTTCGTAAGATGGAGAATCACGGACGAAAGGAGCACGTATCGATCGAAGACTACACGATCGAGCACATCCTTCCGCAGAACGAGAACCTCTCGGCCGCATGGAGATCGGCACTGGGCGAGGACTGGCAGCACGTTCAGGAGAAGTACCTGCACACCCTCGGTAATCTGACTCTGACCGGGTACAACTCCGAGTACTCGGACCACGCGTTCGACGTGAAGCGCGACATGGAAGGTGGGTTCCGCGACAGTCCCTTGCGCCTCAACCGGGGTCTTGGTCAGCTCGCTTCCTGGGACGAGCACGCTCTGGTAGAGCGGGCCCGCCGGCTCGCACGGGAGGCCGCTCAGATCTGGACGCGCCCGACACTCGACGCGGCCGTCCTGGCGAGGTTCCAGGAACCTCGCACCGAGACGGGATTCTCGATTGAGGACCACCCCCACTTGCTCTCGCCGGCCCGTCGTGAGCTTTTCGACCACCTCACGTCTGAGGTGCTGGCGCTCGATCCTGGCGTCGCGCGCTACTTTCGCAAGCTGTACGTCGCCTTCAAGGCAGAGACGAACTTCCTGGACGTAGTCCCCCAGGTCAGCCGGATGCGGCTCAGCCTGAACATCCCTATCGAGTCCCTCGAGGACGAGCGCGGGATCGTTGAGGATGTCAGCGGCAAGGGGCACTGGGGCAACGGTCCGACAGAGGTCTCGTTGAACGAGGGCTCAGATTTCACCTACGTGATGGGACTCGTCCGGCAGGCTTTCGAGTACCAGCTCGGCGAGGGCTAGGTGTTCTGTGTCATGACGTTGGTGACACCTGCGTGGAGGCGTGAGGCTGGGGGTTGGTTCCTGGCCGCAGTGTGAGGT
>NZ_JACSPN010000045.1:2864-15675 GCF_015142735.1 Oerskovia douganii | reverse complement strand
CCTTCAACTCCCCAGAAACCACGATCCCCACAACTCCCTGAAACTCAAGGTGTTGCGGGGATCGCTAGAACCCGCCAACCGGTGAGGGGCCCTCTCGTCGTCTGCGGCCGGTCCGGGGAGGACGAGCCCCGCTGCTACCGGCGCACGCCGAGCAGCAGCCCGTCGCCGCTCGGGATCAGTGCGGGCAGGACCCGCTCGTCCGATCGCAGGGACCGGCCGACCTCGCGGACGATCGCCGTGACCTCGTCACGACGGGCGGGGTCCGCCACGCGGTCGCCGACGAGCGCGCCGTCGACCGCGAGGATCCCGCCCGGGCGCAGGAGGCGCAGGGCCTGCTCGACGTACTCGGGGTAGCTGTGCCGGTCGGCCCCGACGAGCACGAGGTCGTACGCGCCGTCGGTGAGCCGCGGCAGCACGTCGCTCGCGCGGCCGGGGATGGTCCGGGTGCGCGTCGCGCGGATCCCCTCCTCGGCGAAGGCCTCCTTGGCGGCACGCTGGTGCTCGACCTCGACGTCGATCGTGGTCAGGACGCCGTCCTCGGGCATGCCGCGGAGCAGCCAGAGCGAGGCGACCCCGGTGCCGGTACCGATCTCGACGACGGCGCGCGCGGCGAGCGCAGCGGCGAGGGCCTGGAGGACGGCTCCCACGCCGGGCAGGACGGCGGGACAACCCAGCTCGGCGGCGCGCTCGCGAGCGCGCAGGAGGACGTCGTCCTCCGGCACGAACTCCTCGCAGTAGGTCCAGCTCGACGCCTTGGCGTTGGTCCGGCCGATGTCGGTGGTGATAGGGCCCTCCTGGTCTTGGGTGCCGCGCGTCCCCGGTGGCCCGGACGGACTGCCGGGGTGCGGTGGTTCCGCGCGGTGCAGGTGAGGCGATCGTACCTGTCGACGGGCCCGGAGGCGCTGGTTGGCGCGGTTCCGGGGGGAGGTTTCGTGCACGTCGTGTCGACGTCCGGGCGGGGGGCTGGAACCGATGGGGGCCGTGCGGCGTTGAGAGGGGACAATGGATCGTGTGAGCAGTGACGTGAGTGCCCAGCCCTGGACGCCCCCCTCGTGGGACCAGATCGTGCGGGAGCACTCCGCGCGCGTGTACCGGCTGGCGTACCGCCTGACCGGGAACCAGTACGACGCGGAGGACCTCACGCAGGAGACGTTCATCCGCGTGTTCCGCTCGCTGTCGAGCTACACGCCGGGGACGTTCGAGGGGTGGCTGCACCGCATCACGACCAACCTCTTCCTGGACCAGGTGCGACGCAAGCAGCGCATCCGCATGGAGGCCATGGGCGACGACTCGGGGCTGTACCCGGCGACGGGCGAGATGACGCACCCCGAGCGGGGGTACGAGCACACGAACCTCGACCACGACGTGCAGCGTGCGCTCGACGCCCTCTCGCCCGAGTACCGGGCCGCGGTCGTGCTGTGCGACATCGAGGGGCTGAGCTACGAGGAGATCGCGGTCACGCTCGGCATCAAGCTGGGCACGGTGCGCTCGCGCATCCACCGCGCACGCACGCAGCTCCGCGCGGCGCTGCCCCACCGGGACCCGTCCGACCGCGGCGGCGCCGACGGTGCGCCGTCCGAGGACGCCGCCGTCGGCGCGCTGACGGCGCTCGGGGCCCGCAACGCACCGGGGGGACCATGACGCACCTCGGGACACTCGTCAGCGCTCTCGCGGACGACCAGCTCTCGTCCGCGACGCGTGAGCGCGCGCTCGCGCACGTCGCGGCGTGCGACCAGTGCGCGGCCGAGCTCGCGGTGGCCCGGGCCGTGCGCAAGCGGTTGTCGTGCGCGCGCGACGTGCTCCCGACGACGGACCTGACGGCACGGCTGCTCGCGCTGTCGTCGGAGATGTCGGGTGCGCAGGGCGACCCGCTGCGGCAGGCGCCGCCGGCCCGGGACCCGTGGGCCGCGGCCCCCGAGGAGGGGGCGCTGCGTGACGCCCTCACCGGAGACCTCGTGGCCCATGCCCGACGGCGGCGCTCGCGTCGAGCCGTCGTCGCGGCCTCGAGCGGGGTCGCGGTCCTCGCGGTCGCTCTCTTCACCCTGGGCGACCGGCCGGTCGTCGTCCCGGAACGGCACGTGGCCGCGCCGCTGACGCTCCTCGCCCAGGCCGGGCGCAGCCCGGGCGAGAGCATGGAGGCCGACCTGGTGCCCGTGCTGCCGACGGTCGGCGGGGCGACGGCCGCCGGGGGTCGGGGCGCCTCGACCGGCGACGCCGTGGACCTGTCGGACTCCGCGGCGCTCGTCTGGATGTCCGAGCACGGCTGGACCAGCCCGTCGGGGATCCTCGAGGGCTTCGACGTGACGAGCGTCCGCCTCCTCGGTGACAGGCGGGACGTCCTCCAGGTCGACCTGACGGGTCCCGAGGGCACCATCGTGGTCCGGGAGCAGGTGGGGCGGCTGGACACCACGTCTCTCACACGCTCGGAGGGCTTCGACGGGAGGTCCGTCTACGTCCTGTCCGACGAACCGTGGCACGTCGTGTGGCAGGCTGGGGACACGGTGATCGACGTCGTGGCCGAGGCGCGCAAGGAGGTGCTCGTCGCGTTCGTGGCGACGTTCCCTGCGCACGACTTCGACGAGGGGGTCCCGGCCCGCATCTCCCGGGGATGGACGACCATGACAGGAGCCTTGGGCACCCCATGACCGCACACGACGCAGCGCCCGAGCCTGCGGATCAGCAGCCGACCACGCCCGAGCCGCAGCCTGCGCCGCCGCCCGAGGTGCCGTCCGCCGCGCCCGTCCAGCCGGACGCGGCCGGGGAACCCTCGCCGCCCGCACCGCCGGTGTCGACGCCGCCCGTGCGGCCGCAGGAGACCGCGCCGCAGCAGGCGCCGCCGACCGCCCCGCGCGAGGAGCAGCCCCGTGAGCCCCGGAACCCCTTCGCACCGCCGTCGTCCTACCGGCCCACGGCGAGCGTCCCCCTGACGGCTGCGGGTGCCGGCGACGGTCCTGCGTCCCCTCCCGTCGGTGCGGTCCCGGGGGCGGCACAGCACGACACCCGCCCCTACGGCCCCCCGCTCGGTGCTCTGCCCGTCGCACGTCAGGGGCTTCCCGGCTACGGCGCACCCCACGGTGCGTCGGTGCCGGTACCACCTCCGCCCTCCTACCCGGTGCGCCCGCCCGGTGCCTACCCGCCGGGGCAGCACCCCCAGCAGCAGGGCCCGCACGGGCATCCGGCCGAGCCCGGCCAGGAGGGACCGGCCGCGGCACCCGCGCCCAGGAAGCGGCGTCGCCTCGGGGCGGGGGCCGTCGCGGGGATCGCCGCGATCGCGCTGGTGGCCGGCGCGGTCGGGGGAGTGGCTGCCGACAGGATCGTCGACGGGGCGGACCGTCGGCCCGTCGACGTCTCGCTGCCCGTCGCCGGCACAGCGCCGGACGAGGCGCGACCGGCGGGCTCGGTCGCGGCCGTCGCGGCGAGCGTCCTGCCGAGCGTCGTCTCGCTCCAGGTCGAGGGTGCCGACGGCGTCTCGACCGGGTCCGGGTTCGTGATCCGCGAGGACGGCTACATCCTCACCAACAACCACGTGGTCGCCGGTGGCGCGGACGGTGGCGAGGTCACGGTGCTCTTCGCCGACGGCAGCGAACGTCCGGCGACGGTCGTCGGGCGGACGCCGGACTACGACCTCGCGGTCGTCAAGGTCGACGAGTCCGGTCTCAAGCCTCTGGTCCTGGGGGACAGCGACGGCGTCGTCGTGGGCGACCCGGTCGTCGCGATCGGGGCACCGCTCGGTCTCAACGGGACGGTCACGACCGGGATCGTGAGCGCGCTGCACCGGCCCGTCGCCGCGGGCGACTCGGCCGAGACGGCCTTCATCGACGCGATCCAGACGGACGCGGCGATCAACCCCGGCAACTCGGGCGGGCCCCTCGTCAACGGCGCCGGAGAGGTGGTCGGGGTGAACTCGGCCATCGCGCAACCACCTGGCACGGGAGCGGCGACGGGCAGCATCGGCCTGGGTTTCGCGATCCCGTCGAACCAGGCCCGGCGTACCGCCGAGGAGCTCATGGAGAGCGGCACCGCCACGTACCCGGTGATCGGTGTGCTGCTCGACTCGCGGTACCAGGGCGAGGGCGTCCAGGTCACGACCGAGCCGCAGGGGGCGCAGGACCCGGTCACCGCCGACGGCCCCGCGGACGTCGCGGGGATCCGTGCCGGGGACGTCATCCTGGCCATCGACGGTCGGCCCGTGAGCCTGAGCGACGAGCTCATCGTCGCGATCCGGGCCAAGGCCCCCGGCGACACCGTGACGCTGCGCGTGCGCACGGGCGACCAGGAGCGCGACGTCCGCGTCGTGCTCGACGAAGCCACGAGCGAGTAGTCTGACCGCGTGTTCGGAATCAACGGCTGGGAATTCGGGATCATTCTGGTGATCGCGCTCGTCGTCATCGGTCCGGAGCGGCTGCCCCGGTACGCCGAGCAGCTCGGCGGGTTCGTCCGCACCGCACGCGGCTTCCTGAAGGACGCCAAGGCGCGTGTGGACGAGGAGCTGGGCGAGCAGGTGGGCGACGTGGACTGGGCCAAGCTGGACCCGCGCCAGTACGACCCCCGGCGCATCGTCCGCGACGCGCTGCTCGACGACGACGGGCCCTCCGTGCCGTCGCGTCCCCGCCCGGGAGCCCCCGTGCCGCCGCCGCCCGGAGGTGCCGCGGGCCGTGCGGCGGTGCCCGCCGGGGCGCCTGCGCCGGTCGTGCCCGCCCCGTTCGACGACGAGGCGACCTGAGCCCGGTCCTCCGTGTCCCGGAGGGTGGCCCGGATTCGGTCGGTGCACGTCGACCTGTCAGAATGGGGCAATGGTCAACGAGGTTCCCGGCGTACGGCGTCCACGCATCTTCTCGGGGATGCAGCCCACGGAGGATTCGCTCCAGCTGGGCAATTACATCGGGGCACTGAGTCAGTGGGTCGCCCTCCAGGAGTCGTACGACGCGATCTACTGCGTCGTCGACATGCACGCCCTGACGGTCAACCCCGAGCCGGAGAAGCTGCGGGAGCGGACGCGTCGCACCGCGGCCCAGTACCTGGCCGGAGGCGTCGACCCGGACGGCTCGACGCTGTTCGTGCAGTCGCACGTCCCGGAGCACGCCGAGCTCGCCTGGGTGCTCTCGTGCCAGACGGGGTTCGGCGAGGCCGGGCGCATGACGCAGTTCAAGGACAAGTCCGCCAAGCAGGGCACGGAAGGCACGACGGTCGGCCTCTTCACCTACCCCGTGCTCATGGCAGCGGACATCCTGCTGTACGACGCGGCCCTCGTGCCGGTCGGCGAGGACCAGCGCCAGCACCTCGAGCTCGCACGAAACCTGGCCGAGCGGCTCAACTCGCGGTTCGGCGACGACACCGCGGTCGTCCCTGAGCCGCACATCGTCAAGGCGGTCGCGAAGATCTACGACCTGCAGGAGCCCACGGCCAAGATGAGCAAGTCCTCGTCGGGCGGCAAGGGCGTCATCTGGCTGCTCGAGGACCCCAAGGTCGCGGCCAAGCGCATCAGGTCGGCCGCGACGGACTCCGAGAACGAGATCCGCTACGACCCGGTCGCCAAGCCGGGCATCTCGAACCTGCTGACGATCTTCTCCGCGCTCACGTCGCGGCCCGTCGAGCAGATCGCCGCGGACTACGAGGGCAAGGGCTACGGCCACCTCAAGGTGGACCTGGCCGAGGTCGTGGTCGACTTCCTGACCCCGTTCCAGGCGCGGGCCGACGAGTACCTGTCCGACCCGGCCGAGCTCGACGCGGTCCTCGCGCGCGGTGCAGAGCGGGCGCGCGGCCTGGCGCAGGTGACCCTGGACCGCATCTACGACCGGGTCGGTCTGCTGCCCGCTCGCCGGACGCGCTGATGAACCTCCCCGAGCGGGGTCCGCACCAGGTGCGGATCGGTATCGCGATCGAGATCCCCGAGCCCTACGGCACCGCGCTCCAGGAGGCGCGGGCCGCGTTCGGCGACCCGTTCGCGGGAGACATCCCTCCGCACATCACGCTGCTCGGGCCGACCGTGGTGGACGAGCACGACCTCGACGAGGTCTACGCCCACCTGGAGGGCGTGGCGGCGCACGCGGCCCCGTTCCGGGTCATCCTGCGTGGCTCGGGGACGTTCCGGCCCGTGTCACCCGTGGTCTTCGTGATCGTGGCGCAGGGCATCGCCGAGTGCGAGGGGCTCGAGGGGGCGGTGCGGTCCGGCATCCTGGACCAGGAGCTGCGCTTCAACTACCACCCGCACGTCACGGTCGCCCACGAGGTCGACGACGAGGCGCTCGACCTCGCGTTCGAGGAGATGGCCGGGTTCGAGGCCTCGTTCGACGTGACCGGGATCCACCTGTACGAGCACGGCGACGACGGTGTGTGGCGTCCGGCACGTCGGTTCGACCTCACCGGGCTGTCGGACGGGTGAACGGCACCCTCCTCTTCTAGGCTCGGGCGATGACCCAGCCGACCACCACCGAGCGCGCAGGCCCAGGCCGGCGCCCGCGCCCGCATCGCGACGGTTCCGAGGCCGACGACCGGCGGCCCACCGTGCGTGACGCCAGGAAGCCCGGACAGGTCACCGGCCGCCCGGCGTCCGACCGTGGCGCCCCTGAGGCTCCCGGGGCCGTGGCTCGTCTCGTGTCCCGCGGGCAGGCCGTGCTGGCCTGGTGGAACGCGACGCGCCCCGCGCGGGCTCTCGCGCAGTACGGGGTCCAGAGAGGGGCGCTCCTGTGCGGCGGGATGGCCTACTCCGCGCTCTTCTCGCTGTTCGCCGGGCTGACGATCTTCTACACGGCCTTCATGGCCTTCCTGGGCAACAGGGAGGAGCTGCGCGACGAGGTCTTCGCCCAGATCGACAAGGCGATCCCGGGACTGATCAAGCAGACCCCGGACGGCGCGGGCATCATCTCGCCCGACCAGCTGATCCTCGACCGGGGCTTCGACCTGTCGAGCATCATCGCGGTCTTCGTGCTGCTGTTCAGCGCGATCTCCTTCATGGCCGCCCTGCGCACCTCGACCAGGGCCATGTTCTCGCTCACGGACGTCGGCCAGAACCCTGTGCTGTCCAAGCTGCGCGAGCTGGGCGGGTTCGTCGTGCTGGGGATCAGCGTCGTGATCTCCGCGGCCGCGACGGTCGTGGTCCAGACGCTCGGCGCCACGCTCTTCGGTCACGGCGTCCTGGCGTCGGTGCTGGTGCCCGTGGTGGGCATCTTCGTCGGGCTCTTCTTCGACGCGGTCGTGGTGCTGCTCATCATCCGTTTCGTCGCGGGTGTACGGCCGCCGCGCAAGGACCTGTACATCGGCGCCATGACCGCGGCCGCTGCCTTCGGGGTGCTGCGCTACCTCGGGACGAGCATCATCGTCGGGAGCTCGTCGCGCAACGCCCTGCTGGGCTCGTTCGCGACGTTCGTGACGATCCTGCTGCTCGCGAACTTCGTCACGCGCATCCTGCTGATGGCCGCGGCCTGGATCGCGGACCCGCCTGCGCAGCCGACCGCGGACGAGCTGCGGGAGCGGGCCGAGGCGGAGCAGGACGAGCGGCTCGAGGAGCGCGTCCGCCGAGGGGCCGGGTACGGCTACCCCTGGAGCCCGGTGGTCCGGGGCGTCCGGCGGGGCCGGGAGCCCAGGGTGTCCGTCAAGATCTGAGCCGTCCGACGCCGACGGCGGCCCACCGGCCGGAGCCGGGGACCGCCGTCGGGCAGTGCGGGGTGGGTCAGAACGCGCGGGTGATCATCGCGCGCTTGACCTCCTGGATCGCCTTGGTGACCTCGATGCCACGAGGGCAGGCCTCGGTGCAGTTGAAGGTCGTGCGGCAGCGCCACACGCCCTCCTTGTCGTTGAGGATCTCCAGGCGCTGGGCGGCGCCCTCGTCACGCGAGTCGAAGATGAAACGGTGCGCGTTGACGATCGCGGCCGGGCCGAAGTACTGGCCGTCGGTCCAGAACACGGGGCAGGACGACGTGCACGCGGCGCACAGGATGCACTTGGTGGTGTCGTCGAAGCGCTCGCGCTGCTCGGCCGACTGCAGGCGCTCCTTGCTCGGCTCGTTCCCGGAGGTGATGAGGAACGGCATGATCTCGCGGTAGGAGGCGAAGAACGGCTCCATGTCGACGACCAGGTCCTTGATGACCGGCAGGCCCTTGATGGGCTCGACGGTGATCGGCTTGTTCGGGTTGACGTCCTTGAGCAGCGTCTTGCACGCCAGGCGGTTGCGGCCGTTGATCCGCATCGCGTCCGAGCCGCAGATCCCGTGCGCGCACGAGCGGCGGAACGTCAGCGAGCCGTCGTGCTCCCACTTGATCTTGTGCAGGGCGTCCAGCACGCGGTCCGTGCCGTGGGCCAGGACCGTGTACTCCTCCCAGTACGCGTCCTCGCCGTGCTCGGACTCGGGGTTGTAGCGCCGGAGCTTGATCGTGACCTCGAACGAGGGCACGGCACCGACCTCGGTCTTCTCAGAACCGACGGGGGCTTCGAGTGTGGCAGTCATCAGTACTTCCGCTCCATGGGCTCGTACCGGGTCTGGGTGACGGGCTTGGAACCCAGCACGATCTTGTAGGAATCGAACTCCTCGACGTGGTCGAAGTAGCCGTCGACGTGGCCGTCGGCGGTGTCGCCGGCGGACGTGGGGCGACGGTAGGCCATCGTGTGGAGCATGTAGTTGGCGTCGTCGCGGTCCGGGTAGTCCTCGCGGTAGTGACCGCCGCGGGACTCCTTGCGGTTGATCGCGGCGATGACCGTGACCTCGGCGATGTCCAGCAGGAAGCCCAGCTCGATCGCCTCGAGGAGGTCGGTGTTGAACAGGCGTCCCTTGTCCTGGACGGAGACCTTGCGGTAGCGGTCCTGGAGGGTGCGGATGTCGGAGAGCGCCTGGTCGAGCGACACGCCCGTGCGGAAGACCTGGGCGTTGGCGTCCATGGTCTCCTGGAGCGCCTTGCGGACGTCGGCCACGCGCTCGCCGTCGGGACGGTTGCGCATCTCGTCGAGCTGCGCGATCACGGCCGCGGCGGGGTCCTCGGGGAGCTCGCGGTACTCGGCGGTCGCGGCGTACCGCGCGGCCTCGCGGCCGGCGCGCTTGCCGAACACGTTGATGTCGAGGAGCGAGTTGGTGCCCAGACGGTTGGATCCGTGGACCGAGACGCACGCGACCTCGCCGGCCGCGTACAGGCCGCGGACGACGTTGTGCCCGTCGCGGAGCACCTCGCCCTCGACGTTGGTCGGGATGCCGCCCATGGCGTAGTGCGCCGTGGGGTACACGGGCACGGGCTCGGTGTAGGGCTCGATGCCCAGGTAGGTGCGCGCGAACTCGGTGATGTCCGGGAGCTTGGCGTCGATGTGCGCGGGCTCGAGGTGCGTGAGGTCGAGCAGGACGTAGTCCTTGTTCGGCCCGGCGCCGCGGCCCTCGCGGACCTCGTTCGCCATGGAGCGCGCGACGATGTCACGCGGGGCGAGGTCCTTGATGGTCGGGGCGTAGCGCTCCATGAAGCGCTCGCCCTCGCCGTTGCGCAGGATGCCACCCTCACCGCGTGCGGCCTCCGACAGGAGGATGCCGAGGCCCGCGAGGCCCGTCGGGTGGAACTGGAAGAACTCCATGTCCTCGAGCGGCAGACCACGGCGGTAGGCGAGGGCCATGCCGTCACCCGTCAGGGTGTGCGCGTTGGACGTCGTCTTGAAGATCTTGCCCGCCCCGCCCGTGGCGAAGATGATCGCCTTGGCCTGGAAGACGTGGATCTCGCCCGTCGCGAGGTCGTAGGCGACGACGCCGGTCGCGTTGACCGTCTCGCCGTCGGGGACGTCCTCGGCCGCGAGGTCGTGGTCCGTGATGAGGTCCAGGACGTAGAACTCGTTGAAGAACTCGACGTTCTGCTTGACGCAGTTCTGGTAGAGCGTCTGGAGGATCATGTGACCCGTGCGGTCCGCGGCGTAGCACGAGCGGCGCACCGCGGCCTCGCCGTGGTTGCGCGTGTGCCCACCGAAGCGGCGCTGGTCGATCTTGCCCTCGGGCGTGCGGTTGAACGGCAGGCCCATGCGCTCGAGGTCGAGCACCGCGTCGATGGCCTCCTTGGCCATGATCTCCGCGGCGTCCTGGTCGACGAGGTAGTCGCCGCCCTTGACCGTGTCGAACGTGTGCCACTCCCAGTTGTCCTCCTCGACGTTCGCGAGGGCGGCGCACATGCCGCCCTGCGCCGCGCCGGTGTGGGACCGGGTGGGGTAGAGCTTCGAGATGACCGCCGTCCGGACCTTGCCGGACGACTCCAGTGCCGCGCGCATGCCGGCGCCGCCTGCTCCGACGATGACGACGTCGTACTGATGGGTTTGCATCGGTGTCGATGCCTCCTGTGACGAGTGGGAAGGGGGGACGGGACGATCAGGCGACGGCTGGGGGACCGTCGACCGTCAGGGCCGTCCGGTGAAGCAGAAGGACGGGAGCTGGTAGTCCAGGGCGTTCGGGGGGCACGGGTCGAACGTGAAGACCACGAGGGTGCCGAGCACGGTGACGACCACGAACGCCAGGTACAGCGCGCCCTTGAGCACGAGGCGCGTGCCGTCGCGCTGCGCGTAGTCGTTGATGATGGTGCGCACGCCGTTGGTCCCGTGGATCATCGCGAGCCACAGCATGAGCAGGTCCCAGACCTGCCAGAACGGGGAGGCCCACTTGCCGGCGACGAAGCCGAAGTCGATCGCGTGGACGCCCTCGCCGACCATGAGGTTGACGAACAGGTGCCCGAAGATCAGGACGATCAGCACGACGCCCGAGGCGCGCATGAAGACCCAGCTGTACAGCTCGTAGTTCGAGCGCGTGGTCTTCTGGCGCTTGTACGGGTCGCGGGGGGCCGCGAGGGGAGAGCTGGTGCTCGTGGTGCTCATCAGTGCCCACCTCCGAAGACGTTCATGAGGTGGCGGGGCAGGAAGCCCGCCATCGTCACGGCGAACAGGCCGACGACGACCCACAGCATGGTGCGCTGGTACTTGGGGCCCTTGGCCCAGAAGTCGACGAGGATGATGCGGACACCGTTGAAGGCGTGGAAGACGATGGCGGCCACGAGGCCGGCCTCACCGAGTCCCATGACGACCGTCTTGTAGGTGCCGATCACGGCGTCGTACGCCTCGGGTGAGACTCGTACCAGCGCTGTGTCCAGCACGTGCACGAGGAGGAAGAAGAAGATGAGCACGCCGGTCACGCGATGCGCGACCCACGACCACATGCCTTCACGGCCGCGGTACAGCGTGCCAGCGGGTGCACTGGGCACTTTAGGGGCCTCCTGTGGCGAGTTCAGGGGTGAGATATCGAGCTGGACGACGTCGTCCGCCGGTGGCCCTTCACGACCGCTCCACGTCGAGGCTCGGGAGAGTCGGGTGGAGCGGCAGATCCAGGGCTCGCCGGAGTCCGTCGATATCCGTCTCTGGGGATCCACCATAGTGATCTCGGCATCGTGGTGCGGACCGCGGGGCGTTCCCAGGGGCCCGGCCGGGCCGTATTGTGACCCATTCCACACGGCTCCCGATGACTTGGCGACGCCCGTCCGCGGAGGGTCCTCGGGCGCGGGGTCACGCGTCGGTCACGCGTCGGTCACTATGCTTCGAGGATGTCGACCCTCCCCGTTCCCGCGCCCAGCCCTGACTCGTCGCCGGACGGGGCCGCCCCGGTGACCCCGGCGATCCCCGGCTTCTACGCCGTGATCCCCGCCGGGGGTTCCGGCACGCGGCTCTGGCCGCTGTCGCGCCGTGGCAACCCGAAGTTCCTGCTCGACCTGACGGGGTCCGGCCGGTCGCTCCTGCAGGCCACGGTCGACCGCCTGGCACCTCTCGCGGGTCAGGACGGCATCGTGCTGGTGACCGGTCGCCAGCACGTCGCCTCGGCGCGCACGCAGCTCCCGGGCCTGCGGGACGACGCCCTGCTCGCCGAGCCCTCGCCGCGCGACTCGATGGCGGCGATCGGGCTCGCGGCCGCGGTGCTCGAGCAGCGCCACGGCGACGTGGTGATCGGATCGTTCGCGGCGGACCAGGTCATCACGGGTCGGGCGGCGTTCGAGCAGGCGGTCCGGGAGGGCGTCGAGGCGGCCCGCGCGGGCTACGTCGTCACGGTCGGGATCGCCGCCTCGCGCCCGTCGACGGCGTTCGGCTACGTCCGGAGCGGGACGTCGCTCGACCTCGCGGGCGCGCCCACGGCGCTGCACGCGCAGGGGTTCACGGAGAAGCCGGACGCCGTGACGGCGCAGCGCTACGTCCGGTCGGGGGAGTACCGCTGGAACGCGGGCATGTTCATCATGCGCACGTCGGTCCTGCTGGGGCACCTCGCGGACCAGCGCCCCGAGCTGCACGACGGGCTGCGCACCGTGGCCGCGGCGTGGGACACCCCGGACCGCGACCGTGTCCTCGCCGAGGTGTGGCCGGGCCTGGAGAAGATCGCGATCGACCACGCGGTGGCCGAGCCCGTCGCGGCCGTGGGCGGGGTCGCCGTGGTGCCGGGCAACTTCGGGTGGGACGACATCGGGGACTTCAACTCCCTGGCCGCGCTGCTCCCCTCGGCCGACGAGTCGGGCTCCAAGGTGCTCGGCGACGCGGACCGGGTGGTGCGGCGCGAGAGCGCGGGCTCCGTGGTGGTCCCGGCGAGCGACCGGGTCGTGACGATCCTCGGGCTCGACGACGTCGTGGTCGTCGACACGCCCGACGCGCTGCTGGTCACGACCCGTGCCCGCGCGCAGCAGGTCAAGTCGATGGTCGACCTGGTGCGCGAGCGGGGACTCGACGAGCTGCTCTGACGCACCGCGCCAGGGCGCCGTGGCCGAACACCTTGGAGCCCGACTCGTCGGCCGAGGGGAGCAGCGCGGCCAGGGAGTTGAAGTCCCCGCTGTCG
>NZ_JACSPN010000045.1:0-2854 GCF_015142735.1 Oerskovia douganii | reverse complement strand
GGGCGTGGAGGGGGCGCCAGGTGCCCGACGACGTCGCTCGCCCCTGGCGCGACGCCCGCGTCCCGGTGCGTGGCCCGGGCGGCCGGGCCAGGGGCACCGGGGATAGTCTCGGCTGGTGAGCACGCCTGAGGAGAGCACCGAGAGCACCCCTGTCCCGTCGACCGCCGCCGGCACGGGAGGCAGGCCGTCCGCGACGGTGCACGCCGCAGGCCGCACGGCGCTCGGCGACAGGGTGGTCGAGCTCGCCGCGGGCCTCGAGACCGAGCTCGTCGCGATCCGCCGGGACATCCATGCGCACCCCGAGGTCTCGCGCACCGAGACGCGCACCACGGCGCTCGTCGCGGACCGCCTGCGGGCGGCCGGGCTCGCGCCGCGCCTGCTGCCGGGCACCGGGCTGGTGTGCGACATCGGCGAGGTGGACGAGGCCGCGGACGGCGGGCCGCGTGGACGGGTCGCGCTGCGGGCCGACATCGACGCGCTCCCGGTCCAGGACCGGTGCGAGCTCCCGTGGTCCTCGGTCACCCCGGGGGTGGCCCACGCGTGCGGCCACGACGTCCACACGGCGGTCGTGCTGGGGGCCGGGCTCGTCCTGGCCGCTCTCGACGGACGGGGTCTGCTGCCACGGCCCGTGCGTCTGGTCTTCCAGCCCGCCGAGGAGGTGCAGCCGGGCGGTTCGCTCGACGTCATCGCGGCCGGGGGCCTCGACGGGGTCGACGAGATCTACGCGGTCCACTGCGACCCCAAGGTCGACGCGGGGCAGATCGGCACCCGCATCGGTCCCATCACGTCGGCCTCCGACGAGGTCTCGGTGACCGTCACGTCGCCCGGCGGGCACACGTCGCGGCCGCACCTGACCGGTGACGTGGTCTACGCGCTGGGGCAGGTCATCACACAGGTCCCTGCGGTGCTCGGTCGCCGGCTCGACCCGCGCTCGGGCGTGAACCTCACGTGGGGGGCCGTGCACGCGGGCTCGGCGCACAACGCGATCCCCAGCACCGGGACGGTCCGGGGGACGCTGCGGTGCCTGGACGTGCGGGCCTGGGAGTTCGCGGGCCAGGTGCTGCACGACGCGGTCGAGCAGGTCGTGGCCCCCTACGAGGTCGAGGTCACGGTCAACCACACGCGCGGGGTGCCCCCGGTCGAGAACGACGAGGCGGCCACGGGCGCGCTCGAGGCCGCGGCCCGCGACGTGCTGGGCCCCGCGTCGGTCCTGCTGACCGAGCAGTCCCTGGGCGGCGAGGACTTCGCGTGGTACCTGACCAAGGTGCCGGGTGCGATGGCGCGGCTGGGGACGCGGACGCCGGGCGGTCGCTCCTACGACATCCACCAGGGCGACCTGCGGGTCGACGAGTCCGCGATCGGGGCGGGTGTGCGGCTGCTCGCCCGGGTCGCGCTGGGCTGATCCGAAGGGGTGCACCAGGGGTGTTCCCGGTGACCCGGCCCCCTGCCCTGGCCGGGGGCTCGACCCCTCGAGATGTTGCCTTGTGCAACCAAGTGTCCGACCGCTGGACGGTGGACGGTCACGGCTGAGACACAAGATGACGCTTCCATAACGAAGCGTCCGCGTTACCCGCAAGTAACGTTCGAGGTTCTCCGACGTGGCTAGTGTTCGATCAATACAGGCCGACGGACCCCGTGACCTTCCCGTGCAACGCCGCACGGGCAGGTCCCGGTTTTCTCCCGGGGGCCATCGACAAGATCGACAGGAGCTCATGGTGAAGAGAGCAATGCAGATGACGGCGCTCGCGGCCGTCGCCGCACTGGCGCTGGCCGCATGTGGAAGCGCACCCGACGAGGGTGGCGAGTCGGGCACGGCCGGGGGCTCCGACTCGAGCTTCAAGGCGTGCATGGTCTCCGACGCGGGCGGCTTCGACGACAAGTCCTTCAACGAGTCCGGCTACAACGGCCTCATGGCTGCCAAGGAGAACCTCGGCATCCAGACCGCCGTGGCCGAGTCGAAGGCCGAGTCGAACTTCGCGCCGAACATCGACAACCTGATCTCCGAGGGCTGCAACGCCATCATCACGGTCGGCTTCCTCCTCGCGACGGCCACGGGCGACGCCGCCCAGGCCAACCCCGACGTCGAGTTCGCGATCGTCGACTCGACGGCGCAGGACGCTGACGGCAACCCGATCGAGCTCGACAACGTCAAGCCGATCAGCTTCGACACGGCCCAGGCCTCGTTCCTCGCCGGCTACCTCGCCGCGGGCATGTCCAAGACGGGCACGGTCGCCACGTACGGCGGCCTCGAGATCCCGTCCGTGACGATCTTCATGGACGGGTTCGTCGACGGCGTCGCGAACTACAACGAGACGCACGGCACGGACGTCAAGACGCTCGGCTGGAACAAGGAGACCCAGGACGGCTCGTTCGCCGGTGGCTTCGAGGACCAGTCCCAGGGCCAGCAGCTGACGCAGACCTTCATCGACCAGGGCGCGGACATCATCATGCCCGTCGCCGGGCCGGTCGGCGTGGGCACCCTCGCCGCCGCGAAGGACGCGACCGACGTCTCCGTCATCTGGGTCGACGCCGACGGCTTCGAGACCAACCCCGACAGCGGCGACCTGATCCTCACGTCGGTCCTCAAGGAGATCGGCGCGGGCGTCGAGGACGTCATCACCGCGGCCTCCGAGGACGAGTTCTCCAACGAGCCCTACGTGGGCACGCTCGAGAACGGCGGCGTGAACATCGCGCCGTACCACGACTTCGAGTCCAAGGTCCCCCAGGAGCTCAAGGACGAGATCGACCAGCTCCGCCAGGACATCATCGACGGCACGATCGTCGTGGAGTCGCCGAGCTCGCCGTGATCTGACGCAGTAACTCGTGGTCGAGCCGGCCCGGCAGTCCGCCGGGC
>NZ_JACSPN010000044.1 GCF_015142735.1 Oerskovia douganii | reverse complement strand
AAACTCACGACCGAACGAACCTGCAGGTCAGCGCGCCGTCGCGCCGATCACATCACCGCGCCTGGTGAGAACGCCTCATGGTCCCGCTTCCGAGGGCGAAACTCCCGGCGGCCCCAAGGTCGTCACCAGTGCGGCCAGAAAGAGGGCCGAGCGTGCGCGACCCGACGCCCGCGCTCGCGACGACGTGATTCTTTCAACATTCTTCCCCCTGGATGTGAGCGACCTTGCTCGTGCGGTTCGAGACGATAGCAGGTGGACGACGCAGGTTGGAAGCGCGGGTTCTCAAGAATTTCCCGACCGTCATCCAGGTATTGACCGTCCGGCTCGGTTTCGAGGATCTCCTGTCGTCGTCGGGCACAGCGCCCGAGGCGGGCTCGTGGATGGATCTGCCTCGGGCGCGAATGCGCCAAGCTGGTGTCAGTTCGAGGACGCGGCCGTCCCGTTCGACGCGGACTGCCCCGTCAGGTGCCCACCGGCCAGCCCGGCGATGAGCTGGTTGATGTCGACCCCGGTGAGCTGCTTGATGACCTGCTGCCCCTCGCCCAGGACCGAAGCGACGTTCTTCGTCACGGCGCTCGCGCCGTCGGTCGAGATGACCGTCATGCCCTGGATCTTGCCGATGGGCTCGGCTGCGGCGCGGACGATCTCCGGCAGGCGTTCGATGAGCTCCTGGACCAGGGCGGCCTCGCCGTACTTCTTGAGCGCCTCGGCCTTGGCGTCGGTCGCGACGGCCTCCGCGCGGCCCTCGGCCTCGACCGCGAACGCTCGCGCCTCACCCTCGGCCTTGATACCGACGGCCAGGGCGACCTGGCGGTCACGCTCGGCCTCGCCGGCGCGGCGGACGGCCTCGGCGGACGCCTCGGCGTCCTGGATCGCGGCGGTCTTGTTGGCCTCGGCGATCGTGGTGCGCTTGTACGCGTCGGCCTCGGTGGCCGCGTTCGACGAGTCGCGCTGGGCGTTGGCGCGCTGGACCTCGGCGTAGGCCGCGGCCTCGGCGGGCTTGCGGATCTCGATGTCGAGGCGCTCCTGCGTCACGCGGGCCTGCTCGGCCAGGGCCTCTCGCTCCTCGACCGCGACCAGGCGCTCCTGCTCGGCGCGGGCGAGCTGACCCGCGGCCTCGGCCTCCGCGTTGGCCTTGTCGGTCTCGGCCTTGATGATGGCGCGCTTGAGGTCGAGGGCCTTCTGGCGCTCGGCGATCTGCTCGGCGGCGTCGATCGCGGCGAACTCCGACGCGCGCTGCGCCTCGGCCTCGGAGACCTCGGCGACCTGGCGGGCACGGGCGGCCTCGGCGCGGCCCAGGTTCGAGAGGTAGTCGGAGCCGGGCGTCGAGATGTCGGAGATGTTGAGCAGGTCGACCTGCAGGCCCTGCTCCGAGAGGTCCGTCTTGGTGGACTCGACGACGCGGTCGGAGAGGCCCTTGCGGTCGGAGATGATCTGCTCGATCGTCATGTCGCCCACGATCGAGCGCAGCGAGCCCTCGAGGGACTCCTTGATGATCTCGGTCAGCGTGCCCTGCTGGGACAGGAATCGCTGGGCCGCGCGACGCACGCCCTCCTCGTCGCCCCGGACCTTGAAGTTGATCGACGCCTTGATGGCGATCTTGATGCGGTTCTTGTCGACGCCCTCGACCGTGATGCCGATCTGGCGCTGCTCGAGCGAGATGGAGAAGCCTTGCTGGAGGATGGGCCACACGAACGTGCGCCCGCCCGTGACGACGCGCTGGCCCGAGCCCGCGGCCTCCTTGCGGCCTGCGCCGCGCCCGACGATGATCAGGGCCTCGTTCGGGGGGACGCGGCGGATGCGCTTGGCGATGAACGTGATGATCGCGAAGAACGCGATGACGAGGGCGATCGTGGCGATGATGCCGACGAGGTTGGGGTCTTCGAGCATGTCGGTACGCGCCTGCGGCGCGACTCCTTTCGGTGGCGGGTCGTGCGAGCGGGTCGTGCGGTGGTGCCGTGGTGCGTCCGGGCTCCGGGTTGAGACAGGGCCCGGGTGGTCGCGTCAGTCGTTGGGGTAGTACCGCCGGACGCGCACGCGGGTCCCGGACTGCTCGAGCACGACGACGCGGGCCCCCGTGGGGATCGGCTCGTCGGCCCAGGCGAGGCGTCGTTCGAGCTCGCGTGCGGCGTCGAGCGAGACCTCGCCGGTCGCGGGGGAGATGTCGCTCGTCGCGGTCCCCTGGACGCCGACGAGGGAGACGGGGGCGGCGTCGTCGGACTCGTGGAGCTTCTTGGTGAGCACGGCCACGAGGAGGACGGCCAGGACGGCGAGGATCGCGGAGCCCACGAAGGCCAGGGCGACGGGCAGGTCGTTCGAGACGACTAGCGCTCCGGTCGCACCGAACACGATCGCCCCGACGCCCAGGGACGTCCCGGAGACTGCGCCGTCCCCGAGCTCGATGAACTCTCCGAGGACCATCGAGACCAGCACGAGCACGAGCCCGACGATGCCGACGACGACGAACGTGATCACCGCATACCCCCCAGGGTCGGTCACGTCGCGTCGCCGAGCACGGCGCCCGAACACTTGACGTGATCGTGAACTTGCCCGAACTCTAGCGTGACTCAACTGTGCCCTGGGACGCGAGAGGGCGCACCCACCCTGCGACCCGTTCGTGTCGGAACCCGCGTGGGCCCTGGACCATGCTGGTTCTGACAAAGGGTTCAGCGGTCAGCGGGAGAGCTGGTCGAGCAGCACCGCGAGGTTCGCGGCGGCCGTGTCGCGGTATCCCTGGACCCATTCGCCCTGGTAGTCGCGCGGTACGACCTCCGTCACGAGCACCGCCGAGATGTACGCGCGGTACAGGAGCAGGCGGACGTCAGCGGCCCCGAGCGTGCTCGCCCCGGGCCGCACCTGCCCGACGGCGGCACGCGCCGGGGGAGCGACGTCCTCGGGCAGGAATTCACCCGGTCCGGGCGACGAGAACCACGGCTCGGAGACCGGGAGGCGGCCCCCTGCCGCGCGGTATCCCGCAGCGAGAGCAGGCGGGACGGGGCCGAGGCCGAGCTGGTCGGCACCTGCGAGCTCGTACAGCGGGTCGGCCCACAGGCACCGCTCGGTGTCGATCACGCCGCTCAGACGCAGCGCGGGCGCCTCCTCGGAGGACGCCGCCTCAGCCGAGAGGAACAGGTTTCCTGGCCACAGGTCGGCGTGGACGAGCCGCGGGACCGTGACCTCGGCGAGCGCGTCGCGGTGGCGCGTGACCACGGTCCGCAGCGCGTCGGCGGGGAGGTCGACGCCCCAGCGCTCCGCGTCCGCGAGGAGGGCATCGACCATGAGGTCGAACGCCTGGGGCCACGTCGGTGCGCTCAACCCCGACGCGGGAGCCGGGTACCCGAACGCCTCCCCCGTCACGGTGTGCAGGCGGGCCATGAACGCGCCGAGGTCGTGCCGCACGCGAACCATCGCGGCGTCGTCGAGCGGGGGCAGCGTGTTCCACACGTCGCCGTCGAGGAACGTGACGACCAGGATGTCGCCGTCGAGCACGGTGCGGCTGAAGTCGGAGTGGACGACGCGCGGCATGAGGAGGTCGGGGCGGTCCACGACGCGCCGGTAGACGTCCTCCTCCGTGCCGAGGATCCCGTGCTCGTAGCGCAGGAGGCGCGACGTGTCGGCGCTCGTGATCTTCACGACGAGCCGACGGCCGTCGGTGAGGTCGATCCGGAAGGTCGAGGCGAACATGCCGCCGTCCAGGGGGGCTGCGTCGGCGATCTCGCCGAGCGGGGACACGATGCGGGAGAGCTGGTCGTCGGTGACCGTCATCTTGGTGAGCACGGTGGGATCGTATCGATTCGACCCACCGTGCGGAACCCCTGACGGGGACAACTCCCCATGTCAGTGCCCCCGACCCGGCTGCTAACGTGGCGCCGCGCGTGAGGGCCCGACCGACAGGTGTCCCACGGCAACCGACGAAGGGGAGAGCGTGAGCGCCAGGTTGCAGGTCGACACGAACGTGCTCGTCGACGCCGGGCGCCAGCTCCGGCTCGTCGCCACCGAGTTCCACGGTGCCGGCGACAACGCCGGACGAGCAGCGGCCGCAGTGGGGCACGAAGGGCTGGCCGGTGCCCTGCGGTCGTTCGAGAGCAACTGGGACGACCGCCGCGAGAAGATGGTCGAGCACATCAGCGCCCTCGCCGAGCAGTGCTCGGGAGTCGGGGACACGTTCGAGCAGCTCGACACGGAGTTCGCCGCAGCGCTCAAGGGGGAGTCCTGATGTCACGCCCGTACGACTGGTACCCGCTCGCCTCCACCGACCCCGTGCCAGGCGACCCCGACGTGGTCCACAGCGTGGGGATCGCGTACCGGGAGGTGGCCCAGGCGATCCTCGACGCGAGGGCGAACCTCCTCGCCATTGCAGACATGGACGGCATGACCTCCGAGGCGGTCGAGGAGATCGGCACGAAGGCCAAGGAGATCGCCGAGGAGATCTCCAAGGTCCGGACCCGCTACCAGGAGACCGGCGACGCGCTGATCGAGTACCAGGTGGCGCTCCGCGGCGCGCAGGCCGACGCGGACGACGCGCTCGTGCGTGCCAGGGCCGCCCACGAGGCGAGCGAGACCCAGCGACGGACCCAGGCGATCTACCTCGAGCAGGACCCGTCGAGCGCGCCGCACGCGCAGATGCGTGCCGACGAGGCCGAGTACGCCGCCCAGGTCGCCGAGGGACGGCTCGCCACGGCGGCGTCGGACCTTGCCGACGCGGTGCGTCGGGGGGGCGCCGCGACGCCGCGGCGTCGCGCGCCGAGGAGACGATCAGCAAGGTCATCTCCGAGGACGGGATCAAGGACGGGTGGTGGGAGAACTGGGGCGCGGACATGATGCAGGCGATCAGCGACGTGGCCTCGATAGTCGCCGCGGTGGCCGGGGTGCTGGCGTTGGTGCTCGCCTGGGTCCCCGGTCTGGGGGCGGCGCTTGCTGCGGTGGCACTGATCGCCGGGGCGGTCGCGCTCGTCGCTGACGTGTTCCTGGCCAGCCACGGGGATGCTGGGTGGGGCAACGTGGTCATGGGGGTCCTCGGCCTCGTGACGTTCGGCGTGGGCCGTGTCGTGGGCACGAGCCTCAAGGTCGGGTCGCGTGGAGTGCAGGCCGCCGCCCGTGTCCGAGCCGACCAGGTCTTCCGTGCAGCCTCCGGTCCGGCGGGCGTCCGGCTCGGAGCTCGGCGCCTGCTCAACGACCTGGGGATGTCGCGCTGGGGGATGCGAGCGACACAGCGGGTCGCGGGCGAGGTCGCTGCGGCTCGCTCTCTGCGCCAGGTCGCCTCGGAGGCGTTGAGCCTGCGTGCGATCGGGCGCGACACGTTGAGCGAGCTGCAGGGCTTTCGGCAGTTCAGGTCGCTCAACTGGTCCACGTTCCGCGAGGCCGTCGTCGAGGTGCCAGGGGCCCAGGGCAAGTTCCTCGCTCTCGTCGGGTTCGGAGCGGAGGGCCGAGGGCTGGCCTCCGTGGGGCTGGCCGATCCCAGCCTGCTCAGGAACGTCGTCCCGGCCGGCGCGACCCCTGCCACTGCGTCAGCCCTCGTCTCAAGCTATGACGAGCTGCAGAGTGCGATCCGCTACGGTGGCGTCGCAGCGAACTTCACGATCGGCAACGCCGCGACCGCCGCTGGGAACACCATGGTGTCGTCCGTCAAGCTCGTCGACGACAAGGTCATGACTCCCACCCCGGGCGCTCCTCAAAGCGTCCTGAACCTGAACTGAGAGGTCTGACGTGCCGAGGATCGTCGATTTCGATACCACCGCTCCTGCCGAGTGGATCGGTTGGCGCACGGGCTGCGGGACGCTGGCGGAAGAGGCGATGGCACAGCTCGAGGGGCCGGACGAGGTCGTTGCGCATCGCCTCGACGCAGTGCGGGCGCTCGAGAAGGAGCTGATCGACCAGTCGCTCCTCGCGGGGGGCCTGTGGATGCTCGACCCACTGGGCCCGCCCGTCGCGCAGTTCTCGCTCGGGCTGCTGACGGTCGACCCGGACCTGAACCTCACTCCCCAGCGGTTGATGCGCAAGATCCGACGGCCGGAGAAGGTCCGGGGCACCCGGGTCTTCGACTACTCGACGGCTGCGGGCGAGGTCAGCAGCGGACCCGCCGTAGTCCAGGTCGAGGTGCGAGGAGATCAGGACGGCCAGGTCCGCTCCTGCATCTCTCAGACGATCTTTCCCCGAGGTACCTCCGATCTGATGCGTTTCGAGTACGTGACCCATCTGCCAGGGGCCTTCGTGGCGCTCAGCAAGGAAGCGATCGACATCGGCGAGTCCCTGACGGTCGAGATCGGCGAATGACAGCACCCGACACGAGCCAGGTCCGCCGGACGGGGGAGCTGGGCCTGCTCCTGCCGAGCGACTGGTGGGTCGTTCACCTCCAGGACGAGAGGGCGCGACGCCGCTCGGTCCAGGCTCTCGTCCAGCGTCAGTTCGGACGTACCGACTCGCCGACGCCGCTGGCCCTCGATGCACGACGCGAGCTGGACGCGGTGACGCTTGCGGCGGCCCGATCGGGCGGAGGGATCATGGCCTTCTCGCTGCTCCGTGTGGCCGACGTCCCCCTGCCGGCGTCCGTCACGACGTTCAGGCTCCCGGCGCCGACCGGCCCGGCCGCCGGGTCCGGCGACACGCTGATCGCTCTTGCCGAGCTGATCCGGTCCGAGGACGTGAGCACCGAGGTCGAGCTCGCTGAAGGCCCTCTGGGTCAGGTCGTGCGCGCAGTCTCGGTGGGGCGAGGGCCAGAGGCACTCGGTGCCGAGACGATCGACCAGCTCAGCGTCCGCTACTGGCTCGACCCCGACGACGGGCTCGGCCGTTACCACCTGGCCTTCAGTACCCCGCTCGTCCGGTTCCGGGACGCGATGCTCGATCTCTTCGACGTGCTGGTCGCCTCCGTGGGGTACAGCGAGCCCGGGGCCGAGGACGGAGATTCAGCGCCCGGCGACGACGAGGCGTCCAACCACGACGAGTGGCCCACGCCAGGCGTTGGCACCTGATGGTTCCGGTGGTGGAGTATCCGGAGTTTCCGTCGGGGTATGAGACGACGCCGTTGGGGTGGGTGTTCTTCGGTGCGGGGATCTTGGGTGTGTTCGTCTGGGTGTATGCGGTGTTCGCGGCGCGGTCGTGGGGTCGTCGGGGTGGTGGGTTGTTGGTGGCTCCGTTGGTCGTGGGTCTGGTGCTGCTGGTCGGTGGTCTGGGTGGTGCGTGGATCACGGAGCAGGTGGTCAAGGCGCGGTTGGAGCGCACGAACGACGCATTGTGGGACGAGTACAAGGCGTTCGAAGAGGGGGTTCTCGACGATCTCGAGGACGCGTACGGGGTGGTGCTGCGGACGAGCCAAGCCTTCCCCTTCCGTGGAAGCCAGATCGGCATGACGGCGACCTTCCCGGACGGGCGTGACGAGGAGTGCGTGCTGACGGCGGGTGAGGAGTTCTTGGTGCTCGACTGCCCGAGCGAGCTGCCGCGGGATCCGGCGAGGTCGGCGTCGTGACGGGCGGTCCTCAGGAGACCGCCGGCTCACGGGCCCGGCTCGGCCTGGTCCTCCAGTCGGTGGGGGCCGCCACGTTCGTCGCGCTGCTGGTCTGGCGTGCATTCCTGGCGCCCGACGCCGTGGGGCCGTGGGCGGTCGTGCTGGCTGTCGCGCTGGTCGTCGCGGGCGTGACGGGGTTCGGGCTCGTCGTGCGGCGCCGTCGGCTCCGCCTGATCTCGACCGTGCGAGCGAATCGACCCGGTGCGCGGATCGTCGTCGCGCACGTCCCTGACGAGCTGCCTGGCGCGCTGGTCGCGGCCGGCCGGTGGGTACCGGGCATGAGACGGGCGTCGCTGTTCGGAGCTGCCCTCGCAGCGGACGGCAGAGGTGTCGAGCTGTGGACGGCGGGTGCTGCTCGGCCCCTGCTCGCCCTCCCGTGGACCCAGGTGGCTGCCATCACCGCTGGTCCCCCCACTCCCGGTCCGCGGGGTGCTCAGCCGGCCGTCCGGGTGCACGCCCTGGACGGCGTCGCGCTCCCGATCGTGCCGGCCGGTGGGAACGGGACCCGGTGGCGGGGAGCGCGCCAGCGCGAGGTGGACGCCGTCGTGGCCGACCTGCGATCCGTGCGCGACGGCGCCCCCCTGCCGAGCCCGCCGACCGACCCGGCGTGACCGCGGCCCGCGTCGCCTCCGGCTCTCCCGACCACCCCTAGGGTCGCGGCACGTTCCGCAGGTTCGCCCGGGCCATCGACACGACCTCTCCCATGCCGCCGCCCAGGACCTCCTTGCTCATCGCGACCGCGAAGCCTCGCACCTGCCCGGCCGTGATGGTCGGGGGCAGGGACAGCGCGCGCGGGTCGGTCACGACGTCGACCAGCGCAGGCCCCGGGCGGGACAGGGCCCCGCGCAGCGCGCCACGCACGTCCTTGGCCCGCTCGACCCGCACCGACGGGATCCCGATCGCGTTCGCGACCGCCGCGTAGTCGATGTGCGGCGACTCGGTGCCGAACATGGGCAGCCCGTCGACGAGCATCTCGAGGCGCACCATCCCCAGGCTGGCGTTGTCGAACAGGACGATCTTCACGGGCAGCTCGTAGGCCTTGATGGTGATGAGCTCGCCCAGCAGCATCGACAGCCCGCCGTCTCCCGCCATCGCGACGACCTGCCGGTCCGGCTGGGCGGCCGCGACGCCGATCGCGTGCGGCACCGCGTTCGCCATGGACCCGTGCAGGAACGACCCGATCACGCGGCGCTTGCCGTTGGGGCTGATGTACCGGGCGGCCCACACGTTGCACATGCCCGTGTCCACGGTGAAGACCGCGTCGTCGGCAGCCTCCTGGTCGAGGAGGTCCGCGACGTACTCGGGGTGGATGGGCGTGTGCTTCTCGACGTCCTTGGTGTACGCACCGACCACGCCCGTCATCGACCGTTCGTGCTTCTTGACCATGGAGTCGAGGAACGAGCGGTTCTTGGCCGTGTTCACGAGCGGCAGCAGGAGCCGCACGGTCTCGCCCACGTCGCCCACGACGGCGACGTCGAGCCGGGTCCGGCGACCCAGGTGCGTGGGGTCGATGTCGACCTGCGCGGTCCGCACGGACTCGGGCAGGAACTGGTCGTAGGGGAAGTCGGTGCCCAGCAGGAGCAGGAGGTCCGCCTCCTGCATGGCGTCGTGCGCGGCGCCGTAGCCGAGCAGGCCGCTCATCCCGACGTCGAACGGGTTGTCGTACTGGATCCACTCCTTGCCGCGCAGCGAGTGACCGACGGGGGCGGCGATCTTGTCGGCGAGCGCGATCACGTCGTCGTGCGCGCCGCGTGTCCCGACGCCCGCGAAGATCGTGACCTTCTTGGCCTTGTTGATGGCATCGGCCAGGTTCCGGAGCGCGTCCGCGTCGGGGATGATCCGCGGCTTGGCCGGGTGCACCGCGACGTCGATGACCTCGGCTGCGGCGTCGAGGTCCGCGACGTCGCCCGGGATGGTCAGGACAGAGACGCCCGGGGCGCCGTACGCGTGGTGGATCGCGGAGTTGATGACACGCGGCGCCTGCGTGGCCGAGGAGATCATCTCGGAGTACACCGAGCACTCGGTGAAGAGGCGGTCGGGGTGCGTCTCCTGGAAGAAGCCCGTCCCGATCTGTGCGCTCGGGATGTGGCTCGCGATCGCGAGGACGGGCACCTTGGAGCGGTTCGCGTCGTAGAGGCCGTTGATGAGGTGCAGGTTGCCGGGCCCGCACGAGCCCGCGCACACCGCGAGCTTGCCCGTGATCTCGGCCTCGGCCGCGGCGGCGAACGCCGCGGACTCCTCGTGGCGCACGTGCACCCACTCGATGCCCTTGCCCTTCCCCTTCTGGCTGCGGCGGACCGCGTCGACCACGGGGTTGAGGCTGTCGCCCACGATCCCGTAGATCCGCTCGACCCCCGCCTCGATGAGCTGCGCGACGAGCAGATCGGCGACCGTCCTGTTCCGCTTGTCCTGGGGACGACCGAGTCCGAGAGCCATGGGAAACCTCCGCACGAAAGGGTTGGGGACTCTTCCATCGTGCGCCGGAACGTCGGACGGCGCAGCCGCTGGGGCCGTTCCGCGCGTCACGTCCGGGTGTCAGGTCCGCGTCACACGAGAGGGGCCCGACGCCGACCGGCCCGGGCGCGTCACGCCCCGGCGAGGGGCCCGCCCACCGGGGTGGCGTCGTCGGGCAGGGGGGCGCGGGAGGGCGCTACGCCTCGTCCACGGCCTCCTCGCGGGGGGCGCCGCGGCGCAGGACCCGCAGCGACCCGAGGACGGCGACCACCGCGAGGCCCCCGGCGATCATCACGACCTGGAAGCCCGCGTGCGCGCCCGCGGCGTCGATGCGCGAGCCAGCGATCGACGCCCCGAACGACACCCCCACGCCCAGCGACGTCCCGACCCACGCGAGCCCCTCGGTGAGCTGGTGCGGCGTCACCAGGTTCTGGACCAGGGCGTTGCCGTTGATGAGTGTCGGGGCGATGGTGAAGCCCGTGACGAACATGACGACGGCCAGCATGGGCAGCGACGTGACCACGAAGAACAGCGAGACGCCCAGGGCGAGGGCGACCATGCCGATCGCGAACCGCTTCCACAGGGGCGAGACCCAGTGCCGTGCCCCGTACGCGAGGCCCGAGATGAGCGAGCCCATCGCGAACACCGCGAGGATCAGGCCCGACGCCGACTTGGACCCCTGCTCCTCGGCGAACGCGATGGTCGAGACGTCGGTCGCGCCGAAGATGAAGCCCATCGCGACGAACACCACGGCGAGGACGACCATCCCGGGCGACCGCATCGCCGACCGGTGCTTGACGCCCGGGACGGCTGCGATCACGGGGGGTTCGGTGCGGCGCTGCGAGAGGAACCAGACGCCGCCCACGACCGCGGCGATCGCCGGGACGATGATGCCCGCGGAGTCGGTGACCTCGGTCGCGAGCAGGGTCGCGAGGACGGGGCCCACGACGAACACGAGCTCGTCGAGAGCGGACTCCAGGGAGTAGGCCGTGTGGAGCTGGCGCGAGTCGGTGACGACGTGGCTCCAGCGCGCGCGGACCATCGAGCCGTAGGACCCGATGCTCGCGCCCGCGACGACGGCCGTCGCATACAGCCAGATGTCGGGTGCCTGGTTGACCGCGGCGAGGATGAGGCCGACGAGGCCTGCGGTGCTCACGACCAGCAGCGGCCGCATGACCTTGGCCTGCCCGACGCGGTCGACGTACCGTGCGATCTGCGGCGAGGCGATGGCCTGCGCGATCACGTAGGCCGCGGACACGCGTCCGGCGAGGGCGTAGGAGTCGTAGATGCCCTGGATCATCAGGACGATCCCGATGCCGACCATGGACATGGGGAGCCTCGCCACGACCGCGGCGGCCGAGAAGTTCAGCGCCCCCGGCTTGCTGAGGACGACACGGTAGGGGTTGCGGGAGTCGTCTGCCGCAGTGCGAGGGGGGTCTTGTACCACCGTCTCATTCTCCCATCCGGTGCCGGTCTCCCGAACGCCTCCTGGGCACACTCGCGCGCACCCCTCCCGGCCCGCGACCGACCGCCCGCGAGCCCCCTCCGAGTGTCACCGCTCGACCGGGCGCGCGCGAACCGATGTCGGCCCTCATGATGAACGGGTGAGCGAGCAGACGCAGGAGATCGAGATCGCGGTCGTCGACAACACGGCCGAGGAGCGGTTCGAGGCGCGCACGACCGACGGGGAGGTCGCGGGCTTCGCCGCCTACGTGCGGCAACCCGGCCAGGTCGTGTTCACGCACACCGAGGTCGACGACGCCTACGCGGGCCACGGCGTCGGGTCGACGCTCGCGCGCGGTGCGCTCGACCAGGTGCGGGCGTCGGGCCAGAAGGTCGTGCCGCTGTGCCCGTTCGTCCGGGCGTTCGTGCAGCTCCACGAGGAGTACCAGGACCTGCTCGCGCACTGAGTCGCAGGGCCCGTCGGGCTGCCCAGGTACCCGCCGGGCCTGCCCAGGTGGTCGGGGGGGGGCAGGTACCCGCCGGGCCCAGGTGCCGAGAACGGGGTTGAGGTCGCCATCAGCTCGATGGCGACCTCAACCCCGTTCTCGGCGGCCGAGCGGCGGCCGAGCGGCGGCCGAGCGGCGGCCGAGCGGCGGCTCGGCGTCAGCCGCCCAGGGCGTCCGAGACGACCTGCTTGGCCTCGTCCTGCACCTGCGCCAGGTGCTCGGCCGAGACGAACGACTCGGCGTAGATCTTGTACACGTTCTCCGTGCCAGAGGGGCGTGCCGCGAACCACGCGTTCTCCGTCGTGACCTTGAGACCGCCGATCGCCGCGCCGTTGCCCGGGGCCTTCGTGAGCTTCGCGGTGATCTCCTCGCCCGCGAGCGTCGTCGACGTGACCTGCTCGGGGCTCAGCTTCGCGAGGGCAGACTTCTCCTCGAGCGAGGCCGGCGCGTCGACGCGGGCGTACCAGGACTCGCCGTACTGCTCGACGAGCCGGGCGTGGTGCTGCGACGGGGTCTTGCCCGTGGTCGCGAGGATCTCGGAGGCGAGCAGCGCGAGCAGCAGGCCGTCCTTGTCCGTGGTCCACACGCCGCCGTTCTTCCGCAGGAACGACGCCCCCGCGGACTCCTCGCCGCCGAAGCCCACCGAGCCGTCGAGCAGCCCGGGCACGAACCACTTGAAGCCGACCGGCACCTCGTCGACGCGACGGCCCAGGCCCGCGCCGACCCGGTCGATGAGCGAGGAGGACACGAGGGTCTTGCCGATCGCGGCGTCGTCCCGCCACCCCGGGCGCGCGCCGCCGTACAGGTAGTCGATCGCGACCGCGAGGTAGTGGTTGGGGTTCATGAGGCCCGCGTCCGGGGTCACGATCCCGTGGCGGTCGGAGTCCGCGTCGTTGCCCGTCGCGATGTCGAACGTCGAGGTCGCGTCGGGGTCGGTCATCTTCTGCACGAGCGAGGCCATGGCGTACGGCGACGAGCAGTCCATGCGGATCTTGCCGTCCCAGTCCAGGGTCATGAAGCCCCAGCGCGGGTCCACCTGCGGGTTCACGACCGTCAGGTCCAGCCCGTAGCGCTCCCCGATCTCGCCCCAGTACTCGACCGACGCCCCACCCAGGGGGTCGGCGCCGATCGAGACGCCCGCGTCACGGACGGCCTCGAGGTCGAGCACGTTCGCCAGGTCGTCGACGTACGCCGTGAGGAAGTCGTGGCGGTGCGTCGTGCCGGCGGTCAGCGCCCGGTCCAGCGGGAGGCGACGGACCTGGCCGGCCCCCGAGCGCAGGATCTCGTTCGCGCGGTCCGCGATCCAGCCCGTCGCCTCGGAGTCGGCGGGGCCGCCGTGCGGCGGGTTGTACTTGAACCCGCCGTCGCGGGGCGGGTTGTGCGACGGCGTCACGACGATGCCGTCCGCGAGCCCCGGGCCGCTCGTGCGGACCCCTTCCTCGGTGGCCGCTCCGTTGTGCAGCAGGATCGACTGGGACACGGCCGGGGTCGGAGTGAACGAGTCGCGCGCGTCGATGTACGTCTGGACGCCCGCCGCGGCCAGGACCTCGAGGGCCGTCTGCCAGGCAGGGAGCGACAGCGCGTGCGTGTCGCGGCCGATGAACAGGGGACCGTCGGTGCCCTGCGAGCGCCGGTACTCCACGATCGCCGCGGTGATCGCGATGATGTGCCCCTCGTTGAACGCGTGGTCCAGGCTCGACCCGCGGTGGCCCGACGTCCCGAACACCACCTTCTGCGCGGGGTCGTCGACGTCGGGGGAGAGGTCGTAGTAGGCGCCGACCACGGCGTCCACGTCGATGAGGTCCTGGGGCTGGGCGGGCGTACCGGCGCGTGGGTCCATGGACCGATCCTGCCACTGGTGGGGGTGTCGGTGCCGAGCAGGCGGTCGCGATTCGTCCGGGCCGGATTCTCGACCACGACCGCCTGGTCCGCGGACCGGCCCGACGACGTCGCGTCAGAAACGTAGGCTGGTCACCATGTTCCCGCCCCAGGTACCCACGACCGACGTGTCCGAGCTCGACGCCGAGCGCCCCGTCCCCGAGGGCGTCGTGCTCCTCGACGTGCGCGAGCAGGACGAGTGGGACGCGGGCCACGCGCCCGACGCCGTCCACATCCCCCTCGGCGAGCTCCCCGTCCGCTGGGGAGAGCTGGACCCCGACGTCCCGATCCTCGTGATCTGCCACTCGGGCGGCCGCTCGGCGCGCGCCGCCGCCTGGCTCAACCAGGGCGACTTCGACGCGACCAACCTCGACGGCGGCATGGCCGCGTGGGCGCAGCGCGGGCTGCCGATCGAGCGGTAGCGGGTCCGCCGGACCCCGCACCGCCCCCTCATCCGCTCCCACTACACTTCCCCCATGGCCAAGAACTCGACGCCCGACTTCGTGCTGCGCCCCTTCGAGGGCCTCCCCGGCGAGACCGACTGGGTCGCCCTGCGGGAGGTCGTCCCGTCGGCCTCGGCACCCGCCCGCACCACCGAGGAGTTCGGCGCGCGCGACGTCCTCGTGGTGACGGTCCTGCCGGCCGGGTGGGCCGCGCTGCACCGTCAGGACGGCAAGATCCTCCTGGCGCTCCAGACGATCGCGGGCTCGGGGGACACGAGCCGTGACCTCGCGGCGGCGCTCCTGGAGGCCATCGAGGCCGAGCCGGGGACGTCGGTCGAGCTGGGCGAGCTGCCCGGCCCGGGCCCGCGTCTGCAGGACGTCCTGGACCTGTCGGTGCCGTTCGAGGTCACGGTCCACGACGACTTCTCGTTCTGGCTCGACCCGACGACGGACGTCACGCCGGACCTGAAGGCGTCGCTCGAGCAGGCGTCGGAGTCGATCGTCCCGACGGTCAAGCTCGAGTCGGTCGAGTCGGCGTACTGGTGCTCGATGAGCCGGGAGTTCCTGCGCTGGGCGTGGCCCGTGGCCGAGGAGGACCTGATCGACGCGATCTCGCGCCTGCACGCGAAGCGCGAGTCGGGTCTGGGCGGCGGCAAGTTCGTCGGGGCGTTCCGGTCGAGCGGCCTGCTGGTGCCGGTGTGGGAGCTGCCGCGGGGCACGCAGGCGGCGGACCTGGAGGAGCCCGTCCAGGAGCTCAAGGCGAAGCTGGACGCGGCGCTCGCGGTCACGGAGCCGCTCGACGCGAACGAGCGACGAGCGCGCGCGGGCATCGTGTCGCGTCAGGTGACGCTGCGCTGAGGTCGGACGCGCCGACGCCGAGGTTCTGAGCAGGGGGCAATACCTCGTCAAGAACCCGAGAACACCGTTCCCGGGGGGACTGTCGTGACTTTGCCACCATGTGTGTGGCAAACTGCGGGAAACTCTTTGCACTACTAGGCTGGACGGCGTGAACGCGGACCATCGGTCGACCGAGTCAGGAAAGAACCCCACCACCGGAACCACCGGCGAGGCCGTCGGTGTCCCCGCGAACGGGACGCACGCGCTCCCGGTGGCCAAGACCCCGCGTCCTGCGCTGCTCCCTGGGGGTGGCAAGCAGAAGCAGCGGGTCGCGGTGATCATCCCCGCCAAGGACGAGGCGCGCCGCATCGCGGCGACGGTGCGGGCAGCCAAGGCGATCCCGCACGTGGACCTCGTCCTGGTGGTCGACGACGGCAGCGAGGACAGCACCCAGCACGTCGCGCGCGAGGCGGGGGCCGTCGTCGTGCGGCACTCGCACAACCGCGGCAAGGCGGCGGCCATGGAGACGGGCGCCGCGGTGGTCGCGATGCGTGACGTCGCGGACCGCCCCGCTCGCCTCCTGCTGTTCATCGACGGCGACCTGGGGGAGACCGCGGTCAACACGGCGCCGCTCGTGGACCCGGTGCTGAACGGTGCCGCGGACATGTCGATCGCCCTGCTCCCGCCGCAGCCCGGTGCGGGCGGCCGCGGGATCGTCGTGGGGGCGGCGCGTCGCGCGATCCAGTCGATGACGGGGTGGACGCCCACGCAGCCGTTGTCCGGCATGCGCTGCCTCACGCGTGAGGCGTTCGAGGCCGCGACGCCGCTCGCGCGCGGCTGGGGCGTGGAGACGGGGCTGACGATCGACCTGCTCCGCAAGGGGTACGTCGCGGTCGAGGTGCCGTGCGACCTGCGCCACCGCCCGTCGGGCTCGGACCTCAAGGGTCAGATCCACCGCGCGAACCAGTACCGCGACGTGCAGCTCGCGGTCGGGGCGCGCCGCATGCGCAGCGCGATCGACGCGCTGAGCGGCAGCAAGCACTCGAGGTAGGTCGTTCACGACGCAGCGCCCGGGCGGTCTGGCGGGTTCTAGCGATCCCCGCAACACCTTGAGTTTCAGGGAGTTGTGGGGATCGTGGTTTCTGGGGAGTTGAAGGC
>NZ_JACSPN010000043.1 GCF_015142735.1 Oerskovia douganii | reverse complement strand
AGGTACCTCCATCCTGCGGTTCAAGGCCTACCCCTCGCCTACGCCCCCACCTCCCGGCGTGTCACCAACGTCATGACACAGAACAACTAGCACCACCGTCGCCACGGCCCGGCCGGGCGTCCCTCTGGCGGCGTACCTCGGTCGGGTGACGCTCCCGGCCCACGTTCAGGGTTCTTTCAGGGAGATCCCCGATGCTCCGCCGCACCGGCCGCCGCCAGGATGGGGGCAGCGGCTCTGAGGCGACCGTGGGCGGTCGTCCACCGCGACACCTCGCTCGTCGGGTCGCCGCACGCACCGTGCCCCGCCCCTCGAGAGACGAGTCCGACATGCCCTCCCCGTCCCCTGCTCCGGCCCACGTCATGCCGGCGGCCGCCGGCGGCACGCCGCCCACCGGCGCCGAGACCATCGCGTCGGCGCGCGGCCTGGTCAAGACCTACGGCAAGGGCCCGACGGCGGTCCACGCGCTCGCGGGCGTCGACGTCGACTTCGGTCGCGGCCGCTTCACCGCGATCATGGGCCCGTCCGGCTCCGGCAAGTCCACGCTCATGCACTGCATGGCGGGCCTCGACACCCCGACGGCCGGCACCGTCGTCGTCGACGACCTGGTCGTCTCCTCGATGAACCAGCGCCAGCTCACGAAGCTGCGCCGCACCCAGCTCGGGTTCGTCTTCCAGTCGTTCAACCTCGTCCCGACGCTCACGGCCGAGGAGAACATCACCCTGCCCCTCGACATCGCGCGCAGGCCCGTGGACCGGGCGTACCTCGCGAAGGTGGTCGACGCCGTCGGGCTGTCGGACCGACTCAAGCACCGCCCGAGCGAGCTGTCCGGCGGGCAGCAGCAGCGCGTCGCGTGCGCGCGCGCCCTGGTCTCCAAGCCGTCGGTCGTGTTCGCGGACGAACCCACGGGGAACCTGGACTCGACGTCGTCGCGCGAGGTCCTGACGTTCCTGCGCGAGTCGGTCGACGACCTGGGCCAGTCGGTCGTCATGGTCACGCACGACCCCGTCGCGGCGAGCTACGCGCACCGCGTCCTGTTCCTCGCCGACGGGCGCATCGTCGACGAGATCCTCGACCCGACACCGGACTCCGTCCTGGCCGTCCTGGGCTCCCTCACGCGCAAGAAGGCGGCCGCCTGATGCTGCGCGTCGCCCTGCGCAACGTCCGGGCGCACCTCGTGCGTCTCGGGATGTCCATCCTCGCGGTCGTGCTCGGCGTCTCGTTCGTCGCGGGCACGTTCTCGCTGCGCGAGATGCTGTCCAGCACGTTCGACGGGATCGTCGACTCCTCGTCCGCCGACGTCCTGGTGCGCGGCGACGAGGACTCCTCCGCGCTCACCCAGGAGAACGCGAGCGCGGGCGCCGTCCGCAACGCCATCCCCGCCGGGCTCGTCGACACCATCGAGGCGGTCGACGGCGTCGCGCAGGCGTTCGCCGACTACACCGGTCCGCTCGTGCTCGTCGGCGCGGACGGCACCCCGCCGCCCACGACGGGGGCCCCGACGTTCGGCCTCGCCTACCAGGCCGCCGACCCGGCGACCCCGCTCACCCAGGGCGCGGCGCCGTCGGGCCCCGACGAGTTCCTGCTCGAGGCCGGCACGGCCGAGGCGAGCGGCCTCGAGGTCGGTGACACGACGACGATCGTCGTCGCGGGCGAGATCGCCGAGGCGACCCTCACCGGGATCGTCGACATGGGCGCCTCGATGGCCGGCGCGAGCATCGTCTTCTTCGACGAGGCGACGGCCGCCGCGGCGTTCGCCCCCGACGGCACCGTCTCCAGCATCACGGTCCTCGCCGAGGACGGCGTGGGCGAGCAGCGGCTGCGCGACGACGTCGCGGCAGCCATCGACGCCGCAGCCCCCGCGGAGGCCGTCGAGGTCATCACGGGTGAGGTCGCACGCGACGAGGCCCGGGAGGACATCTCGTCGATGCTCGGCTTCATCGAGACGTTCCTGCTCGTCTTCGCGGGCATCTCGCTGTTCGTCGGCGGGTTCATCATCGCGAACACGTTCGCCATGACCGTCCGCCAGCGCCAGCGCGAGTTCGCCCTGCTGCGCGCGGTGGGAGCCTCCCCGCTCCAGGTCTTCTCCTCGATCCTGGTCCAGGCCGCGATCATCGGCACGCTCGGCGGCGCGCTCGGCATCCTCGGCGGGCTGGGGCTCGTCACGGGGCTCAAGGCCGTGTTCGAGACGGTCGGCATGGACCTCGCGGGCGACATCCCCGTCAACGCGTCGATGATCGTGGTCTCGCTCGTGCTCGGCATCGTCGTGTCGGTCGCCTCCGCAGCCCTGCCGGCCCGTCGCGCGGCCCTCGTCGCCCCCGTCGAGGCCATGCGCGACGACGCCCCCGCCCAGGCCGGGTCGCTCCGGCTCCGCGGGATCATCGGGGCGGTCGTCGCAGGGGCCGGAGCCGGCGCCGTCGTCCTCGCCGTCGTCCAGGCCGCGGCCGACGACACCGCGAGCACCGGGGGCCTGCTCGGCCTCGGTGCGGTGCTCGTGGTCGCCGGGACCCTGGTCCTCGCCCCCGTCGTCGCACGCGCTGTCCTGCACGTCATGTCCGCGCCGTTCGTCGCCTGGGCCAAGCCCCTCGGGACGCTCGCGCGCGGCAACGTGACCCGCAACCCCCGCCGCACCGCGAGCACCGCGGGCGCGCTCATGATCGGCATGTCCCTCGTCGGCGCGGCCTCCGTCCTGGCCGCATCCATGCAGGCGTCGATGAAGAACATCGTGACGGAGGAGTCCCTCGCCGACCTGGTCGTGCAGTCCGCGACCGGCACGATCCCCTCGGGGGCCGTGGGCGACATCACCGGCCTGCCCGAGGTCGGCACGGCCGACTCCATGACGGCCGACCGGTACTTCGTCGGCGACTCGTCGGCCGACGCCGCCGACGCCGCACCGCTGTTCGTCCTCGGGGTCGACCCCGGGGTGTTCGGCCGGACCTGGCACACCGAGACCGTCGAGGGCAGCCTCGACACGCTCGCGGACGGGCAGGTCAGCGTCCTCGAGGCGACCGCGAACGACGAGGGCTGGGAGCTCGGCGACGAGCTCACGCTGCGCACACAGCTCGGCAGCACCGACGTCACGATCGGCTCGATCTTCGACTCGCCCGCCCTGGGCGTGCCCGTGATCGTCCCGGAGACGGTCTTCGCCGAGCTCTCCGCGGCCCCCTCCGAGATGTCGACCCTCGTCCTGGTCAACGCGGCCGACGGCGTGACCCAGGCCGAGCTCGACGAGGCCGTGACCGCCGCCGCCAAGCCGTACATGATCGTGTCCGTCATGGACAACGACGAGTTCATCTCGTCGCTCGCGAGCCAGGTGAACCAGATGCTCACGATCCTCTACGCGCTGCTGGGGCTCTCGATCGTCATCGCGGTCCTCGGCATCGTCAACACGCTCGCGCTGTCCGTGATCGAGCGGACGCGGGAGATCGGGCTCCTGCGCGCCGTCGGGCTGGGACGCTCCCAGCTCGCCGGGACCATCGTCATCGAGTCGGTCCTCACGGCCGTGTTCGGGACCGTGCTGGGACTCGTGGTGGGGGTCGGCCTCGCGGCCGGCATGCCGACCGTGTTCGCGAGCACGGGCTTCACCGACCTCGTGATCCCCTGGACCGGGCTCGGGACCATGGTGGGCATCGCGGTGCTCGTCGGGGTGCTCGCCGCCGGGTGGCCCGCGCTGCGCGCCGCACGGCTCCCCGTGCTCGACGCCGTCACGGTCGACTGACGACCGGTCGGCAGACGCGCGACGACCGGCTGCCGACCGCTGCAGGCCGCGTACGCCGGTCGCTCCCCCGGGAGCGGCCGGCGTGCGTGTTCCCGGCGTCCTCCCGCCCGGGTGCCGACCACCCGTGCGGTGCGGTCGTCCCGTGCCGATCCTGCCCACCGACCGTGACCCCCGCCTGACCACCGTGCGCCGGGGCGGGACGCTCAGCGACGGCGGAGCGCGATCTGCTGGGGCGTGTTCGACGACCGACCGCGGTCCGGTCGGCGGCCGGCTCCTGGGCCCGCGGGGACCAGCCGTCAAGGCAGGCCGTCAGCCCAGGGTGCCGCTGCTGGTCGCCGAGGCGCCGACCGGCCCGCCCGTGGACACCCAGGAGCCCAGGGGCTGCTCGGGCACGTCCTCGTCGGTCTCCTCGGTCCCGCAGACCACGAGGCCGCGGGCCCGGTAGTTCGCGAGAGCCGCAGGCCCGTCGAGCGAGCACGTGTGCACCCAGACGCGCACGACCGGAGGCAGGTCGGACCGTCCCGGCACCGACCAAGCGGCCGAGATGCCGTGCTCGAGCAGGAGACCACCCAGCCCCCGCCCGATCGCCTGCTCCGCGAGGCCGAGGTAGCGGATCTCGACGTGCGTCCCGTCGTCGGCCACGACCGGCTGCAGGTGGACGTATCCCCACGGCCCGTCCTCGCCGTGGAGGACCCAGAGCTCCGTGCCCGGCACCGCGAGCTCGGCCTCCCACCGGTCGCGCGTCCAGCCGAGCCGGTCCGTCCAGAACCACGGCCCGCCGACCAGGCCGTACAGGAACCGCGCGTACTCGGGACGGATGCCGACGGCCCGTTCGAGGCGGACCCCGTCGGGCACGGCCCGCGGGGCGACGTCAGGGGGCCGGAGCATCTGCAGCGTCGTGGTGATGACCTTCACGGACGTCAACCCTAGGCCGTGCCGCCGTCGCCCCTCACCCGCCCCGGCGACCCGCGCGACGTCGCCCCGGACGATCCGGCGGACTACGCCGCGAGCGCCAACGGGTCCCAGACGAACCCCAGCGCGTCGAGCGCTGCGGTGCGCTCGGGACTGAGCCGGCCGGTGACCCCTTCGCTGCGTCGGCTGCGCACCCAACGCCCGAGGCGGAACCCGTCGTCGCACCGGTACCGGATGGGGACGCGGGCATGGCCGTGCACCTCGACGTACCGGGTCAGGGCGTCCACGCCCTGGCGCCACAGCTGGTCGTTGTCGCGCACCCGCCACACGAAGCCGACGCGGTCGAGCACCTCGACGCGACCGGGCTCGAGCAGCCCCTTGGCGTGCCGCGCCCGGGTGTACGCGACCCAGGCGCCCAGCCTCCTGCCGTCAGGGCTCCGGTAGGCCGCCGGGACGCGGCAGTGCTCGTGCTCGGCGCGGAAGGCCTCGAGCGCCCCGACCCAGGCCCGGAAGGCCTCGTCGTCCGTGCCGCGCGACGCGCCTGCCCGAGGCGAGGCGACCCACTCGAAGCCCAGGGCCTCGAGCTGGTCGATGCGCTCCGCACGCAGCAGCCCGTGGCGGTGCTCCCACCGGCGGCGCGCGACCCAGGCACCGAGACGGGTCCCGTCGGGCGCGACGTGGTCACCGGGCACGCGGGCGTGACCGTGCTCCTCGACGTACCGGGTGAGGAGCTCGACGCCGCGCCGCCACCTGCCGTCGCCGTCCGGCACGTGCCAGACGAAACCGATCCCGTCGAGCTGCGTGATCCGGTCCTGCGAGAGCTCGCCCGCGCGTCGGGCCGCGCGCTGGCTCGCGACCCAGTGACCCAGGCGGGTGCCGTCGTCGCACTCGAACGTGGTCGAGATGCCCGGGCCGTTCCTCGCGACGTACCGCGTCAGGCAGGCCAGGTGCGCGTCCCAGTCCTGCGCGTCCGGGACCCGCGGGAGGTCCAGGCCGAGGTCCCGCAGCTCGTCCTCCTGCGCTGGCGACAGCCGACCGGCACGCTGTTCGCGGCGCACCCGGGCCACCCAGCCCGACAGGTCGAACCCGTCGCTCGTGCGGTACGCGTCCGGCACCTGGCCGTGGCCGTGCTCGGCGACGAACTCCGCGAACGCGCGGTGGCTGCGCCCCTTGGACACCGTGAGGGGAGCCGTCCAGTCCATCCCGGCCGCCTCGAGGTCCGCCACCTGCTGGTCGGTGAGGTCCCCTGCCGCCCGACGCCGGCGCATGCGCCCGACCCAGGTGCCGAGCCCGAACCCGTCGGCCGTCTCGAAGTAGTAGGGGACGCGGGTGTGCCCGTGCTCGTCCCTGAACGCGGCCAGCCGGCCCACGTTGCGCTGCCACTCCTTGACGGGCCGGCGCACCTCGAACTCGAACCCGGCCTCGCTCAACGCCCGGAACCGCTCGTCCTTCAGGGTCCCCAGGGCGTGCTCGCGGCGCTGCACCTTGACCCACGTCCCGAGCGTGAAGCCGTCGGGGACGGTCCGGTGGCCCACGGGGACCCGCGAGTGCCCGTGCGCGGCGACGAAGCGCAGGAGGTGGTCGTGCCCCTGCCACCAGCGGTCCTCGTAGCGTCCCATGTGCGTCCTCCTCCCCGTCGAGCCCGGCCCGGACGGCCGATCACCGGGAAAGACGCACCGGGGGCGCCCTTGTGACGGAAAGGACCGGAGGATCCTGAAGTTCATCCGCTGACACGACGGCCCCGGTTCCCGATGACGCGACCCGTCCCAGCCGATAAGGTCCGGCTGAGGGTCGCACCGGCCCCCACCGTGCCGTGGAACGAGCCCTCCGGTGGGGCTCGAGGGATGCGGGGTGCCATGTCCTCCTCCGACGTGCTGATCGGTCGCGAGCCCGAGCGGACCCTCCTCGCCGACGTCCTGGCCGACGCCCGCCGCGGGACGAGCCGGGTCCTGGTCCTGCGGGGCGAGCCCGGCACGGGCAAGAGCACGCTGCTCGGGCGGACGGCCGCCGCAGCCCAGGGCTTCACGGTCCTGCGCCTGGCAGGTGCCGAGACCGAGGCCGACCTCCCCTTCGCCGCGATCCAGCGCGCCCTGCTCCCCTGGGCGGCGCGTGTCGAGACCCTGCCCGCCCCCCAGGCGAACGCCCTGCGCGTGGCGCTCGGGACGTCGTCGGGCCCGGCCCCGGACAGGTTCCTCGTGAGCCTCGCCGTGCTCTCCCTCCTGGCCGACCTGTCCGCCGACGCCCCCACCCTGGTCCTCGCCGACGACGCGCAGTGGCTCGACCGCGAGTCGCTCGACGCCCTCGCGTTCGTCGGACGCCGCCTGCGGGCCGAGCGGGTCGCCGCGCTCCTGGCGGTGCGGACCGGGACCCCGGGCCAGGCCGCGGTCGCCGACCTGCCGACCCTCGAGCTGACCGGGCTCGCGCGCGACGAGGCCCTCGCACTGCTGCGCGCACGCGTGGGCACGGCCCTCGACCCGCACGTGGCGGACTCGATCGTCACCGCCACGGGCGGCAACCCCCTCGCACTGCTCGACCTGAGCGGCGAGCTCAGCGCGTCCCAGCTCGCGGGCGGCGCGGTGCTCGCCGCCCCGCTGCCCGTCGGCAGCCACCTGGAGGAGCACTACCAGCGCCTGACGCAGGCGTACGAGCCCACGACCCGCCGTTGGCTCCTCCTCGCCGCGGCCGAGCCCGACGGCGACAGCACCTACGTCGCAGCAGCGGCCTCCGCACTGGGGCTGCCCGACGACGCCTGCGCCCCACCCGAGCGCGACCGCCTCGTCACGGTCGACGGCCCGGTCGTGTTCCGCCACCCCCTCGTCCGGTCCGCCGTCTACCGCGGGGCGACCAGCGGCGAGCGCCGCGCGGCCCACGCGGCGCTCGCGGCCGTGACCGACCGCGCGGAGGACGTCGACCTGCGCGCCTGGCACCTGTCGTCCGCGACGACCGGACCGGACGAGGAGGCCGCCGCTGCCCTCGTGGCGGGAGCCGGGCGAGCCCACGCGCGCGGCGGCTACGCGGCGCGCGCGGCGCTCCTCGCACGGGCGGTCGAGCTCACCCCACCGGGAGCCCGCCGGGACGAGCGGATCGTCTCGGCCGCCGAGGCCGCGTCCCACGCCGGGTCCCCGGTCCGGGCCCTGACCCTGCTGGAGGGGGTCGACGGCTCGACGCTCGCCCCCACCGTGCTCGCACGGAGCCTCATGGCGCGGGCCGTGGCGCGCAAGTACGCGGGGGCGGCGCGCGCGGCGGCCGAGAGCCCCGGCCTCTTCCTGCGTGCCGCCCGCGCCCTGCGGGACACGGAACCGGCCGCCGCGCAGGACGCCCTGCTCGCCGCGTTCGGCGAGATCCTCGCCGCCGAGTCGTCCGCGGGAGACGGCGTCCTCGAGGATCTCGCCCGGGAGGCCCGCGTCCTGGCCGGCCCAGCCGGCGCCGGGCGCACGGGCGCGGCACCCGCGCACGCGCCCACGGCGCTCACCCCGACGCTGCTGACCGCCCTGGCGGCACTCGCGACGACCCCCGACGCGCGCTGCGTCCCGGCGCTGCGGGCCGCGGTCGACGCCATGCGCACCCCGGGCGCGACGACGTCGGAGACCTTCCGGCGCCACGGCCTCCTCGCGGTCGCCGTCACGACAGGTCTGTGGGACGACGCCGCCCGGGACGAGCTGCTGCGGCAGGCCGCCGCGCAGGCGCGCGCCGCGGGCGCCCTCCCGACCCTCGACTCCGCGTTGTGGGTCCTGTCGCTGTGCGAGACCGTCATGGGGCGGCTGGGCTCGGCCGAGCGCCTGCTGGCCGAGGTCCACGAGCTCCGCGAGGCCGTGGGGTTGAGCCCCGAGCAGGCCCGCGTGTTCGCCAACGTCGAGCTGCTCGCGTGGCGCGGCCCGGACTCGCGGGCGCTGCGCGACCGGATCGACGGCGCCGAACAGGCCGCGGCGCACCTCGGGATCGGCGGGGCCGTCAGCCTGGCCCGGACGGCGCGCGCGCTGCTCGACCTCGCCGCGGGCGACCACGCCGCAGCCTTCGACGGTCTGTCCGTCGTCGCACGGGAGGGGTTCATGCAGGTCGGGACGCGCGTCCTGCCTGACCTCGTGGAGGCCGCACGGCGCAGCGGCCACGACGACGTCGCTCTCTCCGCGCTGGACCGCCTCGCCGCCGTCACCCTCGCGAGCGGCGCCCCATGGGGCCTGGGCGTCCTGTCCCGCTCGCGCGCGCTGGTCGCCCCCGAGGGCGAGGCCGACGCCCACTTCCGCGCCGCCGTCGGGCACCTGTCACGGACGCGGTCGGTCGCGGACCTCGCCCGGACGCACCTCCTGCACGGTGAGTGGCTGCGGCGCAGGCGCCGACGGCGTGAGGCCGCCGACGCGCTCTCGACCGCGCTCGACCTGTTCGAGGGCATGGGCGCCGCACCCTTCGCGGCGCGCGCACGCCGCGAGCTGAGCGCCGTCACCGGACGGGCACCGACGCCGCGCGACCGCCCGACGACGGGACTCACCGCGCAGGAGCAGGCCGTGGTCGAGATCGCGGCCACGGGCGCGACCAACGCGGAGATCGCGGCGCACCTGTTCATCAGCACGCACACCGTGCACTACCACCTGCGCAAGGCGTTCCGGAAGCTCGGTGTCACGTCCCGGCGTCAGCTCGCGCACGCGCTCCGCCCGCCCGACGGCGGCGGCACGCCTGTCCCGCGGTAGGCACGCCCGGCAGTCGGTCCCGACGGTCCCCGGCTCAGGCCGGCTCGTCCGCTCCCTGGGGCGCCCGGGCGTGCGCGACCGCCCATTCCAGGGCGGCGTCGGCGACGGCCTCCCAGCCGGGCTCGGCGCACGTCCAGTGGGACCTGCCCGCGAAGTCGCGGACCTCGGTCAGCGCGGGCGACCGGTGGTACCTGTGCGCGTTCGAGTGGTTCACGGACGGCGGCATGATGTGGTCCTCACCGCCCGTCACGAACAGGAGCGGCGCCCGGTCGGCGTCGTAGTCGACCCACGTCTCCTGCTTGCCCGGCTTGAAGTTCGCGATCAGCCCGTAGGCCCACACCCAGCTCCCCGGAGCAGGGATGTGGTACCGGTCGTAGACCTCGCGCGACTCCTCCGCCGTGAGCGTGTTGGTGAACGCGTAGTGGAACTGCTCGGGCGTGAACCCCGCCGCGCGGTGGGCCTTGGCGGGGTTGTTGAGGATCGGGAAGAGCGACCTGATCTGCGAGGGCGGGTTGACGCGCACGCCCTCGGTCGGGGCGGCGTCGATCACGACGGCCGAGGCCCCCAGCCCGCGGGCCAGCAGCAGCTGGGTCAGGGTGCCGCCGAACGAGTGGCCCATGATGATCGGGGGCCGGTCGAGGCCCTCGACGACGCCCGCGAGGTGGTCGACCGTCTCGGGGACGGTGAGCCGCGCGATGACGTCGGGGTTCTCGCGCAGCGCCTCGACCTCGATCTCGAACCCCGGGTACCCGGGCGTGAGCACGCGGAACCCCTTGGCCTCGTAGTGCGGGACCCAGTGCTCCCAGGAGCGCGGCGTCATCCACAGCCCGTGGACGAGGACCACGGTGTCGGGGGCGGTCGGCGGGGCGGTGTCGCTCATGATGCACTCCAGAGGCCGTCGGGATCGTCCCCCCACGGTCCTTCGTCCGCGGCGGACGTCGCATCACCCGCTCCGGGTAGTCCCGGGCGCTCCCGGTCCCTCGCGGCGGCGTCCCGCGGCGCGGCGCCGCTCCACGCGCGTCGTGCGGCGCGGCGCGTGTGTCACCCGTGGTGCGTCGCCGTGCCGTACCTCCGCGGCCGAGCCCGTCTTCCCCGTCCGTGCTCGACCGCGGTCCTCGACCCCGCCCTCGTCAGGCGGCGACCAGAGCCTGTGCGCGCAGGGCTGCGGCGATCTTCTCGCCCCAGACGTACGCCCCCTCGAGGTGTCCGTCAACCAGGGGCCCGGCCGCGTCCTCGACGAGGAACGACCGGAGCGGCACGAGCATCTCGTAGCCCTTGCGCGTGATGATGCGGGCGGCCGCACGAGAGGCCGAGCTGGGGATCGCACGCCCGAGCGCGGTGCGGGTGTCGAACGTCGTGACCCAGCGGGGGCCGTGCTCGTCCGCACGGTCCTGCAGCGCGACGCACCACTCGCGCAGGCCGACGTTGCGCGCGGGCACCGTCCCGCCCGAGCGCTGGACGGCCTCGGCACGGGTGCCGGGACGGCTCATGGACATGGAGTGCGTGGGGCCACCGGCGACCACGAGCGCGACGTCGTCCAGGATCGACGGGTCCGCCACCGCGTCCGCGACGTCCACCACCTTGACGGGAACCCCCGTCGCCATGCCGGCGGCGATCTGGCGGGCGACCTTCTCGCAGTTCCCGAACATCGACTCGAAGACGACGGCAGCACTCATGTTCTCTTCGTGGTTCGACATGCCTCCAGCCTCCCCGAGAACGGCTCTCGCGAGCCACGGACGACGGTCCCGGGGGCGTGGGACTTTCGTCCTCCGGGCCACCGGCGCCGGGGCGGCCCGCGGTCGCGCGGGGAACGTTCGGCGGGCGAGGGGCCCGCGAGCCTGTTATGGGCAGATCTGTCCGTATAGGGGTTCTCCACACGATTCTGCGTGAGCCTCCTCTCACCTGCCTCTCATCTGCCCGCCGGCGCCGCCCGCCAGGCGCACCAGGACGCCATTTTTCTGCGCTTCCGCGAGCACATACGTGATTACCCTTATGCCGCGTCGCTGTTTGAAGACTCAACGACCCCTGGCTTAGCGTCGCAGCGTTCTGGTCGAGGTGGACCCGAGGCCGCTGCGTCTCGTCGTCCACCACAACGAAAGCGAGATGCAGATGAGACGACTACGTGCGGCAATGATCGCCGCCGTGCTCGGCGCGACCGCCATTGTTGCCCCCGTGGTGCTGGCGCCCGCCGCCTCCGCACACGGGTGGATCACCTCCCCGCCGAGCCGTCAGGACAACTGCGCCACGGGCGCGACGTCCTTCGACTGCGGCAGCATCAAGTTCGAGCCGCAGAGCGTCGAGGCCGCCAAGGGATCGATGCAGTGCAGCGGGGGCAGCGGCTACGCCATCCTCGACGACAACAGCAAGCCCTGGCCGCGCACCTCGGTCGCTTCCTCCGTGAAGTTCCAGTGGAAGCTGACGGCCAACCACGCCACGACGACGTGGGAGTACTTCGTCGACGGCAAGCTCCACCAGACGTTCAGCTCGGGTGGCGCCCAGCCCGCGAAGGACATCTCCCACACGCTGACCAACCTGCCTGCCGGCGACCACACGGTCCTCGCGCGCTGGAACGTCGCTGACACCCCGATGGCGTTCTACAACTGCGTCGACCTCACCGTCACCGGTGGTGGCACGACCGGTGGCACCACGGGCGGCACGACCGGCGGCACCACGGGCGGCACGACCGGCGGCACCACGGGCGGCACGACCGGCGGCGCCCAGTGCTCTGCCGGGGCGTGGGACACGGCCGTCGCCTACACGGGCGGCGCCAAGGTCTCCCTGAACGGCCAGCTGTTCGAGGCCAAGTGGTGGACCAAGGGTGAGAAGCCCGACGCCACCGCGCAGTGGGGCCCCTGGAAGAGCCTCGGCGCCTGCTGAGGACCGCTTGACGCGTGACGCACGACCGGTGACGCCGGGTCGGGGAATTCCCCGGCCCGGCGTCATCTTTTCTTCATTCCGGTCCCACATTTGCAGCCGATACGTAGTCCCCCCTACGTGCTTCACCGGATTGTGCATCCCGATTTCGTTGCATAGCGTCGAACTTGTCCGATTCGACATGTGTAGGTCGCCCGGCAATGGGGCCCTACCGACTGCCATGGAGAGCGAGAAGAAAAGATGAGACGACTACGCGCGGCAATGATTGCCGCCGTCCTCGGGGTGGCCGCGATCGCCGCCCCCATCGTCGTGGCCCCCGCCGCGTCGGCCCACGGGTGGATCACGTCGCCGCCCAGCAGGCAGGACAACTGTGCGACCGGAGCCACGTCCTTCGACTGCGGTGGCGTCAAGTACGAGCCGCAGAGCGTCGAGGCCCCCAAGGGATCGATGCAGTGTTCGGGCGGCAGCGGGTTCTCGATCCTCGACGACAACAGCAAGCCCTGGCCGCGCAAGAGCGTCGGCAGCTCGGTGACGTTCCAGTGGAAGCTCACGGCCGCGCACAACACGAGCACGTGGGAGTACTTCGTCGACGGCAAGCTGCACCAGACGTTCAGCCAGGGCGGCGCACAGCCCCCGAGCAACATCTCGCACACGCTGACCAACCTGCCCTCGGGCAACCACACGATCCTGGCCCGCTGGAACGTGTCCAACACCGTCAACGCCTTCTACAACTGCGTGGACCTCACGGTCAACGGCGGTGGCACGACCGGCGGGACGACGGGCGGCACCACGGGCGGCACGACCGGCGGGACGACGGGTGGCACGACCGGCGGCACCACGGGCGGCACCGGGGTCTGCACTGCCCCCGCCTGGGCGGCCGGCTCGGTCTACACGGGCGGCAACCGCGTCTCGTACAACAACAAGACGTACGAGGCCAAGTGGTGGAACACCGGGGAGAACCCCGGCACGAGCGGACAGTGGGGCGCGTGGAAGGATCTCGGCGCCTGCTGACCTGACCACCGATCGACCGGCCCGCAGGAGAGCGGGCTGATCGACACCGCACCAGAACCGCGCCCGGGTCACCTGTTCCACCAGGAGGCCCGGGCGTCGTGCTGCGCGGCACTCCCTCCGTCAGACGGGTGGTCCGGTCCCAGACGGGCGCCCACGTCATGGCCCGAGACACCCGTCTCGTGCGCGACCACCCGTCTCGCGCCGCTCGGCCCGGCACCCCGTGCACCCGCCCACCGGCGACCCCAGCCGCCGCAACGCGCGAAGCCCGACCACAGGGCGACCGCTGTCCACAGCCCGGCGCGAGCGGCGCCGTCGGGCCGGCGGGGCGGGCACCATCGCGGCCATGACGACCTCGCTCCCCGACCACCTGGTCTCGCTCGCCTCCCGCCCGGGCGGCGTGGTCCTGGCCGCCCAGCTCCCACGGCCGCTCCTGCGCACCGCGCTGTCGCAGGGCCTGCTCGAGAAGGTCCGCCGCGGCGCCTACCGCCTGAGGTCCTCGGACGAGCCCGCCGTCGGCCACGCGCTCGACCGGCTCCGGGCCGTCGCCCACGTCGAGGCCGTGTCACGCCAGCTGCGCAGCCCCTTCGTCCTGAGCCAGGACAGCGCGGCCCTCGTGTGGGACCTGCCGCTGTGGCGATCCCCTGATCGCGTGCACGTCGTGCAGCGCCACCGTCCAGGAGCCCCCGGAGAAGGTGCGGACCTGGTGCGGCACCAGTCGCTGCTCGGCCCGACCGACACCGCCGTGCGCCTCGGCTACCCCGTGACGTCCTTCGCCCGCACGGTCGTCGACTGCGCACGGACGCTGCCCGCGCTCGACGGGCTCGTGGTCGTCGACGCCGCCCTCCGCCGTGGTCTGCGGGTCGAGCACCTGCACGCCTCCTCGACCGGGTCGGGGACGGGCGAGGGACCGCGCGGGCACGAGCGCTCGTGGCGCTCGGCACCCCAGGGGCGGAGTCACCCGGCGAGTCGGCGGTCCGGTTCCACGTGCTGCGTCGTGGCCTGCCCGTGCCGGCCACGCAGGTCCCGGTCGCCACCCGGCTCGGGACGTTCCGGTCCGACCTGGGCTGGCCGCGGTGGCGGGCCCTGGTCGAGTTCGACGGGTTCGTGAAGTACTCGACGCTCGCCCAGGGCGACCCTGCGAAGGTCCTCTTCGAGGAGAAGCGGCGGCAGGAGAGCATCGAGGAGGAGGGGTGGCGGGTGCTGCGCGTGACCATGAAGGACCTCGGCGACGGCGCGGAGCTCGTCCGGCGGGTGCTGCGGCTGGTCCCACCGGGGCTCACGGTCGGGCTCGAGCGGCGGCCGCACCTGTGGTTCGGTGCGGTCTGAGCCGCGAGACGGGTGGTCCGGTCCCAGACGGGCGCCCACGTCAGGGCCCCAGACACCCGTCTCGTGCGCGACCACCCGTCTCGCGCCGCTCGCCAGGGCCAGTCAGACCGGTGGCAGGTCCCGGCCCCGCAGCTTGTCGATCTCGCGCCGCTCCCGCTTGGTCGGCCGCCCCGCACCGCGGTCGCGCACGGGCACGAACGGCACGGCCTCGCGCGGCAGCACGGGCGGGCTGTGGTCGACGTACGCCTTCGCGGCCTCGGGCGCACCGACCCGCTTGGCGAGCAGCTCGACGACCTCCACGACCCGCTCGCGGTCGCCCCCGCGGTAGGTCACGGTGCTGCCGACCTTGAGCGTCGCGGACGGCTTGACGCGCACCCCGTCGACCTTGACGTGGCCCGCGCGGCACGCGGCCGTCGCGACCGAACGGCTCTTGGTCAGGCGGACCGCCCAGAGCCAGCTGTCGACCCGCATGCTCACTTCCCTTCCCGACGTCGGACCACCCCAGCGTAGGCTGCGCGCGTCGCGCTGCGGTCCGGTGCGCGGATCGCCCCCTATGGGCGTGCACGTCCCGTGCGAGCGTGCCACGGTGGTACCGACCGGCGACGGCGCCGGTCCGGCCCCGACCCTGTCGTCGTCGGCCGTCGGGCTCGTCCGACGAACGGAGTGGACCATGTGGTTTCTGTCGTGGATCGTGATCGGACTCATCATGGGGGCCATCGCCCGCGCCATCATGCCGGGCAGGGCAGCAGGCGGGTGGGTCGTGACCCTGATCATCGGTGTCGTCGGGGCGTTCGTCGGCGGGTTCATCGGCCGGGCGTTCGGCTCGGACCCCAACCAGGAGTTCTGGTCCTTCTCGACCTGGTTCTGGGCGTTCATCGGCTCGCTCGTGGTCCTGCTGATCTGGGGCCTCATCGCGGGCCGGAGGTCGAACGCCTGACCCACGCTGCGCCGTCGGGCGCTCCGAGGGACGCGGCCCAGGAGACCGGGCCGCGCCCCCGTCACGCCCCGAAAACCCGTGGACCGCTCGCGCCTCGCGCGAGATTCTGAGGACATGAGCCAGCCCCCCACCGAGTCGACGCCGACCTGGCGGATCGTCGAGGCCCCGCACCCCACCGACCTCGACTCCCCCGACGCGTGGGCCTACCTCGGCATCGCCCAGGTCGAGGCCGAGGTCACGACCGAGATCCACGGCTACGACGACCTCGCCGACGAGGCACGCGACGTCCTCGCGGGGATGGACAGCCAGGAGTACACGACCAAGCAGCGCTTCGTCGCGGTCCGCACGGACGCCCCCGAGACCCCGGGACCGCAGGACGTGCTCGGCCACCTGGCCGTCGCGCTGCCGACCAGCAGCAACACGCACCTGGGCGAGCTGTCCGTGCAGGTCCGCCCCGCGCACCGACGCCACGGGATCGGGAGCGCACTGTGGGAGACGGGCGAGCAGGTCCTCGTCGACGCGGGCAGGACCGTCCTGTTCACCGACACCCAGCACGGCACCGAGCCGCCGCCCGGACCAGGCGCCCTCGAGGCGCGCACGGGCGCCGGGCGCGTCCCGGCCGACGATCCCGGCCCACGGTTCGTCCGCAGCAAGGGGTACGTCCTGGAGCAGGTCGAGCGGCACTCGATCCTGCCGCTGCCCGTCGACCCCGGTGCGCTCGACCGCCTGCGCGCGCAGGCCCTGGCCGCCGCCGGACCCGACCACCGCACGCACGTCTGGGAGGACGACGTCCCCGAGCAGTGGCGCGAGCAGGTCGGGACGCTGTTCACGCGCATGAGCACCGACGCCCCCCTGGGCGACATCGACTTCCGCGAGGACCCGTGGGACGCACGGCGCGTGGGCGTCTGGGTCGAGGAGCTGCGCGCCAAGGGCCACGGCCTGCTCATGACGGTCGCCGAGCACGTGCCGTCGGGCACGCTCGCCGCGTTCTCGGTCCTGGACTACCCCGAGGACCGCCCCGCGTTCGCCTACCAGGAGGACACCCTGGTCCTGCGAGAGCACCGCGGGCGCCGGCTCGGGATGCTCGTCAAGGTCGTGAACCTCGACGAGCTCGCCGTGCGCCGGCCCACGACCGAACGCATCCACACCTGGAACGCCGAGGAGAACGACCACATGCTCGCGATCAACATCGACCTGGGCTTCACGCCCGCCGGCGGGTACGCCGGCTGGCAGAAGCGGGTGGGCGCGTGAGCGGCCCGACGGCGTAGCGCGTCCTGCGCGTGCCCGTCCCGGACCCGCTCGACTCCCCCGAGGCGCAGGGCGTGCACGGGACGGTCCGCGCGGGCGCCGGGCTCAACGATGCTCGAACCAGGCGAGGATGGCTCTCACCCGCCGGTTGTCCTGGTCGGGCGAGAAACCGAGCTTGAGGAAGATGTTGGACACGTGCTTGCTGACGGCGGCACCGGAGAGACGGAGCTCACGAGAGATCTCCGTGTTCGAGTGTCCCTCGGCCATGAGCATCAGCACCTCACGCTCGCGATCGGTGAGACGCGACAGCGGACTGTCCTGCTTGCTTGCCCCGGTGGCGTGCTTGACGACTTCCGGGTCGATGACCACACCGCCAGCGGCAACGGTGTCGAGTGCGCGGAGGAAGTCCGTGACGCGCCCGACCTTCTCCTTGAGGAGGTAGCCGACCCCACCGTCCGCTCCGGGCCCGCTGAGGAGCTCGCGCACGTAGGGGCCGACGACGTAGGCCGAGAGAATCAGCAGCGGCAGGTCACGGTGCCGTGACCGCAGCTCGAGCGCCGCCCGCAACCCGTCGTCGGTGTTACCTGGTGGCATGCGCACATCGGTGATCACGATGTCGGGTGCGTCGCCTGTGCGCGCGAGGTCGTCGATCACGGCAACCAGCTCGGTGGCATCCTCGCACTCACGTGCCACCTCGTGGCCGTTCGCGGTGAGGATCTCGCGGATCCCCGCTCGCATGAGTGTCGTGTCGTCAGCCAGAACGACCCTCATGCGCCCTTCTTCCTGCCTGTCTGCGTCATGCGTCACCAGGGCGGTTCAGCCGGCACAGCAGCTGCGACGATCGTACCTTCGCCGGCCGGGCTGGAGACCTCGAGCTTCCCTCCCACGCTCCGGACGCGTTCCATCAGGCCGGCAAGCCCTGTTCCGGCACCGACCTCCGCACCACCCTTGCCTGAGTCCGCTACGCGAAGCCGGACACCTGTGTGGTCGCAACGGAGCTCGATCACGGCCTGGTCCGTACCAGCGTGCTTGACGATGTTCGTCAGGGCTTCGGAGATCGTGAAGTAGGCGGCGGCCGCTGCAGGGGCGGAGAGCAAGGCGTCGTCTCCTGACGCGTCGAGCTCGATGCGCAGTGGCGACCGTGCGGCGAGCTCCCCCACGGCTGCGGTGAGACCCAGGTCGGTCAGCTCCCGAGGGTGGATGTCACGCACCGTCTGCCGGAGCCTGGCGAGAGCCTGTTCGGCGTGTTCACGCGCCTGGGTCGCCTGACTCATCACGGCGGGCGCCTCGGTCGACGCAGCGGCCGCCTCGAGCATCCCCAGGCGCATGATCACGGCCACCAGCTCCTGCTGGGCACCGTCGTGCAGGTCGCGCTCGATGCGCTGTCGTTCGAGCTCGAATGCACGGGTCAGTGATGCCCGGCTGCTGCGCAGCTCATCGACCTTGGCGACGAGGTCAGGATCCTGCTCACGCGAGAAGGCCGTGCGCAGGGCGTCACGCAGGAGTGAGATTCCCGTCAGGAGCGCGAGTGCCGCGCACCCGAGGAGCACTCCTGCTGGGGCTGCGAGAATCGCGTGCGTCATTGACTGCGGAATGAACGGGCCCATCTGAGCCGCGATGCCGAACGACCAGAAGAGCGGCTCGAGAACGAGCACCAGGCCGCCTGCGAAACCCCAGAAACTGATCCACAACGACGCGGCACTCAAGACGATCGCGCACAGGTAGACCGGTATGTCCGTGCTCCACAGAGAACGCGTACGCAAACGGTTCTTCACCCATGAGCGCCAGGTAGCGGTGGACGGCTTCAGGGGAAAGCTCGGCTCGCCACAGGCCTGGGCTCTGAGTGATCTTATCTTCAGAGCGCAACCCTCGTTCATTCTTCGGCTTTCCGGCCATCCGTAGCGGTTCAAACATACGCTCAGAGGCGTTCTCACCAGGCGCGGTGATGTGATCGGCGCGACGGCGCGCTGACCTGCAGGTTCGTTCGGTCG
>NZ_JACSPN010000042.1 GCF_015142735.1 Oerskovia douganii | reverse complement strand
CGGACGCCACATCTCGATGCTCGCCTACAAGACCGCCCAACGCGTCATCGGCTTCAACTAGACCCGCCCAGGCGCCCGCGGTGCGCGACGCCGTCGGGCGCGGTGGCGGCGAGAGCGGTGGCGGCGAGAGCGGGGGACCTGCGTCGCCTACGGCAGCCCGAGGGCGTCGAGGGCGTCGAGCGCGACGGTGAACCCGGCCCCGCTGCGGGTCGACATGGTCGAGGGAGGTCCGGTCGGCGGCACGTGGTCCTCCTCGGTCCGGTCTCAGTACCCCGCGGCCGGGGGCCCCAGCGCGTCCACGTCCTGGGCCAGGGCCCGTGACCTGCGCTCGGCGGGCACCGGGATCAGCGCCCGGACCACGAACCAGTCGGCCTCGTCGTGGATGGTCAGCGACCCGCCGTGGCCCTCGACGACCTGCCGCATGTTCCGCAGGCCGTACCCGTGGTTGAGGGCGTCGCGCTTGGTCGTCCGGGGGATGCCGTCGTCGAACTCGAGGTCGCCCACGTGGTAGTTCTCGAACCGGACCATGACGAGCGCGCCCTGGGTGTACACCGCGACGCGCACGAGCCGGTTGTCCGGGTCCGGCAGGGGAGCGGTGCTCTCGATCGCGTTGTCGAGCGCGTTCCCGAACAGGGCGCTGAGGCCCATGGCGTCCATGAAGGACAGGGCGGCGCCGTCGACCACGCACGTGAGGGTGATGCCGAGCTCGGCGCACTGGGCGGTCTTCGCGGTGAGGATGGTGTCCAGGACGGGGTTCCCCGTCTGGACCTGCGCCCCGTACCCGCGGATGCTCTCCTCGAGCCGGTCGAGGTAGGTCGCCTTGGCCTCCGGGTCGTTCTCCGTCCGGATCGCCGTGACGAAGTGCTTGAGGTCGTGGTACTTGCGGTTGACGATGTCGATGTTGCGCTTGGACTGCAGGTACTGCTCGTGCTGGGAGCGGAGCATCCGGTTCATCGCCTCGACCTCGACCGCCCGCTGGAGCTCGAGCCGTTGCCCCTGGTGGGCGTACAGGGCGACGTACCCGGCGAGGTCGACGAGCGTGCGGATGTAGAAGATCTCGAAGGGGAACCGGCCGCTGAACGGGGTGTTGGAGCTGACGAAGCTCACGTTGCTCATGAGGAACGTGACACCGGCGATCGCGACGGCGCTCAGGAGCCCGCGTCGGTCGATCTCGAGCCGCTGGTCCGGCGGGAAGTGTCGCCTCTCGATCAGGTAGGCCCCGGTGAAGGCCGCGCCGTACACGAGGACCAGGAGCCCGATCTGCACCGTGAGCCCGGTGAACCCCTGGTCGACCGCGTAGCTGTAGAGCTGCCAGTGGAACGAGGCGACGAGCTCTGCGAGGACGAAGGCCCGGGCCGTGAAGTACCCGACCTCCCGGGTCGAGACGTCGGCGCAGAGCGCGACCACGGCGTACATCGCGGCGACCGCCATGGCCATGCCGAGGGTCCACAGGGCGATCGGCATCTTGCCCGCGAAGATCTGGACGCTCCACAGGAGGCCCAGGCCGAGCCCGAGCGCGAGGCCCAGGACGGGCGGCGTGAACCGCTTGCGCAGCAGCAGGATGTAGACGAGGCATGCGGACCACTCGGCGAACGCCGTGAATCCGCGGGGGATGTCGGGCAGGACCTCCGGCGTCACGCCGCGCGTCCACCGACGTGGTCGACGAGCGCGTCGAGGAAGGCGCGCTTGCGCGGTCGGCTGATCTGGAGCTCGTCCCCGCCGAGCATGACGCACGTGTTCTGGTCGATCGCGGTGACGTGACGCATGTTCACCAGGTAGCAGCTGTTGCTGCGGAAGAAGCCCTTGCCCGCGAGGTCGGACTCGAAGGCCTTGAGCGTCCCGGTGAACGAGTAGGTCCGGTCGAGGGCGTGCACGATCACGCGGTGCTTGATGCTCTCGATGTAGACGATGTCGAGGACGTCGACGCGGGCGAGCGCGCCGTTGACCGTCAGCATGATCGAGTCGGCGCCGCTGCGACGGACGCGGTCGATGCTCCGGCGCAGCTCCTGCGAGAACGCGAACCAGGGGACGGGCTTGACGAGGTAGCTCAGGGCGTCGACCTCGTAGCCGTGGATCGCGTACTGCGCCATGTTGGTGACGAACACGATGACGACCCGGGAGTCGAGGGTGCGGATGTGCCGCGCGGTCTCGAGGCCGTCGAGGTCGTGCATCTGGACGTCGAGGAACAGGATGTCGAAGTCGGGCCGGTACCCCGTGACGAGCTCACGCCCGTCGGTGAAGGTGCGCACGTCGAACGTGACGTCGTTCTCGGTCTGGAAGCGGTCGAGATGTGCGAGGACGAGGTCTCTGCTCGTGGACTCGTCGTCGACGACACCGATGCGGATCATGCTGCCCAACCTCTTTCACGAAGACACCCCAAGATACCAAGGGAACACGCGCAAGATCGGCACAAGTGTGCCGATCTGGGGAGGTGGAGACGGTCGCCCCGCGGTGCGGGACGAAGGTCATGTCCGTTCCGTCACCAAGGTCCGGGTCTGTGCCGGCAGCGGCCTGACCCATCCGGCGAGCGCGATGCTCACGACCGTCGCGGCGGTGATCGTGAGCAGGGCGTGACGCCCACCGATCGCGTCGGCGAGCAGGCCCAGCACGGGCGGCGCGGTGAGCTGCCCGAACGAGATGAACGACGTCACGACCGACACGCGAGCCGGTGCCCTGAGCGGGTCGTCCGACGCGGCGGCGATCGCGACCGGGTTGGCGAGCGCGGCTCCGCAGCCCCAGAGCACGATGCCGAGCCAGGCGAGGGGCAGCCCGGGGGCCAGGCCGAACAGCAGGAGCCCGACGAGCGCCGAGACCCCCGAGGCCCGCAGGACCGTGACGCGACCGAACCGGTCGATGAGCCCGGTCCCGGCGAACCGGAAGACGGTCATCGCGGCGACGAACGTGCCGTAGGCCATGGCGCCGACGGCCTCCCGCACCGCGAAGCCGTCGACCATCGAGATCGACAGCCAGTTGCCCGCCGAGCCCTCGGACAGGGACGCGGCCAGGAGCACCAGTCCGATGAGCAGGGTCCGTGGCTCGCGCCAGGCGCCCAGCGCGCTCCGCAGCCCGGAACCGCGCCGCTTCACCGGGGGCGGCGGCCCGTCCGTGACGCCGTGCGCGACGGCGGGCTCCGTGGCCGCTCCCGCGGGGGAGTCGGCAACCTCGGCGGCCACGTCGGCCGCGCCCGCCGTGGCGTCGTCCTGCGCACGGCCCGTCCCCGGGACCGACGGCGCCACGCCGGCCGGCCGGGCGGCCTCGCCGTCGGCCGCCTGCAGCTCGGGCGCGAAGACCGTCGCGGGGACGATGAGGAAGGCGCGCGCGGCCGCGACGAGGGACGTGATGACCACGAGCTGGAGCGCGATGTGGATCTCGGCCCACGAGAACGCGGCCCCGACCAGGGCGCCGGCCCCGGCGCCGATCGAGAAGGCCGCGTGGAAGTGGGGGAGGATCGCGCGACCCACGCGTTGCTCGACCATGGCCCCGTTGAGGTTGATGGGGACGTTCATCAGGGCGCCGCTGATGCCGTTCGTGAACGCCCCGACGGCGAAGATGCCGACGCTCCCGGTCGCGGTGCCCCACGCGACGAGCAGCAGAGCGACGAGGTTGACGGCCGTCGCGGCGACGAGCGTGCGTCGGCTCCCGAACCGGGCGACGACAGCGCCCGTCGACATGACGGCGAACAGCGCCCCGACGGCCCCGACGATGAGGATCAGCCCGAGCTGTGCCGAGGTGACTCCGAGCGCCTCACGGATCGAGGGAAGTCGCGTCATCCAGCTCGTGCCCACGATGCCGAACAGCGCGAAGAGCGCCATCAACGACCAGCGGGCGCGGACGACTGTGAGGTTTCCTGACATTACGCAGACTCTATGCCGCGCGCGGTCCCGTTCTCACGGTGTTTCTCTGGGCGGGACGTCGCAGTCCGGCGGCGCCGCCGGGTCCGGCGACGGTCAGAGCAGCACGGTCCCCTCGATGCACGTCACGGCGTCGCCGCCGACCCACACCGTGGCGCCGTCGCCGTCGTCCCGACGACTCACGTGCACGCGCCCCGCCCGCCCGAGCGCCGTGCCCTGGCTCGCGACGTACTCGGCGGGCAGCAGGCCCCCGGGCTGCAACCACTGCCCGACGACCGCGTTGAGGCTCCCCGTGACCGGGTCCTCGGGGATACCCATGTCGAGCGCGTAGCCGCGCACCTCGACCGCGGCCCCGTCCGGGCCGTCGTAGAGCCCGTCACCGAGCGCCGTGTACGGCCCGACGACGCCGATCGCCAGGTCGCCCAGCCCCGAGAAGTCGGGGTCGAGCGCGAGGACCTTGTCGGCGGAGCCGAGCAGCAGCACGCGCCACCCGGGCCCGTTGTCGAGGAACCGGTGGTCGACGACGTCGCGCGCCTCGAGCCCGAGCGCACGCGTGATCGCGGCCAGGGTCGAGGGGTCGAGCGGCTCGTCCGTCAGGAGGTCGGGCGCCGCGAAGGCGAGCCGGCCGCCCGGGGAGGCTCCGCCGTCGGGCAGGTCGCTCGCGGGGGAGCGGCGCAGCGCGACCAGGCCGATCCCGCACTCCTGGACCACGACCCCCGCCTCGCGCGGCGTACCGCCCCCGGCGAGCCACGCGTGGCACGAGCCGAGCGTCGGGTGCCCCGCGAACGGCAGCTCGCCCGCGGGCGTGAAGATGCGCAGGCGGTAGTCGGCCCCGGCGGCCGCGCCCTCGGGCGAGGGCGGGAGCAGGAACGTGGTCTCGGACAGGTTGGTCCAGCGGGCGAACGCGGCCATCTGCTCGTCCCCCAGCCCGACGGCGTCGCGCACCACCGCGACCGGGTTGCCCCGGTAGGGGGTCGCCGTGAAGACGTCGACCTGGGAGAACGGGCGGGGCCGAGGCTGCGAGGTCATGCCAGCGACGCTACCGCCGGGACGCCCTCAGCGGGAGGTGTACTCGGCGTCGGTCACGTGCTCGAGCCACGTCGTGGTGGTCGCCGGGTCGTCCGCGTTCTCGAGCATCGCGAGGTGCTCCATGAAGTCGTCGGGGGTCGCGCCGTGCCAGTGCTCCTCGCCGGGCGGGCAGTAGACCGTCTCGCCGGGACGCACCTCGACGACCGCCCCGCCGCGCGACTGCACGAGCGCGACGCCGGACACGACGTGCAACGTCTGGCCCCGCGCGTGCGAGTGCCAGGCCGTGCGCGCGCCCGGCGTGAACCGCACGAGCGCCACGACCATGCGCTGGGAGGGGTCCTGCGGGACCGCGACCGGGTCGAGCCACACGTCCCCCGTGAACTGCTCGGGCGGGTTCCTGGTCGTCGCGGGCTTGGTCAGCTTCTGCATCAGACGTCCTCCTCGTGGTGGGTCGTGGTCGAGCGCAGGACCGGCCCGCGCGCGTCGTCGTCGCCGTCCTCCGCGGCGCGGGTCGCGGCCCAGGACGCGAGCAGCCTGAGCCCGTCGTCGGACGGGGACCCGGGCACCGCGGTGTAGACGTTGAGCTGCAGGCCCGCGTCGGCGGGGAGCTCGAGGGCCTCGAAGTCGAGCTCGAGCCGACCCACGGCCGGGTGGTGGAAGACCTTGGTGCCCGTCCGGTGGAGCCGGACGTCGTGCGAGGCCCAGAGCCTGCGGAAGTCCTCGCTGCGCGTCGACAGCTCGCCCACGAGCGCCGTGAGCGCCGTGTCGTAGGGGTTCTTCCCGGCCTCGGCCCGCAGGATCGCGACCGCGTCGTGCGCGATCCGCTCGAACCGGTCACCCCAGAACGCCCGCGCCGCGTCCGGGGCGAGGAACTGGAACCGGGCCGTGATGACCGGCCGGTTCGCGAGGCGCTCGGGGGAGTCGTAGAGCGGCGAGTACAGTGCCCTGCCCAGGGTGTTCGTGCCGATCACGTCGAGCCGTCCGTTCCGCACGAACGCCGGAGCGGTGCCCAGCGCGTCCAGGATCCGCTGGACCACGGGACGCAGGACCGGGGCCGGCGCGTGCCGGGCGCGCGACCGCGCGACCCCCGACGCGTTCGCCGCACGGGCCAGGTCGAACAGGTGGTGGTGCTCGGCCTCGTCGAGCTGCAACGCCTGGGCCAGCGCCTCGAGGACCTCCTCGGACACGCCGCCGAGGTTCCCGCGCTCGAGCCGCGTGTAGTAGTCGACGCTCACGCCCGCGAGCATCGCGACCTCCTCGCGGCGCAGGCCGGGGACGCGGCGGTTGCCGCCGTACGCGGGCAGCCCGGCACGGTCCGGGGTGAGCCGGGCGCGGCGCGTCGTCAGGAAGCTGCTCGTCTCGGCCTTCAGGTCCATGCCTACGACGGTACGACCAGCCGGCGGGGGGCGGGAGGTACTGGCGGTACCCGGTACCCGGTACCCGGCCCGGCACCGCGGGCTGCCGGGGCCTCGTGAGCCCGGTACCGCCAGGACCTGCCACTTCCGTCGGGGACTCCCTAGCGTGGAGACGACGGACCCGACCCCCAGAGAGGCACGACCACATGCGAGCAACGTTCATGCACGGCGCCGGCGACGTCCGGGTCGAGACCGTGCCGGACCCCGTGATCCAGCAGCCCACCGACGCGATCGTCCGCACCGTCCTGGCGTGCGTGTGCGGGTCGGACCTGCACCCGTACCGCTCGATGCCCGCCGGCGGGCGGCCCGACCCCATGGGGCACGAGCTCGTGGGCGTCGTCGAGGAGGTCGGCAGCGCGGTGAGGACCCTGCGGAAGGGGGACCTCGTCATCGCGCCGTTCGCGTTCTCCGACAACACGTGCGTGTTCTGCCGCGAGGGCTTCCAGACGTCGTGCGTCCACGGCGGCTTCTACGGCTCCCCGGAGACCGGCGGCCTCCAGGCCGAGCTCGCGCGCATCCCGCTGGCCGACGGCAGCCTCGTCGTCGTCCCCGACGTGACCCCGGAGTCCGCGGGCGCCGGGGTCCTGGCGTCCCTGCTCACGCTGTCCGACGTGTACCTGACGGGCCACCACGCGGCCCACACGGGACAGGTCGAGCCGGGCAAGGTCGTCACGGTGATCGGTGACGGCGCCGTGGGCCTGTCCGCGGTCCTCACCTCGCGCCGGCTCGGGGCCGAGCGGATCGTCCTCATGGGTCGCCACGCCACCCGCACAGACCTGGGGCGCCGGTGGGGAGCCACCGACGTCGTCGCCGAGCGTGGGGCCGAGGGCGTCGCCCGCGTCATGGACCTGACGGACGGAGAAGGCTCGCACGTCGTGATCGAGGCCGTCGGGCTGCGGCCCGCGTACGAGCAGGCCTACGGGGTGGTGCGTCCGGGCGGGATCGTCTCGCGCGTCGGGGTCCCCCAGTACGAGGAGGCCCCCGTCGGGTTCGGGTCCCTGTTCGGCAAGAACGCACGCCTGGCCGGAGGTCCCGCGCCCGTGCGCGCCTACCAGGAGGCCGCGATCGCCCAGGTCCTCGCGGGGGAGATCGACCCCGGCCTGGTCTTCGACGCCGAGCTGCCGCTCGACGCCGCCGCCGAGGGCTACCGCCTCATGGACGCTCGTGAGGCCCTCAAGGTCGCGCTGCGACCGTGACCAAGCCGAGTCCGTCCGGGCCGCCGCAGCGGGGCGGCCCGGACGGGTTCGGACGGCAGGGCCTGGCCCGGCTCCACGGCGGGCGCGCGCGCCGTCAGACCTCGCGCAGGACCTCGCGCGCGAACTTCACGGACCGCTCGCGCAGGCCCGCGATGCGGCGCTCGACCAGGCCCGCCGGGTCCTGGCCGGCCTCCACGATCGTCGGCTTGCGGCGGACGTTCCTCGAGCACGCGAACGCCGTGCAGATCAGGGTGCCGATCGTGTCGCCGTTGCGACCGGCCGCACCGGCCCGGCGCACGACGTAGAGGGACACGTCGTCGGTCGCGATGACGTCCTCGCACCACGCGCACACCGCGCGGCGCCGTGACGCCGTCCCCTCGGGGGCGCGCAGCGCGAGCCCTACCAGGGTGTCGTCGACGGGCAGGACGACGTAGGCGCGCAGCGGCGCCTTGCGGTCGACCCACCCCAGGTAGTCGAGCCGGTCCCAGCGGAGGTCCGCGAGGTCGGACGGGAGGGTGAGCTGGGACGCCTCACGGCGCGAGGCGTTCACGAAGGACGCGCGGATCTGCTTCTCGGTCAGGGGGTTCATGGTTCTACGGCTCTCGTGCAGGAGGGGCCGTCTCGCCCGCTGCGCCCAGGACCGACAGGTCGGGCAGGAGCGGGGACGGCAGGGTCGGGGTCCGCCGGCGGTCGCGAGGACCGCCGGGCGAGGGGACCCGCCGAGGTACGCCGATCGTCCGGGGAACCGCGAAGGTTCGCCGGCGGGTGGCGCCGTAGGGCGTCAGGCGTGCTGGGCGGGCGTCCGGCCCGCGCCCGAGCAGGCCAGGACGGCCGCCCCGCTTCCTCGCTGCATGAAAGATGCGCTCCAAGATCGGTGGCCGGGGCTCGTCCCGCGGCTCAGCTCTCCGTCGATGGTACGCCCGGGCCCCTGCATCCCCCACGAGAATTCCGGGGAGGTGCTGCGGAGGCGGGTCGCCGCCCATGCACGTGACGACGACCCGCCCGCTGCGCGGGGTCTATCGCTTGCGGACCTTCGCGGTGGTCTCGGCTGCCTTCTCGCGCTTCTGTGCGCGCTTGTCCTTCAGGGAAAGCGACGGCTGCTTCTTGTCGTTCTTGGCCATGTGGCTCACCTCCTTCCAGCCTGCAGGTGAACCGGCCACCATAGCCAAGACCCCCAGGAAGTCCAGTCCGGTGCGAGGACGCGCCGAGAAGCCGCAGGAATCTCCGCAGAAAAGTGCGGGCGGACATTTCTGGGCGCGTTCCTCGCTGATCGTGCACCGACAGGTTCCGGGCGCTCGCTGACGTCTCGCGGCGTAGCGTGACGGCATGACGGACGGTCCGGCAGGCGGTACGAGCCCAGCCCACCTCGCACGTCACGCGCTGACCGACGTGTGGTCCACGGTCCGCCGGGCGGACCTCGCGATCGTGTACTGCGCCGTGGTGCTGCTCGTCGCGGTCGTGCTGTGGTTCCTGTCCCCGGAGATGCGGGACCAGGTGTACGAGGACACGAGCACCAACCTCGTGAACCTGCGTGACCGCCCGCTCTCGGTGCTGATCGCGAGCGCGTTCGTCATCTCGACGCCGGGTGAGGTGCTGCTGGTGCTCCAGCTCCTCGTCGTCCTGGCCTACGCGCAGCGCTTCGTCGGTCGCCTCGCCTCGCTCGCCGTGGGGTTCATGGGCCATGTCGGCGCGACCGTGTGCACGGCCGTCGTCCTGACGACAGGGATCTTCCACGGGTTCGTGAACCCGAGCGTCGCCACGGTCGACGACGTCGGCGTCAGCTATGTCATGGCGAGCGTCATGGGCTTCCTCACCGTCGCCGTGCCGCGTCGCTGGCGCTGGTGGTGGATCGCGTTCGTCGTCCTGTACTGGGTGGCGCCGGGACTCGTGACGCAGAGCTTCACGGCCGTCGGGCACACGACCGCGCTCGTCGTCGGGCTCACGGTGGCGTTCGTCGCGGGGCGGACCCGGCAGGCGCCCGGCTGGACGGGGGACATCCCCGGCCGATGATGCGCCGCGCCCCGGCCCGCCCGCAGCCGAGAGGCCCGCCCCCTGACGGGGACGGGCCTCTCGTGGTGGTCACCGCGCGCCGGGCGGGGCGCAGCCGACCCGCGGTGACGGCTGGGGTGAGCCGTGGCTCAGGCGCGGTGACCGTTGCGGCCGCGCAGCGCGCCGTAGATGCCGAGCACGATGATCGAGCCACCGATGGCGAGCAGCCACGTCTCGATCGAGAAGAACTCCTCGAGGGGCTGCGAGAACAGGACGCTCCCGAGCCAGCCGCCGAGGAGGGCGCCCAGGATCCCGAGGAGGATCGTCATCAGGATCGACCCGGTCTGCTTGCCGGGGAGGATGGCGCGAGCGATGAGGCCGGCGATCAGTCCCAGAACGATGAATGCGATGAAACCCATGTCATTCTCCTTTAGTCCCGTATGTGCCTTGTGGCCGGTGAGTCATCACCTTGGCACCGCGCCTGGGGGCTCGCACGCCGAAAGGCACCGAACGTCGGACACGTCACTTTTCGCGTGGTTCCGGTTGCGAGAGGCCGCAGCGGGTGGCATCGCGGGTGCCCGCCGGGCGTGCCCGGGGCCCCGGTCGTACCGTGGAGGGATGGCTGAGGACCGAGGCATCCGGCAGTACATCGGCGACCTGGTGGCGGAGGAGCGCAGGCTGCGCGAACAGCTCGCCGACGGGAAGATCGCGGAGTCGGAGGAGCACACCCGGCTCCGCGCGATCGAGACCGAGCTCGACCAGTGCTGGGACCTCCTGCGTCAGCGCGACGCCGCACGGGAGTTCGGGAGCGACCCGGATGCCGCGACGATCCGGGATGCCGGTACGGTGGAGCACTACCTGGACTGACGGCCTGACGCCTCGCGTGCGCGCCGTCGTCGGGCAGACCTCTCCCGCGGCACGCGGGACCACCGCGTGACCCACCGAACGACACGACCAGTACGGAGCGAAGAAGCATGAGCAGCCAGACGACGCAGCGCAACGAGGCCACCGAGCGAGCCGGGGCCGTCGCCCGCTTCCTCGTGGCGTTCATCCTGTTCGTGGGCGGGATGGTCGCCTTCGGGTGGGCCTTCACGGTCGAGTCGAACCACGCGCTGATCTTCTCGGCGGGCCTCGGGATGGTCACGCTCGGCTGCTTCGTGCCGATGGCCGGCCGGGACCGCTGACGCCCGCAGGCCTCGTCGCCGTCGCACGCAGAGAGGGGCCCCCCCCCCCGCCGGGGGGGGGCCCCCGGGCCCGGCAGAGAGGGGCCCAGCACCGCGCGGTGCTGGGCCCCTCGTCCGTCCGGCGTCCCGAGCGTCAGGCGAGCTGGGCGCGCACAGCGTTCGTCGCGGCGACGAGGTTCTCGAGCGAGGCCACGGTCTCCTCGTAGCGGCGCGTCTTGAGGCCGCAGTCGGGGTTGACCCACACGAGGCGCGGGTCGATCGACTTCACGGCGAGCTCGAGCAGGTCGGTGACCTCCTCGGTCGACGGGACGCGCGGGGAGTGGATGTCGTACACGCCCGGGCCGATGCCGCGCGCGTAGCCGGCCTCGGACAGCTCGGGCACGATCTCCATGCGCGAGCGCGCGGCCTCGACCGACGTCACGTCGGCGTCGAGGCCGTCGATCGCGCCGATGACCTCCCCGAACTCCGAGTAGCACAGGTGCGTGTGGATCTGCGTCTGCGCCTCGACGCCCGCGGTCGCGAGACGGAACGAGCCGACCGACCAGTCGAGGTACGCGGCCTGGTCGGCCCTGCGCAGCGGAAGGAGCTCGCGCAGCGCGGGCTCGTCGACCTGGATGATGCCGATCCCGGCCGCCTCCAGGTCCGCGATCTCGTCGCGCAGCGCCAGGCCCACCTGGTTGGCGGTGTCGCCGAGCGGCTGGTCGTCGCGCACGAAGGACCACGCGAGGATCGTGACCGGGCCGGTCAGCATGCCCTTGACGGGCTTCTCGGTGAGCGAGGCCGTGAACGTCGACCAGTCGACCGTGATGGGGGCCGGACGCGTGACGTCGCCCCACAGGATCGGCGGGCGCACGCAGCGCGAGCCGTACGACTGGACCCAGCCGTTCGCCGTGACCGCGAACCCGTCGAGGTTCTCCGCGAAGTACTGGACCATGTCGTTGCGCTCGGGCTCGCCGTGCACCAGGACGTCCAGGCCGATCCGCTCCTGGAGCTCGACGACTCGGCGGATCTCGTCCTGCATCGCGGCCGTGTAGTCCGCGTCGGACAGCTCGCCCTTGACGTTGAGCGCGCGCGCCCGGCGGATCTCCGGGGTCTGCGGGAACGACCCGATGGTCGTGGTCGGCAGCAGCGGGAGGTTCAGCTTGGCCTGCTGGGCGGCCGCGCGCTCGGCGTAGTCGCCGCGCGAGAAGTCGCCCTCGGTCAGGGCCGCAGCGCGCTCGCGCACCGCGGGCACGACGACGCCGCTCGCCTCGGTGCGGCTCGCGACGGCCGCGCGGGCCGCCTCGATCTCGGCGCCGACGGCGTCGCGGCCCTCGGTCAGGGCGCGGGCGAGGACCGCGACCTCCGCGACCTTCTGGTCGGCGAACGCGAGCCAGTCACGCAGACGCACGTCGATCGAGCCGTTCGTCCAGTCCTCGTCCTCGACGTCGTGCGGGACGTGCAGGAGCGAGGTCGAGGTACCGACCGTGACGGCGCCGGCGCCCAGGGCGTGCACCGCGTCGAGGACGTCGAGCTTCGCGGCGAGGTCCGCACGCCAGACGTTGTGGCCGTCGATCACGCCCGCGACGACCGTCTTGTCCGCCAGGCCCGCGACGGGGCCCGCCGGGACGGCGCCCTTGACGAGGTCGAGCGAGATCGCCTCCACGTCGGTCGCGGCCAGGAGCGCGAGGCCGTCGAGGCCGTCCTCCCCGGGGCCGACGAGCCCGCCGAACGGCGCCCCCACGAGGATCGCGGGGCGCTCGGTGCCCACCGCGAGCTCGGAAGCGAGCACCCGGTACGCCTCGGTGACCGCGGCGTGGACCTCGGCAGCCGGCACGTCGACCGAGTCGGACACGAGCGCGGGCTCGTCGAGCTGCACCCACGGTGCGCCCGCTGCGGCCAGGGCGCGCAGCAGCTCGACGTACACGGGCAGGACGTCCGCGAGGCGGGAGAGCGGCGAGTAGCCCGCGGGCGCGTCGTCCGAGGCCTTCGACAGCGCGAGGAACGTCACGGGCCCGACGACGACGGGCCGCGTCACGACACCCGCGTCCCTGGCCTCGACGAACTGGCGCACGACGCGGTCGTCGGCGAGACGGACGGGGGTCTCGGGGCCGATCTCGGGGACCAGGTAGTGGTAGTTCGTGTCGAACCACTTGGTCATCTCGAGCGGGGCGTCCTCACCGGCGCCGCGCGCGACCGTGAAGTAGCCCGCGAGGTCCAGCGCGCCCTTCTCGTCGGTGAGCGACGCGAAACGCGACGGGACGGCACCGAGGAGAGCGACGACGTCGAGCACCTGGTCGTAGTAGGAGAACGAGCCGGGCACGGCGCCCGACGTGGCGTCGAGGCCCAGGTCGACGAGGCGCTTCGCGGCGGCGACGCGCAGCGACGAGGCCGTGGCCTCGAGCTCGTCGGCCGTGATCCGGCCGGCCCAGAAGGACTCGACGGCCTTCTTGAGCTCGCGGCGCGGGCCGATGCGGGGGTAGCCGAGGACGGAACCGGACGGGAAGGTGGGTGCACTCATGGGTGAATACCTCTGAACTGGTCAGACCGAGGAGCTGCCCAGGGCAGGCTCGGCGGAGGGAAGGGGAGTGCCGGAGACCCACGGCCCGCTGGCCAGGTCGGGGGTGCGGGACGAGACGCCGCCGGCGTCTCCCGCTACCCCACCGCCGAGGTCGACTCCCTCGAGCAGGTCTAGAGCGGCTTGGTGCTTGTTGAAGGTGTAGATGTGGAGGCCGGGCGCGCCGGCCGCGAGGACCTGGCGCGCGAGCGCGACCGAGTGCCGGATGCCCAGGGCGTGGCGCGCGGCCGGGTCGGACTCGGCCTCGAGGGCCTCGACGATCCGGCGCGGTGCGGGGACGCCCGTGAGCTCCTCGACGCGCGCGAGGCGGGCCGGGTCCGTCATGGGCAGGAGGCCCGCGAGGATGGGGATGGTCACCCCGGCGGCGCGCGCCTCGGCGACGAAGTCGATGTACGACGAGGCCTCGTAGAAGAGCTGCGTGATCGCGAAGTCCGCGCCCGCCTGCTGCTTCTGCCACAGGCGGCGCACCTCCTGCGTCCGGCTCGTGCCCGCAGCGAGGTTGCCGTCGGGGAACGTCGCGACCGCGATGGTCAGGGGGCGCGCCGCGCCGCGCAGGGCGATGCTCGGGCTCGCGGCGCAGCGGGCGGCCTCGACCTCGCGCAGCAGGGCCACGAGCTCGGTGCTCGACCGCACGCCGTCCTCGCCGGGGCGCCAGTCGGGCTGGTCGCGCGGAGGGTCCCCCCGCAGTGCGAGGAAGCTGCGCACGCCCGCTTCGAGGAAGTCGGTGATGACGTCCTCGACGTCCTCGCGCGACGCGCCCACGCAGGTCAGGTGCGCGATGGGCAGCACGGGCGTGCCGTGCAGGAGCTGGCTGATGACGCGGCGCGAGGTCTCGCGGTCCGTGCCGGCCGCGCCGTACGTGACGGACACGAAGTCGGGCGACGTCGCGACGAGCCGGCGCGCGGTCTCCCAGAACTTGGGCGCGGCGTCGGGACGGCGCGGGGGCATGAGCTCGAACGACACCGTGGGTCGCGGCGCCTCGTGCCCGAAGTGCCCCAGGTCGACGATGCTCATCGTGCGGCCGCCGGGGGCGCTCGGACGGTGGCTGCAGCGGTGGCCGCACGGCTCGTGCAGGGTGCGGTGCGCAGGACCCCGGTGTGCGGGGTGGCGCAGGAAGATGCCTCGGTCATGAATCGCTCCATCGAACCTGGCTGTAGCACCCGTACCCGCGGGAGGCTTCCGTTGGGGGGTTGCTGCGGTGTCAACGAGCCAGGACTCTCGACCGCTCTGGATGGTGTTGACGATCGTAGGGGGAATCCATGATCTGAGCCAGATTCTGCTCGGATCGTGAGACAGAAGGGTCTGGGAGCGGGAAATCGACCCGTTTGACGGTCTCGTCCCCGTCCGCAAGGCGCTTCGTCGGTCCTGCGGGTGCTCTCCCAACGTACGCCTGTCGGGCGCCCCCGGACGGGCGGACGTCGTCGGTCGGCGTGGCCGCGTCGTGCCGACGCTCCGGCCGCAGGGGACCTTGACGCGCTGTCCGCCGCGGCGGATGGGCATTCGGCCTGCGCGGGCCATACCCTGGCGGATATGGACACCGAAGAACGTCTGGCCGTCTTCCTCGACTACGACAACCTCGCGCTGGGCGCGCGCGACCACCTGGGCGGGATGACCTTCGACTTCAAGCCGATCGCCGACGCGCTCGCCGCGCGCGGCCGGGTGGTCGTCCGCCGCGCCTACGCCGACTGGTCGTACTTCGACGAGGACCGCCGCTCCCTGACCCGCCACCAGGTCGAGCTCATCGAGATGCCCCAGCGCATGGGGGCCTCGCGCAAGAACGCCGCCGACATCAAGATGGTCGTCGACGCGATCGAGATGGCCTTCGAGCGTGAGTACATCTCCACCTTCGTCATGTGTACGGGGGACAGCGACTTCTCACCCCTCGTGCACAAGCTGCGCGAGCTCAACAAGCGCGTGATCGGGATCGGCGTCGAGAACTCGACCTCGAAGCTGCTTCCCCCCGCGTGCGACGAGTTCCTCTTCTACGACCGCCTCGAGGGCGTCGAGATCCCTGACGAGCCCGTCGAGCGCAAGCGCTCCTCGAACAGCTCGAACCGCAGCACGACCCGCAAGTCGTCCGGCCGCTCGTCGGGCTCGTCGGGCAAGGCTGCGACCGCGCCCGCCCCCGAGGCCGCGACGCCGCCCGCGTCGCCCGCGTCGCCTGCAGAGGCGGCCCAGGCGGAGACCGAGCCGACCCCGGTCCCGCTGGACGTCGAGGCCGAGCTCGGGTCCGCCGTCGGGCACGGGGCCTCCTCGACCAACGAGGACGAGGACCTCGCGGTCCTCGTCGCGCAGACCCTCGCGGACCTGTCGAGCTCGTCGAGCGGGGCCGTCGTCGCCTCGACGCTCAAGCGCACGCTGCTGCGCAAGGACCCCACGTTCAGCGAGGCCGACTACGGCTTCCGCAACTTCGGCGAGTTCCTGCGCTACCTCGAGGAGCGCGGCGTCGTGCAGCTCAGCGCGGGCCCCGCGACGGGCGACCCCGAGGTCTCCCTCCCGGAGCGCGGGCACGCGGGCGACGACTTCGCGCTGCTGCGCACGGTCGTGGGCGACCAGGGCGGCTCGGTGCCGCTGTCCGGGCTCAAGAACCAGCTCCGCAAGAAGCGCCCCGACTTCAGCGAGAAGGCGCTCGGCTACCGCAGCTTCCTCCAGTTCTGCAAGGCCGCGCAGACCGCGGGCGCGATCGACCTGCGCTGGGACGACGACGCCGACGACTACCTCGTGTCGGTCGCCGCACGCTGAGCGCACCCGCCACAGGGCACGCCCGGGCCGCTAGGCTCCGGGCGTGCCCTTTCGACGACGAGAGCAACCCCGCCAGCTCGCCTTCGAGGCGGTCGACGAGCTGGACGACGTCGACGATCCGTTCGCGCCGCGACCCCCGCGTCCAGGCGCGCCCTCGGGCCCGTCCGACACCCCGCCCGATAACCTCCCTCCCGCCGCGACCGACGGTGCCGCCGCGACCGATGGTGCCGGCACGAGCGGCGGTGAGGACGGCATCGTCCCGGTCCCGACCGACCCGCGGGCGCGGCGCCGTCGGCGCCTGGTCGTCACCGGCGTGGCCGGGGCGCTCGTCCTCGTCCTCGGTGGGCTCACCGCGCTGGACATGGCCCGCGCCCGCCAGGCGGACGCGGAGCTGCGCACCGCGCACGGCGGGGTCGTCGGACTGACGCAGCCGCCCCGCGAGGTCTGGGGCGTGGACGGCGGGGAGGCCTGGCCGGTGTTCGCCGGGAACCGTGTCCTCGTGTCGCAGGACGACGCCCTCGTGGCCCACGACCAGGCCACGGGCGAGGAGGTCTGGCGGCTCGAGTCGCTGGCAGGTTTCCATTGCCAGGCGGACGACGCCTCCGCGGCCACGATCGCCGCCCGCACGAAGGTCACCTGTCTGGGCGGAGGGGGGGCCGCAGAGCTCTTTCCCGGCGATTCCTCGACGATGGTCGCCGTGGTCGGGCTCGACGGCGAGGTGCTGGCCCGCCGCGACCTGGACCCCGCGCGCGGCCTCTCCGGGGTGCTGGACGACGGCGACCTGGTCCGGGGGGCCCGGGACGGTCGCGACGTCGTCATCACGGTCGAGGACGCCGGGACGGGAGAGGTCCGGTGGACCCGGACCATCCCGCACGACGGGGCGACCGACCAGGCCGAGGCCTGCGAGATCCAGCAGGAGGACGGGACGACCACCCGGTACCCGGGCCTTCTCCACTTCTACGACGCGGGCGGCATCATCTCGATCGGCGGGTGCGAGGTCAGTGCCACGCTCACGCTCGAGGGCGAGACCCTGCCCTGGGACGACGAGGAGGGCTTCGTCCAGCCGCTCCGGGACGGGCGGCTGGCACTCACGCCCTGGAACGGTGGTGCCACCGAGCTTCTCGAGGCGGACGGGACGCCGGTGTGGTCCGCCGAGGGCTCCTTCCTCGAGCCGGACGCGACGGACGGCACTGCCCCGCCGCTCCTGTACTCCCAGAACGGCTCGGGATTCGTGGCCCTCGACGAGGAGGGGCGCGAGCTGTGGACCTTCTCCCGGTACACCAACCAGATCCTCCTCACGACCCAGGACCTGACCGTCGTCGCGACGTATCCCGGGGCCGTGGCCGTCGACAGCATGACGGGCGAGGAGGTCTGGACGTGGAAGGCCCCGGACAGCGACGGCTCGGTGGCCAGCGGCAGCCCCGTGGCGTTCGCCGGACGCGGGGCGCTGACGGTCGTCCTGGGCAGCGAGCGGGCCGCGGACGCCCGGTGGTTCTCGATCGACCTGGCCGACGGCAGCACGCGGTGGTCCACGAAGATCCCGGTCGATACGTGGACGCTCAGGTCCGTCGACGGCAGGATCTTCAGCGCGATGCCGGGCAAGCTCAGGGGGTTCGGCTGAGGGGTCCGGCGCGGCTGCAGGGGCGTCCGCTCAGCCGTCGGCTCCGGCGAGGTGCGCCGCCCGGGACGACAGCGACCGCAGGTTCTCCTCGACGTCCTGACGGGAGACGGCGGGGAGCCCGAGGACGGACCCGCGGGAGGCGCGGGCGAGCACCGAGGCGGCGAGGAGCACCGCGCGGGCAAGGTCGTCACCCTCCAGGGGACCGCCCGACTCGACGAGGCGGGTGGCCTCCGAGCGCTCGGCGCGACGGGTCGCGGAGCGCTCGCGCGGCGACTCCTGGAGGGTGAAGCCTGCCGAGGCCAGGTCCTCCTCGGGCACGACCTTCCGGACGAGGTTCCCGGAGTGGTAGCGGATCGCCGCCTGGATCGTCGGTGCGTCCTCGCGCGAGATCCCGGCGTCGCTGAAGACCTCGCGTGTGAACTCCCGGTAGGCGTACGTGCGGCCGGACCAGTCCGGGCGGCCGTCCTTGGTGATGAAGTGCGCGCGCGCCTCGATCATGCGGGCGGCCACCTCACGGCGCAGGAAGGTGCCGTCGCTCGCGTCGTCCGGTGCCGTCACCAGGCGCACCAGGGAGGCCACGGCGTCGGCCCGGACCTGTGAGAGGGGTCGTCTGTCCATGATGGATGGATATCAGACCCTGCCCTTCCCGCACCCGACGTCTCGCGCGAGAGCATCGCGGGTCTCATGGTTCGTCCGCCCGCGTCACCTGGACTGCGCAACGAACCATGTGCCGTGAACATCCGTGCACGACGGCGTGTTCTCCCCGGCACCCCGGGCCCCGTCCGCCCGGCGACCGCCCGGGGTGGGAGCGCGCCGTCGGGCCCCGCTGCACGTCGGTGCACAATGTACGGATGACGTACCGGGTGCTGAAGCTGATCCTGTCGCTCCTGGCCTTCACTCTGCTGAGGCCACGCGTGACCGGGCTCAACAACATCCCCCGCCGGGGACCCGTGATCCTCGCGAGCAACCACCTGTCGTTCGTCGACTCGCTCCTCATCCCCATCGTCGCGCCCCGGCACGTCACGTTCCTCGCCAAGGCCGAGTACTTCACCGGCACCGGGCTCAAGGGCCGCGTGTCCCGCTGGTTCTTCACGACCCTCGGCCACATCCCCGTGCAGCGCGACGACCCGCGTGCCGGGCAGCGCTCGCTCGAGGACGCTCTCGAGGTGCTCAACCGCGGAGGTGCGTTCGGGATCTACCCCGAGGGGACGCGCTCGCGCGACGGCAGGCTCCACAAGGGGCACACCGGCGTCGCGTGGCTCGCGCTCGCGGGGCACGCCCCGATCGTGCCCGTCGCGATCAAGGGCACGGACAAGGTCCAGCCCGTCGGGTCGCGCCTCCCGCGGATCCACCGCGTGACGGTCGAGTTCGGCGCGCCCATCGATCCGGCGCGTCAGATCACGTCCGGCAAGCCCGCCCAGGCGCGGCGCGAGCTCACCGACCAGGTCATGGACTCGATCCACGCGATGAGCGGGCAGCAGCGCGCGAGCTGAGCGTCGCGTCCCGCCGGCTGCCGAACCCGAGGTTGGTCAGGCAGCACGACGGGCAAGCCTGACCAACCTCGGGTTCGGCAGCCGCGGACACGCCCGTTCCTGAGAAGGACGTGCAGGACCTGCGCGGTCATGATGTGCTCGGGGGAGGGCCACGTGCCCAGGGATCGCGCCCGGCGGGTCCGCCCGCCACCGCCGCGCCCCGAGGGCGTCCGACTTGACCTCAACCACGGTTGAGGTCCTAGCGTGGCCGACACCGATCGAGAGGACTCACCATGGCTGTCTACACCCTTCCCGAGCTGTCGTACGACTACGGCGCACTCGAGCCCCACATCTCCGGCCGCATCATG
>NZ_JACSPN010000041.1 GCF_015142735.1 Oerskovia douganii | reverse complement strand
TCACGACCGAACGAACCTGCAGGTCAGCGCGCCGTCGCGCCGATCACATCACCGCGCCTGGTGAGAACGCCTCTGAGCGTTCAGGCCACCCCGACAGACACCGGCGGATACATCGTCTACGTGCGTTGCGAGTTCCTCTTCGAGCGCGACGCCGGCGCCGACGGCCACGACATCGTCATGGCCGCCTCGCTAGTCAATGAAGCGCTGGGCGCGCCGGCGCGAGCGGTCTCCCCGTCCTTGTCACGACAGGAGTGGGAACGCTCGTTGGTCGTCACCTGGTCGCTGCTCTCCGAAGGGGCATACACGCCGGACCGAATCTACGAAGCTGTGCTGGACGGACTGACGCCCCGAACGACCGCACCCGACCGTGCAGTCATGGTCGAGCGGATCGAGATGATCCAGAGCACCATGCCCGGTCAGATAGTCATCGGGGCATCGGGGGTCGACCGCTATCTCGGATTCAAGTATCGCGATGACCTCGTGGCGCTCGAGAACTTCACCTACGGCAACGCGCTCTACGTGATGTACGAGAGCTGGGAGGAACTGTCGCGCAAGAGCCGGCTCGAGCTGCTGTCGGGAACGATGGAAGGCTTCGATCGGGTCGTTCACACGGGGACGTGGCGCGACAAGTTCCGGAACCTGCTGACGGCACACAAGCACGACTCGCTCTCGCGTGCGACCGAGACGTGAGCTGACGCTGGGAAGACCGAAAGGTCGTCTTCGAGCCAAGCGCCGGAGATGCCCTTCGTCTCGCTCGCCGCCCAGCGCTCGGCGAGCTCTCGCCTCTCGCGTGGTAGCGCGGCGGATGTCCTCACGCCAGGTCGCCGACATGTTCGGCATCGCCCGCACCACCGTCTACCGCCACCTCAACCGGTCAACGCACCCGGCTTAGCGTTCAATCGGGGATCGAGCCGCAACGGTACAACCTCGTCACGTTTCGGCTTTGCCGGGGTAAGCATCTCAGAGGCAGGATCTCGCGGATCTTGCCCTTGACGTGTGGACGCGGGTCGGCGAGTGCCAGGCCGAGAGTGGGTAGACGCTGGGCGACCTGCAGTTCGGTGCGTGGCTTGGTGACGGGGATGACGACCTAGCTGTGCCCGGCCGGGAGGTTGGTGCCGGTTCCGGTTGTCGAAGGGAAGAAGGACGCGAAAGGCCAGGTCGAGGAGTTCGGCGGCGGTGCACCCGGTGAACGGAGAGGCGGGCGCAGACGGTGCGGTGCGCGCTGGTCGGCGCCTGGGCTCCCATCGCCGTTGCGAAACTATCAGGTCGGCCGCTGCCTAGCTCGATCGAGGCCGTCGTCGCGTCGGTGACCGGTCTGAGCCGACACGTTGTCGGTTTGGGGGTCGGCGAACGCCGCATCGACGAGGTCGGCCAGGGCGCACCGTGGCACATCTGGTTGCGGTAGAGCTCCGTCTCAGCGCCGCAGCGTTGGCAGCGCGAGGACGACGACCCACATCGGCCACGCCGCTGCGGCGAGCACCCTGTGGGCTCGCCGAGAGAGGATCGGGGAGGTGAACCCCCAGGCCAGGGTTCATGCGACACCCGCGAGGTCGCGCACATGGACGCGATCCATGTGGGCTGGCTTGGATGTCGCGGTGGTGTCGATGGTGGGGTGCACGCGTGCACCGTAGCGCCGGGACCTTGGTCCTCAGGCTGGGTTTCACCCGGTCGCGGCTTCAACGGCTCGGTGCGGAGTGGGCTATATTCCGTGGACCTTCGCTGGTTGTGAGCTTGCTGTGAGCCAGGCTGGGGCCTGCCCGTAGGGGGTGTGGGTTTCGGTTGCCGGTGCGCGCTGGTGCGTACCGTGATGGATCGGGCTGGTTCGCGATGGCGTTCTTGTTGTCGTTCTCTGGTGTTCCGGGTGCGTGGCGTGCGTCGGTGGCGACGTTGGCAGGCCTGACGGCAGTCGCTGTGGGGTCGGTCGGGTTGCCTGCGGTCGCGCAGCCGGTCGCAGCGGTCGAGGAGCCGGGGGCGCCGATTCCGGCGGCTGCACCTGAGCCCGAGCGCACCGATGGGGGCTATCTGTGGGCGCCGGACGCGGTGAGTGCGAAGGCGATCGCTCGTCTGGAGGACGAGCCGGTCGAGGTCGTGGGGGAGCGGACCCCGTTCTCCTCGACATATGCGCTGCCAACCGGCGCGATGACGCTTCAGAGTGCCCCGGGCCCTGTGTGGGTGCCGCAGGGCGAGGGTGACGGGACGGCGCTGGAGGACTGGGCGCAGACCGACCTCGCGTTGGTGGAAGGCGAGGACGGTGTGGTGCGCCCGGTTGCGCACTTCGGCGACCTCGAGGTCAGCGGCGGGGGCGCACCGGGGTCGGACGGTCTGGTCGAGCTTGCGGCGGTGACCGACCCGGAGACGGGTGTGCGGTCGGCACTGTCATGGGATGGCGACCTGCCGGAGCCCCGACTCGAGGGTCGGCGCGCGGTGTACGAGGACGTCGCCGTTGGGACGGACCTGGTGCTGGAGGCCAGCACGTCGGGGTTCCGGCACTACCTGGTCGCCGAGGACGCTGAGGCGGCGGTCGCGGCGCAAGAGCTGCCATTGACGTACTCGGTGGACGGGGCGACGCTCGCGCCCACGGAGAACGGTAACGCGCTCGAAGCCGTGACGGGTGAGGGGCAGGTCGTGTCGCGGACGTCTGAACCGCTCGCGTGGGACGCGGAGACTGACGCCGAACTTGTCGCACCCGTGACGCAGAAACTGGTCGACGACACGACCGAGCGCGCATTCGCGCCGTTGCCCGAACTCGATGTTCTGATCGGTGCGTCGGAAGGCCCCAACTCAGAGCCGGCACCTCAAGGATCCGAGCAGCAGACATCGGATTCGCCGGTTCCCGATCCGCTCGCCGAGTCGGTACAGCTGGTCCCGACAGTCGACGCGGTGGATGCCTCGACGGTGTCGGTCACGCTTTCTGGTGTTGAGGACATGGTTGCCGATGCCTCGACGACCTACCCGCTGGTGATCGACCCACCGATGTACCTGGCGAGCCACTACCTCGACCTGTACGTGCAGTCCGGGACCGCGCGGGACACGTCCGCGGACGGTGAGATCCGCCTCGGCACGTTCGACGGAGGGGCGACGATCGCCCGATCACTGCTGAAGATTCCGACGGCGCAGCTGGCGGGCAAGCAGATCCTGAGCGCACAGCTGGAGCTGTTCAACTTCCACTCTTACTCGTGCAACGCGCGCAACTGGGAGATCTGGCACGTCGGGGACTTCAACGCCGGAGCGCGATGGACCGCGCAGCCGAGTTGGCTCACGCACCAGATCACGACGAGCGCGACTGCCGGGTACTCGTCGTCGTGCAACGACGCGTGGACACGCACCGACGTCAAGAACGCGATGACGTACGCCGCGAACCGTGGTGATGCGTACCTCAATCTGGGCATCAGGGCGCAGAACGAGTCCGATTCCTACGGTTGGAAGCGGTTCTACTCCGTCGACTACGGGTCGTACGTGCCCGCGGTGACAGGAACGTTCAACTCCAAGCCGAACGTCGGCGGTGCGGTCGGCGTCTCGCCCAAGGGGTCGGTCGTCTCCGGGGTGACGTGGACGAACACGCTGACGCCCACCCTCACCTCGACGATCAGCGACCCGGACGGGGACAAGGTTCGCGCGACGTTTCAGGTCCTGAATGCCGCGGGGACGATCCTGCACGCGGCTGAGGTCACCGGGGCGAGCGGCACGTCGGTGCAGTACAAGGTGCCGAGCGGTGTGCTTGTCGAGGGCACCGCGTACACGGCGAGGGTGGCGACGTGGGACGGTCGGTTGTGGAACGGTGCCTGGTCGACGTCGTTGAAGTTCGCGGTCGACAAGACCGCACCGGGTGCGCCCGTCGTGTCGTCGACGGACTACCCCGCGGACAACGCCTGGCACAAGGACGCGAACCAGGCAGGAACGTTCACCTTCAAGATGGCGGCTGCCGACACGTCGGTGACCGGGTACAAGTGGGGCCTGGACAAGGCACCAACCACCCTCGTCGCAGTCGCGGGTGGGGCCGCTGGGACGGCGAGCATCAAGCCCACCACGGTAGGCAAGCACACCGTGCAGGTGCAGACCGTCGACCGCGCGGGGAACGTCTCCGCACAAGTCACCAAGTACACGTTCCTCGTGGGACGGGCCGGGCTCCTGACCCCCGAAGAGGGTGCACGGGTCGTGCGCCGCGCTCGCCTAGAGCTGGGGACCAACGACACCACGCTGACGCACGTGAAGTACCAATGGCGACGCGGCCCGGACTCGACCGTCATCACGGACATCGCCGCCGGCGCCCTGACAACCGCCGACGGCGACCCATGGGGTACGGGTTGGCAGCCCGTCCCCGCCACAGGCAGCTATGTCACATGGGATGCGGCCACCACCCTCGGATTCGCCGGGGGACCCATTCAGGTCCGTGCAGTCCTCGCGACGAGCGCGGCGGGCGCCGGAGCGACGAACGCCCAGTGGGTGACCGTAACGGTCGACCCCGACGCGACCGGTGCCGCCTCCACGGAGATCGGCCCCGGCTCGGTGAACCTGCTCACCGGGGACCACAAGGTCTCCGTCACCGACGTCGAGGAGTTCGGCATCTCCTTGGTCCGTACCACGTCCTCACGCGACACCGACTCCGGCTACCAGCTGCAAGAAGACTTGGTACGCCCGGCCACCGAAGGCGCTGAGTACACGAACGTCCATGGTGCGACCGGTGCGTTTGGTGGGCATGCCGTGGCGTCGATGGACTCCATCCGGTTCCACTCCGGCACACAGAGCGTAAAGATCGTGCCGGGCACCACCGGCAATGACAACACCTATGGCTCGGTCGGTGGAGACTACGGCGCGCTTCGACTCGGTCTGCGCCCCGGGGCGACCTACCGCGTCTCCGGCTGGATCTACGTGCCCGCCGCCACCGGGCTCAACCCGCCCAACGCGGCGGGCAACCGCATCATGATGCTGTCCAAGAAGTCGACCGAGACGCACTACACCACTGGTCGGTCAGAACCAGCAACGAAGACTGATACATGGCAGGAGCTCAGCTTCGACTTCACCATCCCCACCGGCTCCAACGAGGCCTTCCTGCGTCTGTACAACGGCAACGCCCCGAACTCGGGCAAGGCCGTCTACTACGACGACATCTCGGTCCGCCAGATCGGGACCCCCTTCGGACCCGAGTGGGCGATGGGTACCGCCGACGCGGCGGCCGGAACCGCGTACACGAGAATCTCGATGCCGTACGACGACGTCGCCGCCGTGCACCTCACAGGCGGGTCGCAGATCTGGTTCAGCACCGGCGACCGCACCAAGTGGTTCCCTGAGCCCGGTGCCGAGGACCTCAAGCTCGTGCGCACGAACGCGAACGCGTGGCGACTGACGGAGATCGACGGAACAACAACCGACTTCGCGCGCACGAAGTCGACAGGTGACTTCGCGGTCCAGACGACGGCACCGCCGGTCGCTTCCGGGCAGGCGCGGCACATCTACACCGACATGAACGGCGTGCAGCGCCTGTACCGGGTGATCGCCCCCATCGAGGACGGCGTGGACGGCTGGCCGGCGAACACGTCCGCGTGCACGACCGCGACCCCGTCGCGCGGGTGCGAGGTCATGGAGCTCGGCTACGCCGGGTCGACCACCGCGACGGCGACCACGCCCGGCGCGTTCATCGGGCAGGCGTCACTGGTCTGGGTCTGGGTCTGGGACCCGGCGATGTCGGCGATGAAGAAAGTCGAAGTCGCCCGCTACCGGTACGACGTGTCCGGGCGCCTGGTCGAGGTCGAGGACCCGCGCATCACCGCCGCCGGTGCCCCGGCTCTGGTGACCCGCTACGAGTACGACGCCGACAGCCGTCTGGCCAAGGTCACCGCACCGGGCGAAGAGCCCTACACGTTCACCTATGGGGCTGGTGGCGCGTCCAAGACCGGCGCCGGCGACTTCGTCGACCCGTCGCTCGGACGCCTGCTCAAGGTCTCTCGTGTGTCCCTCGTGTCCGGCACGAAGGACCAGCTCGGGCCGGTAAACACGAGCACCGTCGTATACAACGTGCCGCTCACGCGGGCCAAGGGCGGACCGTACGACCTGTCGTCTGCGTCTCTTGCTACCTGGGCGCAGTCTGACGGGCCGACCGACGCCACCGCGGTCTTCGGACCGCAAGACGTCCCGTCGGTCACGACGGCGACCGCGACCGCGCCGGGTGCGGACGGGTACAAGCCCGCCACCGTGCACTACCTCAACGCCGCGGGCCTTGAGGTCAACACCGCGACCCCGGCCGGGAAGGACGCGCCGGTCGAGGGGTTCATCGACACCGCCGAGTACGACCGTAGCGGCAAGACGATCCGCACCCTGGACGCCACGAACCGGCTGCTCGCGCTACGTAAGCTGCCGAACGCCGAGCAGATGCTCACCGACTGGGGTCTTCAGGAGCGCACGTCGATCGACCTCGCCACGCTGTTCGACGCGAGGTCGGTGTACTCCGCCGACGGGCTCGAGGTCATCTCCGAGACCGGGCCCGCGCAACAGCTCGCGCTCGCAAACGACCCGAACGACATCCGGCTGCTGCGCCCGCACACCGACTACACCTACGACGAAGGCAAGCCCGACGGCGCCGCCTACCACCTCGTCACGACCGAGACCACCACCGGCCTCGACCCCGCAGGCGGGGACAAGATCGACCCCATCACCACCAAGACCGCCTACACGCCTGTCGACGGGGCGTCCGCGCTCGGCGCAACCTCGGGCTGGGTGCACAAGAACGCCACCTCGATCACCGTCGACGCCGGCCAACCCACCGCACTGACCTCAACGGTCGTGTACGACAACAAGGGTCGGGCGGTCCGGTCCAGCAAGCCCGGATCCACCGGCACCGACGCCGCTACGACCCGGACGATCTTCTACACCGCCGGGACCAATCCGGGCGACGCATCGTGCGCGAACAAGCCGGAATGGGCAGGCCAGCCCTGTCTCACGCTCGCGGGCGGACCCGTGACCGGGCACGACCTCGCGCGCATGAGCGCGGACCTGCCGGTCAAGCGCAACGACGCCTACAACCAGTTCGGCTCACCCACGATCGTGTCCGACTACGTCGGGACCGGTGCCGGGCAGGTCAAGCGCACCACCACCACCAACTACGACGCCGCCGACCGCGTCACCGCCGTCGAGATCACCGGAAACGGCCCCGCCACCGGGCTCCCAATCGCCAAGACCACCACCAACTACGACCCGGCGACCGGCGACATCGTGAAGAACGCGTCCGTCAACGCCTCGGGGGCCGAGACCGCGAGCGTGGTCAAGGAGTACGACCGCCTCGGACGCCTCGTCCAGTACACCGACGCCCACGGCGGATGGACCAAGTCCACCTACGACCGGTACGGGCAACCCACCCAGGTCACCGACTCCATCGGAACCACCCGCTCCTACACCTACGACCGGGCCGTCGACCCCCGCGGGTACGTCACCAAGATCACCGACTCCGTCGCCGGCGAAATCACCGCCTCCTGGGGGCCGGACGGGCAGCTCGAGTCCCAGACCCTGCCCGGCGGCGTCACCCTCACCCTCGGATACGACACCGCCCGCGTCCCGGTCTCGCGCACCTACACCCGCACCGCCGACGAGACCGTCATCGCCCAAGACTCCGTCGTAGAGAACCACCGCGGCCAGTGGATCACCCACACCACCCCCGGCGGCGTGCGCAACTACACCTACGACCGCCTCGGACGCCTCACCCAGGTCAACGACAACTCTGCCGCCACCGAGACCTGCACCACCCGCACCTACACCTACGACAACCACACCAACCGCACCGCCACCACCACCGCCACCGGCGACGCGACAGGCACCTGCCCTGGCACGACCGGCGCCACCACCGCCACGTCGACCTACGACTCGGCAGACCGCCTCGTCACGACCTCGGGCACCGGCGGGAACACGTGGGCGTACGACGCGTTCGGGCGCACCACCGTCATGCCCACCGCCGACGGCGCGGCGACCGCCGCGACGTCGTACTTCCTCAACGACCTCGTCGCGGCCCAGGAGGTGCCGCAGACCAAGCGCACCGAGTGGGGTCTGGACCCGCTGATGCGGTTCTCCACGCAAGATGACTACGCGTGGGTCGACGGTGCCTGGGCTAACTCGACCGAGAAGATCACGCACTACGACGGCGACGGCGACGGTCCCGCGTGGATCGTCGAGGACGCGACCTTGCCGGACAACCTCACCCGGTACGTCGAAGGCATGGACGGCAACCTCGCCATCGAGACCGGCAAGACCGGCGAACGCGTCCTGCAGATCGTGGACCTGCACGGCGACATCACCGCCACCCTCCCGATCGCGGACGGCGCCACCGCGGCCTCGTGGGCCGAGGCGCGGTTCACGTCGTTCGACGAGTTCGGCAACCCCCAGCCCATGACATCGGGCGAGACGGGCAACGCGCCCCCGGCCCGGTACGGGTGGCTCGGCGCCGCACAACGCAACGCCGACACCCCCACCGGCGCCATCCTCATGGGCGTCCGCCTCTACCACCCCGCCACCGGCCGCTTCCTCCAGACCGACCAAGTCGCCGGCGGCTCCGCCAGCGCATACGACTACTGCAACGCCGACCCCGTCAACTGCACCGACCTCGCTGGCACCTTCTCCTGGAAGGGCCTCGTCAAGGCCGTCGCGGTCGTCGGTGAGGTCGCGTCCTGGATCCCCGGACCCGTCGGCGCCGCCGCAGCCGGCGTCTCCGCCGTCGCCTACGCCGCATCCGGCAACAATGGCAAGGCCCTCGAGATGGGAGTCACCGCCGCAGCCCAGCTCGTCGGAGCCGGCGCAGGCGTCCGTGCCGGCTTCGCCGTAGCCTCGGTCGCGGTCAAGGCGGGGAACAAGATCCGGGCAGGGGCCAAGGCCATCCGGTCGTGCAACAGCTTCGCCGCAGGAACACTCGTACGCCTCGCTGACGGCACGCTCGCACCCATAGAGACCCTCGAGACCGGCGACCTCGTCCTCGCCGGCGACTCAACCTCAGGCGACGTCACCGTCGAGCAGGTTATCTACCCGATCACCGGTACCGGCACCAAGCACCTCATCGACATCACCATCGAAGGCACAGACACGCCGATCACCGCGACCGGCAACCACCCCTTCTGGGTCGACGGCAAGGGCTGGGCCGACGCCGAAGACCTTACTCCCGGCGACCGCCTCGTCGGCTCCACCGGTGGCATCACCATCGTCCAGGCCATGCACGACCGCGGCTGGCTCTCCAACCAGACCGTCCACAACCTCCACGTCAGCGGCCCGCACACCTACTTTGTCAGTGCGACCAAGTTTGGAATAGCGCAAAGCGATCAACTGGTTCACAATGCTGCGTGTACATTTGTCACACGCGCTAACACGGCCGCAAAACAAGCTGTCGGAGCGAGGATGGCGCAGAAATATAACGGCGGCAGGTCTCGTGTCACGATCGAAGCTAATGCTGGAAAGTGGCACTATGACCTCAAGGGTAAGGCGCACTTCGCAAACGGCCGATCTGTTCCAACGCCGCACAAGGTGTACCAGCCAAGGAATGATAGATCACCTTCCGGCTGGGGCAAGCCGGACCGCAAGAACACGTCGATGATGACGTGGCGTGATCTTGGCCGTGTGTACTGGCACCTGCGAAGGGCGGTATGAGCATGGAGTTTCGAGGGCTTTTGCCTTGGAAGCGCGATGTCGGCATCGTCGACGTTCATACGGAGAGGGGCGTCGTCGATCTCTTCAATGACTCAACACTCGTCAGCGTCTGTATCCAGCCGGGGGCTAGGAGCCTATTGTTACGATTCGATACACCGATGGGCGGTCTGGTTGTGACCCTCGGGCGCATCGCGGGCATGCGTGCGGAGGGCGCTGTTGAGGTGCTAAGCACAATGGATTTCTGGCAGTTCGACTACTTCGAAGAGTCGGCCGAATTACCTGAGACCATCGTCGTATATTTCACCGAGGGCGAGCTCGCTGTGGAAGCAGGGCTAGTCGCGACTGAATGGTTGGACTGACGCGCTTCGGGGCGGCTAGTGCAATTCGAGTTTGTGCACGACTCCTATCTCGCCCGCCACGCACCAGGCTTATTCGACCCGTTGGATGAGATTTACGTCGACTTGCTGTTCTTCCACGTCGAGCAGCTGCGGTACGTCGTGCTCGAGCTCAAGACCGGGCCGTTCGAGCCTGCCCACGTCGGCCAGCTCGGCACGTATGTCGCGATCGTGGACGACCAGTCCGCCGGCCCAGATCAACGCCCCGACGATCGGGATCTTGCTGTGCACGGGCAAGACCCGCCCAACGGTGCGGTATGCGCTGGCCGGAACCCGGGTGCCGATCGCCGTCGCGGACTACCAAGGCCTGCCCGAGGACGCCCGCGGCGTGCTGCCGAGCGCGGCCGAGTTCGAGGCGGTCGTCGAGGACGAACTCGATCACCGAGCCTGAGCGCCCCGAAACCCCTTCCGACCAGCGCAAATTTACTGGTAGGCGTGCGTGCTCGGGAGGTACGAGCTCGTACACCTCGGCTGGTTCCAGACCGTGTCTCCAGAGTTACCGGCGCGCGGTACGGTCAGGTGCATGGACGGTGGTGGCGACAGCAGTGGGTGGCTCATGCTCGGCGTCGGCATTATCGTCCTGGCCGTCCTGATCGGCTGGTACGCCGCCCGGGCGTCAAGTCTCGATATCCGTCGGCAGGCCGAGGGGATGACCCGCTCGAGCACCACGACGACGGCTACGCGCCGAAGGTTGGCTCGACCGGTGGTGGTGGGATCGTCTCTCCGGTGAACGTCAGCAGCAGGTAGAAGACGAGGGCGATGGCCAGGATAACGGCCATGATCTTGCCTACGTGCCTTGGGCGCGCGATGAGGAGCCCGACGACGGTCGGCGCGACCAGCATCACGATCGACTCTGCGGTGATCTGCGGCAACACGGCAAGAGCCGGGAGATCCGGTCGGCGCGACCAGCATCACGATCGACTCTGCGGTGATCTGCGGCAACACGGCAAGAGCCGGGAGATCCGGTCGACGGACACGCCAGGACGACGTTGCACTGACCTGCACAAACGCGCACTTCGCCGCGAGATGCGAGCTCTTGCACCGGATGCAACTCGCACGAGTTTCTGGGCCGATAAGGGATCTTATGTCACATGCGCCGGTTTGCCGGATTTCGACAAGGTCGTCTGCCACCGAAGAACGAACCCTTGTCCAACCCTCAGTGATGAGGGCCGGACATGGGATTGCTATCAGGTGTCGCGGTGTCGGACGGTTGTGGCGCGCCAGTGGTAGCCGTCTTGCTCGGCGGACTCGTAGTCGACGAGCACGTGCTCACCGAGAGTGAGTGTTCGGTAGCTCTGAGAAGTCTGGATGGTGCTGAAGTGCACCCAGATCTGGCGTGGCGGGTCGCCGTCGAGCCGGATGGATCCGACGCCGTCGGCCCCGGACCATGAGTCGACAACGCCTGTGCCGTGCAGGTCCATGCTGGTTCCTTCTACTTGCGGAGGTTGAGCGTCATGCAGGTGTAGATCGAAGCGGGAAGGACCTTGCCCCCGACCTTCACCTGGAACGTCATGAGATCGTCCATCTTGACGGCACCCGGGCTGGCAGTCGGGTTGAGAGTCCCGTGGAAGAAGTACGTCTTGTAGACGTTGTGCGGTGCATTGCGGCCCTTCTTGACGCCGTTGTACCACCAGTCCATTCCTCGCTCGGAGATGTTGGTAACGATGATCGAACGCACCGAGGCGTTGATCGTCATGCCCCAGTTGACCGTCTTGTACGGGCAGTTGTTACGCACGGTCATTGAGAGGTTCTGATCAACGTAGGTCTTGTCCCCGGTCGCACATGTCAACGTACGAACCGGAGCTGCGGCCTTGGCCAGGCCTCCGCCACCGCTCTGCGCAAGGGGGTCCAGCAGCTCCTTCAGCGCAGCGGTCGTGACCTGCTGCTCCACGTACTCGCCAAGCGTCGCCTCCTCAATGGCAACCTCGCCTTCAAGAGTGCCCTCGAGGTCTTCAATGACCAGGTTCTTCTCCATGTCGCTCAGGCCGGCGACGTTGACCACTAGGGCGTTGTCAGCAGTATCCCCGCCCCCGAGATCGACGACGAGGACGTCGTCGTCAGCAGCAGCCATTGAAGCGAGATCGGCACGCATGACCTCGGCTGCCTCCGCTATCTCTCCCGCATCGGGCGCCTCGACGAAGTGGGCACCCGGGCCAGCCGTGTCGCCAGCACCGTCAGCTATCGCACTGGTGGCCCCCGACCCCATTAGCGCGATGACCAGCACGCCGCTGGTGAGGACCTGGGCGATCGACTTCCTTCTCATCCCTTGCTCCCTTGCAGGTCACGCCACCCCGTATGAGCGGCACGTGGCACAAGACTGACGACCCACAACCCCTACGTCACGCGCTGGACACTCTTTGTGACAGGCTTCACAAGCGCTGGGTGGTCGTTCCGATGCAGAACCGACCGTTTGTAAGACACCTCCGCCGCGGCCGCGACACGCCGACAGAACATGTCGCAGAACTAGTGCCCGAAAACCCCAGGTGTCGCAGAACGCAACCCGGGGGTTTTCGCTACCCTCGCGCCATGGCTCACACCTACGGCTACGCCCGCGTCTCAACGACCGCGCAGAACCTCGACGCCCAGATAGATGCCCTCACCGGACCCGGCGGCGTCGACGAGCGCGACGTCGTCGTGGAGAAGGCATCCGGCACCCGCGAGGACCGCCCCGAGCTCGCCCGAGTGCTCGCCGGGCTGCGCGAAGGAGACACCCTCGTTGTCTCCAAGCTCGACCGCCTCGGCCGCTCCGCCGCCCACGTCGCCCGCCTCGTGCGCGACCTCGACGAGCGGGCTGTCACTCTGCGATCGCTCTCGGAAACGTTGGACACCTCGAGTGCGGCCGGTCGCCTCATGGTCCATGTCCTCGCGGCCGTCGCGCAGATGGAAGCCGACCTCGCCCGCGAACGCACCCTCGACGGCCTCGCCGCCGCCCGCGCGCGCGGCCGCGTCGGCGGCCGCCCCACCGTCATGACCCCCGACCGCATCGACACCGCACGCACCGCCCTCGCCGGCGGACAGTCCCTCGCCGCCGTCGCCCGCGCTATCGGCGTCTCCCGAGACACCCTCTACCGACACCTGGCCGCCGTCACTTCACCATAGTTCCGGCCATGTCGTGGAAGCCCAGATGGAGCGGCGCGATGTCGCCATGGCTACGGAGCGGTTGAACGAGAACTCAGAACGACCGCCTTGTCACACATCGCAGGTATCGCGATGTCCGACAAGGCGGTCGTTGCTAGAGGACTGAGCCCGACCCCGCTGGTCTAGCGGCGGTTGTCCGGGTGGATCCGGGCTTCGAGCACGCGGCGGATCTCGTCGGCCGTGAGGGCGTACTCGCCGTGACGAGCAGCATGCACCTTCTGACGCCAGATGGGGCCGGAACTCCTTGAGCATGCGGGGGCTGAGGGTGACGCGGCGCGACGTGCCAGCCAGCGCGAACTCGAATCCGACCGGTGCGCCACTTCTCTCCCCGCGCGCCAGCATTCTCAACAGCGCCACCTCCCTGACCGAGATGGAGCGATCGCACCCTGTGCCGAGAGACCCGGCTCAGCGTGGTCTTCCGCAACGAGAACGAGCTCACCGCAGACCAGCACGCTGAGCTGCGGTGAGCTCGTTACAGAGACGTCGGATCCGCTGATTCACCCCGCGCAGGCAGTTGACTCTACGCGTGTGAGCGTTAACATGACTGGCAGGCGTGGCAGGGCTTGACGCCGGACCAGGCGGTGGGACGCCTGGTCGACAGTTTCGCTCGATGGCGAGCGGGTATCGCTTGTTGGCCGCCCGGGGTCTCAAGGCTGAGTTCCTTCGCCGGGCCAGTGACGAGGTCGCCCGAATTTCGGGGCCTTCGCCACGACTGGGGTTGACGGCCGTACCAGCACGAAGAACAACAGGGCAAGGAGGCTCTTGTGACACACCGTCACGAACGCACGACCGCGATGACCTCGGCCAGTTCGCTATGGGGGCCGGACAAGAGCGCGTCACGGTCGTTCAACAGGCGTGTGGCTTTGGCGCCACCGGGGACTACGACCGTCGTGGAATGTTCAGTACGTGACGGCGTCGATGTCGTGTACCGGGCCCTTGGACATGCCGACACGCGCTGTCGGCTTGCCTGACCCGACCCCACTTATCTGACCGGAGCGGGCTCGTCGCTGCACGTACCAGGAGCGAAGCTGCAACTTCGCCCGGTGCGGGCTCGACGACTCGACGGTGCGCGGCAGCTTTGTGGGCGTCGTACACGAGAGCGCGTACCAGGCGCTCGACGTGCGCACCCCCACCGTGCTGGTCAGGAGAATCCCGGTCCTTGCGACGGGCGGCGTGACGAAAGGAGGCCATGACCGTACGAAGAGCCGCACTCGACACGGTCACTTGCGACTGACCACCACGGGGCAGAGGTGTGACGAGGGCCTCTGCCTCGTGGCAGCACGCCATACGGCCACCGCCCCCGACCTGCTGACCCACCCGGGGGTGGTCCGGGTCACGCGCGGTCCACCCCACCCCCGGCACCAATCCAGCACTGCCCCGCCCGTCGGGGCCCGCAAATCTGTATGTCCAAACAAGGGAGTTGACGTGACATCAAGGAAGAGGCGCCTCCTGCGCACTCTCGTCGGAGGAGGGGTGGCCCTCGGCCTGCTCGTCCCCACCACAGTGGCCGGCGCTGTCGATCCGGCGGTGACACCGTCGGGCCTGACCTCGACGGACAACGGCGACGGGACGTACTCGGTCCCGCTGGTGAACAGCGACGTGCCGGACATCAGCGTGATACGTGTACCAGCTGCTGAGAACGCGGAAGGGCGCGACGTCTATTACATGATCAGCACGACGATGCACCTGAGTCCGGGCGCTCCGATCATGAAGTCGTACGACCTGGTGAACTGGGAGACGGTCAACTACGTGTACGACCGGCTGAGCATCGGCGACGCGTCGTCGTTGCGCAACGGGCAGAACTCGTACGGCGAGGGGCAGTGGGCCTCGTCCCTGCGTTATCACGACGGCAGGTTCTACGTGGCTTTCAACACCAACAACCTCGGTGGCGCTTACATCTACAGCACCGACGACATCGAGGACGGGACCTGGGACAAGGTCGCTCTCGGTCGAGGCTTCCACGACCTCTCGCTGTTCTTCGACGAGGCCGACGGCGGGACCCCGTACATCTTCCATGGTTCGGGAAGCACCAGTGCCGTGCAGCTCAGCGACGACCTGACGACGATCGTCGCCGAGTACCCCGACATCTTCGGGTCGAAGGACTTCCCCGACTTCCCGATCCTCGCCAGTGGCATGCACTACGAGGGGATCCAGGTCTCGTACCTCGACGGCTACTACTACATGACGACGATCACCTGGCCTGCCGGGGGCAACCGACAGGTTGTCATGTTCCGTTCACCGGAGCTCCTCGGTCGCTATACGGCTGTTGGCGGGGCGAACACCTACGAGGTGCGCAGCGGCCTGGACTCCGACGGGTTCGCTCAGGGGGGACTCGTCGACATCGCATCGGCCGACGGGGGAACTGACTGGTACGGGATGTTCTTCCGTGACACCTACCCGCTCGGTCGGATCCCGGCGCTGGTTCCCGCGACCTGGCAAGACGGCTGGCCGACCTTCGGGAACAACGGCGTCGTGAAGGCGGGGGACACGTTTGCCAAACCGATCATCTTGACTCCCGCGCAGGAGCGTCGGGAGCGGCTCAGGTCGGTCGTGGCGTCCGACGACTTCGCGAACGACGCCGAGCACAAGGCCTTTCGTGACACGCAGTGGGAGATCCCCGCAGTGCCCAAGTACGAGGAGTCGTTGCTCGGCGTTGAGCTCGTGATGAACCCGGGCTTCGAGGACGACAGCCTCGTGCCGTGGAGCGCACAGTTCGGCGCGACCATCACCCGCGACCCGGACACGCCCTCGTCCGGGGCGGCTTCCTTGCGGGTGGCGAACCGGACGCTCAACGGCTCGGCCCCCCACCAGCAGCTCGACGGGAAGATCCAAGCAGGGATCTCGTATGAGGTCTCCGCACGTGTGCGCTACACAGATGGACCGGACGCCGTCCGGTTCGACGTCGTGGGCGACTGGGGTGCTGGGGTCAAGGCCCTGGCAGGGGCCACCGTTACGAAGGGTGCGTGGGCGACGATCAGCGGTACCTACACCGTGCCGGCCGATGCTGACGTGCGTTCCTTCAAGCTCGCCGTCGAGACACCGTGGGCGAACCCGCAGCCGGCGTCGTCGAGTGTCGAGTACCTGCTCGACGACGTATCTGTCGTCGGCCGGTCACCGCAGACCGCCCATGCCCACGCCGACGAAGTCGGGTACAACGGTTCCGACCTGGACCTGGCATGGGAGTGGAACCACAACCCGGACAACCGCTACTGGTCGCTGACCGAGCGCGAAGGATGGTTGCGCCTCACGAACGGGCACGTCGTGACGGGCGAGGCCGAGTACAGCAAGGCCCCCGGTCGTGACCTGACGTATCTCGAGGAGGCCCGCAACACCCTGTCCCAGCGCACGTTCGGCCCGACGGCGTCGGCCGAGACCCGGCTGGACGTGTCGAAGATGATCGACGGCGACGTCGCAGGCCTCGCGGTCTACGGTCGCAGCTTCACCTACGCAGCGGTTAAGCAGGTCGGCGGCACCCGCACCCTGGGTCTCGTGACCCGTCTGCAGCCCTTCGACGAGTCGATCGATGCGGCCGCGGTCGAGGCCTTCGTCCCGGGCACCACGATCGACCTGGGGGCCGACACTGACGTGCGGCTCAAGGCCGACGCCGACTTCGCCTCCAGCCCGGGTCAGCTGAAGGTGCAGTTCTCCTACAGCCTCGACGGCCGCACTTGGCAGCCGCTCGGTACCCCGCAGGGCCCGATCGTCATGGACTGGAGCCTGTCGCACTTCATGGCGAACCGGTTCGGGCTGTTCAGCTACGCCACTGAGCAGACCGGCGGAACCGTGGACTTCGACTACTACTACCTGAGCGACACGCTGGACGCGGACGGCGGGGCGGACCGAGCCCCGCTGGACGCGGTGATCGCCGAGGCCGAGGGGCTCGACGAGGCCCGCTACTCACCTGAGTCGTGGTCCGCGGTCGAGAAGGCGCTCGCCACGGCACGTGCCACGACCTCTCCGTCCACGCAGAACCAGGTCGACGCACCAGCTCACGCCCTGGCCGTCGCGCTGGCCTCGCTCGTCGAGACCGATGCTCCGGACCTCGCGTTCTCGGCCTCTGCGACGGTACGCACGGTCGCGGGCAGGGACACGGTGACCGTGCGTGTGGTCAACGACGAGGACGGACCGGTCGACGTCGTCCTCGCGACACCGTTCGGAATCAAGACGTTCACAGGTCTGGCGCCAGGAAAGAGCGCACAGCAGTCCTTCGCCACCCGGCTCGTCAACGCGCCGGCGGGGGAGGCGACAGTGACGGTCACCAGGACGATCGAGGGCAAGGACGTCACCGCGTCACGCACGCTCGCCTACGGTCCTGACGGCTCGTAGTCACCACGCGGTCCCCGGCGTCGCAGCCGGGGACCGCAGGCCGCCGTGTCCGGGAGGGCATGAGCGGACCGGTCGCCGTGGCGCGACCGGAGCACTCACGCACGACCCATCCGATCGAGCAAGGAGGCTCTTGTGACTCGACGTCACGCACGCACAGCAGGACGCACGACGGCGGTGACCTTGGCGGCGGCCCTGGTCCTTGCCGGGACGACCGCGGCCGCAGTACCCGGCACGGCCGCGACCAGCCCCCCGCCCCTCTCGGTGACGGCCGCGGTGTCGCCCAACATCGTCGCGAACCCGGGTTTCGAGGACGGGTCGCTCGCACCGTGGGAGATCCGCAACGGTGGCTCGCTCGAACTCTCGGACGACGCGTACTCGGGCGACCGTGCGGTCCTCGTGACGGGCCGTCAGGCGACGCAGTCCGGTCCCTGGCAAGACCTCACCGGCAAGGTCGAGGCCGGGACCTCCTACACGGTCTCCGCCAAGGTTCGTTACGACACGGGCCCCGCGACCAAGCAGTTCTTCGTGACCGCGTTCACCGGGGGCTCCAGCTACACGAACATCGCGACCGGAACCCTGAATCGTGGTGAGTGGGGCACGCTCCAGGGAACCTGGCTCCTGCCCGCGGGCCCCACGCCCGCCGAAACCAGGATCTTCCTCGAGACCCCGTGGACGGGCACGCCCGGGGCGGACCCCGAGCAGCACCTCATGGACTTCCTGGTCGACGACGTGTCGGTCACCCTCGCGAGCCCGGGCGGTGGCGGGTTCGACGCCGTCGGCAAGACCCCGGGCAACAGCAACCCGCTCGTCTCCCACATGTTCGGCGCCGACCCGTACGCGTTCTCGCACGACGGTCGGGTCTACGTCTACACGACCAACGACAGTCAGGAGTGGGCGCCAGACGAGAACAACATCAGCACGCCGAACACCTACGGGAAGATCAACCAGATCAGCGTCATCAGCTCGGCAGATCTCCTGAACTGGACCGACCACGGACCCATCCAGGTGGCCGGGTCTACGGGGGCTGCGACCTGGGCCAACAACTCCTGGGCCCCCGCGTTCGCGAGCAAGGTCGTCGACGGCAAGGAGAAGTTCTTCCTCTACTTCGCCAACAACGCCGCCAGCGTCGGCGTCCTCGAGGCCGACTCGCCGCTCGGCCCCTGGACCGATCCCCTCGGCAAGCCGCTCATCAGCCCGGAGACTCCCGGAGCGGCCAACAACGGCAACTGGTTGTTCGACCCTGCTGTGGTCGTCGACGAGTCCGGTCAGGGCTACCTGTACTTCGGTGGAGGCGAGGGCAACGCCCCGGAGACGCCCAACAACCCCAGGACCACCCGCTGGATCAAGCTCGGCGACGACATGGTCTCCACCGTCGGGACTGCCCAGGTCGTCGACGCCCCCCGCATGTTCGAGGCGAGCCACGTCTTCGAGCGCGAAGGGAAGTACTACTACTCCTACTCGACCAACTTCAGCAGCGTCGCTCCGTCGCCGGGCTACCCGGCCAACGGCGTGATCGCCTACATGATGGCCGACTCCCCCGAGGGCCCCTGGACCCCCGAGCAGTTCGAGGGCACCGTCCTGGACGGCATGTACCAGGAGTTCGGCGTCGGAGGGAACAACCACCAGTCGTTCTTCGAGCTCGGCGGCACCTACTACATGGCGTACCACGCCCAGACGCTCAACCTCGCCCTCGTGGGCGGGGACGCGAGCAAGGTCAGGGGATTCCGCAGCACACACGTCAACGAGGTCACGTTCCGGCCGGATGGCACCATGAACAAGGTCGACGCCGACTACACGGGAGTCGCGCAGATCGCGCCCCTCGACCCGTACTCGATCATCGAGGCCGAGACGATCGGCTACCAGAAGGGGATCACGACCGCGCTGCTCACGAGCCCGACGTCGAAGCCCGCTCTCAAGCTGACGGACATCGATTCCGGCGACTGGGTGGCCCTGGCCGGTGTCGACTTCGGGCAGGACGGGGCGACCGAGTTCAGGACCACGATCGCGCCCCTCGCCGGCGGCCGCGTCGAGGTCCGGCTCGACAGCCCCGACACATCCACGAGCGAGAACCTGGTCGGCACGATCGACGTGCCCGCAGGTGACGGAAGCTGGACCGACCTCGCGACCACGATCGACCGCACGACCGGCGTCCACGACGTCTACCTGACGTTCGCCGGCGACCAGGAGGGCGACCTGTTCGACGTCGACACGTGGGTCTTCGCGGCGGGTGCCGAGGTCGAGCCCGTGGACCTCGCGGTCACGGCCAAGGCGCAGTGCGTCGCGGGCCGGGCGAACCTCACGGTGCGTGCGGTCAACGGTGAGGACGTGGCCGTGACCGTGGCGCTCACGACGCCGTTCGGCACCAAGACGTTCGCGTCGGTGGCGCCGGGCAAGAGCGCGTCGCAGTCGTTCAACAGCCGTGCGGCTGCGGTCCCCGCGGGGC
>NZ_JACSPN010000040.1 GCF_015142735.1 Oerskovia douganii | reverse complement strand
CTGCGGTTCAAGGCCTACCCCTCGCCTACGCCCCCACCTCCCGGCGTGTCACCAACGTCATGACCCACAACACCTAGACCTCGTGACGGACACTGACACCGCCGAGGCTCGCCGGTGGGTCACCGCCGTCGTCGATACCCGAGATCACGCGGTGGGGTCCGGGCAGGACGCGTTGGACGCGGCAAGGCGGCGGAGCGCCCTCGCCGTCGAGAAGACCAGTGACCTGCGGGGTCGGGCGCTCGACGCCGGTGCCGACGGGGTGGTGCGCGCGAGCGAGGCGACGAGCAGGCTCCTCGGAGGCCTCGCCGACCGGGCGCGCCGCCGGAAGAGGGTCGATGACGAAGGGCGGGTCGACTGAAGCGTAGGTGGTATCGCGGGGCCTACCACTGGGCTGCCGCTCCTTCTCGGAGGTGAGGTCGAGCTGCCGGGGTATCCCACGTGCTCGACGAGGTGATCGCGTCCGCGGACCTAGTCCTGGACGTGGCTGTGTATGGACGTGGACGGAATTCTGCTGTTCGTGCATGACTCACATGAGCGTTTCCCGTCGCACCATCCGCACCTCCCTCACGCCGTCCTCCGCTTTCATCCCCCCGTCCGGCGCGAAGCCCTGTCTCGCGTAGAACGCCTGCGCGCGCGGGTTGGGGTCGGCGACCCAGAGTCCGGCCGAGCCGCCGATCGGGAGGACAGCCTCCATCAGGCGGCGTCCGGCCCCGCTCCCGTAGAACGCCTCGAGCAGGTACAGCACGTAGAGCTGCGCGTCCCATGTCACGTCGGGCTCGGTGGCAGGTCCGGCGAGCGCGATGCCGACCACGTCGCCGTCGGTCTCCGCGACGGCGGCCCGGAACGAGGCATACCGCTCGTCGATGAGCACGCTCTGCCAGAACCGGCGACGCGTCGACAGGAGGTCGGGGTCGTCCAGCACTGCGTCGCGCATCAGCCCCCGATAGGTCTGCCGCCAGGACTCAACGTGGACCCCCGCCATCGCGTCGGCGTCGTCGGCGTGCGCAGGGCGGATGCTCAGAAGTGAGGGCACTGGCTCAGAGTAGAGGGATGGGAGCGCCTGCTCGCCCCGTGGGACAGCGGTCCGGGGTACGTGATCGAGGGTGCGGCAGTGGAGTCCGGAAGCCTGGTCAGCCGGTCACCCGCGCTTGCGCAGTGTGGCGTTCCAGCCAGGAACTCGGCGGTCGAGCGTGGCGGTGCGCTCGGGAGACAGTGAGCCCTTTCTGCCGTCGCTCTTGCGGTTGGCCAACCAGGTGCCAAGCGACCGCTCTTCAGGTGGCGCGGTCGTGGACGAAGCTCCTGCCGGCCAACGCTCCTGCCTGGCGACGAAGTCGGCGAGCTCGTCGACCATCGCCTCAAAGTCCTTGCGGACCTTCAAGGGGCGGTCCCAGTTCGGGAGCAGGGTGTCCAGGAGAAGCTGGCGCTGGCTGTTCCACAGCATCGACGATCTCTTCTCGGGGGCTCGGCGATACGAAGTCGCAGCAGTGCGTGCGGCATTGACGAACTTTCCCAACATCAGCTCTTCTTCGGACGCACCTTCACGTTCGCTGGGAAGCCGACCGTTCTCCCTCGCCCAACTAGCGGTTGCCGCGGCGCTGTCCTCGAAGGAGTCCGTCTTGCGCATGACGTCCCAACCGGGTGCGACTCGATCCAGATAGGCCTTGCGTTCGTCGGTGAACGACCCGACGCCCACGCCGCGTCCGTGTCGGTACTGTCGCTGGTTGGCGAGCCATTCCGCAAGGAGCACGGCGGTTGCGTCCGCGTCGGACTTCTTCGGGAAGCGCCGTTCTCGTGCGACGAAGGCAGCGACGGCATCGGCGCGCACAAAGAACCCGGCGTCTCCACGCAAGCCCTTGAGATCAAGGGCTTGGAGTGTGTGATCGGGATGGTGCACAGCGCTGTCGGCATGATCGCCCATGCGTGATCTTCTTTCTTCCGTTGTGGCGCGAGGTATGAGCTGGCCAGCGCGCTCGTCCGTTGCAGACGTCGCGGCCGGGCTACGGTGTCCGAGAGCTTCCCGTGAGGTCTCGCGATGGGTAGGTGCGCCGGTGGTAGGCCGTGCGTCGGTCTGTCACAGGTCTGTGCCGAGTGTCCGGGGGCCCGACGCCGCAGGCCGCGCTCCGTCGTCGGGCACCGCAGGGACGTCGCGCCTGCGGCCGCGCGGCCCACGGGCCTACCCGATCCCGAACTCCCGCCGCAGCATCTCGCCGAGCATCCCCGGCACGTCGACCGCCCCGGGGTGCAGGGCGTCGTAGACCTGGAGCCCTTCCCAGGTGGAGATGACGAGCCCGGCGCGCTCCTCGGGCGAAGCCCCCGTGTCCGCCAGTGCACCGCGTTCACGCTGCGACCGGATCATCCCGCCGATGACCCCGACGAGGACCTGGTGCCGCTGCTGCAGCACCGCCCGCGCGGGGTGCCCTTCGGTGCCGGCCTCGGCCGAGAGGGTCGAGAGAAGCTGGACCAGCCCGGGCGCTGATCGGTTGCGCTCGGCGACGTGGACGAACCCGTCGACGAGGTCCTCGGGGGCGAAGTTCGTGGGCATCTGGGGCGGCGCGTGCTGCGCGTCGTGCCATTCGATGACGGCGAGGAGCAGCGCGGTCTTGTTGCCGAAGTGGTGCAGGAGGGTCGAGTGGTCGACCCCGGCCTCGCGGGCGATGCCGCGCAGGGAGGCCCCGTAGAACCCCTTCTGGGCAAAGGCTTCGGCCGCGCGGGTGACGATCGACTGCTTGGTCGCGCGCCCGGTGGCGTACCCCTCGGGCCGCCCTGCGGTGGCTGCTTGCTGCGTGGTCACGGTGCATCCTCTCCCAGGTCAGAGGCTACCGCCTCCTGGAATTCCACCACCTGGTGGAGATTGGGCTAGCATGTGGCCGTGCTCACTCCTGATGCCCGACGACGTGCCCGTGGCGAGATGACCCTCATCGAGAAGGCCTCGCTCACCTCCGGGGCGAACTTCTGGAACACCAAGCCGGTGGACCGGCTCGGCGTCCCCTCGATCATGCTCACCGACGGCCCGCACGGTCTGCGCAAGCAGGGCGGGGCGGCGGACCACCTCGGCCTCAACGCCAGCCTGCCCGCGACGTGCTTCCCGACCGCGGCCACGCTCGCCAACAGCTGGGACCCGGGCCTCGTGGAGCGCGTGGGCGAGGCCCTCGGCGCCGAGGCCGCCGCGGAGGACGTCAGCGTCCTGCTCGGCCCCGGCCTCAACATCAAGCGCAACCCGCTCGCGGGCCGCAACTTCGAGTACTTCTCCGAGGACCCGCTGCTCGCGGGCATGCTGGCGGCCGCCCAGATCCGCGGCATCCAGTCCCACGGCGTGGCCGCGAGCGCCAAGCACTTCGCGGTGAACAGCCAGGAGACGCACCGCATGACGATGGACGAGGTCGTCGACGAGCGCGCGCTGCACGAGACCTACCTCGAGGCGTTTCGGATCGCGGTCACCGAGGGCCGGCCGTGGACCGTCATGAGCTCGTACAACAAGGTCAACGGGACCTACGCGAACGAGCACCGCGAGCTCCTCGATGAGATCCTGCGCGAGCGGTGGGGCTTCGACGGCCTGGTCGTGACCGACTGGGGCGGCAACAACGACCGCGTCGCCGGCCTGGTCGCGGGCAACGCGCTCGAGATGCCCTCGACCGACGGGGTGACGGACGCCGAGGTCGTGCGCGCGGTCGAGGAGGGGCGCCTCGACGAGGCGGTCCTCGACGCCCGCGTCGACGAGCTGCTCACGCTGATCTCGCGCACGGAGCGCGCCCGGGCGCAGGGCCCCCGCACGCCCGACGGCGCCGCACCGGTCGACCTCGACGCGCACCACGCGCTCGCGGTCGAGGCTGCGCAGCGCTCGGTCGTCCTGCTGCGCAACGTGCGCGGGACCCTGCCGCTCGGGTCGCACTCGGGTCGCGTCGCGGTGATCGGCGACTTCGCGGCGTCCCCGCGCTACCAGGGCGCGGGCAGCTCGCTGGTCAACCCGACCCGGTTGGACGTGCCGCTCGACGCGTTGCGCGACAGCGGCCTGGAGATCGTCGGGTACGAGCCCGGCTACGCGCGCCGCGACGGGGGTCGGGGCGCGTGGGACTCGCCGTCGTCGGTTCGGCGCCGACGCAAGGCGGTCCGGCTCGCCGAGCGCGCCGACGTCGTGCTGCTGTTCCTCGGCCTGGACGAGTCCGCCGAGGCCGAGGGGGTCGACCGGACGCACATGCGCCTCGCGCGCAACCAGCTCGCCCTCACGCGCGAGCTGACGGCGCTCGGGGTCCCGGTCGTGGTCGTCCTGGCCGGGGGCGCACCTGTCGAGCTGCCGTTCGCCGAGCACGTCGACGCGATCGTGCACGGCTACCTCGGTGGCCAGGGTGGCGGGCAGGCGGTCGCCGACGTGCTGACCGGCGTGGTCAACCCTGCCGGTCGCCTCGCCGAGACGTACCCGCTGCGCTACGCGGACGTGCCGTCGTCGGCGACGTTCGGGCGGACCGAGGCGACGTCCGAGCACCGCGAGAGCATCTACGTCGGCTACCGGTACGCCGACAAGGTCGGCCTGCCGGTCCGCTACCCGTTCGGGCACGGGCTGAGCTACACCACGTTCGCGTACAGCGACCTGATGGCCGGCCGGGAGCAGGTCACCGTCACGGTCACCAACACCGGGGACCGTGCAGGGACCGAGACCGTGCAGGTCTACGTCGAGGCGCCGGGTGCCGCCGAGGGCGCGTTCCGCGCGCCCCGCGAGCTCGCGGGCTTCGCGAAGGTCACGCTCGACGTGGGGGAGAGCGCGACCGTGACGGTCTACCTGGCCGAGCACGCGTTCCACGCCTACGACACGAGCAGCCACCGGTGGCGCACCGTGCCCGGCACGTACACCGTCCTGGTGGGGGCGTCGTCGCGGGACGTCCGTCTGTCCGCGCCCGTCGAGGTCGACGGCGAGCCCTGGGCGATCGAGGCCGGTGAGCTGCCGCACTACGTCAGCGGGCAGGTGGACCGTGTCCCGGACGCCGAGTTCGCCGCGCTCCTGGGGCGGACGCCCCCGGCGCAGGACTGGCCCGTCGGGCGACCGCTCACGCGAGCCGACATCGTCGCGCAGGCGCGTGGCCGGGGCGGGTTCGGCGGCCTGCTGGTCGGGCTCATCGACGCGAGCGGCCACCTCCTCATGGCGCTGGGGCGACCCCATGCGGCGAACAACACTCGTTTCGTCCTCGACCTGCCGTTCCGGTCGGCGTCGCGGATGAGCGCAGGCAAGGTCGACGAGGCGATGCTCGACGGCTTGCTGCTGATGGTCAACGGCCGGTTCTGGAGCGGCGTGCGCCGCCTGGTCCCGGCATGGCGTGCCCACGCGATGGCCGCGCGGGCTCCGAAGAAGGACTGAGAAGGAATGGCGACACGCACAGAGATCAAGCGGGACGCGGTCGCGCGCGCACAGGAGCTGCGCGCGGCCCGGCGGACCCGGCGCGCCGAGCTGAGGGCGATGGCGCCGCAGGACCGCAAGGAAGCCAAGGCGGCCGACAAGCGCGCTGCCCGGGAGGCACGGAAGTCCGAGAAGGCCGAGCGCACCGCAGCGCGCGCCGGGATGACCCGGGCCGAGCGCCGGGAGGACAGGCGCCGGGCACGCATCAACCGCAAGGTCGAGCACCGTCCACGACGCGCGGTCGGGTGGGGCGTCACGGCCGTGGCCGTGGTCGCGATCGGGGCGCTGGTCGCACCGTTCGCGTCCTCGTTCGGGCGCCTCATGTCGATCGAGTACGACTCCTCCACGGCTGAGGGCAAGGCGGCGCGGGCGCACGCGGCCCAGGTGTCGGAGGACATCTCCGACGAGGGCATCGTCCTGCTCAAGAACGAGGGCGACGTCCTGCCGCTGACGGACGACACCCTCAACGTCTTCAGCTTCGCGTCGTTCAACCTCATCCTCGGGGGCGGCGGGTCCGGCGGCAGCAACCAGTCGCAGGCCGTGACCTTCTACGACGCGCTCGCCGACCAGGGGATCGCGGTCAACCCCGAGCTCAAGGCGACCATGGAGGAGGCGGGCGCCACGACCGAGACGGGCGGCGGCAACGGCCTCCTGCAGATCGCGAGCTCCATGCTGAGCCCGGCCGAGGGCGAGCCCGCCCCCGACTACCTCACCGACGACGTCATGGCCCAGGCCGCCGAGTACTCCGGGACCGCGCTCGTCGTCATCGGCAACGACGGTGTCGAGGGGTCGGACATGACCCCCGAGCAGCTGCGCCTGACCGACGAGCAGCGCGAGCTGTTCGACGTCGTCACCGGGACGTTCGACGACGTCGTGGTCGTGGTGAACTCCGGCAACCAGATGGAGCTCGGCTCCCTCGACGACTACCCGCAGATCAAGTCCGCGGTGTGGATCGGCACGCCCGGTCCCCGCGGCGCGGTCTCGCTCGCCAAGGTGCTGGCCGGTGAGGTGAACCCGTCCGGGCGCCTGACCGACACGTACGCCTACGACGTGACGAGCGCCCCGGCGATCGCCAACGTCGGTGACTTCGACTACGCCGACGTCAAGCGCTCCTACCTCGACTACGAGGAGAGCATCTACGTCGGCTACCGCTACTACGAGACGCGGTACGCGGGCGACGAGGCGGGCTACGCGCAGGCCGTCCAGTTCCCGTTCGGGCACGGCCTGAGCTACACCACGTTCCAGCACGAGGCCTCCGGGCCCCGGGTCGACGCCGAGACCGCGAGCATCGACGTCACCGTGACCAACACGGGAGACGTCGCGGGCAAGGACGTCGTGCAGGTGTACTTCTCCGCGCCCTGGACCCCGGGCGGCATCGAGAAGTCCGCGATCGAGCTCGCGGGGTACGCCAAGACCGGGATGCTCGAGCCCGGCCGGTCCGAGACCGTGACCGTCACGTTCGACGTGCGCGACATGGCCTCCTGGGACACCGAGGGCCACGGCGCGTACCTGCTCGAGGCCGGGACCTACCAGATCTCGGTGCGCACCGACGTCCACACCCCGGTCGCGTCCTTCGACCACGTCGTGGCCGAGGACGTCGTCTACGACACCGACGCCGACACGGGCGCCGAGCTGACCAACCGTTTCGACTACGTCGAGGGCGACCTCACGTACCTCTCGCGCGACGACTGGGAGGGCACGTTCCCGCGGGCGCCCGAGGCAGGAGCGACGGCCTCGGACGAGCTGCTCGCGCGCATGGACCCGGAGATCGAGCCGGCTGCGGGCGAGGCCCCGACCTACGGGGCCGACAACGGCCTGGTCCTGGCCGACCTCGCGGGCCTCGACCGCGACGACCCGCAGTGGGAGGAGTTCCTCGACCAGCTCACGCTCGACGAGCAGATCGACCTCTTCGCCAAGGGCGCGTACCGCACGCACGAGGTCGAGCGGCTCGGCATCCCCGCCATGGACCTGCTCGACGGTCCGGCCGGCCTGAACTCCCTGTTCAGCTCGCTCGAGGCAGCCGCCTACCCGACGCAGATCGTCGTGGCCTCGACGTGGAACGACGAGCTCGCGTACGCGCTGGGCGAGTCCGTGGGCACCGAGGCGAACGCCTACGGGATCGAGGGCTGGTACGCCCCGGGCATGAACCTGCACCGCTCGGCCCTGGGCGGGCGTGACTTCGAGTACTTCTCGGAGGACCCGTACCTGTCGGGCACGATGTCCGCCGCGATGGTCTCCGGCGCGGAGAGCAAGGGCGTCCTGACCTTCATGAAGCACTTCGCGCTCAACGAGCAGGAGGTCAACGCCCGCACGGGCGTGAACGTGTTCGTCGACGAGCAGGCCCTGCGCGAGCTGTACCTCAAGCCGTTCGAGATCACGGTCAAGGAGGCCGACCCGACCGGCGCGATGAGCTCGTTCATCAACATGGGCGGCGTGTGGGCCGGTGCCAACGAGCAGCTCCTGCAGGACGTGCTCCGCGGCGAGTGGGGCTTCGAGGGCGTCGTCTCGACCGACGCGGTGCTCGGCTCCTGGATGGATCCTGGTCTCGCGGCCCGCTACGGCAACGACCTCATGCTCGCGATGCTGCCGGGGTCCGACAAGGCGACGAAGGCCGCTGTCGAGGAGGACCCGGTGGGGGTGGGCAACGCCCTGCGGGACCGCGTCCACACGGTCCTCTACACCACGCTGCAGACGAACCTGTTCGACTGACGCGGTCCGCGAGGCGGAGGGCGAGCGTCGAAGGAGAGGCCTCCGGGCCCCTCCCTCGGAAGCAGCCCTCCGCCTCGCGGCGTCTTCTACCTCGCGGCGTCTCCGGAGGGCAGCACCTCGACGGCCACGAGCGCGATGTCGTCCTCGCTCGCCTGGGGGACCAGGCGTGCGAGCAGGGCGTCGACGAGGCCCTCGCGGGACGACCGCGCGATCTCCTCGACGACGAGCGGAAACCGCCGGAGCGCGTCCCGCAGGCGTTCCCCGCGCCGCTCGATCAGGCCGTCGGTGTACAGGAGCAGGACGTCGCCCGGGTGCAGGAGGGCCGTGTGGTCGGAGCGGCGGGAGTCGGTGCCGACGCCGAGCAGGCGGTCGTTGTGGCGCTCCAGCAGCTCGGCGTGGCCGTCTGCCCGGAGCAGGACGGGCGGGAGGTGCCCTGCGCAGGCCCAGGTGAGCTCGCGGTCGCCCGCCGGCCCCGCGCGCCCGATCCGTGCCGCGGCGACCGTGGCCACGGCCGCGACCCGCAGGCCCTTGGTGGTGCGCTCGGTCCGGTCGAGGATCGCTGCCGGCGACTCGTCGGAGTCGTAGGCGATGCCGCGCATCACCCCCCGGAGCTGGCCCATGGTGGCAGCGGCGGACACGTCGTGCCCGACGACGTCGCCGACCACGACGAACGCGCACCCGCACGACAGCTCGAACGCGTCGTACCAGTCGCCCCCGACGTGGATCTCGCGCGAAGCGGGCCGGTAGCGGACGTCGATGCGCAGGCCGTCGGGCTGCACGGGCGGGGTGAGGATCGAGTCCTGGAGCTGCAGGGCGGCCCGCCGCTCGCGGTCGAGGCTCTCCTGGAACCGGCCGACGGTCGACCCCAGGTGCAGGGCGTGGTCGACCACGGCGGTGCCCCAGCCGACGTGGTCGTCGGCCGCCGCCTGCTGCGAGCAGTGCACGATGTCCGTGACGTCCTCGGCGCGGTGCACCAGGGCGGAGACCCGGCCGCTCGCGTCGAAGACGGGGATGTTCGTCATGAGCCAGTGCCGCTCGACCCACGTCCCGGGGAGGTCTCCCGGGACGTCGATGCGCAGGGGTTCGAGCAGGTCGATCCGACCGGTCTGCAGCACGTGGCGCAGCGACGCGACGACGCGGTCGACCCGGCCCTCGTCGTCGGGGTTGAAGGTGAAGCCGTCGTTGAGCGGACGCCCGACGAGCGAGGTCGCGGGCAGCCCGAGCATCTCGAGGTAGGCGTCGTTGACGTCGAGCACGGTCAGGTCCGGCGCCAGCAGGACCTTGGGCGCGGAGAGGGCCGCGAAGACGGCCCGGTAGTCGGGCGCCACCAGCGTCGTCTGCGGGTCGCGGTCGCGGGGGCGTCTCGGGCTCGTGGCGGACCGCCGGGCGGGCGGGGGCCGATCGTTCGTCACGCCGTTCGCCTTGTCCGCCATAGGATCGCCTCTCCCCGGAGCCCCTGCCTCCAGCATGGCCGAGTGGGCGCGATCCCGCAGGAGCGCGCGCCGGGCGGGGCTCGCCGGGATGCCCGACGGCGGAGCGCACCTCCCGGGAGACGCGCTCCGCCGTCGGGCACCGGGGGGCGTCAGCTCACGTTGTCCGTGTAGTCCACGTCCTTGGTCTCCTTGCTCAGCAGCAGCGCGACGAGCGTGAGGACGGACATGGCCGACAGGTAGACCCCGACCAGGACGGGGGAGCCGTCGGCCCGCTCCCAGAGCGCGACCGCGATGAACGGCGCGACGGCCGCGCCCAGGATCGACGACAGGTTGTAGGCGATCGCCGAGCCGGTGTAGCGGACGTTGGCGGGGAAGAGCTCGGGCAGGATCGCGGCCATGGGCCCGAACGTCAGGCCCATGAGCGTGAACCCCACGACCAGGAGCGCCATGACCCCGACCGTGCCCCCCGCGAACAACGGCACGAACAGGGCGCCGAACGCGATGATCGCGACCGTCGTCCACACGAGGTGCTTGCGGCGGCCGAACCTCTCGGCCAGCGGCCCGGACACGAGCGTGAAGATCCCGAAGAACACGACGCCGACGATGAGCATCACGAGGAAGTCCGTGCGCTCGTACCCGAGGCCGGGGGCGCCCTCGGCCGCGGGGTCGGAGGACGCCGTGCCGAACGTCAGCGTGAACGTCGTCATGAGGTAGAACAGCACGTACGTCGCGAGCATGATGAACGTGCCGAGCACGATCTGGCGCCACGAGCTGCGGAAGACCTGCGCCACGGGGAGCTTGGCGACCGAGCCGGTCTCGACGACCTTCTGGAACGCGGGCGTCTCGACGAGACGCAGCCGCACCCACAGGCCCACGACCACGAGGAGCGCGCTCGCGAGGAACGGCACGCGCCAGCCCCACGCCGCGAACTGGGCGTCGGTCAGCGTCTCGGCGAGGACCAGGAACGTCGTGTTGGCGAGGATGAAGCCGATCGGGGCGCCGAGCTGGGGGAACGTGCCCCAGACGGCGCGCTTGCCCGCAGGGGCGTTCTCGGTCGCGAGCAGGGCCGCACCGCTCCACTCGCCGCCCAGCCCGAGGCCCTGGCAGAACCGCATGAGGACGAGCAGCGCGGGCGCGAGCACGGACCAGCCGGGGGTGCTCGACGGCGGCAGGAGGCTGATGAGGAACGTCGCGACGCCCATGGTCAGCAGCGAGGCGACGAGCGTGCCCTTGCGGCCGACGCGGTCGCCGTAGTGGCCGAACACGATGGACCCGAGGGGACGGGCGACGAACGCGACGCCGAACACGGCGAACGAGGCGAGGAGCTGGGACGTGCCGCCGTCGAGCGCGGAGAAGAAGACGGCCGGGAAGACGAGGACCGCGGCGGTCGCGTAGACGTAGAAGTCGTAGAACTCGATCGAGGTGCCGATGAGGCTCGCGAAGATCACGCGCCCCTTGCTGTTGGCGGGCGCGTCGGGACCGGCCGGCGTCGCGTCGGGCTCGGCGGTCGAGTGTGGTGCCGTTGTGGTCACGGGAGGGCTCCTGGTGCGGGGGTCGGGAAGCAGCGGGGAGGGCTCTCTGCGCGAGGGACCTACCACCCGGTAACTTCGTGTCCACGGTAAGGACCTGGACCACATGGCGAGGCGGCCGTCTCGCGATGTGATCACGGCAGCCGGGGCGCAAGGCATGATGGGAGGACGACCCCCACCTGAAGGAGAACCATGCCCCTGCCCACCCAGCCGACCCTGGACTTCGTCACCGGGCTCCCCAAGGCCGAGCTCCACCTGCACCTCGAGGGCACCCTCGAGCCGGACCTCAAGCTGCGCCTCGCGGAGCGCAACGGCGTCGACATCGGCCAGAGCACGGTCGAGGACGTCCAGGCGACGTACCGGTTCACCGACCTCACGAGCTTCCTCGCGGTGTACTACCCGGCCATGGACGTCCTGCAGACCGAGGACGACTTCTTCGAGCTGGCCCACGCGTACCTCCTGCGCGCGGCAGCGAACGGCGTCAAGCACGCGGAGATGTTCTTCGACCCGCAGGCGCACACGGCACGCGGCGTCCCGTTCGAGGCCGTCGTCAAGGGCTACCACCGGGCCGCAGCGGCCGCGGCCGACTTCGGCGTCGACGCCGACCTGATCATGTGCTTCCTGCGCGACCTGTCGGCCGAGAGCGCCGCCGAGACGCTCGAGGCGTCGGTGCCGTTCAAGGACCTGATCCTGGGCGTCGGCCTCGACTCCGACGAGCGCGGCAACCCGCCCGAGAAGTTCGCGGGCGTCTTCGCCCGGGCGCGCGACCTCGGCTACCGCCTGACGATGCACTGCGACATCGACCAGGTCGGCAGCATCGACAACATCCGCACCGTCCTGGAGACGATCGGTGTCGACCGCATCGACCACGGCACCAACATCGTCGAGGACCCCGCGCTCGTCGCGGAGGTCAAGGCCCGCGGGATCGGCCTGACGAGCTGCCCCGTGTCCAACAGCTTCGTGACGGACGACATGAAGGCCGCAGAGGTCGCCCAGCTCCTGCGCGACGGCGTCAAGATCACGATCAACTCCGACGACCCGGCCTACTTCGGCGGGTACGTGGCCGACAACTACGCGGCCGTCGCCGCCAAGGCCGGCCTCACGCCCGAGGAGGTCGTGACGCTCGCGAAGAACTCGTTCGAGGCGTCCTGGATCGACGAGGACCGTCGCGCGGCCTACCTCGCGGAGATCGACCGCTACGTCGAGCAGTACGAGCCGACCGAGGCCTGACCGGCCGCAGGTGCCCGACGGCGGAGCGCGCATCGTGCGCGGACCGCACCGACGCCGTCGGGCACCCCGGGCGGGCCGGGCACCCGCCGCGGTGCCCGGCAGCGCCCGGTGTCGCAGAGCACCGCCCGGTGGGTGAATAATCTTCCGATGCCCTGCGTTGGGGACGGGGAGCGCTGCGCCGGGACACGGCGCGACGTGCGCCGACAGGGGCGGCGCACGGACTGACTCGATCAGTTGTCCATCAGTTGTCCATCAGATGCCCTCGGACATCCGTCCGAACGGGCATCGAACCGACCGACGAGAGCTAGGCGACGACGACCACATGAACGATCTGCTGTACGTCAACGGCGGCACCCCGCTCAACGGGACCATCACCGTGCGGGGGGCGAAGAACTTCGTCTCCAAGGCGATGGTGGCCTCCCTGCTCGGCGAAGGACCGAGCGTGCTGCGCAACGTGCCCCAGATCCGCGACGTCGGCGTCGTGACGGGGCTCCTCGAGCTGCACGGCGTCAAGGTCGTCGCGGACGAGGTCGCAGGCACGCTGCACCTGGACCCGACCGACGTCGAGTCGGCGCACGTCGCGGACATCGACGCGCACGCCGGGTCGAGCCGCATCCCGATCCTCTTCTGCGGGCCGCTGCTGCACCGCCTGGGCGAGGCCTTCATCCCCGACCTGGGCGGGTGCCGGATCGGCGACCGCCCCATCAACTACCACCTCGACATCCTGCGCCAGTTCGGCGCCGTGGTGGACAAGCGCGAGCAGGGCATCCACATCCGCGCCCCGCGGCGCCTCCAGGGCACCAAGATCTCCCTGCCCTACCCGAGCGTCGGCGCGACCGAGCAGGTCCTGCTCACCGCGGTGCGCGCCGAGGGCATCACCGAGCTCTCGGGCGCCGCGATCGAGCCCGAGATCATGGACCTCATCGCCGTCCTGCAGAAGATGGGCGCGATCATCTCGGTCGACACCGACCGCGTGATCCGCATCGAGGGCGTCGACAAGCTCATGGGCTACCAGCACACCGCGCTGGGCGACCGCATCGAAGCGGCCTCCTGGGGGTCGGCGGCCCTCGCGACGGGCGGCGACATCACCGTCAAGGGCGCGACCCAGCCGGAGATGATGACGTTCCTCAACACCTTCCGCAAGGTCGGCGGCGAGTTCGAGGTCCAGGAGGACGGCATCCGGTTCTACCACCCGGGCGGCGACCTCAACGCGATCGTGCTCGAGACGGCCGTGCACCCGGGCTTCATGACGGACTGGCAGCAGCCCCTCGTCGTCGCGCTCACGCAGGCCAAGGGCCTGTCGATCGTGCACGAGACGGTCTACGAGAACCGCCTCGGGTTCACCGACGCGCTGCGCGGCATGGGCGCGACCATCCAGGTCTACAAGGAGTGCCTGGGTGGGCTGCCGTGCCGGTTCGGGCAGCGCAACTTCCACCACTCGGCCGTCATCTCCGGCCCCACGCCGCTGTCCGCCGCGGACATCGAGGTCCCCGACCTGCGCGGCGGGTTCAGCCACCTCATCGCGGCGCTCGCGGCCAAGGGCACCTCGACCGTGCGCGGCATCGGCCTGATCGACCGTGGCTACGAGTACTTCCAGGACAAGCTCGACGCGCTGGGCGCGGACGTCAGCCGAGGCTGACCCGGACCCGCGCCCGTCGGCGTCCTGCGGGGGGCGCCCCTGCGGGGGGCGCCCCCTGCGGGTCCCGCCCGGCCGGACCGGGTGGACGGTCCCGCGTGACAAACGTCATCGCGCAACGGTGACGAACCCGACGGAACGGGTGACGGGGTGCACTGCCCGGACCGCCCCGCGGCCAGCAGGCTGGAGGCATGGACAACGACACCTTCAGCAGCGGCCGCCCGGGCCGCGACCTCCCCGGGGACGAGCTCGTCATCGACGTGCAGGGCCTGCGCCGCCGCTACACGAGCAGTGCGCGCGGCAGCACGGGGTTCGAGGCCGTCGCGGGCGTCGACCTGCAGGTCCGGCGCGGCGAGCTCTTCGCGCTGCTCGGCACCAACGGCGCGGGCAAGACCTCGCTCCTGGAGGTCGTCGAGGGGCTGGCCCGCCCGACGGGCGGCACGGTCCAGGTCTTCGGCAAGGACCCCTACCGGCAGCGCGCCCAGGTCCGGCCCCGCATCGGGATCATGCTCCAGGAGGCCGGATTCCCCTCGGACCTGACCGCGGTCGAGACCGCGCGCATGTGGGCCGGCACGCTCGCCGCCCCGCGCCCCGTCGAGGAGGCGCTCGACCTGGTCGCGCTGCGCGGCCGCGCGGACGTCACGGTGAGCTCGCTCTCCGGAGGGGAGCGACGCCGTCTGGACCTCGCCCTGGCGCTCCTCGGACGCCCCGAGGTGCTCTTCCTCGACGAGCCGACCACGGGACTGGACCCCGAGAGCCGCCGCTCGGCCTGGGACCTGGTCCGCGGGCTGCTCGACGACGGCACGACGGTCGTCCTGACGACGCACTACCTGGAGGAGGCCGAGCGCCTCGCTGACCGCCTCGCGATCATGCACGGCGGACGGATCGTGCAGGAGGGGACCGTCGCCGAGATCGTCGAGGCGGAGCCCGCGCACGTCTACGTCGACGAGGCGAGCGTCCGGCCCCACCTCGCGGACCTTCCGCTGCTGCCGGGCGAGCGGGTCGTGCAGGTCGAGGGCGGGACCCTCGCGATCGTGACGCGCGACCTCCAGCGCAGCCTCGCGGTGCTGCTCGCCTGGGCCACCGACCGGGACGTCACGTTCGGCCGCATCGAGGCCCGCCCGGCGTCGCTCGAGCAGGCCTTCCTCGCGATCGCCGACGGCCCGGGGGCCTCGCTCCCGGGCCAGTCGTCCACCATCGACCAGACGGAGCGTGCAGCATGACCACCCAGACCCAGACCCGTACCTCCCGCTCCTCGGGAGCGACCGCGACCCCCCGCTCCTCGACCGGCCTCGCGGGCTCGCTGCGCCGCACCGGCTCGCTCGTCCGGGCCGAGACGACGCTGCTCCTGCGCAACCGCACGGCCCTGTTCAACGGCGTGGCCCTCGCCCCGGCCATGGTCGCCCTCCTGCACTTCTCCGGCGCCTTCGAGGCGTTCGTGGGAGAGGGCGCCGGGACGTCGGTCGTCGGGGCCTTCGCGCTCACGAGCCTCATCTGCTTCGCGCTCATGTTCGTCGTCTACTACAACCTCGCGAGCGCCTACGTCGCCCGGCGCGAGGAGCTCGTGCTCAAGCGCCTGCGGACCGGTCAGTGCTCGGACGCCGAGATCCTGGCCGGAGCCGCGACCCCCGCGGTCGTGACGATGCTCGCCCAGCTCGTCCTGGGCGGGGTCGCGATCGCGGTGTGGATCGGGCTCGACGTCCCCGCGAACGTCCTGCTGCTGCTCGTCGCCGTGATCGGGGGGACGTTCGTGTTCGCGGCCCTCGCCGCCGCGAGCACCGCCTTCACGCGCACGCTCGAGTCCGCACAGCTCTCGACGCTGCCGATCATGGCCGGCGCGCTGCTCCTGTCCGGGACCACGCTGCCGCTCACGCTCCTCCCGGAGCGGGTCCAGACCCTCGCCGAGTACACGCCCCTGCACCCCGTGGCCGAGCTCCTGACGATCGGTCTCACGGGGCTCGGGCCCGACGGCGTCGCGGTCGGTCTGGGGGAGACGTTCGCCCTGGCCGCGCAGCCCCTCGCGGTCCTGCTCGCGTGGTGCGTGCTGGGCGCGTGGCTCGCGACCCGGTACATGCGGTGGGAGCCGCGCCGCTGACGTCCGCCCGGCGCGCCGGGTGCGCCCGGGATGGAGCGCCCGCATGAAAGGCTGGCCCCCGTGAGCCGGAACCCCCTCGTCGGCGCGTGGTCGCGCCGCTCCAACCCCGAACGGTTCGACACCTACACGCGCTGGTCGCTCTACGTGGTGGCGACGTTCGAGCTCTACGTGGTCCTCTGGATCGTGGGCGAGGCGCCGACGGGGAACCCGGCGCTGCTCGCCCCCCTCATCGGGCTGAGCATCGCGCACACGGCGTCCTGCGTCGTCGTGATCCGGTACGGGGTCACCCGGTTCCTCGGGGGCCCGCCCCCTCCCCGGTGGGCCCTCACCACCCTGGCGGTGCTCGCCGTCGCGACCAGCGTCGTCGGCACCGCGGCCTACCCCGAGGGCGACGGGTCGCTGTTCATGGGCAACACCCCCGTCCTGGTCGTGACCGCGACGCTCGGGTTCTCCGTCGCCGCGTGCGCTCCGCTCCTGACCTTCCGGTGGCTGGCGCTCGGGGCGCTCGGGGTCGCGCTGACCTCCGGGTCCGTCGCCTGGCTCGTCGCCCCGGTCCACGACGACACGGCCGTGGGCGCGGCGATCGGGCAGGGCATCGCCGTGGCCATCATGTGCGTCGGCGTGTTCGCGTCGTACCGCGTGTCCGTGTGGATGCTCGGGATCGTGTGGGAGCAGGAGCGCAACCGGGTCCTGCACGCGCGCCTGGCCGTCGCGGAGGAACGCCTGCGCTTCTCGCGCGACCTGCACGACGTGTTCGGCCGCACGCTCTCGGTCGTGGCCGTCAAGAGCGAGCTCGCCGCGGAGCTGGCCTCGCGCGGGCGCCCCGGGGCGGCCGAGCAGATGCTCGAGGTCCGCCAGATCGCGCAGGACTCGCTGCGGGAGGTCCGGGCCGTCGTCGCGGGCTACCGTGCCGCGGACCTCGCGGCAGAGCTCAGCGGCGCGCGCTCGGTCCTGCGGTCGGCCGACATCGAGACCACGATCGAGTCGTGCGGCGACGGCGAGGAGAGCTCGCTGCCCGAGACCACCCAGGAAGCCCTCGCGTGGGTCGTGCGCGAGGCCGTGACCAACGTCGTCCGGCACTCCCACGCGACGCGCTGCGAGATCACGCTGCGCGTCGCGCGCGGCGAGGCGGTCCTGACCGTGACCAACGACGGCGTCCCCGACCTCGACCGCACCACGACCAGCCCGGGCAGCCCCAGCGGTTCGGGGCTGATCGGGCTGGGCGAGCGCCTCGCCCAGACGGGCGGGCGCCTGGAGACGCACCTCGAACCACCCGCGTTCCGTCTCACGGCCAGCGTCCCGCTCCCGGGGGTCGGTAGCCTCGTCTCGCGCATGCCGCTCGTCTCCCGGGGCCGCGGCACCGGCGCGCCCAGCCCCGCCCAGGAAGGCCCCACCGCGTGATCCGCATCCTGCTCGCCGACGACGAGAACCTCATCCGCGACGCCCTGGCCACCCTGCTCTCGCTCGAGGAGGACCTCGAGGTCGTCGTCCAGGCCGCGTCGGGGACCGAGGCGCTCGCGGCCGCGCGCAAGCACACGCCCGACGTCGCGGTGCTCGACCTCCAGATGCCCGGCCTCGACGGGATCGAGGTCGCCCACGCCCTCGCGACCGAGGCGCCCGGCTGCCGGGTCGTCATGGTCACGAGCCACGGGCGCCCCGGCTACCTCAAGCGCGCGCTCGAGGCGGGGGTCCGGGCGTTCCTCCCCAAGACCGTCTCCTCGCGCGTCCTCGCCGACGTGGTGCGCCAGGTCCAGGCCGGCGGACGCTACGTGGACCCCGAGCTCGCCGCCGAGGCCATCGCGGCCGGGACCAGCCCCCTGACGCCCCGCGAGGCCGACGTCCTGGAGCTCGCCGCGGGAGGGGCGCCCGTCGAGGAGATCGCGTCCCGCGCCTCGCTGGCCCCGGGCACGGTCCGCAACTACCTGTCGTCGGCCGCGGCCAAGCTGGGCGCGACGAACCGCCACGAGGCCGTCCACCTCGCGCGCCGCCACGGCTGGATCTGAGGCCGCACCCGGGCGAGCGGCGCCGTCGGGCCCGACGACGGCACGCGGCCCGGTAGGCTCGGTGACCGTGCCGACAGCCCACCCAGACAGCCGCGCCTACCGCGCCGTCGCGCTCATCGTGCGACCCCTGATGTTCACGATCACCCGCCGTGACTGGCAGGGGGCGGAGAACATCCCCGCCACCGGCGGGTTCATCGCTGCGGGCAACCACATGTCGAACATCGACCCGCTGACGTTCGCCCACTTCCTCTACGACCACGGCCGGGCGCCCAAGATCCTCGCCAAGGCGTCGCTGTGGAAGATCCCCGGCCTGCGCTGGCTCCTGGACCGGACCGGGATGATCCCCGTGCAGCGCAACACCGCGGGGGCCGCGTCCTCGGTGAGCGCGGCCGTCGACCAGCTCGCGCTCGGCGAGTGCGTCGCGGTCTTCCCCGAGGGCACGCTGACGCGTGACCCGGACCTGTGGCCCATGGTCGGCAAGACCGGTGCCGCGCGCCTCGCGCTCGCGAGCCGCATGCCCGTGGTGCCCATCGCACAGTGGGGCATGCAGGACATCCTGCCGCGCTACAGCAAGCGGTTCCGGCCGTTCCCGCCCAAGAGGGTCTCCGTCCACGCCGGGCCGCCCGTCGACCTGTCGGACCTCTACGAGCGTCCGATCGACACCGTGACCCTGCGCGAGGCCACCGACCGCATCATGGACGCCATCACGGCCCTGCTCGAGGACATCCGCGGCGAGAAGGCCCCCGCCGTGCGCTTCGACGTGCGCAAGAACCCCGGCTCGGAGGAACGCAAGTGAACGACCAGCAGATCACCGCCACCGTCCTGGGCTCCGGGGCGTGGGGCACGACCTTCGCCGCGGTCCTGGCCGACGCGGGCTGCGAGGTGCGCCTCTGGGGACGCAACCCCGACGTCGCCGCCGACATCAGCTCGACGCGACGCAACACGGCCTACCTCCCCGACATCGAGCTGCCCGCGGGACTGACCGCCACGACCGACGCGGCGCAGGCCCTCGCGGGGGCGCAGCTCGTCGTGGTCGCGATCCCGTCGCAGAGCGCCCGCGCGACCCTCGCCCCCCTGCGCGAGCACCTCGCCGACGGCGTCGTCGCCGTCTCGCTCATGAAGGGCGTCGAGCTCAGCACCGACCGCCGCATGAGCGAGGTCGTCGCCGAGGTGTGGGGCCTGCCGCTCGACCGGGTGGCCGTGGTCTCCGGCCCCAACCTCGCCCGGGAGATCGCCGAGCACCAGCCGACCGCGACCGTCGTCTCGTCCTCGAACGAGGACACCGCGCGCTTCGTCGCCGCCGCCTGCTCGTCCTCGTACTTCCGCCCGTACACCAACTCGGACGTCGTGGGCGTCGAGCTCTGCGGGGCCGTGAAGAACGTCATCGCCCTCGCCGTGGGTATCGCCCAGGGGCGCGGGTTCGGCTACAACACGACCGCGACCGTCATCACGCGCGGCCTGGTCGAGATCACGCGCCTCGGGCTCGCGCTCGGCGCCGACGCCGAGACCTTCTCCGGGCTCGCCGGCATGGGAGACCTGGTCGCGACCTGCACGTCACCCCTGTCGCGCAACCACACGCTCGGCAAGCACATCGGCACGGGGATGAGCCTCGACCAGGCCATCGCCGCGACGGGCGGCACCGCCGAGGGCGTCAAGTCCTGCCGGTCGGTCCTCGAGCTCGCGCAGAAGGTGGGCGTCGACATGCCCATCACGGCCGGGGTCGTCGCCGTCCTGCACGAGGGCATGCCCGTCGACGACATGGCACGCGGGCTGCTGTCCCGCCCGCAGAAGTCCGAGGGCGTGACGTCGGGACGCTGAGTCCCGCCCACGCTGCCGGCTCGGCGCCCTCCCGGGGGCGCGGTGCCACGACCCGTCACGTGTCGTCGTTGCGGACCTCCACGACGACCCGCGTCGGGTCGGTCAGGGCGTAGACCCGGAACGGGCTGACCTCGTCCGTCCCGATGAAGGCTTGCGTGTTCCCCTCGAAGACCCCGCGGAGCACGACCTCCTCGACCTCGTCGGTCTCCGCGACCCGCAGCGGGTTGGGGCCCGCGTACTCGGCGACCCCCGTGTCCATGGGGTAGCCCGAGCCGGAGATCATGACCTGGAGGGTCCCGTCACCGTCGACGTCGATCACGTCCCCCTTGCCGTCCTCGATCGCCTCCGGGACGTACTCGACGCGCCAACCGGGCGTGCCGGTGCCACCGAGCTCGAACACCACGCGGTCGAACCCGTCGTGGCGACCGACGCGCACGTCGGTCACCGTCAGCGCCGCGCCGGCCGACGGCTCGGCCGTGTCCGGGTCCGTGTTCGCGGGGAAGGGCGGGACCGAGGTCGACCCGTCGTCGTCGGTGGTCCCGGACGGGGAGTCCGTCGCGCCCGCCGAGGGGGACGGCGCGGCCGACGTCGACGGGGAGGGGGACACCGTGGAGGGGCCCCCGCTCGTCGTCCCGTCGTCGCCGTCGGTGTCGCCCGCGCAGGCCGTGAGGGTGAGAAGTGCAGCCACGACCGCGGCGGAGAACGCTGCATGTCGGTGTCGTCGGGCCGTGCCGTACATCGGTTACCTCCTGGAGCCACGTCCCCGAGAGCCTCTCCCGGGTGACCTTCGAGCGTAGGCGGGCGAGGACACGGAAGCGTGGAGGCACGGTCTCGATCCGGGGGCGAGTTCCTCACGCGACGCGACCGGGGCGCCCGCGGTGACGAGGACCTTCGGGGTGGGCGCTGCCGGCTGCCTGCTCACCGGGCGTCGTCGCACGCACGCCGGAAGCTCCCTCGCAGGAGTGATGACAGCGGCTCCCACCCGACCTACCGTGGTCCCATGTCGTGGTTGAGCGGTGTCGGCGGGACCCTGTTCCTCATCGTCCTGATCGTGGTCGTCGCCGTGGTCGCGATCGAGCGCATGGTCAGCGGGCGCTCCAGGGAGCGGCAGCAGGGGGACGGGCGCGGTGCGGGCGAGAGCGCGGGGGCGGGCGCGTTCGGAGAGCTCGTCGACGTCTTCCAGCCCAACCGGGTCCACCTCACCGAGGAGAAGGAGCGCCAGCGGCTCGACATCGCCCAGGCGCCGTCCACCGCGCCCCCGATCGACGTCGACCTCGAGTCGGGGGTCGTCGTCTTCAGCGCGGACGTCTACGAGCAGCGGCCCGCCGGTCCGGGCGACCTCGACGGTCCTGACCGTCAGCGTCCCTGACCGTCTACGTCCCTGACCGACGGCCGGCCACCGCCCGGCGGCGGCCGGGACAGCCCCGGCGCGTCGCGCGCCCGGTCCCGGCTCGCCCCGACGCCGTGCTCGCGGGGTGAGCGGCGCCGTCGGGCCCGCTAGTTGTTGTGGGTCATGACGTTGGTGACACGCCGGGAGGTGGGGGCGTAGGCGAGGGGTAGGCCTTGAACCGCA
>NZ_JACSPN010000003.1:235909-284511 GCF_015142735.1 Oerskovia douganii | reverse complement strand
GACTTCGACATCTCCACTAAGCCCGGAGGTCCTCCCTTCAACAACCGGAACTGACACCAACCTCCTGGCCGGGTACACCTAGTCGGCACCTGGGCGCGGCCTCGTGCCGCGCTCGTCGTCCCGGCGGCCGCACCCGCCCAGGAGCCCGGACGACCGGGCGGGCGGCACCGTCGGGTGTCACGTCGTCGCGCTCCCTGGCACAGGGCATTCCTTGATGACGACCCGAAGAACAGGGTCGTATTGTCGCCCCACAATTCGAAGTTTGCCACCTAAAGAACACCTTTTGCGTGTTCACAGCAGAACTTTCGCCTATCTGTTGACATAGCCCCAGACGTGCGTTCTGATGATTGACAGTTGCTCCTGGAAACCACCGGGAGTCCTGGATCTCCGGCTCGGGGCACGCCGGACGTCCGGACCGACGGTCGGCTCGCACGCATCGTCGCGTGCACCGGCTCGGCCACCCGTGGCCGCCTACCTCGCCCCGCGACGCGGGTCCCCACCGGTCATCGGTGGCCCCCGTCGCTGACGTCCGGCGAGCGAGGCCTGTCACGCACGCGGGACCGACTTCCTGCCCCGGGGTCGCTGCCCCGGGGTCCGTCGACCGAGAGGCGTGGCGCGGTGCGCCGCGGCGCACCGTCGCGCCGTGGGGACTCGCCGTCCGCGTCCGGAAGGACATCCATGAGCGACCCGACGTCAGAGCTCCAGCCCGCGAACCCGCTCTCCAGACGTTCCCTGCTCCTCGGAGCGGGCGTCCTCGCAGCGGCTCCGGTCGCCGCCTACGTGCTCGGGCCCGGCGGAGCCGTCGCACCGGCCGCCGCCGCGGCGCCCGCGCCGAGCGCCACCGTCCGGCGCATCACGATGTACGCCGAACGGCTCCCGGGCGGCATGGTCGGTTACGGGCTCGCCGCGGGGACGGCGACGGTCCCCGGACCGGTGCTCGAGATGTGGGAGGGCGAGACCCTCGAGATCACCCTCGTCAACACGACCGATCAGCGCCTGTCCATCCACCCGCACGGCGTCAACTACGACGTGGACAGCGACGGCAGCCCGTTCAACGACTCGTTCAACGAGCCCGGGGAGACGCGCGTCTACGTCTGGTCGACCGTCCCCATGGCCCGCGACCGCGGCATCTGGATGCCAGGGAGCGCGGGCTACTGGCACTATCACGACCACGCGTGGGGCGAGCACGGCACTCCCGGTGTCGCGGCCGGGCTCTACGGAGCCCTCGTCGTGCGCAGGGTGGGCGACGTCCTCCCCCAGAAGCAGTTCACGGTGGTCTTCAACGACATGCTCGTGAACAACAAGGCCGCACCGGACACCCCGATGTTCGAGGCGAAGCTCGGCGAGCGCGTCGAGTTCATCTGCATCGGCCACGGCAACACGTTCCACACGTTCCACCTCCACGCGCACCGTTGGGCCAACAGCCGCACCGGTCTGCTCCAAGGCAGGGACGACCCGAGCCAGGTCGTCGACAACCGCGACCTCAACCCCGGCGACTCGTTCGGGTTCCAGGTCGTCGCCGGGCTGGGCGTCGGGCCGGGCGCCTGGATGTACCACTGCCACGTGCAGTTCCACGCCGACGGCGGGATGGCCGGGATCTTCCTCGTCCGCAACGCCGACGGCAGCATGCCCCCCGGCGCGCAGGAGTCCATCGACCGATTCCGAGGCCACGGCGGGCATGCGGGCGCAGCCGTCGACCCCGTCGCGCCGCCCCTTCCCGACGAGAGCGGGCAGGCGGGACACCCGGGGCACTGACGTCCCCGCGTGTCCCCTGCACCGTGCACCACGACCTTCCACCTCGCACCACCTGTCCGGCGTCCGGGTCCCCCCGGAGCGCACCGCACTGATGACGAAGGAGTTGGAGAGTGCCATCCAGACGAGCTGTTCCCCCCACCACGAGAGGCCGTTCCCGACCAGGAGCCTGGCGAACCATGGCGGTCGGCCTGACGAGCCTCGCGCTCGTCGCCGTCGCGACCGTGACCCCCGCGGTCGGTCAGGTCGAGCGCTCCGTCGCAGCGGCCCCGCCGACGACGGCGACAGCGACCACCACGACCACCACGACCAGCACGGCACCCGACGCGGCGCGCGCTGCCGCAGCGGCGGCTGCTGCTGCTCCCGTGCGTGTCCTCGTGTTCCACGGAGCCCCTGACGCCCAGGACGATCCGGTCGTCGAGGCGACGCAGGCGTTCACCGAGCTCGGAGCGGAGCACGGGTTCTCCGTGGACGTCTCCTCCGACCCTGGCGTGTTCAGCCGGTCGGTGCTGGGCGAGTACCGCGGCGTCGTCTTCCTGTCCGCCGAGGGAGTCGAGCTCAGCGCCGCGCAGGAGGCGGACCTCAAGAGCTTCGTCAACGCGGGCGGCGGCTTCCTGGGCGTGCGCGACGCGGCGCGCGCCCAGGACTCCTCCCAGTGGTTCACGGGTCTGCTGGGTGCTCGGATCGCCGGTGCCCAGCCGGACGCCGAGGACGTCGCAGAGGTCACCGCGAGCGCCGAGAACGCCCCGAACGAGGGGGCCAAGAACCTGGTCGACGGCGACCCTGGCACCAAGTGGCTCGCGTTCAGGACGACGGCGACCATCACCCTGCGGCTCGAGGAGCCGGTCGCGCTCGCGCGCTACTCGCTGACGTCGGCCAACGACTTCGACGGTCGTGACCCGCGGTCGTGGACGCTCCAGGGCTCGACCGACGGCTCGACCTGGGTCGACGTCGACACCCGGAGCGACGAGGACTTCCCGCAACGCTTCCAGCGTCGGGACTTCGACGTCGCGAGCCCCACCGCGTACGGCTGGTACCGGCTCTCGATCACGCAGAACCGCGGCGAGAGCTCGACCCAGCTCGCCGAGATCTCGCTGTACGGTCCGGACGCGATCGAGCAGCCCGACCCCGAGCTCCCGGTCGAGGCGCGCACGGTCGACCTGATCGACCGCCAGCACCCGGCCACCGCGTCGCTCCCCCTCACCTGGGACCGCGAGGACAGGTGGCTGGGCTGGTCCGACAGCCCGGCCGGCGAGGTGCACACCGTCGCACAGCTCGAGCCGGGAACCGGCGCGGGGCCGACGACGTCACCGTTCGAGCCCGTGTCCTGGTGCCGTGACTACGACGGCGGACGCTCGTTCTTCACCGGCATGGGCGGCACGGCGGGCGGCTGGGCCGACGCGACGTTCCGCCAGCACCTGCTCGGCGCGCTGCAGTGGACGACCGGCGTCGTGCGCGGCGACTGCCAGGCGACGATCGCGTCGAACTACACCGTCGAACGCATCACCGCTCCGAACAGCGCCGGGGAGCTCGACCAGATCGGCGAGCCGCACGGCCTGACGGTCGCCCCGGACGGGAAGGTCTTCTACGTCGGGCGCGGCGCGTGCCCGACGGGTCCGATCGTCTCGTGGGAGAACCCCGACGTCGGCCTCGGTTGCGGCACGATCCACGAGTGGGACCCGGCCACGGGAGCGGTCAGCCTCCTGGGGACGCTCGACGTCATGGGCAACCGTGGCAGCGGCAGCGAGCTGGTCAAGAACGAGGAAGGCCTGCTCGGGATCGTCCCCGACCCGGACTTCGCCACGAACAGGTGGATCTACGTCTACTGGATGCCGCACGAGTCGATCGACCGCGAGCGCCGGGTCGGTCAGCGCACGGTGTCCCGCTTCACGTACGACCCGAAGGGCCCGCGCATCGACCAGAACACGCGTGTCGACCTGCTCGAGTGGGAGACGCAGATCCACAGCTGCTGCCACGCGGGCGGCGGCATGGCGTTCGACGACGCGGGCAACCTCTACGTCGGCTCGGGCGACAGCAACTCGTCGGGCGGCTCGGGCGGCTACTCCGGGAACAACTGGACCCAGGAGTACGCGGGCATCAGCTTCCAGGACGCGCGGCGCACGTCGGGCAGCACCAACGACCTCAACGGCAAGATCCTGCGGATCCACCCCGAGGACGACGGCACGTACACGATCCCGGAGGGCAACCTGTTCCCCGTGGGCGAGCACACGGCCGACAAGACCAGGCCGGAGATCTACGTGATGGGCGTGCGGAACATCTCGCGTCTGCAGATCGACCCCGACACCGACTGGCTGACGGCCGCCTGGGTGGGGCCCGACGCGACCCTGCCCGACCCGGAGCTGGGCCCCGCGAAGTACGAGACGGCGACGATCATCACGTCCGCCGGCAACCAGGGCTGGCCCTACTGCATGGGGAACGGCCAGCCGTACCGCGACCGGAGCAACGAGGACGCGAGCGTCCTCGCCGGGTGGTACGACTGTGACGACCTCAAGAACACGTCGCCCCGCAACACCGGCCTCGTGGACATCCCCCCGGCACGCGACAACATGATCTGGTACTCGCCCAGCGGCGGCGGACCGGTCTTCCCGGAGGGCGAGGGCGGCGTCCCGACCTACGTCGACGACGAGGCGACGTACACGATCCCGTGGCTGCGGGGAGGTGGACAGGCCGTCATGTCGGGACCGACCTACCGGACCTCGCAGGTCGACCCGAAGAGCGACGTCGCGTGGCCCTCGTACTGGGAGGGCAAGTGGCTGCTCGGGGACCAGTCGAACTCGAACAACCGCGTGGCCGTGACCGTCGACCCGCAGACCGTGAGCGAGCAGGGCGCCCCCGCGTTCATGGAGGACCTGCGCCGCATCGTCCCCGGCGGTCGCGGCGACGGCCTGGTGCAGAGCTGGATGGACGCGTCGTTCGGCGCCGACGGCGCGCTCTACCTGCTCGACTACGCGGGGGGCTTCTTCAGCCTCGACCCGAACCAGAAGCTGGTCCGCGTCACCTACCAGGGAGGGGCTCCCACCCCGGCCGTGGCCGCATCGGGGACGAGCGTCCAGGGGGACCCGCTCACGGTCGCCTTCTCCGGTGAGCGTTCCGGTGGCGTCGCCTACCACTGGGACTTCGGCGACGGCCAGACGTCACGTGAGGCGAACCCGCGACACACGTACGCGCGCGTCGGGTCGTACGACGCGACGCTCACCGTGACGTATGCCGACGGCAGCACGGCCACGGCCGGGACCGCCGCGGCCACGACGTGCACCCTGCCGGACACCCGGAGCACCGTGTGGTTCGGCGGGACCGACTCGGGCGTGACCAACGACGACCTGGGCGGGTGCACGATCAACGACCTGTTCCAGGACGAGAAGGAGTGGAAGAACCACAACCAGTTCCTGCGGCACGTCAAGGCCGTGGCGAAGGGCCTGGTCGACGACAGCCGCGTCACGGGCAAGGAGCGTCAGGCGCTCGTCAACGCCGCCGCGCGATCGCAGATCGGCGTGGAGCCCGGCGGGTACCGCACGATCTTCGACGGCACCCAGGAGTCGCTGTTCGACTGGGTCCAGCTGCCCGGTGGGAAGTTCGAGCTCCGAGACGACGGGTCGCTCCGGTCGTCCGGGGGGCTGGGGATGCTCTGGTACCAGGCGCAGGACCTCGGCGACTTCTCGGTCAAGCTGCTCTTCCGCGACGTCTCCCAGGGAACCGCGTACGCGAACAGCGGCGTCTTCACCCGGTTCCCCGACCCGACGGCACCCGGCGACGCCGAGTGCGCGCAGGGGCAGTCCCCGGCGTGGGTCGCGATCTCGTGCGGTCACGAGATCCAGATCTACGACGGCCCGACGGGTGAGCCGCAGAAGACGGGCTCGGTCTACAACTTCGACCCCGTCGCTCGTGGCGGGGCTGGGGTCACCCCCAAGGGCGAGTGGAACGAGTACGAGATCCGGGTGGTCGGACAGAAGTACACGATCATCCGCAACGGCGTCGTCATCAACGAGTTCGAGAACACGCCGGGCCAGCAGTCCTCGCGTGCGGGCGACCCGCCGACGGACCTGCGCCAGTTCGACCGCGGGTTCATCGGGCTGCAGAACCACGGGAACGCGGACCTCATCGAGTTCCGCGACATCCGGGTGGCAGACCTGTAGCACCCACCTGGTCGGCGGGGGCGGCCACGCCGCCCTCGCCGACCGGCACCCGACCCCGACCCCGACCCCGACCCATTGCACATCGACGAGGAGTGCACACCCATGGAACGAAGAAGCTCGAGAGCTCGCGGCGCACGACGGCTCGTGGCCGCCCTGGTCGCCGGCCTCACCGCCGCCACGGTCGTCTCCGTCGCCCCGGCGACGGCCGCCCCACCCGGTGCGAACCAGTCGTCCACGACGACCGCGACGACCGTCGCGGCCGAGCAGGTGCTGACCTGGACCGGTGACAACAGCGTCACCGACTACAAGACGTTCCCGGCGACGGCCACCGCCGGGAAGGCGACGATCGTGTTCGAGAACAGCGTCGCGACCGGCAGCACGTTCGGCATGAGCCACACACTGACCTTCGACACGTCGACCCCCGGCTACAACCACGACGTCACGCTCGACATCCTGGCGAGCCCGTTCGACACGAACGGCGGCAAGCACGTGGCCGAGGTCGTGCTGACTCCGGGCACGTACCGCTACTTCTGCGCGATCCCCGGCCACGGCGAGATGTGGGGCGAGCTCGTCGTGACCGAGGACGGCGGGGGCGGCGACGACACGACGGCACCGGCGGTCAGCGCCGAGGTGACGGGCGAGCGGGACGGCGCCGGTGCGTACGTCGGCGGCGCCACGGTCACGCTCGCCGCGACCGACGACGGGTCGGGAGTCGCGGGCGTGGAGTACGACCTGGACGGTGCCGGCTGGCGGGTGTACGACGCACCGTTCGTCGTCGAGACCGTCGGCGAGCACTCCCTCGGGTTCCGCGCCACGGACGAGGCGGGCAACACCTCGGCCCCGCAGACGGCGACGTTCACGGTCGTCGAGGGGGGCGGTGAGGAGGACACGGTCGCCCCGACCGTGACCGCCGAGGTCGCGGGCCACCAGGACGACGACGGTGCGTACGTCGACTCCGCGACCGTGACCGTCGCGGCCCAGGACGACGGGTCGGGTGTCGCCTCGATCGAGGTCGACGTGCACGGCGGGCACTGGATGCCGTACACCGCACCGGTCACCATCACCGAGCCGGGCGAGCACACCGTCTCCTACCGCGCGACCGACGTCGCGGGCAACGTCTCCGAGGTCGGTGCGTCGACGTTCGTCGTCGTCGCGGGTGACGGCGAGGAGGACACGACGGCACCGGTCGTGGCCGCCACGGTCAGCGGCGACCAGGACGGCGTGGGTGCGTACGTCGGGTCGGCGACCGTCACGCTCACGGCGACCGACGAGGGGTCCGGTGTCGCCTCGATCGAGTACGCGGTCGACGGCGGGGCGTGGACCGGCTACACCACGGCGGTCGTGCTGGACGAGCCGGGTGACCGCTCGCTCGCCTACCGTGCGACGGACGAGGCCGGGAACGTCTCCGAGGTCGCCTCCGTGACCCTGACGGTCGTTCCGGCCGACCCGGGCGACACCGTCGCTCCCGTGGTGACCGCCGGGGTCTACGGCGCCAGGAACAGCGCGGGCGAGTACGTGGGCAGCGCACAGGTCCGGTTGACCGCGACCGACGACGACTCCGGCGTCGCGACGATCGAGTCCCAGGTCGACGGCGGTACGTGGTACCGCTACGCGACCCAGGTGGTGGTCGCGACGCCGGGCTCGCACACGGTCGCGTTCCGCGCGACGGACCGAGCGGGCAACGTGTCGGCGCCGGGTACCGTCTCGTTCGTGGTGGAGTCGACCGTGCCTGCCGACACCGTCGCGCCCGAGGTGACGGCGACCCTCAGCGGGAGCCGGGACCTGCGCGGGGCGTTCCTCGGGAAGGTCACGATCACCCTGGTCGCGACCGACGCGGGCTCGGGGGTCGACCGGACCGAGCTCCAGGTCGACGGCGGCGCGTGGCAGCGCTATGCGGCGCCGGTGGTCGTCGCCACGGACGGCAACCACACCGTGACCTACCGCGCGACCGACGCCGCGGGGAACGTGTCGAAGGCCCGGTCGGTCATCTTCACGGTCGTCGTGCAGGGGCTGGACCGGTGCCCCGGCTCCGACGTCCGACCGACGGTCGTCATCGACGGCAACGACAGCACCGTGACGAACGTGGACACGGGCAACGGCTGCACCATCAACGATCTCGTCGCGGAGGACGACGACTACCCCAACCACCGGGCCTTCCTGCAGCACGTCAAGCAGGTCACGCGCGACCTCGTCGACGACGGCGTGATCCGGCCGGTCGAACGTCGACGGATCATCACCGCGGCCGAGCTGTCGGACGTCGGCCGCTGACGACGTCCACGCCCGCAGGGTGGACGACAGGTGGTCCCGAGCAGCTCGGGACCACCTGTCGCCGCTCCCCGCCCCTGCGAGGGCGACCTGACGGCCGGAGGGCGAGCGGCGCCGTCGGGCCGCACGCTCCCTCCCAGCGACCGATGGGACACTGGTACCCATGAGCAACGACACCACCCCCGTCAGCGCCCCGGTCACGGAGTCCGAGCAGGAGATCGCCGCCCGGAACGACAACCGGTCGCACCGCCCCGACTCCGAGGCCTTCAAGGCGTTCATCACGAGCGGCTGGGCCCCCCGTGCGAGCCACGACGTCGAGGCCGGCGTCGCCGCTCCGTACACGGCTGCCCGCCGCGCCGAGCTGTCCGCCGGCTTCCCCGGCGCGCGCCTCGTGGTCCCCGCCGGACCGCTCAAGGTCCGCTCGAACGACACCGACTACCGGTTCCGCCCGCACTCGGCGTTCGCGCACCTCACGGGCTTCGGCACGGACCAGGAGCCGGACGCGGTCCTGGTCCTGCACCCGGTCGAGCCCGGCACGGGTGACGACGGCTCGAACCACCACTCGGTCCTCTACGTGCGCCCCCTCGCGGCGCGCGACACCGAGGAGTTCTACGCGGACTCGCGCTACGGCGAGTTCTGGGTCGGCGCCCGCCCGAGCCTCGACGACGTCACCACCGTGACGGGCATCGAGGCCGCGCACATCGACGAGCTGCGCGACGCGCTCGCCAAGGACGTCGGCGAGCACGTCTCCCTGCTCGTCGTCACGGGTGCCGACGAGAACATCGAGGCCCTGGTCGAGGCCATCCGCCTCGAGAACGGCCAGGGCGACGACGTCGCCGACGCCGCGCTCGTCGAGGCCACCTCGGAGCTCCGCCTGGTCAAGGACGCGCTCGAGATCGAGCACATGCGCGAGGCCGTCGACGCGACGATCGCGGGCTTCGCCGAGGTCGTGCGGACCCTGCCCCGCGCGACCGAGCACCGCCGGGGCGAGCGCGTCATCGAGACGACGTTCGACGCGCACGCGCGCCTCGAGGGCAACACGGTCGGCTACGAGACCATCGCCGCCGCGGGCGAGCACGCCACGACGCTGCACTGGATCCGCAACGACGGCAAGGTCCGCCCGGGCGAGCTCGTCCTGCTCGACGCGGGCGTCGAGGTCGACTCGCTCTACACGGCCGACGTCACGCGCACCCTGCCCGTCGACGGCACCTACACCGACGTCCAGCGCCGCATCTACCAGGCCGTGCTCGACGCCGCCGACGCGGCCTTCGCGGTCGCCGTCCCGGGGGCCCGCTTCCGCGACATCCACGCGGCCGCGATGAAGGTCATCGCGGAGCGCCTCGCCGAGTGGGGTCTGCTGCCCGCGACGGCCGAGGAGTCCCTCGCCCCCGAGGGCCAGTTCCACCGCCGCTGGATGGTGCACGGCACGAGCCACCACCTGGGCCTCGACGTGCACGACTGCGCGCAGGCGCGTCGCGACCTGTACGTCGACGGCGTCCTGGAGCCGGGCATGGTCTTCACGATCGAGCCCGGCCTGTACTTCAAGAGCGACGACCTCACGGTCCCCGAGGAGTACCGCGGGATCGGCATCCGCATCGAGGACGACGTCCTGATCACGCAGGACGGCAACGAGAACCTCTCGGCGGCGCTCCCGCGTCGCCCCGAGGACATCGAGGCGTGGATGGCGTCGCTGCGCGACTGACGCACGCGTCGCGGCGGCGCTGCGCCGCACCACCGGCGCACCAAGGCGGCGGCCCCGAGGAGCTCCTCGGGGCCCCCGCCTTCGTCGTGCCCTGTGGTCGGCCCACGCGAGCGCGCCGTCCGGACGTCCGGCGGCTCAGACCGCGCGAGCGACCACGAGCAGCTCGCCGTCGCCCTGCCCGACGGCCTCCCTCCCCCACCCGCCGTCGACCTGCTCGACGACGAACCCGGCCGCCTCGACGCTCCGGCGCAGCGCGTCCTCGGTGCGGAACCGGAGCGTCGCGGTGCTCCTCAGCTCGTCCCCCTCCGGCATCGCGTAGCCGAGCGTGAAGTCGACGACGCCGTCACGCTCGCCGGTGACCTCGCTCCAGGTCAGCACCACGCGCCCGTCGCCCAGGTCGACCGGGTCGCGGTCGTCGGGCGCGTGCCACGACTCCCATGCGCGGTCACGGGGGTCGCGGGTGTCGAAGACGAGGACGCCGCCGGGCACCAGGGCCCGCCGGAGGTCGGCGAGGACGCCCGCCCACTCGTCGTCGGCGACGAAGAACTGGGCCACGTGACTCGTCATGAGGGCGACGTCGAACGCACCCGCGGGCGCGTCGGCGGAAGTCCCGTGGACCCAGGTCACGGTCTGGGCGCCGGGCCGAGGCCGGGCCGCGTCGAGCGACGCCCCCGCGGGGTCGACGCCGGTCACCGCGTACCCCGCGGCCGCGAGCGCCACGGTCAGCCGACCCGTGCCGCACCCGAGGTCGAGCACACGCCCGCCCGGGCCCTCGGCGGCGCGGGCGAGGAAGTAGTCGTCGTCCCGACCCCACGCGTTCTGGGCGTCGTAGACCTCGACGAGGCGGGCGTCACGGAACTCGGCCTGGTGCGTGGCGGTGTGCATGTGGTCACGCTAGCCAGCGGCTGCGGCCGTGGTCACGGGATTTCCCTCTTGTGTACGTCACACACAGTGCGTATGGTCTACACAGTGTAGGAGATACACACAGTCTGCGACGCACACGGAGGTAGCGATGTCCGACCCGATGATCGACGTCCGGGGGCTCACCAGGTCCTACGGAGACCACGCCGTCCTGCGGGGCGTGGACCTGTCCGTCCGACGAGGCGAGATCTTCGCGCTCCTCGGACCCAACGGCGCGGGCAAGACGACCGCCGTCAACGTCCTCACGACCCTCGTCCGGCCCGACGCCGGGACCGTGACCATCGCGGGGCACGACGTCGTCCGCCAGGCCGCCCGGGTCCGCGAGGTCATCGCGCTCACGGGTCAGTACGCCTCGGTCGACGAGTTCCAGACGGGCGAGGAGAACCTCGCGATGATGGCCACGCTCGCGCACCTGCCCCGCTCGACCGTCAAGGCCCGCACGGCCGCGCTCCTCGACCGCTTCGACCTGACCGACGCCGCCCGGCGACGCGTCGAGACCTACTCGGGCGGCATGCGACGCCGCGTCGACCTCGCGATCAGCCTGGTCGCGAACCCGCAGGTCCTCATCCTCGACGAGCCGACCACGGGCCTCGACCCGCAGTCGCGCTCCGAGCTCTGGGACGTGGTCCGCGAGCTCGCGGCCGACGGCATCACGGTCCTGCTCACGACGCAGTACCTCGAGGAGGCGGACCGGCTCGCCGACACCATCGCGGTGCTCGACGGCGGACGCGTCGTCGCGCGCGGGACCGCGAGCGAGCTCAAGGCCCTCGTCCCCGGCCAGCACGTGCGGGTCGACGTCGAGGACTCCCACGCGCTCGCGTCCGTCCAGAAGATCGGGCTGGAGATCTCCGGGATCGACGAGAAGGACCTCGCGGCGACGATCCCGACGACGGAGCCGCTCCGCACGGTCCGGGACGTCCTGGCACGTGCGGACGAGCAGGGCATCCCCGTCACGGGCGTGTCCGTGGTCAAGCCCTCGCTCGACGACGTCTTCCTCGCCCTCACGGGATCGCGCACCGCGCGAACCGCCGGGCCGCGCCGGAGCACCCCGACCACCCCGTCCGCCCCCACCCAGCCCGCGGCCTCCCCCGCGACGACGAAGGCAGGCCTGCGATGAGCGCCACAGCACCGACCACGCGGCGCCCCGCACCGAGCCGCGCCTCGCGCACGACCCCGGCGCGCGTCCGCCGGTCCCCCGCGACCGCGCTGCGCGACGTCTCGGCCATGACGGGCCGCGAGCTGCGTCGCACGCTGCGCAGCGTCGACGGTCTCGTCACGGCCCTCATGCTGCCCGTCCTCATCATGCTCGTGTTCGTCATCGTGTTCGGTGGCGCGATCGAGGACGACGGGAGCTACGTCGACTACGTCGTGCCCGGGATCCTGGTCCTGTGCCTGGGGTTCGGGTCGGCGACCGCGGCGCTCTCGGTGGCCCAGGACATGACGAGCGGCACGATCAACCGCTTCAAGACCCTGCCCATCTTCGGACCGTCGGTCCTGTGGGCCCACGTCCTGGCCAGCACGGTCCGCAACCTCGTCTCGGCCGCTCTCGTCCTGCTCGTGGCCGTCGCGCTCGGCTTCAGCCCGGGGGCCGACCTCGGCGGGTGGGTGGGCGTCGCGGGCTACCTCGCCCTCATGGTCCTCGCGTTCACGTGGCTGAGCTGCCTCGCGGGCCTGGTCCTGAGCGTCGACGCCGCGGCGAGCTTCAACATGTTCTTCCTGTTCGTGCCCTACCTGTCGAGCGGGTTCGTGCCGGTCGAGACCATGCCGACTTGGCTTCTCGGCTTCGCGACGCACCAGCCGTTCACGCCCGTCATCGAGACGTTGCGTGCGCTGCTCTCGGGGACGTCGACCGCGGGACAGCTCGTGCCGGCGCTCGCGTGGCTCGTCGGCATGTTCGTGGCCTCGTGCGTCGCGGCGTCGATCCTCTACCGACGTCGGACGGCGCACTGAGGTGATCGCCCCGTGCCGCCCGCGCCGTTCCCGCGCCGGACAGGCGGTCCCGACCGGACCAGCGATGATGTACCCATGACGGACACCACCGATCCCGGCCTGCCCCACGCCATCGCCCTGGCGTGGGGCGTGGCCGAGAACCCGCAGCGCGGCCCGCGCCGCGAGCTGAGCATCGAGCGGATCGTCGAGCAGGCCATCGAGATCGCCGACGCCGAGGGGCTCGGCGCGCTGTCGATGAGCAAGCTCGCGGCAGCGCTGGGGTACACGACCATGTCGCTGTACCGCTACGTCACGAGCAAGGACGACCTCCTCCTCCTCATGCAGGAGCAGGCGATGGACGTCGACCTTCCCTCAGGGGCGCACCCCGAGCTCACCGCGGTCATGGAGGGGCGGATCCCCGCGGGCGACGGGCCTACGTGGCGGCGCGGCCTGCGCGAGTTCGCGCTCGCGTCCCTCGCGGTCTACGAGGCACACCCGTGGTTCCTCGACGTCGCGGTCCAGGGCGTCCCGCTCACGCCCAACAACCTGCGCTTCGTCGACCTGGGCCTGCGCGCGCTGCACGACACCTCGCTGTCCGACGCCGACAAGCTCGCGATGATCATGCTCGTCACGAGCTACGCGCAGAGTGCCGCCCGGATCCAGCGCGAGCTGCGCGGAGCCCGGCAGGACCCCGGCGGACGCGACGTGAGCGGGGCAGCGTACGCCGAGGTCTTCTCCGAGCTCGTGACACCCGAACGGTTCCCGTACCTGCACCCCGTGGTCGCCTCGGGCGCGTACCTGAGCGACGACGACGGCGTGGACGACGTCGTGTTCGGCCTCGAACGGGTCCTCGACGGGATCGGGGTGTACGTCGAGCGCTCGCCCGCCGAGCGCGCCGAGTCGCCGCTCCCCCCGCACGAGGAGCGCGAGGCCGCCGAGCTCTACGCGCGCGACGCCAAGGTCAAGGAGGCGTCCAGGGCCCGCCGCGAGGCCGAGAAGGCCGTGCGCGAGGCCGAGAAGCGCCTCAAGGAGGCGCGCAAGCGCGAGCGGGAGGCGGCCAAGGCCGCCGCGGAGCGGGCCGCGCGGCAGTGAGGCGTCGGGCCGGACGCGACCTTCCGCGGCGCGCCCGCCCAACGCGCGGAAGATGGCCGGGATCCGTCCCGACCACCTCCTGACCGCGCCCGCACGGCGGGCGGCAAGGACCTAGCGCGTGCCCGACGACGTCTCGTCCGTCGCGCCGTCGGCCGCACCCGGGGTGTCGGTCGTCGGGGCGGTCTGCCCGTCGGCCGGAGCTGCGTCGGCGGGCGGCTGCGCCGGAGGCGTCACGTCGCTGCGCATCGCGCCGTAGCGCGGCTGACCCGACGGGGTGGTCCAGCGCGGGTCGGGCGTCCGGGCCGGAGGGGCGGGCCGGACCGGTGCGTCGGTGGGCGGCTGCGGCGCGGGAGCTGCGGGCGCCTGGGGCGGGGCCCCCCACGACTGGCCGGGCTGAGCCCACTGACCGGGCTGGGCGGACTGCCCGCCCTGCCCCGCGACCGGCGGGACCTGGCGGGCGAGGGCGGCGGCGCCGTCGGGCATCTGGGACAGCAGGCGGCGAGCGTCGCCCGCCTGCTCCGGGTGGCACAGGATCGAGTACGACGACGCGACGATCTGGCTCGACGACGTGAAGTCGCGCTTGCCCCCCGTGAGCGAGTACGACAGGACCGAGAACAGCAGGCCGAAGCCCGCGCCCAGGCCGATCGCGGCGACCATCAGGCCGCCGCTGCCGTCGAACATGTACAGCAGCAGACCCACGAACAGGCCGAACCACGCCCCGGACGCCAGGCCCGCGAGCGCCACCCGGCCGTACGTGAGACGGCCCATGACGCGCTCGACCATGCGCAGGTCGGTGCCGACGATGGTCACGAACTCGACGGGGAACTTGTTGTCGGAGAGGTAGTCGACGGCCTTCTGCGCCTCGAGGTAGGTCGCGTAGGACGCGACCTGCTCCCCGCTCGGCGGCGTCGGGACCTTGGGCGCGGAATTGGGACGAGTCATGCTCATCTGCCCAGTCTCCCGTACAAGTCGGCATGAGGCGAGGGCGTTCACTCAGGGGGTATCGCCGCGAGGGACCGCGTCGGGGGAGAGAGCCGGCACCCTCTCCCCCGACGACGCTCCTCGGCCTCCCGGGAGGACCCGTCAGGCCGCGTTCAGCACACCCAGCAGGCGCACGACCTCGTCGCGCATCGCATCACGGCCCGCACCGAGGTACTTGCGCGGGTCGACGACGGCCGGGTTCTGGTCCAGGTAGGAGCGCAGCGCCCGCGTCAGGGTGTTGTTGAGGTGGGTCGAGATGTTGATCTTGGTCATCCCCTCCTCGACGGCCCGCGTGAGGTCGGCGTCGGCGACGCCGGAGGACCCGTGCAGCACGAGCGGCACGGGCACGAGCGCCCGCAGCTCGGCGATCCGCTCGAAGTCGAGAGAGGCCGTGCGGTCGGTCATGGCGTGCGACGAGCCGACCGCGACCGCGAGCGCGTCCACGCCGGTCGCCGCGACGAACGCCACGGCCTCGGCCGGGTCGGTGCGCACTCCCGGGGCGTGCACGCCGTCCTTGCCGCCGACCTTGCCGAGCTCGGCCTCGACGAAGACCCCCCGGGCATGGGCCTCGCGCACCACGTCGGCTGTCGCCTCGACGTTGGCCTCGTAGTCGAGCGCGGACCCGTCGTACATGACCGAGCTCATGCCCAGCTCGACGGCCTCGCTCACGAGGGCGCGGTCCTCGGCGTGGTCCAGGTGGACCACGACGGGTGCGCTCGACGCACGGGCGATCGCGAGCGTCGCGAGGGCGATCGGCTCGAGCCCGCCGTGGTACTTCGCGGCGTTCTGGCTGATCTGCAGGACGACGCCCGTGCCGGCGCGTGCGGCCGCGGCTACGAAGGCCTCGGCGTGCTCGACCTGGATCACGTTGAACGCGCCGACCCCCCGGCGCCCGGCGCGGGCTCCGTCGATCAGCTGGCTGGCGGTGACGAGCGGCATTCAGTCCTCCGTGGTTCTCGGGATGTCGTTCACGGTCTCGGTCAGGACGCGGTCGGCGAGCCTCCGCACGTCCTCGGGGTCGACCTGGCCCGCGACGGGCTGCAGCACCGCTGCGGCCGACGTGGCGACGGTCAGCGCCAGGCGCTCGGCCCAGGGCCTGCCGACGCTCACCGCGAGCGCCGCCATGGCCGCGTCACCGGCACCCGTCGGGTTGCCGTGCACGGGGGCGTCGAGCCGGGCCCGCGCCACGGGCGCCGTGGACCCGGGCTCGAACGCCGCGAGCCCCTTCTCGCCGTCGGTCACGACGACGTCGTGCGCACCCAGGCGCTGCAGCACCGCCACGCCCTGGGCCAGGTCGTCCGTCCCGGTCGCCTCGGCGAGCTCGGCGCGGTTGGGCTTGATGAGGTCCGCGCCCGCCTGGGCAGCCCAGAGCAGCCCGGGGCCCGACGCGTCGACGTGGACCGGGCAGCCGGCCTCGCGCAGCGCGCGCACCAGACTGGTGAACCGGTCCTGCGTCGTACCGGGAGGCAGCGAGCCGGAGATCGTCACGACCGGGCGGTCCGCCGCGAGGCCGACCGCGGTGCGGACGAGCACCCCCCACTCCTCCTCGGTGAGCACGGCCCCCGGTTCGTTGAGGACCGTGGGGTGACCTCCGTCGTCGGGCCCGGGGTGCTCCGGGACGACCGCGACCGCCTGCCGCAGCGCACCCGTCACCGGGACGAGCGTCGCGGGCTGGCCTGCGGCCTCGAGGTCGGCCGCGAAGGCCGGTGCGAGGATGCCGCCCACCGGGGCGACCGCGACCGAGCCGCCACCCAGCGCGCGCACGACGCGCGCGACGTTGACGCCCTTGCCGCCGGCACGGGCCGTGACGGACCGGACCCGCAGGGCCTCGCCCGGGTCCAGACGGTCGACACCGTAGGTCACGTCCCACGCGGGGTTGGGCGTGAGGCACAGGACCCGGACCTGCCGGCCGGCCGTCACAGCGCCTCCAGCGCAGCAGCGGTCACGGCGTCCCACGCGAGGACCGAGGCCCCGTACGTGCCGGCCGCCGAACCGAGCGTGGCCGGGACGAGCCGGGGCGCGGGATGGATCGTGAGGTAGGAGCGCACCGCGGCGTCGAGCGGGACCATGAGGTCCTCGCCCGCTCGCACCAGACCGCCGCCGATCACGACGACCGGCAGTGCGAGGAGGCGGACCATGTCGGCGACGAGCTCGCCGAGCCGGTCGATCGCCCGGTCCCAGACCTGGCGAGCCACGGTGTCGCCCGCGTGGGCACGTGCCAGGACCTCGGCCGAGCCGGGGACCTCGTCGGCCGTCGCGCCCGTGAGCTCCCGGTAGCTGCGCGCGATGCCCGCGGCCGACGCGAACGTCTCCGCGCAACCTGTGCCACCGCAGGCGCACGGCGCCCCGCCGTGCGTGCCGCCATGACCGATCTCACCTGCGTACCCACCGCCCACGTAGACCTGGCCGTGGAGCACGACCGCCGCGGCGATGCCCGTGCCGATCGACACGTAGGCGTGGTCGGGCGCACCACGGCCCGCGCCCAGGCGGGCCTCGGCGAGGCCCCCTGCGCGCACGTCGTGGCCGAACCCCACGGGCAGGCCCGTCGCGTCCGCGACGACCTTCCGCAGCGGCAGGTCGACCCAGTCGAGGTTCTCGGCGCTCACCACGAGGCCTGCCGACTCGTCGACCGTGCCCGGCACCGCGAGGCCCACACCCAGGACCTGGTAGCCCGCGGGCACCTCGGCGCGAAGCGTCTCCACCGCCGCCAGGACCGCGGCGACCGAGGCCCCGGGACCGTCGGCCGCGCGGGTCGACGTGACCCGTTCGACGAGGATCTCGTCGAGCGCGTCCGGGTCGCTGCCACGCGTGACGATCGCGGACTTGATGTCGGTCCCGCCGACGTCGAGCGCGATCACCGCCCGACGCAGGCCCGCCCCCGGGGCCCCGGTCGCCGTCCCTGCGTGGGACGGCGGCCCGAGCCCCGGGACGGCGGGCACGGCGAGCTGCCCCTCCCCGACCATCATGATGCCGAGTCCTCCAGGATGATCGAGCGCGTCAGGTGGCGCGGGGCGTCGGGGTCCAGGCCCTTGCGCTCGGCGTTCGCGACCGACAGGAGCTGGCAGCGCACGAGCGTGAGCTGTGCGTCCTCGTCGAAGCGGACCACGAGGGCCCCCGTGCGCTCGATGTCCTCGACGAGCCCCGGGACCTCGGCACCGAGCAGGAGGACGGCGCTGGTCTCGTCGGAGATGCTGATGGGCCCGTGACGGTAGTCCATGGCCGGGTACGACTCCGCCCACGCGAGAGACGCCTCGCGCATCTTGAGCCCGGCCTCGTTCGCGAGCCCTACGGCCATGCCGCGACCGAGGAACGTGAACTGGGTGCGGGCCAGCACGGCCTCGGGGACCTCCCAGCCCACGACCTCTTCCGCCGCGGTCGCGAGAGACTCGATGTCGTCGCCCAGGCCTGCGCGCAGGAGCGTCAGCGCGGCCGTCGCGAACCGGGTCTGGACCACGGACTGCTCGTCGGCGAAGGGCATCACGACCGCGTCGTCCGCCGCGCTCGCGCCGGGCGAGGTCGGGTCGCCGACGATCGCCAGGGTCCGCTGCCTGCCGTCGAGCACCTCGAGGAGGTGCAGGATCTCGGTGGTCGTCCCGGAACGGGTGATCGCCACGACACGGTCGTACTCACGGCCCACCGGGTACTCGCTGCCCGCGAACGCGTCCGTGACCCCCTGGCCCAGCTCCTCGCGGCGGGCCGCGTAGGCCTGGGCGATGAACCAGGACGTTCCGCAACCGACGATCGCGACGCGCTCGCCCGGCTGCGGGAGGACCGCCGCGCTCTCGGCGGCGAGGCGGGCCGCCTCGCGCCAGACCTGGGGCTGGCTCGCGATCTCGGCGCTGACGTGGGAGGTGCTCATGGTGATGTCAAACCCTTCTGGTGTGGCCACCGGGGCTGCGCGGTCGGCGCGGTCCGGCGTCCGTCGTGGTGCGGACGTGTGGGGCGGGAGCGGCGCGGTCTCGTCCTAGACGACGATGACCTCGACGCCTGCTTCCCGCAGGGGCGCGAGCTGTTCCTCGGTCGCGCCCGAGTCGGTGACGAGCGTGGTGATGCGGGAGATGTCGCAGATCTGCGCGAACGAGCGCTCGCCGACCTTGTCGGAGGTCCCGACGGCGATCACGTGGCGCGAGTGCTCGACGAGCGCGGACGTGACCCCGGCCTCGTCGGGGTCGCCGCACGTGAGCCCTGCCTGGGCGTCGATGCCGACCATGCCGAGCACGAGCACGTCGAGCCACAAGGTGCGGGCCATGCTCACGGCCATGGGGCCCGTGAGCTCGTAGGACTGGGCGCGCGCCGTGCCGCCCAGGCACACCGTGCGCAGCTGCGGGCGCAGGACCAGCTCGGCGGCGATGTTGAGCGCGCTCGTCACGATCGTGTAGACGTGCTCGCCGGTGCGAGCCGCGTGCTCGGACCTCTGGTCCGAGAGCTCGCCGAGCGCCTTGGCGACCAGGGTCGTGGTGCGCCCGCCGTTGAACCCGATGACGGCCTGGTCCGCGTGGCGCTGCGTGACCAGGTGGGCCGCCGCCTCCGCGAGACGCTGACGGTCGTCGAGCTGCTTGCCGTACCGGCCGGGCAGGCCGTACGCGACCGAGGCCGCGACGATCCCCCCGTGGGTGCGGTGCGCGAGCTGGCGGTCGGCCATCTGGTCGAAGTCCCGGCGCACGGTCGACTCGGAGGTGCCGAACAGCTCCGCCACCTCGGTGACGGAGAGCCGGCGGCGGTCCGCCAGGAGCGCGAGCATGCGCTCCCAGCGGACCGACTTGCTGAGTCCACCCGACGGCTCGGCAGCAGCGCCGCCGGGCTCGTCGGTCGCGTCCTCGATGCGTGTCACTTGATGCTCCCTGCGGTCAGACCTCCGACGAGACGCTTCTCGATGATCGCGAAGAGGACGATGACAGGCACGATGGCGACGATCGAGACGCCGAACACGTACTGCCACGCCGAGTCGTACTGACCCACGAACTTCGTCAGCGCCACGGACAGCGGCTGGTTGCCTGCTGTCGAGAGAATGACGAGGCTGGCGGCAAACTCGTTCCACGCAGCGACGAAGGTGAAGATGATCGCCGTCACGATACCGGGCCAGACCAACGGCAGGTTGATGCGGAACAGCGTCGCCCAGCGCCCCGCGCCGTCGATCTGCGCGGCCTCGTCGATCTCCTTCGGGACGCTCGCGAAGAAGCTGTGCATGATCCACACCGCGAACGCCAGGTTGAAGGCTGCGTTGACCAGGATCATGGCGAGCCAGGTGTCGACGATCCCGAACGCGAGGAACTGTCGGAACAGGCCCGCCACGAGCACGGCCGGCTGGAGCATCTGCGTGACCAGCACGAGGAACAGGAAGGCCATGCGGCCCGGGAACCGGAAGCGGGCCGTGAAGTACGCGGCCGGCAGGGCCACGATCAGGACGAGGACCGTCGCCGCGACCGAGATGACGATCGTGGAGACGAGGTTCTGCGGGAGCGGCGTCTCGGGCGTCGACCACATGGTGACGTAGTTGTCGAGGTGCCACTGCTCCGGGAAGTACGTCGGCGGGATCCGCAGGATCTCGGCACGGCTCTTGAGCGAGCCGAACAGCATGATGCCGTAGGGCGCCAGGAAGAGCAGCGCCACGAGGATGCCCGCGACGACCCGCCCCGGGATCGACCCGCCCGAGCCGGGTCCGCCGGTCGCGTACCTCGAGGCCTTCTTGAGGGGCTGGGCGGGGCGGGCGTCGGGCTTGCGCGTCAGGACTGCGTTGCTCACTCGTCCACTCCCTTCATCGGCTTGACGATGCGCATGTAGAGCGCGATGACCGCGATCACGATCACGAAGTTCACGACCGACAGGGCGCTCGCCTGGTCGACCGCACGGTCGGACTGGATGAGCTTGAAGATGAGCGTGGTCGTCGTGTCCGCGTCGTACCCCGGGATCGAGCCCGTCATGAGTCGCAGGATCGGCAGCGAGTTGAAGACGTTGATGATGTTGATGATCGCGGCGACGGCGAGTGCAGGCTTGAGCTGCGGCAGGATGATCGCGAAATAGACCTGCCGGTGCGAGGCGCCGTCCAGGCGTGCCGCCTCGACCACGTCGCCCGGGATCGACTGGAGCCCGGCGAGGAGCGTGTACGTCGTGAACGGCAGCGAGACGAACACCGCCACGACGATCGCGACGACGAACGCCGACGTGGCGTTCTTGGTGAAGCCGAAGTCCGGGCTGTCGAGGATCCCGACGTCCGCCAGGAGCTGGTTGATGATGCCGTAGTTGGGCTGGAGCCCGTAGTAGACGACGGTCGTGGTCATCACGACGCTCGCGGCCCACGGGACGATGACCGCGAGGCGCACGATCTGCCGGCCCGGGAACTGCTTGTCGAGGAAGTTCGACAGCGCGAGCGACAGGACGACCGTGAGGGCGACGACCGCGACGACCCACACCGCGGTGTTCGCGAGCACGCGGGGCAGCGCGGGGATGGCGAAGACGTCCAGGTAGTTCTGGAACCCGGCGCTCCCCCGGTCGACGCCCGACTGCGAGATGTCACGGGTCGAGCTGAAGACCATGTACCCCGCAGGGAACAGGACGATCAGGGTGATCAGCGCGAGGCTGGGACCGATCCAGGGAAGCGCTGTGAGCAGGTCCCGGAACGAGCGGCGTGGCCGCTCGGGTGAACCGGCGGCTGGCGCCGGGGCGGTGGTGGTGGTCGAGCTCATCGAGGTCCTTCGGTGCCGGGTCCTGGTCCCCGCGGGGCGGCCGGGCGAGCCGGCCGCGCACCGCGGGGGACAGGACTGCTGGACGGGCAGTTACCGGTCCGGGGTCAGGAGTCGGCCTTGGCCTGGATCTCCTGGAGGACCGCTGCCGCGTCCTTGCCCTGCGCGACCTGTCCGATGAGCGACTGCATCGCCCCCTGGGTGGCCGACCACTGGGGGTTCGTCGACGGGTAGAACTGCGCGTCGGGCAGGAGCGCGAGGAAGGGCGCGATCGACTCCTTGGTCGCGAGCTCCTCCGAGCCGGACTTCGTCACGGGGATGAAGCCCTCGGCGTCGACCCACGGCACGTACACGTCGGGCGTGTAGTAGTAGTCGAGGAACTTCGTGATCGCGTCCTGCTTCTTGCCGTCGTTCTTGAAGGCCATCAGGTGGTCGGCGACGCCCAGCGTCACGGGCGATCCGTCCTTGGTCGCGATCGGCGCCGTGCCGTAGCTCAGGTCGGGGTTCTTCTCGGCGATCTGACCGATCGTGGGCGGCAGGCCCACGATCATGCCGATCTTGCCCTGGATGAACGTGTCGATGAGGGGCGTGCGGTCGGACGCACCTGCGTCGGGCTGCGTGAGGCCGCTCGTGGCGAGCTTCTGGAAGAACTGGGTCGCCTCGAGGTTCTCCGGGGTCTCGACCGTGATCTCCGACGCGTCGCCGTAGCCGCCACCGCCGCCGAAGAACCAGAGGCCGGCCTCGGCCTGGGCCTCCTCCGAGCCCAGCGGCAGGCCGTAGCCGTACACGTCGCCCAGCGCCGAGATCTTGGTCGCCGCTGCCGCGAGCTCGTCCCACGTGGTGGGGGGCGCCGTGACGCCTGCCCGCTCGAAGATGTCCTTGTTGTAGAACATGGTGCGGGCCGAGGCGATGAGCGGCAGGCCGTACTGCGTGCCGTCGATCGAGGCGTTCTCGACGAACGACTCCTGGAAGTCCGCGATGGTCTCGGGCGAGAGGACCTCGTCGGCCGAGTAGAGCAGGTCGTCCTCGACGAACCCTGCGAAGGCGTCGATGTTGAGGATGTCGGGGGCCTGGTTCGACTGGACCTTGGTGCGGACCACGTCGTTGATGTTGTCCCAGGACTGGACCTCGAGCTTGACGTCGATGTCCGTGTTCTCGGCCTCGAAGCCCTTGATCACGTCCTCCCAGAGCGACTTCGTCTGGTCGGAGTAGGTGGGGACCAGGAGGTTCAGGGTCGTGGCGCCGTCGGCCCCCGTGCTGCCGCTGCCGCTGTCGCCGCCGAAGCCGCACGCCGAGAGGGCGAGGCCCGTGACGATCGTCATGCTGACGAGCCGGATCGGGTTCTTCATGAGTACTTCCTCCGCTTCATTGCTTTGAGGTGTTGCTCGAGCTGTGTCGCCGCAGGGTGCTCCGCCGGCGATGAGGGCTCCGCCATATTCCGTCATCGATGATGACTGATCTTGATTGATTGCGCCCCATTGGCTCCACATACAAGCAGGTCCGACTCGTCTAGTCCAGTGGTTCCTCCCAGAAACAAGGTCACGACTTGGCCACGGTCCGCGCGGCCTCGCACGACGGCGCCCGTCGTGCGAGCGACGCACCCGACCGCACCCGCCTCGCGCGGCCCGTCGGGGAGCCACCCCACCGCGCGGTGCGTAGTCTTGCGACGTGAGTGCAACTACCCGCGTCTTCGTCGCGCGTCTGGCCGGGATCGCGGTGTTCGATCCTCTCGGCGACCAGGTCGGACGGGTGCGCGACGTCGTCGTCCTCCTTCGCCCCAAAGGAGCGCCCCGCGCCGTCGGCCTCGTCGTCGAGGTCCCCGGCCGCCGGCGCGTCTTCCTCCCCCTGACCCGTGTCACGAGCATCGACGCCGGGCAGGTCATCAGCACCGGGCTCGTCAACATGCGGCGCTTCGAGCAGCGCGCCATGGAGACCCTCGCCGTGAGCGAGCTGCTCGACCGGACGGTGCAGTTCGTCGACGGCTCCGGGTCGGCGACCGTCGAGGACCTGTCGATCGAGAAGCAGCGCACGGGCGACTGGCTCGTCAACCAGCTCTTCGTGCGGCGGCAGACGACCCCGGGCGCACTGGGCATCCGCCGCCGCGGTGACGCGTTCGTCGTCGAGATCAGCGCGGTCACGGGCCTCGCGGGGACCCCCGAGACCCAGGGCGCCGCTCGGCTGCTCGCCGCGTACGACGACCTCAAGCCCGCCGACCTCGCCGACGTCCTGCACGACCTGGGCGACACGCGCCGCCTCGAGGTCGCCACGGCCCTCGACAACGAACGTCTCGCCGACGTCCTCGAAGAGCTCCCCGAGGACGACCAGGTCGCGATCCTCTCCGGGCTCGACACCGACCGCGCGGCCGACGTCCTCGAGGCCATGCAGCCCGACGACGCGGCCGACCTCCTGCACGAGCTCCCCCAGGAGCAGGCGGCCGAGCTCCTCGAGCTCATGGAGCCCGAGGAGGCGCGCGACGTGCGACGGCTGCTCGCCTACGACGAGAACACCGCGGGCGGGCTCATGACGACCGAGCCCGTCGTCCTCAGCCCCGAGACCACGATCGCCACGGCCCTCGCCCAGATCCGGCGTCAGGACCTGCCGCCCGCGCTCGCCGCGATCGTGTTCGTCGTGCGCCCGCCCCTCGAGACGCCCACGGGGCGGTTCCTCGGCGTCGTGCACTTCCAGAAGCTGCTGCGCGAGCCACCGCACGTGTCGGTCGGGTCGGTGCTCGACTCGGACATCGAGTGGGTCCGTCCCGACGCCCCGCTCGGACGCGTGACGCGCCTGCTCGCCGCGTACGACCTGCTGGCGCTGCCCGTGCTCGACGACGAGAAGCGCCTGCTCGGCGCCATCAGCGTCGACGACGTCCTCGACCACATGCTCCCGGACGACTGGCGCGAGACCGACGACGACTCCGACGAGACGAGCCTCGGGACCCAGACCCCCGCGTCCTCGGCCTTCCCGGTCCGCCGAGGAGGTCGCCGTGGCTGAGCGTCTCGACACCCCCAAGGCCGCCCGCCGGTCCCTGCTCCCCCGGATGCGGGTCGAGCAGGACGCGTTCGGCAAGATCTCCGAGGGCATCGCCCGCTTCATGGGGACGCCTCGCTTCCTGCTGTACATGACCGTCTTCTGCCTCGCCTGGCTCGGGTTCAACACGTGGGGCCCCGAGTCGCTGCGCTTCGACTCGGCGGCGCTGGGCTTCACCGCCCTGACCCTGATGCTCTCGCTCCAGGCCTCCTACTCGGCCCCGCTCATCCTGCTCGCGCAGAACCGCCAGACCGACCGGGACCGTGTGAGCGCCGAGCAGGACCGTCAGCGCGCCGAGCGGAACCTGGCCGACACCGAGTACCTCGCGCGCGAGATGGCAGCACTGCGCATCGCGCTCAGCGAGGTCGCGACCCGTGACTTCGTGCGCTCGGAGATGCGCAACCTGCTCGAGGAGCTCGACGAGAAGGAGACCGAGCGCGCGGCGGAGGGAGCCGGGACGGGCCGCTCGTCGGCCGACGGCGCATCGACGGGGCGCGACGGGCACGAGCCGTCGTCCCGCACGTCGTCGGGGCGCGACGGGCGCGGCTCGAACCGTGACGGACGGCGCACGACGGGCCCCCGTCGCGGGCCCGAGACCTCGCCGGACCCCTCCACCGACGCGGCCGACCGGACGCGGGGGCCCGCTTAGGATGGAGCCATGGCTGGCGGCTCCGCAACACCCACGACCGACGTTCTCGAGGACCTCGTCCGGAAGGCCCTGACCCAGGTCATGGACCCGGAGATCCGGCGTCCCGTGACCGAGCTCGGCATGGTCCGGTCGGTCGACGTGACCCTCGGCTCGTCCGCAGCCGACGGGTCAGCGGGCGCGGAAGGGGCGACGGGCACGGAGGGCGCGCGCGTCGTCGTCGGGATCGACCTGACGGTCGCGGGCTGCCCCATGAAGTCGACGCTCGTCAAGGACGTCACGGCCGCCGCGCGGACCGTGCCGGGCGTCGGCGAGGTCAGCGTGGACCTGGGCGTCATGAGCGCCGAGCAGCGCACCGAGCTGCGCACCATGCTGCGCGGGGGCGTGGGCGAGCCCGAGATCCCCTTCGCCAAGCCCGACTCGCTGACCAAGGTGTACGCGATCGCCTCGGGCAAGGGCGGTGTCGGCAAGTCCTCGGTGACCGCGAACCTCGCGGTGGCCCTCGCGGCGGACGGACTCTCCGTCGGCGTGGTCGACGCGGACATCTACGGGTTCTCGATCCCGCGCATGCTCGGCGTGGACCGTCAGCCCACGCGGGTCGACAACATGCTCCTGCCGCCCGTCGCGCACGGCGTCAAGGTCGTCTCGATCGGGATGTTCGTGCCCCAGGGCCAGCCCGTGATCTGGCGTGGCCCCATGCTCCACCGGGCGCTCCAGCAGTTCCTCGCCGACGTCTACTGGGGCGACCTCGACGTCCTCCTGCTCGACCTGCCGCCCGGCACGGGCGACATCGCGATCTCGGTCGCACAGCTCCTGCCGACGAGCGAGATCCTCGTCGTCACGACCCCCCAGGTCGCGGCCGCCGAGGTCGCGGAGCGGGCCGGGTCGATCGCGACGCAGACCCAGCAGGGCGTCGTCGGCGTCGTCGAGAACATGTCCTGGCTGGAGCAACCGGACGGCTCCCGGCTCGAGCTGTTCGGCGCCGGGGGCGGCGCGCGCGTCGCGGAGAACCTGACGGCCGCGACCGGCGGACCCGTCGAGCTGCTCGGCCAGGTCCCGCTCGACGTGTCGCTGCGCGAGGCCGGCGACGCCGGCACTCCCGTCACGTTGTCCGACCCGGACTCGCCTGCCGCGCTCGCCCTGCGGGACGTCGCCAGGCGGCTCGCCACCCGCAGCCGCGGGCTCGCCGGACGACGGCTGGGGCTCTCCCCCGTCTGACCCGCTGCGTCGCTCCGGACGCCGATACGGAGACGTCGCTCCCTGGACGGAAGTCCAGGGTGTACTGTGCCCTCACCGCTCGTCAGGAGCGAGACCAACGATGGTCGTCCAGGGGGGCACCACACCACGTCACGGACCGGACCTCTACCCGATCGTGATCTTCTGCGCAGACATCTCCTCCTTGAGGTGGATACGCGGGCATCGCCGCCCTCCTAGGCTTCCCAGAGCTTGCCAAGACCTTGAGCCTTCCCGCTCATCGGATTCACCTGGAGACCTGCCGTGGGCATCACCCGCCGGATCATCTTTCCTGCCCTTCGCATCGTGATCTGGGCGGTGATCGCCGTGACCCTCGTGGTGATCGCGTTCAAGTCAGCGCCCCAGGCGGAGGGAGACACCCAGACACCGTCCGCGGTCCTCTCGCTGCCGCAGGTGGAGGTGGCCACGGGCGCCATCACCAACACGGTGTCCCTCACGGGGCAGATCGTCTCGGACCCGGCGAGCACGGAGAAGGTCACGCAGGCCGGCAAGGTGAGCGCGGTGCACGCCAAGGTCGGCGACGTGGTCGCGGTGGGCGCCCCGCTCCTGGAGGTCGTCCTCGAGGAGCCGCGGGAGCCCCTCGTGACCACGGACAAGGAGACGGGCGAGGAGACCGTGACCGAGCGTCGGCCCAAGGTCACCCGGTCCACCATGACGGCCACGACGGCCGGGACGGTCGCGACGTTCACCGCGCTCAAGGACCAGGAGGTCACCGTGGGCGACACGTTCGCCTCGGTCTCCCCGGGGACGCTGTCCGTCACCGCCTCGATGCTCCCCGAGCAGCAGTTCCGCCTCCTGACCATCCCGTCCGAGGCGAGCGTGACGGTCACGGGCGGGCCCGCTCCCTTCCTGTGCACGGCGCTGCGCATGGGGACGGCCGCCGCGGCCGACCCGGCGGAGGGCGCGGAGACGACGGGCGACGTCCCGGGGGCGGCACCGTCCGCCTCGATCACGTGCGCGGTCCCGGCCGGCGTCACGGTCTTCGCCGGGCTCGCGGCCAAGCTCGAGGTCACGGCCGGAGCCGCGGAGGACGCGGTCCTCGTCCCCATCACCGCGGTCCAGGGGTCGGTCGAGTCGGGCAACGTCTGGGTCGTGGGTGCGGACGGCGAACCGGTCGAGACGGCCGTGAAGCTCGGCATCACCGACGGCACCCAGGTGCAGATCGTGGAAGGCCTCGCCGTGGGCGACACCGTCCTCGAGTTCGTGCCGGGCGAGGACGTCGCCCCGGTCGACGACGGGATGATGTACGGGGGCTCGGCCGGATGAGCCTGCTCGAGCTGCACGGGGTGACCCGGTCCGTCCGGCTCCCGGACGACCGCATCCTCGAGATCCTCCGAGGGATCGACCTCACGGTCGACGCGGGCGAGCACGTCTCGATCGTCGGGCGGTCCGGGACCGGCAAGTCGACCCTCCTGAACATCCTGGGTCTCCTCGACACCCCGACCGCCGGGGAGTTCCTGCTCGACGGCGTGCCCATCGGCCGCCTGTCGGGGCGCGTGCGCGCCCGGCGGCGCGGAGCCGACTTCGGCTTCGTGTTCCAGCAGTTCAACCTGCTCCAGGCGCGCACGGCGCTGGAGAACGTCGCCGCTCCCCTGCTCTACGCGCAGGGCAAGCAGTTCTGGGCCCGCAAGCGGCTCGCCGCGGAGATGCTCGAGCGCGTCGGCCTCGGGGACCGCCTCGACACCATGCCGGAGAAGCTCTCGGGCGGTGAGCAGCAGCGGGTCGCGATCGCCCGCGCGCTGGTCCGCGGCCCGCGCGTCATCCTCGCCGACGAGCCCACGGGCGCGCTCGACGTCGACACTGGCGGCGAGGTCATGGACCTGCTCGACACCATCGCCCAGGAGAACGGGTCAGCCCTCATCGCCATCACCCACGACCTCGCGGTCGCCTCACGCGCCAAGCGTCACTTCCGGCTGGCCGACGGGGTCCTGACCCCCATCGCGATCGGCGCGCGCAGCGCGGGGTCGCTCGACGGCCTGAGCTCCTCGGTCGAGCGCGTGCCCCACGGCGACGACCACCAGGCGGAGCACGTCGCCGTCCCTCTGGACCCGGTGGCCACCTCGAGGGTCGGGGCCACGCCCGCCACCGGCACGACGGCTCCTGCCGCACGCGCCGACGACCTCCTCGACGACTCGGTGGCTGCCTCGTGACCGGGTTCTTCGGGGCCCTCGCCGAGGCCTGGGACGAGCTGCGGGTCCACAAGCTGCGTGTCCTGCTCGCGCTGATCGGGGTGGCGGTGGCGGTCTGCGCGATCACGACCATCACCGCGGCCGGTGACATGCTGCGCCAGGTGTCGACCGAGGTGAGCGAGCGCCAGAGCGGCCGCCCCGCGACGCTCGACATCTCGGCGTACCCGACCGGGCAGGAGGCGCCGGGCGTCGAGGAGTACGTCGCCGCGTACGAGGACATCACGGCCCGCTACGAGATCGAGCACTCCTCGATGACCATGTGGGCGCAGACGCCGATCCGCTTCCCCGGCGGGACCATGGAGGTGCAGACCAACGCTGTCAGCGCCGAGTGGGCGACGATGCACCGTTTCGTGGTCGACGGGGGCCGGTGGTTCACGGAGGCCGACGAGGGGAACCTGTCGCCCGCGCTCGTGGTCAACCAGGCGTTCCTCGACGCCCTGGGACAACGCATCGAGGACCACCCGACCGTCATGATCGGTGGCGAGAACCCGGTGCTCGCGACCATCGTCGGCTCCTACCCCAACACCTGGGTCGACGAGGGGCCGAGCGCCTACACCCTCGTCTCGTCGCAGCTGCGCTGGGCCACGCCGGAGTCGCTCCTGAACACGGGGCCCCCGCGGCTCGAGGTCTGGGTGCCGCCGGACATGGCCGACGCCCTGACGGAGGCGATCCGCCGTGACCTCGCCGGGGCCATCCCCGGGTCCCAGTCGGACGTGTACCGGATGGACAACCCCGAGATGGGCATGATGGACCAGGCCACGAAGTGGGTCATCCTCGGGGTCAGCGTCATCGCCCTGCTGCTCGGCGGGCTCGGGCTCGTCAACATCGCCCTCGTCACGGTGCGCTACCGCATCCGCGAGATCGGCATCCGACGCAGCTTCGGCGCCTCCTCGGGTCGAGTCTTCTTCTCGGTCCTCATGGAGAGCGTCGTCGCCACCGTCGTCGCCGGGATCGTCGGGGTCGCGCTCGCGATCGTGATCCTCCACAACGTCCCGCTCGACACCATGATGGGCCCGGCCGTCCAGGACCGACCGGGCTTCCCGGTCTCGGCGGCCGTGACCGGCATGGTCGCCGCCGTGGCCGTCGGCGCTCTCGCCGGCCTGATCCCCGCGCTCGTCGCGGTCCGGGTCAAGGTGATCGACGCCATCCGCTACTGAACCGAGGCTTCCTGCCGGGTCCCGCACCGTCGCGAGGACCCGGCGGGGAGCGATCGAGGGCGAGCGCACCTCGCCCACAGTGTCGACGAACTGTCCTAGGGGGGACACCGCATGGACGTACCCGTACCTCGCCGCACCCCGTCGCCCGACGTCGCACGTCGGGCAGCGGACCGGCCCGCCGCCCGGCACGTCGCACCGCCGACGTCCGCCCCGGCTGCGGAGCCGCCTGACCCCGGCGTTCCGCCTGGGCGCCGCGCGCTGACCGTCCGGTTCGAGGACGCCGACCGATGAGGGCCGGCCCGTCCCGCCCGCACCGTCGCGCCCACGGTCCCGACGCGGCCTCCCGCACCGGTCTTCTCGATCCCTCGCTCCTCGGCGTCGACACCTCCGTCGGCGCCGCCCGACCCGACCCAGCAAAGGACACCTCCATGCGTCGACCGTCGACCAGCACGACCGCCATCGCGACCCTGGGTCTCGTCGGGACCCTTCTCCTCACGGCGTGCGGGGGAACGGACGCCGCCGTCCCCGAGGAGGAGAGCCCGTTGACCATGTTCTACCAGTCCCTCACGGGAGACCTGAGCCGCGACGAGATGATCAGGAAGACCCAGGAGGACAACCGCAGGGCCGAGGAGCTCACGGCCGAGTGCATGGCCGCCGAGGGGTTCGAGTACATCCCGGACGAGCAAGAGGTGATCGTCCCCGACCCGGAGGAGTTCGACCCCGTGAAGGACGCCGCCGAGAACGGCTACGGGATGACGGTCACAGCCCAGCCGTCCGACGAGGAGCAGGCGGAGCTGGACTCGAGGGTCGACCCCAACCAGGCGATCGTGAACGCGATGTCCGAGAGCGAGATGACCGCGTACTACATCGCCCTGCAGGGCGACACGTCCAGCTGGGAGACCGACGAGGACGGTGCGAACGTCGACGTCCCGATCGCGGAGATGGGCTGCTGGGGACGCGCGCAGGACACGGTCAGCGGCGACGAGCAGGCCATCTGGGGCACCGAGGAGATGACGGCCTTCAACGAAGCCACGACCGTCATGTACGAGGCCATCCCGAACGACCCCCGCATGATCGACGTCGCGGAGAGGTGGGCCGACTGCATGGCCGACGCGGGCTTCGACTACTCCACCCCTGACGAGCCGGCGGAGTACTTCTTGCAGGCCTCCAACGAGCTCTACGGAGGCGAGTCCCCCGTGCACCCCGGCGACCCGAAGGTCGCCGAGCTGGCGGAACAGGAGAAGAGCACCGCGGTCGCCGACCAGGAGTGCCGGAAGGAGGTCGAGTACGACAAGGTCTACACCACCGTGCAGTTCGAGCTCGAGGAGACGTTCGTCGCCGAGAACAAGGACCTGATGGACCGCGTGGTCGCCGCCTCCGAGGAGATCGGTCAGTGAGGTCCGCCCGTTCCCGTGACGGTGCGCGGGAGAGCGGAGGGACGTCCGGCGCAGTCAGCGAACCGGCGTCTGCACGCGAGCAGGACGCCGCCGAAGGCACCTCGTCGCCGTCCGGGGCCGGCCTCCGGGGGCACCGCCTCATCTGGTTCGTCGCCGCGATCGCGGTCACGAGCCTCCTGGCGGGCATCCTCGTCAGTCGCCTGGTCGTGTCCCCGGCCCAGGCCGCCGCGGACGCGAAGGCACCGGACGCGGGGCTCATCACGGTCCCTGTCGAGAGCAGGGTGATCGCGAACGACGTGACCCTGCGCGGTGACGTCAAGTACGACGACGCCGTCCAGGTCAGGCTCGAGACCGGCGAGCTCGGCAAGGCCGTGGTGACGGGCAAGGTTCCCGCGGTGGGGACCGAGCTGGGACCGGCCGCGGTCGCGCTCGAGGTCACAGGCCGCCCCGTCGTGGTGCTGCCCGGCGACCTTCCGGCGTACCGCACCCTGCGCGTGGGGGTCTCCGGCCCGGACGTCCTCCAGCTCAAGGCCGCGCTCGTCGCCGTCGGGATCAACCCCGGGGCGGCGGACAGCGACGTCTACGACGCCGCGACCGCGACCGCCGTCGACAGGCTGTACGCGGCCGTGGGCTACCCGTCCCCGGCGAGCGACGACGAGGCGCGGGCCGGGATCGAGAGCGCGACCCAGGGGGTGCGGGACGCCGAGACGAGCCTCGACGCGGCACGGACCGCGCTCTCGGCCGCGACCGGGGGTGCGACCGAGGTCGAGAAGCTCGAGGCCGACAACGCGGTGCGTCTGGCGGAGCGAACCCTCGCGACGGCCCGGGCCGAAGGAGGGGACGTCGCCACGGCCGAGGATGCGCTCAGGCTCGAGCGGGTCAAGCGCGCCGCACTGGACGAGCCTCGCGACGCCGCGGCCGAGGAGGCCGTGGTCGGGGCCGCGCAGCGCCAGCTCCGTGAGGCCGAGAAGGCTCTCGGCGAGGCCCGCACCGCCGCGCTGACCGCGCTCCCGGTCGGCGAGGTGCTCTTCCTCCCCAGCCTGCCCCGCCGCGTCGACGAGGTGCTCGTCGAACGAGGAGGCACCGTCGAGGGCCCCGTCATGACGGTGTCCGGGGCCACCCTGGTGGTCGAGGCCTCGGCCCGCGCCTCCGACGCCGCGCTCCTCGCGCCCGGCGCCGTGGCGACGTTCGTCCTGCCGGACGACTCCGAGGCCACCGCGACCGTGACGTCGGTCGAGGCCCGCGCTGCCGGGGGCGGGAGCGGCGAGGACACGTCGGCCGACAAGGAGAAGGGCGGACGGTTCGCCGTCCTCCTGGCTCCGGGCGCGCTGACCCCGGAACAGGTCACCCTCCTGCAGGGCAGCAACGTCCGTCTCACCATCCCCGTGAGCTCGACCTCCGGCGAGGTCCTCGCGGTCCCGTTGGCCGCGCTCACCGCGGGCCCCGGCGGGGAGCTGCGCGTCGAGGTGCTCCGCACGGGCGCGGGGACGGGCACGGACGGCGACCGTGCGACCGATCTGGTGCCGGTGAAGACAGGCCTCTCGGCCGGCGGGTTCGTGGAGATCGTCTCGTCGGAGGAACCGCTCGAGGCGGGCGACAAGGTGGTGGTCGGCACGTGACGGGCGGGCTCGACGGGCTTGCGCGGAACAGCTCGGCCCGTCCGGGGGATCTCCTCGACGAGCTCACGGCGGTTTCCCGTGCACCGGCGGGCGAGGCGACGGCGGGCGGCCCGGCACGTCCGGCCCCGGCGGTCGTCGAGCTCGTGGACGTGACCCGCAGCTTTCCCGGGCCGCCCGTCGTGGACGCGCTGCGGTCGGTGAGCCTGCGGATCGAGCCGGGCGACTACCTGTCGGTGATCGGCCCGTCGGGTTCCGGGAAGTCGACGCTGCTGAACCTCCTGGGCCTGCTCGACCGCCCCACGTCGGGCGACTACCTCCTGGACGGTGTCCCCACCGGCCGCGCCTCCGAGTCCGTGCGCTCGGCCCTGCGTGGCGGGCGGATCGGGTTCGTCTTCCAGTCGTTCCACCTGCTGCCGCAGCGCACCGTGCTGGACAACGTGCTGCTCGCCACGCTCTACAGCGGGGTGCCCCGGGGCGAGCGCCAGGAGCGGGCCCGCGCTGCCCTGGAGCGCGTGCACCTCTCGCACCGCATCGGCTTCACCCCGACCACGCTCTCGGGCGGCGAGCGCCAGCGGGTGGCGATCGCCCGCGCCGTGGTCGCCAGCCCTCACCTGCTCCTCGCGGACGAGCCGACGGGAAACCTCGACTCGACCAACTCGGTCGAGATCATGGAGCTGTTCGACGAGCTGCACGCCGACGGGCTCACGCTCGTCGTCATCACGCACGACCCCGCCGTGTCCGCCCGCGCCCGGCGCCGGGTCCGGATCACCGACGGCCGGCTCACGGAGCTCGACCGATGAGGGCCACCCGCGCCCTCGCGCACCGGTGGCGCGGGCGGCGCGACCGAGGAGACCGACCGCGGCTCCTGCGTGGCCGGGCACGTGACCGTTTCAGCGCGCGCGACCTCTTCGCCGAGGCTGCCCACGGTATCGGGGCACGGCCAGGGCGCCTGGTCCTGACGATCCTCGGCACGGTGCTCGGCATCGCGTCGGTCGTGATCACGGTGGGTCTCGCGCAGACCGCCGCGGGCCAGATCACCCGCCAGTTCGACGCGGTGGCCGCGACGCAGGTCGTCGTGAAGCCGGCGACGTCAGGCTCCGGCGGGCAGGAACGGGCTGCGGGCGCCATCCCCTGGGACGGGGCCGAGCGCGTCGCGCAGATCCACGGCGTGATCGACGCGGGGCTCGTCGCGCCCGTCGGGATCGGCGACCTCAAGGTGACCGCGGTACCCGTCAACGACCCGTCGGTCGCTCCTCAGTCGAGCCCTCAGGTCTTCGCGGGCACTGCCGGGCTGCTCGAGGCCGTCCGTGGCCGGATCGTGACGGGTCGGTCGTTCGACACCGGCCACGACGCTCGCGCCGACCGTGTCGTGCTCCTCGGGGAGCGCGCCGCCGAACGGCTCGGCGTCAACCGGGTCGACAGCCAGCCGTCGATCTTCATCGGTGAGGACTCCTACACCGTGATCGGGATCTTCGCCGACGTGAAGCGACGCACGGACCTCCTCGACGGGGTGGTCCTGCCGGCCGGTACCGCGCGGCAGGACTTCGCCCTCGGCCCTCCCGACGAGCTCCAGATCCACATCACGACGGGAGCGGGCCCTCTCGTCGCGCGGCAGGCGCCCGTCGCCCTGGATCCCACCGACCCCGACGTCTTCGAGGCCAGTGCGCCGGCGAACGGGTCGGCGCTCCAGAGGAACGTCCAGGCGGACATCAACGCCATCTTCCTGGCGTTGGGTGGCATCGCCCTGCTCGTGGGTGGCCTGGGGATCGCGAACGTCACGCTGCTGTCCGTCATGGAGCGGGTCGGCGAGATCGGGCTGCGCCGGGCGCTCGGCGCGACCAAGCGGGACATCGCCGGTCAGTTCGTCGTGGAGTCCGTGGTGATCGGGCTGCTCGGAGGGCTGGTCGGTGCGTCGCTCGGGGTGTTCACCGTGGTGATCGTGTCGGTCGTCCAGGAGTGGACGCCCATCCTCGACATCCGGATGGCGATCGGGTCGGCGTTGCTCGGTGGGGTGATCGGGCTGCTCGCCGGGACGTACCCCGCCCTCAAGGCCGCGGCGATCGAGCCCATCGCGGCGCTGCGCGGGGGGATCTGACCTCCCGGCGCGCTCGGCCCACCACCCGCATGTTCAATATTGTTCGTTTCTGTTCGAATGTGTCAGGATGGCGTCATGCTCGCCACGCAGCGCCACGAACGCATCCTCGCGGGACTCCGCGACCACGGCGCCGTCCGGATCGCCGACCTGACCCAGGACCTCGGGGTGTCCGACATGACGGTCCGCCGCGACCTCGCCGAGCTGGCCGAGCAGGGCCTGCTCCGCAAGGTCCACGGTGGTGCGGTCTCGCCGCAGGCCACGTCGCACGAGCCGGGGTTCGAGGCGAAGAGCACGATCGCGCTCGCCGAGAAGCGGGCGATCGCCCGCGCCGCCGTGCGGCTCGTCTCCCCCGGGTCCTCGATCGCGCTCTCCGCAGGAACCACGACCCACCTGCTCGCGGTCGAGATCGCCGCCGACCAGCGCCTGCGCCCCCTCACGGTCGTGACCAACTCCCTGCCGGTCGCCGACGCGCTGCACCGCGCGGGCGACCCGCGGCTCGAGACCGTCCTCACGGGCGGTTCGCGCACGCCGTCGGACGCCCTGGTCGGTCCGCTGACCGAGGCCGCGCTCGCGAGCCTGCGCGTCGACCAGACCTTCCTGGGCGCGCACGGCGTGAGCGTCGAGGCCGGGCTGACGACCCCCAACCTGGACGAGGCCGCGACCAACCGTGTGCTCGTCGCGATCGCCGGGCAGACCGTCGTGCTGGCCGACCGCTCGAAGTGGCACACCACGGGACTGAGCGTCTTCGCGCGGCTCGACCAGGTCGACGTCCTCGTGACCGACGACGCCCTCCCGGCGCAGGACCAGGAGGCCGCGCGTGACGCCGTCGAACGCCTCGTGGTCGCCCCCGCCAACCAGACGCACTCCCCCCTGCCCGACGACACCCAGGACGGTCGTACCTCCCGATGAACCAGCACCTGCGCCGCACCCCGACCCGCCTGGCCGACGGCCGCGAGCTCGTCTACTTCGACGACTCGCCCGCGTACGTCTCGGGCGAGCTCACGCGTCGGCTCGACGACCCTCGCCCGCTGGGCGACCGGTTCGCCCCCGTCACCGGCCCCGACGGGCACGAGCACCCCTACACGGGCCCCGAGATGCGCCTCGACCCGCTTACGGGTGACTGGATCCCGATGGCCGCGCACCGCATGAACCGCACGTTCCTGCCGGCCGCGGACTCGTGCCCGCTGTGCCCGGCGCGCCCCGGCGCCGCGTACTCGGACGGTGAGGTCCCGGACACCGCGTACGACGTCGTGGTCTTCGAGAACCGCTTCCCGTCGCTGCAGTTCGTGCCGGGCATCAGCGACGGGGCAGACGCGCCCGACGGCTTCTTCGGTGGCGAGGGGACCCTCGAGACCCGCGCTCCGGCGTCGGGCCGTTGCGAGGTCATCGTCTTCTCGAGCGACCACTCCTCCTCGTTCGGCGCGCTGCCCCCGCAGCGAGTGCGCACCATCATCGACGCGTGGGCCGACCGCACCGAGGCCCTCGGACGCGAGCCCGGCGTCGAGCAGGTGTTCTGCTTCGAGAACCGCGGCCAGGAGATCGGCGTCACCCTGCACCACCCGCACGGCCAGATCTACGGCTACCCGTACGTCACGCCCACGACCCGCGCGATGCTCGACCAGGCCCGCGCCCACCACGAGCGCACGGGCGGCAACCTGCTGCGCGACGTCCTCGACGCCGAGCTCGCGGACGGCCGCCGGATCGTCCTGGAGACCGAGCACTGGGTCGCCTACGTTCCCTTCGCGGCCCGCTGGCCCGTCGAGGTGCACCTCGCTCCGCGCCGCGACGTGCCCGACCTGCCCGCGCTCACCGATCCCGAGCGCGACGACCTCGCGGTGACCTACCTCGAGCTCCTGCGCCGCCTCGACCTGTTCTTCGAGGGGCCCGACGGCGAGCCCGTCCCCCTGCCCTACATCGCTGCCTGGCACCAGGCCCCGGTGCGCGAGGGCCGCGAGCTCTCGCGCCTGCACCTGCGGGTGTTCTCGGTGCTGCGCGCGCCGGGCAGGCTCAAGTACCTCGCGGGCTCGGAGTCCGGCATGGGCGCATGGGTCAGCGACACGACCCCCGAGCGGATCGCGGCGCGCCTGCAGGCACTCCCTCCGACCCCCGCCGCGCAGTGGGTCGAGTCCTGGCCCGACGACGTCGGCGCGGACCGCGTCCGGCAGGCCTTCGCGGCGGCGTACCCCGCGGACGACGTCGACGAGGACGGGACGGACGCTCCGGAGGTCCGCGTCTACGCTGCTCCCGGGCGCGTCAACGTCATCGGCGAGCACACCGACTACAACGCCGGGCTGTGCCTGCCCATCGCGCTCCCCCACCGCACGTACGTCGCGCTGCGCCCCCGGACCGACTCGGTCGTGCGCCTCGCCTCGGCCCAGGAGCCGGGCGCGGCGTGGACCGGGCGGCTCGAGGACGTCGCACCGGGGGCCGTGACCGGCTGGGCCGCGTACGTGGCCGGGGTCGCGTGGGCGCTCGGGCAGCACCTCGAGGCGACCGGCGGCTCGACCGAGACCATCCGAGGCTTCGACGCCGTGGTCGACTCGTGCGTGCCCTACGGTGCGGGCCTGTCGTCGTCGGCCGCGCTCGAGTGCTCGGTCGCGGTCGGGATCGACGACGTCGCGGGCCTGGGGCTCGCGGCCACCGACGCCGGGCGCGCGACGCTCGCGGCCGCCGCGATCCGCGCCGAGAACGAGGTCGCAGGCGCCCCGACGGGCGGCATGGACCAGTCGGCGTCGCTGCGGTGCGCCCCGGGTCACGCGCTGCTCCTCGACTGCCGCCCGGGGCTCGACCCGGTCGACGCGGTCGAGCAGATCCCGTTCGACCTCGCGGCCGAGGGGCTCGCCCTGCTCGTGATCGACACCCGGGCCGAGCACGCGCTCGTCGACGGCCAGTACGCCCAGCGCCGGGCGACGTGCGAGGCGGCCGCCGCGACCCTCGGCCTCGCGAACCTGCGTGAGCTCGCGGACTCGGTCGCCGGTGCGGCTGCCGCCACGGGCGACCCCGCGGCCCGGGAGGCCGCGTTCGCCGACGCCCTCGGCGCGGCGCTCGACCGCCTGCCCGACGACGTCTCGCGCCGCCGCGTACGCCACGTCGTCACGGAGATCGCCCGGACCCAGGACCTGGTGGCGCTGCTGCGCGCAGGGCGAGCCTCCGACGTCGGGCCGCTCATGGACGCGTCCCACGCGTCCCTGCGCGACGACTACGAGGTCTCCGCGCTCGAGCTCGACGTGGCGGTCGAGGCCGCGCGCGAGGCGGGCGCGCTGGGGGCCCGCATGACGGGCGGCGGGTTCGGCGGGTCCGCGATCGCGCTGGTCCCGGCCGAGCGCGCGTCCGCGGTCGCGGACGCCGTGGCCGGAGCCTTCGCCCGCGCCGGCCTCGCGGCCCCCGGCTTCCTGCTGGCCGTGCCGTCAGCCCCTGCCGGCGCCTGCTGACGCACCGCTGCCCACGAGGGTGCGCGGCGAGGCCTCCTCGCCGCGCGCCCCGTCCGGCTCGGTGCCGCGGGCCGAGCCTCTCCGTCCTCCCGGGAACCACCAGTTCCAGCGCCCCAGGAGCGACATCGAGGCCGGGAGCAGCAGGCCGCGGACGATCGTGACGTCGAGCAGGACCGCGACGGCCATCCCCACGCCGATCTCCTTCATGGCCACGAGGTCCCCCAGCGCGAAGCCCGCGAACACGATCCCGATCGACACGGCCGCGACCGTGATGACCGGACCCGAGGCCACGATGCCCGCGAGGACCGCCCGGTCGTTCGCGCGGCGGTCGTCCCCGGTCCGTCGACGCCACTCCTCCGCGATGCGCGCGAGGAGGAACACCTCGTAGTCCATCGACAGGCCGAACAGGAAGACGAACAGCAGCGCGGGACTCGTCGCGTCGATCGTGCCCGTGGGCTCGAAGCCCAGGAGCCGCGCCCCCCAGCCCCACTGGAAGACCGCGACGAGCACCCCGAGCGACGCCGTCAGCGCGAGCAGGTTCAGGACCAGCGCCTTGAGCGGGACCACGACGGACCGCGTGAGCCGGCCCAGCAGGAGCATGGCCGGCAGCACGACCGCGGCGAAGGCCCACGGGAGCCGGTCCCGGGACTGCTGGGTCGCGTCGACGAGCTCGGCCGCCGGCCCCGCGACCTGCACGGGGAACGGCACGTCGAGGCCGCGGACGTACCGGACCACGGACTGCGCCTCCTCGCCTGCGGCCGCGCCCACGGGCGTCACCTCGGCGACCGTCACGTCCGCCGGGAAGTCCACCAGGTGCTCGACGTCCTCGACACCCGGCAGGGCGTAGACCGCGTCGAGCAGCGACCGGACCTGCGGGTCCTCGACCGACTCCCCCAGGACGAGGGTGACCGGCTGGACGCCCAGGACGTCGAAGTCCTGCTCGATCCTCTCCTGCGCCACCCGCTCCGGGGTCCCCGGCGGCAACGACCGCGCGTCCGAGCTCCCCAGCGCGAGCGAGGCCAGCGGAGCGCTCAGGAGCAGGAGCACGGCCGTCGAGCCGAGCGTCACGGCCACGGGGCGACGCTGCGCGAACGACGCCGACCGCGCCAGCAGCCCGGTCCCCGTCCCCGTCCGGCGGCGAGCCCAGGTCCGGGTCCGCGGCGCAGGGATCGAGCGGTGCAGCACCGCGACCAGGGCAGGGACGAGCGTGAGCCCGGCGAGCGTCGTGAGCCCGACCACGAGCAGACCGCCCAGGGCCATGCTCGCCAGCAGCGGGTCGGCGAGGACGAGCAGCCCCGTGAGCGCCGACGCGACCGCGAGCCCCGAGACGAGGACGGCCCGGCCCGCGGTCGTCACGGTCCTGGCCAGCAGCTCCTCGAGCGGGGCCTCGGGTGCGCGGTCACGCTCCTCCCGGAACCGCACGATCACCAGGAGGCTGTAGTCGACGGCCAGCCCCAGGCCCAGGAGCGTCACGACGTTGACCGCGAACTCGCTCACGGGGACCGCGCCGGCCAGCGCGCTCAGCGCCAGCAGAGAGGCCGCGATCGACGCGAGCGCGGCGGCGACCGGCAGCAGCCCGGCGCGCAAGCCGCCCAGCACGAGCACGAGGACCACGCACAGCACCACGAGAGCGACCGACTCGCCCACGACCGCGTCCGCCGTCGCGATGTCGGCGAACGTCCGCTCGGCCATGAGCTCCCCGCCCACGACGACCTCGGGCGCGTCGAGCGTCTGCAGGACCGCCACCACACGGTCCCCGACCTCGAGCGCCTGCTCGTCCGTGAGGTCGTGGTCGAGCTCGACCACCACGAGCGACCCGAACCCGTCGTCCGAGATCAGCCCGCCCGCCGTGAACGCGTCGGTCACCTCCAGGACACCGGGGATCTCACGGACCTCCTGCATGACGCGGTACCCGCTCGCGACGAGCGAGGGCGTGAAGAAGTCGACGCCGCCGACGACCGCCGTGAGCGTCTCGCCCTGCGGGTCGAGCTCGTCGAGCAGCGCCTGCGCCTGCGCGGCCGGAGCGCCGGGCGGCAGGCTGTCGACCGCGGTCGTGCGGTCGAAGACCCCACCGCCGATCACAGCGCCCAGCAGCGCCAGCACGGCCCAGAGGGCGAGGACGGCAGCGCGGTACCGGGTCACGGCCCGTCCCAGGTGCGCGAGCATCGTTCGACCACCTCTCGACGGCACGGCAGGACGTCGTCGTCGATGCCCTGGCAGATGGTGACAGACGCCGCGCTGCGGCGGCAAACGAGGATGCGGCCGCGCTGCGCGGCCCGCCGTCGTCCCGGGTGCACGACACGGCTGCGGCACGCCGTGCGTGCCGCAGCCGAGTCATGCACTCAGCGAGGGGAGGGCGCGTCAGCCACAGCTCGACGCGTCGTAGGCCGTCTCGACCACGACCTCCCTGTCCCCGGCGCTCGCCGACACGGTGGCTGTCCCGGCCTCGACCGAGGTCGAGCGCGTCGAGAACGTCTGCTGGGCGGACTTGCCCGGCAGGACGCCGACCATGGTCTTCGTGCCGAACGGCGTCCTGAGCACGACGTCGACCGGCACCGTGTCGTCGTTGACGGCACGGACGCTCAGCGAGACCTTGCCCGCGAGGCACTTGGCCTGGACGGTCACGGACACCGCGACCTCGGGCTCGGGCTCGGCGCCCAGGTCCTTGACGCGGATGTTGCGGTAGGAGACCGTCTCACCGTTGCCGTGGTTCTGGATCCCGATGAACCCGCTCGACAGGTCACGAGCCGGGTCGGTGCTCGTGAAGTCGTTGACGAGCACGTCGTTGAGGTAGATCCGGATACGGTCCCCCTCGACGCGGATGTCGTACGCGTTCCACTGCCCGACGGGCTTGAGGGCCGCGGTCACGGCCGCCGCGTCGGCGCCCTGGAACGTGTAGATCGCACCGGTCGTGCGGTCAGCGGCGTCGCTCGCGTCGATCTGGATCTCGTACCCCTTGTTGACCGCGACCCAAGGGTCGTTGCCGGGGTTCGGGAAGCCGACGAACACGCCGCCGTTGTCGTCCTTGACGAGCTTCCAGTCGAGCTTGAGCGAGTACTCCTCGAGCTCCTCCGCCGTGTACCAGAGCAGGCCCATGCCACCGTTGGTGCGGATCGAGCAGTCGTCCTGACGCCCGAACGTGCCGGCACCGGCGAGGCTCCAGTCCGCAAGGCTCGCGAGGGTACCGTCGAAGATGCCGCGGTAGCCGTCCTCGACGTCCGCCGGGGAGCAGATGTCAGGGTTCTGCCCGATCGACAGCACGTCGAGGTTCACGTTGCCCTGGTCGCCCTGGTCGTACTTCAGGGTGACCGTGTTGTGGCCCGCCACGAGGGCGACCTCACGGGTGATCGTGTCCCACTTCTTCCAGTCGCCGGTCGTGGGCAGCGTCCACGGGCCGACCTTCTGACCGTTCACGTAGAGCGACACGTCCTTGGAGCGCAGCTCGGTGTACGGGTGGATGCCGTTGGCGTAGCGCAGGTTGAGCGGGTAGGTGCCCGCCTCGGGGACCGTCACGGAGAACTGCCGACCCGAGCCGACGTTCTGCATCCCGGCGGCGAAGCCCGTGCCGGAGTAGTTGCTGTGGTCCGAGCCGAGGCTCGAGCCACCGAGCGGCTGCGCTTCCTCGGCCTCGTACCAGCCACGCTCGGCCGGGGCGACGTAGCCCGGCAGCGAGTTCAGCGTGTACCAGGCCTCGGTGCTCAGGAGCTCGGCCCCCTCGTTCGAGGCGAACGGACGCGGCGAACGCAGGTGCACGACGTGACCGGGCTTGAGCCCGTCGACCGTCAGCGTGACCGTGGTGCGGTCCTCGGACACGGTGGCGTCCGTGACGAACAGCGGCTGCTCGTCGACCTTGGGGCCGCCGTACTGCTGGGTCGGCACGTAGCGCCACTGCGTGAGGCGGTAGGCGTCGGCCAGCTTCGCGACGACGGCGTCGGACACCGGGTCGGTGTACTCGATCTCGAACCCGCCCTCGACGACGCGCATCTCCACCATGTCGAACGAGTCCTCGTTCACCGTGGTGAGCTTCTGCAGGCCGAACCGCAGCTTGCCGGACTCACCCCAGTTGCCGCCCTCGCCCGTGCCACCGACGTACAGCGCACCGTCGGGGCCGGTGATGACGCGGTTCGCACCGACCTCGAGGCCCGCGGTGTGGCGGAAGACCGCACCCTGGAACTCGCCGTCGACCTTCTCCAGGAACGCACGCTGGAGACCGCCGTACGTGACGTCGCCCAGGAGCATCTGGCCGGCGAACTCGCCGTCCTGCACGAGGATCGGGTTGCCCGGGGAGTTGGCGATCTCGTTCTGCGGGAGCCACAGCGCGGGCTGGGAGACGGGGTTCGCGTCGAACGGACCGGCCGGCGTGGTGAAGTGGTTGAAGAACTTGTCCTGCTCGATGTGCACGAGCTTGTTCGCGGGCAGCCATGCGCCCTGGTTGTCCGTCCCGAAGATCTCGCCCTCGGGGCCGAAGCCGATCCCGTTCGGGGTGCGCAGACCACCCGCGACGTACGTGACCTCGCCCGTCGCGCGGTCGATCTTGATCGACGTGCCTCGGTTGGCGGCGGGCTGCGGCGTGGTCGTCGCGCCGCCGTTGTCGATCGCGACGGAGAGGTTGACGTAGAAGTAGTCCTCGTCGTGGATCAGGCCGAACGCGAACTCGTGGAAGTTCCCGCCGTCGGGCCACCCGGCGATCTTGGTGTGCGTGTCGTAGAAGCCGTCGCCGTCCGGGTCGGTGAGCTGCGTGAGCTGGTACCGCTCGGAGACGAAGATCGAGTCCTCGATGACCTCGATGCCCATCGGGTTCAGCAGCTTGTCCGCGACCTTCGTGACGGTGACGTCCTCCGGTCCGGTCGCGTCGATCACACCGTCGAGGAGGTACACCTCACCGGTCGTCGGGTCGGGCCGCCATCCGCCGGAGCTCACGTCGCCCGTGGTCACGACGGCAAGCTTCTCGTCCGGGGTGAAGGCGAGGCCCGAGACCTTGGGCTCGAAGCCCGCGGGGCGCAGGTCGACGAGCTCGTAGTTGGGGTTGACCGCGTCGAGGCGCAGCCCGTCGCCCGAGCTGTCCGTCGCCCCCTCGCAGTACTTGTTGCCGGGCGCGGTGACGCGCACGACGTTCGCCTCGGTGCTCAGGGCCGACGTCGGGACGACCACGAACGTCGACGACCCCGGGGTCTTCCACGCGAGCGTCAGGCGCTGCTTGTCCGTGCCCTCGTAGTACTCGACCCGCAGGTCGTGCGCTCCTGCGGTGAGGGTGATCGCCCCCTCGACGGACGTCGAGTCGTTCGGGCCGTCGTTCTCGAGGAGGAGCTGGTCGTCGACGTAGACGAGCGCGCCGTCGTCGTTCGTCACGCGGAACGTGTACTCACCCTCGGTGGGGACCGTGAGCGTCGCGAGGGCGTGCGTGATGAAGCGGTCCGACGCACCGAACTGCTCGGGCGTGCTCCAGTCGATGGTCGGCATGAGCTTGTCGACGTTGGGGGTGGTGCCCGACTTGAGGGTGCACACGGACCCCGGGTCCTGAGCGAGCTGGAAGGTGCGCAGCGTGACGCCGGGCTCCATGGTGTCGGCCGCCTGTGCGGCGGGGAGCGCTCCGGCGAAGGCGAGCGGGACGAGCAGGGAAGCTCCGAGCAGGCCTGAGAGACCTCTTCGATGACGCGGTGAGGTGTGCACGAGTGTTCTTCCTCCTTGAAGACGGGTCGGCAGTGACCACGTCGGAGCCTAAGGAGGCTTTTGCCTACTGTCAACCAAAAGTCCTATGGCGGCCAACAGATTTGACGGGGCGGCGGGGCGGCCGGGCGGCCGGGCGGCCGGGCGGCCGGGCCGCCTGGCAGCCAGGCGGCCGGGCCGCTCAGCGCGGCTCGCGGCTCGCGTCGTGGTGGATCGCGATGAACACCGACCAGGGCTCGCCGTCCGCCGCGGGCTCGCGCTGCCGGAAGTCCTCGAGGACCTCGTTGAGTCGTCGCGAGAGCTCGTCCCTGCCCTCGGCGTCGAGCCGCAGGCCGAGCCGACCCATGTCGACGCGCGCCGGGTCCGCTGCGGACAGCTCCTCGAGGAACGCGTCGAGCAGCACCCGGTGGCCGCCAGGGCCCAGGTCTGCGGTCCACGACTTGCCCGTCGCGAGGTACGGCACCTCGCGCGCGCCCCGCGCCCCCGTACGGGCGGGCTGCGCCGCGAGGAACCCCCGGGCCACGAGCGTCCGGACGTGGTGGAGCGTCGTCGCCGGGTTCTTGCCGAGGGCCTGGGCGATCTCCTTGTTGGTCCGCGGCTCGTCGAGGCAGATGCGCAGGATCCGCACCCGCAGGGACGACGCGAGCGCGCGTGCGTCCGCGTCCCGCTCGGCGTCCGAGCCGGCCGCCCTCGGCAGGCCGGCGGTCGGCGCGTGCGCACCGCGTCGCGCGTCCACGGGCGACGGGTCGGGGACTGCGCGCGAGGGGGGCATGCCCCCAGGCTAACCGATTGACAGTTCCCAATCACTTGCACCACGCTGTCCCCATGACGCCCGACGGACCGGTACGCGCCACCGCGCCGCCCCGCAGCCTGGTCCACCACCGGGACTTCCGCCGCCTGTGGGGCGGCGACGCGCTCGGGCAGCTCGGCGCCCAGCTCACGGGCTTCGTCCTGCCCGTCTTCGCCGTGTCCCACCTGCACGCGACCGCGTGGCAGATGGGCGCCCTCAACGCCGCCGAGACCGCGGCGTTCCTGCTCCTGAGCCTGCCGGCGGGCGCGTGGGTCGACCGCCTGCGCAAGCGCCGGGTCCTCGTCGCTGCCGACCTGGCGCGCGCGGCGATCCTCTCGGTCGTCGTCCTCGCCGCCCTGACCGGCCACGCGAGCATGGGCCTGCTCATCGGTGCCGCCGTGGTCATCAGCGCGTTCAGCCTCTTCTTCGACGTCGCGCACCAGAGCTACGTCCCCGGCCTCGTCGGGCTCGACCACGTCGTCGAGGGCAACTCCAAGCTCCAGGCGACCCAGTCCGTCGCGATGATCGCAGGTCCGGCGATCGGCGGGTTCGCGCTGCGCGTCCTGTCCGCCCCTCTCGTCATGGTCGCGACCGTCGGGACCTACCTCGCGAGCGCGCTGGCGGTCTCGCGGATCGGCCACCACGAGGACCTGCCCGACCCGACCGTGCGACGTCCGCTGCGCACCGAGATCGCCGACGGGCTGCGGTTCGTCGCGAGCGAGCCGCTGCTCCGACGGATCCTGGCCTGCACGGCGCTCAGCAACCTGGGCGGGGCGATCGGCAACGCCGTCCTGGTGATCTTCGCGCTGCGCACGCTCGACGTCGGGACCTCGACCTACGGCGTCGTGCTCTCGGCGAGCGCAGCGGGCGGGCTGCTCGGCGCCGTCCTGGCCGACCGGGCGTCCCGCTGGGTCGGCCCCGCCCGGATCATCCCTGCCTCCGCCGTGGTCACCGGGCTGTCCTACGCCATCACGCCTGCGGCGGCCGTCGTGGCCGTGACCGGCGCACCGGCCGCCGTGGTCCCGGTCGTGCTCGTCGTCGGTGGCTTCGTGTTCAACCTCGCGGTCGTGGTCTACAACGTCGCGCAGGTGAGCTTCCGTCAGCGGCTGTGCCCGCCCGCGCTGCTGGGGCGCATGAACGCCTCGGCCCGCTTCATCGTGTGGGGCCCCCTCCCGATCGGCGGTCTGCTCGGCGGGTGGATCGGGTCGGTGTGGGGCGCGGCCCCTGCGCTGTGGGTCGGGGCCGTCGTCATGACGCTCGGCGCCCTGCCCGTCGTCCTGTCGCCGCTCGCGCGCACGACCGAGCTCCCGGTCCCCGCCCACGACTGACCCCGGACGCCCCGAGCGTTCGCGGCCGGACCCTCGCTCGAGGCGTCGGCGTCAGAGGTCGTACGTCGCGACGAGTGCGGCGTGGTCGCTCCAGCGGCTCTCGTAGTCGTCGGCACGGTCGACCTCGACCTTGACGGCGTGCTCGGCGAGCGCGGGCGTCGCGAGCTGGTAGTCGATGCGCCAGCCCGAGTCGTTGACGAAGGCCTGACCACGCCAGGACCACCAGGTGAACGGGCCGGGGCCCTCGCCGCCGTGCTTGCGGCCGAGGTCCACCCAGCCCAGCTCGTCGAACCAGGTGTCGAGGTACGCGCGCTCCTCGGGGAGGAAGCCGGCGGACTTCTGGTTGCCCTTCCAGTTCTTGATGTCGACGTTCTTGTGCGCGATGTTCAGGTCCCCCGCGACGACCGCGAGCCCGCCCGCCGCGGACAGCTCGCGCAGCCGCTCGGTGACCTTCTCGAGGTAGGCGTACTTCTCGTCCATCTTGGGCGTGCCAGCGGTGCCGGAGTGGATGTACGTCGAGACGACCGTCAGCTTCTCGCCCGAGGCCAGCTCGAGGTCGGCCTCGACCCACCGGCCCGTGTCGACCGGGGGCTCGGGCTCGCCCTTGCCCAGCCCGATGCGCACCGCGGTCACGGGCAGGCGCGACGCGACCGCGACCCCTGCGCGGCCCTTGATGTCGCACGCCTGGTGCGCGACGTGCCAGTCCTCGCCGACGAGCTCGTTCAGGATCTCGTCGGGAGCGCGGACCTCCTGCAGGAGCATGACGTCCGGGGTGCGCGCGGCGACCCAGGCGTCCATCCCCCGGCGGTAGGCGGCGCGGATCCCGTTGACGTTGGCGTTGGCGATGGTGAGCACCTCGACATCAAACCCCACGCCACCCACACGGGCGAAGCCCGGCGGGCGAGACGCTGGTCACGACCCGCCGCGGACCCGGTGCGCGCGTGGCGTCGAGGTCACGCCCGTCCCGGCGGGTCGGCCGGGAGCGCGGCCTCGCGGAACCTCCCCGCGAGGAGCACGGTCGCGAGCGCCAGCACGGCGAGCACCCCGAACCCGATCCGCAGCGCGTCCGTCGTCGCGAAGACTCCCGTCATGACGCCGCCGAGCACCGCGCCCACGTACGTGAAGACGTTGAGCCGGGCCACCGCCCGGTCCGTCGCCTCCTCGACCGTCGGGGCCGCCGGGGCCGTCGGGGCCGCCGGGGCCGTCGGGGCCGTCGGCGTCACCGCGCCGGCCAAGGGCCGCGCACCCGCGACCGCGGCGACCGACTCGGCGGCCCGGTCCCCCGCGGCCGAGAACGCCATGGGCGCCACGACCCCGAGCCCGAGACCCGTCGCTGCGAACCCGAGCACCGCGAGCGGCCACACCGGCGAGACCGCGACGAGCCCCAGCCCGAGCACGCCCACCGCACCACCCGACGCCACGACGCGCACGCGCCCCCACCGCTCGACCGCGCGGTCGCCCAGGAGCCGCGAGCAGATGAGCATCGCCTGGTAGGCACCGAACCCCAGCGGCCCGACGACGGCGCTCGCCCCGAGCACGCCCTGCAGGAACGTCGCCCCCCAGCTCGAGACCGCGGAGTCCGCGACGGGGAAGGCCAGCATCGCGGCGCCGAGCACGAGGACGGTCCCCGCGCCGACCATGCCTGTCGCACCCCGCGCGCCCCGCGCGGCGGATCCCCTCGCGGCGGCACCTGGTTCCCCCTCCCCGCGCTCTGCGGCACCGCCGCCTGCCCCCGGGACGGGAGCGGCGCCGTCGGGCACCGCCGGGGCGCGCCCCTTCCGCGACCCCACCACCTCCCCCGCGGCCGCGACCGCCGCGGTCCGCGAGAGCAGCCCCGCCCGCAGCACGAGCACCGCCACCACGACCACCCCCGCGACCAGCGCGAGCGACACCGGCAGCGCGAGCCCCAGGGCCGCGGCCCCCGAGACCGCGAGCGACCCGACGACACCGCCCGCGGCGTTGGCCGCGAAGAACGCGGCGATGAGGCTGCGCCCGTAGGCGCGCTGCACGTCGATGCCCTGCATGGACGTCGAGGCGTCGACCGACCCGAGCGCCAGCCCGTACACCGCGAACGCGACGAAGAACGCCCCGAGCAGCCCGGCCCCCGCGCTCAGACCGACCGCGAGGATCCCCGCCGCCGCCAGGAGCAGCCCGCCCGTCACGACGCGCGCCGACCCGAACCGCGCGGCGAACCACCCGGACAGCGCGCTGCCGGTCGCCGCGCACACGCAGACGCCCAGGATCACGAGCGTGATGACGTCGGGGCCGATGCCCAGGTAACGCTCGTACGTGGGGACGTTGGTCAGCATCACGGCGAAGCCGAAGCCCTGCGCCGCGTACGCGGCCGTGGCGCTGCGGCGCGCGCGTCGGACAGGGACGGGGACGGCGTGGGGCGCAGGGACGAGGGCCGCGATGCCGTCGTCTCCCCCGGCCCGGGACGCGGGGGTCATGGCGGAACACTAGTCCTGCTCGGCGGCTCGGCACGACAGCGCGTCAGGAAAGGACGGGACGGGCGCGACCCGGAGG
>NZ_JACSPN010000003.1:93726-235899 GCF_015142735.1 Oerskovia douganii | reverse complement strand
CCCCCCCCCCCCCCCCCCCCCCCGCCCCGACGTACCGCGGAGCGGGAACCTCAGGCGGTGATCCCCGCGGCGCGCTCGGCCGAGTCGACGACGTTCGCGAGCAGCATCGCGCGGGTCATGGGGCCGACGCCCCCGGGGTTCGGGGAGATCCAGCCCGCGACCTCGGCCACGGCCGGGTCGGCGTCACCGACGACGCGGCTCTTGCCGGTCTCCTCGTCGACCTCGCGCGAGACGCCCACGTCGATCACGACGGCGCCCGGCTTGACCATGTCGCGCGTGATGATGCCCTGGACGCCCGCGGCAGCCACGACGACGTCGGCGCGCCGGACGAGCGAGGCCAGGTCCTGGGTGCCCGTGTGCGTGAGCGTCACGGTCGCGTTGACCGCACGGCGCGTGAGCAGCAGGCCGATCGAGCGGCCCACGGTCACGCCGCGGCCCACGACCACGACCTCCTTGCCCGCGAGCGAGATCCCGTGGCGCTCGACGAGCTCGATGATGCCGCGCGGCGTGCACGGCAGCGGCGACGTGACCTCCTCGTTGACGCGCAGCACGAGGCGGCCGAGGTTGGTCGGGTGCAGGCCGTCGGCGTCCTTGTCGGGGTCGATGAGCTCGAGCACGCGGTTGGTGTCGATGCCCTTGGGCAGCGGGAGCTGCACGATGTACCCCGTGCACGCGGGGTCGTCGTTGAGGCGGCGGACCGCGGCCTCGATCTCCTCCTGCGTGGCCTCGGCCGGGAGGTCCTCGCGGATCGACGCGAGCCCGATCTCGGCGCAGTCACGGTGCTTGCCCGCGACGTACCACTGCGAGCCCGGGTCGTCCCCGACGAGGAGGGTGCCGAGGCCCGGCAGGATGCCGTGCTCGGCGAGGGTCGCGAGGCGGGTCTTGAGCTCGGACTTGATGGCGGCGGCCGTGGCCTTGCCGTCCAGGATCTGTGCGGTCATGGGGGCTCCTCAGGGTCTGGCGGGGGTGAGCACACCGCTGGGTGCGGAGCACCTGTCGCGGATCGGCCGGATCGACGACGGGCGCTCCGCACCCAGCGGGTCACGGGCTTACTGCGACAGACCCGGGTACAGCGGGAAGTCGGCCGTCAGCCTGCTCACGCGAGCGCTCAGGCCCTCGACGTCGGCGCCCGCGCCGGCCTTGAGGGTCGCCGCGATGATCTCCGCGACCTCCGCGAACTCGGTGTCGCCGAAGCCACGCGTCGCGAGCGCGGGCGTGCCGATGCGCAGGCCCGACGTGACACGCGGAGGGCGCGGGTCGAACGGCACGGCGTTGCGGTTCACCGTGATGCCCACGGCGTGCAGGAGGTCCTCGGCCTGCTGGCCGTCGAGCTCCGAGTGGCGCAGGTCCACGAGCACCAGGTGGACGTCCGTGCCGCCCGTGAGGACGGACACGCCCTTCTCGGCGACGTCGGGCTGGGCCAGGCGGTCCGCGATGATGCTCGCGCCGCGCAGCGTGCGCTCCTGGCGGTCCTTGAAGTCGTCCGAGGCGGCGATCTTGAAGGACACGGCCTTCGCGGCGACGACGTGCATGAGCGGGCCGCCCTGCTGACCCGGGAACACCGCGGAGTCGATCTTCTTGGCGTACTCCTCCTTGGAGAGGATGAAGCCCGAGCGGGGGCCGCCGATGGTCTTGTGGACCGTCGAGGACACGACGTCGGCGTAGGGCACCGGGGACGGGTGCAGCCCGGCGGCGACCAGGCCGGCGAAGTGCGCCATGTCGACCCAGAGCTTGGCACCGACCTCGTCCGCGATCTCGCGGAACGCCGCGAAGTCGATGTGGCGCGGGTACGCGGACCAGCCGGCGATGATCACGTCGGGGCGCGTCTCGAGGGCCGTCTTGCGGACCTCGTCCATCTCGATGCGGTAGGACTGCGGGTCCACGCCGTACGCCGAGACGTCGTACAGCTTGCCCGAGAAGTTGATCTTCATGCCGTGCGTGAGGTGGCCGCCGTGCGCCAGCTCGAGGCCGAGGATCTTGTCGCCCTTGTTGATGAGGGCGTGCAGCACGGCCGCGTTCGCGGTCGCGCCCGAGTGCGGCTGGACGTTCGCGTGCTCGGCGCCGAACAGCGACTTGGCGCGCGCGATCGCGAGGTTCTCCGCGACGTCGACCTGCTCGCAGCCGCCGTAGTAGCGGCGGCCCGGGTAGCCCTCGGCGTACTTGTTGGTGAGGACGGAGCCCTGCGCCTGCAGGACCGCGCGCGGCACGAAGTTCTCCGAGGCGATCATCTCGAGGGTGTCGCGCTGGCGCGCGAGCTCTCCGTCGAGGACCGCGGCGATCTCCGGGTCGACCTCGAGCAGGGACTGGTTCAGGACGTTGTCCGGCTGGGCGCTCATGCGTCTCCTTGCGTGTGTCTGCGGATGACGGTCTCGCGGAAAGGCGTGCTCCATCCGGGCACGCTCCCCGCAGGGGGCGACCCGGGGCCCAGGCGAACGACCCGTCGTCTACACAGCATGCCGCTCCCCGGTGGTGATCCACCATCCCCGTCCGTCCCGCGGCCTCCCGGAGGGCGGCGTGCGGGGCGCGGGTGCGCCAGTCGCGACGTGCACGATCCTAGCCCACGTCCGCGGCGCGCGGGAGCGACGGCCGGGTCGTGTCGTCCGGTCACCACGCCGGGGCGGTAGCCCGTCCCTGCCCGACGGCGGAGCGCACCTCGGACGGTCGGGTCACCCCGCCGGGCGGGCCGCCGCCGCGAGACGGGTGCTCCCGCACGAGACGGGCGGTCCGGCACCCGCCCAGGGGCCCGTCTCGTGCCGGACCGCCCGTCTCGTTCAGGCCCGGGCGGCCCCCGCCCCCCCCCCCCCCGGGGGGGGGCCGGGGCGGGGGCCGCCGGCGGCCCCCCGGCCCGCCACGGCGGGGGGGGGGGGTGCGTGCGACCCCCGTCGCCCGCACCCCGCCGGGCGGCGACGCAGGGAACGGTGTGCGCCCTCCCCCTCGTCACCAGGTGCCGGCTCAGGCGAGCGCGGCACGCCTCTTGCTCAGCAGGTCGAACGCGACCGCGAGGAGCAGGACCAGGCCCTTGATCGCCTGCTGCCAGGCGGCGTCGACGGCCATGATCGACAGACCCATGTTGAGCACGCCCATGATGAGCGCACCGATCATCGCGCCGGACACGCGTCCCACACCGCCCGCGACCGCGGTCCCACCGATGAAGCAGGCCGCGATCGCGTCGAGCTCGTAGTTCATGCCCGCCGCAGCCACGCCGGCCCCCGCACGCGACGTCGTGATGACGGCCGCGACCGCCGCGAGGACGCCCATGTTGACGAAGATGCCGAAGTCGACCCGGCGCGAGTTGACGCCCGACAGGACCGCGGCGTGACGGTTCCCGCCGATCGCGTAGATGTGCCGGCCGAACACGCTGCGGTTGAGGACGAACGAGTACGCGATGATGAGGACGCCGACGATGAGCAGCACGATCGGGGTGCCGCCCGAGCTGAGCGACAGCCAGTACGTCACGACGCCGATGAGCACCGCAGCCAGGACGATCTTGACGACGAACGCGGGCATCGGCTCGACCGCGAGCTCGTGACGACGCAGCGACATCCGCGAGCGCCACTGCGCGACGGCGAACGCCACGATCCCGATCGCGCCGATCACGAGCGTCACGACGTCGAGGTCGCCCACGAACCCGAACCAGTTGGGCACCGACCCGTTGCTGATCCCGATGAACCCGGCGGGCAGGCCCGCGACCGTGGTGCCGACCAGGACGATCGCCAGACCACGGAAGATCAGCATGCCCGCGAGCGTCACGATGAACGCCGGTATCCCGACGTACGCGACCCAGAAGCCCTGCCACATCCCGACGAGCGCACCGACCCCGAGGGACAGGACGACCGCCAGGAGCCACGGCAGCTCCCACTGGCTCATCATGATGGCGCACAGCCCGCCGACGAACGCGACGACCGAACCGACCGACAGGTCGATGTGCCCGGCCACGATCACCATGACCATGCCGATCGCCAGGATCATCACGTAGGCGTTCTGCTGGATGAGGCTCGCGACGTTGTTCGGGTACAGCAGGCGCCCGTCCGTGAGGACCTGGAACAGCAGGACGATCACGAGCAGTGCCGCGACGATGCCGTACTGGCGGACGTTGCGGCCGAGGTATTCCCTGACGGCGTTCATCGGACGTCGACTCCCTTGTCCATGGTCATGTAGTGCATCAGTGCTTCCTGGGTGGCGTCGGCTCGCGCCACCTCGCCGGTGATCCGGCCCTGGCTCATCGCGTAGACGCGGTCGCACAGGCCGATGAGCTCGGGGAGCTCGGAGGAGATGACGATCACGGCCTTGCCGGCGTCGGCGAGGGCGTTGATGATCGCGTAGATCTCGTACTTGGCACCCACGTCGATGCCACGGGTCGGCTCGTCGAGGATGAGGACGTCCGGGTCGGAGTACACCCACTTCGACAGGACGACCTTCTGCTGGTTCCCGCCCGAGAGCTTGCCCGCGACGGCCTCGACCGTGGGCGCCTTGATGCGGAAGTCCGTGCGGTAGCGCTCGGCGACCTGCGTCTCGGCCTGCGAGTCGACGACGCCCCAGCGGGACACCTTGCCCAGGGCCGAGGCCGAGATGTTCTCCCGGATCGTCTGGATGAGGTTGAGTCCGTACCGCTTGCGGTCCTCGGTCGCGTAGGCCAGCCCGTGCCCGATCGCCTCGGCGACGTTGCGGGTCCTGATCGGCGATCCGTTCTTGAGGACCGTCCCGGAGATCCGGGAGCCGTACGAGTGGCCGAACACGCTCATCGCGAGCTCGGTGCGCCCGGCTCCCATGAGGCCGGCCATGCCCACGATCTCGCCCGCGCGCACGAACAGGTTCGCGTGGTCGACGACGACGCGCTCGGTGTCGATCGGGTGGTGGACCGTCCAGTCCTCGATGCGCAGGACCTCCTCGCCGATCGTCGGCTCGTGGTCCGGGAAGCGGCTGTCGAGCGAGCGACCGACCATGCCGCGGATGATGCGGTCCTCGGTCACGGGCTCGTCACCGTGCAGGTCGAGGGTCTCGATCGTCGCGCCGTCGCGGAGGATGGTCACGCGGTCGGCGATCGCGGCGATCTCGTTGAGCTTGTGGCTGATGATGATGCAGGTGATCCCGTGGCTGCGGAACTCGTCGATCAGCTTGAGGAGGTGGGCGCTGTCCTCGTCGTTGAGCGCCGCGGTGGGCTCGTCGAGGATGAGCAGGTCCACGCGCTTGGACAGCGCCTTGGCGATCTCGACGAGCTGCTGCTTGCCGACGCCGATGTCCATGGCCTTGGTCGCGGGGTTCTCGGACAGCCCCACGCGCTCGAGCAGGGCCGCGGCCTCGCTCGTGGTGCGGTGCCAGTCGACGACGCCCGCGGTCGCCTTCTCGTTGCCGAGGAAGATGTTCTCCGCGATCGACAGGTGCGGCACGAGCGCCAGCTCCTGGTGGATGATGACGATCCCGCGGGCCTCGCTGTCCCGGATGGTCCTGAACTCGCACGCCTCGCCGTCCATGACGATCGTGCCGTCGTACGTGCCGTGCGGGTAGACGCCCGACAGCACCTTCATCAGGGTCGACTTCCCGGCCCCGTTCTCCCCGCAGATCGCGTGGACCTCGCCGCGGCGCACGTCCAGCGTGACGTCCTGCAGGGCCTTGACGCCGGGGAACTCCTTGGTGATCCCCCGCATCTCGAGGATGTTGCTCTCGCTGGCCATGGGTCAGCTCCTCACTCGTCCGTTCCTTCTCGACGGCCCGTCACCGCGGTGGTGCCGCGGCGACGGGCCGTCGCCCGTCCTGCTGCGCGTGGCGTGGGGCGGCCCCGGGGAACGGTGCCCCGGGGCCGGGCACGCCACGTCGGGTCAGAGGCCGAGCTTGTCGGCCGTGTAGAAGCCGGAGTCGACGAGCGACGTCTGGACGGTGTCCGCGGTGACGACCTGCGGGTCGAGGAGGAACGACGGCACGACCTTGACGCCGTTGTCGTAGGTCTCGGTGTCGTTGACCTCGACCTCTTCGCCCTCGACGATCTGCCCGACCATCTTGGCGACCTGGTCGCCGAGCGTACGGGTGTCCTTCCAGACCGTCATGGCCTGCTTGCCCGCGAGCATGTTCTTGACGTTGGCCTCGTCGGCGTCCTGGCCCGTGACGAGCGGCCAGCCCGCGCCGACCGCGTAGCCGCTGCCCTCGAGCGCCTGCTCGATGCCGAGCGCGAGCGAGTCGTTGGGCGACAGGACGACGTTGACCTTCTTGTCCGTGTAGAACGAGTTGAGGCGGTTCTCCATCTCGGACTGGGCCTTGGCGGACTCCCAGCCCTGGATGCCGATCGTGGTCCAGTCGTCGACCGTGGCGGGCGCCTTGCCCGAGGGCACGACGAGCTGGCCCGACTCGACGTAGGGGGTCAGGACGTCCCAGGCACCCTTGAAGAAGAAGCGGGCGTTGTTGTCGTCGGGCGACCCGGCGAAGGGCTCGAGGTTGAACGGACCGGCGTTGCCCTCGAGGCCGAGCGTCTCGACGATGAACTCGCCCTGGAGCGTGCCGACCTTCTCGTTGTCGAACGTCGCGTAGTAGTCGACGTGCTCGGAGTCGTTGATGAGGCGGTCGTACGCGATGACCGGGATCTCCTCCTTGGCCGCGGCGTCGAGGACCGGGCCGAGGGCCGTGCCGTCGATCGAGGCGATCACCAGGACGTCGGCGCCCTGGTTGATCATGTTCTGGAGCTGGGTGATCTGCTGGTCGACCTTGTTGTCCGCGTACTGCAGCGTGGTCTCGTAGCCGGAGCCGGCGAGGAGCTCCTCGAGGTGGGCCCCGTCGTTGTTCCAGCGCTCGAGGCTCCGGGTCGGCATCGCGATGCCGATCAGGGGCGTGTCGCCGCCTCCGGTCTCGTCGCCACCGGACTCCCCACCCGAACGCTCGGAGCTGCAGGCCGTGAGGGCACCGAACAGCAGAGTCACTCCGGCAGCGGCCGCGACCGCCTTGCGCATAGACGTCATCGTCATTCCCTTTCGTCTTCGAACCAGGGGCGGGCCTCGGCTGTGAGACCCGGGATGCCTCCGAGCCGCGGAACGGGTCCGCGTCGCCTCGGTCGGCACTGCAGCGAAACTAGCCAGCCTTGAGTTAGAGCGTCAAGCGCAGTAACCAGTTCGTGACCTAATTGTGTTCGAGACTCAAACACAGAGTGGGAGCGATGCCACGCCGCCGGCGGTCAGGAACCGCCGTGTCGCACCGATTCTCCGGCCTTCACCAGCGTGTACTCTGCTGCCTGTGAACAACGACCGGTCCACGCCCGGCTCGCAGACCTCACTCCGAGAAGCGAACCGAACACGCATCGTGGATGCGGTGAAACGCTACGGCGGCCTCACCCAGGTCGAGCTCGCCGAGGCCACGGGGCTGTCCACCGCGACGGTCTCCACCATCGTCAAGGAGCTGACCCAGGCAGGGGTCGTCGACACCCGACCCACCTCCCGCTCGGGTCGCCGGGCGCTCAAGGTGACCCTCGCACGTCAGCTCGGCCTCGTCGCCGGCATCCAGTTCGGCCACCGCCACCTCAAGGTCGCGCTGGGCGACTTCGGGCGCACGATCGTCGCCGAGCAGCAGATGCCGCTGCCCGTGGACCACCGCGTCGACACGGGCCTCGACCGTGCCGCGCTGCTCGTCATGGACCTCCTGGAACGTGTCGGCGCCTCGACCGACGAGCTCCTGACGGTCGGCATGGCCCTCCCCGCCCCCGTCGACATCTCGACGGGGATGATCTCGGTGCGCGGCGTCATGCGCGGCTGGGACGACCTGCACGTCGGCCAGGTCATGTCCAAGCGCCTGGCACGCCCCGTCGTCGTCGACAACGACGCCAACCTCGCAGCTCTCGCCGAGGCCGAGCTCGGCGCCGCACGCGCCTACCGCGACTCGGTGTTCGTGCGGGTCTCGTACGGGACCGGGGCCGGCGTCGTCGTCGGCGGGAACGTCCATCGCGGCTACGCGGGCACGGCCGGCGAGATCGGGCACATCCAGGTGGACCCCGCGGGCCCCATCTGCCGCTGCGGCAACCGCGGCTGCCTCGACACGGTCGTGGGCTCGAACGCCCTGCTCGACCTGCTGCGCACGAGCCACGGCGACCTCACGCTGCGCGACGTCATCGCCCGCGCGCTCGACGGCGACCCGGGGTGCCGGCGCGTGGTCGCGGACGCGGGAGACCGCATCGGCATCGCGGTCGCGACGCTCGCGAGCGCCATGAACCCCCAGGTCGTCGTCGTGGGGGGCGAGCTCGCCGAGACCGGGGAGATCCTCGCCGGTCCGCTGCGCGACGCGCTCCGGCGCCACCTCGTCCCCAACACGATCGCGCCGGTCGAGGTCGTGCTCTCCGAGCTCGGCGCCCGCGCCGAGGTCATGGGCGCGCTCGCGCTCGCCCTGCAGTCGACCGACGTCGCGAGCGACGTACGCCTCGCGCCGGGCGCGCCGGGCCCCCTGGGGGTCGTCGCCGCCGGGGACCAGGGCCCCACCTCGCAGGGGGACCGCCCATGACCACGACCGCAGCAACGCCTCGCCACGACGACGTGGCGGGCACGACGGCGTCCTCGGACGCCCGAGCACGAACAGGTGACACGACGTGAGCAGCCCCACCCTCCCCGCCCTGTCGTTGCACGGCATCGACAAGTCCTTCGGCGCCGTCCGCGCCCTCGAGGGGATCGACCTCGAGGTGCACCGCGGCGAGGTCGTCGCCCTCGTCGGCGACAACGCCGCCGGCAAGTCGACTCTCGCCAAGGTCATCGCGGGCGTCCTGACCCCGGACGCGGGCATCATCGAGTCCGACGGCGTCCCCGTCACCATCCCGAACCCGGCGGCCGCGCACGCGCTCGGCATCGCGACGGTCTTCCAGGACCTCGCGCTGTGCGACAACCTCGACGTCGTGTCCAACCTCTACCTGGGGCGCGAGCTGCGGCACGGACCGCGCCTCGACGAGGCCGCGATGGAGGAGAACGCACGCCGGATCCTGCGCGACCTCACGTCCCGCATCCCCTCGGTGCGCACGCTCGTCTCCGACCTGTCGGGCGGGCAGCGCCAGAGCGTCGCGATCGCCCGCACGCTCCTGGGCGCCCCGCGCATCGTGGTGCTCGACGAGCCCACGGCCTCGCTGTCCGTGTCGCAGACCGCCGAGGTCCTCACGCACATCGAGCGCCTGCGCGACCTGGGCCACGCCGTGGTCCTCATCAGCCACAACATGACCGACGTGCGCGCGGTCGCGGACCGGATCGAGGTGCTGCGCCACGGGCGCAACAACGGCTCGTTCTCCGGTCCCGGCACGAGCTACGAGGAGATCATCGCGGCGATCACGGGAGCGGTCGCCGCCCCGCGCCGGGTGGCGCGCCTGGCCTGACGGCCCGTGCACGAGCCGTCGGGCACGTCCGCGAGCGCCGTACGGGCCCGAGCGCCGCACGTCCGCGAGCACCGCGCGTGACGTCCGCGTGAACGCGGCGTCAGCCCGTGCGACCTCGCGTTACCACCGGGTTGCCGACGTGTGGAGATGTGGGCGCACATCGGACGGAGCGCGCATACCGGGCACCGTACGGCTTCCCCGCGGACTTCACCCGCTCTAGATTCGGAGCACGACACCGCAGGAGGTCCCGCTCCACCGGACCACCGGTCGTCGTGACAGGCACGCAGGGGTGTCACTGCCCGTCCCGACGTCATCGCCGCCGCCGCTCCCGAGCCGTCGTGCGCGCACCGTGCCGCCCGTCGACCCGATCTGTCTCGTCGTCGCACGTCGTCCGGCGGAGGTACGCATGGGTAGCAGCAGACTGGCCGCGGTCCGGGTCCTGGCCGTGGTCGCGGTGGCCTTCGGCCTCGTCTACATCGGGTGGCGGTGGACGGGCACGGTGGCGTGGGACGCGTGGTGGGTCGCGGTCCCCCTGGTCCTGGCCGAGACGTACAGCCTGGGCGAGACCGTGCTGTACGCCCTGACCATGTGGAACGCGAGGCGTCGTGCGCCCGCTCCCCCGGCGCCCGAGGGCCTGAGCGTCGACGTGTTCGTCACGACGTACGACGAGCCCGTGGACCTGGTGCTGCGGACCGCGATCGCGGCGCGCGACATGACCTACCCGCACGCGACGTGGATCCTCGACGACGGCAACCGGACGGAGCTCGAGGTCGCGGCGTCCCGGGTGGGCGTCGGGTACGTCACGCGCGGTCCCGAGTGGGAGGGGCGACCGCGGTTCGCCAAGGCGGGCAACGTCAACAACGCGCTGTTCCGCACGAGCGGTGACCTCGTGGCGATCCTCGACGCCGACCAGGTGCCCGAGCCGCGGTTCCTCGACCGGGTCCTGGGGTACTTCGAGGACGAGGAGGTCGCGTTCGTCCAGACGCCGCAGCACTTCTGGAACGTGCCGCCGAACGACCCGCTGGGCACGCAGGCCGAGCTGTTCTACGGCCCGATCCAGCAGGGCAAGGACGGGTGGGGGGCCGCGTTCTTCTGCGGTTCGAACGCGGTGCTGCGCCGGGAGGCGCTCATGGCGCTGGGGCTGACCCGGTTCTCCCGGGACGCGCGCGGGTCGATGCGCGCCGCGCTGCGGGCGGGTCGGTCGCGGCTCCAGGACCTCCTGAGCCAGCTCGCGGTGCGCGAGCCCGCTGCCATGCCGGTGGCCGAGCAGGCGCTGGCCGCGGTGCGCCGGGCCGAGGGCCAGTTCCGGCGGGGCGACGTGCTCGCCGAGATCACCGCGGAGCTCCGGTCGGCCTTCGCGGCGGCCCTCGCCCCGGCACGTACCTCGCGGGCTCCGGGGGCGCCGGCCGGGAGCGCCCCGGGCCGGTCGACGTCGGCACCGGTCCCCCAGCCCCTGCCCGAGGACGTCGCGGGCGACCTGCTGCGCGAGCTCGACGGGGTCCTCGAGCTGGTCGACGTGGCCCGCACGGACCAGGCGCTGACGATCAACCCGCTCGACACGACCACCATCACCGAGGACATGGCGACCGCGATGCACCTGCACGCGATGGGGTGGACGAGCGTCTACCACCACGAGGTGCTGGTCCGGGGGCTGGCTCCCGAGGACGTCGGGACGGCGCTGTCGCAGCGGCTGCGCTGGGCGACGGGCTCCATGCAGGTGTTCTTCCGGGACAACCCGCTGCTGGTCCGGGGGCTCTCGCTGGCCCAGCGGCTCATGTACCTGGGCACCATGACGAGCTACCTGAGCGGGTTCACGGCGCTGGTGTACCTGGCCGCGCCGGTGCTCTTCCTGACGGCGGGCGTCTTCCCGCTGCACGCCGACCCCACCCTGTTCTTCCTGCACTTCCTCCCGTTCTTCGTCGCGTGCCAGCTCCTGTTCCAGGTCTCGGGCCGGGGCAGCCGGGGGTTGTGGCGCGGGCAGCAGATGTCCTTCGCGCTGTTCCCCACGTGGATCGCGGCGACGCTGTCCGGGGCGTCCGCGGTGTTCCTCGGTCGGCACGTCGCCTTCTCGGTCACGTCGAAGACCAAGCAGGCGACGGGCACGGGCTTCCGGCACGTGCTGCCGCAGGTCGTCGTGACCGTGGTCCTGCTCGTGGCCTCGGCGGTCGGGGTGGCCCGCATGGTCGCGAGCGAGGCCTCGGCGCCGGCGACGTTCCTGACCCTGGGCTGGGTCGCGGTCGACCTGGCCCTCCTGTCCGCCGCGCTGCGTGCAGCGCGGTACACGGGTCCCGGTGCCGTCGTGGACCCGGTTCCCCCGTCCGTCGCGCTCCTCGCTGCCCAGGCCGTGGGCGACGCGCTCGACCGTCCTGACGGCGTCGCCGTCGGTGCTGCGGCGGGCGACGACCGCGCGGCTCTCCTCGACCCGACGCCTCTCTCGCTCGACCTCACCGTCCGCAACGTCCCCAGGAGCTCCCCATGGCCTCGTTCGTCAGCGCACCCGACCTCACCCTGACCCACCCCGTCACGAACGTCGATCTCCCGTCCGGCGGGCGGCTCGACGCCGCCGCGGTCCTGTCCCTGCGCGCACCGGTCGCCTCGGCCGTGGCCGACGGCCCGGTCCTCGTCCTGCTCGACGTCTCGGGGGTCGACGGCGTGTCGCCGTCGGGCGTCGCGGGCCTGCTGGACCTGCTGCGCGTGGCCCGCTCACGCGGGGGCGACCTGCGCCTCCACGGCGCCTCGGCGGCTCTGCAGCACGCCTTCACGATGCTGGGCCTCGACGCGGTGACGCGTATCTACGGCGGCCACGACGAGGCGCGCGGTCTCCTCGCGCCCCGGGCCTCCTGATGACGTTCTACCTGCCCGGCTCCGGCGGGCGGCGCCGGCGCCCCGGCGTCGTGACCCCCGTCGTGGTCATGCTGCTGGGCGTCGGGGCGGTCGGTGCGGGGTTCGCGGTGGCCGGGCCGAGCGCCTCGCCGGACGCGTCCGTGGCGGAGGCCTGCACGGCGGACGCGGCCGGGGTCGTGCCCGACGACGGCACGCTGCTGGGCGTCAACCTCGACTGGGCGGCCGAGACCCTCGAGGAGCACCGGACGAACCTGGGGCACGCCCCGGCGGTCGCGGTGCAGTTCTCCGACGTCCCCTACGACCGGGCGACCTGGGAGCACACGGTCAGCGCGGTCACCCAGATGAAGGCCAACGGGGGTGTACTGCTCCTGACCCTCGAGCCGCACGCGGGGCTCGCGGCCATGAGCGACGACGTGATCGCGACGCTCGCCGACGACCTGCGGGACGTCAACGAGCAGGGCGTCGCGGTCGTGCTGCGGTTCGCGCACGAGATGAACGGGTCGTGGTACGCGTGGGGCCAGCAGCCGACGGCGTACGTCGAGACGTTCCGTCGGGTCGCGGCCGCGGTCCACGCCGAGGCGCCGGGCACGGCCATGATGTGGGCGCCCAACTACGGCGGCGGGTACCCGTTCACGGGCGGGCAGTTCGCGGCGCTCGCCGGGTCCGCCGACTACGCGGCGCTCGACACCGACGGCGACGGGACGGTCACCATGTCGGACGACAGCTATCTCCCGTACTTCCCCGGGGACGACGCCGTGGACTGGGTCGGGGTCTCGCTGTACCACTGGGGCAACCAGCGCCCGTGGGGCAACAACGAGGTCCCCGAGGACGGCAAGTTCCTCGCGATGCTCACGGGCACGTACGTGGGCACGGCCGGGGACGACGCGGCGGTGCCGGACTTCTACACGGTGTACGGCGTCGAGCACGACCACCCGGTGGCCGTCCCGGAGACCGCCGCGATCTACACGCCCTCGCGAGGCGGTGCCGCCGAGCTCGACATCAAGCGGGCCTGGTGGCGCCAGGTGTTCTCGTCCGAGACCCACGAACGGTTCCCGCAGCTCAAGATGGTCAACTGGTTCGAGTGGGACAAGTACGAGATCGAGATCGACGACGGCGTCGACTGGCGGGCCGCGGGGGCGCCGGACGTGCGGGACGCGTTCGTCGCCGACCTCCCGTCGTGGCTGCGCTACGCCGAGGACGTCTCGACCTGCGAGGAGTGACGTGCGAGCGACCCTGCACCCAGCCTCGCCCCGGGCACCGCACCGCGCCCTCCTGCTCGTCGCCGCGGTCGTCGTCGCGGGCCTGTGCGCCCTGGTGGCGACCGCCGTCCGGCCGTCGGGCTCGGACTCCGTGTCGGCGGCGCCCGTCATGGGGCCACCGCCGGGGCCCCTGACCTGGTCCGACGAGTTCGACGGTGCGGCCGGCGCCCCGCCGGACCCCGCCCGCTGGCGCCTCGAGACGGGCGGCAGCGGGTGGGGCAACGGCGAGCTGCAGTACTACACCGACAGCCCGAGCAACGCCTCGACCGACGGCGAGGGCCACCTCGTCATCACGGCCCGCCGGGAGAACCCCGCCGACTACCGGTGCCACTACGGGCGCTGCGAGTACACGTCTGCCCGGCTCATCACGGCGGACCGCTTCGCCCAGCAGCACGGCCGCTTCGAGGCGCGCCTCAGGATCCCGGGAGGGCAGGGGACGTGGCCCGCGTTCTGGATGCTGGGGCAGGACATCTTCGGGTCCGAGCCGTGGCCCGCGAGCGGCGAGATCGACGTCATGGAGAACGTGGGCAAGGAGCCGGGCACCGTGTGGGGCAGCCTGCACGGTCCCGGGTACTCGGGCGCGGACGCGATCCACGCGTCGACCACGCTCCCCGACGGCGAGCGGTTCGCGGACGGCTTCCACACCTTCACGGTCGACTGGGCCCCGGGAGCGATCACCTGGTACGTCGACGGCGTCGAGTACTCACGCCGGACCCCCGACGACACGAGCGGCGATCCCTGGGTGTTCGACGACCCGTTCTTCCTGCTCCTCAACCTCGCCGTCGGCGGTGACTGGCCCGGCCCGCCCGACGAGAGCACCCCGCTGCCCGCGCGCATGGTCGTCGACCACGTCCGGGCGTACGCGTGGGAGGCGGGCGGGACGCCCTGAGCCTCGTGGCACCCGCGCGACGCCTGCCCACGGGGGCGCGCTGCGCCGTCGGGCCGTGGGGACGCAGCGAGGCGTGCCCCCCGAGGGGGACGCGCCTCGCACGCGTGGGGTCTCAGTCCTGCCCGACGGCGTCGCTCGCGTTGCGTGCCTCGGCCTCGCCCAGGATGCGGCGCAGGTAGGTGTACGTGAGGTCGCCCGCGGCCTTGTCGTACTGCTCCTCGTAGCCGTGACGCGTGTACAGCTCGAGGTTCTGCTTGGAGTCCTTGCCCGTGAAGACCCAGATCTCCGTGGTCTCCTCCGGCAGGTGCGGGAGCACCGCGAACAGCATCTGCGTGCCGATCCCGCGCCCCTGCAGGTCCGGGGCCACCGCGAGCCGGCCGAGCGTGGCCTTGCCGCCCTCGAGCTCGACGCGCACCGACCCGACCAGGCGCGGACCCTGCCACGCCCCCAGCGTGATGACGCCCTTGGTCGCCAGGTCGGCCTTGAGCTCGGCGAGCGTCTGCGTCAGCGGCGGGATGTTGGGGTCCCCGTAGAGCTGCGCCTCGGTGACGAACGCTGCCCGGCGGAGCGTGAGGAGCTCGCCCGCGTGCTCCTCCGTGACGAGGTCCATGGTCATCGGCGTGTCGGTCATGGTCCCATCGTGTCAGAAACGGGCGGTGCCGACGTGCACGTCCGTGGGTGGAACCGTGGCCGTCTCACGGGGCCCGTCCCCGGCCCCGCTCCCTGGACGGGTCCGGGACCAGGCGCGGGCCCGGGCTACCCTGGGACCGTGTCCAGCACCCCTTCGTCGAACGCCGCCGCCCCGGGCGCGCCCGTGGCGTCCAGCCCCACCCACTGGGTCCTCACGCTGTCCTGCCCGGACCGTCCGGGGATCGTCCACGCCGTCACCGGGACGCTCGCCGAGCACGGCGGCAACATCACCGAGTCGCAGCAGTTCGGCGACCCGCTGTCAGGGCTGTTCTTCATGCGGGTCCAGGTCGAGTCGGCCGCGTCTCGCGAGGAGCTCGAGGCCGCCCTGGCCCCCGTCGTGGAGGCGTTCGGCATGACGTGGAACCTCGACGTCGTCGGACGGCGCGTGCGGACGCTCGTCATGGTGTCCAAGGCCGCGCACTGCCTCGTGGACCTGCTGTACCGCGAGCGCTCGCAGGGCATGCCGATCGAGGTCGTGGGCGTCGTGGGCAACCACCGCGACCTCGAGGACATCGCCGCGTTCTACGGCAAGCCCTTCCACCACGTGCCGGTCACGCGCGACACCAAGGCCGCCGCGGAGGACCGCCTGCGCGAGCTCGTGGCCGAGCTCGACGTCGAGCTCGTCGTGCTCGCGCGCTACATGCAGATCCTGTCGGACGAGCTGTGCCGTGAGCTCTCCGGCCAGGTCATCAACATCCACCACTCGTTCCTGCCGAGCTTCAAGGGCGCCCGCCCCTACGCCCAGGCGCACGACCGCGGCGTCAAGCTCATCGGCGCCACGTCGCACTACGTCACGGGCGACCTCGACGAGGGGCCGATCATCGAGCAGGACGTCGAGCGCGTCGACCACTCGCGGGCGGTCGAGGACCTCGTGGCCCTGGGTGAGGACGTCGAGCGCCGGACGCTCGCGCGGGCCGTTCGCTGGCACGCCGAGCACCGCGTGCTGCTCGACGGGCACCGCACGATCGTCTTCCGCTGACCCCGCCCCGCCGACGCGCGTCGAGAGTGCAGCCCGTGCTGTCCTGAGCCTGGTTCGACGACCTGGGCTGCACGCTCGGTGCAGGCGCCGCGCGAGCCGGCGTGCCGCTGCCGCGCTCGGCGCCTAACGACCCCGCCCTGCGGCCCGCACCGCGGCCGCGAGCCGGGCCACCGCCTGCTCGACGCGCGCGTCCGCGAGGTTGCCGTACCCGACGACGAGCCGGTCGTGCCCGTCCTCCCACGTCGGCGCGGCCGTCGCCCGGTACCGCTCGATCGCCGCGACGTTCACCTCGCGCAGCGCCGCCTCCCGCACCACGTCCGCGGCGACGACGCCGGGCGGCAGCGTGACCACGGCGTGCATGCCCGCGGCGATCCCCGTGACGCCCGCCCCCGGCAGCGCGGACCCGAGCGCGGCCACGAGCGCCTCGCGGCGGTGGCGGAACCGCCCGCGCGCAGCGCGCAGGTGCCGCTCGTACGCGCCCGAGACCAGGAACCGGGTGAGCGCGAGCTGGTCGATCGTCGACGGCCCGGCGCCGCCCCGGTCGACGACCTGGTCCCGCCACCCCGGCGGCAGCACCGCCCACCCGAGCCCGAACGCGGGGGACATCGTCTTGCTGAGCGACCCCAGGAGCATGACGCGGTCGGGCGCGAGCCCCTGCATCGCGGCCACGGGGCGGCGGTCGTAACGGAACTCGGCGTCGTAGTCGTCCTCGACGACCACGCCGTCGACGTCACGCGCCCAGCGCACGAGGGCCTCCCGGCGCCCCGGCGACAGGGCGGCACCTGTGGGGAACTGGTGGGCGGGCGTCACGAGCACGGCGCGCGCCCCCGTTCGGCGCGACGCCGCGAGGAGCGCGTCGAGGTCGATCCCGTCCTCGTCGACCGGCACGGGCACGGGCGTGAGCCCGGCGGCCGCGGACGTCTCGCGCAGGCGCGACCAGCTCGGGTCCTCGACGAGGAGCGCCCGGTGCCCGGCCCGGTGCAGCGCGCCGGCGATCCGCCGCATCGCGTCGTCGGCGCCGTGGGTCACGACGACGTCGCCCGCGCCCGCACGCACGTGCCGGGCCCGGGCGAGGTAGGCCGCGAGCGCCACCCGCGTCGCGGGATGGCCGGCTCGGTCGGGGGCGGCGAGGTCGGCATCGGGAGCCTCGGCGAGGGCCTCGCGCAGCGCACGGACCCAGGCGGTGCGCGGCACGTGCCGCAGGTCGGGCACGCCGGGCCCCAGGTCGTACGGCGCCCGGGCACCGCTCCCCCGGCCCGACGGCGTCGCGCGGGTCCCCGCACCCGTCACCGGGGCTTCGGTCCGCTCGCCCGGGCCGACGGTGGCACCGGCGAGGGGACGCGGTCCGTCACCCTGCCGCGGGGTGTGATCGGTCCGCACGTCGACCCGGGCCGTGGGCGCCACCCGGGTCCCGGACCCCGTCCGTGACTCGAGGAACCCCTCGGCGACGAGCTGGCCGTAGGCCTCGGTCACGACCCAGCGCGAGGTCCCCAGGGTCTCGGCGAGCACGCGGCTCGGCGGCAGGGCGGCGCCGGGCGGGACTCTTCCCGCGTGGACGGCTGCCCGCACCGCGTCCCCGAGCCGGGCATGGAGCGGCCCGGGCCCCTCGCCCAGGTCGAGGATCGTCTCCCAGGCGAGCGCCGTCGTCGGGCCGGGGCGGTCCGGGCCGGACGAACGAGGCGGACGGGGCGCGCTCGTCCCGCGGCGGGGCGAATTGGTCTGGTCGACTACCATGTCAATGGACCGTACACCCAGGCCGCTCGCCTTCTAGCGTGGAGGACGTCAACCAGTCGCACTCTTCGCAGGAGACCACCATGCGCTACCGCACCCTCGGCGACGGCCGGACGTCGTTCGACGTCAGCACGCTGTGCCTCGGCACCATGAACATGGGCACCCTGACGGACGAGGAGACCTCGTTCGCGATCCTCGACCGCTACGTCGAGGCCGGAGGGACGTTCCTCGACACGGCCAACAACTACAGCTACTGGGCAGGCGGGCAGGGGCGCGACAGCGAGGACCTGATCAGCCGCTGGCTCACGAGCCGCGGGGCGCGGGGCCAGGTCCGCATCGCGACCAAGCTCGGCGCGGCCAAGAAGGATCCCGCGCTGCCGCTGTCCAACACTCCCCCGACCAACTTCCAGGGCCTGGCGGCCGAGACCGTCGCGCGGGAGGCGTACGAGAGCCTGCGCCACCTGGGCGTCGACCGGCTCGACGTCCTCTACGGGCACGTCGACGACCTGGACACCCCGCTCGCGGAGACCGTCGGCGCGTTCGGCAAGCTCCAGGCAGAGGGCGTCGTCGGCATCTCGGGGATCTCGAACGTCGCGCTGTGGCGCGTGGTCGAGGCCCGCGAGGAGGCCTTGCGCCAGGGTGTCGCACCCTACGGACTGGTCCAGGAGCAGCTCAGCTACCTCTACCCGACCCCCGACCCCGACCGGCACAACTGGGCCTCGCCCGAGCTGCTCGACTACGCACGCTCGACGGGGAGCGACGAGCGCCCGCCGCTCGCGGTCACGGCCTACTCACCGCTCCTGCAGGGGGCCATGGTGCGCGACGACAAGGAGCTGTGGGAGGGCTACGGGCACCCGACGTCGCTCGAGCGTCGGCGTGTGCTGCACGACGTCGCGCGGCAGGTCGGCGCGACGCCGAACCAGGTCGCGCTCGCGTGGCTGCTCGGCGGTCCGGTGCCGGTGATCCCCGTGATCGGGCCCAGCACGGTCGCACAGCTCGACGAGCTGCTCGGCGCCGCGGACCTCGACCTCGACGCGGAGGTGCGGGCGCGGCTCGACGCGGTCTGACGAGGGTGCCGAACCCGAGGTCGGTCAGGCTGCTGGAGCCAGCAGCCTGACCAACCTCGGGTTCGGCACCCTCGGGTCACATCATGAGCAGTCGCGCGCGTCGTACGACACGTCGTAGACCGTGCGAGCCTCCTTGCCGTCGATCGTCGCCGTGCCCGTGACCCCGGCCGTCGCGGCGGGGACCGCGACCTGGCGCGTCGCGAACGTCTGCTGGGCGGACTTGCCCGGCAAGACGCCCGTGAAGGTCTTGGTGCCGAACGGCGACTCGACCGTCACGGTCGCGGGCACCTTCCCGGCGTTGACGGCGCTGACCGTGACCGAGACCCGGCCCGCGAGGCACTGGGTGCGCGCCGTGGCCGTGAGCTCGACCTTCGAGGCCTTGGGCTCGACGAGCACCGCGACCGACCGCGCCGGGACCGTCACCGTGCCGGTCGCGGCATCCCACGTGGTCGCCCTGACCACGTCGTCGTGACCGTCGGCCTGGACGGGCGAGAGCGCGTACTGGCGGCCCGCCAGCCCCGCGACCGTCTGCGTGACCGGCTCGGGCGAGGCGTTGAAGACGACGAGCGCGCCGTCGAGCTTCTTGTCCACGTCCTTGCCGATCGTGTCGTCGATGCTCATGACGATCACGCCCGGCGTCTGACCGGTCCCCGCGTCGGGGAACGTGACCTTCTGGTTGATCAGGTCCGCGCTGCCCAGGCGGAACAGGTCCGTCGAGGAGCGCAGCCTCAGCAGGTCCGTCGCGTTGTCCGAGGCCGCCGCGATGTCCTGGGCGGTCGGCTTGAGCGCCGGGTTCGCGAGGAGCGGCGCCATGAGAGGCCACTTGTCCTCGTTGTCCGCGGCAAGCGGCAGCCCCTTGCCGAACCCGTTGTCCGTGCCGGTCCAGTCGATCGCGTTGAACCAGTCACCCGAGTCGTAGCTGTTCCGGTCGAGCGACTTGGAGCGCAGCAGGTCGGTGCCCGCGTGCCACAGCGACGGCGTCTGGGACAGGGCCGTCGTGGCGAGCGAGACGTTGTTCATGCGCACCCGGTCGGCCATCGACGTGTCCGCCGGCAGCTTGAGGGTCAGCAGGTCGAACAGCGTCTCGTTGTCGTGCGCGTCGACGTAGCTGATGATCTCCTCGGGAGAGTCCGCGTACCCCGCGGGTGCACCCCGGTAGTCGATCTCGTCGCCCCGCTTGGCCTCGCCCGTCGACGTCGTGAACGTGAAGCTGCGCAGGTTGCCCGCGAGCCCCAGACGGACCAGGTCCGTCTCGTGGCCCAGCGCCGCGACCTCGTCGGCCGACCCGTCGTTCACGGTCCCCGGCTCCCCCGCCCGGGCGGGCTGCCCGTTCGGGTCGGTCGCGAGCCCCGTGCCGAAGCCCTGCGTGAACGTCGAGGCCCCGTCGACGGGAGACCCGCCGTGGACCGCGTCGCGCAGGCGGTCGGAGAACGTGCCGATGCCCGTGCCGCCGAGCTGGCCCTGCGTGGCCTGCTCGAACAGCGCGTTGTCGGCGACCTCCCCGAAGTTCCACCCCTCGCCGTACAGGTAGACGGCCTTGCCGTCCACACCGTCCTTCTTCAGCGTGAGCTCGTCGAGCGCCGCACGGACGTCGAGCATGTTCTGCTTCGTGTGGTGCCCCATGAGGTCGAAGCGGAAGCCGTCGACCTTGTAGTCGCGGGCCCACGTGACGACCGAGTCGACCATGAGCTTGCCGGTCATGGCGTGCTCGGTCGCGAGGTTCTGGCAGCAGGTGCTGGTCTCGACCGCACCGGTCGTCGTGTTCTGACGGTGGTAGTAACCGGGCACGACCTTGTCCAGGACGCTCTTGGGGTCCTGGCCGCTGGCCGCGGTGTGGTTGAACACCTGGTCGAGCACGACCTGCAGACCGGTCTGGTGCAGCGACCCGACCATGGTGCGGAACTCCGCGACGCGCGCGGACCCCTCGGCGTCGACGGCGTACGACCCCTCGGGCGTCGAGAAGTGCAGCGGGTCGTAGCCCCAGTTGAAGCCGTCCGTGCCCTGGATCGCGGACACGGCCGCCTGCTGCTCGGTACCGTCGGGCGCGAAGCCGCTCAGGTCGGGGGTGACCGACTGCTCTGCCCGGTCCTCTTCGATCGTCGCGATGTCGAACGTCGGCAGCAGGTGCACCGTCGTCAGGCCCGCGTCGGCGAGCTCCGCGAGGTGCTTCATGCCGGCCGACTTCTTCTCCCCGAACGCGAGGTACGTGCCGCGCTTGGCGGCCGGCACCGTGGTGTCCGCGATCGAGAAGTCCCGCACGTGCAGCTCGTAGATCGTCTGGTCGACGGCCCGCTCGACGACGGGGGCCTCGGTCTCCTTCCACACCTTGGGCTGCGTGCCCTTCGCGTCGAGGTCGACGACGACCGAGTGCGTCGAGTTGAGCGTGAGGCCGAGCGAGTACGGGTCGGTCACGACGTTCGTCTCGACCTTGCCCGTGGACGGCACGAAGACCTCGACCTCGTAGAGGTACCTGGCCCCGACCCAGCCGAACTTCTTGTCGGCCTCCTTGCCGTCGACCGTCCACGTACCGTCGGACTGACGCTCGGCAGGGTACCGGCGTGCGTCCTCGGTCTTCAGGCCGGCAGCGTCGCCCTTCGCGGGCCACGCGAGGAGCGTGACCTTCTTGGCCGTGGGAGCCCACAGCGCGAACGAGGCCCACTTGCCGTTCTTGTGGATGCTCGTCCCGAGCGTGCGGTCCGCCGCGCCCTCCGCGAACAGGTCGTCCAGGACGCCGGGGACCTGGACACCGGTGGCCGCGGTGAGCGGCGCGTCGGCCTCGGGGCCGCCGCGCTGGACGACGAGGAGCTGGCCCGTGAGCGCGGCGGTCGCCGCGTCCACCGAGACCGGCTTGCCATCGGCGCCGGTGACCCGCAGAGCCACCGCGTCGGCGAGGGCCGGGAAGGCGGACGTGACGTCGTCGGGCAGGCCGGCCGGGTCGTAGGTCAGCCCCAGGGTCGACGCCCCCTCCGGGGTGACCACCGCACCGTCGGCGACGCTCAGGCCGCCCGTCGGCGCGGTGTGCAGCGTCCAGCCCTGCGTCGCCGGGTCGGCGCCCGCGAGCAGCTCGCGCGGCCAGGCGACCAGGTCCTTCGTGACCCAGTGCGCGGCCTGCTGACCGGTCCCGGGCAGCGGCGGGTCCGCGACCTCGATCGTGAGGACGTGCGTCGCCAGGACGTAGGAGAACGTGACCGACTTGCCGTCGGACGCGCTGAACGAGTAGTTCTGCCCGTCCTTGACGCCGCCGACCCCGTAGTTCTCGGCCCAGCTCATGCCGTGCGTGACCTTGCCCTCGTACGCGCCCGTGGCGAGCGCCGACGTCGTGAACGTGTAGACGCCGTCACCGTCCGGGTCGCGCAACCACGAACCCAGGCAGTCCGGGGACCACGCGGCCGCGCAGCCGAGCTGGTCCTGGAACGAGCCCGCGACCGTGACGATCGGGCCCTGCGCCGTGCTCGAGAAGTCGTGCGAGACCGGGTCCCAGTAGAACGTCACCGGACCGCCCGCGGTCGTGTACGTCGCGTTGGAGCCGTCCTTCGCGCCGCCCACACCGTAGTTGAGGTCCCACGAGCCGTTGATCGCGACCTTGTACTCGTAGGTCCCTGCCGCGATGTCGAACGTGCCGGCGTAGACGCCGTCGGCACGCTTGGTGAGCTTCGCGGCCTCGCAGCCGGGGGCCCAGTCGCCCGCGCACCCCATCTCGGAGTTGTGGCTGCCGGGGACGGTCACGAGGTCGATGTCCGTCGGGGGCTCGACCTCCTCGTCGCCGCTGACCGAGTTCCCCACGCTGGCGAACGTCGAGGCCGCGGCGCGGTCGCCGTCGGCGTCGACCGTCACGGCGCGGTACTCGACGAGCGTGCCCTTGGCCAGACCGCTCACGTCGTGGAAGACGCGCGGCGAGGTGTCCTCGGCCGTGCCGAGCCCCTGCCACTCGTCCGACCCGACGACGCGCCACGCGAAGCTGGTCTCGGACCACGCGGCGTCGTCGACGTCCGCGGCGACCGGGGCGACCCCGGTGAGGCCCGCCCCCGCGGCCGGTACGGCCACCGAGACGTCCCCCGTGGACTCGACGCCCACGGTGCGGTCGGCCTTCAGGACGACCGAGCCCAGGGCCGGGACCGTGAGCGAGACCGTGCCGTCGGCACCGGCCGTGACCGCGTCTGCGCCACCGTGGAGCGGCGTGTACGTCGCGCCGGGCGTGAGCGTGGTGAAACCGACCGTCTTGGCCGCGGTCGAGTTGTTGAGCCCCACGAGGTGCTCGACCTTCTCGGTGCGGTCCACGCGCGAGAACGCGTAGACGCCCGCCCCCGAGTCGGTGTAGCGCTCGATCTGGGCGCCCGTCGCGAGGGCCGGGTTCTCGGAGCGCAGCGCGGAGAGCTCGGCGATGTGGGTGTAGAGCGGCGACGTGGTGTCGTAGCGGTCCTGGCTGCCGGCGGTCTCGCCCGTGATCAGCTTCTGGTCCGCGTACTCGGCGACCTGGGTCGCGAACAGCGACTGCCGCGCGTTCTTGTCCTTGCCGTCGCCCGCACCCGCGAAGCCCTGCTCGTCGCCGTAGTAGACGACCGGCTGGCCGCGCGTGAGGTACATGAGGTCGTGCGCGAGCTCGTCACGACGCTGCGCGTCGCCCGTGGTCTGCAGCAGGTACCCGATGCGGCCCATGTCGTGGTTGCCGAGGAACGTGGGCAGCGCCGACGCCGACGAGTCGGGCGTGGTGTACATGTCGTCGCTCGCGAAGAGCTGGGACAGGCCCTTGGCGCTGTTGCCGCTCGCGAAGCTCGCGGCCGAGGACTGGAACGCGAAGTCGAGAACGGAGTTCATGTCCGTCCTGCGCACGTAGGGCGAGAGCTTGGCGGCGTCGGCGTCGTAGATCTCGCCGAACATGAAGAAGTCGTCCTTGCCCTTCGAGTGGGCGTAGTCGAGGACCTCGGTGGTCCAGGTCTCCCAGAACTCGAAGTTGACGTGCTTGACCGTGTCGATGCGGAAGCCGTCGATGCCGAGGTCGACCCAGCCCTGGTAGACGTCGACGAACCCGTCGACGACACGCGGGTTCTCGGTCATGAGGTCGTCCAGGCCGTCGAAGTCGCCGTAGGTCACGGACTCACCGGACCACGTCGAGTTGCCACGGTTGTGGTAGAGCGTCGTGTCGTTGAGCCACGCGGGGACCTTGGCGTCCTTCGCGTCGTCGGCCACCACGGGCGTGTAGGGGAACGACGTCGCGGCGTCCGTCGCGGGGAACGTGTCCTTGCCCGCGTGGTCGGCCGGGTCGAACACGTTGCCGTCGGCGTCCTTGTACGGCGCGGTCGCCTGGTCGACGTACGAGTACTGCTTCTGCTCGTTGTCGATCAGGTCGGCAGTGTGGTTGGTGATGATGTCGAAGTAGACCTTGATGCCCTTGGCGTGCGCCTCGTCGATCAGGGCCTCGAGCTCGGCGTTCGTCCCCAGGTGCGGGTCGATCTGCGTGAAGTCCGTGACCCAGTAGCCGTGGTAGCCCGCCGAGGCGTTCTCGCCCTCGCCCTGCACGGGGTTGTTCTTGAACGACGGCGTCAGCCAGATCGCGGTGGTCCCGAGCCCGTCGATGTAGTCGAGCTGGTCGCGCAGGCCCTGGATGTCACCACCCTGGTAGAAGCCCTTGTTCGTGGGGTCGTACCCCGAGTGCAGCGCGCCGCCCGCGATGCCTGCCTCGTTGTTGGTCGGGTCGCCGTCCGCGAAGCGGTCGGTCATGACGAAGTAGAACTGCTCGTCCGAGCCCGGCTGGCGCACGGGAGCGGTCACGATCCCCGCGTCGGTCGCTTCGTCGTAGGCTCCCCCGAGCTCGACGGGCGCGAGCGAGACGCGCTTGGCGACGTCGTCGAACGTGAAGCGCAGGGTCGTGGGACCTGCGACGACGAGCGGGATGTTGTCCGCGCCGCCGTTCAGACCGTAGGCCTCGTCCCACGAGTCGTTCACGGCGACCTTGTACTCGTAGGTGCCGGCGGGCACCGTGAGGTCGGCCGCGTAGAGGCCGTCCGTGCCGGTCGGCGCGAGCTCGGTCGCGGCGCAGGCAGGGTCCCAGTCCGCCGCGCAACCAGCCTCGTCCTGCAGGCTGCCGACGAGCGCGAACGTCCGTGCGTCGTCCGCGGCCCGGACGGTCGCGGGGCCGGGCGCCGCGTTCGCGACGGCCGTGAATCCGGTCAGCCCGGTCAGCGCGACCGATATCGCTGCCAGGGAGGCTGTGGTGCGACGCGGTCTGGACGACCGCCGCGGGGCAGGTGATGGCATGAGGACTCCCTTGTCACCGGGGAGTCGGACGTGCGAACGCACCGCCGGGTGACCGAGCCTCCGCGCTCCACGTGGTCTCCCGAGCCGGGCGCTCCCCGCCGCCGGCTGACCCAGACTGTAGCGCTTGCTGAAAGTTGCAGCAAGAGTTTTGGCCCCCGGAGACGCCGAACCCGAGGTTGGTCAGGCAACACTCGTGAGTTGCCTGACCAACCTCGGGTTCGACACAGCGCAGCGGCGCGGCCGCTCAGCCCGCGAGGTGCCCCCAGCGCTGAGCCAGGTCGACCCACGGGCCGACCTCGGCGATCGCCCCCTCGTGCAGCACCACGACCCTGTCCGCCCGGGCGAGCGCCGCACGCTTCGAGGTCGAGCCGATCACCGTGGTCCCCCGCTCGCGCAACGACGACCACAGCTCGATCTCCGTCGCGGCGTCGAGAGCGCTCGACACGTCGTCCGCCAGGAGCAGCTCGGCGTCGGTCGCGAGCGCCCGAGCGAGCGCGAGCCGCTGCACCTGGCCGCCCGAGAGCCGGACACCACGGTGGCCCACGAGCGCCTCGTGGCCCCCGGCCTCGACCACGTCGCGTTCCATGCGCGCAGCCGCGACCGGCCCCCGGACCTCGCGCTCGTGCCCCAGCCGCACGTTGTCGGCGAAGGTCCCCGAGAGCACCCGCGGGACCTGTGCGACGTGCGCGACCTGGCCCGGACGCAGGAAGGTCTGGGCGTCCTCGACGTCCGTCCCGTTCCACCGGATGTGACCCGTGTGCTCCATCAGCCCCGCGAGCGCCGCGAGCAGGCTCGACTTGCCCGCCCCCACCTGCCCGAGGAGCAGCACGAGCTCGCCGCGCTCGACCGTCAGGTCGACCCCCTGGACACCGATCGTGCCGTCGTCGTGCAACGCGCTCACGCCCGCGAGCTCCAGGAGCTCGAGCTCCTGGCGCTGCCCCGGGGCAGGCGTGGGCGCCTCGCCCGTGAGCAGGTCGACGCCCGGAGGAAGGTCCATGAGGTCGGTCCCGGCCGCGAGCCGGCTCGTCGCCCGCTGCCACGAGCGGGTCCCCGGCGCCTCGGTCACGACGGCCCCGGCGACCACGCCGAACCAGCCGAACCCGTTCACGGCGTTCGCGACCAGGAGCGCGGTCGCGAGGTCCCACGTGCCCGTCAGCAGACCTGCCCAGGCCGCGACGACGCCGAGCTGGATCATGACGAGCGGCACGCCGTCGAGCGCGGCCTGCACGCGGTGCTCGAAGATCGCCGCGCGGACGCGGCCCGCGTCGACCGTGTGCAGGTGCGCGTGCACCTGCGGCGTCCGGGCAGCGAGCTTGACCGAGCGCGCCGAGTCGAGGGCCGAGACGAGCGCGCGCCCGAACCGGGCCCGGGCCGCCGACGACCTCGTCGCCGACCGGCCGGCGATGGGTCGGCCGAGCGCCGACGCGGCGGCCGACACGACCATGACCGCGAGGAGCACGGCCCCGGCCAGCCACGACCTGCTGAGCAGGGCCGTGACACCTGCGATGGCGAGCCCGTTGACCAGGTCCACCCAGCGGTCGGCGTACCGCACGAAGCGGTCGGCGTCCATGGCGCGTGCCACGACCTCGCCCGGCGGCGTGGACGTGAGCCGGTGCTGGCGCGTCTGGCCCGCCATGACCGCCATGCGCACGCGCAGCAGGACCTCGACCCACCAGCGCGGGTAGACGTACAGGGCGCGCGCGAGGCACAGCGGCGCGACCACGAGGAGCACCGCGAAGGGCACGAGCAGCCCCGCGGGGAAGCCCTCGTCGAGCCCCTGGACGGCGTGCCCCCAGAGGAAGCCGGTGACCGCGCCCTGGGCCGAGACCAGGCTCGTCACGAGGAACAGCACGGCCCCCGCGACGCCCCACGCCGGACGCACGAACAGCGCGTGCAGGACGCCGCGCGCGAGGCTCGGTCCGTCCCCGGGGTCGGCGAGGGCGGGCGGGGCGCCGAGCCGCCGGCGCCCGCCGACGGCCTCGTCCGCGGGGTCCGGGGCCACCGCAGGGCGCGTCCCGTCGGCCGCGACCGCCGTCACGAGGACCGAGGCGGTCCCGTCGCTCACCGCGCCGGCCTCGGCGACGGAGCCACCCGCGTCGATACGTGCCACTGCGGCGGCGCGGTCCACCGGTGCGGAGGGTGCGCGGCCTCCCTGCGCGACGCTCGCCTCGAGCAGGTCGCGGTAGGGCCCGGCGACGCGGGCGAGCGCAGCCCGGTCTCCCTGCTGGACGACGCGCCCCCGGTCGAGCACCGCGAGCAGACCGGCCCGTTCGATCGTCGTGAGCCGGTGCGCGACGAGCACTCCCGTGCGCCCCGCGAGCAGCCGGTCGGAGGCCGCCACGACCCGGGCCTCGGTCAGCGGGTCCATACGTGCCGTGGCCTCGTCGAGGACGACGACCTGCACGTCGCGCACCAGCAGGCGCGCGAACGCGACGAGCTGCTCCTCCCCCGCGGAGAGCGACGTCCCGCCGGGGCCGAGCACCGTGTCGAGCCCGTCCGGCAGAGCGGCCACCCACTCGTCGAGACGCAGCTCGCGCACCGCGTCCTCGATCGCGGCCCGGGGCACGTCGGCGAAGAGCGCGACGTTCTCCGCGAGCGTGCCCGCGAGGATCTCGGTCCGCTGGGTCACGACCCCGACGGCAGCACGCAGCGCCTGCAGGTCGAGGTCACGGACGTCCACCCCGCCGACGAGCACCGTGCCGCGCGGCGGCTCGACCGCCCGTGACAACAGCGACGCGAGGGTCGACTTGCCCGAGCCCGTGCGCCCGACGAGCGCGACGGTCGCCCCCGCGGGCACGTGGAGGCTCACGCCGTCCAGGGCGAACGTGCCCTCGGCGTAGGCGAAGTGGACGTCCCGGAGCTCGATGCCGACCGGCCCGGCGGGAACCTCCCGCCCGCCCACGGGCTCGGGGGCGACCGAGAGCATCTGCCGGATGCGCGTGAGCGCCCCGATGCCCTCCTGGATGTCCGGGAGGTGGTGGACCAGGTTGTCCGTCTGTCCGACGAACATCGACGTGACCAGGAAGAGGGTGACCAGGCGGTCGATGCCCAGCTGGCCGTCGGCCGCGAGGGCGGCTCCTGCGACGGCGACGCCCGCGAGCAGCGACGCGAGCACGAGCCCGGCCCGCCGGAGCATGCGCGACTCGACCGACAGCACGGCCTCGAAGCGCCGGTGGACCTGCGCCGACCTCTCGGCGAGGCGCCGCACCGCGAACGACTGGCCCAGGCTCGTGCGCAGGTCGTCGCGTGCGGCCACGGCCTCCTCGAACGAGGCCGCGTGGTCCGTCCAGGCCGCTTCCTCGACGACCTTGCGGCGCGCGATCTCCCCGAGCATGGGGCGCACGATCACGGCGGCGACCGCACCGAGCACGGGGAAGAGGATCCACGCGGGCCACCACGTGAGCCCGGCCACGACCCACATGGGGACCACGCCGACGAGCGTGCGACCTGCGCCCCAGGCCTGGCGCCGCACGAGCGTGCCGACCGCGTGGGTGTCGTCGTCGACCCGGTCCAGGACCTCTCCCACGGCCTGCTCGGTGAGCGTGGCGAGCGGCTGGTGCAGGGCCGCGGAGAGCAGGTCGCCGCGCAGGCGGCCCTCCGCACGGTCGACGACGCCCGCCCAGATCACCTGCCCGACCGTGTCGAGCAGCGCCGCGCCCACCACGCACGCGGCGAGGAGCTGGAGCGTCGCGGTCGTCGGGTCCTGCGCGAGCCACCCCGCGACGACGGTGCCGAACGCGGCACCGACCGCTCCCACGCTGAGCGCGAGCAGGGCGATGACCGCCTGCGGACCGCGCAGCCGTCGCCAGTCCAGGCGGCGGGACGGGTCCGAGGGGGTCGCGGGCGGGGAGGCGGGGGCAGGGTCTGGGCCGGTCGGGGTGCCGGTGGGTGCGTCGCTCATGGCCCGCCGATCGTACGGCGAGGGTCCGACGCGCACGCAGGTATTTTCCGCCGCCCGAGCACCCCGAGCACCCCGAGCACCCGAGCCCGGCGCCGAACCCGAGGTTGGTCAGGCAACCACGACGGGCTGCCCGACCGACCTCGGGTTCGGCACCTGGGAGCGGGTCAGATCAGGCCGAGGCTCCGCACCGCGTCGCGCTCCTCGATCAGCTCGGCGACCGAGGCGTCGATGCGCTCGCGCGAGAAGTCCGAGATCTCGAGGCCCTGGACGATCTCCCACCGGCCGCCGCGCGAGACCACGGGGAACGAGGCCATGAGCCCCTCGGGGACGCCGTACGAGCCGTCGGACACGATGCCCGCGCTCGTCCAGTCGCCCTCGGGCGTGCCGTTGACCCAGTCGAACACGTGGTCGATCGCGGCGTTCGCAGCCGATGCGGCCGAAGAGGCGCCGCGCGCCTCGATGATCGCGGCACCGCGCTTGGCGACGGTCGGGATGAACTCGCCCGTGAGCCAGGCGGAGTCCGCGGCGAGCTCGGCGCCGGGGCGACCGGCGACGTCGGCGTGGAAGATGTCCGGGTACTGCGTGGCCGAGTGGTTGCCCCAGATGCTGACCTTGCGCACCTCGGACACCGGCACGCCCGCACGCTTGGCGACCTGCGTGAGCGCCCGGTTGTGGTCGAGGCGCGTCATGGCCGTGAAGCGGTCCTTGGGCACGTCGGGCGCGTTCGACGCCGCGATGAGGGCGTTGGTGTTCGCGGGGTTGCCGACGACCAGGACGCGGACGTCGTCCGCCGCGCCGGCGTTGATCGCCTCGCCCTGCGGCTTGAAGATGCCGCCGTTGGCCTCGAGCAGGTCACCGCGCTCCATGCCGGGGCCGCGCGGGCGGGCGCCCACGAGCAGGCCGACGTTGGCCCCCTCGAAACCGGCACGCGGGTCGTCGAAGATGTCGATCCCCGCCAGCAGCGGGAAGGCGCAGTCGTCGAGCTCCATCGCGGTGCCTTCTGCGGCCTTCACCCCCTGGGGGATCTCGAGGAGGCGCAGACGGACGGGGACGTCGGGTCCGAGGAGCTGACCTGCGGCGATGCGGAACAGCAGGGCGTAACCGATCTGACCGGCGGCTCCGGTCACGGTCACGTTCACGGGAGTTGTCATGCCCACACTCTGTCACAACGGCGTCACACTCCGAAGGTGTGGCGGCGTGCCCGTTCCCGCGGCGTCCGTCACACCTGAGCAGGCCGTTCGCAGGGTGTTCCGACGCCGGTCCCCGTGCCGTCGGCAGGCCCACCGACGCCGACGGCGCCGCCCACCTCCAGGAGGTGAGCGGCGCCGTCGGGCGTGCGGGGACGAGGGTCAGGCGGCCAGGCGGGCGGCCAGGTTCTCGTCGAGGGCCGCGAGGAAGTCCTCGGTCGTGAGCCACTCCTGGTCCGGGCCGACCAGGAGCGCGAGGTCCTTGGTCATCTTGCCGGACTCGACCGTCTTGATGACGACGTCCTCGAGCGTCTCGGCGAACGCCGTGACCTCGGGGGTGCCGTCGATCTTGCCGCGGTGCATGAGGCCACGGGTCCAGGCGAAGATCGACGCGATCGGGTTGGTCGACGTCGGCTTGCCCTGCTGGTGCTGACGGTAGTGACGCGTCACGGTGCCGTGCGCGGCCTCGGCCTCGACGGTCTTGCCGTCCGGGGTCATGAGGACCGACGTCATGAGGCCGAGCGAGCCGAAGCCCTGCGCGACGGTGTCGGACTGGACGTCGCCGTCGTAGTTCTTGCAGGCCCAGACGTAGCCGCCCTCCCACTTCATGGCCGAGGCGACCATGTCGTCGATGAGGCGGTGCTCGTAGGTGAGGCCCTTCGCGGCGAACTCCGCGGCGAACTCGGCGTCGAAGACCTCCTGGAACAGGTCCTTGAACTGGCCGTCGTAGGCCTTGAGGATCGTGTTCTTGGTCGACAGGTACACCGGGTAGTTCCGCTGCAGGCCGTACGCGAACGAGGCGCGCGCGAAGTCCTTGATGGACTCGTTGAAGTTGTACATGCCCATGGCCACGCCACCGTCGTCGCCGTAGGTGACGACGGTCTGCTTGATCTCCTCGGAGCCGTCGGCAGGCGTGTAGGTGAGCGTCAGGGTGCCGGCGCCGGGGACCTTGAAGTTGGTCGCCTTGTACTGGTCGCCGTGCGCGTGACGGCCGATGATGATCGGCTTGTTCCAGCCCGGGACCAGGCGCGGGATGTTCGAGATGATGATGGGCTCGCGGAAGACGACGCCACCGAGGATGTTGCGGATGGTCCCGTTCGGGGAGACCCACATCTTCTTCAGGCCGAACTCCTCGACGCGTGCCTCGTCGGGGGTGATGGTCGCGCACTTGACGCCCACGTTGTACTGCTTGATCGCGTTCGCGGCGTCGATCGTCACCTGGTCGTCGGTGGCGTCGCGGTTCTCGATCGACAGGTCGTAGTACTTGAGGTCGATGTCGAGGTAGGGGTGGATGAGGCGGTCCTTGATGAACTGCCAGATGATGCGCGTCATCTCGTCACCGTCGAGCTCGACGACCGGGTTGACGACCTTGATCTTGCCCATGCGGGGGTAACTCCAACTCTGCGAGGGGAATCTGCGGCCGCCCGCCGGCTGCCGGCGGGTGCCGGGGCTGCGCGCGCGAACCGATGATGCTGACCGCCGCCCAGGGTACTCGACTTCTCGACATCAAGATACTTTCCGTCCGGTCGCACCGCGCACACCGCAGGCCCGACGGCGCCGCTCGCCCCGAGCACGGACGCGCGCCCTCTGGCGCGGTCCATCCAGGAGCGCAAGACTGGTGGCGAACCGATCAGCGAACTCCCAGACATCGGTGGCAGGATGCCACCGAGATGCCGGTTCTGCACCGAGCTCGCATGTTCGTACCGAACGTCCGGTTCCCGGACCCCACCAGACACGAGACAGGAACATCATGTCCCAGGACACTTCAGCACCAGACGTAGTCGTCGACGAGGAGACGACCGTCGTCGTCGGGCCCAGCCTGCTCGCCCGGCTCGGCGCCGAAGCCTTCGGCTCGTTCTTCCTCGTGCTCGCCATCCTCGGCGTCACGCTCTACAGCGTCGGCGGCCTCGGCGCCGGCACGCTCGGCGTGGCGCTCGCCGGGGGCATCGCCCTGCTCGGCGGCATCGCGGCCGTCGGCCACGTCTCCGGGGGCCACTTCAACCCGGCCGTGACGCTCGGCGCGGCCATCGGCGGTCGGACCGCGTGGGGCGACGTGCTGCCCTACTGGCTGGCGCAGCTCGTCGGCGGCGTCGTCGCCTCGGCCGTGCTCTTCGCGACGATCCCGTCCTCCGCGCTGGCGGTGCTCCAGCAGAGCGGCCTGATCGCGGACGCGACGCAGCAGGCCTTCCTGTCCTCGACGGCCAACGGCTTCGACACGCACTCGCCCCTCGCGGTCGCCACGAACGGCGCCTTCGCGTTCAGCCTGTGGTCCGCGCTCATCATCGAGATCGTCGCAGCGGCCATCCTGGTCGGCGTGGTCCTCGGCGTCACCGACAAGCGCACGAGCTCGCGGGTCGCGCCGGTCGCGATCGGCCTGACCTACGCCGTGCTCATCCTGGTCGTCACGCCCTTCACCAACGCCGGCCTCAACCCGGCGCGCTCGTTCGCCGCGGCCGTCTTCGCGGGCGGCTGGACCTGGGGCCAGCTCTGGCTGTTCGTCGTCGCTCCCCTCGCCGGTGCGGCGATCGCGGGTCTCTTCTACCGCGCGTTCGCATTCGCGCCCGTCCAGGACGACCTCCTGGCCGAGGACGAGGTCTTCGTGATCGACGAGACGGCCGTCGTCGCCGGTTCCGCCACCGAGGCACCTGCGGGCTCCGCGACCGCCGCGAGCGTGGCCGAGCAGGCCACGTCGCCCGCGACGAACGTCCCCGGCGGCTCGACCGTCGAGGAGACGGAGACCGTCGAGGTCACCGAGGTGTCCGAGGTCGAGGAGCCCGAGGCCGACACCCGCGAGAGCACGACCACCGACGGAACGACCCCGGACGGGCCTGCTCCCAAGGCCTGACAGGTCGGCACACGCACGACGAGGCCCGGTCCGCTCCTGCGGGCCGGGCCTCGGTGCGTCTCGGGACACCCCGTGTCTCGGGGGGCGCCGCTCGCCGGGGGCGAGCCGTCAGATGTTGGGCGCGATGATCGCGAGGGTGCCCATGGCACCCGCGAGCGCGAGGTACATGATCACGTCGGTCCACCGGGTGCGGATCGTGAGCCCCACGGGTCCGGGCCCCGGCAGCAGCGCACGGACCCCCGCCCCGACGACCAGGATCCCGACGAGCACCAGCACACCGACCCGCGCGCTGACGAGCAGGGTCACCGCCACGGCGAGCAGCACCCCGGCGAACACGAGCCACATGGCCAGGTTGCTCTGCGGAGCGGGCAGGACGACCGTGGTCGGCTGGTCGAGAGCCTCCCGACCGCCGTCACCCCCCGCGACCTGCGGGACCCCCGCCGGCGGGGCGACCGTCGCCACGGGCTCGACCGGGGCCGAGGCAGGGTCGATCGTCCCCGACGTGCCGTCCAGACGGTGCCACGCAGGCGCGGCGGCCGGTCGATGCTGCGTCGGGGTGCCGTTGTGCGGACCGCGCCCGGGCGCGGTGACGTCGCTCACGCTTCCCACCAGTTCACAGGTCCGAGCCTACCGCCGACTACCGTAGGGAACGTGCCCTCATCAGCCACCCCCGCCGTCCTGCCGCACTCCCGGCGCCCCGCGACCGGGTCGGTCGTCGTCGTGGGCGCGGGCCTCGCCGGCGCCCAGACCGTCGCCGCGCTGCGCTCCCACGGGTTCTCGGGCCGGGTGACGATCCTCGGCGCCGAGGGCGTCGGGCCCTACGACCGCCCTGCGCTGTCCAAGGAGCTCTTCACGCGGCAGAGACCCGCCTGGCTGGTCGAGGAGATGGGGGTCGACGTCGTCGCCCTCGCGGACGAGGCGCGGCTCGACGACCCGGCGGTGGACCTCGACCCCGGCACGGACGCCGTCACGATCACGACCCGCTCGGGTCGACGCGTCACCGCGGACGTCGCGGTGCTCGCGCTCGGCGCGGAACCGGTCCGTCCCGCCGGGTGGGAGGCCGCGCTCACCCTGCACACCGCCGACGACGCCGCCCGCCTGCGTGAACGACTCGTCCCCGGCACGCGACTGGTCTCGATCGGAGCGGGCTGGATCGGCGCCGAGCTCGCGGGCGTGGCGTCGAAGGCCGGGTGCGAGGTCACCGTGCTCGAGGCCGCGCAGACCCCGCTCGAGCGGCAGCTCGGCGCGGAGGTCGGGGGTCACCTGGTGCGCTGGTACGCCGAGGCCGGGGCACGGCTCCTCACGGGCACGCAGGTCACCGAGGTGGGTCCCACGAGCGTGCGGCTCGCGGACGGCCGCTCGGTCGAGGGGGACCTGGTCCTGGCCGCGGTCGGTGCTCGACCCGCGACCGCGTGGCTCAAGGGCACGCTCCCCCTCGACCCGCGCGGCTCGATCCGCGTGAACAGCGCGGGGCGGGTGGCGCCCCCGACGGTCGCGGCGCCGTCGGGCACCTCGGGGCACCTGCCCCTCAAGTCGCTGCGCCGCCTCTACGCCGTGGGCGACTGCGCGACGCGCGACAGCGCGGTGTTCGGCCCCGTGCCCGGCGGGCACTGGTCCGCCGCGCTGCACGACCCCGAGCCGACCGTGCGGGCCCTCCTGGGTATCGACGAGATGCCCGCCGAGCCGCAGCACGTGCGCGAGCTGCTCGGGCTCGCGCCCGTCCCCCAGCACGCCCCGTACGTCTTCTCCCAGCAGCTCGGGCACGACATCGCGCTGTTCGGCACGCCCTCGCCGTTCCACGAGGTGGTCTACCGCGGGGACCCGAGCGGCGGGGCGTCGGGCCACGAGGGCTGGGTCGCGCTGTACCTCGAGACCGTCGCAGGTGCGCACCGCACCAACGCCGAGGGGCACCGCCTCGCGACCGTCCGCGCGATCCTCGTGGTCGACGCCCCGCGCGAGGTGGGTCCGGTGCGCAAGCTCATGAACCGCGACGTGGCGCTGCACGTCGACGTCGAGGCAGCGACCGACCCGTCGCGCAGGCTGCGCGACGCCGTGGTCTGACGCAACCCCGGCGGCTCGTGCCGCGATCAGCCGAGGCGCCCCGCGAGCAGCGCGATCCGACGACCGCTGTCCTCGTTGAGCCCCACGAGGGTCACCCGCTTGCCGAGCGACCCGTACTTCGCGGTGATCGCGTCGAGCGTCGCGACGCTCGACGCGTCCCACACGTGCGCACCGCTCAGGTCGACCGTGACCTCGTCAGGATCGGTCGCGTACGCGAACTGGTGCACCAGGTCGTTCGACGAGGCGAAGAACAGGGCGCCCGTGACGCGGTAGGTACGCACGCCGCCGGGCCCGTCCTCGCTCGTGACCTGCGTCAGGTGCGCGACCCGGCGCGCGAACGCGACCATCGCGACCAGGACCCCGCCCACGACACCGAACGCCAGGTTGTGCGTGGTCACGGTCACGACGACCGTGACGACCATGACGACGGTCTCGCTCCACGGCATGCGCCGCAGCGTGCTGGGGCGCACCGAGTGCCAGTCGAACGTCGCGACGCACACCATGAGCATGACCGCGACCAGGGCGGCCATGGGGATCACGGCGACCACGTCCCCCAGGACGACCACGAGCACCAGGAGGAAGACCCCGGCCAGGAACGTCGAGAGCCGGGTACGCGCACCCGAGACCTTCACGTTGATCATGGTCTGGCCGATCATCGCGCACCCTCCCATGCCGCCGAACAGCCCCGTGATGATGTTGGCACCGCCCTGCCCCCACGACTCGCGCGTCTTGCTCGACCCCGTGTCGGTGACCTCGTCGACGAGCTTCGCCGTCATGAGCGACTCGAGCAGCCCGACCAGCGCCATGCCCAGCGCGTACGGTGTGATGATCCGCAGGGTCTCGAGGGTCCAGGGGACGTCGGGCCAGAAGAACCCGGGCAGCGAGTCGGGCAGCGCCCCCTGGTCCCCCACCGTCGGGACGTGGGCCCCGGACAGGACCACCGCGGCCGTCAGGGCGACGATCGCGACGAGCGGGGCGGGAACCACGGACGTCCATCGCGGCAGACCCACGATGATCGCGATCCCCACCGCGACCAGCGGATACACGAGCCACGGGACGTCGATCAGCTGCGGGAGCTGGGCCAGTGCCACGAGGATCGCGAGCGCGTTGACGAACCCGACCATGACGGAGCGCGGGATGAAGCGCAGCAGCCGCACGACGCCCAGCAGGGCCAGCACGATCTGGATCACCCCCGCGAGCAGGACCGTCGCGACCAGGTGGTCGAACCCGTGCTCGCGCATCACGGGCGCGATGACGAGCGCTACGGCCCCTGTCGCCGCGGAGATCATGGCCGGACGTCCGCCCAGGAACGCGATGGACACCGCCATGGTGAACGACGCGAAGAGCCCCACCCGCGGGTCCACGCCCGCGATGATCGAGAACGAGATCGCCTCGGGGATCAGGGCCAGGGCGACGACGAGTCCGCCCAGGACCTCGGTGCGCAGGAGCCGGGGCGAGCGCAGGGCGGCGAGGACGGTGATCGGGGCACTCATGACGGACTCCTGGAGGCGGGGGCGATCGAGCTGGCCCTTCCGGGAGTCGAACGTTCTACGGTGCTGGACGGGCACGCGGTCGTCGCGCCCTGAGGCAGGGTACGACGACCGCGTGCGCCGGGACGAACCAGGTCAGTGCGCGAAGTGGCGCGTGCCCGTCAGGTAGAGCGTGACGCCGGCAGCCTGCGCGGCGGCGACGACCTCGTCGTCACGGACCGAGCCACCGGGCTGGACCACGGCCTTGACGCCCGCGTCGAGCAGGACCTGCAGGCCGTCCGCGAACGGGAAGAACGCGTCGGACGCGGCCACCGAGCCGCGCGCACGCTCCTCGCCCTCGGCACCCAGGGTGTTGGCACGCTCGACCGACAGGCGGCACGAGTCGACGCGGTTGACCTGGCCCATGCCGATGCCGACCGCTGCCCCGCCCTTGGCGAGCAGGATCGCGTTCGACTTCGCGGCACGCACGGCACGCCACGCGAACTCGAGGTCCGCGAGCGTCTCGGCGTCCGCAGCCTCGCCCGTCGCGAGGGTCCACGACTCGGGGCTGTCGCCACCGTTCTCCGTCGCGGCGTCGATGCGGTCGACCTGCTGCATGAGCAGACCACCCGAGACGGGACGGATCTCGACGCCCGCGCTCGGGGCGCCGTCGACCTGGAGCAGACGGACGTTCTTCTTGCGCGAGAGGATCTCGAGCGCCTCGGGCTCGTAGCCCGGGGCCACGACGACCTCGGTGAAGACGCCCGCGATCTGCTCCGCCGCAGCCGCGCTCACCACGGCGTTGGTCGCGATGACCCCGCCGTACGCCGAGACCGGGTCGGTCGCGTGGGCCTTGGCGTGGGCGTCCGCCACGTCGGTGCCGACCGCGACGCCGCACGGGTTGGCGTGCTTGATGATCGCGACCGTCGGGACGTCGCCGTGGTCGTGCGCGGCGCGCCACGCGGCGTCGGCGTCGACGTAGTTGTTGTAGCTCATGGCCTTGCCGTGGAGCTGGGTCGCCTGCGCGAGGCCCGTCGAGCCGTGGCCGTTGGTGTAGAGCGCCGCGCGCTGGTGCGGGTTCTCGCCGTAGCGCAGCACGTCGGAGCGGTCCCAGGTGGCGCCGACCCAGGCCGGGAAGCCGGTGCTCACCGTCTCGCCGTCGATCTCAGCGGCGTCCGTGGGCGCGACGACGCTGCTCATCCACGACGCCACCGCGACGTCGTAGGTCGCGGTGTGCACGAACGCCTGCGCCGCGAGAGCCTTGCGCTGCGCGTACGTGAAGCCGCCCGCCCGGACCGCGGCGATCACGTCGCCGTACGCGGCCGGGTCGACGACGACGGCCACGCTCGGGTGGTTCTTCGCCGCGGCGCGGACCATCGAGGGCCCGCCGATGTCGATCTGCTCGATCACGGCGTCCGGGCCGGCGCCCGACGCGACCGTGTCCGCGAACGGGTACAGGTTGACGACCACGAGCTCGAACGGTGCGATCTCGAGCTGCGCGAGCTGCTCGAGGTGGTCCTGCTTGCGGGTGTCGGCAAGGATCCCTGCGTGCACGCGCGGGTGCAGCGTCTTGACGCGTCCCTCGAGGCACTCGGGGAAGCCCGTGAGCTCCTCGACCTTGGTCACGGGGATGCCGGCCGCCGCGACCGTGGACGCGGTCGAGCCGGTCGAGACGAGCTCGACGCCTGCGGCGTGCAGTGCCGTGGCGAGCTCGACCAGGCCGGTCTTGTCGTAGACGCTCAGCAGGGCACGGCGCACGGGACGCTGGGCGTCGTCGGCGATCTGGAACGTGCCGGGGGCGGGGGTGGCGTGGGGACGTACGGACATCGGGTGCTCCTGTGGGTCGTCAGCGGGTCGCGGGAATACCGGTCACCCAGGCGCCCAGGCGGACGACGCACCAACAGGTCTCTCGGACGCTCCCCGGTGGTCGTTCCCACCCTCGCCAGTCGCGGCCGCCTCCGATCCTACCGCTCCCCGCGCGCGGCGCCGGGGCGCCGGACGGGTGCTCCGGCGCGAGATCCTCAGCCCAGCAGCGCCCGGCGCCCCTCGACCCGCAGCCCCTCGCGGGCCGCACGCCCCACCGTCTCGACCAGCAGCGCCCGCTCGACGACCTTGATGCGCTCGTGCAGCGTCGACTCGTCGTCGGAGTCCTCCACGGTCACGGCCGCCTGCGCGACGATCGGCCCCGTGTCCACCCCGGTGTCGACCACGTGGACCGTGCAGCCCGTGACCTTGACGCCGTACGCGAGCGCGTCGCGGACCCCGTGCGCCCCCGGGAACGACGGCAGGAGCGCCGGGTGGGTGTTGATCGTCCGGCCCGCGAAGCGGTCCACGAACGCCGGGCTCAGGATGCGCATGAACCCCGCGAGGACCACCAGGTCCGGCGAGAAGACCGCCACGGCCTGCGCGACGCCGTCGTTCCACGCGTCGCGGTCCGCGAAGTCGCCCGGCGCGACGACCACCGACGCGACCCCGGCCTCCCGGGCCAGGTCGAGCGCCCCGGCGCCCGGCCTGTCCGTGACGACGCCCACGACCCGCGCCCCGTACGCGTGGTCCTCGTGCGCCGCGAGCAGCGCCGCGAGGTTGCTGCCCGCGCCCGAGACGAGGACGACGACCCGCGCCGCGCTCGTCGTGTCGATGGGCTGACCGGAAGGTGTGCGCACGGTGCTCCTCGGAGGCGTCGGCAGTGGGGGAGAATGAGGGCAGAAGAGCCAGGCACCACCCTAGTCCGCGCCGGGCGGGTACCGGTCAGCCCCTTCCGCCCCCGGACGGAGGAAGCGCACCGGCCCGCCGCGTCGCCGCCCGCGAACCACCGAGGAGCTGCCCATGGGCAACCCGTACGCGCCCCCACGTCCCGGCACCGAGAAGCCGACCGACGAGGCGCGGAAGCCCACCCCTCCCCCGGCCCAGGGCCCTCGCCCGGCACCCCGGCCCGCGGACGGCAGGGACGACCACCGGCCCTCCGGTCCCGGCGCCCCGGCCCCCGGCGAGCCGCCGACCCCGGTCGACCCCGACACGCTGCGGGCGACCACGCGTCAGGTCCTGCACTTCGGGCTGCTCATGCTCGTCACGATCGTCACGAGCTCGCTGGCCTTCCCGTGGCGGGTCGCGAGCCTCTTCTTCGCGGTCGTGACCATCGTGTTCGGGGTCCGCGCGATGCGCGCGGTGTGGCGTGCCCGCCTCGGCGGTGCGCTGCTGCCGGTCGTCGCGGTGGGACTGGGCCTGACCGCGACCATGTCGCTGTCGATGCTCGGCAGCCTCGCGATGTGGGACGTCGAGCTCGACAACCAGCAGTGCCTCGACGGCGCGATCACGGTCGCGGCCCAGCAGGAGTGCGCGGTGCAGTACGAGCAGGCGCGCGAGCAGTGGACCCAGGACCGCCTGCGCCGGTAGGCCCGGCGCCCGCCCCTGTCCCCTGGCCCGTCGCCCGGGGCGAGGTCAGCCGACGGGGTCCGTGCCGCCGTCGTGCGCGGTCTCGTCGTGGCGGTGCCGTACGCGCTCGGTGACGGCCGCCTTGCCCCACACGAGGGCGAGCGCCGCACCGCCCGCGACCTCCGCGGCGACGATGCCCCCGGCGAACAGGGGCGGTGCCCCGACCTGGGCCATGCGCCCCGGCCCGACGGCGCCGCCCGCCACGGTCTGCAGCAGCACCACGAGCAGGCCGGCCGCCAGGGCGACACCCAGCACCGCGAGCCCCAGGTCGGCCCACCGGGCGCCGTGCCCGCCGCAACGACGCCAGACGAACGCCCCGGCGACGACACCCAGGACCACGACGAGCACGGGCGCGAACGATGCCAGGACGGTCGTCCACTCGGGGCCGGGCATCGCACCCAGGAGAGGGATCGCGGGCAGCGCGCCGGGCAGGGACGCGCTCGCCGTGAAGCTGCTGCCCTCACCCACCACGAAGCCCGGTCCCGCGATCCACGAGCTCACCCAGAGCACGAGGTTCGGCACGACCGCGAGCTGGGAGACCGCCAGGATGAGGCCGCCGACCGCGCCCGGCGCGAGGCCGACGATGATGTCCCCCGACGTCGCGCGGCCCGCGACGACCCAGACACCGGCCACCACGCTCGACAGCCCGACCAGGAGCGCCACCCCCAGCAGCCCGGCACGGGCCCCGAGGCGGACGACGGGCGGGACCCAGGGGTCGAGCAGGGCCGTCACCTCACCGACGCGCGGGGCGTCGGGGCGTGCGAGGATCCCTGCCCCCAGGCCGACTCCCGCCACGACCGCGCCGCCCAGGGGGGCGAACAGGACGTCCCACCCCGGCGCCGACCCTGCGAGCAGCGCGATCACCAGCGTCGCGAGCGCGTACACCGCGACGCCGACCACCCACGACGACGTCGCGGTGTGCGCAGAGCGCCGCGCCGACGCGAAGCACGTGAAGACGACCAGGGCCGTGAGGCCGAGGGGCACGAGGGTGATCGACGTCCCGGCCGCGGCCAGCGGGACACCGTGGGCCAGGAGCCAGAACCCGGCGGCGACCGACACGGACTGCCCCCAGCCGCCGGTGTCCCCCTCCCCCGCCCCCGTCGAGGACGCGAGGAACGCCGTGACCGCCGGCAGGATCACCACGGCCAGCGAGAGCGCGAGCGCCTGGAGCGCGGCGACGAGTCCCGAGACCCAGCGGCGCGGTGCTTCGAGGGAACGTCGGGGCCGCGGGGTGGGCTCCTCGACCGTGCGGGGGGCCCGTCGCCCGGCGGCGGACTGCGTGGGCGTGGTCATGGTCTCCATCGTCGTCGATCGGTCGGCCCTCGTGCCGCAGGCCGGGCGGCGCGCCCGCGATCGGCACCCCGGCGACAGGCTCGCACCGGGAAGGACAGGGTACGCCGACGGCGCCCGGCCGCAGGGACCGGGCGCCGTCGAGCCGGCTGAGCGGGTGCTCAGCGGGGCGTGATCAGGACAGGATCTCGCGCATGAGAGCGGCGGTCTCGGACGGCGTCTTGCCGACCTTGACGCCCGCGGCCTCGAGGGCCTCCTTCTTGGCCTGCGCGGTGCCCGACGAGCCGGAGACGATGGCGCCGGCGTGGCCCATGGTCTTGCCCTCGGGAGCCGTGAAGCCCGCGACGTAGCCGACGACCGGCTTGGTCACGTGCGCCTGGATGTACGCCGCGGCACGCTCCTCGGCGTCGCCACCGATCTCGCCGATCATGACGATCGCCTCGGTGTCGGGGTCCGCCTCGAACGCCGCGAGGGCGTCGATGTGCGTGGTGCCGATGATCGGGTCGCCGCCGATGCCGATCGCGGTCGAGAAGCCGAAGTCACGCAGCTCGTACATCATCTGGTAGGTCAGCGTGCCGGACTTCGAGACGAGCCCGATCTTGCCGGGGCCCGTGATGTCGGCCGGGATGATCCCGACGTTCGACTTCCCGGGGCTGATGATGCCCGGGCAGTTGGGGCCGATGAGGCGGACGCCCTTGGCCTCGGCCAGGGTGAAGAACTCCGCGGAGTCCGCGACCGGGACGCCCTCGGTGATGATGACGGTCAGCGGCATGCCGGCCTCGATGGACTCGACGACCGCGGACTTCGTGAACGCCGGGGGCACGAAGATCACGGAGACGTCGGCGCCCGTGGCAGCGATGGCCTCGGCGACGGACCCGAAGACGGGGACGTCGACCGTGCCCTCCCCCTTCGGGAAGGAGACCGAGGTGCCGGCCTTGCGCGGGTTCACGCCGCCCACGATGTTGGTGCCGGAGGCCAGCATGCGCGTCGTGTGCTTCTGGCCCTCCGAACCCGTCATGCCCTGGACGATGACCTTGGAGTCCTCGTTGATGAAGATTGCCATGTCTGTCTGTTTTCTCTCTCGGGTCTCGGGTCAGGAAGCGGCGTTGGCCAGCTCGGCAGCCTTGCTGGCGCCGCCGTCCATCGTCTCGGCCAGGGTGACGAGCGGGTGGTTCGCCTGGGCGAGGATCGCGCGGCCCTCTTCGACGTTGTTGCCGTCGAGACGGACGACGAGCGGCTTGTTCGCCTCGTCGCCGAGGATCGCGAGCGCCTGGACGATGCCGTTGGCGACCTCGTCGCACGCCGTGATGCCGCCGAAGACGTTGACGAACACGCTCTTGACCTGCTCGTCGTTGAGGATGACGTCCAGGCCCGCGGCCATGACGGCCGCCGAGGCGCCGCCGCCGATGTCGAGGAAGTTGGCGGGCTTGACGCCGCCGTGCTGCTCACCGGCGTACGCGACGACGTCGAGCGTGCTCATGACGAGGCCCGCGCCGTTGCCGATGATGCCGACCTGGCCGTCGAGCTTGACGTAGTTGAGGTCGTTCTCCTTGGCCTTGGCCTCGAGAGGGTCGGCCGCGTCCTTGTCCTCGAGCTCGGCGTGGTCCGCGTGGCGGAACCCGGCGTTCTCGTCGATGGTCACCTTGCCGTCGAGCGCGACGATCGAGCCGTCCTCGGTGCGGACCAGGGGGTTGACCTCGACCAGGGTCGCGTCCTCCTCCTTGTAGACGGTCCACAGCTTCTGGATGACGTCGGCGACCTGCGCCTTGATGTCGTCGGCGAACCCGGCGGCGGCGACGATCTCGTCGGCCTTCGCCTGGTCGATGCCGACGGTCGGGTCCACGGGGACCTTGGCGAGCGCCTCGGGGCGCTCGACCGCGAGGACCTCGATCTCCATGCCGCCCTCGACGCTCGCCATGGCGAGGTAGGTGCGGTTGGAGCGGTCGAGGAGCACCGAGAAGTAGAACTCCTCGGCGATCTTCGCGCCCTCCGCGATCATGACGCGGTGGACCGTGTGGCCCTTGATGTCCATGCCGAGGATCTCGGACGCCTTCTCGGCGGCCTCCTCGGGCGAGTGGGCGAGCTTGACGCCGCCTGCCTTGCCTCGCCCTCCGACCTTGACCTGGGCCTTGACGACCACGGTCCCGCCACCGAGCTTCTCAGCGCCCTCGCGAGCCTCTTCGGGGGTCGTGGCGACCACGCCGCCCAGCACGGGAACCCCGTGCTTCTCGAAGATGTCGCGCGCCTGGTATTCGAACAGGTCCACCCTGTGTCGTCCTTCCATCTGACTGCCTGACCGGCTTACCGATGTCTCGACATCGAGACATCCCGTCACAGGGTAGCCCGGTGGCTGGCCGGGACCTACCCGGCGGCACCCCTGCGCCCCGCGCGGCGCTGTCTCGTTGGCCACATCCCGAGGGTCCGGGCGCGCTGCCCGGGGGTGGTCGCGGCGCGGCCGTGCCCCTCCCGGTCCCCCGCCCGGGCGGGCCGAGGCTCCGACGCGCGGGCCGGCGTCGGGCCCTACAGCTTGGTCACGGGCGAGAACCGGAGCAGGAGCCGCTTGGTGCCGTCGGCCCCGAAGTCGATCTTGGCGACCGCGTTGGTGCCCGCGCCCTCGACCGCGACGACCGTGCCGAGCCCGTAGGCGTCGTGCGTGACCTTGTCGCCGATCGCGAGCGAGGGGATGTCCCCCTCCTTGCAGCGTCGCAGAGGTCCACAACCAGCCCCTAATTGCCGAGCCCCCAACTAAGCGTGAAATCAACCATCGCCTCTGATCATGAGAACCGCGCGACTCCCACAAATCCAGGGGCGACCATTTGCCTCATGCCCGCGGTCGATTCCAAGCAAGCGCGAGCGCATTGTGAAGCAGGAAGGTGTGTCGAATCGTAAATCCAGCACCAGACACCTTTCGGAACACAAAATCAAAATAATCCTTATGCTTACCCGAACTATTCCTGATCCCAATAGCCCCGGTGTCGAACATTTGTTTCAGGAGGAGCTTGACCTCCCGACGATCCAATTCGCCTTCGAGTTCAGAAACAACATCGTCAAACTTGAACGTCCTGGTAGGCAGCGTACGCATCACATCGCGAAAAGAAGCCAACTCACGTGCCCTGTCAGCCCCTAGCACACCTGCCAAATTATCCAGCACTTCCCCGACGAAGTACTCCTCCGAATAACGCCGCACCGCCTCCTTTGCCGATGATTCAGGAACCAGGGACGTGCCGCCGTAGGCTCTTTGCACATACCCCATTAATGCAATGAGGTCGCGCGGAAGCAACCGCGTATAGTCCAACAAGTACTCTGTAAGCTCCCGGTGAGGCCAGATGGCCACAGGCGCAGCAAGGTAGGTCTTCACAACATCTCGAACCTCGGGATGCCTAACCGCAACCTTTGAGTTAAGAAGCGTCCAAAGATGGTTCGCTGAACCGATCCCCTGTGCACTCCAGTCCAGAGTCGCCGAGTATGGTTTCAACTTGTTAAGATCGCCGCCAGGCAGAACATCGTAAATGTCCGACCGCACAGCCGCGACGACCGAGATGCGCAACTCGTGCGTTCTCATGAACTGGTTTATCGAGGAGATTGCATACATTAGCCCACTCAGCGAGCTCCACTCATCCTCAGTTTCGAAAAAGAAAGAATCGAGACCATCGAGTGCAACGACGTGCCGACTTTCGGTAGAAACGCCAGCGACGATCGCCTTCATTGCGGCAACCAACTCTAGAGGACTGTACTCTCGAACCACCCGCTCGGACTCAACCCCCACCACTTTCAGGTCGACCTTGAAGGCACTCTTTGACCATTTCGCTACATTCGCACGCCAGTCACTCTGGAGCAAGCCGGCACGCGAAAGCTCGGTAAAGAGTTCCGAGAATGAACGCGGCGCACTCTTCCCGTTGTCAAGATCTATGGATCGGATGATCCGGAGAAGCAGGAGAAATTCCCACGCCGACTGCGCGCGCGACGCCCCAGCCGATTGACCCATTTGGATTGATGTGACGTCATTGACGGGGAAGCTTCTTAAGTCCCAATAGTCAAAGAAGGAATCGGGATACGATTTCCAAAGCAGACGAAGATGTTCCAGGGCTGCTGATTTCCCAGACCCTTTCGGTCCGAGCAGCAGCCAATTTTGCCCGGTAGCAATCCCGGACGCAGCACCTTTATAGTCATAGAATCCCTCGATCAGGAGTCGAGGTTCTTCGATCGCTTCACTCGCCGCATCGAGGTGACCGAAGTCAAGCGTCTTCAAGGGCGGGGGCTTCTGTGCCATCCTGGCATCCTAGCCCCTAGGGCATCCGTCGAACGGTGTTGACGCTCTTTCCAGTCGCCGTCGGTATTGCGCAAACCAGTTGTCTCGATTGTCATAGTTTCGTGACGGGCGAGAACCGCAGCAGGAGCCGCTTGGTGCCGTCGGCCCCGAAGTCGATCTTGGCGACCGCGTTGGCGCCCGCGCCCTCGACCGCGACGACCGTGCCCAGCCCGTAGGCGTCGTGCGTGACCTTGTCGCCGATCGCGAGCGAGGGGATGTCCCCCTCCTTGCGCGGCGTCGCCGAGCCGAACTTGGGGCCGTCCGGGTTGGGTGTGACCGAGCGCGTGCGCACCTGCCCGTTGCGCGAGCCAGCCGACCCGTACCCGCCCGACGACGAGCCCGACCCGCCGCGCGAGCCGCCCGCCGACGAGCCCCACCCGCCCGTGTAGCCGCCCGGCCCGCGCAGGGTCGCCATGGACGACTCCTTGCGGCGCCAGTCCCACAGGTCCTCGGGGATCTCGTCGAGGAACCGGCTGGGCGGGAACTCGTTGGCCATGCCCCACGCCGAGCGCACCGCGGAGCGCGAGATGTACAGCCGCTCCCGGGCGCGCGTGATGCCGACGTACGCGAGGCGTCGCTCCTCGGCGAGCTCGCTCTCGTCGTGCAGCGAGCGCATGTGCGGGAACGTGCCGTCCTCCATGCCGCTGAGGAACACCACGGGGAACTCGAGCCCCTTGGCCGTGTGCAGCGTCATCAGCGTCACGACGCCCGGGTCGACGACGGGCTTGCCCTCGTGCCCCTCGTCGTCGCTCGACGGGATCTGGTCCGAGTCCGCGACGAGCGAGACCCGCTCCAGGAAGTCCGTGAGCGTGCCCTCGGGCTCGAGCTCGGTGAACTCGCTCGCGACCGCGTGCAGCTCGGCGAGGTTCTCGACGCGCGAGCCGTCCTGCGGGTCGTCGCTGGCCCGCAGCTCGGCGAGGTAGCCCGAGCGGTCGAGGACCGCGCCCAGGATCTCGGCGGGCGTCGCGCCCGTGGCGTACAGGTCCAGCAGCCCGTGGAACAGCTCGCGGAAGGTGCGCAGCGGGTTGAGGGTCCGGGTCGTCATGCCCGGGATCTCCTCGGCGCGGTCGAGCGACGCGGCGAACGAGATGCGCTCGCGCTCGGCGAACGCCGCGACGAGCGCCTCGGCCCGGTCGCCGAGACCGCGCTTGGGCACGTTGAGGATGCGCCGCAGGTTCACGTCGTCGTCGGGGTTCGCGATGGCGCGCAGGTACGCGATCGCGTCCTTGATCTCACGCCGCTCGTAGAAGCGCGTGCCACCGACGACCTTGTACGGCAGGCCGACGCGGATCAGCACCTCCTCGAGCGCGCGGGACTGGGCGTTGGTCCGGTAGAAGATCGCGACGTCGCCCGGGCGCACGCCGTCCGAGTCCCCGAGGCGGTCGATCTCCTCGGCGATGAAGCGCGCCTCCTCGTGCTCGTTGTCCGCGACGTAGCCGATGATCTTGACGCCCGCACCCGCGTCCGTCCACAGGCGCTTGGGCTTGCGGTCGATGTTGCGCGAGATCACGGCGTTCGCGGCCGAGAGGATGTTCTGCGTCGAGCGGTAGTTCTGCTCGAGCAGGATGGTCCGGGCGTTCGGGTAGTCGGCCTCGAACTCGAGGATGTTGCGGATGGTCGCGCCGCGGAAGGCGTAGATCGACTGGTCGGCGTCACCGACGACCGTGAGCTCGCCGGGCGGGACGGTGCCGGGCGCCCACGTTCCGTCCTCGCTCTCCGGGGCGCCCGCTCCCGCGAGCTCGCGGACCAGGACGTACTGCGCGTGGTTGGTGTCCTGGTACTCGTCGACCAGCACGTGCCGGAACCGGCGGCGGTAGTGCTCCGCGACGGCCGGGAACGCCTGGAGGAGGTTGACCGTGGTCATGATGATGTCGTCGAAGTCGAGCGCGTGGGCCTGCGCGAGGCGGGCCTGGTAGCGCGTGTAGACGTCCGAGAGGACCTGGTCGAACGCGTTGGCCGAGCCGTCGGCGGCCGACGCGCCGCTCTCCCGCGCGTAGCGCTCCGGGTCGATCAGCTCGTTCTTGAGGTCCGAGATCTTGTTGGACAGCGTCCGCGCGGGGTACTTCTTCACGTCGAGGTTGAGCTCGCGGCTCACCAGCGTGATGAGCCGCTGGGAGTCCGCGGCGTCGTAGATCGAGAAGCTCGACTTGAGCCCGAGCGCCGCGGCCTCCTTGCGCAGGATCCGCACGCACGCCGAGTGGAACGTCGAGACCCACATGTACCGGGCCGCGGGACCGATGAGCGCCTCGACGCGCTCACGCATCTCCGCCGCCGCCTTGTTGGTGAAGGTGATCGCGAGGATCTCGCCCGGCCGTGCCCTGCCCGTCGCGAGGAGGTAGGCGATGCGGTGCGTCAGGACACGCGTCTTGCCCGAGCCCGCGCCCGCGACGATCAGCAGCGGGCTGCCGGCGTGCACGACGGCCTCGCGCTGCTGCGGGTTCATGCCGTCGAGCAGCGAGTCCGGGTCGATGTGCGAGAACCCGCCCGGGTGCTGCCCCGCCTCGTCCCGCCCGTCGCGGCGACCGTTCCCGTCGCCACCCGCCGGCTCGGACGAGCCGCGCCCGGTGCGGGCCTTCGCGCGGCCGGACGTGCCGCCGTCGGGCGCCTCGTCCCACCGCGGTGCGGTGGTCGGCAGGCGCGACGAGTCCCCGAGGGACGCGAGGTCGAATCCGGGCAGCGGCAGGTTCTCGAAGAGCGATGTCATAGCCCCACCAGCCTAGGCGTGCGCACCCACACTCCCCGCATCGGCACGCGTCCGCGAGGTCCCGGGGCCGGCGGCGCACCGATCACTTCTCCCCTCGGCCACGGTCACAGTGACGAGCCCCCTGCCGGGCGTCCCCCCGCGAGAAGGAGAAGTCATGACCACGACGCACTTCACAGGACTGCACACCGTCGCGGTACCGGTGCGCGACCAGGACGCCGCACTGGCGTTCTACCGCGACACGCTCGGGTTCGAGGTCCGCATGGACGGCGACCTCCAGGAGGGCTTCCGCTGGATCGAGGTCGCCCCGCCCGGGGCCACGGTCTCGGTCGCCCTCGTGCAGGAGGGGCAGGGTCAGGACGCCGGGATCGACACGGGCATCCGGCTCGCGACGTCGGACGCCGCGGGCGACCACGCGACCCTCGGCGCCCGGGGCGTGCGCGTCGAGGAGCTCCTGCGGTGGGACGGCGTCCCACCCATGTTCTCGATGCGCGACCTGGACGGGAACGTGCTGTACGTGACGGAGATCTCGGAGGGCTGAGCCGTCCGCCGGGGAACCGCGGCCGGGCCGCCCCCAGCCGCCCTCCGCCGCCCTCAGCAGCCGACCAGTCCCCGGCCACCGGCAGACCACCATCAGGACCTCCGGACGGGGCAGCCCTGCGCCGGATAGTGTCGGAGCGTGAACGCCTTCGCCGACCCCGTGACCCTGACCGGTCCCCTCGTCCGCCTCGTCCCGCTCCGACCGGACCACCACGACGCGCTGGTCGAGGCCGTGCGGGACGGCGAGCTGTGGAACCGCTGGTACACCTCGGTCCCGACCCCCGAGGAGATGGCGGTGTACATCCAGGACAAGATCGCCGCGCGCGCGGCCGGTGCCGCCAACCCCTGGGTCGTGGTCCGCAACGCCGACGACCAGGTGCTGGGCGTCACGACCTACCTCGGGATCGACCCGCTCAACCGGCGGGTCGAGATCGGCGCGACGTGGCAGCGGGCCGGTGCGCAGGGCACGGGGGCCAACCCCGCCGCGAAGCTCCTGCTGCTCGCGCACGCGTTCGACGACCTCGACGCGATCGCGGTCGAGTTCCGCACGCACTTCCACAACCGCGAGTCACGCTCAGCGATCGAGCGCCTGGGCGCCAAGCTCGACGGGGTCCTGCGCAGCCACCAGATCGGGTACGACGGCACGCTGCGCGACACGGTCGTCTACTCGGTCACGGCGGCCGAGTGGCCGACCGTGCGCGTGGGCCTGGAGTACCGGCTGCGGGCGCGGCTCGAGCCCTGAGCCTCTGGGGGCTGACGCGAGCCTGCCGAGGAGCTGCTGAGGAGCTGCCGAGAACGGGGTTGCGGTCGTCCTGCCGCTCAGCGCGCCCACGACCTCGTTCTCGGCACCGCGAGGCCCCCGCGGATCATGTCAGCGCGAGACCCACGCCCCACGTCGCCGTCGCGAGCAGCCCGCCGAGGAGCTGGACCACGATCGTGATGCCGGTCGCCTGGAGCGCCGCGACGGTCGCGCGCCACGCTCCGCGGCGGTCGCGACGGCGCAGCAGCTCAGCCACGAAGACCGCCGCGACGAACCCGACGAACAGCCCGACCACGGGGATGACGAAGAACCCGACCACGCCCGCGAGGCCACCCCAGGCGAGCGTCGACCACGGGACGTCGGCCCGGCGCATGTGCCGGCCGGCGAGCAGGAGCTGAGCCCCCTCGGCAGCGACGACGAACGTGAGGGCCACGGCGAGCACGACCCATGCCGCCGTGCCGCCCGTCAGGATCGCCCACACCAGGATCGCCCCTCCGACGAGGGTATTGCCCGGAAGCACCTGCACGACGATCCCGGCCAGGCCCACCAGGATCACCAGTCCGACGACGATCTCTCCCGCGATGCTCACGGGAGACACCTTCGCACGTCGGGCAGGTCAGGGACGACGCGCCGGCCCCGCCCTCGGGGGCGCGAGCGGTCCCGGGTGCGCGACGTCCCCTGGTGACGACAGAGCTCCCCGCGTCCTGGCGGGCGCGGGGAGCTCGTCGATCTGCACGGACCGAGGGCGGATCGATGCCCGCACCGGCAGGCAGGCCGGTGCCGGGCGTCGTCAGGGCTGGGTCAGACGAAGACCGCCACGATGATGTTGACCAGCGTGAGGCCACCGATCGAGTGCTTGAGCGCGGGCGAGATCTTGTCTCCCTGGCGCACGCCGATGAACGCGAGGACCGCGATGATCACGGCGATGACCAGCTTGATGCCGATCTTCATCATGCTGGGACCCCCGTCGTCCCACATGCCGCTCATCTCGGCCACGCCCACCATGAGGATGCCCGCGACGGCAGCCGTCGCGGCACCGTGGAAGACGCCCTTGTTGAGCGCGGCGGTCTTGAGCGACACGAAGTAGCCGCCGAGGACGATGGCCCAGCCGACGAAGTGCAGGACCGCGAACACGTTGTAGACGATTTCCATGGCACCATCCTAGTTTGCTGACGCGACTGTCGGAAAAGCTCCGCGTGTTGCCCGCCCGGCGGTTCGCAGCCAGAACCTGAGACACCCATCCACCATGCGGACAGGGGGTGTTCATTCACCCGCTGCCTCTGTAGCGTTCCCGCCATGACCACGGCAGCGCACCTCCTCCTCGTGACGGCACGTCACGGGTCGACGGCCTGCGCCCGCAACAGCTCCTGCTGTTGTTGTTGACCCGCGCCTGACTCAGCCCGAGCCGTCCTCGCCGACCGCTCGCCACCTTCCTGAGCCAAGGGCGCGCGTGGTCGGCCCTCAGCCCCCTCGTTCCTGCTGAGCCCTTCGGCCCGCGTGCCCACGTCCCCCCACGAGGAGCACGATGACGCCGCCGAACACCGCCACTGACGCGACCCCGGTCGCCGGTCAGCAGGCCGGCAGCAGCACACCCGCCGGCGAGCCCTCACCGCAGGCGCCCGACGCCGCCGCGCCCCCCGCGCGTCCGGCCCGCCCCGCACGCGCGGCCCGGCCCAACGGCCAGTGGGCCGTCGACGGCAAGGAACCGCTCAACGGCAACGAGAAGTGGAAGCAGGAGGACGGCGGCCTCTCGGTGCGCCAGCGCATCGAGGACGTCTACTCGCGCGAGGGGTTCGACTCCATCACGGGCGACGACCTGCACGGACGCTTCCGCTGGTGGGGCCTGTACACGCAGCGCAAGCCCGGGATCGACGGCGGGCGTACCGCACAGCTCGAGCCGCACGAGCTCGAGGACAAGTACTTCATGCTCCGCGTCCGCATCGACGGCGGCGCGGTCACGACCGAGCAGCTGCGCGTCATCGCCGACATCTCGCGCGACTTCGGCCGCGACAGCGCCGACATCACGGACCGCCAGAACATCCAGCTCCACTGGGTCGAGGTCGAGGACGTCCCCGAGATCTGGCGCCGGCTCGAGTCCGTGGGCCTGCAGACGACCGAGGCGTGCGGCGACGTGCCGCGCGTCGTCCTGGGCAGCCCCGTGGCCGGGATCGCGGCCGACGAGCTGATCGACCCCGCCCGGGTCATCAAGGAGATCACCGACAAGTACATCGGCGTCCCCGAGCTCGCGAACCTTCCCCGCAAGTTCAAGACCGCCGTCACGGGCCACCCGTCCCAGGACGTCGTCCACGAGATCAACGACGTGGGCTTCGTCGCGCTCGAGCACCCCGAGCTCGGCGTCGGGTTCGACGTGTGGGTCGGCGGCGGTCTGTCCGCGAACCCGCGCCTCGGCGAGCGCCTCGGTGCGTTCGTGACCGAGGAGCAGGTCGCCGACGTGTGGCACGGGGTCGTCCAGATCTTCCGCGACTACGGCTACCGTCGCCTGCGGAACAAGGCCCGCCTGAAGTTCCTGCTCGCCGACTGGGGGCCCGCGAAGTTCCGCGAGGTCCTCGAGACCGAGTACCTCGGCTACGCGCTGCCTGACGGCCCGCCCGCCCCGCAGCCCTCCCAGCCGGGGGACCACGTCGGCGTGCACAAGCAGAAGGACGGCCTCAACTACGTCGGCGCGGCCCCCTACGTGGGTCGCGTCTCCGGCAGCATCCTCGCGGCCGTCGCGGACCTCGCCGAGTCGGCAGGGTCGCGTCGGGTGCGGTTCACCCCGCACCAGAAGCTGCTCGTGCTCGACGTCCCGGACGAGCACCTCGAGCGCGTCGTGTCCGGGCTCAAGGAGCAGGGTCTCGACGCGAACCCCAGCCCGTTCCGCCGCAGCACGATCGCGTGCACGGGCATCGAGTACTGCAAGCTCGCGATCGTCGAGACCAAGGGCGCCGCGACCCGCGCGATCGACGACCTCGAGAAGCGCCTCGGCGACCTCTCCGCGATGAAGCCGCTCTCGCTGCACATCAACGGCTGCCCCAACTCGTGCGCCCGCATCCAGACCGCCGACATCGGGCTCAAGGGGCAGCTCGTGATGGACGACGACGGGAACCAGGTCCCCGGGTTCCAGGTCCACCTGGGCGGCGGCCTGACCTCCGACGACCGTGCCGAGGCAGGCCTCGGCCGGACCGTGCGCGGCCTCAAGGTCACCAACGACGACCTCCCCGAGTACGTCGAGCGCGTCGTGCGCCAGTTCGAGAAGGAGAAGGACGGCACGGAGAGCTTCGCCCAGTGGGCGCACCGCGCGGACGAGGAGTCGCTGCGATGAGCGCCACGACCACGCCCCCGGGCGACCGCACGCACCCGACGGGCGCTGCGTCGTCGGGCACACCGGTCACCACGCCGGGCAACGACCCGCTCGCCGCGCTGCGCGCCGCCGCCAAGGCCCGTACCGAGGCCCGCGCCGCGTCCCAGGCCGCCCACGCCGCCCGGCGGGCCGCGAGCACCCGGCCCAAGCGGTCGGCCGACGAGCTGCGCGCGATCGTCGAGCGCGGGCAGGCCGAGCTGCACGGCTCCGGTCTGGGCGCCACCGACGAGGCGACGGCCGAGCAGGTCGTCGCGTGGGCCGTGCGCGAGTTCGGCGACTCGATCGCGGTCGCGTGCTCCATGGCCGACGCGGTCCTGCCGCACGTCGTCGCGCAGCAGGCGCCCTGGGTCGACGTCCTGTTCCTCGAGACCGGCTACCACTTCCCCGAGACCTCGGGCACACGCGACGCCGTCGAGCAGCAGATGGAGGTCACGATCGTCGACGTCCTGCCCCGGCTCACCGTCGCCCAGCAGGACGAGGCGCACGGCAAGGACCTCTGGTCACGGGACCCCGCCGCGTGCTGCGCGATGCGCAAGGTCGAACCCCTGACCCGCACGCTCGGCGGGTACGAGGTCTGGGTCACGGGCGTGCGCCGCGACGAGGCCCCGACCCGCACGAGCACCCCGCTCGTGACCTGGGACGAGAAGAACGGGCTGGTCAAGATCAACCCGCTCGCCGCCTGGTCCTTCGACGACCTGCTCGGCTACGCCGCCGACCACCAGGTGATCCTCAACCCGCTGCTCAACGACGGGTACCCGTCGATCGGCTGCGCGCCCTGCACGCGCCGCGTCGCCCCCGGCGAGGACCCGCGCGCAGGCCGCTGGGCCGGGCTCGACAAGACAGAGTGCGGGCTCCACGCATGAGCGCCGCGACCACGCACCACCGGACGGTGCACACCGACGTGCCGGACGACCACCCCACGCACCCCGACGAGAAGAGCGACGCCTTGACCGCCCCCCTCGCCCCACCTGCCTCCCCCACCTACCGCCTGACCCAGCTCGAGTCCCTCGAGTCCGAGGCCATCCACATCATCCGCGAGGTCGTCGCGGAGTTCGAGCGCCCCGTGCTGCTGTTCAGCGGCGGCAAGGACTCCGTGGTCATGCTGCACCTGGCGACCAAGGCGTTCTGGCCCGCCCCCGTGCCGTTCGCGCTGCTGCACGTCGACACGGGTCACAACTTCCCCGAGGTCCTGGAGTACCGCGACGCCACGGTCGAGCGCCTCGGCGCCCGCCTCGAGGTCGCGAGCGTCCAGGACTACCTCGACGACGGGCGCCTGCTCGAGCGCGCCGACGGCACGCGCAACCCCCTCCAGACCCAGCCCCTGCTCGACGCCATCACGGGGCACAAGTTCGACGCCGTGTTCGGCGGCGGCCGCCGCGACGAGGAGAAGGCCCGCGCCAAGGAGCGCGTCATCTCGCTCCGCGACGAGTTCGGCCAGTGGGACCCGCGCAACCAGCGCCCCGAGCTGTGGAACCTGTACAACGGTCGCCACCGCCCGGGCGAGCACGTCCGCGCCTTTCCGCTCAGCAACTGGACCGAGCTCGACATCTGGCGCTACATCGCGGCCGAGAAGATCGACCTGCCCAGCCTGTACTACGCGCACGAGCGCGAGGTCTTCGAGCGCGACGGCATGCTCCTCGCCGTCGGGCCGTACTCCCGGCCGCGCAACGACGCCGAGGCCGCGGACGTGCGCACCGAGACCGTCCGCTACCGGACCGTGGGCGACATGTCGTGCACGGGCGCCGTCGAGAGCACGGCCTACACGGTCGACGACGTCATCACCGAGGTCGCAGCGACCCGCATCACCGAGCGCGGCGCCACGCGCGCCGACGACCGGATCTCCGAAGCCGCCATGGAAGACCGCAAGAAGGAGGGGTACTTCTAGTGAGCGCCGCCACCACGCACCCGCTGCCCGACGAGACCACCCTGCCCACCGGGACCGCCGGCGAGCCCCAGGTCCTCCCCACGAGCACCCTGCTGCGCCTCGCGACCGCCGGCTCGGTCGACGACGGCAAGTCGACGCTCGTCGGCCGGCTCCTCTACGACTCCAAGTCCGTGCTCGCCGACCAGCTCGACGCGGTCGAGCGCGTCTCGCGCGACCGCGGCCTCGCGACGGCCGACCTCGCCCTGCTGACCGACGGCCTGCGCGCCGAGCGCGAGCAGGGCATCACGATCGACGTCGCCTACCGCTACTTCGCGACCGCCAGGCGCTCGTTCATCCTGGCCGACTGCCCCGGGCACGTGCAGTACACGCGCAACACCGTGACCGGCGCGTCGACGGCCGACGTCGTCGTGCTCCTCATCGACGCCCGCAAGGGGCTCCTGGAGCAGACGCGCCGCCACCTCGCGGTCGCGAGCCTCCTGCGCGTGCCGCACGTGATCGTGGCCGTCAACAAGATCGACCTCGTCGACTACAGCCAGGAGCGCTACGAGGAGCTCGCCGACCAGATCCGCGAGGCCGCGGCCTCGCTCGGCGTCGCGCACGTCCTCACGCTGCCCGTCTCGGCGCTCGAGGGCGTCAACGTCGTCGACCGCTCGGGCGGACCGGACGGCAAGACCCCCTGGTACGGCGGGCCGAGCCTGCTCGACCTGCTCGAGGAGCTCCCTGCGGCGCAGACCCCGGACACCGAGGCGTTCCGCTTCCCCGTCCAGGTGGTCCTGCGTCCCCAGGGCGCGGCGCTCGAGGAGCGCTTCCGCGACTACCGCGGGTACGCCGGGCAGATCGCCTCGGGCGTGGTCCGCGTGGGCGACGAAGTCGTGGTCCTGCCCAGCGGGAAGAGGACCACGGTCGAGGGCATCGACACGGCCGACGGCACCCTCGCCGAGGCGTTCGCCCCCCAGTCCGTGACGATCCGCCTCGCGGACGAGATCGACATCGCCCGCGGCGACCTCCTCGCGGCCGCAGCCGACGCCCCGCAGGTCACGCAGGACATCGAGGGCACCGTCGCGTGGCTCAGCGACAAGACCCTGCGTCCCGGCACGCGCGTGCTGCTCAAGCACACGACCCGGACCGTGCAGGCCGTGGTGCGCGACGTCGTCGGGCGCCTCGACCTGGACACCGCCGAGCTCGAGCCCGCGGAGACGCTCGACCTCAACGACATCGGGCGCGTCACGCTGCGCCTCGCCTCCCCCGTCGCGGCCGAGGAGTACGTCACCTCGCGCCGCACCGGTGCCTTCCTCCTGATCGACGGTCAGGACGGCGGCACCCTCGCAGCAGGAATGGTCGGAGACGCCCTGGCGGCCGTGCGATGTCCTTCGCAGCGTCCCGTGCAGTACGCGATCTGAGGTCCACCCGACCACCGCAGGCGGGGCCCGGACACCGGGCCCTCGGATCGCGCACCGCACGGATCGGCGCTGCCGGGACACGACACGTCCACCGCCAGGCAACCACCGACCCTTCCGAAGGAAACTCCATGAACACCTCGTCCCGCCCGACCCGCACCACCCGAGCCGGCACGTCCCGACGCTCCACGCGGGCGCGCTCCGCCGTCGCCGCGCTCGCCGTCGCGCCGCTGCTCCTGCTCGCCGCCTGCTCGACGGGCACGTCCGACGCCGCCGACGGCCCGGCCGCGTCGTCGGGCCCGGCCGAGGAGCTGCGCCTCGGCTACTTCGCGAACGTCACCCACGCCCCCGCGCTCGTCGGGGTCGCGGGCGGCCAGTTCGAGGAGGCCCTGGGCGACACCACGCTCTCGACCCAGGTCTTCAACGCCGGCCCCGCCGCGATCGAGGCCCTCAACGCGGGCGCGATCGACGCCACGTTCATCGGCCCGAACCCCGCGATCAACAACTTCGTGAAGTCGGGCGGCGAGGCCGTGCGCATCGTCGCGGGCTCGACGTCGGGGGGCGCACAGCTCGTCGTGCGCGAGGGCATCGACACCGCGGCCGACCTCAAGGGCACCAAGATCGCCTCACCCCAGCTCGGAGGGACCCAGGACGTCGCGCTGCGCGCCTGGCTCACCGAGAACGGCCTCGAGAACGACATCCAGGGCGGAGGGGACGTCGCGGTCACCCCGACCGAGAACGCACAGACCCTCACGCTGTTCCAGAACGGCGAGCTCGACGGCGGCTGGCTGCCCGAGCCCTGGGCCTCGCGCCTCGTGCTCGACGCCGGCGCCCACGTCCTGGTCGACGAGAAGGACCTGTGGGACGACGGTGAGTTCCTCACGACGCACCTGATCGTCCGCACCGACTTCCTCGAGGAGCACCCGGAGACAGTCGAGGCGCTCCTGCGCGGCGAGGTCGCGGCGATCGACTGGATCGGCGCCAACCCGGACGACGCCAAGACCCTCGTCAACGGCGAGATCGAGAAGATCGCCGGCAAGCCGCTGTCCGACGCGGTCCTGGACCGCGCCTTCACCAACATCACGTTCACGACCGACCCGCTCGCGGGCACGCTGAACACCCTGCTCGAGGACGGCGTGACCGCCGGGACCACGACCGAGGCGGACCTGAACGGCATCTACGACCTGAGCCTCCTCAACAAGGTGCTGAAGGAGGCCGGTCAGCCGACCGTCTCCGCCGCAGGTCTCGGCAAGGAGTAGCACCATGACCACCACGTCCCCCGCCCGCACGGGCACCCCGTCCGGCCTCGGAGAGGACGCCGTTCCGACGACCGGTGTCCGCCTGCGCGGCGTGTCCAAGCGGTTCTCCCCCGACGGCGCCCCGGTGCTCGAGGGGATCGACCTGGACATCGCGCAGGGCGAGTTCGTCTGCCTGCTCGGAGCCTCCGGCTGCGGCAAGTCGACGCTGCTCAACATCGTCGCGGGTCTGGAGCGCCCCACCACGGGGGACGTGGAGGTCGCCGGGGGCGGCGCGGCCCTGATGTTCCAGGAGTCCGCGCTGTTCCCCTGGCTCACGGCGAGCCGCAACATCGAGCTCGCCCTGAAGTTCCGCGGCGTCCCGCGTGCGGAGCGTCGTGAGCGGGCCGCGGAGCTGCTCACGCTCGTGCGGCTCGACGGCTCGGGCGACAAGCGCGTCCACGAGCTCTCGGGCGGCATGCGCCAGCGTGTCGCACTCGCGCGCTCGCTCGCCCAGGAGCGGGACGTCCTGCTCATGGACGAGCCCTTCGCGGCGCTCGACGCCATCACGCGCGACCTGCTGCACGACGAGCTCGAGCGCGTCTGGGAGCAGACCGGGCGCACCATCGTGTTCATCACGCACAACGTCCGCGAGGCCGTACGGCTCGGGCAGCGCGTGCTGCTCATGTCCTCGCGTCCCGGACGCATCGTGCGCGAGTGGGACGTCGACGTGTACGGCGCGGACGAGCAGCGCAGCATCGAGGCCGCCGCCGCGTCGCGCCTCGCGACCGAGATCACCAACGACCTCCGTGAGGAGATCCGCCGCCATGCCGTCTGAGACGTCGAAGACCGCCGAGACCCTGCCCCCGCGCGACGAGGCCCCGTCGCGGACGGGTGCGCCCGGCACTGCTGCGCCCGGCACGGGTGCGCCCGGTCCCTCCGCGAGCGTGCCCCGCGAGGCGGGCGCCGCCGTCGGGCACGCCAAGGACGTCGGCGACATCGAGGCGGGGCTCGACGCCCTCCAGACGACCGTCGCCCCCACCACGAGCCGGTGGGCCAAGGCCTGGCGGGCCGTCTATCCCCCCGTCCTGGCGATCACGCTCCTGCTCGCGGTCTGGCAGACCCTCGTGTGGCTCGAGGTCCAGCCCATCTACAACCTGCCCGGACCCGAGCAGGTCTGGACGGCCGTCACGCGCGCCGCCGAGTCCGGCACGCTGTGGCAGGCCCTCGGCACGAGCCTCGAGCGCGGCATCCTGGGCTTCCTCGCGGCCGTCGCGATCGGTACCCCGCTGGGCGTCGTCGTGGCGCGCGTGCGCTGGGTCCGCGTGTCGTTCGGGCCCATCATCACGGGCCTCCAGGTGCTGCCGTCCGTCGCGTGGGTTCCCGCGGGCATCATCTGGTTCGGGCTGTCGGACGCCACGGTGTACTTCGTGATCCTCATGGGTGCGGTGCCCTCGATCATCAACGGGATCGTGTCCGGTGTGGACCAGGTGCCGCCGCTGTACCGGCGCGTGGGTCAGGTCCTGGGCGCGGGGCGGTTCCAGATGATCAAGGACGTGATCCTGCCCGCGGCGTTCCCCGGCTACCTCGCGGGACTCAAGCAGGGCTGGGCGTTCTCGTGGCGCTCGCTCATGGCCGCGGAGATCATCGCGGTCGGCGGCGGGATCGGGTTCGGCCTGGGCGCGTTCCTCCAGCAGGGGCGCGAGCTGTCCGACATGGCGCTGGTCTTCACCGCGATCCTGCTGATCCTCGTGGTCGGCATGGTCATCGAGCTGCTCTTCTTCGCACCCGTCGAGAAGACCATGCTGCGTCGCCGCGGCCTGGCTCCGGAGACGTCGGGGGCGGCGTCGACCGGCAAGGGCTCGGGGTGGCTGCTGCGCCGGCGCGAGCTGGCTGCCGCCGCTTTCGGGCGATGATGGGCGCATGAACTCTGAGCTCTACCCTCTCGGCCTGCGCATCGCGGGTCGCCTCGTGGTCGTCGTGGGCGGGGGCCCCGTGGCCGCACGCCGCGCACGCTCGCTCGTGGCTGCCGGTGCGCGCGTGCGCGTCGTGGCCCCGGAGGTCTGCGAGGACCTCGCCGCGCTGATCGCGCCTCCCCTGCCCGACGGCGTCGCTCGCCCCGACGGTTCCGGCGCGGCCGGGTCCTCGGTCACCTGGGAGGCGCGCGCGTTCCGGACCGGTGACCTCGAGGGCGCGTGGCTCGTGCACACCGCGACAGGGTCGGCCGAGGTCGACGCCGGGATCGCCGCGGAGGCCGAGGCGCTGCGCGTGTTCTGCGTCGCCGCGGGAGACGCCGAGGCCGGGACCGCCTGGGTGCCCGCGGTGGCCAGGGTCGCTGTCGGTCCGGGGGGTGGCGCGCAGGCGTCGGGCACCACCGAGGTCGTCGTGGCCGTGAACGCGGGTGGCGACCCCCGGCGGGCACAGCGCGTCCGGGACGCGATCGACGCCCTGCTCTCGACCGGGGAGCTGCCGCTGCGGCCCGTCCGGCCCGTCCCCGACGGGGGCGTCGGCTCCGTCGCCCTGGTGGGCGGAGGCCCGGGCGACCCGGGGCTCGTCACGGCGCGGGGACGTCGTCTGCTCGCCCAGGCCGAGGTCGTCGTGACCGACCGCCTGGGACCGCGCGCGCTGCTCGACGAGCTCGCGGACGACGTGGTCGTGATCGACGTCGGCAAGACCCCGGGCTTCCACCCCGTCCCGCAGGAGGAGATCAACGCGCTCCTCGTCGAGCACGCGCTCGCCGGACGACGAGTTGTACGACTCAAGGGAGGCGATCCGTACGTGTTCGGCCGAGGAGGGGAGGAGCTCATCGCGTGCGAGGAGCACGGCATCCCCGTCGAGGTCGTCCCCGGCGTCACGAGCGCCGTCTCGGTGCCCGCCGCGGTGGGCATCCCGGTCACGCACCGCGGCCACTCGCGCGGCTTCACGGTCCTGACCGGGCACGAGGACATCGGCAAGGTGCCCGCAGCGGCCGACCACACCGTGATCCTCCTCATGGGCGTCTCGCGGCTGCGTGACTCGGCGGCTGCGCTGATGGCCTCGGGGCGTTCGCCCGAGACGCCCGTCGCGGTGGTCGAGGACGGCTACGGCCCGCGCCAGCGCTCGACCGTCGGGACGCTCGCGACCATCGCCGACGTCGCCGTCGCAGCCGGGGTCCGGGCCCCGGCCGTGACCGTGATCGGTGACGTGGTGCGCGTTAGCCCCGCCTGGCGGGCCGCCGGGCGGGGCTGAGCGCGGCGTTCCGGAGCCACGTGCCCGGGCACGACGAGGGGCCGCCGTCCGCTGGGACGATGGCCCCCCGTCACGTTCCCCCCGCAGCGCGTTCAGGCCTGCGGGGCCAGGGCCGCGATCATGGGGTCGTCCTTGTCGATCATGCCCATCTTCGCCGCACCACCCGGCGACCCCAGGTCATCGAAGAACTCCACGTTCGCCCGGTAGTAGTCGCTCCACTCCGACGGCACGTCGTCCTCGTAGTAGATCGCCTCCACCGGACACACCGGCTCGCACGCACCACAGTCCACGCACTCGTCAGGATGGATGTACAACGACCGCTTGCCCTCGTAGATGCAGTCCACCGGACACTCCTCGATGCACGCCTTGTCCTTCACGTCCACACAAGGCTGAGCAATCACGTACGTCACGTCGGAGGTCCCTTTCATCGGGCCGGAGGGCTTCACCCGGCTGTGTCCAGGCTAGCGCTCCGACGCCGCACCCGAGACCCGCTTCTCACCTGCTAATACGGCAAGATCTCGCGGTTCGTCGGGCACCGTGGCCCGTGCGGGCAGCCCCCGTGCCGCGGGTCCGGCGGGCAGCCCGGCACCGGACCTGGCGCCGTGTCACAGGAGCCGCCGCGCGGCGGCCCAGCGCGTGAGCTCGTGCCTCGACGAGAGCTGGAGCTTGCGCAGCACCGAGGACACGTGGGTCTCGACCGTCTTGACGGAGATGAAGAGCTCCGCGGCGACCTCGCGGTAGGCGTAGCCCCGGGCGATGAGCCGCATCACCTCCTGCTCGCGGGCCGAGAGCCGGTCCAGCTCGTCGTCGGCCACGGCGACGTCCGCCTGACCCGTGCCGAACGCGTCGAGGACGAAGCCCGCGAGGCGCGGGGAGAAGACCGCGTCGCCGCTCGCGACCTGGACCACGGCCCCCGACAGGTCAGGACCGGAGATCGCCTTGGTCACGTAGCCGCGGGCCCCCGCGCGGATGACGGCCACCACGTCCTCGGCCGCGTCGGACACCGACAGCGCGAGGAACCGTGTCGCTCCCAGGAGGTCCGAGCACCGCGTGATGACCTCGGCCCCACCCCCGCCGTTGCCTCCCGGCAGGTGGACGTCGAGCAGCACGACCGGGGGGCGCAGGGCCCGGATCGCCTCGACCGCGCCGTCGACGCTATCGGCCTCGCCGACGACGTCGACCCGTCCGTCCAGGCTGGCGCGCACCCCTGCCCGGAACATGTGGTGGTCGTCCACGAGGACGACGGGGACCGGCGCCCCCGGCAGCGGGCTGGGCTCGGGCTGGGGGATGGTCGTCACGTGTGCTCCTGAGGTGTTCTGGCGGGCGGTCCGAGAGTGTGCGCGGGGTCCGGGACGGTCGGCGTCGCCGGTCCTCCGTGCACCCCGGACGGGGCGACCGCGGGGGGCTCCACCGGCATCCTAGGTCCGCGCTGCGTCCCGACCGCGGGGGGCGTCGCCGGGGAGTCCGGGCCGTCGTCGCTCTCGGCCGCGCGCTGCACCTTGAGCCGGACCTCGGTGCCCCATCCCGGCCGCGACACGACCTCGGCGTGTCCTCCCTTGCGCGTGACGCGACCGATGATCGACTCACGCACCCCGAACCGGTCGTGCGCGATGTCCTTCATCTCGAACCCGTCGCCGCGGTCGCGGACGAACACCTCGACCGCGTCGCCCGACACCTCGAGGTACACCGACACCGGCGGGCGGCCGTGGGCCACGGCGTTGACGAGGGCCTCGCGGGTGGCCTGCAGCAGGGCGGTGGTCTCGTCGGTCGGGACACAGTCCCCCACGACGACCACGTCGACCACGACCGCGGCGGTCCCGGCCGGGCCGCCGTCACCCACGGCTCCCGCGGCGCTCACCCCGGAGGCGCTCGCCGCGCCGGCGGCGAGCCGCCAGCTCTGGCGGTCCTCGACCTCGCCCACGAGGGTCCTGAGCTCGGCCGCAAGCGACGTACCAGGGGCAGGCCTGTCGTTGTACAACCACTCCCGGAGCTCGCGCTCCTGGGCGCGAGCCAGCCTCGCGACGGTGTCGGCGTCCGCCGCGCTGGCCCGGACGAGGGCAAGCGTCTGCAGCACCGAGTCGTGCAGGTGGGCCGCGATGTCGGCCCGCTCCGCCTCGCGGGCGCGGGCGGTCCGCTCGTCGCCCAGCTCGCGCACGAGGCGCAGCCACCAGGGCGCCAGCACGATCGCCGCGCCCGCGAGCACCGCGAGCGACGCGGTCGTGGCCCTGACCATGTCCGCGGCCGTCGAGTCCTGCCCGACCAGGAGCAGTACCCCGACGAGGACCAGGAACAGCCCGCCCGCGAGACGCAGCACGCCCGCAGGGGTGCGACCCCCTGCCCGCGACAACCACCGGCCACGCTGGGCGGCGTCGAGCTGCGACCAGGCCAGGGCCGTGCCCGCGAGCGCGATGAGGACCGGCAGGACCCAGGACACCTCGATGTCGACCCCCGCCCGGGAGGCCAGGAGGACGGCCGCCCCGCTCAGCAGGACCACACCGATCGCGACGTCCCGCACGGGCAGCTTGCGCACCTTGCCCTGGAGCCGTGGCGCGATGCGCCGCAACGACGCAGGACGCTCCTCGTCGGCGGCCTGCGCCGGGTCGCCCGCGGGCACCGTGACCCAGAGGAAGACGTACAGGACGATCCCGGCGCCGCCCGTCAACGCGATCAGCGCCATGACGAGACGGATCGCTCCCACCGGCATGTCGAGGTGCAGGGAGAGCCCACGGCACACCCCACCGACCCAGCGCCCCTGCTCGGGGCGCCGGAAGGGGAGTCTCCTGGCGGGCTGCGCGGTCGGTGTCACTCTCTGATGGTCACATGCCGACGGGGCCGCGGTGGGCGGAACGCCCGGTTCGTCGCGTGCCGGGCCCAAAGTTCAGGGTCGCCCGATCGCAGGATCAGGGTCGGATCAGGGGAACACCCGATACCGTCCGGGCGCCGTCCGGGACAGGCTGGACCCATGAACACCGAGGACATTTCCCCAGAACCCCCGGCCGGGAGCCCCGCGCCGACCGGGGCCCGGCAGCCCGCCGGGACGCCCTATCCGACGAGCGGTCCGGTCCCCGGTGGCACCGGGCCCGACGGCGGCCCCGGCCAGCCCGGTGGACAGCCCAGCGGCACGGACAGGTTCTTCGACACCGTGCGCCGGATCGGCATCTCGCGGTCCGAGGAGCGCTGGGTCGGCGGGGTCGCGGGCGGCATCGCCGACCGGTTCGGGATCGACCCCCTCATCGTGCGCGGGATCCTCGTCGTCTCGGTGTTCCTCGGGGGCGCCGGCCTCGTCCTGTACGGGCTCGGGTGGGCGCTGCTCCCCGAGGCCCGGGACGGCCGCATCCACCTCCAGCAGGCCATCCGCGGCGACTTCGACGTGGCCATGCTGGGCGCGGCGGCGACGACCGTCGTGGGGCTGAGCTGGAACAACGGCTGGCTCTCCTGGTGGCACTTCGCGGGGCTCGAGTGGCTCGACGGGGCGCTGTGGGTCGCCGCCGTGATCGTCGTGGTCGTCCTGGTCGTCAACCGGCGCAGCGAGCACCGCAGGTACGCCACCGGCGGCGCGCAGCAGTCCCGCGGTCCGTCCGGTCAGCAGGCCGGCGCCCCGCCCCAGCAGCCGCACCCCGCGGCGCCGTTCCCCGGCGCGCCCGCGCAGCAGGGACCGCCTCCCCAGGGCTGGCAGCAGCGCCCGTCCCACGGGGCTCCCGGCGCGGGGGGCCCCCCAGCGCCCGGGGCGACGTACCCCGCGACCCCCGCGGCGCCGTCGGGCCCCGCGTACAACGCGTCGGCCCCCGTGCCGCCCCCGGGCTACCCCCAGCGTCCCGCCCCTCCCCAGGCCTACGCCGCCCAGCAGCAGGCGGCCGCGCAGCAGGCCGCCCGCGCCCACGACCACGCCCGCCGACGCGCCGAGCGCGAGACCGAGCGCCTGCGCCGGCTCGACGAGCAGCGTGCCCGGGCGGCACGCCGTCCGCGCGGACCCGGGTCCGCCGTCGTGGGGATCACGCTCGGCCTCAGCCTCCTCGGCGCCGCGATCCTCCTGCTCCTCGAGCGCCGCGAAGTGATCGGCGTGCCCTTCTTCTACACGTGGATCGGCGCGACGATCATCCTGCTCGGCCTCGGCATCGTGGTCTCCGGGCTGCGCGGCCGCACGAGCGGGGCCCTCGGAGGCCTGGCGGTCGTCGCGACGATCGTCGCGCTGCCGATCGTCGGCTGGAACAGCGTCGAGCGCAGCGACATCGGCCTGACGGCTCCCGTCTCCGACGCGACCTACACCGTGACGTCGGTCCAGGACGCGGAGAACGGCTTCTCCTTCACGTTCGGCAACCCCGTCGTGGATCTCAGCCAGCTCGACCTGACGGCCGGCGACCAGGTCGTCGTCCCCGTGAGCCTGCGCGCGGGGAACCTGACCGTGATCGTCCCGGCCGGCACACCCGTCGAGGCGGAGGTCCAGCTCCTCGCGGGCAACGCCAGCTGGACGGTCGACGGTGAGAGCCGCAACATCAACGGCGTCAACACCCGCCCGCACACCTTCACCAGCGACACCGTCTCCGACGGCGCCGACCCCGTGCTCCTGCTCGAGGTCGACGTCGCGGCAGGGGACGTCACCATCCGGGAGGAATCATGACCACCGAGAAGCAGTCTCACGAGTCCGACGACGCGGACCGGACCCAGGCCCTCCCGCCCGTCGACCCCACGGTCGAGCTGCCCGTCACGCCGGGCGAGCCGGGGGAACACGAGGGTGAGCCCGACGAGCACGCCGCCGCGGAGACGGATGCGGACGCCACCCAGGTGCTCCCCGTCGGGCAGGACGACCCGGACGCCACCCAGGTGATCGAGACGGGCCGCGCGCCCGACGACCTCGCGGACGAGCTGTTCCGGGCCGAACCGACCCAGGCGCTGCCGGTCGCTCCCCCGACCCAGGCGCTGCCGGTCTCCGAGCCGACGCTCACGCTGCCGGCCGCTCCGCCGGCCCCCGGGACGCAGACCGGCGCCCTGCCGGTCTGGGAGGCCTCGACGCACACCCAGGCCTACCCCGTGCAGGACGCCCCGGTCGACCCCGAGCCGGACGTCGTGGAAGGCCCCGCGACTCCCCCGTCGGCTCCGTCGCCCGCGCCCTCCCCGGCCGTCGACCCGGCGGCGCAGTGGAACGCCACGGCGCAGCAGAGGGCGCAGCACCCCGACCCGACGCTCGAGGACCCCCGCAACCGCGGGCTGCGGGTGGGGACCGTCGTCTGGGGCTTCGTGATCGTCGCGGTCGGTGCGGGCATCCTCGCCCTCGCGCTCGGTGCGACGTACGACCTGGACCTCGCGCTCATCGCCCTGCTGAGCGTCGCAGGCCTCGTGCTGGTCGTCGGTTCGATCGTGTCGAGCAGCCGCCGCAGCGCCCGCGAGCGGGCCAGGAGATGATCGCCCAGCCGTAGGGGCGGCGTGCACGACGGCGGCGCACCGGTCCGTGGACCGGTGCGCCGCCGTCGTGCTCTGCCGTGCTGGTGGAGGACCTCAGCGCGGGGGCTCGCCCTGCGCAGGGGGTGTGGTCGGAGGGGTCTCGGTGCCCGTGGGCGGGACGCCCGGGCTCTTGGGCTCCGCCACGGGAGGCGTCTGCGTGCCGGCCGGCGGGACGCCCGGGCTCTTGGGCTCCTCGACCGGAGCAGCGTGGGTCGAGGTCCGGGTGGGCGGCGTGGCAGGCGTCGTGGGCGCCGGCGTCGTGGGCGCGGGTGCCGTGGGCGCCGCGTGCGCAGGGGTGTGCGTGGGAGCCTGCGCGGAGGAGAGGTTGCCGCCCGACGAGTAGCCGCCCGACGTCTCCACCGCCACGGCGGGGCCGCTCGAGATCCGCTTGAGCGCGATGCCGATGAGGATGAACAGGATGCCCAGCCCGATCACGAGCGCTGCGACGCCGAACGCGACGACCGACGTGAACAGCGAGGCGCGCAGGAACGAGGCGTTCATGACGACGGCGCGTCGCTCGTCGTCCTGCGGGAGCTCGGCGTAGGTCTGGCCGTCGCTCATCTCGAGCGCGTGCTTGTTGATGACCTCGGCCTGCGCGTAGGCCGTGAACGGGCCGTTGACGTGTCGCCCCGCGAGGAAGTCCGCGTCGTCGGACACCGTGATCTCCTCGGCGGACAGCTGCGACGAGACGACGCCCCACGTGACACCGCCGGCGATGATCATGACGATTCCGGCGATGATGCTGAGGATCCCGATGACCCCCACGCCCTTCGCCGGTCGAACCGTGACAGTGCTGGACATTGCGATATCCCTCCCCGAGCCGGTTTCTTAGTCCTCAACGTAGCGACGTTCGGCCGTCTCCGCCGGACGAAAGGTCTGTTCGCCCGCACAACGGACGGCGTCGGGCCGGACCGCACGCGGCGGCGCCCGGTCCTGATGGGAGAATCCGGGGGTGAGGATCACCCATGTGACGGACTGCTACCTGCCGCTGCTCGGCGGCATCGAGACCCAGGTGAGCCGGCTCGCGGCCCAGCAGGCCGCGGCGGGCCACCACGTGGAGGTGGTCACCACGACGCCCGCGTCGCCGGGTGAGCACGGCGTGAGCCGCGAGGTGCACGACGGCGTCACGATCCACCGCGTCGCGGCCCGGATCCCCGGTGGCTACCCGGTGCACCCCCGTGCCGCGCACCACGTGACGCGCATCCTGCGGGACGCGCGGCCCGACGTCGTGCACCTGCACATGGGCGTCCTGACGCCGTCCGTGCAGGCGTCGCTGAAGCCCGTCGCGCGCCTCGGCCTGCCCGCGGTCCTGACCGTGCACAGCGTGTGGGGGTCGGCCGAGAGGTGGTTCGCCGCGCTCGACCGCGTCACGCACTGGTCGCGCCTCCCGATCCTGCTCTCGGCCGTGAGCGAGCTGACCGCGGCGCCGCTGCGGCGCATCGCGGGACGCGGCGTGCCCGTCGAGATCCTGCACAACGGGCTGGACCTCGACGAGTGGGCCGTGCCGCGCGTCGAGCGCGACGCGCGGGGCGAGGGCAAGGCCGTCCACGTCGTCGCCGCGACCCGGTTCGCACCGCGCAAGCGCGTGCTGCCCCTGCTCGATTCGGTCCGGCAGGCCGTCGAGCGGCTCCCCCAGGACGCGCTCTTCGCGACGATCGCGGGCGAGGGCCCCGAGCTCGACGCGGCCCGGCGCTTCGTCAAGGAGCACGGGCTGTCCTCGACGGTCAGCCTCCCGGGACGGCTCGGGGCGCACGAGCTCAAGCGTCTCTACTCGCGCGCCGACGTGTTCGTGGCACCGGCCGTCCAGGAGTCCTTCGGGATCGCGGCGCTCGAAGCGCAGGCCGCGGGGCTCGCGGTCGTGACGCGCGCGGAGTCCGGGGTGGCCGAGCGCCTGACGGACGGGGTCGACGGGCTGCTCGCCGCCGACGACGCCGAGATGACCGAGCAGATCGTGCGGCTCGTGACGCAGGACGGCCTGCTCGACCGCATCGTCGCCCACAACCGCGCGGTGCGGCCGTCGAGCGGGTGGCCCAGCGTGCTCGCGGACGTCGAGAAGGCGTACGAGAAGGCGGCCGCGTACCGCGAGGAGCGGCGCGGCTGACCCGCCGGTACGCCGGACCGGTCCCCAGGCGCTCCCCCGTCGGCCTGCGTTCCCGGCCCGGGGACGGGCCCGGGGACGGGACCAGGAACGCCGAAGGGCCGGTCCCCGCAGATCGCTCTGCGGGGGCCGGCCCTTCGCGGCTCAGCGGGAGGTCACTCCCACTCGATGGTGCCCGGCGGCTTGCTCGTCACGTCGAGCACGACGCGGTTGACGTCCTTGACCTCGTTCGTGATGCGCGTCGAGATGGTCGCGAGCACGTCGTACGGCAGGCGCGTCCAGTCCGCGGTCATGGCGTCCTCGGAGGACACGGGGCGCAGCACGATCGGGTGACCGTAGGTGCGGCCGTCGCCCTGGACGCCGACCGAGCGGACGTCGGCCAGGAGCACCACGGGGCACTGCCAGATCTCGTCGTCCAGCCCCGCCTTGGTGAGCTCCTCGCGCGCGATCGCGTCCGCTGCGCGCAGGATCTCCAGGCGCTCGGCCGTGACCTCGCCGACGATGCGGATACCGAGCCCGGGACCGGGGAAGGGCTGACGGGCCACGATGACCTCGGGCACGCCGAGCTCGCGGCCCACGGCGCGGACCTCGTCCTTGAACAGGGCCCGCAGCGGCTCGACGAGCGAGAACTGCAGGTCGTCGGGCAGGCCGCCCACGTTGTGGTGGCTCTTGATGTTCGCGGTGCCCTCGCCGCCGCCGGACTCGACGACGTCCGGGTACAGGGTGCCCTGCACGAGGAACTTGACCTCGGTGTCGTCGGAGTCGTGCTCCCGGCTCTCCCCGACGATGTCACGCGCAGCCTGCTCGAACGCGCGGATGAACTCGCGGCCGATGATCTTGCGCTTGGTCTCCGGGTCCGAGTGGCCCGCGAGCGCCGCGAGGAAGCGCTGCTTCTCGTCCATGACGACGAGCTTGACGCCCGTGGCCGCGACGAAGTCGCGCTCGACCTGCTCGACCTCGCCCGCGCGCAGCAGGCCGTGGTCGACGAACACGCACGTGAGCTGGTCGCCCACGGCCTGCTGGACGAGGGCTGCTGCCACCGACGAGTCGACGCCTCCGGACAGGCCGCAGATGACGCGCGCGTCGCCGACCTGCTCACGGATGAGCGCGACCTGCTCGGCGATGACGTTGCCGGGGGTCCAGTCGGGGGCGAGGCCCGCGCCCTCGTACAGGAAGCGTTCGAGCACGGCCTGGCCGTGCGCGGAGTGCTTGACCTCGGGGTGCCACTGCACGCCGTACAGGCGCCGGCTGGTGTCCTCGAAGGCCGCGACCGGGGAGCCGGACGACGTCGCGAGGACCTCGAAGCCCTCGGGCGCCGCGTGCACGGAGTCGCCGTGGCTCATCCACGTGGTCTGGTGGTCGGGGGTCTCGGCGAGCAGGACGCCCGCGGAGCACACCTCGACCTCGGTGCCGCCGTACTCGCTGAGGCCGGTCTGCGCGACCTTGCCGCCGAGCGCCTGGGCCATGGCCTGGAAGCCGTAGCAGATGCCGAGGACGGGCACGCCGGCCTCGAACAGCGCGGGGTCCACGAACGGGGCGCCCTGGGCGTACACGGACGACGGACCGCCGGACAGGATGATCGCTGCCGGGTCCTTGGCGAGCATCTGCTCGACGGTGAAGGTGTGAGGGACGATCTCCGAGTACACCTTGGCCTCACGCACGCGACGCGCGATCAGCTGGGCGTACTGTGCGCCGAAGTCGACGACCAATACGGGCCGGGGGGCTGAGGGGGTGGGTGTCACCACCCCAGGATAGTTGGCCCCCGGGCCCGTCACGTCATCCGTCCACCCAGGGCGGGCGGGGCCTGCGCTCAGGAGGACGCGAACGTGATCTCGACGCGCCGGTTCAGCGCCCGCCCGCCCGGGCTGTCCTGGCCGCCGACCGTGTTGTCCGCCACGGGTTCCCTGCTGCCGTACCCGGTGACCGTCAGCACCAGGTCCGGGCGCGCCGCGCGCAGGAGCGCGGCGACCGCATCCGCGCGCTGCTGCGACAACGGGTCGTTGACGGTGTCGTCCCCCACGGAGTCGGTGTGACCGTCGACGGCCACGTCGGCTCCCTGAGGGATGGTCGCGACCAGGTCCGTGACCGCTGCGGCGGCCTGGGGCGACAGGTCTGCGGACGCGAAGGCGAAGAGCAGGTCGGACGTGAGGACCATCACGGTCTCGCCCTCCTCCTCGCGGACGGTCTCGAGGCCCGTCGTCGCGTCGTCGGGCCGCAGGTCGAACGTCGCGTCGGCGCTCATCTGCTCCGTCACCACGAGGTCGGGGACCGGCTCGGGCGAGACCGCCGCCGTGCTGGGCGACGTCGTGCCGAGGAGTCCGACCGTCACGGCCCCGACGACGGCCGTTCCGCGGAGGGTCTCTCGCAGGGTGCTCACGGCCCTACTTCCCGTCGTCGACGACGACGGGGGTGATCCCGCTGAACGCCGGCCACCCGTCGGAGACGAGGATGTCGAGCGGCCCGGGGTCGCCCTGCGGCGAGGGCAGGAGCGCCCAGGCCTCGATCGTCGAGCCGTTGGTCAGGCCTGCACCGCTGGACGCGCTCGGCGAGACGAGCGCGGAGAGCTCGCAGGCCTGGACGTCGAGCGCGGCGCCCTTCCAGGCCCCCTTGGTGCAGAAGGGCTTGTAGATCTTGAGGTTCGTGCTGTCCGTCACGGTCGGCACGTGTCGTGCGCCGAGGTCGGAGAACGACGCGCGCTCTCCGGCCCCCTTGTCAGGGTTGTCCCAGCGAAGGGCCCAGCGCACGGTCATGGTCCTGCCCGTCACCTCGACCGAGCGCAGCGTCATGGTGATCGTGCCGCCGGGGGCCTCTCCGGACCCCGCGGTCGCGTCGAACGTCTGCTCGGCGAGCGACGCCGTCGTGATCGAGGCTTCGCCGGCCGCCTGCTCCTGGTCGCCGTCCGCCGCGGGGGACGAGGCCGTCGTCCCCTCCGTGCCACCGCCCGGCGACGGCTCGGCGCCGGCGCCAGCACCGGTGCAGCCCGCGAGCACGAGCAGGGTGAGCGAGAACAGGGCGGCCACGAGGGGCCCACGCGTGCGGGTCATGGTTCTCCGGGTCTGAGGATCGAGGACGGGAGCGTCCTGCGCTCGGCGGCGAGCACTCTGCAGCCCAGACCCTCCCACAGCGGCCCGGCGGCGGGAAGACCTTCCGTCCTCTGAGACCGCCCGGGGGACGGGGACCTGTCCCTCTGGGGCCCGGTCAGGCGGGCAGCCGCTCGCGCAGCTCGCGTGCGGCCTGCTCCGGGTCGGCGGCCTCGGTGAGGGCGCGGACGACGACGATCCGCTCGGCGCCCGCGTCGAGCACCTCGTCGAGACGCGCGGCGTCGATGCCCCCGATCGCGAACCACGGCGTCGTCGGCCGGGTCGCCGCGACCTGTCGCAGGAGGTCGAGCCCGACGGCGTCGCGCCCCGGCTTGGTCGGCGTGGACCAGAGCGGCCCGACGCAGAAGTAGTCGACCGACGGGTCGGCCTCGGCGGCCGCGGCCTGGGTGAGCGAGTGCGTCGATCGCCCCAGCAGCGGACCCGCGCCCAGGAGCGACCGGACCGCGGGGACCGGGAGGTCGCCCTGGCCCGTGTGCACGACCGGCGCACCGGTGAGCAGCGCAACGTCGGCACGGTCGTTGACGGCCCACAGCGCACCGTGCTGGGTCGCGACGCGCGCGACCGTCTCCTGGAGCTCGAGCTCGCGCGCGACGTCCAGCGTCTTGTCGCGGAGCTGGACCACGTCGACCCCGCCCGCGAGCGCCGCGTGCAGGAAGTCCTCGAGGTCGCCGCGCTCCTCGCGCGCGTCGGTGCACAGGTACAGGCGGGCGGCGCCCAGGCGCTCGACGGCGGCCTCGCGGGCTGCGAGGGTCCTCGCGTCGAGGCCCTCGGGCGCGTCGGAGCGGTGGCGGGGTGCGGAGCGTCGGCGGCGGCCGGGGTCGCCGGTCGGGAGGGTGGTCACGGCGCCAGGATAGGCACGGCCGGGGCCGGGTCGCCCGGGCTGCGCAGCCTGCGGGCACGCCCGGAGGGTGGACGGGACGCGTTGTAGGGTGGCCGCGAAGCACGGGAGCCCCGCACGGGGCTGAGAGGGCGAGAGCCGACCGTCGAACCTGATCTGGGTCATGCCAGCGAAGGGAGCGAGCGCATGAGCGCAGCCCTGCCACACCCTGCCCTGCCTGCGCGCCCACCGGGGCGCGACGGAGGCCTTGGGCGCGCGGCGCCGTCGGGCCTGCCCCACGACCACCTGCCCGACGGCGCCGCGGACGTCCTCGTCGTGGGCGGCGGCATCGTGGGGCTCACCGCGGCCTGGCGGGCCTCGCGCGCGGGCCTGCGCGTGACCGTCCTGGACCCTTCCCCCGGAGACGGCGCGACGCACGCCGCAGCCGGGATGCTGGCGCCCGTGACCGAGGCCGACTTCGGCGAGGAGGCCGCGCTGCGTCTGGGCTCCGACTCCGCGGCGCGCTGGCCCGTGTTCGCGGCCGAGCTCGAGGCGGACTCGGGGCTGAGCGTGGGTCTGCGGACGACCGGGACCCTCACGCTGGCCTACGACGGCGACGACCTCGCGCTCGGGCGCCGCGTGCGCGCGCTGCAGGAGGCGTGGGGCCTCGACTCGACCGAGATCTCGGTCGCGGCCGCACGCGACCTGGAGCCCCTGGTCGGGCCGCGCGTGGCCGGGGCGTTCTGGGCCCCGGGTGACCACCAGGTCGATCCCCGCGCGGTGCACCGGGCCCTGACCGCGGCCCTGGGACGGGACCCGCGTGCCGCCGTCGTGCACCGGCGGGCCGTCCGGCTGCTGCGCTCCCCCGGGCTCGGCGCTCCCGTGACCGGTGCCCTCGACGACGCGGGCCACGAGCACCGTGCGGGGACCGTGGTCCTCGCGGCCGGGGCCGACTCGGGCGCCCTGCTCACGGTCGTCCCCGAGGTGTGCGTCCCGACCCGCCCGGTGAAGGGGCAGACGCTGCGGCTCGACGCCCCGCCGTGGTTCACGCTCGACCACGTGGTGCGGGGGATCGTGCAGGGACGTCCGGTGTACGTCGTACCGCGTACGCCCGGACCCGACGGGCACCGCGAGGTCGTCGTCGGTGCGACGAGCGAGGAGCACCCCGACGACCGGCGCGCGACCGCGGGCGGCGTCTTCGCCCTCCTGCGCGACGCGCGCGCCCTGCTGCCCGGGCTCGACGAGGCGGCCCTCGTCGAGGTCACGCCGCGCGTGCGCCCCGGGACCCCGGACAACCTGCCTCTCCTGGGGCCCACCACCGTGCCCGGCCTGGTCCTCGCGACGGGCCACTACCGCAACGGGGTGCTGCTCGCGCCGGTCACGGGGGCCGCGGTCGACGCGGTCCTGGCCGGGGAACCCCTGCCGCCCACGGTCGCCGCGATCGACCCCCTGCGCTTCTCGCCCGCCCCCTCGTCCGTTCCCACGAACCGTCCCGGAGGACCCTGATGACCGACACCGCCCTCGTCAACGGCGAGCCCCACCCGCTCACGACCCCCACGACCGTCGCGAGCCTCGTCGCCCGCCTGCTGCCCGGGCTCGTCACCGGCACCGGCGCCCCCCAGGGCGTCGCGGTCGCGATCGACGACGCCGTGCTGTCGCGCAGCGCATGGGCGTCCACGACGCTGCGCGACGGCGACCGCGTCGAGGTCGTCACGGCGGTGCAGGGTGGCTGACCCCCGGCAGGACCGCGCGGCCGACGACCCCCTGGTGGTCGCGGGCGTACCCCTCGGCTCCCGCCTCGTCATGGGCACGGGCGGCGCGGCCAACCTGCTCACGCTCGAGGAAGCGCTCGTCGCGTCCGGGACCGCGCTGACGACCGTCGCGATGCGCCGCGTCGCGCGGGTCCGCCCGTCGGGCGACCGGGCCGGGTCGGGCGGCGCGGGTGGCGCGGGCGAGACCGGCGTCTGGGCGATGCTCGACCGCCTCGGCATCCGCGCCCTGCCCAACACCGCAGGCTGCTTCTCGGCCAAGGAAGCCGTCCTCACCGCGCACCTCGCGCGCGAGGCGTGCGGCACGGACTGGGTCAAGCTCGAGGTGATCGCCGACGACGTGACCCTCCTGCCCGACCCGATCGGCCTGGTCCAGGCCGCCGAGACCCTGGTCCGCGACGGCTTCACGGTGCTCCCCTACACCAACGACGACCCGATCCTCGCGCGCCGCCTCGAGGACGTGGGGTGCGCCGCGGTCATGCCCCTCGGAGCGCCCATCGGGTCGGGGCTCGGCATCCTCAACCCGCGCAACGTCGCGGCCATCGCGTCGGCAGCCCGCGTGCCCGTGATCCTCGACGCGGGGATCGGGACCGCCTCGGAGGCCGCGCACGCCCTGGAGCTCGGGTGCGACGGGGTGCTGCTGGCGACGGCCGTGACCCGTGCCGCCGACCCCGTGCGGATGGCGACGGCCATGCGCCTCGCGGTCGAGGCCGGGCGTCTGGCGGCGCTCGCGGGCCGCATCCCGCGGCGCGAGCAGGCGCTCGCGAGCTCGCCGGTCGACGGGATGGTCGGCCGGGCCGGGGCCGTCGGTGCGGGGTCGTCAGCCGGGCTCACGGGTACCGGCGTGCTGGGCGGAGGGAACCTCGACCTGGCGCTGTGACCGGCCCGCCGAGGGGCCCGGTCCGCCGCCTCGGCGCTTGGCCTCCGTCCCGACGGGATCAGTACGTCGGGCGTCCCGGCTCGACGTCCCGGACCCACGCCAGGATGCCGCCCTCGACGTTGCGCGCGTCCACGCCCGCGGCCCGTGCCAGCGCCGCGACCCGGTCCGACCGGCCCCCGACCTTGCACAGCACCGCGACGGTCCGGTCGCGCGGCAGGTCAGCGAGCGCCGCCGCGGCGTCCGGCCCGGCGTACACCCCGCTGGGGACCACGCGCGCACCGTCGATCCCGACGACCTGCGTCTCCCAGTCCTCGCGCACGTCGAGCAGCAGCAGGTCGTCGTCGGGGTCGGCGAGGCGGTCGGCGAGCTCGCGCGCCGTGAGGCTCGTCGCCGTCGCACCGGCCCCCGCCGAGCCCCCCACCCGGGCGCGGTCGACCGCGAGGCGACCCTCCGCCGTCGGGCCGGGGAAGGTGCCCGCCGCGACCGGGGCCGCCGCCCCCACCGGTGCCACGCCGCAGAACGCCTCGTAGGCGTGGTCACCGGCGAGCAGCCTCGTGACGGGGACGCGCTCGGGGTCGGCGCGGATCGTGAGGTGGCGCCACGTGAGCTCGAGCGAGTCGTAGACCGCGAGCCGTCCCAGGAGCGTGCGCCCCGCACCCGTCACGAGCTTGATCGCCTCGGTCGCCATGACGGACCCGACCGTCCCGCACATGGCACCGAGGACTCCGCCCGTCGCGCAGTCGGGCACGGTGCCGGGCGGCGGTGGCTCGGGGAACACGTCGCGGTAGACCACGCCCTCCCCGACGGGGGGCGACGACCAGAAGACGCTGACCTGGCCCTGGAAGCGGAAGATCGAGCCCCACACGCAGGGGATGCCCGCGATCTCGGCCGCGTCGCCCACGAGGTAGCGGGTCGCGAAGTTGTCGGTCCCGTCGAGGACGACGTCGTACCCAGCGAGGATCTCCAGCACGTTCGAGGCGTCGAGGCGCTGCTCGTGCAGGCGGACGGCCACGTGCGGGTTGACCTCGGCGATCGCGTCGCGCGCCGAGGCGACCTTGGGCCGCCCCACGTCCGAGCCGCCGTGGATCACCTGGCGCTGGAGGTTGGAGACCTCGACCCGGTCGTCGTCGACGATCCCGATCGTGCCGACGCCGGCCGCCGCGAGGTAGAGCAGCGCGGGGCTGCCCAGCCCGCCCGCGCCCACCACGAGCACGCGTGCGGCACGCAACCGCTGCTGGCCCTCGACCCCGATGCCCGGCAGGGCCAGGTGCCGCGAGTACCGGGCGAGCTCCTCCGGGGACAGGGGCTCGGGAGAGGGGGCGACCAGCGGCGGCAGCGAGGTCATCGGGCGTACTGCTCCACGAGGGCGTCGAGCTTGGCCTCGGCCTCGCGGTGGACCTTCTTCTCCAGGATGAACGACATGACGGGCACGACGCCCGCGAAGACCATGGTGGCCAGGCGGCCCCAGCTCCAGCGCATCTTGGACCACAGGTCGAGGACCGTGACGAGGTACACGACGTAGACCCACCCGTGCGCGAACGGGATCCAGCCGACGAAGCGCATCACGCCGTCGACGTCGACGAACCTGCCGACGCCGTACTTGACGATCATCTCGACGCACAGGATCAGGAGCATCACACCGGTGATGAGGGCCATCACGCGGTAGCGGGCGAGCGCGCCGCGGGCCTTGCGGACGGCGCGGTCGACGACCTCCTGCGTGGGGGTTCCCGCCACGGCGTCGTACGTCGTCTGCGGGCCTGCGGGGTCGGGCGTGGTCATGGGATGAGTTCCTTACGCTGAGCGAAAATCCGTGGCTCGGTGTCGGTGGCCACACCTAATGTTAGTGACCGTGCGTCCCCTCCCCCTCCCCGACCCGGGCACTCCTCCGCTCACCGGCCCCGGTGCCTTCCTCTGGTGGCTCGCGCGCCGCCAGTGGGGCATCCTCCTGGTCGCCGTCCTCCTCGGCATGATCGGCTTCCTGTGCCAGGCGGTCATGCCCTACGTGCTCGGCCGTGCGCTCGACGAGGGGCTCGACGCGGGCTTCGGTCCCGTCCTGCTGGGCTGGGCCGCGGTCATGCTGGGCATCGGGCTGGTCCAGGTGGGCTCGGCCGCGCTCGGGCACCGCTACGACATCGAGAACTGGCTGCGCTCGGCCTTCACCACCTCGCAGCTCGTGGGCGACACCGTGGCCCGCTCGGGGCACACCATCACGGAGGAGCTCCCCACGGGGGAGGTCGTCTCCGCGGTCGCCTCGGACGCCCTGCGCGTGGGTGAGGTCTACGCGATCGCTGCCCGGTTCGCGGGCTCGCTCGTGGCGTACGCGGTCGTCGCCGGGATCATGCTGAGCACCTCGCTCCGGCTCGGGCTCGTCGTGGCCCTCGGGCTGCCCGTCGTCGCGGGCATCCTCGCGTTCCTGGTCAAGCCGCTCCAGCAGCGCCAGGCCGCGCAGCGCGAGGCGTCGGGGCGGCTCACGACGCTCGGCGCGGACACCGTGTCGGGGCTGCGGATCCTGCGCGGCATCGGCGGCGAGAAGGTCTTCACGGACCGCTACCGCGCCCAGTCGCAGACCGTCCGCGAGACGGGCGTGCGCGTCGCCACCACGCAGTCCTACCTCGACGGGCTCCAGGTCCTGCTGCCGGGCCTGTTCGTCGCCCTGGTGCTCTACCTGGGCGCGCACGCGGCCGTGGCCGGCGACATCAGCCCGGGCCAGCTCGTCGCGTTCTACGGGTACGCGGCGTTCCTGTCGTGGCCGCTGCAGATCGCGACCCAGACGCTCCAGATCACGACGCGCGCCCACGTGGCGGCCAAGAAGCTCGTCAAGGTCCTCTCGGTCGTCCCCGCGACGGGGGCGACCCCCGGGACGGCGTCCGCGCCTCCCGCCGGGTCGGTCCTGGTCGACGACGCGAGCGGCGTCGAGCTCCACCCCGGGCGCGTGGTCGCGCTCGTGAGCGTGGACCCCGACGAGTCGGCGCGCATCGCCACCCGCATGGGCCGGTTCGACGACGTCGCGGAGGCGGGCACGCCCGTGCACCTGGGCGGTGTCCGGCTCGCGGACCTCGACAAGGACGCGGTGCGTGAGCGCATCGTCGTCGCCGAGGCCACGCCCCACCTGTTCTCGGGCGTGCTCGGCGAGGAGATCGACGTGCGCGGCGGCAACCTCGAGGCCGAGCTCCTGCGGGCGATCATGGTCGCGGACGCGCACGACGTCCTGGACTCGGTCCCCGACGGCCTCGCGGGAGACCTCCCCGAGAAGGGCCGCTCGCTGTCCGGCGGGCAGCGCCAGCGCGTGGCCCTGGCCCGCGCGATCCTCACCGACCCCGAGATCCTGGTGCTCGTCGAGCCCACGAGCGCGGTCGACGCCCACACCGAGGCCCGGATCGCCGAGCGGCTGGCCGAGGTCCGGCGGGGGCGCACCACGCTCGTCGTCACCGCGAGCCCGCTCGTGCTCGACCACGTCGACGACGTCCTGTTCGTCGAGGACGGGCGCGTCGTGACCCACGGGACGCACCGCGAGCTCCTGCACCGCCCGCTCGACGCGCACCAGGGCGAGGAGGCAGCGCGCTACCGCGCCGCCGTCGGGCGCTCGATGGACGAGGCGCCCGCCGCAGCCGACCCTGAGGACGACCACCCGACCCCGGGCTCCGACGAGCTCGCCGACGCCTCGAAGGGCGTGTCATGAAGCTCCCCATCGCGGACGCCTCCCAGGTCCGCCGGCACACCGCCCACCTCGTCCGTGAGCACCGCAGGCCGCTGATCGGGCTCGCGGTCCTGCACACCGTCGCGGCGGTCGCGGGCCTCGCCGGTCCGTGGATCCTGGGCCGGATCGTCGACGCGGTCGCCCAGGGCACCACGACGGCCTACGTCAACCAGGTCATCGCGATCGGCGTGGGCGCGGTGCTCGTCCAGGCCGTCCTGATCCGGTACGCCCAGAAGTACTCGATGATCTTCGGCGAGACGGTCTTCGCCGAGCTGCGCGAGGACTTCCTCGAGACGGTCACGACCCTGCCCCTCTCGACGGTCGAGCGAGCCGGCACGGGGGACCTCGTCGCGCGCACCACGAACGACGTCAACCGCATCCAGCACGCCGTGCGGTTCGGCGTCCCGCGGCTCATCGTCGCGGTCGTCACGATCCTGCTCACGGTCGTCGCGAGCATGCTGACCTCGCCGCTCGTGGCGGTGTCCCTGTTCGTCGGCGTCCCGCTCATGATCGTCGTCTCGCGCTGGTACCTGCGGCGCGCCACGCCGGGCTACCAGCGCGAGTCGGCCGCCTACGCGACCCTCAACGGCACCATCACCGAGTCGGTCGAGGGCGCCCGCACGGTCGACGCGCTCCGGCTCGGCGCCCGCCGCCGGGCCCGCGTCGAGGCCGACCTGCGCGAGGCCTTCGCGGCGGAGAAGTACACCCTGAACCTGCGGACGGTCCTGTTCCCCGCGGTCGACTTCACGTTCGTCCTCGCGCCCGTCGCGGTCATCGTGTGGGGCGGCTACATGCTCTCGACCGGGCACGCGACGATCGGCGCGGTGACGACCATCGCGATGTACGCGTTCCAGCTCGCGGGCCCCGTCTGGGAGCTGATCTTCTGGCTCGACGAGATCCAGGTCGCCGCGACGTCGCTCGCCCGCATCGTGGGCGTCAAGCTCGTCGACAGCGACCGCGAGGCCGGGGACCGGGTTCCTGCGGACGAGCACGTCGTGGCGCGCGACGTCGAGTACGCGTACCGCGAGGGGCACAACGTGCTGCACGGGATCGACCTCGACCTCGCGGTCGGCGAGCGGCTCGCCGTCGTCGGTCCGTCCGGCGCGGGCAAGTCGACGCTCGGCCGCATGCTCGCGGGCATCCACCCGCCCACGGGCGGCTCGGTCACCGTGGGGGGCGTCGACCTGGTCGACCTCCCGCTCGACGACCTGCGCCGCCACGTCGCGCTCGTCACGCAGGAGCACCACGTGTTCGTGGGTTCCCTCGCGGACAACCTGCGCCTGGCCGACGAGCACGCGGACGACGACGCGCTGCGCGCGGCCCTCGCCGCGGTCGACGCCCAGGACTGGGTCGAGGCCCTGCCCGACGGGCTCGCGACCGAGGTCGGCTCGGGCGGGCACGTGCTCACCCCCGCGCAGGCGCAGCAGGTCGCGCTCGCACGGCTCGTGCTGCTCGACCCGCACACCCTGATCCTCGACGAGGCGACGTCCCTGCTGGACCCGCGCGCGGCCCGGCACCTCGAGCGCTCGCTCAACGCGGTGCTGGAGGGACGGACGGTCGTGGCGATCGCGCACCGTCTGCACACCGCGCACGACGCCGACCGGGTCGCGGTCGTCGACGGCGGCCGGATCACGGAGATCGGGCCGCACGACGAGCTCGTCGCGGCGGGCGGCGACTACGCGCGCCTCTGGCACTCCTGGCAGCAGGAGTAGGGCGCCCTCCTCGGGTCGGATGCCGGGTCGTGGTCAGGGGGGACGGACGTCCGTCCCTCCTGAACACCGTCCCGCGTCGCCCTGACCTGCCGGTACGCTCTCGCCGTCCCGGGTCGCGGCGCAGGTGTCTCCTGCGCGGGTGAACCTGCGACGAGGCTCTCGGTGCAGCGCCGCCTGCACAGCAGACACGACCCCCTGCTTCCAGGCATTCCTCAGGAAGAGCCCTCACGATTGGTTGAACCTTCAACGAGGATGCGAGAGGCCATGAAGAAGACGATCGCGCTGACCGTCGGGATCGCGATGCTGTGCGCGCTCCTGCTGCTCGGCGGCACCTGGTTCTACGCGCGCTCGCAGGCCGGCACGGAAGCGGCGCCGCTGTCGCTCGCACCGTCCCCTGCGGCGACGGCGGCCGACGAGGCCGACGGCAGCCCGTCCGGCGCGCAGGGCACCACGACCGGGGCGGTCCAGGACGGGACCTACGCGGTGGACACCGCCTCCCAGGCGGGCTACCGCGTCGACGAGGTGCTCTCGGGCCAGGACGTGACGGTCGTCGGTCGCACGGGAGACGTGCGGGGCGAGGTCACGGTCGAGGAGGGCGTGCTCACGGCGGCGAGCATCGAGGTCGACATGACGACCGTCGAGACCGACGACTCCGGACGCGACCGGCAGTTCCTGCGGATCCTCGACACGTCCGAGCACCCGACCGCGACGTTCGTCCTCTCCGCACCGATCGACCTCTCGGGCCTCGCGGGCGGCACCGCGACCGTCGAGGCGGCCGGGACCCTCACGATCAAGGGCGTCCCGCGCGAGGTCGTCGCGACCCTCGACGCACGCACGACCGGCGACGGGGCCGAGGTCAGCGGGTCGATCCCCGTGACGTTCTCCGACTTCGGCGTCGCCGCGCCGAACCTCGGGTTCGTGACGGTCGAGGACGCGGGGACGATCGAGATGCTGCTCGACCTGACGCCGGCGGCGGACTAGCGGCTCGGGACGGTGCCCTCGGGCTCGGCCGGAGCCGTGGGCTCGGCAGCCGGAGCCGCGGCCTCCGCGGCGCCGGACTCCTGCGCGACCGTCGGCACTGCCGCTCCTGCGTGCGGCAGGCCGGGCGGCAGGTCGGGCGGCAGGTCCGGCAGCCCCGCGATGCCACCACCCAGACCGTCGCTCCGCCTGCGCCCGCCGGCGGCCTCGTCACGCACGAGTCGCACCCACAGCGCGACCGCGAAGGCCCCGAAGATCCACCACTGGAGCGCGTAGAACGCGTTCTGGACGTTGACCCCGTTCCCCCCCTCGATGGTCGGCCGGGGCAGAAGCTCCGGGCCACCGTCGGCCGTGGCGGGCTGCGCCGGGTCGGACTCCATGAGCACCAGGTAGCCGCCGTAGATCGGGTTGCCCCACGCGTTCGCGAGCGCGGCCGAGGAGATCGAGTCCGTCTGCCCCTCGGGCAGCCCACCGGGCCCGGCGGCCTCCGAGGCCTGGAGGTAGGCGGTGAGCCGCACCTCGCCGGTGGGTACGGCGAGGGCCGCACCGGCGTCCGCCGTCGGGACCCAGCCACGGACGACCGGCACCACGGGCGCGCCGGACAGGTCCGCCCAGGACTCGCCGCCCGTGCCGTCGTCGGACACCCGCAGCGGCGTCAGGACCAGGTAGCCCGTACGCCCGTCGAGCGCGCGTCCCGCGACCAGGAGCTGGCCCTCGGGCTCGTACTCGCCCTCGACCCAGGCCTGGCGCCCGACGAGCTCGCCCGGGAAGGTCGACTGCGGGGGGAGCAGCACGCCGAGCCCCTCGGGCCCCGCGGCTTCGGCCTCCGTGATCTCGTGCTGCTCGGCGAGCTCGGCGCGCTCGTAGGCCCGGTCGAGCTGCCACACGCCGAGGCGGCCGCACACCCCGGCCGCCAGGAGGAAGAGCAGCAGGAAGCCGATCATGCGGGGGCTGCGCGCGACAGCCCAGAAGCCGGCGCGGGAGGGGGCCTGGTCGCTCACGTCTCCACGGTAGCCGGGCGCACGCAGCCGGAGAGAATCCCCGGCCCCCGACGTGACCCAGGCCACTCGTCCGGCTCCGGATTCCCGCGTCCGGGACCTCCTGACCGGCCCCCACGGGACCTTTGACCTTTTCTGCCCCGACGGGCGCACCTCACACCGCGCGCGCCCGTCGAAACCATGCGTCGCCCCACCGAATGGGGTTGTATGAAGGGACCACCATCCCCCGGTACAGCTGGAGCGTGCGATGACTACGACCACCTCGCGTCCGACAGAAGGAACCCCGTGGCGATCCGCTGAGGTCGCGCCCCTCTCGGACGAGACGCTCGCCCGCGTCGACGGCTGGTGGCGGGCCGCCAACTACCTGTCGGTGGGCCAGATCTACCTGCTCGCGAACCCGCTGCTGCGGGAGCCGCTGACGCGGGACGACGTCAAGCCGCGCCTGCTCGGCCACTGGGGGACGACGCCGGGGCTGAACTTCCTCTACGCGCACCTCAACCGGGCGATCGTCGAGCGCGAGCAGTCGACCATCTACATCACCGGTCCCGGCCACGGCGGTCCCGGGCTCGTCGCGAACACGTACCTCGAGGGCACCTACTCGGAGGTCTACTCGGACGTCACGCAGGACACCGAGGGCATGCGGCGCCTGTTCCGCCAGTTCTCCTTCCCCGGCGGCATCCCCTCGCACGTCGCCCCCGAGACCCCCGGCTCGATCCACGAGGGCGGCGAGCTCGGCTACGCGCTCTCGCACGCGTACGGCGCGGCGTTCGACAACCCGGACCTGCTGGTCGCCGCGGTCGTGGGCGACGGCGAGGCCGAGACCGGTCCCCTGGCCACGAGCTGGCACTCGAACAAGTTCGTCAACCCCGTCAACGACGGCGTCGTGCTGCCGATCCTGCACCTCAACGGCTACAAGATCGCGAACCCCACGATCCTGGGCCGCATCAGCGACGACGAGCTGCGCGACCTGATGATCGGCTACGGCCACACCCCCTACTTCTTCACGGGCGGGTTCGACGGCGAGGACCACGCCGAGGTCCACCGCCGGTTCGCGGTCCTGCTCGACGAGGTGCTCAACCACATCGCGCAGATCAAGGCCGACGCGGCCGCGGGCAACGACGAGCGCCCGTTCTGGCCCATGATCGTGTTCCGCACCCCCAAGGGGTGGACCGGACCCAAGGAGATCGACGGCAAGAAGACCGAGGACTCCTGGCGGTCGCACCAGGTGCCGCTCGCGAGCGCGCGCGACACCCCCGAGCACCTGCAGGACCTGAAGGACTGGCTCGACTCCTACCGGGTCCACGAGCTGTTCGACGACGAGGGACGTCTCGACGCGGACATCGCGCAGCTCGCCCCGCGCGGCACGCTGCGCATGAGCGACAACCCGCACACCAACGGGGGGCTGCTCCTGAAGGACCTGCGCCTGCCGGACTTCCGCGACTACGCGGTCGAGGTCAGCGCCCCGGGCGGCGGGATGTCGGAGGCGACCCGCGTGCTGGGCCAGTGGCTCACGGACGTGGTGCGGCTCAATCCGGACAACTTCCGGATCTTCGGTCCCGACGAGACCGCGTCGAACCGCCTCCAGGCGGTCTACGAGGTCACGGACAAGCAGTGGAACGCGGACTTCTTCGGGCCCGACGTCGACGAGCACCTCGCGCGCGCAGGGCGCGTCATGGAGATGCTGTCCGAGCACCAGTGCCAGGGGTGGCTCGAGGGCTACCTGCTGACGGGGCGCCACGGCCTGTTCTCGTGCTACGAGGCGTTCATCCACATCATCGACTCGATGTTCAACCAGCACGCCAAGTGGCTCAAGGTCACCAACGACATCCCGTGGCGCCGACCCATCGCGAGCCTCAACTACCTGCTCTCGAGCCACGTGTGGCGTCAGGACCACAACGGGTTCAGCCACCAGGACCCGGGCTTCATCGACCACGTCGTGAACAAGAAGGCGGAGATCGTCCGCGTCTACCTGCCGCCGGACGCCAACACGCTGCTCTCGACGTACGACCACGTCCTCCGCTCTCGCCAGTACGTCAACGTCGTGGTCGCGGGCAAGCAGCCGGCGCCGAACTTCCTCACGATGGACCAGGCGATCGCCCACTGCGCGCGGGGCCTCGGCATCTGGGAGTGGGCTGGCACCGAGGTGCCCGGCGAGGACCCCGACGTCGTGCTCGCCTGCGCGGGCGACGTGCCGACGCTCGAGACCCTGGCCGCGGCCGACCTGCTGCGCCGGCACCTGCCCGAGCTCAAGGTCCGCGTGGTCAACGTCGTGGACCTCATGCGCCTGCAGGACGAGAAGGAGCACCCGCACGGGCTCTCCGACCGCGACTTCGACACGCTCTTCACCACGGACCGGCCCGTGGTCTTCGCCTACCACGGCTACCCGTGGCTCATCCACCGCCTGACCTACCGCCGCAACGGGCACGAGAACATCCACGTGCGCGGGTACAAGGAGGAGGGCACCACCACCACGCCGTTCGACATGGTCATGCTCAACGACCTCGACCGGTTCCACCTGGTGATCGACGTCATCGACCGCGTCCCTGCGCTGGGTTCGAAGGCGGCCGGCCTGCGCCAGAAGATGGTGGACGCCCGCCTCGAGGCGCGGCAGTACACGAGAGAGCACGGCGAGGACATCCCCTCGGTCCGTGACTGGGTGTGGCCCGACGCGGGCGACACCGCAACTGAAGGAAGCGGCCCGTCGTACGACGCGGCCGCCGCTACCGGAGGCGACAACGAGTGACCAGCACCGCCCGATCCATCTACCTCGCCTCACCCGAGGGCGAGACGGGGAAGTCCACGATCGCGCTGGGCGTCCTCGACCTGCTGACCCGTCGGGTCCAGCGGGTCGGGGTCTTCCGCCCCGTGACCAGGACGTCCCCGAGCTCCGTCGCGAGGGCCACCGCCCCCGCTGACGGGGACGGCTCCGCGGCCACGACCCCCGCTGCGGACCGCGACTACGTGCTCGAGCTGCTCCTCGCGCACGACGGCGTCGACCTCACCTACGAGGAGGCGATGGGGGTCACGTACGACGACGTCCACGCCGACCCGGAGGCGGCGCTCGCCCAGATCGTCGCCCGGTACCACGAGGTCGCCAAGCAGTGCGACTTCGTGGTGATCGTCGGGACGGACTACACCGACGTCGCGGGCCCGACCGAGCTCGCGTTCAACGCCCGCGTCGCGGCCAACCTGGGCGCCCCGGTGCTCCTGGTCGTCTCGGGACGGGACCGCAGCCCCGAGGCAATCGCCAACCTCACCGAGGTCGCCGTCAACGAGCTCCGCTCGAACCACGCCCAGCCGATCGCGGTCGTCGCGAACCGTTGCCGGCCGGAGAGCATCGAGGCCGTGCGCGCCCAGCTCACCGAGATCACCCCGGACGGTCACGGGGGCCACGCGTCCGGCTCGCTGCCGGGGTGGGCCATCCCCGAGGACCCGTTCCTCAACGCGCCGACCGTGGCGGCCCTCATGGAGGCCGTGGGCGGCGAGCTCGCCCTGGGCGACCCCGAGCTGCTGGGGCGCGAGGTCCTCGACGTGCTCGTCGGTGCCATGTCGCTCGAGCACCTGCTCGACAAGCTGGTCGACGGGGCCGTGGTCATCACGCCCGGCGACCGCAGCGACATCCTCATCGGCCTCCTGGCCGCGCACCAGGCGCGCAACTTCCCGTCGCTCGCGGGCATCATCCTCAACGGCGGGTTCTACCCGCCCGACTCGACCGGGCGCCTCGTCGAGGCCCTCGACCCGAGCCTGCCGATCATCCGCACGGACCTCGGGACCTTCCGGTCGGCGAGCGCCGCATCGCGTGCTCGCGGTCGGGTGTCCAAGGAGTCGCAGCGCAAGGTCGACACGGCGCTCGCGCTGTTCGAGCAGAACGTCGACGGTGCCGCCCTCCTCGCGGGGCTCGACGTGCCCCGTCCGGAGGTCGTGACGCCGCTCATGTTCGAGTACGAGCTGCTGTCGCGGGCCCGCGCGGACCGCAAGAACATCGTGCTGCCCGAGGGCGACGACGACCGCATCCTACGCGCGGCCTCGACCCTGCTGGGCCGCCAGGTCGCGGACCTGACGATCCTGGGCGACGAGCAGTCGATCCGGACCCGGGCGACCGAGCTCGGCCTCGACATCGAGGCCGCGACCGTGATCGACCCGCACGACCCGGAGCTCGTCGAGCGCTTCGCGGAGGAGTACACCCGGCTGCGGGCCCACAAGGGCATGACGGTCGAGCGTGCGCGGGAGATCGTCCCGGACGTGTCGTACTTCGGCACGATGATGGTCCACCTGGGCCTGGCCGACGGCATGGTCTCGGGTGCCCGCCACACGACGGCGCACACCATCAAGCCGTCGTTCGAGATCATCAAGACGGTCCCCGGGGTGTCCGTGGTGTCCTCGGTGTTCCTCATGTGCCTCGAGGACCGCGTCCTGGTGTACGGCGACTGCGCCGTGAACCCGGACCCGACCGACACGCAGCTCGCGGACATCGCGATCTCGTCGGCTGCGACGGCCCTGCAGTTCGGCATCGACCAGCGCGTCGCGATGCTGTCGTACTCGACCGGCGAGTCGGGCTCGGGGGTGGACGTCGACAAGGTGCGGTCCGCGACCGAGCTCGTGCGCACGCGCCGCCCGGACCTGTTCGTCGAGGGTCCCATCCAGTACGACGCCGCGGTCGACGCGTCGGTGGCGGCGTCGAAGATGCCGGGCTCGGACGTGGCCGGCAAGGCGACGGTCTTCATCTTCCCCGACCTCAACACGGGCAACAACACCTACAAGGCGGTGCAGCGCTCGGCGGGCGCCATCGCGGTGGGACCCGTCCTCCAGGGCCTCAACAAGCCCGTGAACGACCTCTCGCGCGGTGCCCTGGTCCAGGACATCGTCAACACCGTGGCCATCACGGCCATCCAGGCACAGGCGGGCTCGGTCATCGAGCCCGGCACGAACGGAGCACCCGCATGACCGTCCTCCCGGAGCACGAGCGCTCGAACCCGTACTCGGCGTACGGCGCGCACGGTTCTGTCCTCGTGATGAACTCGGGGTCGTCCTCGCTCAAGTACCAGCTCGTCAACCCGGTCGGTGGCGAGGCGATCGCCGCGGGCACGATCGAGCGCATCGGCGAGTCGAACGGCGTCATCAAGCACCGGTTCGCCGGGAACACGACGACCCGTGAGGAGCCGGTCGCCGACCACGCCGAGGCCCTGCGCATCGCGCTGTCGCTGTTCGACGACGTCGGCCCCCGGCTCGCGGACGCCAACGTGTACGCGGTGGGTCACCGGGTGGTCCACGGCGGGGCGACGTTCTCCCGCCCGGTCCTGGTGAACGACGACGTCGAGCGGCAGATCCTGGAGCTCGCCCCCCTCGCGCCGCTGCACAACCCGGCGAACGTCACGGGCATCTCGGTCGCCCGCGAGCTCCTGCCGGACGTCCCGCACGTCGCGGTGTTCGACACGGCGTTCTTCTCGTCGCTGCCGGAGGCGGCCTCGACGTACGCCCTGGAGAAGGAGACCGCGAAGAAGTACGGCGTGCGCCGGTACGGCTTCCACGGCACGAGCCACCACTACGTCTCGGGCAAGGTCGCGCGCGTCCTGGGCCGCCGCCTGCAGGACCTCAACATCATCGTGCTGCACCTCGGCAACGGCGCGTCGGCCTCGGCCGTGCGCGGCGGTGTCGCGGTCGACACGTCGATGGGGCTGACCCCGCTCGAGGGCCTCGTCATGGGGACCCGTACCGGGGACATCGACCCGGCGGTGATCTTCCACCTGGCCCGCAACGCGAACATGTCGATCGACGAGCTCGACGACCTGTTCAACAAGCGCTCGGGCATCAAGGGGCTCGCGGGCGAGAACGACTTCCGTGCGCTGCACGAGCTCATCGCCGCGGGCGACGAGGACGCGAGGCTCGCGCTCGACGTGTACATCCACCGTCTGCGCAAGTACATCGGCGCGTACATGGCCGTGCTGGGTCGCATCGACGTCATCGCGTTCACGGCCGGTGTCGGCGAGAACGACGACATCGTCCGCGCCCAGGTCGTCGAGGGCCTCGCGGGCCTCGGCATCGCGGTCGACCCCGAGCGCAACGCGGTCCGCAGCAAGGAGCCGCGCGTCATCTCTCCCGACTGGACGAGCACGCTCGTCATGGTCGTGCCGACCATGGAGGAGCTCGCGATCGCCCGTCTGAGCGTGGAGATCGTGGAGGAGACCGAGAAGGCCGGGCGTCCCGTGACGTTCCCGCCGGCGGCGCCGACCGCGGGTGCGGCCACCGGGGCGGCCGAGCCCGAGGCCGCTCCCGACGCGCAGGGTCCCGCGGAGCCCGAGGCCACCCCGGAGTCCTGACCGCAGCACCGCACGACCCGAGCCACGCCTCGACCCTCTAGGGTCGAGGCGTGGCTCTTCTCATCGACCCGCCCACGTGGCCTGCCCACGGGACGCTCTGGTCCCACCTCGTCTCGGACTCCTCGATCGAGGAGCTGCACGAGTTCGCCGCGCGGCTGGGGCTGGGGCGGCGCGCGTTCGACCTCGACCACTACGACGTCCCGTCCGAGCGCCACGCGGACTGCGTGGCGGCGGGTGCGCAGGACGTCTCGGGGCGGGACCTGATCCGGCGCCTGCGCGCCTCGGGGCTGCGCGTCCCGGCGCACGAGCGTGGTGCGGCCAAGGCGGCCGCCCTCCTCGACCGGTGGGGCGCGCTGCTGCCGGGCGTCCCCGGCGCGCGCGAGGTGGGCGAGGAGCTCGTCGAGCGCTGGCACGAGCCGCACCGGGTCTACCACGGGCCCGCGCACCTGGTGCACGTGCTCGACTCCCTCGCGGTCCTGGAGGACCGCCCGCCGGGCGTGCCCTCCCCGGGCGAGGCTCCGCCGTCGGGCACGTCGCTGCGCGCGCAGCTCGCCCTGTGGTTCCACGACGCGGTCCACGAGGGCGTCGCGGGCCAGGACGAGGAGGGGTCGGCGCTGCTCGCGGTCGCGCGGCTGTCCCCGCTCGTCCCGGGCCCGACGCCGCCGCCCACCCCGGGACCGTCGCGCTCCGGGCCGCGGCTGACGCCCGACGACGTCGCGGAGGTCGCGCGGCTCGTGCGCCTCACGGCCACGCACGACCCGGCGCCCGACGACGCGGCGGGCGCCCTCGTGTGCGACGCCGACCTCGCGATCCTCGGCAGCACGCCGGACCGCTACGCCCGCTACGTGCGGCAGGTCCGCGCCGAGTACGCGCACGTGCCCGACGAGCAGTTCCGGGCCGGGCGGGCCGCGGTGCTCGAGCAGCTCCTCGCGCTCCCCTCGCTGTTCCGCACGCCTGTGGGGCGCGAACGCTGGCAGGCTCGTGCCGAGGAGAACCTGCGGGCCGAGCTCGCCGGTCTCACCGCACCGGACCCGGCCTCCGAGGACCACGCGCGCCGCTAGGCTCACGCGCATGAGCGAGCAGGGGATCAGCCGGGCCACTCCCCCGGAGCCCGTCGACGGGACGGGCCGGCCGAGCGCGACGTCCGTCGGGGACCAGGCGGTCACGCCGCCCGCAGGCCGACCAGCTGGCCGGCGGCGGGCCCGCGCCGGTCGGGGCGGACGGCGCCGGACGCTGCTCGTCGGCGCGGTCGCGCTCGTCCTCGTCCTCGTGGCACCGCTCGCCTGGGTCCAGGTCGGCGGACGGCTCCGCGTGCACCCGGGCGTCGAGGACGTCCCCGCGCGACCGGTCGCCCTGGTCCTCGGGGCGGGTCTGCGCCCCGACGGGACGCCGTCCACCTACCTGACGCGGCGCCTCGACGCCGCCCGTGAGCTGTACGAGCGCGGGACGGTCGAGGTGATCCTGGTGAGCGGCGACAACTCGCGCGAGGACTACGACGAGCCGACCGCCATGCTCGACTGGCTCGTCGCGCACGGCGTACCGGCCGAGCGCGTGGTCCGCGACTTCGCGGGCTTCGACACCCACGACACGTGCGTCCGGGCCCGTCAGGTCTTCGGGGTCACCGACGCCGTGGTCCTCACGCAGGACTACCACCTGCCCCGGGCGCTGTTCTCGTGCGCACAGGCCGGGATCGACGCCGTGGGGGTCGGGGTGTCGGCGCAGAGCGTCGAGCCCGCCAAGGCCGTGACGTACCGGGTCCGTGAGGTCCCGGCCTCGCTCAAGGCCGCCTGGGACGCCCTGTCCGGTCGCGAGCCCGTGCACCTCGGTGCGACCGAGTCCGCCGTGACGGACCTCTTGGAGTCGCTCGCCCCGTGAGGTGGCACGGGCTCGCACCCGCTACGGCAGGCGCAGCCGCTTCATGATCCCGAAGGCCGTCGTGAGCAGGCGGCTGGCCCGGTCGGCGGGCTGCGCGTAGAGCGTGTCGAAGCTCAGACCGTGCGAGACCCCGCGCTGGACCACGACGGTCTGGGCCTCGGTGAGCGCCTCGATCCCCTCGCGCCCGTGACGACGACCCTGCCCCGAGGACTTGAACCCGCCCATCGGGGCGGCGACCGACCCGAACGCCGAGGCGTACCCGTCGTTGACGTTGACCGCGCCGGCCTCGACCTGCGCCGCGAGGCGACGTCCCCGGGCCGTGTCCTGCGTCCAGATGCTCGCGCTGAGCCCGTACTCGGAGTCGTTCATGGCGCGGATCGCCGCCGCGTCGTCCGGTACCCGGGTCACGGTCACGACCGGACCGAACGTCTCCTCCCGTGCGCACACCGCGGTGGGCGGCACGTGGTCGAGGACCGTGGGCGCGTAGAAGAACGGGCCGATGTCCGCCCGGTGCACACCACCCGCGAGCACCCTGGCGCCCTGGGACAGCGCGTCGTCCACGTGTGCGACCACCCGGTCGAGCTGCGCCTGCGACGTGAGGGACCCCATGTCCACCGAGTAGTCGAGCGCGGTGCCGAGCCGCAGCTCGCGCACGAGGGGCACGAACGCGTCGAGGAACTCCTCGGCGATGTCCTCGTGCAGGATCAGGCGCTCGACCGACACGCAGAGCTGGCCGCTGTTGGAGAAGCACGCACGCACCGCGCCCTGGGCCGCCGACGGCACGTGGGCGTCGGCCGCGACGTACAGCGGGTTCTTCCCGCCCAGCTCGAGCGTGGTCCCGATGAGCCGCTCCCCCGCCTGCGCGGCGACCTTGCGGCCCGTCGCGGTCGAGCCGGTGAACGCGATGTGGTCGACGAGCCCGGTCAGTGCCGACCCGATCTCCCCGCCACCCGCCACGACCAGGAACAGGTCCCCGGGCAGGCCCGCCTCCTCCAGGAGCTCGGCCGCCCAGAGCGCGGTCAGGGTGGTCTGCGGGTCCGGCTTGGCGACCACGCCGTTGCCCGCGACGAGGGCGGGCAGGGCCTCCGCGAGCACCAGGGTCAGCGGGTAGTTCCAGGGCGCGATCACACCGACCACGCCGACCGGGCGGCGGTGCACGCTCGCCCGGGTCAGGACCGGGAGCATGCCCGGGACGCGGCGCTCGGCCAGGTAGTGCGCGGCCCGCACGCCGTAGTGCCGCGTGACCTGCGCGACGTCGCCGACCTCCTCGAACGCGCTGCGACGCGACTTGCCGGTCTCCATCTGCAGCAGGTCCAGGACCTCGGCCTGCCGTTCCAGGACCAGGTCGTGGAACCGCAGGAGCACCGCGGAGCGCTCCGCGACCGTGGTGTGCGCCCACGAGCGCTGCGCCCGGCGCGCGCGCTCGACCGCCGACCGGACGTCCTCGACCGAGGACAGCGGCAGCGCCGCGAGCGGCGCTCCCGTGAACGGCAGGAGCGAACGGTGCTCGCCCGCGGCGTGGGAGGTGACGACACGGGCCACGAGGGGAGCGACGACGTCGGGCTCCAGGACGTAGGTCGCGGAGGGGTGCTCCGGGTCGAGAAGGCCGTCGATGGCGGCGCTGCCGCCCTGGCTGCCGTCCGTTGCTTCGCTTGCCATGCGTGACAGGTTACGCGGCGGTACCCCCGGGCAGAACATCCTTCACACAATCCCCCTGGGAAGGTCCCGTCGGTGCACCGGGGCGGGCGCTCGCGCAGGCAGGCAGGGGTGGCGGCGCCGTCGGGACCTGCCGCCGGCCGGCAGCGACCCCGCGGCCTCAGCCGGGGACGGCCCAGGTCCGGGCGCCGTCGACCAGGGCCGAGAGCGCGTCGTCCACGACCCCGGCCGGGTCGTCGTCGGGCGCTTCCTGGGCCCACCAGACGAGTGCGGCGAAGTTCGCCGCGGAGCACGCCGCGGCGAACGACCGGACGTGCAGCGAGGGGCGCGCCGTCCCCTGGGCACGGGTCAGGAACGCCTCGACGAGCGCTGTCGAGGTCCCGATGCGTGCGGTGCCCCACGCGAGCAGCTCGTCGTCGGCCGCGATGAGCCGGAGGCGCTGGCGCGTGACCTCGAGCGCCGGGGCCGGGAACGTCGACGAGGCGACGAACGCCGAGCGGACCACGTCGAAGGCCTCGGGCAGGTCCACGTGCCCGGCGGCCGCGAGGGCGTCGGCGATCGTGTCGCGCGCCTCGCCCGAGCCGCCCCAGACCATCGCGGCCTTGGACGGGAAGAGCCGGAAGAGGGTCCGCCGGGCGACCCCGCACGCGCTCGCGACGTCGTCCATCGTGACGTTCCCGAACCCGTGCTCGGTGAACAGGCGCAGGGCCGTGGCGGCGACCTCGACGCGGTCGACCGTGACCGGACGCCCCCGGCGCGCTGGTGTCTGCGACATCACATCTCCTGTCCACCATATTTATGGCACTCGGTGCTAGAAAGGTAGCAGGAGCCACATCCAGGCACCCCCACCCGGCGGAAGGACCCACCATGACCACGTCGACCATCCCGAACCGCTTCTCCGGCGCCACCGTCGTCGTCACCGGCGCAGGCTCCGGCATCGGCAAGGCGACCGCGACCCGGCTGCTCGCCGAGGGCGCCCGCGTCATCGCGAGCGACCTCGACGGCGACCGGCTCGACGCGCTCGCCACCGAGGTCGGCGACGCCCCGCTGACGACCGTCGTCGGCGACGTGTCCGACGACGCCGTGATCGCCCGCATCGTCGAGGCCGGCGAGGGCCGCATCACCGGCCTCGTCAACAACGCCGGGATCATGGACTCGTTCGTCCCCACGGCCGAGATCGACGACGCCCTGTGGGAGCGCGTCATGCGGATCAACGTGACGGCCCCCATGAAGCTCATGCGCGCCGTCCTGCCCGCGATGGTCGAGGCCGGCCACGGCCGGATCGTCAACGTCGCGAGCGAGGCCAGCATCCGCGCCGGCGCCTCCGGCACGCCCTACGCGACCTCCAAGCACGCGGTCGTGGGGCTCACCAAGAGCACCGCGCTCTTCTACGGCCCGGCGGGCGTGCGCGTCAACGCGGTCGCCCCCGGCGCCGTCGCCACCAACATCGAGGCCCCGTTCCGCTCGGAGCTCGGCGCCAAGCGCCTCGGCCCGATCATGCAGGCGACCGTCCCCGCCCCCGCGACCGCCGAGCAGCTCGCGGCCTCGATCACGTGGCTGCTGTCCGAGGACTCGGCCAACGTGAACGGCGCGCTCCTCATGTCGGACGGCGGCTGGTCGACCATCTGACGCACGGCCCCCTCGGCGTCTCAGGGGAGGTCGCGCCCCAGGACCGTGCACTCGGCGTCGGTGTACCCGAGCCGCTCGTAGAACCCGAGGACCTGCGTGTTGGTCGAGCGCACCATGAGGCGCACCTTGCGGACCCCCTGCGTCGCGAGCCATGCCTCCGCGGCCACGACCGCGTCCCTGCCGAGGCCCGTCCCCTGCAGGGCAGGCGTGACCGCGAGGTAATAGATCCAGCCGCGGTGCCCGTCGAAGCCCGCCAGGACGGTCGCGACCACGGCCCCGGGGCCGACCGCGGACCCGGGGTCCGCGTCCTCGGCCCCCCCGCCGTGCGCGACGAGGACCGTCGAGGTCGGGTTGCTCCGCGCGTCCGCCACGTCCCGCAGCGCGTCGTTCCAGGGGCGCACCAGACCGCAGGCGTCCCACAGCGCGACGACCTGCTCGACGTCGTCGTCAGCGACCTCGCGGAAGTCGACGCCACCGACGCGCAACGGCCCGACCAGCGGACCGTCCGCGTCCCCGGCGGGCGCCGCGGGCGCGCCCGCGGCGAGGGCGTTCGTCAGACCGACCCCGTCACGGATGCGCCCCGGAGCCATCAGCGCGGCTGGTACGGCGAGACGACGACCTCGACGCGCTGGAACTCCTTGAGGTCGGAGTAGCCCGTCGTCGCCATGGCGCGCTTGAGCGCGCCCACGAGGTTGAGCGTACCGTCGGCCTGACGGCCCGGGCCGAACAGGATCTCGTCGAGCGTGCCCGCCGTCCCGACGCTCACGCGCTCGCCGCGCGGCAGCTGCGGGTGGTGCGCCTCGGAGCCCCAGTGCCAGCCCTTGCCCGGCGCCTCGGTCGCACGCGCGAGCGCGGCACCGAGCATCACGGCGTCCGCACCGCACGCGACCGCCTTGACCAGGTCGCCCGACCGCCCGACGCCGCCGTCGGCGATGACGTGCACGTACCGGCCGCCCGACTCGTCCAGGTAGTCGCGACGCGCAGCGGCCACGTCCGCGACCGCGGTCGCCATGGGCGCGTGGATGCCGAGGCTCACGCGCGTCGTGTGCGCCGCGCCGCCACCGAACCCGACGAGCACACCGGCCGCCCCCGTGCGCATGAGGTGCAGCGCCGCGGTGTAGGTCGAGGCGCCGCCGACGATCACGGGGACGTCGAGCTCGTAGATGAAGCGCTTGAGGTTGAGCGGCTCGGCGTTGCCCGACACGTGCTCCGCGGAGACCGTGGTGCCGCGGATGACGAACAGGTCCACCCCGGCGTCGACGACCGTCTTGTAGAACTCCTGGGTGCGCTGCGGCGACAGGGCGCCCGCGACCGTGACGCCGGACTCCCGGACCTCCTTGAGGCGCTGGGTGATCAGCTCGGCCTTGACGGGCTCGGCGTACACCTCCTGCATGCGGCGCGTCGCGCTCGCGGAGTCGAGCGTCGCGATCTCCGCGAGGATCGGCTCCGGGTCCGCGTAGCGCGTCCACAGGCCCTCGAGGTCGAGGACCCCCAGGCCGCCCGCGTTGCCCAGGGCCACCGCCGTCGCCGGGCTCATCACGGAGTCCATGGGGGCCGCCAGGATCGGCAGGTCGAAGTGGTAGGCGTCGATCTGCCACCCCACCGACACGTCCTCCGGGTCACGCGTACGCCGGGAGGGGACCACGGCGATGTCGTCGAAGGAGAAGGCGCGCCGTCCGCGCTTGCCACGACCGATCTCGATCTCGTTGCTCACCCGACGAGGATACCGGCCCCGGGGTGGGGTCCGCCCGCGCGTGCCGCCGGATGGACCCCCGGCGTCCACCCGGGCCGCCGACGGACCCGGCCCGGTCCCCGCTGCCACCGAGGGGGCACGGTCGGGGGGCGGTCAGGGCGCGGTCGGGTCGTCCGGAGACCCTCCGGGCGACCGCCCGGGCGTGTCAGTGGCCGCTGGCATGCTCGCGGCCAGAGACCAGGAGGGTCGGGGACGGCGAGCGCAGCCGGGCCGGCCCGCAGGACGACTGCGAGGAGCACGACGATGAGCTGGACCACCGGACCCCTGCTGGGCTTCGACACCGAGACCACCGGGGTCGACGTCACGAACGACCGCATCGTGACGGCGGCCCTCGTCCGGCGCGTCCCGGGCGAGAGCACGGAGGTGCGGACGTGGCTCATCGACCCCGGCGTCCCCATCCCCGAGGAGGCCGCCGCGATCCACGGCATCTCGACCGAGCACGCGGTCGCGCACGGCGTGGCCCCTGGCCCGGCCCTCGAGGAGATCGCCGCGCTCATCGCCGCCGACCTCGCGATCGGCGTCCCGGTCGTCGCGTTCAACGCGGCCTTCGACCTGTCCCTGCTCGACGCCGAGCTGGCGCGGCACGCGCTCCCCACCCTGGCTGCTCGCCTGGGCCGCGAGGTCACCCCCGTGATCGACCCGCTGGTCCTCGACCGCTCGCTGGACCGCTTCCGCAAGGGCAAGCGCAAGCTCGGCGACCTGTGCGCGCACTACGGCGTCCTCGACAGCGGCAACCTCCACACGGCGGACGTCGACGTGCTCGCGACGCTCGACGTGCTCGAGGCCATGACCCGCGCGTTCCCGGAGATCGCCGCGCAGGACCTGGACGCGCTGCACCGCCGGCAGATCCATGCCCACCGGGCCTGGGCGGAGAACTTCAACAGCTGGCGCGCGGGCCAGGGGTACGTGGGCGCCGGGGCCAGCACCGCCTGGCCCTCCTGAGCCGCGGCGGCGACCCCCCCGCGCGGCCGCGTCGACCACCGGAGAACTCATAGAACATATGGGGCGCCCGTGATGATCCCGTGAAGCCCGCCCAGCGACCCAGGATCGTCGCGCCTTTATCTCATCCATGAGTTATCGTCGGCTCATGACCATGGTCGACGAAGCACCCCAGCACCTCGCACAGGTCGCCGCGCTCATCCGCGGCGCGCGTCAGAACAAGGGCCTCACCCAGGCCCAGCTCGCCGAACGCCTCGGGACGAGCCAGAGCGCGATCCACCGGATCGAGCAGGGTTCCCAGAACGTGAGCCTCGACATGCTCGCCCGGATCAGCGCCGCCCTCGACTCCGAGATCATCACGTTCGGCGCCCCCAAGCACTCGCACCTGCGTGTGAGCGGCGGTCACGAGCTCTCCGGACGCATCGAGGTCAACTCCTCGAAGAACGGGGCCGTGGCCCTCCTGTGCGCCTCGCTCCTCAACCGTGGGCGCACCACCCTGCGCCGCGTCGCGCGCATCGTCGAGGTCGACCGCATCGTCGACGTCCTGCGCAGCATCGGCGTCCAGGCCACGTGGTCGCCCGACGGCCGCGACCTCGAGATCGTCGTCCCCGAGCACCTCGACCTCGCCTCGATCGACGTCGACGCCGCCCGCCGGACCCGCTCGATCATCATGTTCCTCGGCCCGCTCCTGGGACTCGAGAGCGAGTTCTCGCTCCCCTACGCCGGAGGCTGCGACCTGGGCACCCGGACCGTCGAACCCCACATGATCGCGCTGCGCCCGTTCGGCCTGTCCGTGACCGCGGCCTCCGGCAACTACGAGGCCACCGTCGCCGGGCCGGGCACCGAAGACCTGCGGGTCGTCCTCACCGAGCGCGGCGACACGGTGACCGAGAACGCGATCATGGCCGCCGCGTCGCGCGACGGCGTGACCACGATCCGCAACGCGAGCCCCAACTACATGGTCCAGGACCTCTGCTTCTACCTGGAGCTGCTGGGCGTCCGCATCGAGGGCATCGGCACGACGACCCTGCGGATCCACGGGCGCACCGACATCGACGCCGACGTCGAGTACGCGGTGTCCGAGGACCCCGTCGAGGCCATGAGCCTGCTGACCGCGGGCATCGTCACGAACTCCGAGATCACGGTCGCGCGCGTGCCGATCGAGTTCATGGAGATCGAGCTCGCGACCCTCTCCGAGATGGGCCTGCGCTACTCGCTCACCCCGGAGTACCTGGCCCTCAACGGCCGGACGCGGCTGGTCGACGTGACGGTCCACCCGAGCGAGCTGCACGCCCCGATCGACAAGATCCACCCCATGCCGTTCCCCGGGCTCAACATCGACAACCTGCCGTTCTTCGCCGTGATCGCGGCGTGCGCGAGCGGTCACACGCTCATCCACGACTGGGTGTACGAGGGCCGGGCCATCCACCTGACGGACCTCACCAGGCTCGGCGCCGACGTCCGGCTGCTCGACTCGCACCGCCTGGACATCACGGGCCCGACCCGCTGGTCCGGCGCCGAGGTGAGCTGCCCGCCCGCGCTGCGCCCCGCCGTCGTGATCCTCCTCGCGATGCTCGCCGCCAAGGGCACCTCGGTGCTGCGCAACGTCGACATCATCTCGCGCGGCTACGAGCAGCTCCAGGAGCGGCTCATCGAGCTCGGCGCGCGGATCGAGACCTTCCGCGACTGAGCCGCCCCGCACGCACGACGGACGGGCGGGGCCCCCCCGGGGGGGCCGCCCGGCCGGGGGGCCCCCCCCGGGGGGCCCCGCCCGTCCTGCCGTCCCCGCCCACCGCGGCCCGTGGGGCCCGGGCGGGTGGGTCGTCAGCGTCCCGTGTAGTTGGGCGCCTCGACCGTCATCTGGATGTCGTGCGGGTGCGACTCCTTGAGCCCTGCCGGCGTGATGCGCACGAACTTCCCGCGCTCCTGGAGCTGGGGGATGGTGTGCGCGCCGACGTAGAACATCGACTGGTGCAGGCCGCCGACGAGCTGGTGGGCGACCGCGCCGAGCGGGCCACGGTAGGGCACCTGGCCCTCGATGCCCTCGGGCACGATCTTGTCGTCGCTCGCGACGTCGGCCTGGAAGTAGCGGTCCTTGGAGTAGGACGCCTTCTTGCCGCGCGAGGCCATGGCCCCGATCGAGCCCATGCCGCGGTAGAGCTTGTACTGCTTGCCGTTGACGAACACGAGGTCGCCGGGGCTCTCGTCGCAGCCCGCGAGGAGCGACCCGAGCATGACCGTGTCCGCCCCCGCGACGAGCGCCTTGGCGATGTCACCCGAGTACTGCAGCCCGCCGTCGCCGATGACCGGGACCCCTGCCGGGCGGCACGCGAGCGAGGCCTCGTAGATCGCGGTGACCTGCGGGACACCGACACCCGCGACGACGCGCGTGGTGCAGATCGAGCCCGGCCCGACGCCGACCTTGACGCCGTCCGCGCCCGCGTCGACGAGCGCCTGCGCGCCCGCGCGGGTCGCGACGTTGCCACCGATGACCTGCACGTCCTTGAACGCCGGGTCGGCCTTGAGCTTGCGGATCATGTCGAGCAGAAGACGGGCGTGGCCGTTGGCCGTGTCCGCGACCAGGACGTCGACCCCGGCCTCCGCGAGCGCGGTCGCGCGCGTCCAGGCGTCACCGAAGAAGCCGATCGCGGCACCGACACGCAGGCGCCCCTCGGCGTCCTTGGTCGCGCCGGGGTACTGCTCGGTCTTGACGAAGTCCTTGACCGTGATCAGACCACCCAGACGGCCCTGTGCGTCGATGAGCGGCAGCTTCTCGATCTTGTGCTTGGCGAGCAGCGCCGCGGCGTCGTCGCGCGCGATGCCGATCGGCGCCGTCACGAGAGGCATGGGCGTCATGATCTCGAACACGCGCCGCTCGGCGAAGTCCGCGGGGTTGACGAACCGCAGGTCCCTGTTCGTGATGATGCCGACGAGCTTGCCGTCGGGCTCGACGACCGGCAGACCCGACACCCGGTACTGGCCGCACAACGCGTCGAGCTCGGCGAGCGTGGCCTCGGGGCCGACCGTGACCGGGTCGGTGATCATCCCGGACTCCGAGCGCTTGACCAGGTCGACCTCCTTGGCCTGCGCCTCGATCGACAGGTTGCGGTGGATGATGCCGATCCCGCCCTGGCGGGCCATCGCGATCGCCATGCGCGACTCGGTCACGGTGTCCATCGCGGCGGAGAGCAGCGGTGCGGACATGGTGATCTCACGCGTCAGGCGAGCGGTCGTGTCGACCTCGCTCGGGATGACGTCCGTCTCGTTCGGTAGCAGGAGGACGTCGTCGTACGTCAGTCCGGTGAAGCCGAAGGGGTCGTGTGCGGGGGCTGCGAGAGAGTCGGTCACATCAAGATTCTACGCTGAGCGCCCCTGGCGTATTCCCGGCCGTCCCGCCCTCGGGACGGCCGGGAACCCCGGCGTGGCGCGCGTCACCGTACGACGGCGAGGGCCTCGTGGAGGAGTCCGGGGAAGCTGCGCACCCGCTGGACGGTCGAGGCGAACGGCAGGCCGGCGGCGGCCTCGTCGCTCGCGAGCCCCACGAAGATCGGCAGGTCCGGGTTGGCCTCGTGGAGCGTGTGCACGACGTCGAGGACCGGCTTGGGCTGCATGGTCACCACGGCGACGGCCGCGGGGCGGACCATGGTGACGAGCTCGAGCGAACGGTGCGCGGTGGCCGAGCCCGTGACGATGCGCGCCATGACGCCCTGGGCGCCGAGGGCTGCCGCCAGGGCGTGCGCCGCGAGCGGCACCTGCTCACCGGGAGCGGCGAAGATCAGGACGATGCGTCGCATCCGGCTCGGGTGGTTGGGGGGCGGGCCGCCGCCTGCGACGAGCGCCTCCTCCGAGTGCTGGGTGTACTCGCGCAGCGCGGCCAGGGTCGCGTTGCTGAACACGACCTCCGGCATCTCCCCCGGCGACGCGAGGAAGGTGCGCTCGGCGATCCGGTGCAGCGCGGGCTCGACGAGCGTGGACCACCACTGCCCGGGGTCCGTCCCGGGCGCGATCCGCAGGAGCTGGTCGCACCGCTTCTGGTCGAACGCGATCGCGGCGTCGACGACGTCGGACACGCTCGTCGGGCGCGGCGCCCCCAGCGGTGCGGGCTCGTCGCCCGCGCCCCGCGGCACCGAGCGCAGGAGGCGGACTCCCGCTGCCGGGCTCTCCTCCGCGGGCCCGGGGTCGGCCGCCGGCTGGTCGGGGACGCCCTCGTCGACCTCGTCGGCGCCGTCGTCCTCGACCTCTGTCTCGAGGGCCAGGTCCGACTCGTCGGCGTCGAGGGCTGCGCGCGCGGCATCGACCGGGGCGACCCCCTCGAGGGTCAGGCGGCGCATGATGACGAGCCGCGCGACGTCGTCGGCGGTGTAGCGCCGGTGCGAGCCGGCGGTGTGCTCGGAGGGCCCGAGACCGTACCGACGGTCCCAGGTGCGGAGGGTGGCCGGGGCGACGCCCAGCCTCTTGGCGACAGCCGCGACGGCGAGAGCGGGTGCCTCGGTCGCCTTCCGTCGGGGCCCGCCGGGGTTCGGGGCGGACCGGAGTGAATTCATGCACCCGATTCTGCCGATCGGGTCAGCCGCTCGCCACTTCGGGCGCGGCGTGTCTCAGTCCGTGATGCGCTGACGCGATGAACCACCCGCCAGAAACCGCCACTTCGCGCCAGCAGGCGGGCAAAACGATGCAGACCGCCAGCAACCGGTTCACAAACTCGAACCCGTCAGCCACTTGAACAACTTCTGCAACGCTTGTAGGTTGTCCTGCATGACAGAGATCTCGAGGCTCCCCGGACCGGTCATGGAACTGTGGGAATGGCAGTACCAGGGCTCGTGCCGCGACCAGGACGACACCCTGTTCTTCCACCCGGAGGGCGAGCGAGGCTCCACCCGACGACGACGGGCCGAGGCCGCCAAGGCGATCTGCGCCTCGTGCCCGGTCATGATGCAGTGCCGCGAGCAGTCCCTGAAGGTGCGCGAGCCCTACGGCGTGTGGGGCGGCCTCAGCGAGGACGAGCGCGCCGCCATCCTGGCCGGGGTCGCCAAGACCGGCTGATCGGCGCCCGCCCGGGCAGCCTCCCCGCCGCACCGGTCCGGTCGCACCAGTCCGGTCGCACCAGTCCGGTCGCACAGGTCCACCGGACCGCGAGCACGACGTCCGCACCACCCGCGCACGGCCCACCACCCGCGCACAGCCCACGCAAGCGCCCGCCCGGCGCCCGCGCCGACCTCGAGATCCGGCCGGCGCCGGACATGACGAAGGGCCCCGCAACCATGACGGTTGCGGGGCCCTTCGTCACCAGCAGAGCTGCTGGACGTCAGCCTCTGACCAGAGGGTCAGGCGACGACCACGGCGAGGATGTCGCGCGCGGAGAGCACCAGGTACTCCTGGCCCCCGTACTTGACCTCGGTGCCGCCGTACTTGCTGTAGATGACCTTGTCGCCGACGACGACGTCCAGGGGGACGCGGTTGCCGTTGTCGTCGATACGACCCGGACCAACGGCCAGGACCTCGCCCTCCTGGGGCTTCTCCTTGGCGGTGTCCGGGATGACCAGGCCGGATGCGGTCGTGGTCTCGGCCTCGAGGGCCTTCACGACGATCCGGTCCTCGAGCGGCTTGATGGGGACCGACACGTCGGACCTCCGTTTCGCTGTGAGAACTGCAACGGTTGGGGTGTCGAGCGCTGCCTGCCGTCCGTCGTCGCGGGTGCCGGACCGGTGGGTATCGCTCTCGTCGCCCGCACCCGAGGGTGCGAACGACCTACGCTCAATCTAGGTCCGCATTAGCACTCGGTCAAGGCGAGTGCCAACGACGGCCGGGCGTGGAAAGATCGACGCATGGACGCCTCGGCACTGACCAAGCTGCTCAGCCCGGCGGGATGGTCGCTCCTGAGCGCGCTCCCGCCCTACGACGAGAGCCAGGCCATGGTGCTCGCGACAGGGCTGCGGGCCAAGGGCGTGGACCCCGAGCTCGCCGCGGCCGCCCTCACCCAGTCGCGGCTGCGCGCCAAGGCCCACCTCAAGTTCGACGCGTTCGCGGACGGCATGCTCTTCACCCAGGACGGCCTGGAGCAGGCGACCCGCCTCGTGGTCGCGGCCCACCACGCCCAGCGTTACCACGCGGCCGGGGTGACCAAGGTGGCCGACCTCACGTGCGGCATCGGTGCCGACTCCATGACGTTCGCCGGCACGGGGCTGCAGGTCCTCGCGACGGACATCGACGAGGTCACGGCGTCGATCGCGACGGTCAACCTCCGTCACTTCCCCGAGGCCGAGGTGCGCCACGCCGACGGCCTGAGCATCGACCTGGTCGCCGAGGGCGTCGACGGCGTGTTCGCCGACCCCGCGCGCCGCACGCGCTCGGGCACGCGCATCTTCGACCCGCGCTCGTACGCTCCCCCGCTCGACGACGTGTGGGCGCTGCGCTCGGTCGTCCCCGCCGTCGGGATCAAGGTCGGCCCCGGCATCCCGCACGCGGGCCTGCCCACCGACGCCGAGACCCAGTGGGTCTCGGTCGACGGGGACGTCGTCGAGGCCGCGCTGTGGTTCGGCCCTCTCGCCCCCGACGGGCCCGGGCGCACGGCCCTCGTGCTGCGCACCACGACCGACGAGGACGGCAACCGGCGCACGGCGTCCCGCACCCTGCGCCACGACCAGGGCGACGACGAGCCCACCCCGGACGTGGGCGCCGTCGGGCAGTACCTGTACGAGCCCGACGGCGCGATCATCCGCGCCGGGCTCGTGGCCCACGCCGCCGCCGAGCTCGGCGGGCGGCTCCTCGACCGGACCATCGCGTACGTCACGACCGACCACCCCGCACCGCGCGCGGCGGTCGGCAGCGCCGACAGTGCTGATCTCGCGACCGGGTACCGCGTCCTGGACGTCATGCCGTTCAGCCTCAAGAGGCTCAAGGCGTACCTGCGCGAGCGGGGCGTCGGACGCCTGACCATCAAGAAGCGGGGCACGGCCGTGGTGCCCGAGCAGCTCCGCAAGCAGCTCGACCTGCGCGGCACCGCGGAGGCCACCGTCGTCCTGACCCGGGTCGGCGGCTCGCAGCAGGTCCTGGTCGTCGAACCGTTGACCCGGCCCGACGGGACGAGCATCCTGGACTCCTCCACGTCTCCCGAGAAGGACTGATCGGTGCACCTTCCCTTCGCCCGGTCCGAGCGCTCGTCCGTCGGCATCGAGTGGGAGCTCGCGCTCGTCGACAAGGACTCGGGCGACCTGCGCCAGGTCGCGCAGACGGTCCTGGACGCGGTCGAGCCCACCGACGGCTCGCAGCACCCGCACATCCGCCAGGAGCTGCTCCTCAACACGGTCGAGGTCGTGAGCGGCGTGTGCCGCACGGTCGGCGACGCGGGCCGTGACCTCGAGGCCGCGATCGAGGAGATCCGCGTCCTGACGGACCCGCTGCGCGTCGAGCTCATGAGCGCGGGCACGCACCCGTTCGCGCGCTGGGCCCAGCAGAAGGTCACCGACAAGGAGCGCTACGCGACCCTCATCGACCGCACCCAGTGGTGGGGGCGGCAGATGCTCATCTACGGCGTGCACGTGCACGTCGGGATCGAGGACCGCGCCAAGGTCCTGCCCATCTCGCGCGCGATGCTCGGGTACTTCGCGCACCTGCAGTCGCTCTCGGCGTCGTCGCCGTTCTGGGGCGGCAAGGACACGGGCTACGCGTCCAACCGCGCGCTCATGTTCCAGCAGCTCCCGACCGCGGGTCTGGGTTTCCAGTTCGAGACGTGGGAGCAGCTCGAGGGCTACGTCGGCGACATGATGCACACGGGCGTGATCGACCAGTTCGACGAGGTCCGCTGGGACCTGCGCCCCTCGCCGCGCTTCGGGACGCTCGAGACGCGCATCTGCGACGGCGCGACCAACCTGACCGAGGTCCTGGCGCTCGCCGCGCTCAACCACTGCCTGGTCGAGCACCTGTCGACGCTGCTCGACCAGGGCAAGGAGCTCCCCACGATCCCGGCGTGGTTCGCGCAGGAGAACAAGTGGCGCTCGGCGCGCTACGGCATGGACGCGATCATCATCCTCGACCGGGCGGGCAACGAGGAGCTCGTGACCGAGGCCGTGAGCAAGCTGCTGGTCGAGCTCGAGCCGGTCGCGGCACGCCTCGGGTGCCTCGCCGAGCTCGACGACGTGCGCCTCATCCTGCGCCGGGGCGCGTCGTACCAGCGCCAGCGGGCCGTGGCGCGCCGCAACGGCGGCGAGCTGGACGCGGTGGTGCGGGCGCTGGTCGCGGAGATGCGGGCGGGTCGCCCGCTCTGACGTCCACCGGCCCGACGGCGGGGCGCGCGCCCGTGCTCTCGTGCCACCGTCCCGGCAGGCCGCTGGGTGGTCAGGCCGCCAGGTGGCCCGGGATCGTGGTCGCCGCGGCGGAGCCCCTTCCGCGCGGCGTTCCCGATAAAGTCTCGACCTCGCTGAGACCATGGGACGCATGGATCCTGCGGACTTCTACACGGGTATCGTCGCCGAGCTCTACGCTCCCCTGAAGTCCGGCTACGAGGATCCCGAGCGCTACGCGCGCTTCGTGCTCGACTCGGGCGAGCCCGCGCTCGAGCTGGGCTGCGGCGACGGGGACCCCCTGCTGGTCCTGCGCGCGCTCGACCTCGACGTCGAGGGTGTGGACTCGTCGGCGGACATGCTCGAGCGGTGCCGCACCCTCGCGGCCGTCCAGGGCCTCGACGTGACGCTCCACCACCAGCGCATGGAGTCCCTGGACCTCCCGCACACCTACCGCTCGATCTTCCTCGCGGGGCCGACGTTCTGCCTGCTGGCCGACGACGACACGGCCCTCGCCGCGTTGCGCGGCATCCGGTCGCACCTGACCGACGACGGCACCGCGCTCGTCCCGCTGTTCGTCCCGTCCCCGACACCCCCGGAGGCGGTCGGCAGCTTCCGCGAGACGACGCGCGAGGACGGCGCCCTCCTGCGGGTGGGGGTCGTGGCCGAGGAGCGCGACGAGGACGCGCGGACCCAGCACAGCGCGCTGCGCTACGAGCGGGTCGTCGACGGGGCGAGCACGGTCGAGGAGCGCCTCTGGACGATGCACTGGTACACCCAGCAGGCGTTCAGGGCGCTGGCCGCGGCGGCCGGCCTCGAGACGGTCGCGGTCCAGGACGAGGACGGCCACCACGTCGGGCCCGACGCGACCGAGTTCACGTTCGTGCTGCGCCCGGCGCGCTGAGCGGGCGCTGAGCGGGCGCTGCCCGCGGGCTCAGACCGAGACGGTCGTGAGCGGCATCGAGGAGTCGACGGGGATGTCCAGTCCCGACGGCGCCACGCCGGCCCGCACGACGGCGGACCCGAGCGCGGCGATCATCGCGCCGTTGTCCGTGCAGTAGCGGATGGGTGGGATGCGCAGGTCGATCCCGGCCTCGGCGCAGCGCTCGGCAGCCATGTCGCGCAGCTGCGAGTTGGCGCTGAACCCTCCGCCGACCACGAGGGTCTCGACGCCGTGCCGCTGGCAGGCCGCGATGGTCTTGGCCGTGAGGACGTCGGCGACGGCCTCCGCGAAGGACGCGGCGACGTCGGCCAGGGGGATCTCCTGACCGCTGTCGGTGCGCGCCTCGACCCACCGGGCCACGGCGGTCTTGAGTCCCGAGAACGAGAAGTCGTAGGCGTGCTTGTCCTGGTCCTTGCGGGCCGTGAGCCCGCGGGGGAAGCGGATCGCGGTCGGGTCGCCCTCGCGCGCGAGCCTGTCGATGTGCGGGCCGCCCGGGTAGGGCAGGCCCAGGAGCCGGCCGACCTTGTCGAAGGCCTCGCCCGCGGCGTCGTCGAGCGTCGAGCCGAGCTCGGTCACGTCCGTCGCGATGTCGTCGACGAGCAGGAGCGACGAGTGCCCTCCCGAGACCACGAGAGCCATGACGCGCTCGGGGAGCTCGCCGTGGACCAGCTCGTCGACCGCGGCGTGACCGATCACGTGGTTGACCCCGTAGAGCGGCTTGTTCAGACCGATCGACAGGGCCTTGGCGGCCGAGGCCCCGATCGTGAGCGGTCCCACGAGGCCCGGGCCGGCCGTGACGGCGATCGCGTCGACCTCGGACAGGTCGACGTCGGCCTCGCCCAGCGCGCGCTGGATCGTGGGGATCATGGCCTCGAGGTGGGCGCGGGAGGCGACCTCGGGGATGATGCCGCCGTAGCGGGCGTGCTCGTCCATCGAGCTCGCGACCGCGTCGACCAGGAGCTCGCGACCGCGCACGAGTGCCACGCCCGTCTCGTCGCAGGACGACTCGATCCCGAGGACGAGGGGCGCGCCGAGGGTGTCAGAGGAACCGCCAGAAACCATGGTTCCCAGCGTAGTCGCGCGGTGGGGGTCGTCGTGCAGCACGGGGGCGCGTCCTGGTGCTCCGGCCCCGCCTCGGCCGGGTGCCCACCGGGGCGTCCGACCAGGATGTGTCGCACGTCACCGCCCGGACGGGAAGGGTGATTGATCCTTCAACTGTTGACCGAGGCATGAGCACCGAGACCTTCACCCCCATCGACGCCGCCTTCGACGACCTGCTCGAGATCGACGCCTCGACCGCCGACCTCCTGTTCCGCGAGGCCCGCACCGTGCACGCGTTCGAGGACGAGGAAGTGCCCGACGAGAAGATCCAGGCCGCCTACGACCTGGTCCGCTGGGGCCCGACCGCCATGAACACCGTGCCGCTGCGCCTCCTCGTGGTCCGCGACCCCGAGGCCCGTGCGCGCCTCGTCGAGCACATGGCCGACGGCAACAAGGCCAAGACCCTGGCCGCGCCGCTGACCATCGTCGCCGCGGCCGACCCCAACTTCCACGAGTTCCTCCCGGTCCTCGCCCCGCACATGGAGGGCGCCAAGGAGAACTTCGAGGCCGCCGGCGAGGAGACGCGCCTGGGCATGTCCCGCACGTCCGCGCTGATCCAGGTCGGCTACTTCATCGTGGGCCTGCGGGCCGCCGGTCTGCACGTCGGTCCCATGGGCGGGTTCGACGCCGCGGGCATCGACGCCGAGTTCTTCGGCGAGAACGGCTGGAAGTCGCTCGTCGTCATCAACGTCGGCACCCCGGCCGGCGAGGGCGCGACCTACCCGCGCCAGACCCGCCTCACGTTCGACCAGGCGTCGCAGACGCTCTGACACCCACGGCCGCGGTCTCCCCGCGGCCGAGCACGACCCCGAGACCCGTCCGGTCAGGCCCCCGTGGCCACCGGGCGGGTCTCGTCGTTCGACCACTGCGACCACGATCCCGCGTACAGCGCGGCATCGACGCCGATCGTCGCGAGGGCGGCGACCTCGTGCGCCGCCGTGACCCCCGAGCCGCAGTACACCCCGACCTGCTGCGCGCCGTCGGAGCGCACCCCGAGCGCCGCGAACCGCTCGCGCAGCGCCGTCTCGTCGAGGAAGTGCCCGTCGGGCCCCAGGTTGCCGGTCGTGGGCGCGCTCACCGCGCCGGGCACGTGCCCCGCACGCGGGTCGACGGGCTCGACCTCCCCTCGGAAGCGCTCGCCCGCCCGGGCGTCCAACAGCAGCCCGCCGCCCGACGTCGCCAGGTGCGCCGCGTCGTCGGGCGTGAGCGTGGGGAGCCCGCCCGGCGACAGCACGACGTCCCCCGGGACCGGGACGACCTCTCCCGCCTCGAGGGGGAAGCCCGCGCCGGTCCAGGCGTCGATCCCGCCGTCGAGCAGGCGGACGTCCGTGAGCCCCGCCCAGCGCAGGAGCCACCAGGCGCGCGCGGCTGACGTTGCCCCCACCGCGTCGTACGCGACGACGCGAGAGCCGGAGCGCACTCCCCAGCGGCGCGCGGCCGCCTGGAGGTCGGCGAGGTCCGGCAGGGGGTGCCGCCCACGCGCGGGCGACGGCGGCCCGGCGAGCTCGGTCTCGAGGTCCACGAACACCGCGCCGGGCAGGTGACCCGCGAGGTACCGCTCGTGCCCGTCGCTCACGCCCAGGGCCCAGCGCACGTCGAGCAGGACCACGTCCCCGCCCGCTGCGAGCTCGTCGTGCAGCGCGCGCGCCGGGACGAGCACCGCGTCGCGAGGGCTCACGCGACGCCCGGCTCGCGGGGCAGGGTGCCGGCCGCGGGGCCGGTGGCCACGGCGTCCTCGGCTGCGGAGTCGTCCGTCAGCTCCAGGCGCATGGTGTACGCGTCCACGTCCTCGGGCTGGTAGTACCGCTTGCGGATGCCGAGCTGCTCGAACCCGAACTTGCCGTACATGGCCAGCGCCGCGTCGTTGTCGACCGCGACCTCGAGCAGGACCGCGCTCGCCCCGACCTGGCGCGAACGGTCGATCAACGCCGTCAGCAGCACCGACCCGATCCCCAGGTGGTGGTACCGCGGGTCCACGCCGATCGTCATGATCTGCGTGACCTCGCCGTCGAACCACAGCCCCGCGTACCCGACGAGCTCCTGCGGGCCCGCGGCGTAGATCCGGACGGGCTCGGCAGCGACGTACCACCGGCCCAGGGCACCCAGCTCGTCGGCGAGCATGCCGTACGTCCAGGCGCTCGGGCCGAACAGCTCCTGCTCGAGGCGCACGACGCGCGGCAGGTCCGCCGCGCGCAGCGGCCGCAGCTTGACCTCGTAGTGCGCGTGCGCGCTCACGCCCCGGCCGCCTTCCGGCTCGGGGCCGGGGGCGCGTCGGTCGCGCGCTTGCGCGCCGCGGGCTCCTGCACGTCGGGACGGCGCAGGTACAGCGGCTCGGTGGGCTGCTCGACGCCCGCGTCCCGGCGCGCGATCGCGAGCCGGGCCATGACCGTCGCGTCCGGCACCAGGGGCGCGTCCTCGGCGAGCGGCAGGTGCTCGGGGTACAGCGCCGCGCCCTCCCCCACGACCACGGCCCCCTCCGCCTGGTCGCTCAGCCCCGCCGCCGGGCCCACGTCCGGGCCCGCGACGAGCTCGACGACCGGCGTCGCGTGCGGCCCCTCGTGCGCGACCACCCGGTAGCGCGCCCAGTAGACCTCTCGGCGGCGTGCGTCAGCCGTCGCGAGGACCTCGTCACCCGGCGTGAGGCCCAGGTCGCTCACGGCCTGCGCCGCGATCGCGTCGAGCCCCGAGACGCCGAGGGCGGGGATGCCGAGTGCGAGCGCGAGCGTCCGCGCCGTCACGAGCCCGACGCGCAGCCCCGTGAACGGGGCCGGCCCCGTGCCGGCGACGACCGCGGTCAGCGCGGAACGGTCCACGCCGGCCTCGGCGAGCACCTCGCTGACGAGCGGGGCCAGGGTCTCGGCGTGGCGACGGCGCTCGTCCGCCGTGCGCACAGCGAGCCGTTCACCGCCGTCCCCGACGAGGGCGACCGCGACGGCGGCTGACGTATCGAGCGCGAGAACTGCCACGGTCCCAGCCTACTTTTCCGCGGCCGGGTTCGCGGCCAGGTCCTGCGCGCCCGGTCCGGCGTCGCCCAGGTCGGCTGCGGAGCCCGCCGCGGACGACGAGACCGCCGCACGCAGCGCGGAGGCGGCACGGTCGAAGTCGGCCCACCGGTCGCCCAGCGCCCGCACCGTCACGCGCCGGACACCCGCCTCGGGTGACTCGAGGTCGTCCGGGGCGGAGGCGTCGGCAGGCTGCTCGGCCTCGCCCGTGCCGTCGCGGTCGCCCGCGCCGCCGACCGTGGGTGCGTTGCCGCGCGGGCGCTCGATCGTGATCTCGAGCCGGTCCTCCGCGAGCGACTCGACGAGGTCCTGCCCCCACTCCACGACCGTGACCGACTCGTCGAGGCTCGCGTCGAGGTCCAGCGCCTCGACCTCGTCGAGCGACCCGAGCCGGTAGGCGTCGACGTGGACCAGGTACGGGCCGTCCGCGAGCGGCGGGTGGACGCGGGCGATGATGAACGTCGGCGACGCCACCTGACCACGGATCCCCAGTCCCGCGCCGATCCCCTGCGTCAGGGTCGTCTTGCCCGCGCCCAGGTCGCCCGTGAGCATCACGAGGTCGCCCGCGCGCAGCTCGCGCGCCAGCGCGAGACCGAACGCGCGGGTCGCGTCCGCGTCCGGCAGGTCGAAGGTCAGGTCGGTCATGACAGCCACTCCTGGTCGTGGTCTCGGTGGTCGTGGGGTGCGGCGGGGCCGGCGTGCCCGCGGGAGCCCGTCCCGCCCGAGGTTCCCGGAGCGCCCGGGGCGGGCTCCGCCGTCGGGCCGTCGGACGGACCGCCGACGTAGACGCGCGGGACGCGTGCCCCCAGCCTCGTCGTGATCTCGTAGCTGATGGTCCCGGCGGCCTGCGCCCAGTCCTCGGCGGTCGGTGCCCCGCCGCGCGCGAGCCCCGCTCCCGGGCCGAACAGCGTCACCACGTCGCCCGCCTGCTCGGCGGCGTACGGGCCCAGGTCCAGCACGAACTGGTCCATGCAGACGCGGCCCGCGACGTGCAGGACGCGGCCCGTGCCGTCGATCCCGCCCGCCTCGTCGATCGGGCCGCCGACCAGCACCGGTCCCCCGGGCCGCTCGGGCAGCGCGCCCGACGCGTGCCGCGGGATGCCGTCGGCATAGCCCAGGGGGACCACACCGAGGATCGTCGACCCGGGCGTCGTGTAGGCGTGCGCGTACGACACGCCCTGCCCCTCCGGGACGTGCTTGACGGTCGCGAGCTCGGCCTCGAGCGTCATGGCCGGGGTCAGGCCGTAGCGGTCGGGCGAGCCGAGCTGCGGCACGGGCGACAGGCCGTAGACCGCGAGGCCGGGACGCACCAGGTCGTAGTGCACGCGCGGGTTCGTGAGCGTCGCGGCGGAGTTCGCGAGGTGCCGCACCTCGAACCGGGCGCCGGCGGCCTCCGACGTGCGGACCGCCTCGTCGAAGACCTCTGCCTGGCGACGGACCGTGGGGTGGTCCGGCTCGTCGGCGAACGCGAAGTGCGACCAGACCCCGACCACGCGCAGCACGCCCTCGGCCTCGGCACGCAGCGCGGCGTCGAGCGCGGCGGGAAGCTGGTCGGGCAGGATCCCGTTGCGCCCCAGACCCGTGTCGACCTTGAGGTGGACGCGAGCCGGTCGGCCGGCGGCACGGGCCGCGGCGGCGGCCTCCTCGATCGCCCACGGAGAGGCCACCGAGACGTCCACGTCGGCCTCGACGAGCGCCCGGAGCGGCGCCCCCGGGGCGTAGAGCCACGTGAGGATGCGCGCCTGCTCCGGGCCGATGCCGGCCGCGCGCAGAGCGAGGGCCTCGGAGACCTGGGCCGTGCCCAGCCACGTCGCGCCGCCCGCGAGCGCCGCCCGGGCGCTCGGCAGCAGCCCGTGGCCGTACGCGTCGGCCTTGACGACGGCCATGACCTGGGCCGAGCCGGCGTGGTCCGCGAGGGACTCGACGTTGGAGCGGATCGCGCCCAGGTCGATCACCGCGCGGGCCGGGTAGTAGTCGCCGGGGCGCCGACCTGCCGCGGATCCGTGCGCGGCGTCGGCTGAGTATCCGTGCGTGGGGTCGCTGAAGGGGCTCACGGTCACCGATTCTCTCACCCGCGCCCCCGGGGAGGGGCGCGGGTCTAGGTCCACTCCTGGAGCGGCCTGGTCGTCTCGAAGCGTCGTGGCCTGCCGCTGAGGGGGTCGACGAACTCGATCGAGCGGGAGACGAGCTGGAGCGGGCGGCTGAAGTCGTCGGGCCGCACGTCGTAGAACGTCGGGTAGAAGTTGTCGTGCAGGATCGGCAGGCCCAGCGAGTTCATGTGCAGCCGCAGCTGGTGCGTCTTGCCCGTGTGCGGCGTCAGGCGGTAGAGGCCCAGCTGCCCCGAGGGGCCCGCGCCGTCGCGCGCACCGGGCGCCGCCTCGCGCGTGGCCACGAGCTCGACGAGGCTCTCGGAGTTGGGTTCGCCGGGTACCTCGAAGGCACGCATGACGCCGCGCTCCTTGTGGATGCGGCTGCGCACCACGCGCGGCAGCCCGAGCCCGGGGTCGACCCCGGCCACCGCCTCGTAGACCTTGGTCACGCGTCGCTCGGCGAACAGCGTCTGGTACGGACCGCGGACCTCTGGTCGTACGGTCAGCACGAGCACCCCGGCCGTGACGCGGTCGAGCCGGTGGGCGGGCGAGAGCTCGGGCAGGTCGAGGTCCCGGCGCAGCCGCACGAGCGCCGACTCCGCGATGAACGCACCGCGCGGGATGCTCGCGAGGAAGTGCGGCTTGTCGACCACGAGCAGGTCGTCGTCCTGGTGCAGGATCTCGATCTCGAAAGGTACGCGCGTCTCGACGGGCGGGTCCCGGTACAGGAACACGCGAGCGTGCCGCACGAAGGGCGTGCCCGCGTCCACGGGTCGTCCCAGGTGGTCGACGACCTCGCCTGCGGCGACCTTCTCGCGCAGGCGTGCCTCGTCGTCCGGGAAGCGGTGGACCAGGTGGTCCAGGACGGTCTCCCAGCGCGGCGACCCCTCGCTGCCGTCCCCGTTCTCCGGCAGGACGACCCGCGTCGCGTTGAGCCCGTCCCGGACGGGCAGGGGCTGGAACGGGATGCGCCGACGGCGCGGCGGGACGTGAGGGGCGGAGGTCGGCACGGCGTCCACGGTAGCCGCTGCTCCTGGGCGGGCGGCCGCCGGCGCGGCGTCCCGGGGCTCAGAGACGCACGACGACGTCGGCCCGGTCCCGCGTCGAGGCGACCAGCCGGGCGTTGGTCTCGTCGGAGCCCAGGACCCAGGCGCGCGCCGCAGCGGGGGCCCTGCCGTGGCGGACGTGCCGGGCGACCAGGCGCTCGACGCGGGTCTCGTCCGGGAGGTCGACGAACCAGACCTCGTCGAGGAGTCCCTGGACGGGGCTCCACCGCCCGTGGTCGTGCTCGTCACCGAGCAGGAGGTAGTTGCCCTCGGTCAGCACGAGCTCGACCTCGGGGGCGACGGGGACCGCCCCCGCGACGGGTTCCTCGAGCTCCCGGTCGAACGTCGGTGCGTAGACCGTGACGCCCGGTCGCGGGCGCCGCAGGCGCTCGAGCAGCGCGACGTAGCCGTGCGCGTCGAACGTGTCGGGCGCGCCCTTGCGGTCGCGGCGGCCCAGTCGTCCGAGCTCTGGGTCCGCGAGGTGGAACCCGTCCATGGGCACGACGGCGGCGCGCACACCGTCGACCGTCGCGTCGGCCGGCCGCGGCGCGGGGCGCCGCCCCGTGGCCGCGTCGGCAGAGGGTCGGGCGCCGTCTTCCGCTAGCGCCGCCAGGACGGCCGCGGCGAGCGTCGACTTGCCGGCTCCGGGGGCCCCGGCGATCCCGACGAGCACCCGGGGTGCGCCGTGGGGCCCTCCGGCCCGCCGGGCCGCGTCGACGAGTCCCCGGCACCGCGCCACGAGGACGGCGGTGGCGTCCCCGTCGACCACGACCTGGTCCCGCGCGATCCGTGCGTGCGTCGTGCTCGGCCTCTCCGACCTCGCGTGCCCCTCGTGCTCCTCGTGCCCCTCGGCGGCCTGCGCGCTCACGGGTGGCGGGCCGGTCCGTCACCGTGGGCGACCCGCCCGCGCAGCAGCTCCGCGACCACCCCGGGCAGCGCCCCGGCCACGTCCAGCGCCGCGACGGGCCCGCCGGGGTTCGCCCGTGCGCCTGCCAGGCCGTGGACCGTGGCGGCCGCTGCAGCGACCTCGGCGGCGAGGCCGGGCTCCTGCACCACGCGGTCCCCGTACGCCGCCAGCAGCGCCCCCAGGAGCCCCGTGAGGACGTCCCCCGCGCCGGCCGTCGCGAGCCATGCGGGCCCGTCGGCCTGCGACCACGCCCCGTCCGGGCCGACGATCACGGTCGCGGATCCCTTGAGGAGCACGGTCGCGCCCGTGAGCTCGTGCGCCCTGCGCGCCCAGCGCAGCGGCTCGGCCTCGACGGCGGCCCGGTCGACGTCCTCCCCGCGCGCCCCCAGGAGGGTCGCGAGCTCGCCCGCGTGCGGGGTCAGGACAACCCACGGCGGGCAGCGGTCGGGCAGCAGCGACAAGGCACCCGCGTCGACCACGGCCGGCACCCCCCGCCCCGCGTGCGGGCCGCCCTCCGCCCGCGGCTCGCCGCACGCCGCCGCGAGCGCGGACCGGATGCGTCCGTGCTGCCCGGCGTCCCCCGGCCCGCCGCCGTCCCCCACGCCCGGGACACCGGAGCCGAGCGCCCAGGCCTGCACCCTGCCCTCGGCAGGCACGGCCTCGGGGCGCGCCGAGACGACGACGCGCGCGACATCGTCGGGCCCGCCGTAGCGGACCATGCCCGCGCCCGCCCGGACCGCGGCCGTGACGGCGAGCACCGCGGCCCCCGGGAACGTGGGCGTGCCCGCGACGACGCCCAGGACGCCGCGCGTGTACTTCTGGTCGGCCGGACCGGGGACCGGCCACCGCCGGGCCACGTCGGCAGGCTCGAGGCGGCGCACCGCCGGGCCCTCGAGCGCGGCCAGCCCCACGTCGACGAGCGTCACGCGGCCCGCGAGGTGCGCAGCGGGGGGCAGCAGCAGGCCGGGCTTGACCGCGCCGAACGTGACCGTCCGGTCCGCGGGCAGCACGGGTCCGGGCACCGAGCCGTCGTCCACACCGATGCCGCTCGGGGTGTCGACCGCGACGACCCACGGACGCCCCGCCCCCGCCTGCTCCCCCCGGGACCGCACCGCCAACCCGTCCGCGAGGGCCGCGACCAGCTCGCCCGCCACGCCGCGCAGCGCCCCTTCCGCACCGATCCCGACCAGACCGTCCAGGACCACGTCCGCCCCGAGGACCTCCCGCACGACGCGCGACCAGCGCGCCGAACCGTCGGGCCCCTCCGGGTCGGCGAGGCCCAGGTCGGCGACGCCCACGACCCGCCCGCCCGCGCGACGCAGCGCGGCCACCCCCTCGGCATGGGGGCGACCGGTCGTGCACACGGCCTGCACCGCGACCCCGCGCCGGGCCAGGTGAGCCCCCGCGAACAGCGTGTCACCCCCGTTGTTGCCCGACCCCACGAGGAGCACCGCGCGCCTGCCGGTCACGCGCCGGGGCGTCGCTGCGCCGTCGGGCCCCGCTCCCCGCAGGTCCCGTGCCGTGATCGCCGCGAGCGCGAACGCCGCACGGCCCATGAGCGGGACCCCCTGCGCGAGCAGGGGCTCCTCGGCGGCGCGGACCTGGGCGGCGGTGAACGCTTCGATCATGGGGCCATGATGCCGCGCCCCGGCGCGTCACGCCCCGCCGCGACCCGTCGGGACCGACCGCGGCGGCCCCTTCCGACGCGCCCCCGGCACGCCGGGCTAGATTGGCGCCCATGCGATTCGGACTCTTCATCCCGCAAGGCTGGCGTCAGGACCTCGTCGGCATCGACCCCTCCGAGCAGTGGGAGACCATGCGCTCGCTCGCGCGGCACGCGGACACCGCGCTCGCCGGCGAACGCCACCCGGGCTCGCGCCACGCGTGGGAGTCGGCCTGGGTGTACGACCACTTCCACACCGTCCCGGAACCCACGGGCGAGGCCACGCACGAGGCCTGGACCCTCATGGCCGCGTTCGCCGCATCGACCGAGCGCGTGCGCCTGGGCCAGATGTGCACGTGCATCGCCTACCGCAACCCGGCCTACCTCGCGAAGGTCGCGACGACCGTCGACATCGTCAGCGGCGGCCGCGCAGAGATGGGCATCGGCGCCGGCTGGTACGAGCACGAGTGGCGTGCCTACGGCTACGGCTTCCCCGGCGCGGGCGACCGGCTCGGCGCGCTCGACGAGGGCGTGCAGGTCATGGAGCAGATGTGGCGCACCGGCTCGGCGACCCTCGACGGCCGGTACTTCCAGGTCGACGGCGCGCTGTGCCACCCGCAGCCGCTCCAGGTGCTCGACGGCGTGGGCCCCGACGGCGCCAGCGCCCCCAGCATCCCGCTGTGGATCGCGGGCGGCGGCGAGAAGAAGACCCTGCGCATCGCGGCGCGCCACGCGCAGTACACGAACTTCGACGGCCAGCTCGAGGGCTTCACGCGCAAGTCGGAGATCCTGCGGGGGCACTGCGAGGACGTCGGGCGCCCGTTCGAGGACATCACGCGCTCGTCCAACTACAACGTCGTCATCGGCGCGACCGAGGCCGAGGTCGAGGACCGCCTGCGCTGGATCGGCGAGCACTACGCCAAGACGGTCCCGGCGAAGGCCGAGGAGACCGTCGCCGACTTCCGCTCGGGCCCGCTCGTGGGCACGCCCGAGCAGATCGTCGAGAACCTCCAGAAGCTCGAGGGCGCGGGCATGACCTACGCGATCACGTACTTCGCCGAGGCCGCGTACGACCGCAGCGGGATCGAGCTGTTCGAGCGCGAGGTCGTGCCTGCGCTGCAGGGCTGACCGCTCCGCCGGCTCGGTGCCTGCGGGGCCGTGCCGGTGCCGAGCACGAGGTTGCGGTCGTCCTGACGTCGAGAACGACCGCAACCTCGTGCTCGACGGCCGCTCACGGCCACGAGCCCTCAGCCCTCCGCGACCACCATGGCCGACGCGATCCCCGCGTCGTGCGAGATCGACAGGTGGAACCGCGCGATGCCCAGCTCGGTCGCGCGCGCCTGGACCGTCCCCGAGATCTCGACCTGGGGCGCTCCCCCGACGACCCGGTGGACCGTCGCGTCCTGCCAGCGCATGCCGCCGGGTGCACCGAGCGCCTTGGCGATGGCCTCCTTGGCGGCGAACCGGGCCGCGAGCGACGACGCGGGCAGGTCCCGCTCGGCCGGGGTGAACAGCTTCTCCCGCAGGCGCGGCGTCCGCTCGAGCGTGTCCATGAACCGCGCGACGTCCACCACGTCGATACCCACCCCGATGATCATGCGCTCACCCTATGTCGCAGGGCCCTCCGACCACGCCGGCCCTGCCCTCGGCGCACGGTCCGGTCCCCGACCGCGCCCAACGCCCACGCCCCCGCACGCGGGCCGCGGCAGCGGGCGCGGCAGCTGCAGCAGAGCCCGAGCCGCAGCCGCAGCCGTGACGACGGAAGCCCCCCCCGCCGCCGCGCCGGGGGGTGCCCTCAGTGGGCCGGTGCGGCCCGCCCGGGAGGGTGGTGGTGGTGGGGGGGGGGGCTTCCGGGAGGCAGGGACGAGCGACTACTCGACCGTGACCGACTTCGCGAGGTTGCGCGGCTGGTCGACGTCGAGCCCCTTGGCCGTGGCGAGGGCCATCGCGAAGATCTGCAGCGGGACGACCGCGAGCAGCGGCGACATGAGGGTGGGCGACTGCGGGATCCAGAAGATCTCGTCGGCGTAGGGCAGCACCGCGTCGTCGCCGTCCTCGGCGATCACGAGGGTCCGCGCGCCGCGCGCACGGATCTCCTGGATGTTGGAGACGACCTTGGAGTGCAACGAGTCGCGCCCGCGCGGCGACGGCACCACGACGAAGACCGGCTGGCCCTCGTCGATGAGCGCGATGGGGCCGTGCTTGAGCTCGCCCGCGGCGAAGCCCTCGGCGTGGATGTACGCGAGCTCCTTGAGCTTGAGAGCGCCCTCGAGCGCGACCGGGAACCCGACGTGGCGTCCCAGGAAGAGGACGGACGTGGCGTCCTTCATGGAGCGGGCCACGGCGCTCACGTACTCGCCGCGCTCGATCACGGTCTGGATCTTGCGGGGCATCTCGCGCAGGTCGTCGAGGATCTCGCGGATCTCGTCGGGGAACTTGTTCCCGCGCAGCTGGGCGAGGTACAGACCCAGGAGGTAGGCCGCGGTGATCTGCGAGAGGAACGCCTTGGTCGAGGCGACGGCGATCTCGGGGCCGGCGTGCGTGTACAGGACGGCGTCGGACTCGCGCGGGATGGTGGACCCGTGCGTGTTGACGATCGAGATGACCTTGGCGCCCTGCTCGCGAGCGTGCCGCACGGCCATGAGGGTGTCCATGGTCTCGCCGGACTGCGTGACGGCCACGACGAGGGTCTTCTCGTCGACGATCGGGTCGCGGTAGCGGAACTCGTGCGCGAGCTCGACCTCGACGGGGATGCGGCACCAGTGCTCGATCGCGTACTTGGCGACGTGCCCCGAGTAGGCGGCCGTGCCGCACGCGACGACGATGATCTTGTCGACGGTCCGCAGCACGGCCTCGTCGATCCGCAGGTCGTCGAGGACCAGGCGGCCGTCGGCGTCGGTGCGCCCGAGCAGGGTGTCGCCCACGGCGTGCGGCTGGTCGTGGATCTCCTTGTCCATGAAGGACGAGAACCCGCCCTTCTCGGCCGCGGCGGCGTCCCAGTCGACCGTGAAGCGCGTGGCCTCGGCGGGGTTGCCGTGGAAGTCGGTGACCTCGACGGTGTCCGGGGTGATGGTGACGATCTGGTCCTGGCCGAGCTCGAGGGCGTCCTTGGTCGACGCGATGAAGGCGGCGACGTCCGAGCCGAGGAAGTTCTCGCCCTCGCCGAGCCCGACGACGAGCGGCGAGTCGTGCCGTGCGCCGACCACGGTGGTCGGGTCGTCCGCGTGGACGGCGAGCAGGGTGAACGTCCCCTCGAGCTGGCGGGCGACGTAGGCCATGGCCTCGGTGAGGTTCCCGGTGCGCCGGTAGGCGCGGGCGAGGAGCTGCGCGGCGACCTCGGTGTCGGTCTCGGAGAGGAACGTGGCGCCGTCGGCGAGCAGCTCCTCCTTGAGGACGGCGAAGTTCTCGACGATCCCGTTGTGGATCACGGCGAGCCGGCCGTCGTCCGCGAGGTGCGGGTGGGCGTTGGTGTCGTTCGGCGCGCCGTGGGTCGCCCAACGGGTGTGCCCGATCGCCGCGGTGGCCGCGGGCAGCGGCCGGGCCTGGAGCTCGTCGACGAGCTTGACGAGCTTGCCGGACTTCTTGGCCGTCGCGACGGTGCTCTGGTCGGGCGCGACGAGCGCGACCCCGGCCGAGTCGTAGCCGCGGTACTCGAGCCTTCCGAGTCCTTCGAGGACGACGTCGAGGGGTCGCCCCGACGCTTCTGAGGGGCCTGCGTAACCCACGATTCCACACATGGTCTCGGAGTCTAGCCGGACGTCCTGGGGCCTTCGCAGCCGCGACATCTCGCGGTTCTTTGTTAGCGGTCCAGCGTCTTCGTGTTCACGGTGCGCCCCGGAGTCCGGCAGAATCGTCCGAGTGGTTCCTTCCTCCGACCTGCCCGTCCCTCCGCTCGAGGGTTCCCCTGCGAGCGGCCAGGACGCCGCGCCCGGCTCCGGACGCCTGCCCGATCTCGCGCCGACGTCGCCCTACGTCGACCTGGACCGTGCGGCGTGGAGCAAGCTCTCCGAGTCGACGCCTCTGCCGCTGACGGACGCCGACGTCGTCAAGCTGCGCGGGTTGGGCGACCCGATCGACCTGGCGGAGGTGGACGCGATCTACCGGCCGATCTCGCGGCTGCTGAACCTGTACGTCACCGCGACGAGCGGCCTGCACGAGGCCACGTCGACGTTCCTGCGGGAGAACTCGACGCGCACGCCGTACGTGATCGGGGTCGCGGGGTCGGTCGCCGTGGGCAAGTCGACGACGTCCCGGGTCCTGCGCGAGATGCTCGCCCGCTGGCCGGAGACGCCACGCGTCGAGCTCATCACGACCGACGGGTTCCTCTACCCGAACGCCGAGCTCGCGCGCCGCGGGCTCATGGAGCGCAAGGGCTTCCCCGAGTCGTACGACCGGCGTGCGCTCATCCGCTTCCTGTCGCGGGTCAAGGCCGGCGCGCCCGAGGTCCGCAGCCCGGTCTACGACCACCTGACCTATGACATCGTCCCGGGTGCCGAGACGGTCGTCCGCAAGCCGGACGTCCTGATCGTCGAGGGGCTCAACGTCCTCCAGCCGGCGCGGCCCGGCCCGTCGGACGAGTCCACGGTCGCGGTGAGCGACTTCTTCGACTTCTCGATCTACGTCGACGCGCGCACGCGCAACATCCGCCAGTGGTACGTGGACCGCTTCCTGTCGCTGCGGCGGACGGCGTTCGCGCGCCCCGAGTCGTACTTCAAGCGCTACGCGACGCTGACCGACGAGGAGGCCGTCGAGAAGGCGAAGTCGATCTGGGACTCGATCAACGCGCCGAACCTCGAGCAGAACATCCTGCCGACCCGCGGGCGCGCGACGCTGGTGCTCACGAAGGGGTCGGACCACTCGGTCCAGCGCGCGCGCCTGCGCAAGGTCTGACCCTTGCCGCGGGCGGCGCTGCGGGGGGTCAGCAGGCGCGGCGGACCGCGTCCTCGTCGTCGTCGAGGCCCGACGACGTCGCGACCGACCGGTCGGCCGACCCACCGTGGAGGGGGGTCGCCACGGCGGCGTCGCGGGCTGCCTCCCGTGCGCGGCGGCGGCGCGCCATGCTGTTCATCACGCGGTCGACGACCACGCCGGACAGGACGCCCATGAACACGCCGATCACCATGGCGAGGAGCGGCTGGTGCCCCAGCCACTGCGCGGCGACGAGGCCGATGATCACCGAGTAGACCGCCCAGGTGGCGGCGGCGATCCCGGAGTAGGCCATGAAGCGGCGACGGGGGTACCCGACGGCGCCCGCGGTCATGTTGACCGCGACGCGGCCGATCGGGACGTAGCGGGCCGCGAGGATGAACGCGGCACCGCGCACCTTGAGCGCCTGGTCTGCCCAGGCGACGGCCTTGCGCCCCCGCACGGTCCGCAGGAAGCGGAAGCGTTCTGTCCCGACCGTGCGACCCAGCGCGTAGGCGATCTGGTCCCCCGTCCAGGCTCCGAGCGCGGCGATCACCAGGACGAGCACGAGGTTCGGGTTGCCCGACGCGCTGGCGGCGACGGCGAGCGTGATGACCACGGACTCGCTGGGGATCGGCGGGAAGAACCCGTCGATCGTCGCGAAGGCGTACAGGGCGGGGTAGATCCAGGCGGACGCCGCGAGAGCGAGGACCCAGGTCTCCAGGTTCTCCAGGAAGGTCGAAACGGCCTCGATCACGGGTCCTCTGTTCGTCGGCTGGTGGGGCGAGCCAGGCTGGTCACAGACGTCGGTGGACGCCTGTGACCAGCCTACGGATACGGAGGCCCGACACCATCGGGGAAACCCCCCAGTCTGCCCTGATGTCGACCCCCACCTTCCGAGGACGATTCTGCCGGACGCAGCGGCCCGGCACGTCATCCTCCGGAGGGAGATCCACCTGGAGAGAGGTCCCCCGCAGGGATGCTGTGACGTCCTGCGCGCGACGGGTGGTCGCGTGCCCGCGCACCCGCCGGTCGTGCGGGGCGGTCAGGGCAGCCGGAACCCCAGCGCTTCCGCGGCCCCCGAGGGGTCCGGCGTGCTGCCCCAGTACCGCATCATGTTGTCGTTCGACGCGAGCGAGCGGACCTCGGCGTGGTCGAGGTACAGCTCGCCGCGCAGGTGGTCCGTCTCGTGCTGGACGATGCGCGCGGGCCATCCCGTGAGGACCTCGTCGACGGGTGCGCCGTGCTCGTCCTGCGCCGTGAGGCGCACGGTCCGTGGCCGGGCGACGACGGCCTGCCAGCCGCTCACGCTCAGGCAGCCCTCGAAGAACGCGCGCCGCTCGTCGCCCACGGGCTCGTAGGTCGGGTTGACCAGGACCCGGAACGGCACGGGGTGCCGCTCCCGCAGGTCTGCGTCCTCGGGGTCCGCGACCCCGGGGTCCTGGACCACGGCGACCGCCAGACCGAGGCCGATCTGCGGGGCCGCGAGCCCGACGCCGGGCGCGGCGTGCATGGTGCGGCGCATCGCCTCGACGAGCGCGGGGAACAGGTCTCCGAGCTGGCCCGTGTAGGGCGCCGCGACAGCCCGCAGGACGGGGTGGCCTGCCTGGACGATCGGGAGCACGCCGTCCTCGTACCGGGCGAGGTGGGCCGCGACCTGGTCCTTCAGGCCCTGGTCGACGGGTCCGGCGTGACCGGCCCCCGTCCCCAGGTCGACGGGGCCGGTCGTCACAGGGCGAGCCTGTCGCGCACGACCTGCGCGAGCGACTCGGCGACGGCGTCGGCCGTGGTCTGCGTCGCGGCCTCGACCATGACCCGGACGAGGGGCTCGGTGCCCGACGATCGCAGGACGACCCGCCCCGTCTCCCCGAGCTGCTCCTCGGCCGCTGCGACGGCGGCCTGGAGGGCCTCGTCGGTCGCGGTCCGAGCCTTGTCGACGCCGCGCACGTTGAGGAGCGTCTGCGGCAGCTTGGGCACGGCACCGGCGAGGTCGGACAGCTTGGCGCCGGACTCCTGGATGCGCGAGGCGAGCTGGAGCGCGGTCAGCACCCCGTCGCCCGTCGTCGCGAACTGGGACAGGATGATGTGGCCGGACTGCTCGCCACCGAGCGTGTACCCCTTGGCGCGCATCTCCTCGAGCACGTAGCGGTCCCCCACGGCCGTCTGGACCGTGCGGATACCGGCCTCGCGCATCGCGAGGATGAGCCCGAGGTTGCTCATCACGGTCACGACGAGCGTGTCGTCGGCGAGGCGGCCCTTGTCCTTCTCGGCGAGGGCCAGGACGCCCATGATCTGGTCGCCGTCGACGAGCACGCCGCGGTGGTCGACCGCGATGCAGCGGTCCGCGTCACCGTCGAACGCGACGCCGAAGTCCGCCTCGGAGGCGACCACGACGGCCTGGAGCTGCTCGGGGTGGTTGGACCCGCACTTCTCGTTGATGTTGCGCCCGTCGGGGCTCGCGTTCATGACGACGACGTCTGCTCCCGCTGCGCGCAGCGCGGCCGGTCCCACGTCGCTCGCGGCCCCGTTCGCACAGTCGACGGCGATCCGCAGCCCGGAGAGCGGCAGGGCGTCCCCCGTGGCGCCGATGCTCGCGATGAGGTGCTCGACGTAGTCGGCCCCCGCGCTCCCGGTGTCGCGGCGCACGCGGCCGACCTCGGCCCCGAGCGGCCGGTCCCACTCGGCGTGGAGCTGGCGCTCCATCTCGTCCTCGAGCGAGTCCTCGAGCTTGATGCCTCCGCGCGCGAGGAACTTGATGCCGTTGTCCGCCATCGGGTTGTGCGACGCGGAGATCATGACCCCGAAGTCCACGTCGAGCGTGCTCGTGAGGAACGCGACCGCGGGGGTGGGCAGGACGCCGACGTCGAGCACGTTCACGCCCGCGCTGGCGAGACCTGCCGTCACGGCGGCCCCCAGGAACTCGCCCGAGGCCCGGGGGTCGCGGCCGATCACGGCGCGCGGCCGGTGCCCGTCAGGTTGTCCCGTGCGTCCCAGCACGTTCGCAGCAGCCACGCCCAGGCCGAGCGCGAGCTCGGCCGTGACGTCTCTGTTCGCCAGCCCCCGCACCCCGTCGGTGCCGAACAGTCGTCCCATGAGTTTCCTCCCTCAACGGGACGGTACAGGCACCAGGGCCTGTCCCGCCCCCGCTGCGAGCAGACCGGTCCGGTCGCTCGTCAGCATCCCTGACAAAAGACGACGGCCCCGGTGGACTGTGTCCACCGGGGCCGTCGTTCGCAAGCGCTGGATCAGCGCTTGGAGTACTGCGGAGCCTTGCGGGCCTTCTTGAGCCCGGCCTTCTTGCGCTCGACGACGCGAGCGTCGCGGGTCAGGAAGCCGGCCTTCTTGAGCGCCGGGCGGTTGTGCTCGGCGTCGATCTCGTTCAGCGCACGGGCGATGCCGAGGCGCAGGGCGCCGGCCTGGCCGGAGGTGCCACCACCGTTGATGCGGGCGATGACGTCGAAGCGACCCTCGACGTCGACCAGCTTCAGCGGGGAGTTGACGAGCTGCTGGTGCACCTTGTTGGGGAAGTACCCCTCGAGGGTGCGGCCGTTGATCTTCCACTGGCCGGTGCCGGGCACCAGGCGCACGCGGGCGATGGCCTCCTTGCGACGGCCCAGGGCCTGCGCGGGGGCGGTGATGCTCTGGCCACGGCCCGTGGGGGCCGCGCTCTCAGAGGTGTAGTTGCTGGGGGTCTCTTCGTCCAGCACGTCGATGTCGACGGTGGTCTCGGCCACTGGTGTGTCCTCGCGTCCTAAGTTCTCGTCTACGAGCAGGCGGAGCCTACTGCGCGACCTGGGTGATCTCGAAAGTCTTCGGCTGCTGCGCGGCGTGCGGGTGCTCAGAGCCTGCGTAGACCTTGAGCTTGCCGAACTGAGCGCGGCCGAGCGAGGTCTTGGGGATCATGCCGCGGACGGCCTTCTCCACAGCACGCTCGGGGTGCTTCTCCAGCAGGTCGCTGTACGCGACCGCCCGAAGACCACCCGGGTAACCGGAGTGGGTGTATGCCAGCTTCTGCTCGCGCTTGTTGCCGGTCAGGGCAACCTTGCCGGCGTTGATGACGATGACGAAGTCACCGCCGTCGACGTGCGGAGCAAAGGTGGCCTTGTGCTTGCCACGGAGCAGGGTCGCCACGTGGGTGGCGAGACGGCCCAGGACGACGTCGGTCGCGTCGATGACGTACCAGTCACGCTGGACGTCGCCGGGCTTCGGGGTGTACGTACGCACGGTCGTAGCCTTCGTTTCGTGTCTTCGATGTCTTCGGCGCAGGAGCCTGCGTCCGACAAGTCGTTCGGCCTTCGGTTGACGGGTGTCCAGGTCACGGAGCGAGTGGGCGCACAGGTGACGAGATACCGAAGGGGAAGCACAACGACTCAACAGACTACCTGGACGGTCCGTGCAGGGTCAAAACATGCTGCGTCACACCCAGGGTGAGATCTCCCCGGGTGGGAGCAGCGTGCAGGACGGCGCACGCACGGGCGCCAGAGCGCCGATTCAGGCGGTTGCCCGGTGGTTGTCGTGGGAGAGGCCGGTCGACGCGCCTTCCCGAGGACGAGGATACGTGCCGGGGCGCAGGTCGGCACATGCGTCGCACTGGAGCGTGCGGGCCACGCCCGCGCAGTCGGCGCAGAACAGGCGGAGCGTCTGGCAGCCCGGGTCGACGCAGTTCTCGTACTTCGCGGTCGCGGCGCCGCACTCGCAGCACTCGCCGAGCGGGACGGTCTCGCTCCCGAACTCGACGTGCATGCGCTCGTCGAACACGTAGAGCGAACCCTCCCACAGACCCTCGTCGCCGAACGTCTCGCCGTAGCGCACGATCCCGCCGTCGAGCTGGTAGACCTCCTCGAAGCCGCGCGCGAGCATGAGCGAGGACAGGACCTCGCAGCGCACGCCTCCCGTGCAGTAGGTCACGACCGGCCGGCCCTTGAGGTCGTCGTACGCGCCCGAGTCGAGCTCGGCGACGAAGTCGCGCGTCGTCGTGACGTCGGGCACGACGGCGCCGCGGAACTTCCCGATCGCGGCCTCGAACGCGTTGCGGCCGTCGAAGAACACCACGTCGTCCCCGCGCTCGGCCACGAGCTCGTGCAGCGCCTCGGGGGCGAGCCGCACGCCGCTGTCGACCACGCCGTCCTCGTCGACCTTGAGCTCGTCGACGGCGCCGAAGCTCACGAGCTCGGTTCGCACCTTGACGGACAGGCGCGGGAAGTCGCGCCCCGTGCCGTCCGACCACTTGACGTCGATCCCGGCGAAGGGCGGGTACTGCCGGGTGGTCTTGACGTACTGCTTGAGGTTCTCGACCGTTCCCCCGAGCGTCGCGTTGATCCCGTGCTCGGAGACGATGACGCGGCCCGTCAGTCCCCACTGCTCCCCGAGGGAGCGTTGCCACATCTGCACCGCGCGCGGGTCGGCGAGCGGTGTGAAGGCGTAGAAGAGGACGATCTTGGGGACGGCCATTGCTCCATTTTAGGAGCCCGACGGCGTCGCGCAGGTCGTGCTACCGGCTCCCTGCGGGCCGTGTGGTCTTCCTCACCGCGGTCCCGGCGCCACCGCGAGCCGCAGGGCTGCGCCGGGGAGCCCGAGGGGCGACCGGCCGCAGCCCGCCCGACGCCACGTCAGCGCTTGCGGACCACCCGTTCGACGTCCCACACGGGCTCGGGCGTCTCGACGACGCGCCCGTCCGAGCCGAACACGACGAACCGGTCGAAACCGCGGGCGAACCAGCGGTCGTGCGTGACCGCGAGGACCGTGCCCTCGAAGGCCGCGAGGCCCGCCTCGAGAGCCTCGGCGGAGTGCAGGTCGAGGTTGTCGGTGGGCTCGTCGAGCAGCAGCAGCGTCGCTCCCCCGAGCTCGAGCAGGAGGATCTGGAAGCGCGCCTGCTGCCCGCCGGACAGCGTCTCGAACCGTTGCTCGGCCTGCCCCACGAGCTCGTAGCGGTCGAGGGCCTTGCTCGCGGGCTCGCGTCCCATGCCGTCGCGCGCCCCGTCGCCGCGGTGCAGGATCTCGAGGAGCGTGCGCCCCTCGAACTCGGGGTGGGCGTGGTTCTGCGCGAACCAGCCGGGTCGCACGCGCGAGCCGAGCGCGGCCCGGCCCGTGTGGGCCACGGGCGGGACGGCGGCGGCGTCTCCTGCCGTGCCTGCACCGCCTGCTGCGTTCTCGTGGACGGGCCGGTGCTCGACGTCCGGGTCCGACCCGCCCCGCGCGAGGAGCCGCATGAAGTGCGACTTGCCCGAGCCGTTGGAGCCCAGGATCGCGACGCGCTCGCCGAAGAAGACCTCGAGGTCGAAGGGCGCCATGAGCCCTGTGAGCTCGAGCTGCTCGCACGTCACGGCCCGCTTGGCGGTGCGCCCGCCCGTGAGGCGGACCTTGACGTTCTGCTCGTGCGCGAGGACCTGCGGCGGGCCGGCCTCCTCGAACTTGCGCAGGCGCGTCTGGGCGGCCTGGTAGCGGCTCGCGAGCCCGTCGTTGAAGGCGGCCTTGTTCTTGAGCGTGTTCACGAGGTCCTTGAGCTTGGCGTGCTCCTCCTCCCAGCGGCGCAGCAGCTCCTCGAGGCGGCTGCGCCGGTCGGCCCGCGCGTCGCCGTAGGTGCCGAACCCGCCGCCGTGGACCCAGATCGTGCCGCCCGCGGCCGTGGGCTCGACCGTCGCGACCTGGGTCGCGGTGCGGGCCAGGAGCTCGCGGTCGTGGCTGATGAACAGCACGGTCTTGGGCGAGGCCGCGAGCTTCTCCTCGAGCCAGCGCTTGGTCGGCACGTCGAGGTAGTTGTCGGGCTCGTCGAGGAGCAGGACCTCCTCGGGGCCGCGGAACAGGGCCGTGAGGACCAGGCGCTTCTGCTCGCCGCCCGACAGCGTGCGGACCTCCCGGAACTGCGCCTGCTCGAACGGGATCGACAGGACCTCGTCGGTGACCTTGTCCCACTCGGCCTCGGCCTCGTAGCCGCGTGCGTCGGCCCAGTCGGCAAGCGCCTGGGCGTAGCGCATCTGCGACGGGGTGTCGTCGACCGTCATGATGTCGAGCTCGGCCGCTGCGAGCTCGCGCGCGGCGTCCCGGACGGAGGGCTGGGCGAGGTCGACGAGCAGGTCCCGGACCGACCGGTCGTCGTCGATGCGGCCGACGAACTGGCGCATCACGCCGAGCCCGCCGGACCTGCCCACGGTGCCGCCGTGCGGGGCGAGGTCGCCCGCGACGATGCGCAGGAGCGTCGTCTTGCCGGCGCCGTTGGGTCCGACGAGCGCGACCTTGGCCCCGTCCGCGACGCGCAGGGTCGCCCCGGCCAGGAGGGGGCGCCCGTCGGGCAGGAAGTAGCTGATGTCGCTGATGTCGATGTGACCCACGGGTCCATCCTCCCTGCCCGGGGCCGTGGATGACGATTCCATTTCGCCGCGGACCCGTCCGGCGCCGGGGAGGGCGACGTGCCCGACGGCGCCACGCACCCGGGTGCGACCGTGCGCCCGGGTGCGCTCCGTCGTCGGGCACGGGCGGTCTACCCGGGCGCAGCGCCCCGGGGTGTGAGGTGTGCCCGGTGGGCTGCGAGATCCGCGCGCCGGTGCCAGTGTGGAGACATGAGCGACGACACACCGGCAACCCGGACAGACCCCGCCCTCGGCACCGAGGGCGACTCCGACCAGCTCCAGCAGGACGACACGCTGGTAGACCGCGGGGTCGACGACGTCCTCGACGAGGGGTACGCCCCGCCCGAGCGCGCGCCGCTGACCTACGCCCACCCCGAACGGCTCGAGGAGGACGGCGAGTCGCTCGACCAGCGCCTCGCCGACGAGGAGCCCGAGACCTGGGAGGGCGACCCGCTCGACCGCCCCGACACCACGCGCTCGGGCCGGCTCGTGGCCGACTCCGACGCGCTCGACGGGCGCGTCAACGACACGTACGCCGACGACGCGGGGATCGACGGGGCAGCGGCGAGCGCCGAGGAGGCCGCGGTCCACATCGTCGAGGAGCCGTAGCGCACAGGTGCCACCTCCTGGCCGGGTACACCTAGGGCGTGGGGGTGGCGACCGTCCCGGAAGGACCCGCGTCCCACACGTCCTCGTCCATGCGGACCGCGCGGACGCGCTCGGCACGGGCCGCGAGCTCGTCGTCGGGCGGGTAGCTGACGGCCTCGAGGACCAGGCCGTGCGGCGGCACGACGCCCGCGCCCGCGTCCCGGCGCCGGGCCGCCAGGACCTCCGCGGGCCACGAGACGGGGCGGCGCCCCTCCCCCACGGCGACCGACGCTCCGACCAGGGCGCGGACCATGTTGTGGCAGAACGCGTCGGCACGCACGTGCGCGACGACGAGCCCCTCGTCCGGGCCCTCGGTCGCCCGCTCCCACGACAGGTGCTGCAGCTCGCGGATCGTCGTCGCGCCGGGACGCGGCTTGCAGAACGCCGCGAAGTCCCGGACCCCGAGCAGCGGCTGGAGGGCCGCGTGCATCGCGTCGGCGTCGAGCCGCTTGCGGTTCCACAGGACCCACTCGCGCCGCAGGGGGTCCCGCAGGGCAGGGTCGTCGACGATGCGGAACGTGTAGCTGCGGTACACCGCCGAGAAGCGCGCGTCGAACCCCTCGGGGGCGAGCGTCGCGCGGTGCACCACGACGTCACCGGGCAGCACCCCCGTGAGGCGCGCGACGAGCGCGTCCCCGGGCTGCCGGTCCGACCTGCCCGGCATCGCGTCCCACGCGGGCCTCGGCAGGTCCACGTGGGCCACCTGCCCCCGCGCGTGGACCCCGGAGTCGGTCCGCCCGGCGACCGTCAGACGCGGCGGGTCACCTCGCAGGACCTGCCCCAGGCCCTCCTCGAGGACTCCCTGGACGGTCCGCAGGCCGGGCTGGGTGGCCCAGCCGGCGAAGGCCGTCCCCTGGTAGGCGAGGTCCAGGCGGACACGGACCGGCTGCTCGTTCGTCACGTGCACCTACGCTAGCGCCGATACTGTGCTGACATGCCCGAACGCCCCGACGACCCCGGCTCCCCCGACCTGCGCACCCTCGCGGTGGACTGCGGCGGGGGCGGCATCAAGGCCAACGTGCTGGACGCCGCCGGGACCGCGCACGCGACCGCCGTCCGGGTCCCCACGCCCTACCCGCTGCCGCCCTCGCTCCTGGTCGACGTGATCGCGCAGATCGCCGAGCGTCTGCCCCCGGCCGCGCGCGTCACGGTCGGCATGCCCGGCATGATCCGCCGTGGCGTCGTCGTGCACACCCCGCACTACATCACCCGCTCGGGCCCGCGCAGCAGGATCGACCCGGAGCTCGCCGAGCAGTGGGCCAGCTTCGACGTCCAGGCGGCCGTCCGCGAGCGGCTGGGCGTGCCGGCCCTCGTGCTCAACGACGCCGAGGTCCACGGGGCGGGGGTCATCGCCGCGTCGGGCCTCGAGCTCGTCCTCACGCTCGGGACAGGGCTCGGCTCCGCCCTGTTCCACGGCGGACGCCTCGCCCCTCACCTCGAGTGGTCGCACGCCCCCGTGCGGCGCGGGACCACCTACGACGAGTACATCGGAGAGGTCGAGCGCCGCCGGCTCGGCAACGGCCTGTGGTCGCGCCGCGTCGTCGCGCTCGTCGACGGGCTGCGCCCCGTGTTCTGGTGGGACCGGCTCTACCTCGGCGGCGGCAACTCGCGCCAGATCACGCCGTCCGCGCTCGAGCGGCTCGGCGACGACGTCGTGATCGTCCCCAACTCCGCGGCCCTGGTCGGCGGGGCCAGGGCCTGGGACCTGCCCCTCACCTGACCTGGGTCGGACGGTCGTCCGCGCCGGTGAGGTCGGCGTGCGCCGCGAGGACCGCCCGGTTGAACGCGACGGGACGGTCGAGGCTCACGAGGTGCTTGGCGCCCGGGATCACGACGAGCTCGGCCCGCGCCCCACCCGCGCGCGCGGCGGCGAGGTACGCGCGCTCACCGAACCGGAAGTGGTCCCACCGCCCGTTGACGAACCACACGGGCGAGTCGGTCCTCCCCAGTGCCGCCAACGGCTCCGTCTGACCCACCTCGTCGAGGATCGCCGTCATGGTCGTGAGCGCGAACCCGCCCGCACCGATGTCCTCGATGCCCGCGGCGGGCAGGGTGCGGTTGACGAGGGCCTGGTTGAGCGCAGCACCGTTGTCCGGCAGCCTCTCGATGCGGTCGGCGGCGACGCGCCACGCGCCACGCAGCCTCGACGCCGGGACCGTGCAGCAGCTCGCCGCGACGAGCCCCGCGACCTGCTCGGGGAAGCGCGCGCGGTGCTCGATCCCCACGTACCCGCCCAGCGAGAGCCCGACGACGAGCGCCCGACCTCCCAGGTCGTCCACCGCTCCGACGACGCTCGCCACGGCACCGTCGAGCGTGAACGCCTCGCCCGTCCGGACACCGTGCCCCGGCAGGTCGACCGCGACGGCCTCGATGCCCGCGCGCTCCATGGCCTCGAGCTGCGCCCGCCACATCGTGCGGGACGTGCGCGAACCGTGGACGAACAGCACCGGCAGACCCATACGGACCAATCTAGGGGCGGCACGCCCGCCCCGCGGCACGGGCCGCACCGGACGCCCGCCGGTTCGGCCCCCCGACCCGACGGCGCGCGGCGTCGGGCCCGCCCCCCCGCGCCCCGCCCCCCCCCCCCCGGGCCCCCCCCCGCCGCCGCACGGCCCACCCCTGCCGGGCCGCCCCGCCGCGCGGCGACCCCTCCGCCCCCCCCAGACGCCTGCGTCCCGGCGGACGCACCGCGCGAGGGCCGCGCACGCCCCACGGGCGCTCCGCCGTCGGGCACGACGAAGGGCCCGGCACCAGATGGTGCCGGGCCCTTCAGGAGAGACCTTCCCGGCAGAGCCGGGAGAGGATCACTTCTCCTTCGAGTCCTTCGCGTCCTCGACGGGGGCGTCCTCCACGACGGGAGCGTCCTCGACGACGGGTGCGTCCTCGATCACGGCGTCCTCGACGGGAGCCTCCTCGACCTTGGCAGCCTTGGGCTTGCTGGACTTCTTCGCAGCCTTCTCGGCCTCGCGCACGACAGCCTGCTTGGGGCTGACGGGCTCGGTCACGAGCTCGATGACGGCCATGGGGGCGTTGTCGCCCTTGCGGTTGCCGACCTTCGTGATGCGGGTGTAGCCACCGTTGCGCTCCGCCATCTGCGGGGCGATCTCGGTGAAGAGCGTGTGCACGACGGACTTGTCGCGGACCACGGTCATGACGCGACGACGGGCCGAGAGGTCACCGCGCTTCGCGAACGTGATGAGACGCTCGGCCAGCGGACGAAGACGCTTCGCCTTGGTCTCGGTCGTCGTGATGCGGCCGTGCTCGAAGAGCGCCGTGGACAGGTTCGCGAGGATGAGGCGCTCGTGAGCCGGGCCACCGCCGAGCCGCGGACCCTTGGTGGGGGTAGGCATTGATCTTGCTCCTTAGAAGTGGATCGTGCGTGCGGCCGAGCCGCTCGCACGGAAGGTCAGTACTGCTGCTGCCCGTCGGAGAACGTCGCCTCGTCCTCGTCGGCCTCGTAGTAGTCGGCCGTCGATGGGTCGAAGTCCAGCGGCGAGTCCTTGAGGTTCAGGCCGAGCTCGGCGAGCTTCTCCTTGACCTCGTTGATGGACTTCGCGCCGAAGTTCCGGATGTCCAGCAGGTCTGCCTCGCTACGAGCGACGAGCTCGCCGACCTGGTGGATGCCCTCGCGCTTGAGGCAGTTGTACGAGCGGATCGTGAGGTTGAGCTCCTCGATCGGGAGCGCAAGGTCCGCAGCCAGAGCGGCGTCCGTCGGGGACGGGCCGATCTCGATGCCCTCGGCCTCGACGTTCAGCTCACGGGCGAGCCCGAAGAGCTCGACGAGCGTCTTGCCGGCCGAGGCCAGCGCGTCGCGCGGCGAGATCGCCTGCTTCGTCTCGACGTCGACGATCAGCTTGTCGAAGTCGGTGCGCTGCTCGACACGGGTCGCCTCGACCTTGTACGTGACCTTGAGGACCGGCGAGTAGATCGAGTCGACAGGAACACGGCCGATCTCGGCGTCGAAGGACTTGTTCTGGTTGGCGGAGACGTAGCCACGTCCACGCTCGACCGTCAGCTCGATCTCGAGCTTGCCCTTGTCGTTGAGGGTGGCGATGTGCAGGTCCGGGTTGTGGACCTCCACGCCCGCCGGCGGCACGATGTCCGCGGCAGTGACCGCGCCAGCACCCTGCTTGCGCAGGTACATCACGACCGGCTCGTCGTTCTCCGAGGAGACCACGAGGTTCTTGATGTTGAGGATGATCTCGGTGACGTCTTCCTTGACACCGGCGACGGTGGTGAACTCGTGGAGGACACCATCGATGCGGATCGAGGTCACTGCAGCGCCCGGGATGGACGAGAGCAGGGTGCGACGAAGCGAGTTGCCGAGGGTGTAGCCGAAGCCAGGCTCGAGCGGCTCGATGGAGAAGCGCGAACGGTTCTCCGAGATGACCTCTTCGGTCAGGGTGGGGCGCTGTGCGATCAGCACTGGTGTGTTCCTTTCGGTGTGCGTCCGCTATATGACGCATCACGGGCAACGCGTGCTCCTGGACGGGACTCTGTCCCCCCGCCCGGGGGGCGGCGCCCGGCGGCGCCCCCCCGGGCCGGCCGGGGCGCGGCGCGACGACGAGCGGAGCAGAGGATCAGACGCGGCGACGCTTCGGGGGGCGGCAGCCGTTGTGAGCCTGGGGCGTGACGTCCTGGATCGAGCCGACCTCGAGGCCGGTCGCGGTCAGCGAACGGATCGCGGTCTCACGGCCGGAGCCGGGGCCCTTGACGAAGACGTCGACCTTCTTGACGCCGTGCTCCTGGGCGCGGCGGGCCGCGGACTCAGCAGCGAGCTGCGCGGCGAACGGCGTCGACTTGCGCGAGCCCTTGAAGCCGACGTGCCCGGCCGAGGCCCAGGCGATGACGGCACCGGTCGGGTCCGTGATGGACACGATCGTGTTGTTGAACGTGCTCTTGATGTGCGCCTGGCCGTGGGGGACGTTCTTCTTGTCCTTGCGGCGCGGCTTGCGGGCCGCGGTGGCGCGAGTCTTGGGAGGCATTTCTGGATCTTCTCCTGGTCTGAGGTGTTCGGACCGGGTCGGCGTGCGCTGCGCGGGTGAGCACGAGGCTCAGGCAGGCTGCACGCGTCCCACGGACTACTGCTTAGCGGGCCTTCTTCTTGCCGGCCACGGTGCGCTTGGGTCCCTTGCGGGTACGCGCGTTGGTCTTGGTGCGCTGCCCGCGGACGGGCAGGCCGCGGCGGTGACGCAGGCCCTCGTAGCAGCCGATCTCGACCTTGCGGCGAATGTCAGCAGCCACCTCACGGCGGAGGTCACCCTCGAGCTTGTAGTTGCCCTCGAGGTAGTCACGCAGCGCGACGAGCTCGGTGTCACCGAGGTCCTTCACGCGAACGTCCGGGGAGATCCCGGTGGCGGCCAGCGTCTGCTGGGCGCGGGTACGGCCGACGCCGTAGATGTAGGTGAGCGCGATCTCGAGCCGCTTCTCGCGGGGGAGGTCGACGCCGACAAGACGTGCCATGTGCCTTCCGGCTCCTGTTACTTCGTTCGGAGGTCTACCGCACCATCTTCCCGCGGAGCTGCGGGCCCCGGCCTCCGAGCCGGGGGTTCCCCTCAGTGGGCCTGTGCGGCCCGACCGTGAGGTTCGTGGTGGTGCGCTGGTTGGCACCCGAGGGTGCCTGGCGATCGGTCCGCTCTCGCGGACCTGCATCACCGTGCGCCGGAGCGCCGGGGACTCAGCCCTGGCGCTGCTTGTGACGCAGGTTCTCGCAGATCACCATGACGCGACCGTGCCGGCGGATCACCTTGCACTTGTCGCAGATCTTCTTGACGCTGGGCTTGACCTTCATCAGTCTGTTCCTCCGCCGCCGCACGCACGCGCGGGCGAACCCAGGCCTGCGGCAGCAGTTGTTTCGAGTGGTGGATTCTTGACGACTACTTGTAGCGGTAGACGATCCGGCCACGGGACAGGTCGTACGGGCTCAGCTCCACCACCACTCGGTCCTCGGGGAGGATCCGGATGTAGTGCTGTCGCATCTTGCCCGAGATGTGAGCCAGAACCTTGTGCCCGTTGGCCAGCTCCACGCGGAACATCGCGTTCGGCAGGGCCTCGACCACGCTGCCCTCGATCTCGATGACACCGTCCTTCTTTGCCATATCCTCCGCTAACTCTCGTCCGAACTGCTTCCCACGCACCCGCGCTCTACGAGGACCGGTGAGTGGACGTCGTGTGCATTCCGCCCTGCTGCCCGGTCGGTTGGACCCGAACAGGGAACGCGGACTACACCCAGCGGACTATCCTACGGCATCGATCCGTCAGAGGGAACCGGACCCCCTGTGCGCTGGGCCACGCGGCCCGTGCGGGTCCGTCGTGGGGGTCGGGTGGGCGCGGTCCGGCCCACGGCCCCCGGCCCGTGCCGGCACGACGACGGCCCGCCCCGCCGGTGAAGGTCGGTGACGGGCCGTCGTCGTGAGCACGGTCAGTCCAGCGGGGCGACGGTCACGCCGAGCTCGGCGAGCTTCGCCGCGCCGCCGTCAGGGGCCGTCAGCACCCAGATCCCGTCCTCGAGGATGGCGACGCTGTGCTCCCAGTGAGCAGCACGGGCGCCGTCGTCGGTCACGACGGTCCAGTCGTCCTCGAGCACCTGCGTGAAGCGCTCGCCCCGGGTCACCATGGGCTCGATCGCGAGGCACATGCCCGGCTTGAGCCGCGGTCCCCGCTCCCGCGTCCGATAGTTCAGGACGTCCGGGGGCTGGTGCATCGAGGTACCGATGCCGTGCCCCACGTACTCCTCGATGATCCCGTAGCGGATGCCGTCCGCCGCCGAGGACTCCTCGATCGAGTCCTCCACCGCGTTGCCGACGTCACCCAGGCGCTCGCCGGTCGCCAGCGCCGCGATACCGGCCCAGAGCGCCCGCTCGGTCGCCTCGACGAGCGCGACGTCGGCCGGGTCCGCCTCGGGGAGGACGAACGAGAACGCGGAGTCCCCGTGCCACCCGTCGACGATCGCACCGCAGTCGACCGACACGACGTCGCCCGGGAGCAGCTCGCGCGTCCCCGGGATGCCGTGCACGACCTCGTCGTTCACGGACACGCACAACGTCGCCGGGTACCCGTGGTACCCCAGGAACGACGGCGTCGCACCGGCATCGCCGATCACGGCCGCCGCGAGCGCGTCCAGGTCCGCGGTCGTCATGCCGGGGCGCACCGCCGAACGGACCGTGGCGAGCGCGTCAGCGACCACCAGTCCCGCCCGGCGCATGGTGCGCACCTGGTCGACCGTCTTGTACTCGATCTTCTCGCGACCGAACACTTCTCTCGCCCTACCGTCCCGGGATCAGCCGACGAGAGGCGCGAGGGCCTCGACGAGACGCGCGGTCACGTCGTCGATCTCACCGATGCCGTCGACCTGGGCCAGGAGGCCCCGCTCCGCGTACGCGGACGTCAGCGGAGCGGTCTGCTCGGCGTAGATGTCGAGACGACGGGCGATCGCCTCCTCGGTGTCGTCCTCACGCCCCTCGATCTCCGCACGCTTGCGCAGACGGGCCAGGAGCTCGTCCCGGTCCGCGGTGAGCTCGAGCACGGCGTCCAGCTCGACCCCGAGGTCAGCGAGGATCCCGTCGAGCTCCACGACCTGGGCCGCGTTGCGCGGGTAGCCGTCGAGGATGAAGCCGCGCGCGACGTCGTCCTGCGCGAGGCGGTCACGGACCATGTCGTTCGTCACCGAGTCGGGCACGAGGTCGCCCTTGGCCGTGTACTCCTGCACCAGCTTGCCCAGCTCGGTGCCGCCCTTGATGTTCGCACGGAAGATGTCACCCGTGGAGATCGCCGGGACGCCGTAGTGCTCCGCCAGGCGAGCCGCCTGGGTGCCCTTGCCGGCCCCCTGGGGGCCCATGATGATCAGGCGAGCGGAGCGTGTGCCGGGACGCTGAGCGTCGGCGGTCAACTCTGAGGTCAACGGAGGAACCCTTCGTAGTGACGCTGCTGCAGCTGCGAGTCGATCTGCTTGACCGTCTCGAGACCGACGCCCACCACGATGAGGATGGAGCTACCACCGAACGGGATGTTGGTGCTCACCCCCAGCAGGACCAGGACGAGCGTCGGGATGAGCGCAACGAGCGCGAGGTAGATGGCACCCGCCGACGTGATGCGGGTGATGACGTAGTCGAGGTACTCGGCCGTCGGGCGGCCGGCCCGGATGCCCGGGATGAAGCCGCCGTACTTCTTCATGTTGTCCGCGACCTCGTCCGGGTTGAACGTGATCGCCGTGTAGAAGAAGCAGAAGAAGACGATGAGGACCACGTAGATCGAGATGTGGACCGGTGAGGCCGGGTCCGCGAGATACTTCGTGACCCACTGGACCCACCCGGCCGTCGTGTCGCCGAACTGGGCGATGAGCCCCGGCACGGCGAGCAGCGACGACGCGAAGATGACGGGGATGACGCCCGACATGTTGATCTTGATCGGGATGTAGGTGCTCGAGCCGCCGTACATCTTGCGGCCGACCATGCGCTTCGCGTACTGGACGGGCACACGGCGCTGCGACTGCTCGACGAAGACGACCAGGCCGATGACCAGGACGATGACCGCGATCATGATCGTGAAGTTGAGGGCACCGTTCGAGCCGCCCGCGATGGACCACAGCGCACCGGGGAAGCTCGCCGCGATCGACGTGAAGATGAGCAGCGACATGCCGTTGCCGACGCCGCGCTCGGAGATCAGCTCACCGAGCCACATGATGAGGCCCGTGCCGGCGGTCATGGTGATGACCATGATCGCCGAGGTCATGAAGCTGTCGTCCGGGATCACGGGGACGGGGCAGCCCTGGAACAGGAGCCCGCTGCGCGCGGTCGTGATGACCGTCGTGGACTGCAGGATCGCGAGGGCGATCGTCAGGTAGCGCGTGTACTGCGTGAGCTTCGCGGTACCGGACTGGCCCTCCTTGTGGAGCGCCTCGAAGTGAGGGATGACCACCCGGAGGAGCTGGACGATGATGCTCGCGGTGATGTACGGCATGATGCCGAGCGCGAAGATCGAGAGCTGGAGCAGGGCGCCACCGCTGAACAGGTTCACCATGCCAAGGAGGTCGTTCTGGCCCTGCGTGGCGATGCACTGCTGGACGTTGCCGTAGTCCACACCAGGGGTCGGGATGAACGAGCCCACACGGAAGATCGCCATGATCGCGATCGTGAACAGCAGCTTGCGCCGCAGGTCAGGTGTCCGGAAAGCCCGGGCGAATGCGCTGAGCACCTATCCTCCTGGCCCGCCGAGGCGGGATGTCGTGTCGCCGGTTGATCGGCGAGATGTGACGCACCAGGCACGGGACGCCATGGGCACCCTAGCCGCTGCGCCGCGATGGACGGCAATTTGAGACAACCGGCGATGATTCTAACGTTCCCCCACGAGGGGGCGGCACCGGCTCCACCCCTAGACGCAGACAGGGCCGACAGCGCATCGCGCTATCGGCCCTGTCCTACGTGTCAGTCCTCCGAGACGGAGCCACCGGCCGCAAGGATCTTGTCCTTGGCGGAAGCCGAGTACGCGTCGACCGCGACCTCGAGCTTGACGGTGACCTCACCCGTGCCGAGCACCTTGACGAGCTCGCCCTTGCGGACGGCTCCCTTGGCGACCAGGTCCTCGACGGTGACGGAGCCACCCTCGGGGTACAGCGCGGAGAGCTTGTCCAGGTTCACGACCTGGTACTCCGTACGGAACGGGTTCTTGAAGCCACGAAGCTTGGGCAGACGCATGTGCAGCGGCATCTGACCACCCTCGAAGCGCTCCGGCACCTGGTAGCGAGCCTTCTGGCCCTTGGTACCACGGCCGGCCGTCTTACCCTTCGACGCCTCACCACGACCCACACGGGTCTTGGCCTTCTTGGCGCCGGGGGCGGGACGGAGGTGGTGGACCTTGAGGGTGCCACCAGCGCCGACGGTCTGCTGAGCCTCGGCCTTGGGGGCCTCGGTCGCAGCAGCCTTCTTGGCAGGAGCCTTCTTCTTCGGAGCGTCGGTCGAAGCCTCGACCGCGGTCTCCTTCTTGGCCTTCTCAGCCATGATCACTCGACCTCCTCAACGGCGACGAGGTGCGCCACCGTTGCGACCATGCCGCGGATCTCCGGGCGGTCCTCCTTCACGGCGGTGTCGCCGATCCGCTTGAGGCCCAGAGTGCGCAGCGTGTCGCGCTGATTCTGCTTGCCGCCGATGGCGGACTTCGTCTGGGTCACCTTGAGTCGAGCCATCACGCACCTACCCCAGCTGCACGTGCACGCAGGAGCGCGGCCGGAGCCACGGCCTCGAGCGGCAGGCCACGACGCGCTGCAACAGCCTCAGGCTGCTCCAGGTTGCGAAGTGCCTCGACCGTCGCGTGCACGATGTTGATCGCGTTGGACGAACCGAGCGACTTGCTCAGGACGTCGTGGATGCCCGCGCACTCCAGCACGGCGCGCACCGGTCCACCGGCGATGACACCGGTACCCGGAGCGGCCGGACGCAGGAAGACGACGCCGGCGGCTGCCTCACCCTGGATGGGGTGAGGGATGGTGCCCTGGATGCGGGGAACCTTGAAGAAGTTCTTCTTGGCCTCCTCGACACCCTTGGCGATCGCCGCGGGAACTTCCTTCGCCTTGCCGTAGCCGACGCCGACGGTTCCGTCGCCATCGCCCACCACGACGAGCGCGGTGAAGCTGAAGCGGCGGCCACCCTTGACGACCTTGGACACGCGGTTGATCGTGACGACGCGCTCGACGAAGGCGTTCTTCTCGGCGGCGTCACCACGGCGACCGTCACCACGGCGACCGTCGCGACGATCGCCGCCGCGGCCTCCGGAGTTGCGGTCGGTCGACTCGTTGGCGGCACCCGTAGGGGCGCCGGTGTTGCTGCGCTGCCCTGCAGCCATCAGAGAATCCTTTGCTTCCGTACCGTGTACACGGTGGTGGTTTCGGCCATCATCACAGGGACAGACCGCCTTCGCGGGCCCCGTCGGCGACTGCAGCCACCCGGCCGTGGTACTTGTTGCCACCGCGGTCGAAGACGACCGAGTCGACACCAGCGGCCTTGGCACGCTCGGCGACGAGCTCGCCGACCTTGCGGGCCTTCGCGCTCTTGTCACCGTCGAACGACCGCAGGTCGCCCTCGATGGTCGAAGCGGAAGCAACGGTCTGGCCGATGCTGTCGTCCACGATCTGCGCCGTGATGTGGCGCGCGGAGCGCGTCACCACGAGGCGGGGACGAGCAGCCGTGCCGGCGATCTTCTTGCGCAGGCGGAGGTGGCGACGCTTGCGCGAGACTGCCTTGCCCTTGCCGAGAACCTTGAGAGCCATTACTTACCAGCCTTTCCGACCTTGCGGCGGACGACCTCGCCGGCGTACCGCACACCCTTGCCCTTGTACGGCTCGGGCTTGCGGATCTTGCGAATGTTCGCAGCGACCTCGCCGACCTGCTGCTTGTCGATGCCCGAGACCGAGAACTTGGTCGGGGACTCGACGGCGAAGGTGATGCCGGCCGGCGCGGAGATCACGACGGGGTGGCTGAAACCGAGAGCGAACTCCAGGTCAGTGCCCTTCGCGGTCACGCGGTAACCGGTACCGACGATCTCGAGCTTCTTCTCGTAGCCCTGGGTGACACCGGTCACCAGGTTCGCGAGGAGGGTCCGGGTCAGGCCGTGCAGAGCGCGCGAGGCACGCTCGTCGTTGGGGCGCGTCACCACGAGGGTGTCAGCGTCCTGGGAGACCTCGATGGGGGCGGGGATGGTGTGCTCCAAGGAACCCTTCGGGCCCTTGACCGTCACCAGCGCGCCGCTGATCGTGACATCCACTCCGGCGGGAACCGGAACGGGGATCTTGCCGATACGAGACATGGCGTATCTCTCCTTTCCGATTACCAGACGTAGGCGAGGACTTCTCCGCCCACGCCCTTCTTGGCTGCCTGACGGTCGGTCAGGAGGCCGGAGGACGTGGACAGGATCGCCACGCCGAGGCCACCGAGAACCTTGGGCAGGTTGGTCGACTTCGCGTACACACGCAGACCGGGCTTCGACACGCGGCGCACACCGGCAAGGGAGCGCTCACGGTTCGGGCCGAACTTCAGCTGGATCGTGAGGTACTTGCCCACGGGGGCGTCCTCGACGGTCCAGCCGGAGATGTAGCCCTCGGCCTGCAGGATTTCAGCAATGTGCGACTTCAGCTTCGAGAACGGCATCTGAACCGTCTCGTGGTAAGCCGAGTTCGCGTTACGCAGACGGGTCAGCATGTCTGCGATCGGGTCGGTCATCGTCATTGGGCTTCAGCCCTTCCTCGCCGGGGTATCTGGCCGGTTCCCCGAGGGGAACCGTGCCAGACCTGCGACGTAGTTGTTACCAGCTGCTCTTGGTGACGCCGGGAAGCTCGCCACGGTGTGCCATCTCGCGGACGCAGATACGGCACAGGCCGAACTTGCGGTACACGGAGTGCGGGCGACCGCACTTCTGGCAGCGAGTGTAGGCGCGGACCGCGAACTTAGGCTTTGCGGCTGCCTTGTTGACCAGGGCCTTCTTCGCCATGTCAGTTCTCCTTGAAGGGGAAGCCGAGACGGCGCAGCAGGGAGCGGCCCTCGTCATCGGTCGTCGCCGTCGTCACGATCGTGATGTCCATACCGCGGACGCGATCGATCTTGTCCTGGTCGATCTCGTGGAACATCGACTGCTCCGTGAGACCGAAGGTGTAGTTGCCGTGGCCGTCGAACTGCTTGGCCGAGAGTCCGCGGAAGTCGCGGATACGGGGCAGAGCGATCGACAGCAGGCGGTCGAGGAACTCCCACATGCGGTCGCCACGCAGCGTGACGTGCGCGCCGATCGGCATGCCCTCACGCAGCTTGAACTGTGCGATGGACTTCCGGGCCTTGGTGACCTGCGGCTTCTGGCCGGTGATGGCCGAGAGGTCGCGGATGGCACCCTCGATGAGCTTCGAGTCCTTGGCCGCGTCGCCGACACCCATGTTGACGACGATCTTCGTCAGTCGTGCAACCTGGTTGACGTTCTCGTGGCCGAACTCCTCGAGGAGGCCGGCGACGATCTCGTCGCGGTAGCGCTGCTTGAGACGCGCGATCTCAGGGGCTTGCAGTTCAGTGCTCATCAGATGTCCTTACCGGAACGCTTGGCGACGCGCACGCGAACCTTGCGCGTACGGCCGTCACGCTCGACCTCTTCGGTGCGGTACCCGACGCGGGTGCCCTTCTTGGTCTCCGGGTCGACGACCATCACGTTGCTCACGTGGATCGGCGCCTCGACGACCTCGATGCCACCGGTACGCGTCCCGCGCTGGGACTGGCCCACCTTGGTGTGCTTCGTCACGCGGTTGATGCCCTCGACGATCACACGGTCGGAGTCCGTGAGGACCTCGAGCACGCGACCCTGGCTCGCGCGGTCCTTGCCAGAGATGACGACCACCAGGTCGCCCTTCTTGATCTTCGCCATGTTCAGAGCACCTCCGGAGCCAGCGAGATGATCTTCATGAACCGCTTGTCACGCAGCTCACGGCCCACGGGGCCGAAGATGCGCGTGCCACGGGGCTCGCCGTCGTTCTTGAGGATCACGGCCGCGTTCTCGTCAAACTTGATGTAGGAACCGTCCGGACGACGGCGCTCCTTGGCGGTGCGGACGACGACCGCCTTCACGACGTCGCCCTTCTTCACGTTGCCGCCGGGGATAGCGTCCTTAACGGTTGCGACGATGACGTCGCCGATTCCGGCGTAGCGACGGCCCGAACCACCGAGAACACGGATGCAGAGAATCTCCTTGGCACCCGTGTTGTCGGCGACGCGAAGTCGCGACTCCTGCTGGATCATGTAGTGAACTCCTGTCGTCGAGCTGGTTCTCGCCAGGCGAGCCTTGCCGAACGGATAGCTGTCAGTGCCGGGTCCCTTGCGGGTGAACCGGCCAGGTGCGGCGGGGTCCCGCCGCCCTGTCTACTGGTTGCCGCACCTACGTGCGGCCCGAGACCGGTGGGGGGGGGGGGGGGGGGGGGGGGGGGGGG
>NZ_JACSPN010000003.1:0-93716 GCF_015142735.1 Oerskovia douganii | reverse complement strand
CCCCCCCCCCCCCCCCCCCCCCCCCCCCCCCCCCCCCCCCCCCCCCCCCCCCCCCCCCCACCTGGTAGGCGCAGGGCCTACTTGGCCTTCTCGAGGATCTCCACCAGGCGCCACCGCTTGGTCGCGGACAGCGGGCGGGTCTCCATGATAAGGACGAGGTCACCGACACCAGCAGCGTTCTGCTCGTCGTGGACCTTGACCTTGCTCGTGCGCCGGATGACCTTGCCGTAGAGAGGGTGCTTGACCCTGTCCTCGACCTCGATCACGACGGTCTTGTCCATCTTGTCGCTCACCACGTAGCCGCGCCGCGTCTTGCGGTTGGCGCGCTGCTCAGCGGCCGTCTCGGTCACCGGTGCGGCGTTCGTTGCGTTCTCGCTCATTCCAGCCTCACTCACTCACGCTCGGTGCGGTACGGATACCGAGCTCGCGCTCGCGCAGGATCGTGTAGATCCGCGCGATGTCGCGACGCACGGCCTTCAGGCGACCGTGGCTCTCCAGCTGACCGGTGGCCGACTGGAAACGGAGGTTGAAAAGCTCCTCCTTGGCCTTCTTCAGCTCGGCGACGAGCTTCTCGTCGTCGAACGTGTCGAGCTCGCTCGAAGCCAGTTCCTTGGTTCCGATAGCCATCAGTTGCCACCACCCTCGCGCACCACGAAACGGCACTTCATCGGGAGCTTGTGGATCGCGCGGCGCATGGCCTCACGAGCCAGAGGCTCCGGGACACCGGCCAGCTCGAAGACGATGCGGCCGGGCTTGACGTTGGCGATCCACCACTCGGGCGAACCCTTACCAGAACCCATGCGGGTCTCCGCCGGCTTCTTGGTCAGCGGACGGTCCGGGTAGATGTTGATCCAGACCTTTCCGCCTCGCTTGATGTGGCGGGTCATCGCGATACGAGCAGCCTCGATCTGGCGGTTCGTGACGTACGCAGGCTCGAGAGCCTGGATGCCGAACTCGCCGAACGCGATCTGGTTGCCACCCTTCGACGCGCCGGAGCGCGACGGGTGGTGCTGCTTGCGGTGCTTCAGCCTGCGCGGGATAAGCATGCTCAGGCCTCCGTTCCGGACTCAGGAGCCTTCTCGGCGACAGGTGCCTCCGCCCCTGCGGCTGCAGGTGCCTCGGACTGTGCCGGACGCTCGTTGCGACGACCAGCACCGCGACGGTCTCCACCACGGTCAGGACGGTCGCCACCGCGGGGGCCACCACGGCCCTGGCGGGGAGCGGCGGTCGCCTGCTGCGCAGCGAACTCCTTCTCGGTCATGTCGCCCTTGTAGATCCACACCTTGACGCCGATACGGCCGAAGGTGGTGCGGGCCTCGAAGAAGCCGTAGTCGATGTTCGCGCGGAGCGTGTGCAGCGGCACACGGCCTTCGCGGTAGAACTCCGAACGGCTCATCTCGGCGCCGCCGAGACGACCCGAGCACTGCACGCGGATGCCCTTGGCGCCGGCGCGCTGCGCGGACTGCATGCCCTTGCGCATCGCACGACGGAAGGACACGCGGCTCGCGAGCTGCTCGGCGATCCCCTGGGCCACGAGCTGAGCATCGATCTCAGCGTTCTTGACCTCGAGGATGTTGAGCTGGACCTGCTTGCCCGTGAGCTTCTCGAGCTCGCCGCGGATGCGGTCTGCCTCTGCGCCACGGCGGCCGATCACGATGCCCGGACGTGCCGTGTGGATGTCCACACGCACACGGTCACGGGTGCGCTCGATCTCGACCTTGGAGATGCCGGCACGCTCGAGGCCCGTGGCCATGAGCTTGCGGATCTGCACGTCCTCACGGACGTAGTCGCGGTACCGCTGTCCGGGCTTGGTGCTGTCGGCGAACCAACGCGACCGGTGGTCGGTGGTGATGCCGAGGCGGTACCCGTGCGGGTGAACCTTCTGTCCCACTATCGGGCCCTTCCCTTCGTGTCTTCGCGCGGAGCGAGAACCACGGTGATGTGGCTCGTCCGCTTGAGGATCTGGCTCGCGCGCCCCTGAGCGCGAGGCCGGAACCGCTTGAGGGTCGGGCCCTCGTCCACGAACGCCTGGGCAACGACGAGCTCCTGCTCGTCGAATGCCACGCTCGCGCGGTCGGCCTTCACCCGTGCGTTCGCGATCGCGCTCTCCACGACCTTGCGGATCGGCTCACTCGCGGCCTGCGGTGCGAACTTCAGCACCGCGACGGCCTCGGTGGCCTGCTTGCCACGGATGAGGTCCACGACGCGCCGGGCCTTCTGGGGCGTGACACGGACGAACCGCGCCTGCGCCTTGGCTTCCATTGCTGTCCTGCCTTCTTGTCTCGTCATGACGTTCGGAGTCGTCGTCTCGTGATCTGCGTCTGCACGCAGATCAGCGACGACGGCCCTTCTTGTCGTCCTTCACGTGGCCGCGGAAGGTCCGGGTGGGTGCGAACTCGCCGAGCTTGTGGCCAACCATCGACTCGGTGACGAACACCGGAGTGTGCTTGCGTCCGTCGTGCACGGCAAAAGTGTGACCGAGGAAGTCGGGCGTGATGACCGACCGACGGGACCAGGTCTTGATGACGTTCTTGGTCCCCTTCTCGTTCTGGACGTCCACCTTCTTCTGAAGGTGTCCGTCGACGAAGGGGCCCTTCTTCAGGCTGCGTGGCATCTGTCAGGCTCCTATCAGCGCTTCTTGCCGGTACGGCGACGACGCACGATCAGCTTGTCGCTCGGCTTGTTGGGACGGCGGGTACGGCCTTCAGGCTGGCCCCAGGGGCTCACCGGGTGGCGTCCACCGGAGGTCTTGCCTTCACCACCACCGTGGGGGTGGTCGATCGGGTTCATGGCGACACCACGGACGGAGGGGCGCTTGCCCTTCCAGCGCATGCGGCCGGCCTTGCCCCAGTTGATGTTCGACTGCTCGGCGTTGCCCACCTCGCCGACCGTCGCGCGGCAGCGCAGGTCGACGTTGCGGATCTCACCGGACGGCATACGCAGCTGGGCGTAGGGGCCGTCCTTGGCGACGAGCTGCACGGACGCACCAGCCGAACGGGCGATCTTCGCGCCGCCACCGGGCTTGAGCTCGATGGCGTGGATGACGGTACCGGTCGGGATGTTGCGCAGCGGCAGGTTGTTGCCGGGCTTGATGTCAGCGCCGGCGCCGTTCTCGACGACGTCGCCCTGCTTCAGCTTGTTCGGCGCGATGATGTAGCGCTTCTCGCCGTCCGCGTAGTGCAGGAGCGCGATGCGTGCCGTGCGGTTGGGGTCGTACTCGATGTGAGCGACCTTCGCGGGCACGCCGTCCTTGTCGTGACGACGGAAGTCGATGACGCGGTATGCGCGCTTGTGGCCACCACCCTTGTGACGGGTGGTGATGCGACCGGTGCTGTTGCGGCCACCGCTCTTGGTGAGCGGACGGACCAGCGACTTCTCCGGCTGCGAGCGCGTGATCTCGACGAAGTCGGCAACGCTCGAGCCGCGGCGGCCGGGCGTCGTCGGCTTGTACTTACGGATTCCCATGGGGATCTGTCCTCAATCTGCTCTCGTCCGGCCTCAGCCGACCGGCCCGCCGAAGATGTCGATCGTGCCCTCGCGGAGGGTGACGATCGCACGCTTGGTGTCCTTGCGCTTGCCCAGCCCGAAACGCGTCCGCCGGGTCTTGCCCTTGCGGTTGATCGTGTTCACGGAGGCAACCTTGACCGAGAAGATCTGCTCGACGGCAATCTTGATCTCGGTCTTGTTGGCCCGCGGGTCCACGAGGAAGGTGTACTTACCCTCGTCGAGGAGCCCGTAGCTCTTCTCGGAGACCACCGGCGCGAGCAGGATGTCGCGGGGGTCCTTCGTCACGGCGGTCACTTCGCGGCCTCCTCGGCCTCGTCAGCTGCTTCCGACTCGGACGCGACGGCCTTGACCGAAGAGCCCGTGGCGGGTCCGGCGAGGAACGCAGCGAGTGCGCCCTCGGTGAAGACCACGTCGTCGGAGACGAGCACGTCGTAGGTGTTCAGCTGGTCAGCGACCAGGAGGTGCACCTGCTCCGCATTGCGGAGGGACTTGCTCGTCAGCTCGTCGCCACGCTCCAGCACCACGAGCACGTGCTTGCGGGGAGAGAGGTTGGCGAGCGAGTTGATCGCGGCCTTGGTCGACGGCTGGCCGTCGATCCCGAAGCCGGTCACGACGTGGACACGGCCGGCACGAGCCCGGTCGGAGAGGGCACCGCGCAGGGCGGCAGCCTTCATCTTCTTGGGGGTGCGCTGGCTGTAGTCGCGCGGCGTCGGGCCGTGAACGACCCCACCGCCGGCGAACTGAGGCGCACGGGTCGAACCCTGACGGGCGCGGCCGGTGCCCTTCTGCTTGTACGGCTTGCGTCCACCACCGCGGACCTCGCCGCGGCTCTTGGTGTCGTGCGTGCCCTGACGGGCTGCAGCGAGCTGCGCGACGACAACCTGGTGGATCAGCGGGACGTTCGTCTGGACGTCGAACACCTCGGCGGGAAGGTCGGTGGTGCCGGCCTTCTTGCCCGTGGCGTCGAGGACGTCGACAGTGAGAGCTGCCATGAGTGTCATGCTCCCTTCACGGCGCTACGCACGAGGACGACGCCGCCCTTGGGGCCGGGCACTGCGCCCTTGACGAGCAGCAGACCCTTCTCTGCGTCGACCGCGTGGACGGTCAGGTTCTGCGTGGTCTGACGGTCGAAGCCCATCCGACCAGCCATGCGCACGCCCTTGAAGACTCGCGACGGGGTCGAGGCCCCACCGATCGAACCAGGCTTGCGGTGGTTGCGGTGCGCACCGTGGGAGGCACCCACGCCGTGGAAGCCGTGACGCTTCATGACACCGGCGGTGCCCTTGCCCTTGGTGGTGCCCACGACGTCGACCTTCGCGCCGGCCTCGAAGGCCTCCGCGGTGATCTCCTGGCCGAGGGTGTACTCACCGGCATCGGTGGTGCGGATCTCGGTCACGTGACGGCGCGGCGTGACGCCGGCCTTCTCGAAGTGGCCCTTGAGGGGCTTCGTGACCTTGCGCGGGTCGATCTGGCCTGCGGCCAGCTGGACCGCGGCGTAACCGTCGGTCTCCGCCGTGCGGACCTGGGTCACGACGTTCGTGCCCACGGCCACGACCGTGACGGGGACCAGGCGGCCGGCCTCGTCCCAGAGCTGGGTCATGCCGAGCTTCGTGCCGAGCACGGCCGTGACGGGCCGCTCGTTCTGCTGGGGCGTAGTCATGTTGTCCTCCCGCCTCAGAGCTTGATCTCGATGTTCACGTCCGCAGGCAGGTCGAGACGCATGAGCGAGTCGACGGCCTTCGGCGTGGGATCGATGATGTCGATAAGCCGCTTGTGCGTGCGCATCTCGAAGTGCTCGCGGCTGTCCTTGTACTTGTGAGGCGACCGGATGACGCAGAAGACGTTCTTCTCCGTCGGCAGCGGCACCGGGCCCACGACCGTTGCACCAGCGCGGGTGACAGTGTCGACGATCTTGCGCGCCGAGCTGTCAATCACCTCGTGGTCGTAGGACTTGAGCCGGATGCGGATCTTCTGTCCCGCCATGGCGTCGTCTGACTCTCTCTCTCGAACCGCTAGCTGTCCGACCCCCGCGCTCGGGCGTGTCGCCTATCGCGACCTACCGAGCGCACGCACCGAGAACGGTGCAGGGCCGTTGGATATGTGAACCGCTGACACATCGGGCCAACTTCTGGCGCCCGACGGCGTCACAGCCGTTCACAACGTTGTCGAGCCTGTGCAGAACCTGAGCTCCGCGGGGTCCTCGATCTGTGTCGACAGAGAGCTCAACCCGCGGCAACCCCGTAAGACCGAGGTCCGCATACTTAGCGGTTCAACACACTGTTCGACACATGAAAGAGCGCACCCGTAACAGGCAACCTGAACAGTCTGCCACAGGAATCCGTGGAAGACCAATCGCCGTACGTGAGACGTCGACCACGAGGGTCGGTCGCCACGCGACGACCGACGTGCGCACGCGTCGAGCGGGCACGTCGTACCTCCAGGGTAACCGCCGCACGCTCTCTCGCCGAACCGCGGCCTCGTCGCCGCCCCGGCCCGGCCGTCCCTGTGCGCCGCCCGACCGGGCCACGGCTCCCCCGGCAGCGACCTCACCTGCGACGACGCCGACCCCGGAGCCGGTCGCGGCCGAGAACCGGATCTCCGTCACATCGCTCGGCGGCGCAGCGCCCGGCGCCGGGGACGTCGTCGGCGCGCCCGGCACCCCCGCAGGACCCCGACCCGCACGACCACGTCCGAAGCACCCGTTCTCCGCAGGACGGGGCGCGCCCACCAGGACGACGTGACGTCCATGCGTGCGGCGAGCGACGCCGTCGGGCGGTGACGCGCCTGCCCGCCGGTCCGTCACCACCCGCTGCCGCCCTCCCCCGCCGCTGGGGCGTGCCGGCGCCGCCCCCGCCGACCCCGGGACAGCAAGGCGCCCCAGGCACGCCGAGGGGGCGTCAGCGTCGCGAGGCGTCCAGGTACGCCGAAGGGCCCGGGTACCTTGCGGTACCCGGGCCCTTCGGTCAATCCTGTCCGGCGCCCCGAGCGCGACGCTCAGGACCTGCCGGGGTGGATCAGGTGGTCAGAAGATCACTTGATGATCTTCGTGACACGGCCCGAACCGACCGTACGGCCGCCCTCACGGATGGCGAAGCCGAGGCCCTCCTCCATGGCGATCGGCTGGATCAGCTCGACGGTCATCTCGGTGTTGTCGCCGGGCATGACCATCTCGGTGCCCTCGGGCAGCGTGATGACGCCGGTGACGTCCGTGGTGCGGAAGTAGAACTGCGGACGGTAGTTCGAGTAGAACGGGTTGTGACGCCCACCCTCGTCCTTGCCCAGGATGTAGACCTGAGCCTCGAAGTCGGTGTGCGGGGTGATCGAACCCGGCTTGACGACGACCTGGCCGCGCTCGACGTCCTCGCGCTTGATGCCGCGGAGCAGCAGACCGGTGTTGTCGCCGGCCTGAGCCTCGTCCATCTGCTTGTGGAACGTCTCGATACCCGTGACCGTGGTCTTCTGCGGGTTGCGGATGCCGACGATCTCGACCTCGGAGTTGACCGCGAGGGTACCGCGCTCGACCTTGCCGGTGACGACGGTGCCACGACCGGTGATCGTGAAGACGTCCTCGACGGGCATGAGGAAGGGCTTGTCGAGCTCACGGACGGGCTCGGGGACGTTCTCGTCCACGGCCTCCATGAGCGCCTCGACGGACTTGACCCACTCGGGGTCGCCCTCGAGAGCCTTCAGACCGGAGACGCGGACCACGGGGGCCTCGTCACCGTCGAAGCCCTGCGAGGAGAGGAGCTCGCGCACCTCCATCTCGACGAGCTCGAGGATTTCCTCGTCCTCGACCATGTCCGACTTGTTCAGCGCGACCAGCAGGTAGGGGACACCCACCTGGCGGGCGAGCAGAACGTGCTCACGCGTCTGGGCCATCGGGCCGTCGGTCGCCGCGACCACGAGGATCGCGCCGTCCATCTGAGCGGCACCGGTGATCATGTTCTTGATGTAGTCGGCGTGACCGGGAGCGTCGACGTGAGCGTAGTGACGCTTGTCCGTCTCGTACTCGATGTGCGCGATGTTGATCGTGATACCGCGCTGCTTCTCTTCCGGTGCCTTGTCGATCTCGTCGAACTTGAACTCGGGGTTCACGTCCGGGTACTTGTCGTGCAGCACCTTGGAGATCGCTGCCGTCAGCGTGGTCTTACCGTGGTCGACGTGACCGATGGTTCCGACGTTGACGTGCGGCTTGGTCCGCTCGAACTTGGCCTTCGCCACTGGGGTCCTCCTGGGACTTGGGTAGTTGTGCCGAACGATGCAGATGCGCAAGACATCTGCGGGGCGTGCGGGTCGCTACAGGTTGATGGTTGTTACAGGGTCTTCGACCTGTGGGGACTCACTCGCCCCGGGTCTTCTTGATGATCTCTTCGGCAACGTTCCGAGGAACCTCGGCGTAGCTGTCGAATGACATCGAGTACACAGCGCGACCCTGGGTCTTGGACCGCAGGTCACCGATGTACCCGAACATCTCGGACAACGGTACTTGAGCACGGACGACCTTCACACCCGTCGCGTCCTCCATGGACTGGATCATGCCGCGACGAGAGTTGAGGTCGCCGATCACGTCGCCCATGTACTCCTCGGGCGTACGCACCTCGACCGCCATGACCGGCTCCAGCAGAACCGGGTCCGCCCGCTTGACGCCCTCCTTGAGGACCATCGAGCCGGCAATCTTGAACGCCATCTCCGAAGAGTCGACATCATGGTACGCGCCGTCGATGAGCGTCGCCTTCACGCCCACCAGCGGGAAGCCGGCAAGGACACCCAGCTGGAGGGCGGCCTGGATACCGGCGTCGACCGACGGGATGTACTCACGCGGGATGCGACCACCGGTGACGGCGTTCTTGAACTCGTAGAGCTCGCCGCCCTCGGTCAGGTCGAGAGGCTCGAAGGTGACCTGCACCTTGGCGAACTGACCCGAACCACCGGTCTGCTTCTTGTGCGTGTAGTCGATCTTCTCCGCGGTACGGCGGATGGTCTCGCGGTACGCGACCTGCGGCTTGCCGACGTTGGCCTCGACGTTGAACTCGCGACGCATGCGGTCGACGAGGATGTCGAGGTGGAGCTCGCCCATGCCGCCGATGACGGTCTGGCCGGTCTCCTCGTCGAGCTTGACGCGGAAGGTCGGATCCTCCTCGGCGAGCTTCTGGATGGCGACCGAGAGCTTCTCCTGGTCGGCCTTCGTCTTGGGCTCGATGGCCACGTCGATGACGGGCTCCGGGAAGGTCATCGACTCGAGGACCACGGGGTTCGCGATGTCACACAGGGTGTCACCGGTCGTCGTGTCCTTGAGGCCGATGAACGCGTAGATGTGCCCGGCGCTGCCGAGCTCGACCGCGTTCTCCTTGTTGGAGTGCATCTGGAAGATCTTGCCCAGACGCTCCTTCTTGCCCTTGGTCGCGTTGAGCACCTGGGTGCCCGGCGTGACCTGGCCGGAGTAGACGCGGACGTACGTCAGCTTGCCGAAGAACGGGTGCGAGGCAACCTTGAACGCGAGAGCCGAGAAGGGCTCGGTCGCGTCGGGGTGGCGCTCGACGACCTTCTCCTCGTCCTTGACGTCGTGGCCGTTGATGGCCGGGACGTCCAGGGGCGAGGGGAGGAAGTCGATGACCGCGTCGAGCATGGGCTGGACGCCCTTGTTCTTGAACGCGGAGCCGCAGAGCACCGGGAAGGCCTCGCCGGAGACGGTGAGCTTGCGGATCGCGGACTTGATCTCCGCGATCGACAGCTCTTCGCCGTTGAGGTACTTCTCGAGGAGCTCCTCGTCGGCCTCGGCGACGTCCTCGATGAGCTGGGCGCGGTACTGCTGCGCCTTCTCCAGGAGGTCCGCGGGGATCTCCTCGACCTCGTAGGCCTCGCCCATCTTCGTCTCGCCGCGCCACACGAGTGCGCGCATCCCGAGCAGGTCGACGACGCCCGTGAAGTCGCTCTCGGCACCGATCGGCAGCTGGATGACCAGCGGCTTGGCCTTGAGGCGGTTCACGATGGTGTCGACCGTGAAGTAGAAGTCCGCGCCGAGCTTGTCCATCTTGTTGACGAAGCAGATGCGCGGGACGTTGTACTTGTCGGCCTGGCGCCAGACGGTCTCGGACTGGGGCTCGACGCCCTCCTTGCCGTCGAAGACAGCGACAGCGCCGTCGAGCACACGCAGGGAGCGCTCGACCTCGACCGTGAAGTCCACGTGGCCAGGGGTGTCGATGATGTTGATCTGGTTCTTGTTCCAGAAGCAGGTCACGGCGGCAGACGTGATCGTGATGCCGCGCTCCTTCTCCTGCTCCATCCAGTCGGTCGTCGATGCGCCGTCGTGCGTCTCACCGATCTTGTAGTTCACCCCGGTGTAGAACAGGATGCGCTCGGTGGTCGTGGTCTTACCGGCATCGATGTGGGCCATGATGCCGATGTTGCGGACCTTGTTCAGGTCGGTCAGCACGTCAAGTGCCACGGGTACTTCCCCTTTGTGTGGGTTGAGTCGGGGGCGCTGCTTCTACCGAAGCCGGCCGGACCCGCCGACGGCCCCGGGGGTGAACCCCCAGGGCCGGTCGGTCGGACTACCAGCGGTAGTGCGCGAAGGCCTTGTTGGACTCGGCCATCTTGTGCATGTCCTCACGACGCTTGACCGCGGCGCCGAGGCCGTTGCTCGCGTCGAGGATCTCGTTCATGAGGCGCTCGGTCATGGTCTTCTCGCGACGAGCGCGCGAGTAGTCCGTGAGCCAGCGCAGCGCGAGCGTCGTGGAACGCGTGGGGCGCACCTCGACGGGGACCTGGTAGGTCGCGCCACCGACACGGCGCGAGCGGACCTCGAGGGCCGGGCGCACGTTCTCGAGAGCACGCTTGAGGACGACGACGGGGTCACCGTCGGTCTTCGCGCGGACACCCTCGAGGGCACCGTAGACGATCGCCTCGGCGGTCGACTTCTTGCCGTCCAGGAGGACCTTGTTGATGAGCTGCGTGACGACCGGGGAACCGTAGACAGGGTCGACGATGAGCGGCCGCTTCGGGGCGGGGCCCTTACGAGGCATTAGCTCTTCTCCTTCTTGGCACCGTAGCGGCTGCGAGCCTGCTTGCGGTTCTTGACGCCCTGGGTGTCGAGCGCGCCACGGACGATCTTGTAGCGGACACCGGGGAGGTCCTTCACACGACCGCCGCGGACGAGCACGATGGAGTGCTCCTGGAGGTTGTGGCCGACACCGGGGATGTACGCGGTGACCTCGATCTGGGACGAGAGCTTCACGCGTGCGACCTTGCGCAGTGCGGAGTTCGGCTTCTTGGGGGTGGTGGTGTACACACGCGTGCACACACCACGCCGCTGCGGGGAACCCTTGAGGGCGGGAGTCTTGGACTTCCCTGCCTTCGAGGTCCGCCCCTTGCGGACGAGCTGCTGGATCGTAGGCACTACGTCTCCGTGTCTTCTCGAGCTGGACCGGGGTGTTCCCCGGCGGTGGTCTCTACGGGCTGTGGGCGCCGACGGCAAACGGCACCTGCGACGCTGAGCGTCGCAATCGCCACGTACCACCGGCTCGATGGTCCGGGCTGGGCCCGGGGTCGATCCGAGGATCGACCCAAGAGCTCAGGCACCGGAATGCTCGCGCACTCACATCGGCGCGCTGGAAACGACACAGCGAGCACGACGGCGCGGGCACGGTCTACTACGTTACCTGCCAGGTGGCAGGTAGTCAAAGAGAAGGGGGCGGTCGCGGCGCGCCGAGCGCACCGCGACCACCCCCTGTGCTACCTGGACGGACGCGACCCGACGACGCAGGGTCGCCGGGTCACGCCGTCAGGGTCAGCGGTAGTCGCCGAAGTCCAGGTCCTCGAGCGGGATCGCCTCGCCGGAGCCCATGCCGAGCCCCTGGAAGTCGATCTCGTCGTAGCCGAAGCTCGGGTAGAGCTCCGTCTTGGCCTGCTCGGTGGGCTCGACCTCGACGTTGCGGTAGCGGGGCAGACCCGTACCGGCCGGGATGAGCTTACCGAGGATGACGTTCTCCTTGAGGCCGAGGAGCGGGTCACGACGACCGCTCATCGCAGCCTCGGTCAGGACGCGCGTCGTCTCCTGGAAGGAGGCCGCCGACAGCCACGAGTCCGTCGCGAGCGACGCCTTCGTGATGCCCATCAGCTCGGGACGGCCGGAGGCCGGCTGGCCACCCTCCGACACCGCGCGACGGTTCGCGTCCTCGAAACGCCCACGCTCCGCGAGCTCGCCCGGGAGGAGCTGCGAGTCGCCCGAGTCCAGCACGGTCACGCGACGCAGCATCTGCCGCACGATGACCTCGATGTGCTTGTCGTGGATGTCCACGCCCTGGGAGCGGTAGACCTCCTGGACCTCGTCCACCAGGTGCTTCTGGGTGGCGCGAGGGCCGAGGATGCGCAGGACCTTCTTCGGGTCGACGGCACCCTGGACGAGCTGGGTACCGACCTCGACGTGGTCGCCGTCGCTGACGAGGAGGCGCGAACGCTTCGTCACCGGGTAGGCCAGCTCCTCGGAGCCGTCGTCGGGGGTCAGGACGATGCGGCGCGTACGCTCCGCCTCGTCGATCGTGATGCGACCCGAGAACTCCGCGATGGGGCCCTCACCCTTGGGGGTGCGTGCCTCGAAGAGCTCGGTCACACGGGGCAGACCCTGCGTGATGTCGTCCGCGGAGGCCACACCACCGGTGTGGAAGGTACGCATCGTCAGCTGCGTGCCGGGCTCACCGATCGACTGGGCCGCGATGATGCCCACGGCCTCGCCGATGTCGACGAGCTTGCCCGTGGCCAGCGAACGGCCATAGCACTTGGCGCACGTGCCGACACGCGACTCGCAGGTCAGGACCGAGCGGACCTTGACCGTGTCGATCCCGGCAGCGAGCAGAGCGTCGATGACCAGGTCACCGGCGTCCTCCCCCGCCTTCGCGATGACGTTGCCGTCCGCGTCCTCCACGTCGGAGGCCAGCGTGCGCGAGTAGATGCTCGTCTCGACCTTGTCGTGACGGACCAGACGGTCGCCGATCTTCTCGCCCACGGGCAGCGTCAGGCCGCGCTCGGTGCCGCAGTCCTCCTCGCGGACGATGACGTCCTGCGACACGTCGACCAGACGACGGGTCAGGTAACCCGAGTCGGCCGTACGCAGAGCGGTGTCGGCGAGGCCCTTGCGGGCACCGTGCGTCGCGATGAAGTACTCGAGGACCGAGAGGCCCTCGCGGTAGTTGGACTTGATCGGGCGAGGGATGATCTCACCCTTCGGGTTCGCCACGAGACCGCGCATACCGGCGATCTGACGGACCTGCATCCAGTTACCACGAGCACCCGAGCCGACCATCGTGTAGACGGTGTTGCGCTCCGGGAAGCTCGCCCGCATCGCGGTCGCGACCTTGTCGGTGGCCTGCGTCCAGATCTCGATGAGCTCCTGGCGGCGCTCGTCGTCGGTGATCAGACCGCGGTCGTACTCCTGCTGCACCTTCAGGGCACGAGCCTCGTGCTCCTCCAGGATGGTCGCCTTCTCCGCAGGGGTCGCGACGTCCGAGATGGCGATGGTGACGCCCGAACGGGTGGCCCAGCGGAAACCGGCCTCCTTGAGCGCGTCGAGCGAGGCGGCGACCTCGACCTTGGGGTAGGTCTCGGCGAGCTCGTTGACGATCGTCGACAGCTTCTTCTTGTCGACGACACCGTTCACGTAGCCGTAGCTGACGGGCAGCGTCTCGTTGAACAGCGCGCGGCCGAGCGTCGTGGCGAAGACGAACGGCTCGCCCGGGACGAAGCCCTCAGGGGCCTCGCCCTCGGCGAAGACCAGCCCGTCCATGCGGATGCTGACCTCGGCGTTCAGGTCCAGCGAACCGGCGTCGAAGGCCATGATGGCCTCGGCGACCGAGCTGAACGCACGCCCCGCACCCTTGGCATCCTTCTTGTCGTTCGTCAGGTGGTACAGACCGATGATCATGTCCTGCGAGGGCATGGTCACCGGACGGCCGTCCGACGGCTTCAGGATGTTGTTGCTCGAGAGCATGAGGATGCGCGCCTCGGCCTGGGCCTCGGCGGACAGCGGCAGGTGCACGGCCATCTGGTCACCGTCGAAGTCCGCGTTGAACGCAGCACACACGAGCGGGTGCAGGTGGATCGCCTTGCCCTCGACCAGCTGGGGCTCGAAGGCCTGGATGCCCAGGCGGTGCAGCGTGGGTGCACGGTTGAGCAGCACGGGGTGCTCGGTGATGACCTCTTCGAGGACGTCCCACACGACCGGGCGAGCACGCTCGACCATGCGCTTGGCGCTCTTGATGTTCTGCGCGTGGTTCAGGTCCACGAGGCGCTTCATCACGAACGGCTTGAAGAGCTCGAGGGCCATCTGCTTGGGCAGACCGCACTGGTGCAGCTTGAGCTGCGGGCCGACCACGATGACCGAACGGCCCGAGTAGTCGACACGCTTGCCGAGCAGGTTCTGACGGAAACGACCCTGCTTGCCCTTGAGCATGTCGGAGATCGACTTCAGCGGACGGTTGCCGGGGCCCGTGACCGGGCGACCACGACGGCCGTTGTCGAAGAGCGAGTCCACAGCTTCCTGCAGCATGCGCTTCTCGTTGTTGACGATGATCTCCGGCGCGCCCAGGTCCAGAAGACGCTTGAGGCGGTTGTTCCGGTTGATCACGCGGCGGTACAGGTCGTTCAGGTCCGAGGTCGCGAAGCGGCCACCGTCGAGCTGCACCATGGGGCGCAGGTCCGGCGGGATGACCGGGACGGCGTCCAGCACCATGCCCGTGGGCGAGTTGGTGGTGGTCAGGAACGCGTTGACGACCTTGAGGCGCTTGAGCGCACGGGTCTTCTTCTGGCCCTTGCCGCTGCGGATGATCTCGCGCAGCAGCTCGGCCTCGGCGACCAGGTCGAAGTCCTGGAGGCGCTTCTGGATCGCCGCGGCGCCCATCGAGCCCTCGAAGTAGTTGCCGTAGCGGTCCTGGAGGGCGCGGTACAGCATCTCGTCGCCCTCGAGGTCGGCGACCTTGAGGTTCTTGAAGCGGTCCCAGACCTGGTCCAGGCGGTCGAGCTCGGCGTCGGCCCGCTTGCGGATCGACGCCATCTCGCGCTCGGCCGAGTCCCGGACCTTGCGGCGGGCGTCGGCACGAGCACCCTCGGCCTCGAGCGCGGCCAGGTCGGCCTCGAGCTTCTGAGCACGGGTGTTGATGTCGTTGTCGCGACGGTCCGTGATCTCCTTCTTCTCCAGGTCGATCTCGTTCTGGAGGTTGGGGAGGTCTTCCTGACGGCCCTCGACGTCGACCGACGTGATCATGTAGGCGGCGAAGTAGATGACCTTCTCGAGGTCCTTCGGCGCCAGGTCGAGGAGGTAACCGAGGCGGGAGGGCACACCCTTGAAGAACCAGATGTGCGTGACAGGGGCGGCGAGCTCGATGTGGCCCATGCGCTCACGGCGCACCTTCGAGCGCGTCACCTCGACGCCGCAGCGCTCACAGATGATGCCCTTGAAGCGCACGCGCTTGTACTTGCCGCAGTAGCACTCCCAGTCCCGGGTGGGGCCGAAGATCTTCTCGCAGAAGAGTCCGTCCTTCTCGGGCTTGAGGGTGCGGTAGTTGATGGTCTCAGGCTTCTTGACCTCGCCGTGAGACCAGTCACGGATGTCGTCTGCCGTGGCCAGTCCGATACGCAGCTCGTCGAAGACATTGACGTCGAGCAAGGTGGTCCTACTTCCTTCGTCTGCCGGCCTGTCCGGGGTTCGTCCCGGCCGGCGCGGTGGAGGTGCTACAGAGTGTCGGGTGGCGGTGGGGACGATCCGTCAGGGACGTCCCCACCGCTTCCGAGATCAGATCTCGTCGATCGTGGATGCTGCGTTGGGGCGACGCGACAGGTCGATGCCGAGCTCCTCGGCAGCGCGGTACACGTCGTCGTCGGACTCACGCATCTCGATGGAGACACCGTCGCTCGAGAGCACCTCGACGTTCAGGCACAGCGACTGCATCTCCTTCAGGAGGACCTTGAAGGACTCCGGGATGCCCGAGTCGGGGATGTTCTCGCCCTTGACGATCGCCTCGTAGACCTTGACACGGCCCGGGACGTCGTCGGACTTGATCGTCAGCAGCTCCTGGAGGGTATACGCCGCGCCGTAAGCCTCGAGCGCCCACACCTCCATCTCGCCGAAACGCTGTCCACCGAACTGCGCCTTACCACCCAGCGGCTGCTGCGTGATCATCGAGTACGGACCGGTCGAGCGGGCGTGGATCTTGTCGTCCACCAGGTGGTGGAGCTTCAGGATGTACATGTAGCCCACGGAGACCGGCTCCGGGAACGGCTCGCCGGAGCGGCCGTCGAACAGACGTGCCTTGCCGTCGCGGCCGACCATGCGGTTGCCGTCACGGTTGGGGAGCGTCGTGGAGAGCAGACCCGTGAGGGCCTCCTCCTCGAGTCCGTCGAAGACCGGGGTCGCCACGGGGCGGCCGGGCTCGGAAGACGCAGCGACCGCGGGGACGTGCTCCTTCCAGGACAGGTCGCCCTCGCCGGCTGCGCCGTCGGTCTGCGAGATGTCCCAGCCCTGCTTCGCGACCCACCCGAGGTGGGTCTCCAGGACCTGGCCGACGTTCATACGACCGGGGACACCGAGCGGGTTGAGGATGACGTCCACGGGGGTGCCGTCCTCGAGGAAGGGCATGTCCTCGACCGGGAGGATCTTCGAGATGACGCCCTTGTTGCCGTGACGGCCGGCGAGCTTGTCGCCGTCCGTGATCTTGCGTCGCTGCGCGATGTACACGCGGACCAGCTGGTTCACGCCGGCGGGCAGCTCGTCGCCGTCCTCGCGGTTGAACTCGCGGACGCCGATCACCGTGCCGGACTCGCCGTGGGGGACCTTGAGCGACGTGTCGCGGACCTCGCGCGCCTTCTCGCCGAAGATGGCGCGCAGGAGGCGCTCCTCCGGGGTCAGCTCGGTCTCACCCTTGGGCGTGACCTTGCCGACGAGCACGTCGCCCGCGCCGACCTCTGCACCGATGCGGATGACTCCGCGCTCGTCGAGGTCCGCCAGGACGTCCTCGGAGACGTTCGGGATGTCCCGCGTGATCTCCTCGGGGCCGAGCTTCGTGTCGCGGGCGTCGACCTCGTGCTCCTCGATGTGGATCGAGGACAGGACGTCGTCCTGCACGAGGCGCTGCGACAGGATGATCGCGTCCTCGTAGTTGTGGCCCTCCCAGGACATGAACGCGACGAGCAGGTTGCGGCCGAGCGAGAGCTCGCCCTCGTCGGTCGCGGGGCCGTCGGCCAGCACGGAGCCGACCTCGACGCGTGCACCTTCGTCGACGACGACGCGCTGGTTGTACGACGTGCCCTGGTTCGAGCGGCGGAACTTCGCCGCGCGGTAGCTCGTCGTGGTCCCGTCGTCGTTCGCGACGACGATCAGGTCCGCGGAGACCTCCGTGACGACACCGGGCTTGGTGGCGACGATGACGTCACCGGCGTCGATGGCTGCACGACGCTCCATGCCGGTGCCCACGAGCGGGGCTTCGGACCGGACCAGGGGCACGGCCTGACGCTGCATGTTGGCACCCATGAGTGCGCGGTTCGCGTCGTCGTGCTCGAGGAACGGGATGAGGGCGGTCGCGACCGACACCATCTGGCGCGGCGAGACGTCCATGTAGTCGACCTCGGTGCCGAGGACGTCGGCCGTCTCGCCACCCTTGGTGCGGACCAGGACGCGCTCGGCACGGAACGAGCCGTCGGGGTTGAGCTCGGTGTTCGCCTGGGCGATGACGTAGCGGTCCTCGTCGTCGGCCGTCAGGTAGACGACCTCGTCCGAGACCTTGCCGTTCTCGACCTTGCGGTACGGCGTCTCGATGAACCCGAACGGGTTGATGCGCCCGTAGGAGGCCAGCGAGCCGATCAGACCGATGTTCGGGCCCTCAGGGGTCTCGATGGGGCACATGCGGCCGTAGTGCGACGGGTGGACGTCGCGGACCTCCATGCCGGCGCGGTCACGGGACAGACCACCCGGGCCCAGCGCGGACAGACGACGCTTGTGCGTCAGGCCGGCGAGCGGGTTGTTCTGGTCCATGAACTGCGAGAGCTGCGAGGTGCCGAAGAACTCCTTGATCGACGCCACCACGGGGCGGATGTTGATCAGGGTCTGCGGCGTGATCGCCTCGACGTCCTGGGTCGTCATGCGCTCGCGCACGACGCGCTCCATGCGGGACAGGCCCGTGCGGACCTGGTTCTGGATGAGCTCGCCCACGGCGCGGATGCGACGGTTGCCGAAGTGGTCGATGTCGTCGGTCTCGACGCGGATCTCGACGGGCTCGCCGTTGCGGGTGCCCGGCAGCGTGGTGACCTCGGCGTGGAGCGCGGCGAGGTACTTGATCGTCGCGACGATGTCCGTGACGGACAGCGTGGAGTCACCGAGGGGGGCGTCGACGCCGAGCTTCTTGTTCGCCTTGTAGCGGCCGACCTTCGCGAAGTCGTAGCGCTTGGGGTTGAAGTAGAAGTTCTCGAGGAGCGAGCGGCCGGCCTCGACCGTGGGCGGCTCGCCCGGACGGATCTTGCGGTAGAGGTCGACGAGCGCCTCTTCCTCGGTGTGGACGTGGTCCTTCTCGAGGGTGTCCAGCACGGACGGGAAGTCGGCGAACTCCTCGCGGATCTGCGACTCGGTCAGGCCCAGGGCCTTGAGCAGCACCGTGACGGACTGCTTGCGCTTGCGGTCGACACGGACGCCCACGGCGTCGCGCTTGTCGATCTCGAACTCCAGCCACGCACCGCGCGACGGGATGATCTTCGCGGAGTAGATGTCCTTGTCGCTGGTCTTGTCGGCCTGGCGCTCGAAGTACACACCGGGCGAACGGACGAGCTGCGAGACGACGACGCGCTCGGTGCCGTTGATGATGAAGGTGCCGCGTGCGGTCATGAGCGGGAAGTCGCCCATGAAGACCGTCTGGCTCTTGATCTCACCGGTGTTGTAGTTCACGAACTCCGCGGTGACGAAGAGCGGCGCGGCGAAGGTGAAGTCCTTCTCCTTGCACTCCTCGGCCGAGTACTTCGGGGGCTCGAAGCGGTGGTTGGAGAAGGAGAGAGACATGGAGGAGCCGAAGTCCTCGATCGGGGAGATCTCCTCGAAGATCTCCTCGAGACCCGACGTCGCGGGGACGTCCTGGCGACCGGCAGCGGCCGCGGCGTCGACGCGTGCGCGCCACGCCGGGTTGCCCAGCAGCCAGTCGAAGCTCTCGGTCTGGAGCCCGAGCAGGTCGGGCACCTCGAGAGGCTCGTAGATCTTGGCGAAAGATACGCGCCGGGAAGCGGTGCGGTTCGCGATAGCGTCGGCGGACGGAGCAGAAGGGGTGCGCGAGGCAGCCAAGAGGGGTCCTTCCCTGCAGATCGATTGCACGCTGTACGCTGCGTGGCTGGAGGACCTCTTCCCCCTGAGGCTGCCGTGGTGCACGATGGACGCACACCGGAGACGGTTCGGGCAGTCAGGGGGTGCCGAGGGCACACGCGAGCGCAAAGCGCTAGCATACCCGGCCCAGTCAAGCGTGTCCAGCCGCGCGAAATCGCGGCCTGTCAAGGCCGTCGTCACGCCGCTGCACTCCCCCACCAGGCCGGTGAGGACATCTTCTCGGTGGCCGCCATATGCCGCCCAAGAACACGAAGAAACTCCCTGCCCGACGGCGCCGGTCGCCTTCACGCGGAAGGCGGGCTCCGGCGTCGGGCCGGGAGACGAAGAGGCGACGAGAGGCCCGCACCCCCGGAGGGATGCGGGCCTCGTCGCCTGTGCTACCTGTCAGGTCGCGCGAGGCGACCTGTCATGCGATACCGCCCCGAAGGGCAGTGATCACTTGACGGTGACGGTTGCGCCGGCGCCCTCGAGGGCAGCCTTGGCCTTGTCAGCAGCGTCCTTGGCGACGTTCTCCAGGACGGGCTTGGGGGCGCCGTCAACGAGGTCCTTGGCCTCCTTCAGGCCGAGGCTCGTGAGGGCACGCACCTCCTTGATGACCTGGATCTTCTTGTCGCCGGCAGCCTCGAGGATGACGTCGAACTCCGTCTTCTCCTCGACCTCCTCGGCGGCAGCGGCCGCGGGGCCTGCAACGGCGACGGCGGCCGGAGCGGCCGCGGTGACCTCGAAAGCGTCCTCGAACGCCTTCACGAACTCGGAGAGCTCGATGAGGGAGAGGCCCTTGAACTGCTCGATGAGCTCTTCGGTGCTGAGCTTCGCCATGATGGCGGTCCTTTCGGTTGGTGCTCGGCAGCGGCCCTGTCAACGATCCACAGAGCCCTGCTGGAAGCAGAGGGGGTGTGTGCGTGCTGCGCGATCCTCAGAAGAGGATCAGGCGGCAGCGCTCTCCGATTCCTGCTTGAGGCGCAGGGCATCGATGGTGCGAACGGCCTGCGAAGCGGGCGCGTTGAACAGGTATGCCGCCTGGAAGAGCGGCTGCTTGAACGCGCCGGCCAGCTTGGCCAGCAGGACCTCGCGGGACTCGAGGTCCGCGAGCTTGGTGATCTCCGCAGCGGTCAGGGAGCGCCCGTCGAGGACACCGCCCTTGATGACCAGTGCGGGGTTCGCCTTGGCGAAGTCACGCAGGCCCTTGGCCGCCTCGACCGGGTCACCGGTCACGAAGGCGATGGCCGAGGGGCCCTTGAAGTCGGCGTCGATCTCGATGCCGGCTTCCTTGGCCGCGATGGCGGTCAGCGTGTTCTTCACCACGGCGTAGGTTGCGTTGCCGCTGAGCGACCGACGCAGCTGCTTGAGCTGCGCGACGGTGAGCCCGCGGTACTCGGTCAGCACGGCCGCGTTCGACTCGCGGAAGTTCTCCGTGAGCTCTGCGACTGCGGCTGCCTTGTCCGGCCTCGCCATGGCAATCCTTCCGGTGGTGGTGCCACCGGTCTCCGCAGGGCGGGGGCCCTGGGGGGTGAGGTCCTGCGGAGACGAGAAGAGCCCCGCGCAGGCGCGGGGCTCGAAGTGCAGGCTCTCGCCCGCTCCGTGAACTCTCACCTGCGCTGGCCTCCGCACTTCTGCGGGACTTCGGTCCGGACTGCAGCTGACGAGTCAGCGGGCAGGACGGTACGACCGGCGGTCTTGGGTACTGGAACAGGTTACGCGACGCGGGCGCGTGGACCAAATCCGGCCTGGGCACCTCGCCCCGACCGGCTCAGGCGACGAGCGGACCGAAGCACACCAGCGGCACGGGCTCGTCCTCGGTGCTGACCGCCCGGGCCAGCGCCACGCCCGGGGGCGCTCCCCGGTGCAGCTCCGCGTGCAGCGCGGGCATGATCCGCGCGGCGACGTCGTCCCGCAGCGGCGCGACGCTCGCGATGACCGCCCGGGCCCCGAGCCTGACCAGGACGCTCGCCAGGCCCAGCGCCTCACCGCCGACGCGGACCGAGGACAGGCCGACCTCGCACGCCGACAGCACGACCACGGCGCCCCGCAGGTCGATCCCGTCGAGCTCGTGGGCGAAGAGGGGGCCGTCCGCGAGCCGCAACGACGAGAAGAGCGGGTTGTCCGTCTCGTGCGTCCCGTGCGCCGCCAGGTGGATGACCCCCGCGCCGTCGAGCCCGTCCACGACGTTCCTGCACGTCGCCTGCTCCCCCACGAGGACGGTGGCACCGCCCCACACCGACGCGACGCGCTCCGCCTCGTCGACCGCCGCCCGAAGCCCCGGCCCCGCGACCACGACGACGCCGCTCGGACGTGTCGTCTCCGCGGACCGCTGGAGGTCGACCCAGGAGTTGACCCAGGTGCGCAGTCCCCGGCGCGACGGGAGCGCCGTCCACGGGACGGCGAGCAGCAGGTCCCGGGCCGCGACGTGCAGGTCCCCCGACGCCTGCAGCGGGGCCAGGAGCGCGTCGTCGAGCCGCGTCAGCACCTTGCGCAACGACGACGTCGCGGCCGCACGCATCGGCACCGGGATCAGGGCGTTCGACAGGACCGAGAAGTCCGCCCTCGCTCGCCGGACGAGCTCCGCCACGTCCTCGAGGGGCGCCAGGCGGAGGAGCTCCGAACCGTCACGGGAGAGCCTCACGGCGGACACGTGCCCCTCGAAGATCACGATGTTGGCGACCGTCGCCCCCGGGAGCGCCCCCGCGAGGGCGCGCCGCACGGACCGCTCGCTCGCCGAGCGTGCCCTCCTCTCGTCACCGCCGCTCTGCTGCCACGTCCGCCTGCGGGCCTCCTCCTGGAACCGGCGCGCCGCCCCCAGGTGGCGCTGACGCTGCTCGAGCACCTGGGACTCGGCGGTCGTCCCCAGCGCGCGCGCGGACTCGACCTCCTGGCGCGCCGCGACGAGAAGGTCGGCGAGCACGGGGTCTGCCGCAGGCCGCACGCGACCGGTACCCGCGAACGCGGCACGTCCCCGCTCGACCGCGTCGAAGACTGCGCTCGCCCGTCCGGTGCGGAAGGCCGCGTCGACGTCGACGATGCCGAGCCGCACCCCGTGGACGGCCGACGCCGTGACGACGTCGACCGAACCGAGGCGCGAGCGGTGCGAGGTCAGGACGTCCTGCCCGCGACGGATCGCCGCAAGGCCACGCCGACGGTCGCCGTCGCCGAACGCGACCAGCGCACGCACCGCCTCGCGCTGGATCCGTACCGACAGGCTCCACGACCGCGGGGACGCCGGAAGGGCTTCCAGGGCCTCACGGGCTAGGTCCACGTCGCCCGCGCGCACGGACGCCTCGGCCTGCAGCACCCGGGCCGGGACCGCGACGAGGACGGGCGGGACCCCGTGCGCCTGACGCGCGATCTCGCCCGCGCTCGTGGCCACGCTGCGGAACTCCTCGGGCTGCGCGTCTCCCGTCAGCCCCGCGAGCAGCGCCTCCTGGCGCACGAGCTCGCTGCGCAACGCCCAGACGGCGTTGGACTGCTCGACGAACGCCTGCTTGGCCTCGTGGGCCAGCTCCGCCGCACGCTCGGTCTGCCGCAGCTGGAGCAGGCACCGGGCGCTGTCGAACCGCACCCTGGCGAGGTCCGCCAGAGCGCCCCGCTGCACCAGGATCGACGTCGCCTGCTCGAGCGCCGCGGCCGCCTCCGTCACCAGCCCGGCCTCCTGCAGGACCACGGAACGGTCGAGCAGGCCGACGGCGTCGTCGTCGCTGGGGTCCAGGGCGCCGGCCTCGTCCATGAGGCGAAGGGCCAGAGGCAGGTCGCCGTGCAGGTACTCGGCGTACCCGAGGTTGTGACGCCCCTTGGCCTCGATCGAGATGTCCCCGACCGCTCGGGCGTGCTCGACCGACGCACCGAGGTCTCGCCGCGCCTCGTCGACCGATCCCGTCTCGAGGTGCAGGGCTCCCCTGTTCAGCAGGAGCACCGCGGAGTCCCGGGAGACGACGGCCGACAGGTCGGGAGCGGCCCGGTCCAGCTCGGCGAGCGCGGCGGCCACGTCACCCGAGCGGAGCAGCAGGAGACCCCGCTGGCCCTGGACGGCGAGCAGCTCGACGTCGAGACCCGCGCTCCTGCACCAGGTCTCCGCACCGTCGAGCCGGTCCAGGGCGGCTCGAAGGTCCCCCGTCGCCTCGTACCCGCACCGGGCGGCCCCCAGGGTCCCGCGCGCCCACAGCGGACCGAGCTCGCTCTCCTCCTCGCGCAGGGCGAGCGGCTCGCCGAGCATGGAGATCATGGCCTCGTAGGTGTCGAGCGCCTCCGCGAAACGGCCTGCGTCGTCCAGGTTCCGGGCGCGGACGTAGAGGGAGGCCGCTCGATCACCCAGGTCGCTCACAGGGACACGGTATCCAACGGCGCGCAGAACCGTGCCCGGGGGGCCGTCGCCAGGGGTAGCGACGGCCCACCGGCCACGAAGATGCCGGTGGTCGCGTCCTCAGTCGACCGGCAGCAGCCCCGTCGCTCCGTGCACCACGGGCCACAGCTCGCGGCAGCGGTCGGGGGCACCGTGCGGTGTCGGAGGGGTCGTTCCTGGCATGCCCGCCTTGAGCAACGAGGCCGCGAGCTCCCCCGCGAGGACCGGGGCGGCGAACGACGTCCCGCTCCAGACGGCGAACCCGCCCTGGAAGCCCTCCGGGTCGATCGTCGCCCGGAAACCCTCCGAGAAGAGCTCCTTCATGTGCATGGACGGCGCGATGACCCCGTCCATGGTCACCGGAGCGGTGCTCACGAGGCCGGCCCCTGTGCGCAGGCAGGTCACCCACGTGCCGTCGTTGCTGAACAGGGACGTCGTGCCGTCGGGGTTCTTCGAGCCGACCGCGATGATCGGGGGCTCGTCCCAGCTCAGCCGCTGGCCGGCCAGGAGGGTCGGGGGCTTCGTCCGGCGGTCGATGCGCGGGGCGAAGGCCGCCGGGAACGTCTCGCGCACCTGTCCGTCGTTGCCGCTCGACGCCACGACGAGCACCCCGAAGCGTCGCAGCGCGCTGAGGACGGTGCCGAGCGGGGCGTCGAAGTCCGCGTCCTCGGGTCGCTCGTGGTAGTAGCCCAGCGACAGGACCGCGACGTCGACAGGCGCGTACCCCGCGACGCCGCTCAGGCCGAGCACGTGCCACAGGAGCATGCGCCGGAGCGAACGCAGGAGGTCGCGCTCGGGGATGATCCCCGACCCTCCGTAGACCCGGGGGGCGAGGATCACGGCGTCCGGGCACAGCTGGTGCACGAGCCCGGCCATGAACGTCCCGTGCCCCGCGACCGGGTCGAGCGGGCCCGTCAGCGGGTAGATCGAGACCCCACCGTGCTCGGGGTCCTGGTACGCGAACTCGGGGTCGGGGCACAGGCCGACCGGCACACCAACGACCTGGGGGTCACGCAGCACGATCTGCTCGTTGTCGGCCAGCGGCTCGTTGCCCTCGACGACCTCCGGGTTCCACCACGGGTGCTTCCCGACCCCGGTGTCCATGAGTGCCACGACCGGACGCCGCTGCCCCTCGGGACCGGTGAAGACCGAGTCGCCACCACGGATCGACCGCCACGGGGCGGCACCGACCCAGGCGACGGGCTGGCGCCCACCGGAACCCGCGACCGCGTACTCGTCCATCCCGGCGAACGGGTGCCCTGCGGTCTTGGGGTGCCCCGCCGTCTTGGGGTGCCCCGCGGTCTTGGGGTGTCCCGCGGTCTTGGGCATGCCCTGGACGAACGGCTGCGAGTCCGTGAAGTCCCACGGCTGGGACATCGGCTGGCCACCGATCGCGCCCGGCACGATCACGTGGTCGAGCGAGACGAAGGCGCCCGCGGGCAGCGGCTCGCTGCGCGCCGCGGCCTTGCTGCCGTCCTCGTCGTCGTCATCGTCATCGTCGTCGCGGTCGAGATCGATCCCCGCGTCCCGCAGGAGGCAGACGACGTCCCAGCCGTCAGGCAGGGCCCCGTTGTCCTGCGGCGCCAGCACGATCGTCGTGCCGAAGACCGAGCGCAGCTCGTCCCCGACCGCGGGATCCAGCCCGGCCCCGACCGCACGCTCGACGAGCTCGAGGTCCTCGTACGTCTCCTGCTCGATCTCGACCGCCAGATGATGGCGCGCGGCCGCCCGACGGAGCCGTCGGAGCCACCGCGGGTCGGGCTCGCCCTTCTCCGGTGCCGCCGCGTTGACCAGGAGGCGGTCTCCGACGTACCAGGTCGGCTGAGGTGACGCCTCCCGCCCGGTCCGGCGGGCCGTGACCGGGTCGAGCTCCCGGGTCCGCCACTGCAGGCGCGCCGGGGTGTCTCCGTGCCACGATCGTCGAGCGTTGCCGCTCTCGGTCGAGCTGTTGCTCACGTGCTCCTCCTCGAGTTGTGCCGACCGGACCGCCGCCGTCGGACGCACTGCCCTGTGCGTGGGACACGGGTACCTCAGGACGGGTGGTCACGGGTGGTCGATCAGCCGCCCGTGGTCGGACGGCTGCAAAGTGATGACGATCAGCCGCCCGTGGTCGGGCGGCTGCGGTGAGGGTCGGTCAGAGCTCGATGACCGGGGTGCTGACGGCGCGCTCGGACGACCCGGTGGGCTGCACGACGAAGCTGGCAGGACCAGGATCGACCGCATCGAACACGAAACGGCCGTCGTCGTCGCTCCTGGTCTCGCTCACCCCGCCCGGACGGTGCAGGCTCACGAGGAGCTCCGCCGCCGGAGCGGCCCAGCCGTCGATCCGTACCCGGCCCCCCTCGGTGGGCGAGAGGGAGATCATGACCGTCACGGAGTCCGACGTGAACGTGATGGTCCGCGCCTCGACCGGAGGAGCCTCGCCCCGGACCGACATCTCCGGGATCCGCACGTACTCGAGCTCCATGACCTCGGCCTCGAGACCGGCCAGAGTGATCGCAAACAGCGAGCGCTCGACGAGCCCGACGGGAACAGGATCCAGCGCCACCTGGATCCGCGCGATGTCCGCGAGGATCTCGAGGTCGACGACGTCCAGCGGTTCCCCGGGGCTGTACCCCAACGGTGTGTTCATGGCGTTTCCCATGTCCTGTCCCCCTGCTCGCTCTCGATGATGTCGCGGAGCTTTGCCAAGCACCGCCCACGGTTGGACCCGATGCTGCCGACCGGCATGCCGATGGCGCTCGAGATGTACTTGTAGTCGGGTCTGTCGGCCAACGAGATCAACCGGAGCAGCTGCTGGCAGCGGTCGGGCAGCCGCAGGACCGCACGCCAGAGCTGGCGGTCCCGCTCCATCACGAGAACCTGGTTCTCCGGTGTGGGATCCGGCGAGGGCAGGGCGCCCGCCGGGCCGTCGAGGACGTCGTCCGGAAGCTCGGTCCGGCGCTTGTTGTCGTCCCTGTGCTTGCGCACGGCCTCCCAGGCGCCCCGCTTGGCGGTCACGAGGAGCCACTTGAGGATCGCGTGCGGCTCCTGGATCGTGTGGGCGTTGCGCACGAGGGCCATCCAGGTGTTCTGGACGACGTCGTCCGCGTGCTCCCGGTCCACCCCCTGAGCCCTCACCGTGTGCCACAGCAGCGGCGTGGCTTCCTTCACGAAGTCGGCCAGGGCCTGGGGCTTCCCGTCCCGGTAGTCCAGCAGGGCGGCTGCGCCCCTGTCACCGAGGCTCACCTCCGGCTCGTCGACTTCCGGGACGTCCTCGGTGATCCGTGTCATGGCTGGGTACGCCGTTTGCTCTCGGTCGCGCGCGGGAACTTCGGGGGTACCCGAGTCTAGGGGCGTCTGTCCTGGTGGGACAAGCATTTCCACCATTCCGGCACCTCCCTTCACCCCGTGCTCCCGCACGCTCGATCCGGCGGGCCGACGGTGCACCGGCCCCTTTCCTGCCGGGAGAGAGGGCTGGCCGCGAGGTTTGATACACCCTCGAGAAGTTCTTCTCGAGCGAGGCCCCTCCGCGTCGCCACGATCCGCTCGACACCCCCGCCACCGCGCCGTGCTGCGGCCCAGGACGGCCACTACGGGTACGGGTCGCGTAGGGGGATCCCCGTAGCCCCGACGCCCGGAGAAATGGTGAAACCCCTCATCACAGGCGTGACCCGCGTCACGTAGCGTCGCCATGGCCGACCTTGATCGGTCCACTCCGACGGTCCCGGTGAGACGACGACGTCCCGGACCCCTTGCTAGAGGAGCACCACGTGAGAACTCATCGCCACCCTGCCGACGGTTCCCGCCGTCCGGCCCGCCTGCTCGCGGCACTGACCGCCGCGACCGTCGCCCTCGGGGGGCTCGCACTCGCAGGAACGAGCGCCCAGGCCGCGCCGCAGCCCGCCGCCGCGGCCACGACCGTCGCCGCCGCGGCCGCCCCGGGCCACCAGTGGCTCACGGGCTACTGGCACAACTTCAACAACGGCTCGGTCGTCATGCCGCTCAGCGACATCCCGCCCGCCTACAACCTCGTCGCGGTCGCGTTCGCCGACAACCTGACCGGCACCCCCGGCGGCATCACGTTCAACCTGTCGAGCGCCGAGCTGAACGGGTACACCGTGCCCCAGTTCAAGGCCGACATCGCCGCGATCCGCGCCCAGGGCCGCAAGGTCATCCTGTCGGTGGGCGGCGAGAAGGGGAACGTGATCGTCTCCAACGCGACCGAGGCGAAGAACTTCGCGGACACCGCGTACGCCCTCATGCAGGAGTACGGGTTCGACGGCGTCGACATCGACCTCGAGCACGGCATCAACGCCACGTACATGTCGAGCGCTCTGCACCAGCTCTCGGCCAAGGCCGGACCGAACCTCATCATCGCGATGGCACCGCAGACCATCGACTACCAGGCCACCTCGATGGGCTACTACCAGCTCGCGCTCGCGATCAAGGACATCCTGACGATCGTCAACACCCAGTACTACAACTCGGGCGCGATGATGGGCTGCAACCAGCAGGTGTACAGCCAGGGCAGCGTCGACTTCCTGACCGCGCTCTCCTGCATCCAGCTCGAGATGGGCCTGCGCCCCGACCAGGTCGGCATCGGCGTCCCTGCGGTCCAGGCCGCGGCCGGCGGCGGCTACCAGCCGATCGCCAACGTCATCAAGGCTGTCGACTGCCTCGAGACGGGGACGGGCTGCGGCGCGTTCAGGCCCGCGACGCCGTACGGCAAGATCGGCGGCGTCATGACGTGGTCGATCAACTGGGACAAGAAGAACAACTACGCGCTCGCGACGCAGGTCGGTGCACGCCTCGGCACGGGAACCGGCGGCAGCACGGGCGGCACGACCGGCGGCACGACCGGCGGCACCACGGGCGGCACGACCGGCGGCACCACGGGCGGTACGACCGGCGGCACCACGGGCGGCACCACGGGCGGCACCACGGGCGGCACCACGGGCGGCACCACGGGCGGCACGACCGGCGGCACCACGGGCGGCACCTGCTCCGCGGCGCCCTGGAGCGCGACCACGACCTACACCGGTGGCAACACCGTCTCCCACAACGGGCGCACGTGGCAGGCGAAGTGGTGGACGCGCGGCGACGCCCCCGTCACGAGCGACTGGGGCGTGTGGAAGGACCTCGGCGCCTGCTGAGGCTCCCCCACCCGGCGGCCCCGCTCGCCGAGCACGACACGAGCCGCTCGGCTCTCGGCTCCGCCCAGGGAGCCGAGAACCGAGCGGCTCGGCGCTTCCCACCGGCCCCGGTGCACGAAGCACGCTCAGCGGTGCGCCGATGCGCCGGTGCGCCGACGACGACGGCGCCCCTCCCCGAGAAGGGGAGAGGCGCCGTCGGGCGGGAGAACGAGGCGATCAGGCCGCGTCGTCCTCGAGGAGCTTCGAGACCTTGGACTGGTCCAGCGGGATGCCGGGGCCCATCGTGGTCGAGAGCGTCGCCTTGATGATGTAGCGGCCCTTCGAGGAGGACGGCTTCAGACGCAGGACCTCTTCGATCGCTGCGGCGTAGTTCTCCACGAGCGCCTTCTCGTCGAACGAGACCTTGCCGATGATGAAGTGGAGGTTCGCGTGCTTGTCGACGCGGAACTCGATCTTTCCGCCCTTGATGTCCTCGACGGCCTTCGCGACGTCCATCGTGACGGTGCCGGTCTTCGGGTTCGGCATCAGACCACGGGGGCCGAGGACCTTACCGAGGCGACCGACCTTGCCCATGAGGTCCGGCGTCGCGACCGCGGAGTCGAAGTCCGTGAAGCCTGCGGCCACCTTCTCGATGAGCTCGTCGCCACCGACGATGTCGGCGCCGGCCGCACGGGCCTGCTCCGCCTTCTCGCCGTTCGCGAAGACCAGGACGCGGGCGGTCTTGCCCGTGCCGTGGGGGAGGTTGACCGTGCCACGGACCATCTGGTCCGCCTTGCGGGGGTCGACACCGAGGCGGAACGCGACCTCGACGGTCGCGTCGTACTTGGTGGGCGAGGTCTCCTTCGCCAGGCGAACAGCCTGGAGCGGGGTGTAGAGCTCGTCGCGGTCGATCTTCTCCGCTGCGGCGCGGTACGCCTTGCTGCGCGTTGCCATCTGCTTCTCCTTCTCGAGCAGTCGTGGTCTACGGGTCCGCGCGGACCCTGCCACTGTCCCGGCGGGCGAGCTCGCCGGGACCTGATGAATCATGACTGGTCGGCCCAGAGGCCGACCGGAGGACCGGTCAGGACCGGTCCGAGGGTGGTGCTCAGCCCTCGACGGTGATGCCCATCGAACGGGCGGTGCCCGCGATGATGAGCGCCGCGGCGTCGAGGTCGTTCGCGTTGAGGTCCTCGAGCTTGGTCTGAGCGATCTCGCGCACCTGCGCCGAGGTCAGCTTCGCGACCTTGACCGTGTGCGGCGTGGGCGATCCCTTGTCGACGCCCGCAGCCTTCTTGATGAGCTCGGCAGCCGGCGGCGTCTTGGTGATGAAGGTGAAGGAACGGTCCTCGTAGACCGTGATCTCCACGGGGACGACGTTGCCACGCTGCGACTCGGTCGCCGCGTTGTAGGCCTTGCAGAACTCCATGATGTTGACGCCGTGCTGACCGAGCGCGGGGCCGATCGGCGGGGCGGGAGTTGCAGCACCGGCCTGGATCTGGAGCTTGATCAGCCCAGAGACCTTCTTCTTGGGAGGCATGAGTGTTCCGTGCTTTCTGTGTCTGGGCCGACGCCGTGGGCGATGACCCGGTTGCAGGTGCTGTCGAGCAGCGTCAGATCTTGGCGACCTGGCTGAACGACAGCTCGACCGGGGTCTCCCGGCCGAAGATGGAGACGAGGACCTTGAGCTTCTGGCCCTCGGCGTTGATCTCGGAGATCGTCGCGGGCAGGGTGTCGAACGGGCCGTCCGTGACGGTGACCGACTCGCCGACCTGGAAGTCGACCTCGAACGGCGCCTTGGCGGACTGGGCGGGCTTGCCCGCCTCGGCCTTGGGCTCGATCGTCGGGGCGAGCATCGAGAAGACCTCGTCGAGCGTCAGCGGAACCGGCTGGTGGGTGTGACCCACGAAGCCCGTGACGCCGGGCGTGTGGCGCACGGCGCCCCACGACTCGTCGGTCAGGTCCATGCGCACCAGGACGTAGCCGGGGATGCGGACGCGACGCACGATCTTCTTCTGCGCGTTCTTGATCTCCGCGACCTCTTCCATGGGGACTTCGATCTGGAAGATGTAGTCCTCCATGTTCAGGCTCTGGATGCGGTTCTCCAGGTTGGCCTTCACACGGTTCTCGTAGCCCGCGTAGGAGTGGATGACGAACCAGTCGCCCGGCTTGGTGCGCAGGTCCTTCTTGAACTCCTCGAGCGGGTCGAGGTCCTCGAGGACGTCGCCGTCCTCGTCGACACGGGGCTCGTCGTCAGAGGGCTCGTCGTCGGCGGGCTGCTCGTCGTCGGCCTCGGCCGACTCCTCTGCCTCGGCGTCCGGGGCGTCCTGCGCCTCTGCGTCGACCTCGTCGATGGCAGCCTCAGGCGCGTCGAGCTCGGCCTCGGCGCCTTCGGCGACGGGCTCGGTGGGATCGACGTTCTCCGCCTGGTCCAGCGACTCCTGGGACACGAACGAACCTGCTTTCCTTGACTACGCGAACATGCAACTGACGGGACCGGTCCGTACGCTCCGGGCGCGAACTCCTCCGGCACCGCGAGATCCTCGCGGCACGGGGCGCCCTCCGGGGATCAGCCTCCGAAGACCCACAGGACGGCCTGGCCGATCCCGTAGTCGAGCACCGTCACGAACGCCATGACCACGGCCACGAAGACCAGGACGACGGTGGTGTAGGTGATCAGCTCGGAACGGGTGGGGGTGACGACCTTCTTGAGCTCCGCGATGACCTGGCGGACGAAGAGCGCGATGCGCGAGAAGATGTTGCCCTTCTTCGCGTCGCCCTTCTTCTTGTCACCGCCGGCGCGCACGCCTTCAGCACCCAACGCCTCTGATGGCGATTCGCTCACTGTTCATCCCCACTACGTGACGTTGAAACCGAAACCGATGCTGGACCTCTCGTGGTGTAACCCGTTACCGGACTACGCGCACACCCCGGGAGGGGTGACGCCTTGCAGGGCAGACAGGGCTCGAACCTGCAACCTGCGGTTTTGGAGACCGCTGCGCTACCAATTGCGCCACTGCCCTTCGTGATGGACACCACCCCACGACCCTCCGTGAAGGCAGAGAACATCGGGTGGACACCTGCCACCGAAGGAATACTGTACGCGACCGGAGCGCCGTGGTCGAACTCGACCTCTCAGCGGTCCCGGACGGCGATCCGACCAGCCCCTTCGCGACCCCACGGCCTGTCACACCGTGGCACCGGAGCGGTCCGCGGACCAGATTCCCTCGACTCCACAGTAGCGGAGGTCCGTACGGACCGGTCCCGGCGTCCACCGGTCGGTGGACGCCAGGTCCCCCCGACCGGTCGTCGCGCCGCACCACCCGCCACGGCCACGCTGGAGCCATGAGCCCACACAGGACACCTCCCCGAGCAGGAACGGACGCCCCGGCGATCGAGGTCCGCGGCCTCACGAAGCGCTACACGCAGGGCGGCGACACCGTGAAGCAGGCGGTCGACGGCCTGGACCTCACGGTCGAGCGCGGCGAGATCTTCGCGGTCCTCGGGCCCAACGGCGCGGGCAAGACCACGACGGTCGAGATCCTCGAGGGCTTCCGCCGGCGCGACGGCGGACAGGTCCAGGTCCTCGGCGAGGACCCCGCCCTCGCGGGCCGTGCGTGGCGCAGCAGGATCGGCGTCGTCCTGCAGGACTCGCGCGACCAGGCCGAGCTCACGGTGCGCGAGCTCGTGCACCACTTCGCGACCTTCTACCCGGCCGCGCGCGACCCCGACGAGGTGATCGCCGCCGTCGGGCTCCTGGAGAAGGCCACGACCCGCTCCCGCCAGCTCTCGGGCGGCCAGCGCCGCCGCCTCGACGTGGCGCTCGGGATCGTGGGCGACCCCGAGCTGCTGTTCCTCGACGAACCCACGACCGGGTTCGACCCGCAGGCCCGCCGCAGCTTCTGGGACCTCGTGCTCGCGCTGCGCGAGGGCGGCACCACGATCCTCCTGACGACCCACTACCTCGACGAGGCCGCGCACCTGGCCGACCGTGCCGCCGTCGTGCGGGACGGCAGGATCGTGGCGCTCGGCGCGCCCGCGGACCTGGGCGGGCCCGACGCGCTGCGCCCCGTCGTGCAGTGGGTGTCCGACGGCGTCACGCACGCCGAGCGCACCGACCACCCGACCGCGCTGGTCTCCTCGCTCGCGGCGCGCCTGGCCGGGCCCGACGGCGAGGTGCCCGGCCTGCGGGTGCTCCAGCCGAGCCTCGAGGACGTGTACCTGGGGCTCATCGGTGCCACCCCGACGACCCCGTCCCTCGGGGCGGGGGCACCGGACCTGCCGGACCTGCCCGCTCCCACCGACCCGTCGCACCACGCCGCCGACGCGGCCGTCACCGAGGAGGCCTCCCGATGAGCGCCCAGACCGCCACCCGGGCCCAGCCCGCCGGCCGCTCCCTGCCCAGCACCGCGAACCTCGCGCTGCGGCGCACCTGGATCGAGCTCCTCGCGTTCCTGCGCGAGCGCGAGGCCGTGATCTTCATCCTGGCGTACCCGCTGATCATGATGGCGATCTTCTCGACCGTGTTCGGCCAGGAGGAGCAGGGCAGCGCCGCGGGCTCGGTGCCCTACGCGCAGTACTTCCTCCCGGGCATGGTCGCCACGGGCGTCATGCTCACGAGCTTCCAGAACCTCGCGATCTCGATCACGGTCGAGCGCGACGACGGGACGCTCAAGCGCCTGCGCGCCACGCCCCTGCCCGCGACGTCCTACTTCCTGGGGAAGGTCGGGCAGGTCCTGATCGTCACGACGGTCCAGACCGCGGCGCTGCTGGTGCTCTCCGCCACGGCGTTCGACGTCCCGATGCCCTCGACCGCGTCGGCCTGGGCGACGTTCGCCTGGGTGTTCGTGCTCGGCACCGCCACCGGCTCCGTCCTGGGCGTCGCGTTCTCCTCGGTCCCCCGGTCGGGCAAGTCCGTGACCGCGGTCGTGACCCCGATCGTCCTGGTCCTGCAGTTCATCTCGGGCGTGTTCTTCGCGTTCTTCGCCCTCCCGTCGTGGATGCAGCAGGTCGCGTCCCTGTTCCCGCTCAAGTGGCTCGCGCAGGGCATGCGCTCGGTGTTCCTGCCGCCCGAGGCCGTGGTCCTCGAGGTGGGCGGGTCGTGGCAGCACGGCGCGACGGCTGCTGTACTGGGGGCGTGGCTCGTCGTGGGCCTCGTGGTGGGGGTCCGGACGTTCAGGTGGAGGCGGCGTGACGACGGCTGAGAGCCCGGTGGACCGTCCTGCGGGCGAGCGCGCGGAGGACGGGGTGCGCTCCGGCACCTCGCCCGTGCACCCGGTCGCCGGTCGCGACCCGGCGGCCGGACCGGCCGTGGACCGGTTCGAGTCGTCGTGGGACCGGGTCGTCGTGTGGTGGGACGTCGGCTTCTACGTCGTCGTGGTCCTGAGCGCGGTCGCGCTGCTCCTGGCCGGGGTCGAGCCGGACCGCCTCGCCCGGGCGCTCGGCGCGATCGGCGTGATCCTGCTGGCGTACACGTTCCTGGGACGCCGGGCCGCACGGAACCGCGACCAGCGGCTGGCCGTGAGCTACCTGGTGATCATGATCGTCGCGACCGACGTCGCCGTGATCCAGAACCAGCTCGGGACGTTCCTGCTGTTCGTCGCGTTCACCCAGATCTGGATGCTGTCCGAGCACCGCTGGGTCAGCCTGACCCTCTCGACGCTCCTCGCGGTGGGCACGACGCTCGCGCTCACGGCTCCGTACGGGTTCTCTCGCGCGGCGCTGGCCGAGGCGGCCCCGCAGATGGGGGTCGCGCTCGTCTTCTCGGTCCTGCTCGGGACGTGGGTGGGCCAGACGATGCTCCAGACCGTCCGGCACGCCCAGCTCGTCGACGAGCTGAAGGCCGCCCAGGCCGAGCTCGGGACGGTGCACCACGCGGCCGGGGTCGCGGCCGAGCGCGAGCGCATGGCCCGCGAGATCCACGACACCCTGGCACAGGGCTTCACGAGCGTCGTCATGCTCGCGCAGGCCGCGAGCGCCGACCTGGACCGTGCGGACACGTCCGCGGCCCGGGACCGGCTCGCGCTCGTCGAGGCCACGGCCCGCGACAACCTCGCGGAGGCCCGGTCGCTCGTGACGGCGTTCGCTCCCCTCCCCCTGCAGGGCGCGACGCTCGTCGAGGCGCTCGAGCGGCTCGCGGCCCGCTTCGAGGACGAGTCCGGGGTCTCGGTCACGCTCCGGCTGTCGGCCGTGCCGGGGCTGGGCAGCGCCGAGGACGTGGTCCTGCTGCGTGCGGCGCAGGAGGCCCTGGCGAACGTGCGCCGACACGCGGAGGCGAGCGCCGTCGTCGTGTCGCTGGGCCCGGGGGGCGCGGGCATCTCTCCCCCGGGGGCCGCCCGGCCCGACGGCGCCACGGTCGTCCTCGAGGTCGCCGACGACGGTCGCGGGCTGGGTCCGGGCGCCGTCGAGGGCTTCGGCCTGCGCGGCATGCGGGAACGCGTGGCAGCGGGCGACGGCGTCGTGACCGTCGAGTCCCCGCCCGCCGACGGGACGACCGTCCGCGTCGAGCTGCCCGTCCCCGCGCCCCTCCCCACCGACTCCCCTTCCCTGCCTGCCGTCGACCCCCGGAGCCACCCGTGACCCTGCCCGCCGACCACCCGCCACCCCTGCCCGACCGCCGGACGGCGCCTCCCACCCGCGGGCGGGGGGCGGCGACCGGGGCGGGAGGGCCGTCGTCGGCCCCCGTGGTGCGGGTCCTCGTGATCGACGACCACCCGGTCGTGCGCTCGGGGCTGGTCGGGATGCTCACCGCCGAGCCGGACCTCGTCGTGGTGGGTGAGGCGGGCGACGGCCGCGAGGGCGTCGCTCTCGCGCGCGACCTGGCCCCCGACGTCGTGCTCATGGACCTGCGCATGCCTGTGCTCGACGGCGTGGGCGCGACGACCGAGATCCTCGCTGCCCCCGGCGCGACGAGACCACGCGTCGTGGTGCTCACGACGTACGAGACCGACACCGACATCCTGCGCGCGGTCGAGGCGGGCGCGACGGGCTACCTGCTCAAGGACACCCCGCGCGACGTGCTCGTCGCGGGCATCCGGGCCGCGGCCCGGGGCGAGACGGTCCTGGCCCCCACGGTCGCGACCCGGCTCGTGACGAGCGTCCGCGGCGCGGGCGAGCGCCTGACCGCGCGCGAGGCCCAGGTCCTCGCGCTCGTCGCGCGCGGGCTCAGCAACCCCGCGATCGGGCGCGAGCTGTTCATCTCCGAGGCCACGGTCAAGACGCACCTGCTGCGGGCGTTCGCCAAGCTGGGCGTCGACGACCGCACGCGTGCCGTGACGGTCGCGATCGAGCGGGGCATCCTGCCCGGGGTGTGAAGGTCTCGCATCCCGGGAGACCGGGGAGCGGGCCGCGGGTCCGCGCGGGACGGGCGGGGTGCAAGACTGCCCCTGTGCGTGATCTGGCGAAGCTCCCCAAGGCCCACCTCCACCTGCACTTCACCGGCTCCATGCGGCCGGAGACGCTGCACGACCTCGCGGCGCAGTACGGCGTGCGGCTGCCGGCGGCCCTGCTCGACGGCGACCCGCTGCGGCTGCCCGCGACCGAGCGCGGGTGGTTCCGCTTCCAGCGCCTGTACGACGCCGCGCGGGCGTGCGTGCGCTCGGAGGCGGACATGCGCCGCATCGTGCACGAGGCCGCCGAGGACGACGCGGCCGAGGGCTCGGGCCGCCTCGAGATCCAGGTCGACCCGACGTCGTACGCGCCGTTCGTGGGAGGCATCTCGCCCGCGGTGGAGATCGTGCTCGACGCCGCCAGGGAGGCGAGCGCCGCGACGGGCACCGAGGTCGGCGTGATCGTGGCCGCGTCCCGCATGCGCCACCCGCTCGACGCCCGCACGCTCGCGCGCCTCGCCGCGCAGTACGTGGGCGACGGCCCGGGCGAGGTGCTGGGCTTCGGGCTGAGCAACGACGAGCGCCGCGGGGACACCGCGGCGTTCGCCCCGGCCTTCGCGATCGCACGCCGTGCAGGCCTCGCGCTCGTCCCGCACGGCGGCGAGCTCCTCGGCCCCGACCACGTGACCGAGGTCCTGACGGACCTGGACCCCGACCGGATCGGGCACGGGGTGCGCTCGGTCGAGGACCCTCGGGTCCTCGAGGAGGTCGTCGCGCGCGGGGTCGCGCTCGAGGTGTGCCCGGCGTCGAACGTGTCGCTCGGGGTGTACGACGACGGCGCCCAGGTCCCGCTCGGGGCCCTCGTCGACGCGGGGGCCCAGGTCGCGCTCGGCGCCGACGACCCGCTGCTGTTCGGGTCACGCCTCGTCGCGCAGTACGAGTCGGCGCGGACCGAGCACGGGTTCTCCGACGAGGAGCTCGCCGACCTCGCCCGGTCCTCGATCCGCGCGAGCCGCGCGGGCGCGAGCACGCGGGCCCGCCTGCTCGGGGGTGTCGACGACTGGCTCGCGCAGGATCCCGCCCCGTGACGTCGGGCGACCACGACCACGGAACGGGTGACACACGCTCTCATTCCCCTCTCATGCGCGCCCGTGATACTCGCGCCATGCGACGGACGACGATGTGGGTGATCGCGCTCGTGGTGGTCGCACTCGGCGCGGGCGCCGGCGCCGTGGCACTGGTCTCGGCGAGCCCGCCCGACCGTGACCTGCGGGGGCTCGTCGTGCTGACCCCCGCCCCGACCCCCGAGGAGACCACCTCGACGCCGCCGGTGCCCACGCTGCCCTCCGACCAGGAGACCGACGAGGAGCCCGGGGCGCCGTCGGACGACGGCGAGCAGGACACGCCGAGCGCACCCCTGGTGCCCGTGCAGCCCGCCCCGCCGCGGATCGGGAGCGACACGGTGGACAAGACCCCCGAGCCGCCGTACGACGACGGCATGTACCACCCCGGGGACGAGTACGACGACGGCATGTACCGGCCGTCCGACGAGTACGACGACGGCATGTGGACGCCGGACACGGGGAACGGCTGATGGCTCACCACGGCCAGGGGACCGGTGCCGCCCCCCGTCGCGCCCCCTCCCGCCTCCAGACCGTCCGGGCCCGGATCCTCGGGGCCGTCCTCGCCCTCGCCGCCCTCGGCCTGATCATCGCGGGCGGCGTCGCCTACACCGCTCAGCGCGCGCACGTCGACGACCGGATGGACCAGTCCCTCACGCGCTCGCTCGAGGAGTTCGAGGCCCTCGCCCACGACGGAGTGCACCCCTCGACCGGGGAGCGGTTCACCTCGTCGGACGACCTCGTCAACACCGCCATGCGGCAGACCGTGCCCGCACCGCACGAGGGCATGGTCGGCTTCCGTGGAGGCCGCACCCAGTGGATCGCGGCCACGCCCGTGCCGCTGCGCCTCGAGGACGACGAGGCCCTCATGGAGGAGCTCGAGCCCTACACGACGGGGCGGGTGGTCGTGCTCCGCCAGATCACGACCCCCGAGACGAGCTACCGGGTCCTCGTCATCCCCGTGACCGACGGCGACGTCCCCTCCGCGCTCGTGCTGGCCTTCGACCGCAGCGCGGAGCACGCCGAGTTCGACCAGGTGTTCCGGACCTACGCGATCATCGCCGTGGTCGCGCTCCTCCTGATCGCGGCGGTGGGCTGGCTGGTCGCCGGTCGGCTCCTGCGCCCGGTCCGCCTCCTCGGCCAGACCGCCCGGCGCATCAGCGACACCCACACGTCCGAGCGGCTCCCCGTCACCGGCAACGACGACGTCTCGGACCTCACGCACGCGTTCAACGAGATGCTGGACCGTCTCGCGGCGGCGTTCGACGCCGAGCACGAGCTCCTCGACGACGTCGGCCACGAGCTGCGCACCCCCCTCACGATCGTGCGGGGGCACCTCGAGCTCATGGACCCGGAGGACCCCGAGGACGCCGGGAGCACGCGCGACCTCGCGCTGGACGAGCTCGACCGGATGCACCGGCTCGTCGACGACCTCATGACGCTCGCGACGGCCGGCAGCCCGGGGTTCGTCCGGCTCGAGGAGACGGACCTCGGCCGGCTCACCGACGACATCCTCGACAAGGCCCGCCTCCTGGGCGACCGTCGGTGGACCGTGGACGCCAGGACCGGGGCCACGGCGAACGTCGACGAGCAACGACTGACGCAGGCGTGGTTGCAGCTCGCGTCCAACGCGGTGAAGTTCTCCGCCCCGGGCTCGAAGATCACGCTGGGGTCCGCGGTCCGCGACGGGCGGATCCGCCTCTGGGTCCGCGACGAGGGCATCGGCGTCTCCCCCGACCAGCTCGAACGCATCTTCGTCCGCTTCGCCCAGGCCGAGCGGGACCCCGCCTTCCGGGACGGAGCGGGGCTCGGCCTCGCGATCGTCAGCGCGATCGCGGGCGGTCACGAGGGCCGGGTCGAGGTCTCCTCGACCCGGGGCTTCGGTTCGACCTTCACCCTGGACCTCCCGCTCGAGCCCGGCCCGAACCCTCCCGCCCACGAACCCGACGACCTGTCGGGCGCGAGCGGCAGCCCGCTCGCGCCCAGGTCCTCCCCGGGCGTCGTGGCGGAGACCCCGCTCACCATGGAGATACCTGTCGACTCTCGGGCGCGCCTGGGTGAAAGGACGTCGTCGTGAGCCAGATCCTCGTCGTCGAGGACGAGACCCGCATCTCGTCGTTCGTGACCAAGGGGCTGCGCGCCGCAGGCTATGCGAGCGTCGCCGTGACCACCGGGAGGGAGGGCTACGACCTGGCCCAGACCGGCGACTACGACCTGATGGTCCTCGACCTGGGGCTGCCCGACCAGGACGGGTTCACCGTCCTGCGGCGCCTGCGCTCGGCCCGCAGCACCATCCCGGTCATCATCCTCACGGCCCGCTCGTCCGTGACGGACACGGTCGCCGGCCTCGAGGGGGGCGCCGACGACTACATGATCAAGCCGTTCCGGTTCGAGGAGCTCCTGGCCCGGATCCGGCTGCGCCTGCGGACGGAGCCCGCCGGGGAGGTCACGGTCCTCACGCACGGCTCCCTGAGCCTCGACCTGCGCACCCGCAGGGCCCGCACGCAGGACCGGGAGGTCGATCTCTCGGCCCGGGAGTTCGCGCTCGCCGAGACGTTCCTGCGCAACCCGGGCCAGGTGCTGAGCCGCGAGCAGCTGCTCTCCCGGGTGTGGGGGTACGACTTCGACCCGGGTTCCAACGTCGTGGACGTGTACGTGCGCTACCTGCGCAACAAGCTCGGCCCCGAGCGCGTGGTCACCGTCCGCGGCATGGGGTACCGGCTGGCGGACCCCGCGGCCTGAGCCGGTCGGCAGGGCCGACCCCACGTCGTACGACGTACGACGGGTGCGGTCCCGGAGTGTCGACAACCTCGGGCATGGTCCGGCACGGCCCGTGCGGCGGGGCTCGACGGCTCGACGAGAGGGCGGAGGCCCGTGTGCCTCCGCCCTCTCCGTGCGGCCGGTGACGCGCCGACCGCCGAGTCGCCCCGTCAGGGCACCCGCCCCCTAGGGGGTGGCTGCCGACGGGGACGTCTGCGCCGAGACCGGGCTCAGCGGGCTCACCGAGCTTGCCGCGGTCCGGGCGGTGTTCGTGGAGACCGTCGTCGTGGAGGTCGTCGGGTCGACGTCCGACGGGCTCGGCACGACGCCCGCCCCCCGTGCGGTCGACGCCGCCGAGCGCTCGTCGACGGTCACGACGGTCGGGCCTTCGGCGCCCGCGCGGACGTGCGCTGTGGCCACCGTCGCGCCGAGCCCGGCGCCGAGCACGCCGAGCGTGCCCGTGGCGATCCAGATCCTCCGTGCGTCCATGTCCTGCCTCCTCAGACGGTGGGCGGCACGTTCGCCGCCCCGTCGACCCGAGCCTCGTCGCGCCGGATGAGAGCAGCAGGAGCCTGGCGTGAGAGGACTCTCAGACGGGCCTCGGCCCCGGCGAGGAGTTCCTCGGCGACGGAGAGCCAGGCCTCTGCGAGGGCGTCGCGCGGGGCCCCGGGCAGCAGGGAGAGCACGACGGCGGCGCTGCGCGCGCGCAGGCCCACCGGGTCGGTGGCTTCGCCGAAGGCCGCGAGGCAGCGGTCGACCAGGCCGGCGACGCCCGGGTAGACCTGGGGGGCGAGCGTCTCCAGCACCGCGAGGTGCCCGGTCATGCAGGCCAGGTCGTCGATGCGGTGACCTGGGCCCAGGGTGTCGACGTCGAGGACCGCGGCCACCCGTCGGCAGCCCGCCCCGCCCACCAGGAGGACGTTGGCCTCGTAGAAGTCGCCGTGCGTCGCGACGACGGGCCCCGGGTCGCGGACGGCCACGATCCTGCGGACCGAGCGCTCGAGGGCAACGATCCGGTCCGCACGGCCCGGCAGGCGCCCGACGGCGGCGCGCGCGTAGTGCTCCGAGCGGTCGGCCCAGGCGGCCCGGTGGTCGAGCAGGACGGCGTCCTGCGGGAGCGCGCACAACGCCCTGAGCAGCTCGCGCGGGTCGATCGTCAGGGGCTGCTCGTGCCGGGGCGTCGAGGCGATCGCGGAGGCCAGCGTCTCCTCCGGCCGGGCCGCGAGCACGAGGATGCCCTCGCCGAGGGAGGCGAGCACGCGGGGCGCGGCCGGCGGGGCCGTGAGCGCATAGCCCATGGGAGCCGCCTCCGCGACGCGGAAGAGGTCGTGGCGGATGCGGAGGTCCGTGACGCGGTCGGGCCGGACGACCTTGAGGTAGACGTCGCCGTCCGTGGTCCGCGCGCGCAGGACGGCACGTCGCAGGGGCCGGTAGGTCACGAGGTCGAGCCCCAGGACGAGCGGGGCGTGCGGGTCGAGCGAGCGCCACCGGTCGGTGAGGGCCGCGGCGTCGCAGGCCGTGGCCAGCCCGGGCAGCAGGGGGTCGACGGGGTGGCGCCAGACGTGCACGGTCTGCTCACCGTCGCCGAGCCGCAGGATCCCGCGTCGTTCGACGACGTCCGCCGGGAGGTCCGCGGTCGTGGCCACGAGGTACTCGGGCCGTCCGGTCGGCGTCCGGGCGCCGCCGGGACCGCTGCGGACCGTGACCTCGTACCCGACGCTGACCTCGGCGCCGGGGCGGGCGTGCACCTGGTGCACGCGCCACGACCCGAGGGCGACGTGGTCCACCGCGAGCGCCGCCTCGAGGAGGTCGCCCGCCCGTGGTCCGGTGAGGAGCTGCGTGGCGGTGTCCATGGCCAGAGGGAACCGTCCGGTCGTGACGTGCACATGAGGACTGCGTGAGAGTCCTCTCACGCAGTCGTTGACAGCCCGCCCCGCCCCTGCCATTGTATCGACATGGCGATACAAAGTCTCCGCACGGAGCTGTTCATGCCCCCTCTCTACGACCTCGCCTGGTCGGTCGTCTTCCTGCTCGCCCCGCTGCTCGTCGTGATCGGTGCGACCGCCGCCGTGACCCTCGCGCTCACGAGGGGCGCGACCCGCCGTCGGGCCGCGGAGTCCGCGACGCCGGTCGCGGCGGCGACGGTCGTGGCCCGAGCGCGCGCCACGACGACGCACGTCGCCGCCTGGGTCGTCGCGCTCCTGGTCACCCCGGTGCTCCTGTCCGTCGGAGCGATCGCCTCCGGCGCCCACCTCGCGCCCCGCTTCGCGGACTACGCCCCCGACACCGACTACTGGATGACCACGTGGAACCCCGTGCCGCTGGCCGTCGCCCCGGTCGGGATCACCATCGCCTACCTCGCCGTCCTCCTCGTCGGCGAGGCCACCTGGCGCGCCGCCGACGGGACGGTCCGCCGAGCAGGGCTCGCGGCCCGCAGCACGGACCTCATCGCACCGAGGTCCCTGCGCAGGGCCACCTGGGCCTGGTCAGCACTCCTCGTCGTCGCAGCCCTGTTCGGAGGACTCACGGCGACCCGCACGGGGACGCTCCAGCGCAGCACGGTCTCCTCCCGGCCCGGGCGGGAGAACCTCGTCGAGCTGGTCACCGCGACGCCCTACCCGTCCTGGGAGGCGGCCGTCCCCCTCGCCGTCGGCGCTCTGGTCCTGGTGATCGCGGTCGAGCTCGTCCTGCGCCGCGTCACGAACAGGCCCGTGATCGACGCGGTCGACCCCGCCTGGGACATGGCGCTGCGCCGCCTGACCGCACGCCGCGTCCTGCGTCTGCCGCAGCTCCTCGCCGGGCTGACGCTCTGCGTCGTCCTCGTCTGGATCGGGCGCTCGTTCCTGACCGTCGAGGAGCCCGTGACCGGGTGGGTGCTCGTCGCGCTGGGGTCCGCGGCGGGCCTGGTCGCGCTCGTCCTCGCGGTCGTGCCCGGGCGCCTGCTGCCGCTCGTCGGGCCGGACGTCGCCCCCGCGGTGGAGCCGGTCACCGCTCCTCGGAGGGCCTGAGGTGGCCGGGACAGAGCGGCCCCCCGTGGGCGGGGGCCTGCACCTCGAGATCGACCTCTCGTCGGGCGTCCCTCCCTACGAGCAGATCCGCTCCCAGGTCGTGGCGCACGTCGCGTCCGAGCGCCTCCTGGTCGGCGACCGGCTCCCGACGATCCGCGCGCTCGCGGCCGACCTCGGCCTCGCGGCCGGCACCGTCGCGCGCGCCTACCGCGAGCTCGAGGCCGCGGGGGTCACCACGACGAACCGGCGGGCGGGCACGGTCGTGTCCGACGGCGTGGCCCCGGCCGACGTCGTCGCCCGGCAGGCGGCGAGCGCGTTCGTCGCGTCCGTGCGCGAGGCGGGCCTCGACGACGAAGCGATCCTCGACCTCGTCCGCGGAGAGCTCCTGCGCCGGCACGACGGCTGACCGCAGCAGGCCCGTCGGTGTCCGCCCGGACCCCGGACCTCCGCACGCTTCACAACGATTGCGCAACCTGTCGCCACCCGGTGTGTGGTGCACCGGGCCGGCGTGGGACGGTGGGACGACGGGGTTCCACCGAGGAACCCGACGGCGAGGGGCGCGTGCATGACCGATCGACCGAACCGACGGGTCCTGGCGGCCGCGACGGCCGCCCTGCTCTCGTTCGTCCTCGTGGCGGGCTGCGACGCACCCGACCCCCAGGCCGGCAGCGGTCCGGGGGGCTCGGCGTCAGCGGAGAGCTCCCCGCGCGCGACGCCGAGCCCCTCCACGTCGCCCACACCCACGCCGGCACAGACACCGCCCCCTTCCCCGACCCCCGAACCCCCCGCTCCGACCCCGGAACCCCCTGCCCCGACGCCCGTGCCTCCGGCCGAGCCCCTGCCCGTCGAGCCGCCCGCACCCACCCCGGACCCGGCGACCGTCGAGCTGGCCCGCGGGAGCACGGGCGACCGCGTCGTCGCGCTCCAGCAGCGGCTCGTCGACCTCGGGTACTGGGGTGCGTCCCCCGACGGCGTGTTCGGCCCGGGCACGCAGCAGGCCGTCTGGGCGCTCCAGAAGGCCGCGGGCCTCAGCCGCGACGGCCGCGTCGGCCCTCTGACCCAGGCCGCCCTGGACCAGGGGGTCCGGCCTGCCGCCCGGAGCACGTCGGGGCACGTGATCGAGATCGACATCGACCGACAGCTGGTCGTGGCCGTCGACGACGGGCAGGTCACCAAGATCTTCAACGCCTCGTCGGGCAACGGCGAACGGTACGAGGCCAAGGGCAGGACGTACGTCGCCCGGACGCCGCGCGGCTCGTTCCAGGTGGGCCGACAGGTCGATGCGAACTACGAGTCGTCGCTCGAGCTGGGCAGCATGTGGCGCCCCAAGTTCTTCACGGGCGGGATCGCCCTGCACGGTTCCGGCTCGGTGCCGCCGAGCCCCGCGTCGCACGGGTGCGTGCGCGTGACGAATGCCGCGATGAACTGGATCTGGGACGTGTGGGGTGCCCCTGCGGGGACGACCGTGCTCGTGTACTGACGCGTCCGGCCGCCCGCACGGTGGGGCCTGCCGGGCCGCCGCACCCGCGCGCGGGCGCCCTCAGAGCGCGACGCCCACCAGCACGGGCTCGGGCACGAGCTCGATCCCGTAGGCGTCGAGCACGCCGTCGCGCACCGTGCGGGCGAGCTCGACGATCTCCGCCGCGCTGGCGCCACCTCGGTTGGTGAGCGCGAGCGTGTGCTTGGTCGAGAGCGTCGCGGCGCTCGACGGCCCGTGCACCCCGTAGCCCTTGGTGAAGCCCGCGTGCTCGATGAGCCAGGCGGCCGACGTCTTGACCAGCGTCGGGTCGATCTCGCCCAGGCTGGGGCCCGTGGTGCGGGACGGGAGCGGGGAGCGGACGGGGAAGCGCGGTGCGTCGGGCGGCAGCAGGTCGGCCTGGTCCGCGGCGACGACCGGGTTCGTGAAGAAGGACCCGGCGCTCCAGCGGTCGTGGTCGGGGGCGGCGGGGTCGTCGAGCAGCATGCCCTTGCCGCCCCGCAGCTCGAGGACCGCGGCCCGGACGTCGGTGCTCGGTGCGCGGTCCCCGACCTGCACACCGAGGCGGCGGGCGAGCTCGGGGTAGGCGACGGGCGCGGACAGGGTCCCGAGCCGCATCTGGAAGCTGACCTCGAGCACGACGTAGCGCGGTGACGGGTACCAGATGTCGCCGCCGTCGGGCGACGCGTGCATGCTCCGCTTGAGGAGCGAGGTGCGGTAGCCGAACTGGAGGTCGATCAGGGCCAGGGTGCGGATGCGGGCCTGCTCGCGGTCCCACACGCGCACCGAGGCGACGGCTCCGGCGACCTCCTGGCCGTAGGCGCCGATGTTCTGGACGGGGGCCGCGCCGACGGTGCCGGGGATGCCCGACAGCGCCTCGACGCCGACCCACTCCTGGGCCACGGCCTGCTCGACGAGCCGGTCCCAGTCCTGCCCCGCGGTCACGGTCATGCTGCCGCCGCCGCACGTGTCCTCGGCGTCGATCCGGATCTCGGCGCGCACGTCGCGCACCACGACGCCGCCGAAGCCCTCGTCGCTCACGAGCAGGTTGGACCCGCCGCCGAGCACGAGGAGGGGTTCCCCCGCGTCGTCGGCCGCACGGACGGCGTCGACGAGCTCGGCCTCGGTCGTGGCCTCGACGTAGGCGTCCGCCGGACCGCCGACACGCAGCGTCGTGAGCTCGGCGAGGGTGGGCTGCTCGAGCGGCCCGTCCGGTCCGGGCGCGGCGGCCTCGGTGACGTCGACGGCGGACACGCGGCGTGAAGGGGTGGCGGTCATGGGTCCAGCCTAGTTCGCGGGCCGGTCTGCTCAGCGGGTGGGGCCGCCCGTACCGGCTGCGGTCGGCAGCGGCCTGGCCGCGTCGACCACGAGGAGCCCGATCACGAGCGGCACCGCGATGACGAGCAGCGCGGGACGGTACCCGCCGATGTGCTCGGCGAGGAACCCGATGAGCGGGGGCCCGACGAAGAACGCCGAGTACCCGATGGTCGACACGACGCTGACCCGGACCGCGGCGTGTGCCGGGTCGTCCGAGGCTGCGCTCATCCCGACGGGGAAGCCGAGCGCTGCGCCCATGCCCCACAGGACGACGCCGACGAGCGCGACCCACAGGTTGGGCACGAGCGTGAAGACGAGCAGCCCCACGAACGCGAGCCCCGCCGAGATCCGCAGCACGGCGACGCGCCCGAACCGGTCGAGCAGGCCCGTCCCCAGCAGGCGCATCCCGGTCATCGCGGTGAGGAAGATCCCCAGGCCCACGGCCCCCATCGCGTCGGACGTCCCGAACCCGTCGACGACCGCGAGCCCGACCCAGTCGTTGGCCGCGCCCTCGGTCAGCGCCGCGGCGAGGACCACGAGGCCGATCAGCAGCGTCCTGGGCTCCTTCCACGCGGCGAGCGCGCCGCGCGCGCCCTTGTTCCCGTGCACGGCGGTCGCGGGGTCCTCCCCCGCGGGGTCCTCGGCACCGCCCGACGGCGTCGCACCGGTCCGGTCGTCGACCGCGCCCGCGGGGAGGAAGGACCGCACGCACCACACCACGCCCAGGAGGCTGAGCGCGAGCGCGACCGCGAGGTGCCACTGGACGGGGACGGCCGCGAGCGCGGCGAGGGCCCCGACGCCTGCACCGGCCATGGTCCCGAACGAGAAGCCCGCGTGGAAGCGCGGCATGATCGCCTTGCCGAGCCTCTGCTCGACCGCTGCCCCCTCGATGTTCATCGCCGCGTCCCAGACGCCGGTGCCGATCCCGAACAGGAACAGGCCGACGCGCACGACGTCGACCGAGCCCTGGGCGACCCCCGTGACGGCGACCACGAGGCCGGTCACGTTGACGGCGGCGAAGAGCAGGACCGCGCGCGCGGCTCCGATGCGCTGGACGACCATGCCGGAGAGCGGGAGCGCGAGGAGGGACCCGACCGCGGCGAAGAGGAGGAGGAACCCCATGCTGCCCTCGCTGAGCCCGAGCGCGTCGCGCACCGCGGGCAGGCGTGAGGCCCAGCTCGCGAAGTTGAACCCGTTGAGGAAGAACACCGCGAACACGGACCAGGTCGCGACCTGGAGGGCTCGGGAGGCGCTCACGGCGCCCGGGCCGCGAGGGGTCGGGGGCGGGGTGGTCATGCGGAGGTCTCCTCGCGTCGGTGGGAGGTGGAGCTGGTGGGTGCCGGCAGGACCGGCGGTGCGGTGTCCGCGGTGCGCCGACGGGCAGACCGGCGGCGACGGGTGCGCACAGACGACGGTACCGGCTGATTGCTTACCAGGCGGTCAGCCTCTTCGTGCTGGACACCCGGGGCCCCGTCGCCCTCCCCGACCGTCCGCACGACGCGGCCCGCCGCACCCGCGGGGGCTCCGCCGTCGGGCAGGGGACGCGCGACGGGCGCCGCGGCGAGCGGCGCGACCTTCGCGGACAGCAGCACGCTCACGACCATCGCGACCACGATGAGCACGAGCGCGTGCCGCGCCCCCATGGCCTCGGCCGCGATCCCGAGCAGCGGCGGCGCGGCGAGCGAGGCCATCGACGAGAACGCCGAGACGACCGAGACGCGGCTCGCCGCCTGCAGCGGCTCGTCCGACGCGGCCGCGATGCCGATGGGCACCGCGAGAGCCGCTCCCATGCCCCAGGCGAGCACACCGACCCCTGCGAGCGGCAGGTTGGGCGCGAAGCCGAACAGCAGGAGACCGCCGATCGACGCGACCCCCGAGACCCGCAGCACCGCGACGCGGCCGTAGCGGTCGATGAGGCGCGTGCCCAGCAGGCGCATGACCGTCATGGCTCCGACGAACGCACCGAAGACCACGGCCCCGACGGCCTCGGTCTGCTCGAACCCGTCGACCACCGCGAGCGAGAGCCAGTCGTTGGCCGAGCCCTCGGACAGCGCGGCCGCCATGATGACCAGGCCGATCAGCAGCGTCCGCGGCTCGCGCCAGGCGCTCAGCGCTGCCCCGAGGCGCACACGGCGCGAACGCGGGTGCAGGACCGCCGCGGCCTCGACCCCCTCGACGGTCGCCTCGCCCAGGTGACCTTCGACGCGAGGGCGCGGGGGTGTGGCGTGGATGAACATCGGGATGCTCACGAGCCGCCAGACCGTCGCGACGACCGCGGTGCCCGCGAACTGGACCAGGACCGGGACGTCGCCCGCCGCGCAGGCGGCACCGACGAGCGAGCCGACCACGGCACCGACGCTGAACGCCGCGTGGAACTGCGGCAGGATCGTGCGCCCGGTGCGACGCTCGACGCTCGCGCTCTCGACGTTCATGGGGACGTTGGCGAGCGAGAAGGCCACTCCGTTGAGGAAGATGCCCGCGGCCAGCAGGGCGACCGAGCCCGTCGCCGGGCCCACCCCGAGGAGCACGAAGGCCGCGGCGAAGAACGCGGTCGAGGCGAGCATCGTGACCTTGCCACCGAACCGGTTGACGACGGGACCCGCGAGCGTCACGGTCAGCAGAGCCCCGACCGCGCCCGCGAGGAGCACGAAGCCCAGGTCCTTGGGGGTCATGCCGAGCGCGTCGCGGATCGACGGGATGCGGGCGAGCCAGCTCGACATGGCGATGCCGTTGAGGAGGAAGATCCCGAGGAGGGACCAGCGGGCGCGGGAGAGGCCGGGGTCGAGCACGGGTCGAATCGATTCGATTCCTGCGTCGGGGGTGGCCTTCGAAACGATTCGAGACATGGGCACAATTCTGCGGGTAGTCTGGCCGCGCCGTCAACAACCGTTCCGCGCGCCACGCCGGGACCGAGAACGTCGACCAGACCGGCAGAGGGGCAACGATGACCGAGACCGAGCAGGCACCCAGGCCGCCAGGCCGCCCGACCCTCGCCCGCGTGGCTGCGCTCGCCGGGGTCTCGGTGTCCACCGCGTCCCTCGCCTTCTCGGGCGCCGGGCCCATCACCCCCGAGACGCGCGACCGCGTCATGGCCGCGGCCGACGAGCTCGGCTACACCGGACCCAACCCCCTCGGGCGCCAGCTGCGCTCCGGGAAGTCCGGGATCGTCGGCGTCGTGATCGGCGACCAGCTCAAGCGCGCGTTCCGCGACCCCGTGGCCGTCCAGGTGCTCGACGGGCTGGTCTCCACGCTCGGGACCAGCGGGCTCGGCGTGCTCCTCATCCCCGGCATCCCCTCGGACGACCCGTCCCGCGCGGTCGACCCGCTCATCGAGAGCGCCGCGATGGACGTCGCGGTGCTCGTCTGGGGCGTCGGGACCGACGACGCGACCCTCGCTGCCCTGCAGCGCCGCGGCGTCCCCGTGGTGATCGGCGAGGGGCACCCCGTCCCCGGCACGCCCCTCGTCGGCATCGAGGACCGACGCGGCACGGCGGACGCCGTCCGCCACCTCGTCGGTCTCGGCCACACGCGCATCGCCGAGATCACGCTCCCCCTCGACAACTCGCGCCGCAGCGGCATCATCGACGCCGAGCGCCTCGCCCAGGCCGACCGCACCCCCACGCTCAACCGGCTCGCCGGGGTGCGCGACGTCGTCGAGCCCCTCATCTCCTGGGAGACCGAGGCCTCGCTCGTCGAGCACGGGCACGCCGCCGCGGTCCAGATCCTCGGGACCTGGGTCCCGGCGGACGAGCGCCCGACGGCGATCATCGCCCACTCCGACCTGCTCGCCGCGGGAGCGGTCCTGGGCGCCAAGGAGCTCGGGCTGCGCGTGCCCGAGGACCTGTCGGTCGCCGGGTTCGACGGGCTCGACCTGCCCTGGCTCAGCCCCGACACCCTCACGAGCGTCCACCAGCCCCTCGCCGAGAAGGGGTCCCAGCTCGGGGACGCCGTCGTCGGCCTCCTCGCGGGCAAGGAGCCGGAGACCGTCATGCTCGACGTGGAGCTCGTGATCGGCACCACGACCGGCCCCGCGCCCGGCGCCTGACCGGGACCTCCCTCGGGAGGGCACGGACGCACGAAGGGCGCCGCTCCGGCGGGAGAGGCGCCCTTCGACGCACCGTGGGACGGAAGGCCCTAGAGGCGGACGACCGCCTGCGCCTTCATGAGGACCTTCGCGCCCTCGAACGTGACCGTGAGGTCGACGCGGACCGTCCGGGCCTCGAGGTCGATCGCGCCGATCGCCCCCGACACCGAGATCACGGCCTCGCCCGGGTTCGGCACGGGGACGGGGCGCGTGAAGCGCGTCTGGTAGTCCACGACCGCGCCGGGGTCCCCGGCCCAGTCCTCGACCAGCGCGACGGCCGCACCCATGGTGAACATGCCGTGCGCGATCACGCCCGGCAGGTCCACGCTCTGCGCGAAGACGTCGTTCCAGTGGATCGGGTTGAAGTCGCCGCTCGCGCCGGCGTAGCGGACCAGGCGGGCCCGGTCCACGAGGACCTCACGGGTCCCGACGACATCGCCCACCGCGAGCGCGGCGAGGTCCGGGCGCGGGGTGCTCACCGTGGGCGCTGCGTGCTCGGTCATGCGTCCTCCCCGCGGACGACGAGGCTCGACGTGACGGTCGCGACGGGCTCGACGGCTCCGGAGCCGTCAGCCGCCAGGGCGCCGATCTCGGCGCGGGTCGTGACCATCGAGATGCCCGCCCGCTGCGTGACCGAGTCGACGTGCAGCACCGTCACGAGCTCGTCGCCGGCGACGATCGGACGGCGGTGCACGAACCGCTCGTCGGCGTGGACGACTCGCGTGAAGTCGATCCCGGCCGCGGGGTCCTGGACGAACGGGGCCTCCGCACGCTGCGCGACGATCACCGCGAACGTGGGCGGTGCAATCAGGTCCGGATAGCCCAAACCCCGCGCAGTGGCCACATCGTGGTGCGCGGGGTGGGACGAACCGACAGCAGAGGCGAACTCGCGGATCTTCTCGCGGCCGACCGAGTACGGGGCGGTCGCCGGGTACTCGCGACCGGCGTAGTCAGCGTTGATCGCCATGCGTACGGGAGCTGCTCAGCAGAGCCGCTGGATCAGCGGGTCTCGCGGTGAGCGGTGTGCTTGCCGCAACGCGGGCAGAACTTCGCCAGCTCGAGACGGTCGGGGTCGTTGCGGCGGTTCTTCTTGGTGATGTAGTTCCGCTCCTTGCAGTCCACGCATGCGAGCGTGATCTTCGGGCGAACGTCTGAGCTCTTGCTTGCCACGGTAGTGCCACCTCTCGCGCCTCCGGAGGGCGCTACGTGCTTGCTAGGCCGCACGGCGCCGGCCGCCGTACGGTGTGTTGTCAGGAAGTGGTAGCGGGGGCGGGGCTCGAACCCGCGACCTCACGATTATGAGCCGTGCGCTCTGACCAGCTGAGCTACCCCGCCGCGTGATGAACGCGGGGTCGTGTCGCCAACATTGTAGCGAGACGACCCCACGTCACTTCACAGAGCCCCGAAAGGGAATCGAACCCTTGACCTTCTCCTTACCATGGAGACGCTCTGCCGACTGAGCTATCGGGGCAGCGGTGAAAAGATTACACGGGTTCCGGCCTCGTGCGAAATCGACTCCTGCGACCACCCGAAACCCCAGTGATCAGGCCGATCCTGCCCCCTCGCCGCGCTGGGCCCCGCGAGCGTGTCGACCCCCGCGCAGGACGCCGGGAGCGCCCGACATGTCGTGAAGCGGGTGCATGTCACACCCGGGTCGCCCTGCCGGCTCGTCCCCTGTCGGCTCGCGAGCCCCGGACGAGCCCGTGGCGCCCTCGAGCGGACCGCGGCGAGCTCCGGCGTCGGGTCGGGGCGAGCAGCAACACGAGGGCGCGTGCACCGGGCACCGGCTCGACCCGGTCGCACCACGCGAACGAGGCGCCACCCCGGGGGGTGGCGCCTCGTCGAGGTGCGTGGCAGGTGAGGGATTCGAACCCACGAAGGCTATGCCGTCTGATTTACAGTCAGATCCCTTTGGCCGCTCGGGCAACCTGCCATGTTCTGTTGTTCACTCTCGTCGGACGTCCGCACCCAGGCTGCGCCGAGGCGCAACCGCAGGACGCTTCCGAACTGCGGGAGCGTGGCAACAGTACAACCGATCGGGCTCCGGTGGAAAATCGACCCCTCCCTGATCGCCCTCGGACGCCTACAGTGAACCGTGAGCCACTCCCCTCGACCCTCCACGGACGACCTCTCCGCGGCCACCGGCGCCCCGAGCCCCACCGCCCCGGACACCCCCGGCGGCCCCGCCCCGGTCGACCGCCTGGGCCTGACCCTCGGCGCGAGCGCCTACGTCCTGTGGGGCGCCATGCCCCTCTTCTTCCCCCTGCTCAAGCCCGCCGGTCCGCTCGAGATCATCGGGCACCGCGTGGTCTGGAGCCTGCTCTTCTGCCTGCTCCTGCTCGTCGTGATGCGCCAGCTCCCCGCCTACCGCGCGGCGTTCCGCTCGCGCCGGACGGTCGGTCTGCTCGCCATCGCCTCGGTGCTCGTCGCCACGAACTGGACGGTCTACGTGTACGGCGTGCTCTCCGGGCACGTGCTCGACGCCGCACTGGGCTACTTCATCAACCCGCTCGTCACGGTGCTGCTCGCGGTGGTCGTCCTCAAGGAGCGCCTGCGCCCCGCGCAGTGGGTCGCGCTCGGGATCGGGACCGCGGCCGTGGTCGTCCTCACGTTCGGCGTCGGCCGGCTGCCGTGGATCGCGCTGACCCTCGCGACCTCGTTCGGGCTGTACGGGCTCGTCAAGAACCGGGTCGGCCGCGACGTCGAGGCCCTGCCCGGCCTCGCGGTCGAGACCACCCTGCTGTTCCCCGTGGCGCTCGGCTACCTGGTCTACCTGGGGGTCACGGGCGTCGGCACGTTCGCCACCGAGGGCCCCGGGCACGCGCTCCTGCTCGCGTCGAGCGGCGTCGTCACGGCCCTGCCCCTGCTGCTGTTCGGCTCCGCGGCCCGCCGCCTGCCGCTGAGCCTCGTGGGCATGCTCCAGTACCTCGCGCCCGTGCTGCAGTTCCTCGTCGGCCTGCTCGTGTTCCACGAGACCATGCCGCCCGCCCGGTGGGCCGGCTTCTCGCTCGTGTGGCTCGCGCTGATCGTGCTCAGCGTCGACGCCCTGCGGTCGATGCGCGTGTCCCGGCTCGCGGCCCGCTGACGGCGGACCCGTGGCGGGCGGGCCGCGTGCGGCAGCGCCCGTCCGCGCGGCGCACCCGACCACGACCCGAGGCGACGCCCCGGGCGCCCGCGCACTACCGTGGACCCCAGACCACCCCCACCTACCGCGTCAGGAGAGCACCGTGGCCGATTCATCGATGGACATCGTCAGCAAGGTCGACCGCCAGGAGGTCGACAACGCCCTCAACCAGGCCGTCAAGGAGATCGCGACCCGCTACGACTTCAAGAACATCGGCGCGTCGATCGCCTGGAGCGGCGAGAAGATCGTGATGGTCGCGAACTCCGAGGAGCGCGTGCTCGCGATCCTCGACGTGTTCCAGACCAAGCTCATCAAGCGCGGCATCTCGCTCAAGGCGTTCGACACGGGGGACAACGAGCCCAAGCTGTCGGGCAAGGAGTACCGCCTCGAGGGCGTGCTCAAGGAGGGCCTCGCGGGCGAGAACGCCAAGAAGGTCACCAAGATCATCCGTGAGGAAGGCCCCAAGGGCGTCAAGACCCAGATCACGGGCGACGAGGTCCGCGCGACGAGCAAGTCGCGCGACGACCTCCAGGCGGTCCAGGCGCTGCTCAAGGGAGCGGACCTGGACTTCGCGGTGCAGTTCACGAACTACCGCTGACCAGCTCCTGACGGGCGCGTCGCCGGCCGGGCTCCTGCCCGACGGCGGCGCGCCCGTCGGCGTTCTCGGGCAGGTCTGGCGTCGGCCCCGCCCGCGGGTGGGCGTGTCGCCCGCCCGCCCGACCTACACTCACGGCGTGGACACTCACCGGCTCCCGTCGCCCGACGCTCTTGCGTGGGCCGGGCGCGGGCAAGGAGCCTCTGCATGACCGCCTCCCCCCGTGTGGTCGCGACCGACCTGGACGGGACGCTCCTGCGCTCCGACGGCACGGTCTCGGACCGGACGCGTGACGTCCTCAGGGCCCTGGACGAGGGCGGGACGCACGTCGTGTTCGTCACGGCCCGCCCGCCGCGCTGGCTCGGGGAGGTCGGGCGCCTGGTCGGTGGGCACGGCGTCATCATCTGCCTGGGCGGGGCGTGCGTGTACGACGTCGGCACGCGCCAGGTCGTCGAGTCGAGGGGGTTCGCGCCCCTCGCCCTGCGCGACGTGGTCCGTGACCTGCGTGCGGCGGTCCAGGGGGTCGCGCTCGCCGTCGAGCAGGTCGAGGGCCCGGTGTTCGACCCGGAGTTCCGTCACGACGAGGACATGCCGGACTCGTGGCGCGGGCCGGTCGAGCGCGCTCTCGACGCCCCGGTCGCCAAGCTGCTCGCGCGCACCGACGACCTGGGCCAGGACGCGTTCTTCGAGCAGGTGCTCGACACCGTGGACGACCGGGCCCTGCTCGCGTTCTCGGGGGCCGAGGGGCTCGCGGAGCTGCTGCCCCCGGACGTCACCAAGGCGGGCGCGCTGGCTGCCTGGTGCGCCTCGCACGGCATCGACGCCGACGAGGTGTGGGCGTTCGGCGACATGCCGAACGATCTGCCGATGCTCGCCTGGGCAGGAACCTCGTACGCCGTAGCCAACGCGCACCCCGAGGTCCTCGCGGCCGCGACCCACGTGACGGCGTCGAACGACGACGACGGGGTCGCGGTCGCCCTGGAGCGGCTGCTCGACGGGGCGGCACCGCGTCCGGCCCCGCCGATGGACGGTCGCGAACGGTGATGCGCTCGCACCGGACGGCCGGGCAGGTCCCCCGCTCCCGTCGCCGCCTCGTGGGGGTCGCGCTGGCGATGTCCCTCACCGTGGCCTCCGCGGGGTGCACAGCCCCCACGCCCCCCGACTCAGGCACGTCGACCCGGCCCGGCGCGTCACCCCGACCGGTCGAGCCCGACGACGCGACGCTCACCACCTTCGCCTACGGACCACGTCCCGCCCAGGCGGCCGACCTGATCCTGCCTGCCGCTCTCGCCGGAGCGTTCGAGGAACGGCGTACGCCGTCCGATGTCGCGCCCGCGCCGCCGCCGGACGGTGGTGGTCAGGTCGTCGACGTCGTCGTCCTGGTCCACGGCGGCGGCTGGGACGCCTCGTACGACCGCTTCTCCGAGACGGCCGTCGCCCGGGACCTGACCGACGACGGCGTCGTGGTGTGGAACCTCGACTACCGCGGCGTGGGAGCGCCCGACCCCGCCGACGACGGGGGCTGGCCCGGGACGTTCGAGGACGTCGCCGCCGGCCTCGACCTGCTCCCCGAGGCGCTCGGGAGCGTGGGCCTGACGCCCGGGCGCGTGGCCGTCGTCGGGCACTCCGCCGGCGGGACCCTGGCCCTGTGGCTCGCCGCCCGGCACACCCTGCCCGACGGCGCCCCGGGCGCGAGCCCGGTCGTCCGACCGGACCTCGTGGTCACCCAGGCCGGGGTCAACGACCTGGTGGCGGCCGGGGCGGCGAGCGGGAACCGAGGGGCGGTCGAGGCCCTCATGGGAGGGACGACGAGCGAGGTCTCCGACGACCGGTACGACCTCGCCTCCCCCACGGCCCGGCTCCCGCTCGGGGTCCCGACGCTCGTGCTGACCGGCGACCTGGACGCCGTGGTCCTCCCGTCGGTGGCCACGGACTACGCCGCGGCGGCGCAGGCAGCCGGTGACGACGCGACCCTCGCCGTCGTCCCCGGCGACGACCACCTGTCGCCCCAGAACCCCCGCTCGGCCTCGTGGGCCACGGTGCGCGGCTGGCTGGCCGACCGCGGGATCTCGCCGAGCGCCCCGGCGACGTAGGCGCGAGGGGTCGAGGCGGGGGAACCTCGGCATCGACCGCGGGGCTCCCGGTCGTCAGTACCGCGTGATGCCGCCCTGCTGGCCCGCCATGCGCTCGAGGCGCTGGATGCGGTCGGCCATGGGCGGGTGCGTCGCGAACATCTTCGCGACGCCCGCCCCGCGGAACGGGTTGGCGATCATGAGGTGCGAGACGTCGACCAGGTCCCTGTTCTGCGGCAGCGGGGCCCGCGCGGTCCCCTGCTCGAGCTTGCGCAGCGCCGAGGCGAGCGCGAGCGGGTCGCCCGTGAGCTTCGCGCCGTCCTCGTCGGCGTCGTACTCGCGCGTCCGGGAGATCGCGAGCTGGATCACCATCGCGGCGACGGGCGCGAGCAGCGCCATCGCGATCGCCGCGAGCGGGTTGCCGCCCCGGTCGCGGTTGCCGCCGAAGATCAGCAGGAACTGCGCGAGCGACGTGATGACGCCGGCCATGGCGCTCGCGACCGACGAGGTGAGGATGTCGCGGTTGTACACGTGCATGAGCTCGTGGCCCAGGACCCCCCGCAGCTCGCGCTCGTCGAGCAGCGTGAGGATCCCCTCGGTGCAGCACACCGCAGCGTTCTTGGGGTTGCGCCCCGTCGCGAACGCGTTGGGCGCCTGCGTGGGCGACACGTACAGCTTGGGCATGGGCTGACGTGCGGCGGTCGAGAGCTCGCGCACGATCCGGTACATCGCGGGCTGCTCGAGCTCGCTCACAGGCCGCGCGTGCATGGCCCGGATCGCGATCTTGTCCGAGTTCCAGTAGCCGTAGGCCGTGGTCACGAGGCCGACCGCGACGAAGATCCACAACGTGCTGGCCGACCGACCGAACACGGCCCAGAGGCCAAGGATCACGACCCACATGACGCCGAAGAGCCCCGCGGTCTTCAGTCCGTTGAAATGCTGGTGACCCACCTCAGTCCTTCCGTCGAGCGCAGGATGCCGTGGTGCGAGCATCCACCGGGAGAACGCTCGGTGCACCCGGAGCGTTCCCGTCGTCCGCGCGGCGGCGCCAGGACGGAGGCATGGTGCCCCGAGCACGACGACGGCGCCCCCACCCGGGTAGGTGGGGGCGCCGTCGTGTGGTGCGTGCGTCAGTCGGGCGGGGTCAGAGCGTGTCGTCCTGCGTGGCTGCCTGGGTCTGACGGCGGGCGATGCGGAGCATGTCCTCGCGGGGCACGACCTTGATGCGCTCACGCCCGTGCGGCTCGCCCAGGGTGCGCTCGTGGGCGTCCAGGACCTCCCAGTCGGCCCACTGCACCACGTCGACACCGCGCTCGGCCAAGAACTCCAGCACGGCCTCGGGCGAACCGTGCGGCGCGACGCGACCGGCTTCGACGTCTCCCTCGACCGCCTCGCCACCCTCGCTCGCCGGGACCGCGCCGGTCACGTCCTCGACGAGGTGGCGGACGGTCTCGGACGCGTCGGACTTGGTGTGCCCGATCAACCCGACCGGGCCACGCTTGATCCACCCCGTGGCATACACCCCCGGGATCTGCTCACCATCGATGTCGATCACCCGACCCTCCCGGTTGGGGATCACACCCTTGAGATCATCGAACGGGATCTCCGGCAACGGCGACCCGAAGTACCCCACGGCACGGTAGACCGCCTGCACGGGCCACTCGTGGAACTCGCCGGTCCCACTCACGGTCCCGTCCCCGTTCAACCGGGTCCGCTCGGTGCGCAGCCCCTCGACCTTGCCCTGCCCCAGCACCGCGACCGGCGCGTGCAGGAAGTGCAGGTGCAACCGGCGCGAAGCCGTGAACTGCGACGGATCCTTCAACGTCCAGTCCGTCAACGTCTTGACGACCTGCTTCGTCTGGTTCGACGAGTTGATCGCGGCCATCGACCCCTCGTCGAACTCGAAGTCCTCCGGATACACGATCACGTCGACGTCGGGCACGTGACCGAGCTCGCGCAGCTCCAACGGCGAGAACTTCGCCTGCGCCGGACCACGACGCGCGAACACGTGCACATCCGTGACCGGGGAGTCCTTCAACCCCTGGTAGACGTTGTCCGGGATCTCCGTGGGCAACAGGTCATCGGCGTGCTTGGCCAGCACCCGCGCCACGTCCAACGCCACGTTCCCCGCCCCCAGCACCGCGACCTGCCGGGCCTCGAGCGGCCACGTACGTGGCACGTCCGGATGCCCGTCGTACCACGACACGAAATCAGCCGCCCCGAACGACCCCGGCAGATCGATCCCCTCGATCGGCAGAGCCGCATCCCGGATGGACCCCGTCGAGAAGATCACCGCGTCATAGAACTGCCGCAGATCATCCAGCTTCAGATCAACCCCGTACTCCACGTTCGCCAACAACCGCACGTCACCCCGAGCCAACACCTTGTGCAACGCCACGATGATCGCCTTGATACGCGGATGGTCCGGCGCCACCCCATACCGGACGAGCCCGAACGGCGCGGGAAGACGCTCGAACAGGTCGATACTCACCTCGACACCCGTCTTCGACAGGATGTCCGCCGCATAGATCCCAGCCGGACCAGCACCGACGATGGCCACACGCAAAGGACGAGAGCTGCTCACAGGAAAGAACGCCTTCCGGTCGAGGAGGGGAGGTCGAGCCGCAGGACTGGGCGGACCGGTCGCCCGGGGCTGTCCGGGAGTTCCACGGCTGCCAACGGGAGAACTCGATTGTACGACTCAGGTGCATCTCCACACTGACAGCGGATCTCGCCAGGTGGAATCACGTCTCAGGATCCGGCCGAATGTTACGAGCGAGGGCACAGTCACGGACCGAGCCCCGGCCGCCTCCTGGCGGTGCCGTGGGGCGCTCACACGGCGATGCTCAGGCTGTCCTGGATCGTACGGATCTCCGGCAGGGTGCTCTGCATCTGCGCGCCGGTGCACGAGCCCGTCACCTGCACCAGGTCCTTGACCGGCCCCCGGTCCACGAGGACGATCCGCACGGCCTGGACGAGCATGCCGAGCGTGGGCTCCGCGAAGATCCCCTCGATCCGAAACCCGCCGTGCCCCTGCACCTCGATCTCCGCCCGCCCGAGCTCCTGGTACTGCGGGAGCCCGGTGAGCCGCGCGACGACCTCTCCGACGGCCTGGTCGAGCGAGTGCTCGGCCCGGACCCTGTTGAGCACCGTGATGACGTTCGCGCGAAACTCGCCGTCGGCGGCGTCCTTCGCGAGGGCGAGCGGCAGGCCCACCTCCGGCAGGGGCTGCCACCCCTCGGGCTGCACGAGACCCACCCCGGGATAGCCAGGGAACTGCTCGCTCGGGAACTGCAGGATCGACGGCACGGTCACTCCTCCTCGGGGGTCCACAGGGCCAGAACAGTCTAGGCGGCGCGTGTCTCGCGCCGCGGCGAGCCCCCGGATCTCGGGAACGCGCCGGACCCGCCCTTCCAGATCGCCGTCCGCAGGTCATGGCGTGCCCGCTCGCGCTGGTCCCACGAGCCACCCACCAGAACCTTCGTCGAGCGGTACGCCGGGACGAGGGCAGCGACCAAAGCCCCGTCCTGGTCCCATACCCCGACTGCCTGGACCTTCCGCGGCCCGTAGCGTCCCGACAGGTTCGCCACCGCGCCGACCGCGGCGAGCGGGATCGTCCACCGCGGACTCGAGGCGTTCCCCGCCCAGACCTCGAGGTCCGCCGAGGTCACGGCGAGCGCCACAGGCTGCCCACCCTGCAGAGCCCATGGCCTCCGGGGCACCCCACGGTCGCGAGCGACCGCGACCATCACCGCGACGACGCATCCCGGGACGACGACCGCACCAGGGCGCGCCGCGGCGACGCGCCGCCTGAGCAGACCGACACGCAGCACCATCCACACCAGCACGGCGCCGACGAGAACGCCCGCCGCTCCGGACACGACCAGCACGACGGATCCCGCAGTCTCCCCGGCTCGGACGAGGACCACGACGCGGACGACGGCCAGCACCGTGAAGACCGCGAGCCCGACGACGAACAGGGGCCAGCCGGCCCACCGGTCCGAACGCTCTTCAGCGGCCCGCGCGAGGATCACGACGAGACGTCCGGTCGCGTGAGCTCGAAGAGGGCGACCTGCGCGTCGTAGACCGCCATCGCCGAGTCCTCGACCTGTTCCGTCATGACCCTCACACCCCCGCCGAGGAGGATCACGACGCCGAGTCCGCCCGCGGCGACCAGAGCGAACGTCCGGACCGCCCCCTGAGGGTCAGCCGTGCTGGCGTACCACCGCGCGCCCCCGACCAGAACCGTCACCACGACCAGGCACACGACCGCCGCCAGGACGATCGTGACGAGGGTCAGCCCTGGCCAGACGGACTGCGGCGGGACGTACGACGGGGCATCCGTCGCTGCCAGCGTCCCTGACGCGTAGGCGGTCTCCACGTCACTCTCGAAAGCCGACCACTGCGACCGGGCAGCCCGCTCGTCGAGCTCGCTCACCGCGAGGACGCCGCCGGCGAGCAGCACGGCCGGGACGAGGGCGAGGAGAGACCCCTTCAGATGTCCTCGCGGACCACGCATCGCCCGGAACCAGCGTCGCCCCCAGAGCACCACCACCAGGTAGCCCAGGAGGGACGCCACGGCGAGCAGGAACAGGGCCGCGGGAACCGTGCCCGTGTACTCAGCCGGCACGCGCACGTCCTGGACCGCCCCCATCACCACGCCCACCTCCCCGGTCAGGGATCGAGCACCACTCATGAGACCTCCTCCTGGGAGTGATCGAGGCATCGCAGAGAGGCGACGACCGCGTCGAAGACTGGCACCAGCCCCTCCCGCAGTGGAACGAGAGGGGAGGTGATCACGATGTAGAGGAGAGTCCCCAGGCCGTGCAGGTCCACCCAGTAGTCGAGCCGCAGCTCTGGGAGCAACGGCTGACCGTCGGGCCCCGTGCGGTGGATGTCCGATGCCGTGACCGACCGTACGACGTGAGCGAGCGCTCCGTCGACCACCAGGACGTCCTCCGGGACCGTGACCCTGGCCTCCGCCGCCCTCCGGGCGGCGCGAAGGTCATGGCCGTCGCGCGCGATCTCATAGACCACCATCGTCCCCGTGACGGGGATGTCGGCGACCTCCATGGTGATCACCACGAGCAGCGACCCGCCGAGTTCCGCGCTCTGTTCCGCGACGGCCCCGAGGTCCGCCCGCAGCCTCCGACGGTCCGTGGCCCGCTCGTCGGACGGACCGAGCCGACGATCGACGAGCTCGGCGACGGACGACTCCCGCACCCCCTTGTCCCGGAGCGGGATCCGCCACCAGGAATCCGGGAGAACCATGACCCATCGGGCCGGCTGTGGTCGTCCCGTGGAGCTCACGCGACGCCCTCGTAGGTGAGCTGTCCGACGATCTGAACGAGCTCGTCGGACAGCTCGTCCTCGACGTCGAGGTGAACGGTCTCGAAGTCGAGCACCACCACCTCCTGGACGTGGTGCGGGAAGACCGTGAACCTCGACGTCTGGGTCACCGTGAAGTCCGGACCGGACGAGGTGTCGAGGCACTGCAGGAACGCCGGGCCGAGATCGCTGTCGACCTCGATCCCGCTGTAGGCCAGCACCGTCAGACCTGAAAGACGGGGAACGGCAGCGAGGTCGCGGGCGAACCGGCGAGCAAGTCGGCGGGCCGGTCGGTCCGCCGACATGATCCGCACGACCACGCTGGCCCGCGCCTGGTGCTCCGCGCTCCGCGGGAACCACAGTCCCGCCGTCCAGACGTCGCCGGCGGCGACCGCCTGCGCGTCGACGGATCGGACGGCGTCGAGCCCGCTGATGCTGTTCCCCCCGTCCCCGGGGATCTGGCGCCCCACCTCGACCAGCTCTGCGTCGGACAGCCCGGCGCCCCACAGGACCCAGTCATCGAGGACGGGTATCCGGAGCCTGGACATGACGGGCCCCGTCACTTCTGCCCCTCGGACACGTGGGCCCTCACCTGGTTCGCCACCCAAGCGCCGGGGCCGACGACCAGGCTCGTGGCCGCTCCCCCGGCGTACTGCACCCCGACGCGCGAGAGGCCGGAGAGCGCCAGCGGGGCGGCCGTCCCGTTTCTGGCGAAGGCCGCGACGGCCTGCGCGTTCCGTAGCGCCTGCGACGCCTGAGCAGCCCCGCCCAAGCCGAGGAAGTTCAGCGCCCACGACCTGCCGGTCAGTCCGCGGAAGGACCTTGCCCCCTGGTTGAACCAGGTGTTCCATGACGTTGGCTCGAACCAGCGGGCGCCCGAGCTGCGCAGCGCCGGCGAGACCGGCGGGAAGAGTCCCCGGACCACCCGCCGGTTGGCTGGGCTGCCCAGGCGCTGCGCGATCCGCTGGGACCGGGCGGCCCCCTGCACGAGGCCGGTGCGCGCCAGGGTCCTGGCGCTCCGAGCGAGGGCAGTGCCGACTCCGAAGGTCAGCAGACCCGCAGCGCCGAGCAGGACCGCGCCCAGCGAGCCCTCGCCGGAGGCCCACAGGGCGAGGTCCGCGACGAACGCGATCGCACCCGCCACCACGGCTGCGATCGCGAGCACCTGTCCCAGGACGGGCACCCACGCCAGCACGAGCGCCAGCACCCCGAGCACGGCGGCGATCGCGCCGAAGACCTCTGAGAGCCAGCTCGCGGCGCCCGATCCCCACTTCTCCCACCAGCCGTCGTTGAGCCCGTCCGACTCCACGACGCGGTCCACGACCGTCCGGGCCGCCGACGCCGCGGCCCGCCACGCCTCGATCACCCCGGGGAGCTCTCCCTTGACGGTAGCCAGCGACGCCGCCGCGTCCGCGTGCGCGGAGTCGGCGTTGCGGGCGGCGGTCTCGACCCAGGAATCGACGGGTTCACCGCCTTGCTGGGACGTGGTCCGCGCCTCGTCGAGCCGCTCGTTCGCCCGGAAGCGCGCCAGCCGGCTTGAGTCGACGGCCTGCTGCGCGGACACCGCACGGTTCAGGAGATCGCGAGCCTGCGCCTGCGCCTCACCGTGCTTCTCGGCGTACGTGACCAGCGCGTCGCCCACGTCCTGATACCTGTCCTTGGCCTTGATGACCTCGGCGCGGATCTGCTCGGCCTTCTCGCGCAGCTCGTCGATGGCGTCCGAGGTCTGCGAGTCGTATCTCGCGATCTTCCCGAGCGACGCGTGCGCGTCAGCCATCGCCTCGCCGACCCGCTGCATGCGTTGCCCGCCGGTTCGCACGAGGTCGGGGTCTCCGGGAACCGGGTCGGCGTCCGTCAGGGGATACCAGCTCACGACTCGGACTCCAACGCTGAGGCAAGCTCGCCGTCCGCCTCGGTGAAGCTGTCGGCGACGGCTCGCGTCAGCTCGTACAGGTCGTCGATTCCCTCGCGCATCTTCTCCCGACGGTTGCTCCAACTCGTCGAGAATCCCCGGACGGCTTCGGCCAGACCGGCGTCGCCGACTGCATCGGCGATGCCGTCGGCGCGGGCATCCGCCTGCGCGAACTCCCGCGAGACCGTCCCCAGATCGCTCGCGGCGCTCTCGAGAAGGTCGCCGTCCACCTTCAGGAAAAGGCTCATCGCAGCTCCTCAGTTCAGTTGGTGACGAGCGAAAGGGTGGCCACGGTTCCCGTGGCCACCCCGTCAGGAGTGCTCGTTCGTCAGCCGCGGATGCCCTGCGCGAGCTGGGCGTCCGTCTGCTGCAGCGTGTCAGCAGCGGTGACCAGGTAGGTCGCCATCCCGTCGAGGCCCTCGAGGACCTGCGCGGCACCCGTGGCGAACTGCTCGTAGGACGCCTGGAAGGCACCCGACGCCTGGTCGGTCACGAAGCCGCTCGAGACCAGGGCGTCGACCTGGGACTTGAGCTCGACCAGCAGGATCCGGGTGGCGTCCTCCTGGCCCTGGCGGAGGCGGGTCGCGGCGTCGCGCATCTCGTCGAACGTCACGTTCACGTTGGCCATGGTGTTCCCCTTAAGTTCGTGGAGCCCGCTCGTCCGCCGGGCTCGTCGTGCCCTGCGGGCCTGTCGTTGCGGCATCACCCTAGCGGGACCCCCAGGGCGGGCGAAATGGGGAGATGTCCCCATCAGCCCGTCATGCAGGCATCAACGGCAGCTGGACCCGGGCGGCGGTCCCGCGAGCGACGTAGACCCCCCGACCGGGCGGGAACTCGGACCTCTGCGCCCGGGCTGTGGGTGTCTTGAGGAGCAGCTCGCTCTCGGCGCCGTCCGGCTGGAGGATGAGGCCTCGACGCGCATTCTTGAACTCGGTCATGAGCGGCCAGGCCGAGCTCCACCCGGAGGACTCCGCCTCGGCGACGACCAGGTGCCCGTGCCGCTTGATCGTCTTGACGAGCTCCACGAGCGGAGCATCGGCCGGCGACTGGAGATAGTCGTTGATCCCCTCGACGAAGACCGCGACCCGCTCCCCCTCGGCGCCCTCGGCGACCCGGGCCGAGATCCGCTTCGCGAGCGCCACGGTGTCGTCGGTCGAGAGCGCCACCTCGGTCCAGCCGGGCGCGCCTGCGAGCGGCGACCGCGGGTTGCTGACCAGATAGGTCTGCACCCCCGGATCGGCGCGACGGACGGCGCTCACGACCGCCGCCAGAGCATTGGTCCGTCCCGATCCGGGAGATCCCGCGATCAGGCAGGACCCGGTGGGCTCGAACCCGAGCGGGGCGAGGTCCGCGTCGCCGAGCCCCAGCACGGGGTAGCCCTGGAGCGCGTCCGGCAGGACCTCGGGCCCGTACTCCTTGGGCAGCGACTCGATGCGCGGTGCCGCACGGACGCCCGCCTCGACCATCGCTCGCGCCAGCCGCTTCGTCGCGAGCGACTGGTCGGCGACCACGCGACTGCCCCCGATGATCGCGACCTGAGCCTCCGAACCATCGACGATCGCACGACCGGGGGGCGAGGACGGCCCGAGGATGTCGCCCGGGACGTCGAACAGCCCGTAGCTGTCGTCGGCGAGGCGCAGGACGATGTTCCGCTGCACGTTGGACCGTACCGACGACGGCACGGCTCCTGACCGGTCCGCCGTGAAGGCCACGTGGATGCCGAGGCCGCGCCCGTCCGTGAGGACGTCCCGGAACACGTCGTACCAGGCGGCGCGCCCGGCCCCGACCTCGAAGTCCTCGCGGAACGTCGGGAACCCGTCGACGAGGAGCAGGATGCGCGGCTCGTCCGGGACGTTCGCCAGCTTGCGGTACTCGGTGATCGACGCGGCGGAGACCTGGGCGTAGGCCTCGCCCCGACGGTCGAGCTCGTGGCGCACCATGCGCAGCGTCCGCACGACCCGCTCGACGTCGTCGGAGCCGACGACCGCCCCGACGTGCGGGAGCACCTCGAGCATCCTCAGCCCGCCCGCGGCGAAGTCGAGCGCGTAGACGTGCACGGGCCCGCTGCGCGGTGTGATGCCGGCCGCGATCCCCAGGGTCCGCAGCGTCGTGCTCTTGCCGGACCCGCCGGTGCCGTAGACGGCCACGTGCCCGTCGACGTCGGGCTCGAAGTAGACGGGCGTCTGCACCTGGCGCTCGGGGACGTCGCCGACCCCGATCAGGAGCTCGGTGTCCGTCCGCTGGCGCAGCCTCGAGAGGTCGTAGGTCGTCGCGAGCTCGTCGAGCCACGGGCGGCGCGGGCTCGGGATCTCCGCGCGCCGGCTCGCGGCCCCGATGCACGCCACGAGGCGCTGCTGGTCGTTGGGCCCCAGGTCCTTCTCCTCGGGCACCACCGCCGGCTGCGGGGCGTCCCAGAGGATCTCCCCGCCGAACCTGAGCGCCGCGACCTCGATGCGCAGCGGCTGCGCCTCGTCGGAGGTCCACCCCCCGGCGTAGGCCGACTGGAACGGACGGACCCGGCCGGGTCCCGTCTTCGCCAGCCCGCGACCCGGTAGCCCGGGATCGAAGTGCGCCGCATCGGGGGTCCCCACGACGTCGGACGAGTCGGACTCGTCGGCCATGCGCAGCGCGACCCGGAGGTTCGTGTTGGCGCGCAGGTTGTCCCGGATGACCCCGGCCGGACGCTGGGTCGCCATGATGAGGTGGATGCCGAGCGAGCGCCCGCGCTGCGCGATGTCCACGACGCCGTCCACGAAGTCGGGGACGTCCGAGACGAGCGCCGCGAACTCGTCGATGACGATCACGAGGGCGGGAGGCGTGTCCACGTCCCCGCGCTTCTCGAGCTCGAGGATGTCCTTGGCCTTCTTCCGGTTGAACAGGTGCTCGCGGTGGTGGAGCTCTGCTCGCAGGCTCGTCAGGGCACGCCGCACGAGGTGCTGCGAGAGGTCCGTCACGAGGCCGACGCAGTGCGGGAGCTGGACGCAGTCCGCGAACGCCGACCCGCCCTTGTAGTCGACGAACAGGAACGTGACCCTGTCCGGGCTGTACTCGGCAGCCATCCCCAGCACCCATGCCTGGAGGAACTCGCTCTTGCCCGAACCCGTCGTCCCGCCCACGAGGGCGTGCGGCCCGTGCGTGCGCAGATCGAGCTGCATCGCGTCGGACCCGGCCGAGCCGACGAGCGCGCGGAGTCCCCCGGCGCGCCGACGCCTCGGGACGGCTCCGGGGGTGCGGTCCGTGATCGAGAGGTTCTGGTTCCAGCGGTCGATCACGGCGTCGCTCGAGACGGCCATGTCCGTACCCAGCAGGGTCAGCAGGGAGACGGTGCGCGGCAGGTCGCTCGCGTCCTCGTCGACCACCCCGGCGTCGAACACGGGCGCCATGCGGCGGCCGTACTCGACCGCGGAGGGTGCGTCGACCGTCTCGAGCTCCACGTCGTCCACCGTCAAGCCGAGGCGGACCATGCCGACCGTCGCGCGGTCGGGCTCGACCTCGACGTAGGTGCGGCACGTGGCGGGAAGCCCCCGCACGGCGTCGGCGACCCAGACGGGAAAGACCCCCGCGTCGGGCCCCGTCTCCGCGAGCTGCGCCAGCCGTGCACGGTCGACGTCGGCCTCGGAGGACACCAGGACCACGACCGCGGGGAGCGGCGAGCTCGTCCCCTCGACGGCGACGCCCCCGCTCTCCCCGACGCTCGCGCCGCGCTCGAGGGCCGCGTCCCGTGTCCGGGCCGCTCCCCGCCGCGTGACCCGATCCCGCTTCTCGGCGAGCCGGCTACGGATCAGCTCCTCGAGCTGGGCCAGGAGGACAGCACCGCTGCTGGCGCTGTCGGCGAGGTGGTTGCCGTCGATCGGGCTCGTCGTCGTCGACGTGTGCGGCATCCACTTGAGCCACTCGAGCGACCGCGACCAGGTCGGTGTCACGAGCGAGCAGACCACGAGGTCCGCGGGCGAGTGCAGCACCGTGAGCTGGACGAGCACCGAGTTCAGGACCGGCTCGACCAGGTTCTTCGGCCCGGCCAGCCCGAGCGCGCCCGCGTCGTGCAGGTTCTCGACCACGGGGACGCCCGCGACGCGTCGGTGCTGGTCGACCAACGTGTCCAGGCGCTCCTGGAACTCGGGGAGCATCTCGCCGCGCCCGGGGAGCTCGACCTCGTTGCGCGAGGGCATCGAGCCGAGCCCGAGCCGGACGTTGAGGAAGGACCAGTGCTCCGGGCGGCGCGTCCAGAGCAACGGACCGCGCCGCAGCCCTTCTGCCAGGGTGAGCGGCGTCGCCGGCGCCTCCTGGAGCCGCGCGGCACGCTCGGCCACCTCTTCGTCGCGCAGGGCGGTGCGCAACCCGTCGAGCCGCTCGTCGAACCGCTTGACGTCCCGTTCCCGGCGGCGGCGGCGACGCTTGCGCTCGGTCACGTAGTTGCCGATGAGCATGAGGGGGCTCATGAGGATGAACAGCAGCGCGGTCGGCCGCTGCGTGACGAAGTACATGGCGAGGCCCAGCACGACCGGAGCGATGAGTGCGAGGACGGGGAAGGTCTGCGGCTCCTCCTCCTGCGGGGCCGTCGGCGCCGCGAACTTCTCCCCGGCATAGCGCGGCTCGACCTTGGGCGACCGGTTGAAGGGCACCGGGCCCGCGACGGGGCCGCCCACCGCGCTGCCGAGCGGTTCGACGACGAGGACGGAGTCACCCAGGACCATGGTCTGCGGCCGGTCGACCCGCAACCGGTTCACGAGGCCCCCGTCGACGACGATGCCGTTCGCGGAGCCCAGGTCGACGACCTCCGTGCGGTCCGAGGCGTCGATCCTGGCGTGCTTCTTCGAGACCAGGGGGTCCGACAGCACGAGGTCGCACCCCGCCGCCCGACCGACCGTGTAGCGGCCGGCGACGAGATCGCGTCGCAGCCCGGTGTCGGGCCCAGCGACGACCTGGACGCGGGCCATGACGTTCTGGACGTCGCCCGTGGACCCGGCGGCGCGAGCCGCGTCGAGGAGGTGCACGACGGCTCCCGAACCGAGCCATGCCTCCCCGATGGGGATGTCCGGTTCCAGCACGACGGACTGCTCCTGGCCGGGAAGCTGGGCCCGCAGCGTGAGCGGGGGAACGTCCACCAGCGAGCCCATGTTCCTGGGGTCCCGTACGGCGATCGCCCGGGCGACATCGCCCACCGAGCTCCCGGCGTCGGCCGTGACGACGATGTCGTCGGTCGTGCCGTCGTGGCGCACCAGGGTCATCTTCAGACGCACAGGGCCTCTTCTTCGTCGCGGGGTTCGTGGAGCAGGTCAGGCGGTCTCGTCGACCAGGTCGAGCAGGGGCAGGTCCTGGGCGGTGACCAGGCGGGACGCGACCGCGTACTCGACGAGGCGTGCTCGCCGGTTGGTGGCGAGCGCCCCGACTCCCCCGCGCAGGCCCTTGACGCCCATGCGGTCGAGCTTCTCGCACACGTTGTCGAGCTTGCGGTTGAAGCGCGTGGTCGCCCACCCGAGCCTGCGGGCCGCGTCGGCCGAGGTCGGGATCTCGGAGAGTCCCGTCCCGTCGCGGCGCAGGACCGACTCCGCGAGTGCCAGGACGAGCTGCTTCTGGGTCGTCGTGAAGGCGACGGCGCCGATCGTCGTGGCGCCGTCCGGGGTCTCCGCGGAGCGGATCTCCTGGTAGGGCGCACCCTGGAGCTGGACCAGGAGCTCGTAGGTGGTCGGCCCGGCGGTGAAGACGACGGACATCGAGGGGAACACGAGGGGCAGCCGGTTGCCGGGTGACAGCCACGACTGCACTCCACCACCGGTGTCGCAGACCGTCGCGGAGATCAGCGAGCCCACGTTCGCGAGCCACCAGATGCCGCTCTCGTGCGTGACCCGCAGGAAGTGACGGTGCAGGTAGGGGTTGTCCTCGATCTCGAGGTCACCGTCCCGCCCGATGTCGAACGTCCCGCCCTTGGCGGGCCGGAACCACTCGCCGCAGAACTCGATCGCAAGGTCGCTCATGGGTTGTTCACACATTCCTGGACGGGTTCCGACGGTCTGCCGTCCTGCACGGCGCGGACGGCGACACAGACGGTCTCGGTCGCGCCGGCGGGGATCTCCAGCGACGACGTGCCGGCGGGCAGGGGGACGGGGACGGTCTCCTTGGTCACGTCGAGGCGTTGCCAGGCGTAGGAGAGGTCGGCTGCGGCTCCCTCGGGCGGCTCCCACGTGAAGACCGCGTTGCCCGCGGCCTCGTCGTAGCGGGACTGCATGTCCTGGGGAAGCGGCACCAGGTCGCCGAGGTTGTCGTTGGGGGGCGGCACGAGGTCGGGCTCCTCGACTGCGGTCGTACCTGGTGCGCCGGGCCCGGCCCCCTCGCCCGTGAGGAGCGCGACGGCTCCGACGATCACGAGCAGCACCACCCCGAGCCCCCCGAGGAGAGGCCAGAGCGCGCGCCTGTGCGTCCGCGGGGCCGGCTCGGCGGTCGGTGCTGCCTCGGGGGCGCGATGCACGGTGTCGTCGGCGGGCGGGCCCCACGGGGCGACGGGCGCGAGCCCTGTCCCGGCATGGCCGGACCCCCGTGCGTCGGGCCGCGGCGGGGCGTACCCGGTGCCCGACGAGGCCGCACGGGTCGGGTGCGCAGGTGCCGGGCCGAGGAGCACGGCCGGGGCGGCGTCGGCGAGACGCCCGGGCCCCGCGGACGCGTCGGGTGCGAGGCTCCCTCGGACCGCTGCCGCGGCGGGGACGCCAGGGTCGTGGCGGACGACGGGGGCCGTGCCGCTCGTCGTCGACGCACCGCCGGCAGGAAGTCTGCCGCCGAGGCCGGGACCGCGCGGGTCGATCGACACGACGGCACGCAGCCGCGTACCTCCGTCGTCGTCGACCTCCTCCTCCTGCGCGAGCCCCGAGTCGGCGAGGACGTCGAGCGGGGTGACCGCCAGCGAGAGCTCGTTCTGGACCTGCTGGAGCGCTCGCGCGAAGGCGAGCATGGTGGGGTAGCGCGAGGCCGGGCTCTTCGCCATGGCCGTCCCGAGGACCCGCTCCAGGGAGGCGGGGACGTCGGTCCGGCCCGTCGGGACGAGCGGCGTCGACTCGATCCGGGTGATGAGGCTCGCGCTCGAGTTGGACCCGCCGGGGAGCTCGAACGGCGCCCGCCCCGCGAGGAGCGTGTAGGTCGTGGCCGCGAGCGCCCAGACATCGGTCTCCTTGCCCGCCCACGGGTCGTCGGCGAAGGACTCCGGGGGGGACCACGGGATCGACATGCCCTCGGCACGGGAGGCGTCGTCCATGGTCGAGGAGATGCCGAAGTCCGTGAGAGCCGGGTGCCCGTACTCGGTCACGAGGATGTTCGCCGGCTTGATGTCGCGGTGCAGGATCCCGGCGCGGTGCGCCGTCTCGACCGCACCGGCGATCTGCACCGCGATGCGCAGCGCCTCGGCGACGCTGAGCCGCTCCGACCGGTAGCGGGCGCCGAGGTTCGGCCTGGAGCAGTACTCCATCGCGAGGTACGGGCGGCCGTCCTCGGCGACGTCGGCCTCGTACATGGTGACGATCGACGGGTGGGTCGACAACGTGGCCATGAGGTCCGCCTCGACGTCGAACGCCGCGCGCTGCGACTCGCTCGACCACTCGTGCAGGAGGACCTTGACCGCGACCCGACGTCGAGGGCGCTGCTGCTGGTAGAGGAAGACGTCGGAGAAACCCCCGGACCCGATGACCGACACGTACTCGTAGCCGTCGATCAGCGGTGGCGCAGACGGCGCACGCTTGCTGCTCACAGCAACCCCTCGAGGACGAACGTGACGCCGTCACCGACGTCCACGACGTCGTGCGACGCGACCATGGTGGGCTCCCCCGGGTGCAGACGCCGGGGCGGCTGGCCTGGACGCAGCAGCGTGGTGCCGTTGGTCGTGCTGAGGTCGCAGACCAGCACGTGCCATCCCTCGAGCTGGATCTCCAGGTGCGAGCGGGAGATGTCCTGCTCCGGGCTGGGGACCGCGACCAGACGGGGAAGGTCGTTGCTCTGTGCTCGGGTGGTGCGCGGTCTGCGCCCGAGCACCACCGGCCGGTCGAGCTCGACCACCTGGCCGGTGGACAGCACGATGCGCCCCAAGGAGGGTCGGGTCACCAGCCGGGCGTCGCCATGGAGAGGGGCGCCGCACACCCCGCAGACGTCCCGCGACGGAGGGTTCGGGTGATCGTCCGGGCACGCACGGGCCAGGATCTGCTGCGCCCCTGGCGGCGGGGGTGGGGTGAAGGTCGGACCGACCGGCGGCGGGACGGGATTCGGGACCCCGGCGACCTGGGCCCGGAGATCGGCGATCACGGACGAGAAGACGGTGTGGCCGTCGTGGTCGACGGTGTCGGTCACGCCGTCCACCGGCAGCTCTGCGGCGCCGTCGCTCTCGACCGGGCCGTGGACGTCGCCGCCCACGGAGACCGGCACGGGATCGCCGGACGTCCCAGCCCACTCGCGGGGGATCCCGTCGATCAGGGTCGTGCACGAGGCGGCCGTCTCGACGACCTGCGCGGGCGGCTCGACCGGCGCTGCCGGCGAGACCGACGCTGCCGCCTCGGTCACCGGTGCGGGGGCGAGGGCGCCCGGGGTCGCGTGCTCCTCGTCCTCGTCCTCGTCGATGCGCACGGCCGCGTCCTCGACGGCCCGCAGGACCGTCGACTCCCACAGGTGACCGTAGCCGTCCTCGACCGCCTCGGCCGCCCCGCGGGCGCCGTCGGGCGCGACCGTGCGCTCGAGAGCCGTGTCGAGCGAGATGATCGTCTCGACCGCCCCGAAGGACGCCCCGAACGACTCGGTCGACAGGCGGGGGTCCGGCTGCGGCGGCGCGGGCTCACCGTCCTCGGCCGGCACGTGGGCGTCGGGTTGCACGGGCGCGGGGTCGCCGTCCGCGAGCGCGACCGGCTCGGACCACGCGACGAGCGCCGGCGTCGTCGACCCGGGCGCGAGGGCCCCGTGCGGGTGGACGGGAGCGGGCGTGGAGGTGCCCGCTGCGGGGGCCGGCTCCGGTCGGCCCAGCTCGTCCGTACCGACCTCGGGCGGGCGCGCCACCGGTGCACCGACGAGATCCCGGAGGATGCGCGAGGCCAGCACGACCCCTTCGTGGAGCGGCAGGCCGACCAGGGCGACCTGCCCCGGGCCCGCCTCGAGCGACGGCGCCTCGTCCACGCCGAGCTGGACGGACACCTCCTCGACGTCCTCGACGAGTCGTTCGGACCATGTGCTCACGTCGTCCCCGTCCACGTGGACGCTCGCTGTGGACGTGCGCAGCGTGACCGAGACCTGGCCGCGGACGGCGACCTGAGCGCGACCCTCGGACGTGACCGCCACCGCGAACGGTGGCATGGTGCGCAGCGTCGCCCCCAGGACGACGGTCAGGAGCTGGATGACCTCGATCACCTCGATCTCCGCCTCGCCCGCCGTGTCGAGACCGTCCCACAGGCGGCCGACCAGCTCGTTCGAGGCGCCCTCCGGAAGGATCACGATCGCACCGCCCCGGACGAAACCGAACGCGCTCCCGGTGTCGTAGCGCAGTCTCACGACCGGTCCCTCCTCTGCAGGTGCAACTCTCGCGGCAAGGTGTCGTCGTCCGTGTGCCCCGTGGTGTCCCGGGGGGTCGTGGAACCGTCGCTGGTGTCCTCCCATGCCCCGGTCGCGTCCACGACGACGACAGTGATGTTATCCCGCCCACCGGCCACGATCGCCTCGTTGACGAGGTGGTCGGCTGCGACCTGGGGATCGGGTTGAGCGAGCAGGATCTCGGTGATGCGCTCGTCCGAGAGCTCGCCCGTCAGGCCGTCGGAGCAGACGAGCATCCGGTCCCTGGACTCGATCGGGATCCAGCAGAAGTCGGGCTCGGGCGGGAGCGACGCCCCGACTGCGCGCGTGACGACGTGGCGCCGCGGGTGGGTCACCGCCTCGGTCGCCGTGAGGGTGCCCGCGTCGACCATCTCCTGGACCTCCGAGTGGTCCACGCTCAGCTGTTCGAGCGTGCCGCGGGACATCTGGTAGGTGCGGGAGTCGCCGATGTTGACCACGAGCCAGTACGGCATTCCCTCCATCTGGGCGACGACGACGCCCGTGACCGTCGTCCCGGCGCCCCGACCCGGCTCCGTGCTGATGGCCCGGACGTCGTCCTGAGCCACGACGAGCCGACCGCGCACGTCCTCGGGCGAGACGGTCGTCAGCTCCCCGAGGGGCCTGAGCGCGTCGATCGCCGCAGCGCTCGCGACCTCTCCGGCGTCGTGCCCACCCATGCCGTCGGCGACGAAGAACACCGAGCGGTCCGCGAGGAAGCTGTCCTCGTTGAGGAGCCGCCGCACCCCACGGTGCGAGCTCGCTCCCCACGCGAGCCGCAGCCCGGTGCCCGCCCGGTTCATGCGGGTCGACCAGGATGCACGACGATGCGCCGGTCGCCGACCTGGATCACGGATCCCACAGGTACGGGAACACGGACGCCCGCCTCGAGCACGACCGGGGAGGCGTCCGGCCGGGCAAGGACCGTGCCGTTCGTCGACCCTCGGTCCTGGACCCACAGTCCTGAGGCGTCGAACCCCAGCTCCGCGTGCGTCTTGGAGACCGAGCGCGTCGGGTCGTCGACACGGACGAGCGTGCTCGGGCCCTCGTCCTGCGTCTGCGGGTTGCGTCCCACGAGAGCGGACCCCGAGACCGCGACCCGGAGCCCCGACTCCAGCTCGAGCTCGACGCCGGCGGCGACGGTCGACACTGAACCGCTCTCCCGCCGGAGGTCCTGCGCGCTCAGCCGGGTCGAGTCCCAGTCCGGCTCCTCGACCGGCACGATCGTCGCTGCGAGGGCGGCGGACGCAGCGGCCCGGTCGACCTCGACCCCCGTCGGGGACGCCGCGGACACGTCGGACGCCCCGGTCCCCTGGCGCGCGGGCGGTTCCGCCGGTGCGGCCGGGGTGAAGACGGGGGCCTCGGTCCACGCCGCGCCCTGCGGCAGCGCGGCCACCTCGAGGTCGACCTGCGCCGGAGCCGCTGGTCGTCCGCTCCCGGGCACCCCCGTGATCAAGGGACCGGGGCCGTCCGTGGCGTCCGCACCCGCCTGCGGGAAGGCCCACGGGTCGGGGGACGTGCCCGGAACCGGGACCGGCTCCGCGGGGGCCCGGCCGGAGGGAGCCCACCCCTGCGGCACCGGCTGGGCCGGGGGGTGCGCGGAAGGATGCGGCCCGCGCCCTGCGCTCACCCTCGTCTCGGCAGCCGTTCCGCCGGCCAGCATCCCGTAGGGTCCCGACGCGGCCGCGACCTGCGACGGCTGCGGCCCCTGCGCCCCTCGGGCGTCGAGCACGAGGGCGTCGGCCGCCTTGTCCTGCCAGCCCTGGTTCCGCCGCGCACCGTCGAACGCCGGGGACAGGACCACCAGCAGCTCGCCCACACCGAAGGCGAGCGCGCCGAGGAACGTCAGGATCCACCGGAGCGCCGACCGGCCGAACCCGAGCGGTGCCCGGTCCCCGGCGCGCACCGTCCGGATGCCCGTCACGAGGTTGCCGAGCGTCCTGCCCGTCCGCCCCTCCCAGAACCAGGAGCCGAGCCAGTAGACGAGGCCCAGTCCGCCCGCCACCGCGGACACTGCCACGAGCCCGCCGACCGGGGCCGCCTGCGGAGCCGCCGTCCAGGTCGCGACGTCCGTGGACGAGAGCCCGGTGGCAGCCGCGCCCCCCAGCAGGGCGGCCCCCACGACCAGGAGGGACGCGGTGCGGTCGACGAGGTACGCCACGAACCGGCGCCCCGTCCCCGCGAGCGGGGCGCGGTCGAGCACCCCGGGCAGCTCGGCGACGCCGGATGCCCGGAGCACCGTCGCCCCGGCGCGCTGGGTCGCGGCCGCGACCTCTCGCTCGGTCGTGATCGCGATCGCCGGCTCACGGACCGGCACCGGTCCGGCAGCCGCAGGGCCCGCGCCGGGCAGGGGGGTCGTGCCCGGCAGCTTCGTGCCGCACACCGCGCAGAACGCGGATCCCCCCGGCTGCGACGTCCCGCAGGCGCTGCAGATCGTGACCTCGGACATCAGGAGTCTCCTGGTTTCGTGACGGGGCCGGGCGGCGGCGTGCTCGCGGTCCGCCCGGATGGTCGGGGATGCCGCAGCCGGGCAGGGAGCCAGGCAGGGAGCGCACCCCGCAAGGATCGTAGTGACAGCGCAGCCCGGACCCGCCGGCGACGGGGCAAGGTGGCACGCATCCCCTGCACGAGGGAGTCGACCCCGGTCCAGTAGGCGTCGACGTCCTGCGGGCTCGGGTCGCCCGCGCCGAAGACCGTGGCGTCGGCCGTGCGCGCGAGCCCGACCGTGGGCGTCGCGGCCGCAGGGAACGACTCCGTCAAGGTTCTCGCGCTCTCGCGCCTCGTGGCGCCCGAGGTGACCGGCGCACCCAGGTCCGTGGCGACGTCGAGCACCTCGCGCCACCCGCCGCTGATCCGGTCGACGGGACGCGGTGCCTCGCGCCGCCTCCTGCGCCGTCTCGCCTTGAGGGCCAGGATCAGCACGAGCGGCAGGGCGAGCAGGGCCAGAGGGATCGCGACCGAGGCGACGACGACGGCCGCCAGGCCCCAGTCGAAGCCCTTCGACTCGGCGTCGTCCTTCTTCTCGTCCTCGTCGACCTCGCCGGCGTCGGCGTCGGCGGGCTCCTCGGGCGGCTCGGGGTCCTCGAGCACGGGCGGCTTGGGGACCTGGTCGCTCTTGGGCTCGGGCTTGATCTTGTTGTCCTCCTCCGGGATCGCGTCGACCGCGACCCAGCCGTAGCCCGCGAACGGGACCTCGACCCAGGCGTGCACGTCGGCCCCCGTCGCGACGAAGGGTGTGCCCTCCTCCCAGCCCTCGGGCGGGTAGAACCCCATCACGACCCGTGCAGGGATCCCTGCCGAGCGTGCCATGAGCGCGAGAGCCACCGCGAACTGCTCGTCGTCGCCGACCATCTCGTCCGCAGCGAGCAAGGTGTCGATCCGCTCCGCGGAGTGGCCGGGGCGGGACGGGAGCTGGGTCTCGAGCCCGCTCGAGAAGATGCCGCTCGCGACGAGCCCGGTCCGCAGGTTGTCGAGCCGCACGACGGGATCCGTCTCCTCGGCCATGAACTGCGCGGCCTTGGCGGCCACCGAGTCCGGGACCTGGGTCCACGCGGGCAGCTTCTCGTCCTCGATCCTCGACGATCGCAGCGCGTCCTCGGACGGCGCAGGGGCGACGACCGCGTCGAGCCGGTACGAGTCGCCCCGCCCCAGCCCGGCGGTGACGACGCCGGTCCCCGTCGTCGAGTTGTAGTACGTGGTCGAGCCCAGCGCCTCGGTGCGCGCACCCGCGTACTCGACGCCCGCGAGCGCCCCGACGGCGGGGACCCACACGCCGCCGTAGGCGCCGATCGTGACCGTCAGATCGGTCGGTGTGCCCTGGGCGACCGTGGCGATCTGGTCCCCCGCCCGGGTGAAGACACCCGAGCCCGCGCCGGTCGACGCGTTGAAGACGACCCCGTCGTAGGCGTCGAGCGTCGCGAGCCGCACGCGCGCCCCCGCGGGCAGACCGTCGACCGTGAACAGCTCCTCCTCCGTCATCTCCTTGGCGTACTTGCGGAACGAGGCGAGCGGACTGACGTACTCGTGCAGGTCGAGCGGGGGGACGATCTGCTCACGCAGGACCACGCGCTCGGTCGCCGGCGTCACCACGGGCACCAGGACGACGGCGACGACGGCACCGAGCGCCAGCATCATCGCGCCACCGCGGGCGCGGTGCCAGCGCAGTCGCCGGGTCGCGACGATGCTCGCCGCGGTGGCGACCTGGCGCTCGCCCAGCCGTGCCTCGGTCGCGCGCCACGCACCCCACAGCAGCCCGACGACCACGAGCACCAGGCCCTGCACCACGGGGACCGCGGGGAGGATGCTGCCGAGGAGGATGACCGCGACGAACGCGACGGTGACGGGCACGAGGGCCCAGTGCGCGTCCCGCACCCGCCAGGCGAGGGTCCCTGCGCCGAGCGCCGTGACGTACAGCAGCAGGAACGGGACGACGCCGAGCTCGGGGAAGGACTGCAGCGGCAGGGCCGTCGTGACGAACTCCTTCCACCCGGTCACGGCCCCCAGCAGGAGGCCGCGGACGGTCTCGAGGGTGGGCAGCACCCCGCCGACCGTCGTCGCAGGCAGTGCGAAGGGCCCGCCCAGCAGCACGTACACCGTGATCGCGACGGCGGTGACGGTCAGGAGGTTCCATCGCCGCCAGGCGCCGCACCAGGCGACCGCGAGCCCGAGGACCGCGCCACCGACGGCGGGCAGCAGGTACGTCCAGGACCCCCATGCGGGACCGAAGCCGAGGAGCGCGGCACCGAGCATCACGACGAGCGCGAGCGCGTCGACCGCTCCGGTCGCCCGCAGGGCGCGTGGCGCGTCGGCGCCGCGTCGACGGGTCGTCGAGCGGGCCGTCGTCCCGGCGGAGCGGGTGCCCGTCCCTGTCGACGACGCCGTGCTGTGGCCTGCAGCGCTGCCGGAGTCGCCGGGCGGTGCCATCCGGCCCCGCGTGTCGTTCCCGGTCATCAGTCGTCCAGCCTCCGCAGCGCGAGGGGGAGGTCGCCCAGCTCCCCGATGGTGAGCACGACGAGCTCAGCGATCCGGTGGCGACTGACCTTCGCCCCCGGGATGCACTGGATCGCCATGACGCGGACGTCCTGCGGCAGCCGTGCCGAGGCGGCACGCAGCTCGGTGGGCGACACGACGCTGCCCACGACGAGCGCCACGACCGACGCGTCCGTGACGCTCGCGGCCGCGACGCGCGCAAGGTCGATGAGGTTCGTCCGTAGCGGGCGCGCCTCGATGCGCGCCAGGTCGTCGAGGAGCCGCACCCGGTTGTCACCGCGCAGGCTGCCGTCGTTGACGAGGACCGTGAGGCCACGATCCTCCTTGATCGCCTGGAGCCCGAGCGACCCGCACGAGCTGACCGCGAGCTCGAACTCGTCGGGGTGCCCGTAGTCCTCGGCCCTCGTCGAGAGCACGACGGCGAGGTGCGAGCGCCGCGTCTCCTCGAACTGGCGGACCATGAGCTGCCCGGTGCGGGCGGTGGTCTTCCAGTGGATGTGCCGGCGGTCGTCGCCCGGGACGTAGTCCCGCAGGGCGTGGAACGACACGTCGGAGTTGGAGATGTCCTGCGTGACGCGCCCCTCCAGGTCGCGCAGGAACCCCGTCGACGACCCGGTCAGGTTCTTGGTCCGCGGGTGGACGTACAGCTCCTCGGGCTCGGTCCACACGACCTGGCGACGCAGCAGTCCCAGAGGGTCGGCGCGCACCGAGCGCACGGGCCCGACGGGAATGACCGACCGCCGGTGCGTCGGGATCGTGAAGATCTCCTCGTGGGTCGCCCCTGTCCGCAGGCGCGGCACGGGGAACGTCGCCAGGCCCGCCCCCACGGGCAGCTCCATCACGGCGGGCAGCAGGGGGCGCTGCGACTGGTTGCTCACCTCGAGCGTGCCCACGGCCCGGTCCCCCACCGTGACGCGCCGCTGTCCCAGGTCGAGGTTCACGGTGTACCGGAACGTCCCACGGACGAAGGCGATCGCCGCGAGCGTGACGACGGTCGCGACGGTCGCGACCGCGAGCAGCTCGACCCAGGACAGGACGAGGCCGGCCCACCACGCCGCGACGACCCCCAGGAGCACGGCCCGCCCGAACGGGCTGACGACCGAGACGGCTGCAGCCGCACCCGTCCTGACCGCCGTGACCCGGGGTGCGACGAGCGCACGCAGGCGTTCGACCCGTCCCTCCGCGCCCGACGGCGTCACGAACCCGGGACGTCCGGGCCCGGCCCGGCGCGGGCCCGTCGCGGGCCGGAGACGGTCGAGCAGCCGCGGACGCGCGCCGGCGCGCTGACCCGTGCCAGCCGGGGGGACGGGAGAAGGCGCGGGGGCCTGCCCAGGGGGCGGCGCCGTCGGGCCGGGCGGGTTGCGGCGTGCGGAAGCCGCGTCGCCCGCTCCGGGCGGGTTGCCACGGGTGGCGACGGGAGAATCGGTCGAGGTCATCGCGTCAGGCCGACCGGCGTTCCTGCGGTGCGGCGACGTCCGCGAGGACGCGCGCGAGGACGCCCTCGGCGGTCGCTCCCGCGAACTCGGCCTCGGGGTCGAGGACCAGTCGGTGCGCCCACGCGGGCTGAGCGAGCTCCTTGACGTCGTCCGGGAGCACGTAGTTGCGGCCGTGCGCTGCGGCCCACACCTTGGCGCACCGCACCAGGGCCAGCGCACCACGGACCGAGACGCCGACCCGGCTCTCGGCCGCGTTGCGCGTCTCCTCGGCGAGCCGGGAGACGTACTCGAGCACGGCACCGTCGACATGGACGCTCGCCGCGAGGTCGGCCATCTCCGCGACGGCCTGGGTCGTGATGAGGGCCTGCAGGGTCGAGCTGCGGTCGCGCACCGAGGCTCCCTGAAGGATCTCGACGGTCGCGGCGTGGTCCGGATAGCCCAGCGAGGTCTTCATGAGGAAGCGGTCGAGCTGGGCCTCGGGCAACCGGTACGTGCCGGCCTGCTCGATCGGGTTCTGGGTCGCGATGACCATGAACGGGCGGCCGACCGGGTGCGTCACGCCGTCGACCGTGATCTGCCCCTCCTCCATGACCTCGAGGAGCGCGGACTGGGTCTTGGGCGAGGCGCGGTTGATCTCGTCAGCAAGGACGATCGACGCGAAGATCGGCCCCTGGTGGAACTCGAACTTCGCCGTCTTCTGGTCGTAGATCGTCACCCCCGTCACGTCGGAGGGCAGCAGGTCCGGCGTGAACTGGATGCGGTTCTGCGTGCCCTGCACGCTCGCGGCGAGCGCCCGGGCCAACGACGTCTTGCCCGTGCCGGGCGCGTCCTCGAGCAGGATGTGTCCTTCGGAGAGCATGCAGGTGAGCACGAGGCGCACCACGCCGGCCTTGCCGAGCACGGCCTGGCCCACGTTGCTCACGAGTCGTTCGAAGGTCTGAGCGAACCAGGCGGCCTGCTCGGGGGTCATGGTGGTCATGTGTCCTAGTCCTCAGTCCTACCAACGCACGGCGTTGGATTGATAGCTCTGCCCGTTGATCGTGACCCACGCGGAATACCCTCTGTTGCCCGACCCGAGGTAGCAGTACAGCTGGACGCTGCCGCTGGTGGGGAAGCTGACCGTGCCCGTGGAGAAGCTCCCGTTCCCCGGCGAGTCGCTGTTGCACACGTAGGTCTGGTTGCCCGTGTCGACGAACTCCTGCGTGGTGACGACGAACTTGTAGCACGTGCCGTCGTTGCACCGGTTGTTGCTGACGTACTCGCCCTTGCTGACGGTCGCCTGCGGGTTGTACGTCGCTCCCGAGGCCGAGACCCATCCGGAGCAGCCGGCGGCGTTGCAGGCCCGAGCCTGCACCGTATAGCTCTTGCGGATGCCCCCACCGACGTCGACCCGTCCTGCGGAGGTCCCGCTCCCCGACTCGGAGCCGCTGAGCTGCCACTCCACGTGCCCGACGTTGCCCTGCCAGCTGCCGGGGTCACCGACCGCGAAGTACCCGTCGGTGCCCGACCCGTCCCTCGACCACGAGACGGTCGGAGCCGTCGGTGCCTCGTAGACGGGCACCTCGCCCGACGACGCGCTGGCGTCGGAGGTCCCGCCCTCGTTGGTCGCCGTGACCGTGAACGAGTACGACGACCCGGCGTTGAGACCCGTGAACGCGACCGAGGTGCCGGTCACGGTCTTCGAACCACCGCCACCGCTCGCCGTGACCGTGTAGCTGGTGACAGGGCTGCCGTTGTCGTCGGGCGGGTTCCACGCGACCTGGGGCACGCCCTGGGCGTCCGTGGCGCGGACGTCCGTGGGCGCCTCGGGCCGGGCGAACGGCGTCTGGGCGTTCGAGGCCGCGCTGGCTTCACCGACGCCGGCCTTGTTCTCCCCGGTGATCGTGAACGTGTACGACGCCGCGTTGTCCAGACCGGTCGCCCGGTGGCTCGTGCCGGCGACCTTGAGGGCCGAGCCGTCGGCGGCTCCACCCTTGAACCGCTGGACCCAGTAGGTCCCGGTGTCGTCACCGTTCCACTGCTCGGCCGAGAGCGCGCCCCACGTGACGTCGATGACGCCACCGTTGATCGCGGAGTCCGCCGAGCGCTGCGCGCGGGGTGCCGACGGCGCAGCAGGCTTGCCCGCAGGCACCATGCCGTCCGACCAGCCGCCGAACTCCGACGGGTCCGGCGCCAGGTTGACCGCCTGCACCCGGACCTTGTAGTCCACGCCGTTCTTCAGTCCGGTCCACACGTACTGGGTTCCCGTGACGTCCGTCTTCTGGACTGCTCCGCCCGGCGGGGCGGGGGAGATCTCGAGGTTGACGCTCTCGATCGCGGAGCGGTCCGTGTACGTCGCGTTGACCCACGTGATGGCCAACGACTGGTCGCCGAACGCGAGCGTCGGCGGTGCCGGGGGGTCGGGCTTCTCGTCGGGGCGAGCGTCGGCCGACGGCGGCGACGGGTCCGAGTCCCCGACCTCGTTGGTCGCGGTGACCGAGAAGTTGTAGGTGACGTTGTTCGTCAGACCGTCGAGCGTGCAGGTCGTGGTCGCGCACGCCTTCTCGTACCCGTCGGCCGAGCGGACCGTGTATCCCGTGATGTCCGCACCGTTGTTGACCGGAGGAGCCCACGACAGCACGACGGTCTTCGACCGCACCTCCTCCACCTGCGGGACGCTCGGGGTGTCGGGCCGACCCTGGACCGTGACCTGGATGCGGCCCTCGACCTGACGGTCGGGGTCTCCCGTCGCGTCCTGGACCCGGTAACGCACGACCATGACGCCCACGAACGACTCGTCGGGCGTCGCCACCACCCGGGCCCCCGAGACCGTCGCGGTCCCCGAGCCAGTCTCGACCGAGCTGCTCACGACCTCGAGCGGCGTCTCCGGGAACGGGTTCGAGTCGTTCGCGAGCACGTCGACCTCGACCGCCTTCCCCTGGTGGGCCTTGTCGACGGTGTCCTCGTTGGCCTTGGCCAGCGGACGGGTCGATGCCACGACCGTGACCGTGAGCACCCCCTCGACCGGCGGGTGCTCGCCGTCGGTCGCGGTGATCGGGACGGGAAGGACGGAACCCTTGGGTACCTCCGGGGTCGCCTGCACGGTCGCCGTGGTCCCACTGATCGCGACCGAGATCCCGGCCGGCACGCCGCCCGACACCTTGAAGGTCACCGGGTCGCCGTCGGGGTCCTCGACGAAGCGCGCGAGGTCGACGGCGCCCTCGTCGCCCGCCGCGACGTCGACGGCGGCCGCTGACAGCACAGGAGGGAGGTTCTTGGGGGCCCGGACCACGATCGGCAACGTCAGCAGCGCCTCGTGCCCGTCCGGGTCCTCGGGTCCGGAGCCGTCGGTCACCTCGAACGACAGGGCCGCGGAGCCCGCGTAGTCGACGCGGGGCGTGTAGGTCACGTTCGTGGCGTCGGTCACGGCGACCGTGCCCTCGAGCGCCGAGACCTTCGACTCGTCCGTCAGCCGCGGGGTACGCCCCTCGAGGACCAGGACGTAGTCGGTGATGTCCACCTGCAACGACTCCCCGGCGTACACCTCCAGCGGCGCGATCCCCGGCCGGAGCTGAGGGACCTGCTCGGTCAGGCCCGGGACCTTGACGAAGGCCTTGGAGGTCAGACCGTCGACGTCCGTCACGGTGTACGTGATGACCTGGCGCTCCTGCGTGAGAGCGATCGAGAGGACACCGTCCGCGCCGACGCGCACGCCCGGCGCGTCGGTCGTCACGGTGAGCTCGGTCGCGGCGCCGTCGGGGTCGTCGTCGTTGTCCAGGACCGGGACGTCGACGCTCGTCCTGCCGAGGATCGACCCCACCTGCACCGAGTCGTCACGGGCGACGGGCGAGAGCAGGGGCGCCTCCTGGTCGACCTTCACGGTGATCGAGGCCGCTGCCCGGGCTCCCGGTGCGTCCTCGATCCCGTAGTAGAACGAGGACGTGCCCGCCTCTGCGGGGCTCGTGAGGACCACGCGGTCGCCGACGACCTCCGCCTCGAACGAGTCGTCCGCCTCCAGCCCTGCGGGCCGCAGGGCGATCTGGTCGCCGTCGGGGTCGGTGTCGTTCGCGAGCGCCGCGACCGAGACCGTGCGTGCGGGACGCACGGTGACCGTGTCGTCCATCGCGACGGGCGGCTGGTTCTTCGCCGGGGGGCGGGAGATCCCGACCCTCACCGCGCCCGTGGCGATCTCGCCGCGCGCGTCCTGCACCGAGTACGAGAACGAGTCCGCGCCGGTCGCCCGGTCCGAGGCCGTGTAGACGATGTACCCGTCCTCGACCGTCGCGGTGCCCTTGGACGGCGACGACGCGATCCCGGTGAGCTGGACCGAGTCGCCGTCCGGGTCGATCCCGTCGAGCGGCACGGCCGTACGGACGCTCGCACCGGTCAGGACCCGCATCTCGACGGGCAGGGGGCGGGGCGCGGAGTTCTCCTCGCCGTCACGGATGTGGATCGTGACCTGCGCCGAGTCCTCCTGGCCGTTCTTGTCCCGGACACGGTAGATCGCGTAGGCCGTCCCGGGCTTCGAGCCGGCCTTGGGCCGGACGTTCCCCTCCGAGACGAAGAGCTCGCCCTGCTCCGGGTCGATGCCCTGCTCGAACTCGTCCTGGAGGAACAGCTCGAGCCCGTCGGGGTGCGTGTCGTTCCTCAGGACGGGGATCGTCACCACGTCGCCGACCCGGACGGTCGCCTCGTCGGGCGCGGCGTTCGGCGGCTGCAGCTTGACCGGGGCGGGGACCGGGATGACCCGGACCTGTCCGACCGTGGTCTGGGTGCCGTTCGAGACCTTGTACTCGATGGTCACGGGGGCGTCGAGGCGACGGATCTCGGTGATACGGAGCATCTGGTGGGCGAGCACCGCGACGGAGACGCCGGCGTCGTCGGGCACCGTGACCGACTGGACGACGAGGACACCACCCGCAGGGTCCGTGTCGTTGGCCAGCACGTCGACGAGCGCGCTGCCTCCCGAGGGGAGCAGTGCCGTGTCGGAGACCACGATCGGCGCGCCCTCGGCGGCCGAGGCCGGCAGGACGTCGACGCGGACCAGGCCTGTCGTGGCGTTCGGACCGTCCGAGACCTGGTACGTCAGGTCGTACGAACGCGGCTCGTTGGAGAAGAACTGGAACGTGCCCGCGTCGTAGTTCGGCGTGATCTGGGCGGGGGCGGACTCGGCGACCGTGGTCAGTCGCAGCTCGTCGCCGTTGGCGTCGTAGTCGTTGTGCAGCGGCTCGACGGTGACCGGCTGCCCCGCGGGCACCACGACGTGGTCCGCGACCGCGACCGGGGGCAGCTGGCCCGCACCGGACACGTCGACGTGGAGGACGCCCTCGTAGATCTCGCCCTGCCCGTCGGCCACCATGACCTTGACGGTCTTGCGGCCCGTCGACGTGCCGCCGTCCCGGAACTCGACCGTCCCGTCGGGGCGGGTCCGCACGTCGTCCCCGGCCGACGTGGCCGAGGCCGCCGCGAGGTAGAGGTCGTCCCCGTCCGGGTCACGGAAGTACGGGAGCACCTTGATCTGGGCCGACCTGCCCTGCTCGACGACGAGGACCGGCTCTCCGGTCTGCACGGGCGCGGCGTTCTCGCCCCAGGGCGAGACCTGCAGCTGCACGCCGGCCTCCGCCGTGCCGCCTCGACCGTCGCTCACCGAGTACCGGAACGACGACCGGCCCTTCACCGCGTCGGCAGGCACCACGGCCTGGAGGGCCGCACCACCGAGGACGGACTGGACCTCGGCGTTGCCCGGCCCCCTGCCGGCCAGCGTCGCCGTCATGACGTCCCCGTCGGGGTCCACGTCGTTCCCGAGCACGGGCAGGAGCGTGGTCCGACCGGGACGCATCCCGAACACGTCGTCCTGAGGCTGCGGGGGCTGGTTGGGCTGGGTGCGGTCGAGGACGAACTGGTCGACCTGCTCGGGCGTCGTGAGCTCGGCGTCCGACTCCTCGCCCTCCGACTGCTCGGGCAGGACGAGCTCCCAGTCGTCGACCTTCTCGTACTCGTCCGCAGCCATCCACAGCGTCCCTGCCGACAGGTCGTTGAGGACGATGGCCTTGCGGTTGACCCGGTACTCGAGCCGGTTCTGCGGGTCCACCCCGTCGAGGCGGCGGTCGACGTCGTTGTCGGTCCCCTCGCAGTCGCGGATCACCTGGCCGGTCTGCGACCACGCGCCGTACGTGCACCCACCCAGCTGCACGGGCGGCGACGGCGTCCCGGACGCCGCACGGGTCACCGCGTCGCCGCCGCCCAGGGGTTGGAGGACGAGTCCCGAGGACGTCGCGACGGCGACGTCGGCCGTCGCCGCGCCGGGCTGCTGGAGCCGCGCGGCAGACCCGTCGGCGAGCGGCACGCTCTTGCCTCCCGGCAGGACGAGGCGGGACGCCGTCCGGTCGAGCACGACCACGTCGGCACCGACCGTCGTGATCTCGACGTCGTCGCCGTCGTCGATCGGCAGGTCCGTGGTCGTGACCCCCTGGACCTCGCCGCCCGCCGAGGTGGCGACCTTGGTCAGCCTGCCGGTCGTGGGGACTGCGACGTACGTCGTCCCGTCCTGAGCCACCTGGAGCGCGCCGTCGTCACCGACCTCCGCGGTGGGTTCCGTGGACTCGGGGTCGAAGCCCTGCGCGCTCGAGAACGGCATGACCCACAGGAGGCCTTCCTCGCCGTCGAGGATCGCGACGGTCGAGCCGCCCATCGCGACCGTCGCTCCCACGGGCGGGCGCACGGAGCCGTCCAGCTTGAGCCGTGCCACGTCGACCGGGCTGGCCGATCCCGAACCGTCGTCGACGAGGAGGACCCGTCCCGCGCTCTGTCGGACGTCGAACGAGGCAGATCCCGCGAGCAGCGACCCGTCGAGCGCCTGGGACTCCGAGTTGAACCGTCCCAGCACGCCGCCCGAGGTCCGCGTGACCCACACGCCGGAGTCGTTGAGCTCGACGTCGGCGGTCGCCTGGCCGTCGTACGTGATCGCGAACGCCACCAGTGCGGTCGAGAAGATCGACACGGTGCTCACCGATGCGATCGCACGCCGCTTGCCGTGGAGCCGGGAAAGGAAGGTCACTGATCCTCCGTGGATGCGGGTGGTGCCACCGGCGTCCCGGGCCCGACCTGAGCGGGCCCCTCTCCCGTAGCGGGTAGAAGGATAGCGGCAGGTGAGCACAGCCTTGTCATCCACCAGATGGGGAGACCTCCCCATGGTGTTACTGACAGTAGTGTCGGCGGGCGTCCCCGCAGGCCGCAGCGGTGCAGTGTGCGTCCGGAGAGCCGGGGGCGAACCGGGGAGGGGTCCACGGGGCGAGACGCCGGGCGGACGAGCCCGGACGACCCGTCGAGGCTCGGGGCCCTGGTCACACCTGCCCGACAGGGCGGCCGGTCGGACCCCAGGCCGCTGACGAGAGCGGGGCGGCGCCGGAGCCCGCGGGCCCGGCACCGCCCCGCAGCGCGTGGAGCAGGCTCAGGCCGCGCGGTCCGCCAGCGCCTGGGCGAACGAGACGAGCGCCTCCTTGACCGGTCCTGCCGGGAGGGGCTCGAGCTCGGCGATCGCCGCCTGCGCCCACCCGACGGCGAGCGCCCGGGTCTCGCCCAGGACCTGGTGCGCGCGGAGCGCCGAGACCGCGGACGCGAGCTCCTCGTCCCCCGACAGGTCGGAGTCGAGCAGGTCGACGAGCTCCGCGTCGGCCGCGGTGCCCGTTCCCGCCGCGACCCGGGCGCGCAGCAGCAGGGCCGGCATGGTCGGCACCTTCTCCCGCAGGTCCGTGCCCGGCGTCTTGCCGGACTCGGCCCCCGAGGACGCGAGGTCGAGCACGTCGTCGGCGAGCTGGAACGCGACGCCCAGCTTCTCGCCGTACTCCGCGACGACCTCGACCACCGACGCGTCGCAGCCGCCGAACATGGCGCCGAGGCGGGCCGACGTCGCGAGCAGCGACGCGGTCTTGTCCGCGAGGACGCCCAGGTAGTGCTCGACGGGGTCGTCGGACCCCGAGGGGCCCGTCGTCTCGTGGAGCTGGCCCAGGCACAGCCGCTCGAAGGTCCGCGCCTGGATGAGCACGGCCTCCGGTCCCAGCGCGGCGACCGTCGACGCCGCGCGGGCGAACAGCAGGTCGCCGATGAGGATCGCGACGGAGTTGCCCCACACGGCGTGCGCCGACGGAGCCCCGCGCCGCACGGGCGCCGAGTCCATGACGTCGTCGTGGTAGAGCGAGGCCAGGTGGGTGAGCTCGACGACGACCGCCGCCTCCACCACCTCGGGCCGGTCGCCGTCGCCCAGCTCCGCGCACAGCAGTGCGAGGAGAGGACGCAGGCGCTTGCCGCCGGCGTTCACGAGGTGGCGGGACGCGGAGTCCGCGAGCCCGTCGGACTGCGCGACGGCGTCGCTCAACCTCGCCTCGACAGTCGTGAGGCGTGCGGTGAGCGTCGCGGCGAGCTCCGGATCGGTCAGGGGGATCGCCGTCGTGGAGACGGGTGGCACAGTGGTCACGGTCTGAACTTAGCCGCCTCGAAGGCAAGATCGAGAACCGAGGAGGGCAAAACGCCGAGAAGGATGACGCCGATCACACAGATCGCGATGGCGACCGTGGTGAATCCCTCCGACCTCACGACCGTGACCCGGCTCGTGAGCGCCGCGACCGGGCTCGTCCCGCCACCCGTCGACGACGCACCGTCGGGCGCCGTCCCCGGGCCGCCCGCAGCCTGCGGCGTGGGCGTGGGCGTGGGCGTGGGCGTGAAGAACATCAGCACGATGATGCGCACGTAGAAGAAGACCGCGACGGCCGAGGCCAGCACGCCGATCAGCGCCAGCGGCCAGGCCCCCACCGCGACCGCCGACTGGAACGCGGTGAACTTCGCGATGAAGCCGGCCGTGAGCGGGATCCCGGCCATCGAGAGGAGGAAGAGCGCGAACGCCCCCGCGAGCCACGGGCTGCGCCTGCCGAGCCCGGCCCACTCGCTGAGGTGCGTGGCCTCGCCGAGGACCGCTCCGGCGTCGGGCACGTCCGACCCGGCGGACGCCGCCGTGCCGGAGGTCCCCGCGCCTGCCCCGGCGCCCACCGTGGCGAGGTCCGCCTCCGCGGGGACCACGACCGGCTGCGGTGCGCGCTCCCGCACGAGCGTCACGACCGCGAACGCGCCGATCGTCGCCAGGCCGTACGCGAGCAGGTAGAACAGCAGCGCCCGGACGCCGAACCCGCTCAGCTCGCCGAAGCCGACGAGGGCCACGATCAGGAAGCCCGCGTGCGCGATCGAGGAGTACGCGAGCAGGCGCTTCATGTCCGTCTGGACGACGCCGATCACGGTCCCGACGACCATCGTCAGGATCGCGACGACCCACAGCGCGACCACGAGCTTCTCCTGGAGGTCGGGCGGCAGGGCCTGCCCGACGACGTACAGCACCCTCAGGAGCGCCCCGAAGGCCGCCGCCTTGGTGCAGGCCGCCATGAAGCCCGTGATGGGCGTGGGGGCCCCCTGGTAGACGTCAGGGGTCCACGAGTGGAAGGGCGCCGCCCCCACCTTGAACAGCAGCCCGGTGAGCACCATCACGAGGCCGAGCAGCACGAGGCTCGTCATGCCGTCGAGGCCCGTGCCCCCCAGCAGCGCGCCGCGGACCTCCGCGAGCTGCACCGAGCCCGCGAAGCCGTAGACGAGCGCGACCCCGAAGATGAAGATCGCGGACGCGAACGCCCCCAGCAGGAAGTACTTGAACGAGGCCTCCTGCGACAGGAGCCGACGGCGGCGCGCGAGCGCCGTGAGCACGTACAGCGGGAGCGAGAGCACCTCGAGCGCGACGAACATCGTGAGCAGGTCGCCCGTCGCCGGGAAGATCATCATGCCGCCGACCGCGAAGAGCACGAGCGGGTAGACCTCGGTCTGCTCCAGGCCGCGGCGCCGGGCCAGGTCCTCGTACGCCGAGCCGGGCACGGCGGCCCCCGTGGGGGCGAACGCGTCCTGCTTGGTCGAGGTGCGGTCCGCGACCACGAGCGTCGCGAGGAGCGCGAGGACCACCACGATGCCCTGCACCGCGAGGCCGAACGGGTCGACGACGAGCGCACCGCCCAGGACCCGCACGCCGTTGCGCTCGAGCACGTCGGGCCACAGCAGGACGATCGACGTGAGCGCCCCGGCCAGGGCGCCGAGCGCCAGCACGAGCTGCACCGCCCGGCGCGCCCGGTCCGGCACGAAGGCCTCGACGAGCACGCCGACCACGCCGGCGACCAGGACGACGATCACCGGGACCAGGTAGGCCCACTCGATCGTGGGGGCCACGAAGGCGGCTGCGGGGGTCACGAGTCGCTCCCTTCAACGCTGAGGAGATCGGGGGTGGTGGCCGGGTCCTCGAGCCCCACGGCCGTCATGGTCGCCTGCGCGGGCTCGCGCACGAGGTCCAGCGCGGGAGCCGGGTAGAAGCCCAGGGCCAGCAGAGCGACGATCAGCGGCGCGACGACCCACTTCTCGCGCGCCCCGAGGTCCGGGGTACCCACGAGGTCGTGCGGGGCCTTGCCCGTGAAGACCTTCTGGTAGGTCAGCAGGACGTACAGGGCCGCGAGGACCACGCCGAGGACGGCCACGAGAGCGGCCGGGTGGCTCCGGGAGAACGTCCCGACGAGCACCATGATCTCGGACACGAAGGTCGAGAGCCCGGGCAGCGACAGGGCCGAGAGACCCGCCACGAGGAACGTCCCCGCGAGGACCGGCGTGACCCGCTGGAGCCCGCCGTAGTCCGCGAGCCGGCGCGAGCGCGTCGGGTGCCGCGCGACCAGGAACCCGGCGAGCAGGAACAACGCACCCGTCGAGATCCCGTGGTTGAACATGTAGAACGACGCCCCGGACACGCTCAGCGACGTGAACGAGAAGATCCCGAGGACGATGAACCCGAAGTGCGACACCGACGTGTACGCGATGAGCCGCATGATGTCGCTCTGGCCGATCGCCATGAGCGCGCCGTAGAGGATCGACACCACCGCGAGCACCACGACGACGGGCGCCGCCCACTGGCTCGCGTGCGGGAACAGCGGCAGGCACAGCGTCAGCATCCCGAACGTCCCCACCTTGTCCAGGACGCCCACGAGCAGCGTCGAGGTGCCCGCAGGGGCGTGCTCGGCGGCGTCGGGCAACCAGGTGTGGACGGGGAAGAGGGGCGCCTTGATCGCGAAGGCCAGGAAGAAGCCCAGGAACAGCAGGCGCTCCACGCTGACCGGCAGCGGGTTCGCCGCGAAGTGGTCCACCAGGTTCTGGGTCAGGAAGCCCTGCTCGCCCCCCGGACCGTTGAGGTACAGCGCGATCACGGCGACGAGCATGACGAGCCCGCCCGCGAGCGAGAAGAGCAGGAACTTCACGGCCGCGTACCGCCGCTGGGCGCCACCCCCGAAGCCGCCGATCATGAAGTAGACCGGGATCAGCATGGCCTCGAAGAGCACGTAGAAGAAGAACACGTCGCGGGCCACGAAGACCGCGACCATGAACGCCTCCAGGAGCAGCACGAGCCCCAGGTAGTGGCGGAGCTTGGCGAGGTCGCCGTCCTGCTCGCGCCACGCGGCCAGGATCACGAGCGGGACCAGCAGGACGGACAGCCCGACCAGCAGGAGCGCGACGCCGTCGGCCCCCACCGCGTAGCTCACGCCGAGCTGCGGGATCCAGGCGTGCGTCTCGGTCAGCTGGACCGTGCCCGCGTCGGACGTGTCGAACGCGCTGATCGCCAGGCCCAGCAGCACCAGCTCGGCGAGCCCGAACACCACGGCCACGGTCCGCAGGTGCTTGCGCGCGGACGTCGCGCCCAGGCCCCAGACGGCCGCCGCACCGACGAGCGGCAGGGCGATCAGGAGCGTCAGCCAGGGAATCTCGGTGGTCATCGTTCCCTCAGCTCCCTGTTCCGGTGGTCACGGCGAGGACCACCGCGACGATCACGATCAGACCGGCGAGCATCGTCGCCGCGTACGACCTGACGAATCCGTTCTGCATGCCGCGCAACTTCTCCCCCGTCGCTCCGACGAGACCGGCCAGACCCATCCAGCCGCCGTCGACCATCTGCCGGTCCCCGTAGACGAGGGACCGCGTGAGGTACTGCCCGGGCCGCATGAACACGGCCTCGTTGACCTGGTCCTGGTACAGGTCCTTGCGTGCTGCCCGCGTGAGGACCGAGCCGCGCGGCGGGACGATCGGCACGCGGGAGACCGCGAACTGGCGCCAGGCCAGCAGCACGCCCAGCAGGACGAGCACCAGGGTCAGCGTGACGAGGGCCCACACCGGGAGCACCGGGTCGGCGTGCTCGACGTGCCCCGTGACGGGCGAGAGCCAGTCGACGAACCCGTTGCCGAACGCCAGGAGGCCACCGAGGGCCACCGACCCGACCGCGAGGACGACCATGGGGGCCGTCATGAGCAGGGGGGACTCGTGCGGGTGCTGCACGGGTCCGTCGGTCGAGAGCGGCCCCGTGGGGCTCCCTGACCCGTCGTTCCAGCGCTTGTGCCCGTGGAAGGTCATGAAGAACAGGCGCGACATGTAGAACGCCGTGATCCCTGCCCCCAGCAGCGCGACGCCGCCGAAGACCCAAGCGCGCCACTCCTGCCCGTCGATCGGCACGAACGCCGCCTCGATGATCTTGTCCTTCGACCAGAACCCGGAGAACGGCGGGATGCCCAGGATCGCGAGCCAGCCGAGGCCGAACGTGATCCACGTGACCTTCATGTACCGCGACAGCGCACCGAAGCGCCGCATGTCGACCCCGTCGTTCATGCCGTGCATGACCGAGCCCGCCCCGAGGAACATCCCGGCCTTGAAGAAGCCGTGCGTCACGAGGTGGAAGATCGCGAACGCGTACCCGATCGGCCCCAGGCCCGCCGCGAGGATCATGTAGCCGATCTGCGACATGGTCGAGGCCGCCAGCGCCTTCTTGATGTCGTCCTTGGCGCAGCCGATGATCGCCCCGAACAGGAGCGTGACCGCACCGACGACGACCACGACGAGCTGCGCCGTCGGGGCCCCCTCGTAGATGGGCGCCGAGCGGACCACCAGGTAGACGCCCGCGGTGACCATCGTGGCCGCGTGGATCAGGGCCGAGACGGGCGTGGGGCCGGCCATGGCGTCACCGAGCCACGCCTGGAGCGGGAACTGCGCCGACTTGCCGCACGCGGCGACCAGGAGCGCCAGACCGATCGCGGTCAGCAGGGCGGTGCCCGCCTCCGGCGCGTCGGCGAAGACCGTCGCGAAGTCGACCGCGCCGAAGCCCGCGAACATGAGCATGAGCGCCACGATCAGCCCGAGGTCGCCCACGCGGTTCATGATGAACGCCTTCTTGGCGGCCACCGCGTTCTCCCGCTCGTGGTTCCAGAACCCGATGAGCAGGTAGGACGCCAGGCCCACGCCCTCCCAGCCGACGAAGAGCACCAGGTACGAGTCCGCGAGGACCAGGACCAGCATGGCCGCGACGAACAGGTTCAGGTACGCGAAGAACCGCCGCCTGTCCTTGTCGTGCTCCATGTACGCGACCGCGTACACGTGGATGAGCGTGCCGACGAACGTCACCAGCAGCACGAACGTCACGGACAGCGGGTCGAGCCGCAGGCCCACGCCCACGTCGAGCCCGCCGGCCGCGATCCAGTCGAAGAGCCGGTGGTCGACCACCCGCTCGTCCGGCGGCAGGCTCAGCATCGAGAGGAACACGACGAGCGCGACCACGAACGACGCCGCGGACATGAGCACCCCGAACCACGCGCCCCAGCGGTCGCTGCGCCGCCCCACGAGGAGCAGGACCGCGGCCCCCAGCAGGGGCAGCAGGATCAGCAGCGGGGCCAGCAGGAACGGCCCGGGAACGACGGTCGTGGCAGGGACGACCTCCTGTGCCGACAGCGCGGCCGGCAGTGTCGCCGGCAGCAGCGCGCCGAGCTCACCGACGTGCGCGAGGGCAGGAAGCAGAGTCACCGTTGGCATGCCTGCCCTCTCAGTTCTTCAGCAGGTTGACGTCGTCGACCGAGGCCGAGCGGCGGGTACGGAAGATGGCCACGATGATCGCGAGACCCACGACGACCTCGGCCGCGGCCACCACCATCACGAAGAAGGCGATGACCTGGCCGTGCAGGTCGCCGTGCATGCGGGCGAACGTCACGAACGTCAGGTTCGTGGCGTTGAGCATGAGCTCGATGCCCATGAAGACGATGATCGCGTTGCGTCGCAGCAGCACGGTCGTGGCGCCGATCGCGAAGAGGATCGCGGCGAGGACCAGGTAGTTGGTCAGCTCCATGTCAGCTCTCCTTCCCGTGCTCGGTCGTCGGTCCGGCGGGACCTGCCGACTCCGCGGCGCCGACCGACCTGTCCGGTCCGGTCGAGCGGGCGGTCGTGTCGGTCGGGAACGCTCCCTGCTCGGGCGCGGGTGTCGTGGCCTGCCCCGAGAGGTCCGCGGCGACCTCCTCGTCGGTGGGCGCCGAGAGCTCGGGGAACCGCCTGCTCGTCAGCTCGGGCTCGTGCTCGAGGAGCACGGCCCGCTCCGTGGCGAGGATGCGGCCCGCGGACCGCTCCTGGCCCCGGATGCGCAGGATGCGCGAGACCGAGTGCTCGATGGGCCGCCCCTGCGGGTCGAGCGCGGGGGTGTCCATGGCGTTGTTCTGCGCGTAGACGCCCGGCGCCGGGAGGGGCGTGAGGAGGCCGCCCTCGGCGAGCGCGGCGACCTTGGCGTCGGAGATCTGCCGCTGCCCCACGCGCGGGACCAGCCGGCGGCGGTGCGTCAGGACCAGGGCCGCGATGGCTGCGGTCACGAGCAGGATGCCGACGACCTCGAGCGCGAACACGTAGTCGGCGAACAGGATGCGGGCGAGCGCGACGGGGTTGCTCTCGGCGTTGGCCGCGGTCAGTCCCACCGAGGGCGGGAACGTCGACTGCGCGATCACCCCGACGAGCACCGAGACGAGGCCCAGGCCCAGCAGCCACCCGATGATGCGCTGGCCGCGGATGGTCTCGACGAGCGAGTCCGAGGCGTCGACGCCCACGAGCATGAGCACGAACAGGAACAGCATCATCACGGCGCCCGTGTAGACCACGATCTGCACGACGCCCAGGAACGCCGCCTCCTGCGCGATGTAGAGGATCGCGAGGCTGATCATGACGAACACGACGCAAACCGCTGCGTGCACGGCCTTGCGGGCGAACAGCAGGCCGAGCGCGGCCAGGACCATGAGGGGGGCGAGGACCCAGAACAGGACGGTCTCTCCCCCGCTGACGGTCACCGGACCACCTTGCGGACCTCGGGGCGCCGCGCGGTCGCGGGGTCCTCGACGGGCGGGAGGGTCGGGTCGTCGGGCCGGTGCTCGCGCACCCAGTCGATCTGCTCGGGCACGGGCCCGGTCACCTCTCCCCGGTAGTAGTC
>NZ_JACSPN010000039.1:19839-21969 GCF_015142735.1 Oerskovia douganii | reverse complement strand
ATCACCGCAGCAGCCCTCGTCCTGCTCCACCTTCAACGAGGAACCGCCAAATCAGCCTGGTGAGAACACCTCTCAGGGACAGCCCAGGTTTCGTTCTTCATCATCTTCGGGGGAGTGATCGGCGCTCTCGTAACGGTTGCACACGTGCTCGGCGCCGCATTCATCGCCGCAGCATTCACCGTCCGGGCGCTTTCGAAGAGCCCTAGCGAGCGCTACTCGAATTCAGCGCCCGCATCACCGAAGCAAGATGCCGGGGGCAACTTGCGGTAGCGTCGCAGCGCTCCTGGGCGTGCCCCTCTGGACACGCCCAGGAGCGCTATCTCTCACCCTTGGACGGATCGTGAATCGTCCACACGGACTCTTCTAGGGGGTCTGTTCGCTCCGTAACCTGCTCGGCTACTGGCTCAGTTCCTGGACCATACGCGACTGGCCCCACATTCTGCCGACCGAGGTACAGGTTCTGAACCTCGTCTGCTCCGCTCAGCAGTACCTCAGAGCCTGACGCCTGCCCACGTACATGCCGACGTCGAGCGGAGATTGACCGGGCGATCGCTCCGACCGCGACTGCCACCAGGAACGCTCCCACGATCCAGACCATTGGATTGCTCACGGGCCCCACTCCTTTCGTCCAGATCATCCTCTCTCCAATCTACAAGGGATGCCCTGCCTACGGCGCTCCTGCCCCGCTCGGGGGCTACGGGGCGCCGTTGTCGCGGGGAGCGCTCGCGCCGGCCCCCGCTGTTTTGGGCTGGGCACGCTGGGGAATGTGGTGTGGTCGGCGTCCAGCGAGCACGGTTCCCTGATCGACCGGCCCCAGCCGTTGAAGGTGTCGGCGTGAAGGCGTGGACTTGTGCCGAGCTGCGCTCGGGGCGGGGCGGGCCCCGCACCCCAGCCCGCGACTTCGTCACGGGTGCTCGTGGCCGCTGCGCGGCCGCTGTTCGCGCTGCGCGCGGTGTTTGCCCCCTCCTGGCTCTCCATCATCACCCGCGCACCCCGTGGCTCAACCCGCTCGACTTCGTCGTCGGCCCGCCGTCGGACCTCGCCGCCCGGCGCTCCTTCGTCGCTCTATCCGGGCAACGAGCTCCGTCGTCGGGCCGGACCGCGGGTTGCGCCCCGAGGCCCCGCGCGGGTGGTGATTACGACGCCAGGAGGGGGCGAAAAACGGTCCCGGCCTCGGGACGGCCCACCCTCCGGCGGAAAGGTCACCATGAGCGAGAACACGCAAAACGCAGGCCGTAGCGGGATCCTCGGCACGGTCTCCCGGTCGCCCGAAGCTACGTTCGGCGGAATCGGACGAGCCCGGCGCGTCGTGGTCATCGGGATCATCCGGCGACACCACACCGACGGCGAGCACGTCCAGCTGTTCGCGAACGGACCTGTGATCGCGGACCAGCCCGAGACCGGCCCGGCGGCCGTTGCCGTGCACACCGTCCGCCGCCCCCTGCGCGGCTCGTCCTGGGAGACGTGGCATGTGCAGCCCTGGGGCCAGGACATGCCCCGTGAGGGGTGGCAGGCATCCGGCGCCGGTATCGCCGTGCGTGGGCTGCCGGGAATGCCCGCCTCGGAGAACGCCGAGGTCGTCATCTCCCTGCACGACCACCGCGAGCACCTGGACCTGCTGTCCGCCCTCGCCGCCGCCGAGCGCGTCGAGGCATCGGAGTACCTCGAGCGCGCGGCACACGCCGTGTACCTGCGCCGCACCGCCGTGCGCCAGGCGCAAGACGACCTGGCCACGGACGGCATCGACCTCAACGCGCCAGCCGCCCTCGCGGTGATCGACCCTGCGATGGGACGGCTCCGCGAGGCCGAGCGCGAGGAGTACGCCGCCCGGCTCGTCCTTGACGCCGTGAGCCTGCTGCAAGACCCCGCGCCCTACTCGCACCGCGACGAGGTGAGCGCGTCCGCGGCCGCGAACGTCGACGCCGCACGATTCGCGGCCGCCGTGCGCGACCCGCACCCGTCCTACACCCCCGATCACGTCTTGGCCCTCGTCGGCGCCGGGCAGGTCATCAAGCAGTGGGCGCGCGAGCGCGTCCAGCCGCCCACGGCCCGCGGCTGACACAACCCACCACGTGCGGGGCGCGCCCCCCCGCCCCCCCCCCCCGGCCCCGGGGCCGGGGCGGCCCCGCC
>NZ_JACSPN010000039.1:0-19829 GCF_015142735.1 Oerskovia douganii | reverse complement strand
ACCGTGGAAGGAGCGGGCTGGGTCCGGCGGCACGACAGCGTCGGCCCCCCCCGGGGGGGGGCCCCCCCCCCCCCCCCCCACCCCCGGACCCAGGACCTGAGAGGACCAGCCATGCTGACCATCACCCACACCCGCCAGGGCGGCACGCTCATCGACGGCACCGAGCGAGGCGACGGCACCAACGTCGACCTCAAGGCCAACGGCTGGCACTGGAGCCGCCAGCTCGGCGCGTGGTACGTGCCCCAGTCGCGCGACCACGCCCCCAAGACGTGCAAGATCAACGCGACCGCGGCCGCGCTGCGGGAGGCCGGCCACGCCGTCGAGATCACCATTGACGACACGGCCCGCCCGACCGCCGACGTCGAGGCCGACAAGATCGCCCGCCAAGCCGACCGCGTCGACGCCCTCGCCGTGAAAGCCGACCGCAAGGGCGCCGCGGCGGATGCCGCGTACGCCCGGCATGGTGCCGCCGTCGATCGCCTGCCCCCGGGCGGTGAGCCGATCAAGGTTGGCCACCACTCCGAGGGGCGCCACACCCGAGCCCTCGAGCGCGCGTGGTCGACGATGGGCACCGCGGTCGAGGCCGAGCGCGAGGCCGAGGATGCCCGGACGGCCGTGGCGACCGCAGCCGCGACGACGGGGGCGCGCTACACACCCGTGACCGTCGGGAACCGGATTGAGCGGTTGAGTGCCGACATCCGCAGGCTGGAGCGGGATCTCATCAAGCCCTTCTGGGATCCCGAGACGGGTTACCGACCCGCGACGGATGCCGAGATGGAGCGCCGCCGGGCGCGTCTTGAGCCTCGGATCGCCGAGGCCCGCGATGCGCTCGCCTACTGGGAGAGGGTCCGCGCCGAGCAGATCGCGGAGGGCGCGACCACCGACTACGGCCCGCACAACGTCGCCAAGGGCGACGTGGTCCAGATCGGCCGCGGTGGCTGGTGGACCCGGGTCGTCCGCGCGAACGCCAAGAGCGCGACCGTCGAGACCGACTACACGTGGACGGACCGCGTCCCGTGGCACAAGATCACCGGCCACGGACCGGCCGGAGAGCGACCGGCTGAGGGCTGATGCGTGAGTGGCCCGTGGGGACTCCTGCGGGCCGCTCGCCCTCTGGCGCGGTGTTCCCCGTGTCGGCCCATCGAGGGCCGGCACGGGCACCGGGGAGCTGCCGCCCCCCGAGACCCCCGCCTCAGGCGCTAAGCAGCCCGGCGGCCGTGCGTCGGCCGAGCGGTGGCTGTGCCGACCAGGAGGCCCGGCCGGTGGCCGGTGGGGTGGGGATGAGGCTGGCCGAAGTGGGTCGGCCGGGTCCCGGGTGACCGGTGGCAGGTGTTCGTGCTGAGCTGCGCTGTAGCCCGCATCTGGCCTGGGTGTGGCGGCCAGAAACGGGGAGGCTCAAGCCGTCGCGTCGCCGTCGGCCGACGACCGACCGGCCGGTGGCCGGCCAGGTGGCCGGCGGCGCTCCTCGATGCCCTCGAGGTCGGTGGCTCGCCACACGGGACCGCCGTTCACGAACCCGACCGGGTCCGGCAACCAGGGGACCCCCCGATTTCGGGCAGAGCGCAGCGTCGTCGTCGTGATCCCCAGCCGGGCGGCCAGCCGGGCCACGTCATACAGGCCGGCCGGACCCGGCCCCGGATCGGCCGCGCCGACCGGCCGACCGGCCGATGACTCCTCGCGCTCACTCACTCGCTCACCGTAACAGCCACCTATGCGTTGCATATCTGCTAAACTGCACCGTATGCGTTGCAGTTGGCAAGTGGTGACCGGCCATGAACCAAACGCGGACGGCCGTCGAGCGGGAACTCGGCGGCCGTCCTACACCGACCACCTGACTTGGAGGTAGGACGATGCAGGACAAGGATGCCGTGAAGAACGGTGAGAGCGCGCAGGACGATGCCGCGGCCCGGGCGATCAACGGCGTGAGCCAGGCCGTCGCGAGCTGGGGGAGGGGCCGAGTCGAGGGCGCCACGTCGTTGTGGGGTCGGGCGACGTCCGGGGTCACCCTGGTGACCCTCGCGGCGATCATCTCCACCGCGCTGTCGTTCCAGGGTATGTACAGCACGACGACGTCGACGCTCGGTATGACGGCAGCCGTCGGCCTCGCGCTATCGGGGTTCCTCGAGCTCGCGGTGCTCGGCGTGGCGCGCCTGCTCCAGAACGCCATCAAGGAGGGGCGCGCCGCGACCGTCGAGCGCGTCGGGACGTGGGTGCTCTCGCTCGCGTCCGGCGTCTTCTCCGCGGCGCACCAGCTCGTCGGCCCCGCCGACGCCGCTGGCGTGCACCACTGGAGCCTCGGTGACCCCCTGACCCAGATCGGCGCCGCGCTGCGCCTGGCCGCGCCGCTGGCCGCGTGCTGGCTGTGGGAGCGCCGTCTGCGCAGCGAGCGTGTTCACGCCGCCCAGCGGCGCCCGCGGCACGTCGCCCTGCGCGATCGGCACATCATGCGCGTGTCCCTCGCGGCTGCCGCGGTCCGCACCGCGCGCGCGGCAACGTTCCCCGGCACCAGTAAGGCCGCGGGCCTCGTGCGCGCGCTGTTCGCGGTGCGCCAGCTGAGTGCGGCCGGGCGCATGCGCCGGCGCTACGTCGCGTACTGGCGCCGCTACCCGATCACGAACCCCGAGCACCACGCTGCCCTCATGGCCGGCCTGCGCGCGGCGGGGCTCGGTGATCTGCTGCCCGAGCTCACCGCGCCGAACTCCGAGCTCCTGAACGTCATGGAGCGCAACCCCATCCGGGTCGCCGTCCACGCCGACGTCGACCAGGACGACATCGACGACCAGGACGACCTCGACCACGAGGCCGCTCGCATCGCGCTCGACCTGTCGACGTTCGAGCGGGGCGCGATCACAGGACCGGACCCGCGGCCGACCAGCCCGGTCAACGACCGGCCGGTTCCGGCCACGGTGGCTGTGACCGACCGGCCGCTGGGGCCGGTCACCGCGGCGGAGCGGGCCCTGATCCTCGACCTCGCAGCGACCGGGATCTCTGAGCGCGAGATCCACCGCCGTACCCGCCGCTCGCGCGACACCATCAAGCGCACCATTGACCGGTACGGACCGGCCGACGCCGTCGACCAGGACCGGTCGGCCACCGGCGCTTCCCTGCCCCGGGTGGTCGATCGACCGGCCACCGGCTTCACCGTGGCCCGCGCATGAGCGGCCACCACCCGAACGGAGATCCCCGATGCCAAGAACCGCGCCCCTGCCCGACGAGTGGTCTGATCCGATGAACGCGCTCGTCGAAGCGGTCAGGGATGCGGCCGTGACCGACCTGACGGTCTCCGAACGTGTCGCCCGCCAGGAGCTCGTCGCGCCGGCCACCACTGGCTACAAGGCGCCGCGCGTGACCCGTCTGGCCGGCATGTACGCCGCGGCCGCTATCCGGGCGCAGCTGGAGCGGGTCGACGTCGAGGAGCGCACCGTGTGGGACGTGGTGATCCTTGAGCACCTCACCCCGGACGTCATCACCGGGTGGGACCTCGACGAGCGCCTGTACGCCGCGCTCGCTCTGCGCGCGACGTTCAAGGACCTGCGGGAGCCCGACGTCGAGCACACTGCGACGATCCGTCGCCTCGCGTCCTGGCTTCTGCAGACCTCCGGGCCGGAGCTCCCGCGCGTTACCGCGCGTCTGTGCCAGCACGTTCTGGACACCGGCGCGCACACCGTCGCCTTGCCGGCGTTGTGGTCTGCGGTGCACGAGCCCCGTCGACGCGAGAGCACTGTTCCCGGCGACGGAGCGCCGTGAATGACCGGGCGCGCCCCTGCGGGCCGCGGCTGCACAAGCAGATCCTGTTTCGGTCCGTCCCTGGCTCCGAATGTGGCCGGCCGCCCCAGGACGCAAGTCGGCTCCGCTGCGCTACGGCCCGAGCGCCCGCGAACTTCTCGGCTGCGCTCCTTCGTCGCTGAGCCCGCCGAGAACTTAGCGACCGCCCCGGCACCCCGACTCACTCGCGGTGCTCGCGCCCTGCGGGTGCGTCCTGGGACGGCTATCGGCCAAACGCTTCGCTTGCAGGGACGGTCCGAAAAACGACGTGGGGGAGGCATCATGACCAGCCAGCAGATCAAGGTCACCGTGTACAGCAAGCCGGCATGCGTTCAGTGCGACGCGACCTATCGGGCGCTCGACAGGAAGGGGATCGAGTACTCCGTGGTGGACATCAGCACCGACGTCGACGCGCTTGAGCAGGTGCGCGCCCTCGGTTACCTCCAGGCACCGGTCGTCGTTGCGGGCGACGAGTCGTGGAGCGGGTTCCGGCCCGACCAGATCACCGCCCTTGCAAACTGGGTGGTATTTGAGTTTCGTGCAATCGCAGAGCCTGAGAGAACGGACAGTCGCGCGGCCACTGTCAATGCCCCGGCATTGCAGAACGGAACTAGCGATCCTTGAGTTGGGTCGTGAGGCTTCCACGGGTAACGAGAGGTGCCAGAACGCACGCGGTGGCCAACGCTGACGCCACTGTTGCCAGTATTGAACCTACGATAATAGTCGATGAGGTGGAACTGGGTGGTGCGCTTGTTATGAGAGTAGCAGTCGGGGGAGCGAGGAGTAGTGCCACTGCGGCCGTCGGAATGAGAACTAAAATGTACTCTGCGGCGAGCATGGCGGCCAATTGTCCAGTCGTCGTGCCAAAGGTTCGATAGGTGGCCAGTTCAGCACGGCGAGACCATGTTAGAAGTGCCATGACCGATCCCAGAAGCAATCCCATGACCAATCCAGGGTGAATGCGGATTAGCGCGTTCCACTGAGAGATCGGGGAAAGCAGTTCCGCAGATCGGGGATTAAATGCCCCAACCGCTGCGCCAGGAAAAGTGTATTCCATGACGTCCTGCCCGTAATCCTGAGCGCCAGGTTCCATGCGTATCCAGCAAGTTGAGACGGGTGTGGTCGCGACCGTCGGCAGGGTGACGCCTGAACCCAGGGCTGCAAGCGGCACCCAGGCCGGCAGCGGTTCCGTCAACGTTCCAGCAACTGCCCCATCAGGTAGGACTAGGCTCTGCCCGATCGATACGTTTTCAAGTTCGAGGAGGTCGTGACCTATTGTGGGTTGGCCAGGTGGGGTCATCGGTGAAAATACCTGTGGCATTCCAGAAGTGACGTAGGCGACGGGAAGTTGGCCGCCTCCCGGGAAGACTGTCATGGGAGATGGTCTCTCCGTGGTTAGCCCTCCGGAGGCTGCGATCCCTTTCTGCTGCGCGAGCATTGAGCACAAATTGCCGTCGAGCACGGAGTTTTCGGGCGCCTCTGCCGCCCATACCAGGCTGCCCGCCTGTCGCAAGGCCCGTTCCTGACCAATGCTTCGTTCTGCCTGATCAACCAAGGCGAGCGCCCCAGAAAGTGCCATCGCCACCCCAACAACACCCGCAATCAGCTGTCGGGGTCCGAGGTTGCGCTGAGCTTCCTGCAAAAGTTCTGCTGGATGCCACATCAGAGCGCCGCGCTCGTCTCAAGTGTTATGACACGGTCCGCCATTGAAGCAATCGCCTCGTCATGGGTTGCAATCAGGAGCGCGGTACGCTCGCGTGCCGCACCAAACAGTGCTCGCGCGACGTCACGCGCCGTTGCTAAGTCCAAGTTCGCCGTGGGCTCGTCCGCGATCAGAACAGCCGGAGACGACATCAACGCACGGGCGACACCGATTCGTTGTGCCTCCCCCCCTGAGTATTTTCGGGCCGGACGTTGCAGGTCGCCATGTAGCCCAACTGCACCCAAGAGTTCTTCCGCGTGTGACAACTCGTTGCGACGTCTTGCTCCTCGAGCAAGACGTGGCAGCGCGACATTATCGAGGGCCGACCTTCGTGCGAGTAAATTGACAGACTGAAGTATCCAGCCCACCTCCTTCCCGAGAAGTACTGGTCCGTCACGGACGCTGCGTCTGGTCCCATTAATAGCAACTGAGCCAGAGTCGGGGGCGAGTAAGAGCCCTGCAATCGAGAGTAGCGTGGATTTACCTGCACCCGAGGGGGCCATTAGGGCCACGCTTGTCCCCGAAGGTACTTCGAGGGAGATTTCGGCGAGAATTGGCCTAGTGGTTCCACGATACTTAAATGTAATCGCATCCAGGGCTAATGACATGATTGCTTCCCCATGACGACGTACGGGTTAACAAGGACCGAATCGTCCGTGTCAAGGTCGCCTGCTACCTGCGCTGCCCCCGACACGTCGCTCCCGATGAGCTCAATCTTCTCGCTTTTGTAGTCGCTCGCTCCATCGGCTATAAATAGACACTGTGCCCCGTCTGTGCCTGAATATACCGCTCCGCCTGGTACTACGAGGCCACTTAGGGGAGCGGCTAACCGGCTCCGACCGTCCACCTTAGCGCTTCCGTCTTCTTCGGCAGCAGCTCGCAGGAACGGTTCCGACGCGGCGGCATCAACGATCCATGTATCCCCCGAGCGCTCTAGAGGAATTGCCACTCCTTGGGAAACGAATTCATATGCTCCATCAGGCCCGCGGGTGGCCCCAGAAACTGTGACTTCATGCAGTTCGGCTTGGCTTTCCATCACAGGCATACTAAACCCGGGGGCTGCAGCGCCAACCGCAAGGTCGGTCTTGGCAACTACGTACTGGTCGTGAGGAAGTCGGACGAACAACTGAGGGTCAAAATTCCCAGTGGGAGTCCTTCCAATTTTGCGCTCGTAACTTCGTACGGTTCGAGCGGTCGACTCGCTGTAGATCCCGTTCGGTGTAATGCCAGACTCTGGCAGGAGCGTGCGTAGCAGTTCCTGGGCTGCTTCAACGTCCTCGCCCTTAGCTCCGACCGAGAGGTTCCTGTAGAATACAGTTTCGCTCGCATAGGCAACTACCGGCACGCCGTCAATCGAGTAGACCACCTGACCGGTCTGGAGCACAGAGCCCTCCACTGCCGGAAGGGCAGTGATCACACCTTGAAGTCCCGTTGATAGAACCGCGGGCGCGACTACGAACGTCCCGCTTAATATTGCTGGTGATGAGTAGTCGACAGAGGCGGACCGGACAGGGGCTTCAACCGCAACACCAGTGGGATCTAGGTCGTCCAGTGCATCGGCGGAGGACCGCGAGAGCCACCACGAACAGAGGGCCGCTGTCAGTATCAGGACGAACACACAACTGACGTAGAGCACCCCGCCGCTGCCCTCACGCCGAGCTCTCATGCGATTCATGGCACTGACCCTATAGGGCTCCGTGCGCACGAGGGGGTAGCGGCGCGAGGAGGAAGGTCGGCGCGTCGACGGTGGTTCCGCACGATGACGGCCTCTGCGCGGCTCGTCAGGACGACATCGGCGTGTCTGATGCCAAGTTTGCTCGTCCTGACCTGCCGGGAGTGGAGCCCAGCCCAACGGCTGGCACCGACGGGGAATGTGAGAGAACGCCCGACAGCGTGAGGAGTCGGTCGGCTCGAGCCGCCGGGGCATGTGACGGTGTTAGTGATCATGTTTGCTATCGTCGGCGCGCGCTTGGCGTTAGGGCCGACCGGGTGCGGGTGTGCTGCACTCGAAGGTGTCCGGCCGAGGACGTTGCCAGCCAACCGGATACTGGGCGGAGTCAGATCACGGCTCAAGGCCGGCGGCTTCGACCCCACTGCACTCCCAATTGCGATGCGCCCTGAACTCTCGTTGCGGTGTCGCCTCCGGCACGGTAACTTCTCGGCACAAGCGGCGACGATGCCGCTTCAGGGAGGGGACCAGTACATGTCGAACCGTCTTTCACGTTGGGGTCGCGTAGTTGCGACGCTTGCGACGTCCAGTCTTGTTGCCGCGTTGATGGTCGGGGTCACGGCCCCAGCGCAGGCCGCTCTCTACCCGACGTGTGGAATCGGGCTCACCAATCCATGGACCGACGGCAGCACCGCCTTCGGCCGCGCGAGCGTCAGTTGCTCAACACCCAACGCGGTCCGTGCTGGCGCGAGACTCGACCGCCAGGGACAGGTTGGCACTTGGCCGCTCTCGACAGCCTGGTTCTATGGCGCAACCTCTCCCGGCACGACGAGCATCAGCTCGGGCACCGCTCAGCACAACTGCAACGGAACCGGCACGAGGACCTACCGAACCGTCGGCTGGGGCAACACGAGCGGCGAGCGGACTGACACCCGAGTTGGCGCCGGAGTCAGCATCGTATGTTGAGAGGCTTGCCCCTCGCGGTGATTCTGGTCCTGGCCGTCGGGGGCTGCAGCGCCCAGACCGCAAGCGACGATGACGAGATTACCGAGGCCGAGTACAGACAAACTGTCGAAGCAGTCCGCTCTTGCGTCGAAGGCCGAGGGTTTGAGGCTGGCGAGATCAGTCTCAATAGCGATGGACGCACGCTGGGTTTCAACCTTGGCAGCGGGGCCGAAGATCCGGGAGGAGAGAAGTCCATCGCGGCCTACGACGAGTGCGGGGCAGAGCACGGGCTTTTTGACATGGAACTTGCGTACGGCCAACAAGGGCGGCTCACCGGGAAGGCTCGAGACGAAGCAATGGTCGAACTGGTCTCCTGCCTTGAGCACTATGACATCCAAGGGCTGAGTACTGCTGAGACAGACTCTCGCGTCTTCGTCAAGGCCATCTCCGACACGCTTGGAGCAGACACTGAAGACGGATCTCGGGCGTTTGCTTGTATGGATTCTCACCGCAATGTCTGGCCTCCTGGGGATGCTAACAACCCTTAGGCGTACGCGGCCAGGAGATTGGTGCCAGGTCTGCTTGTCGAGCGGAGGACCTCCGGATTGGTGGAGATGTCAATGTCTTCACCAGTTCGGAGCTCCTCGTGTCCCACGCTAATGCTCGCCTGACCGTTGGCGGCAAGATATTTATCGTTTGGCGCCGCTGTCATTGCCGGAAGCAGGCCCATATCACAGCGGCGATGGGCGTCTCCCGCCGGGGTGCCTGCGGTACTGGCTGTATCGGTTCGCGACCTGAGGACGGGGCGAGTTTGCGCGATCGGTCTTCGCGCCCGCACCCGCCAGACCAAGGCCGATGCGCAGGCCGAGCTGCGCGGGCGGATCCAGATCGCGGCCGTGTTCGGTATGCCTCCCCGGACCATGGCCCGTCACTGCATGCCGGACGTGGCCCTGCTCGACACGCTGACCGGTGAACGTATACGGGCTCCAAGCCGATCGCCGTGCGCGATGAACGCGAACGGCCCGGGAAGCTGGTCGACAGGGACGTCAAGAAGCTCGTGCACCGTCGGCGCCCTGGCGCTGGCCCTTCTGCTGGCAGGAAGACGCAGGAGTGACGACGGTGCGGCACGGAGGCCCGGCGTCCGGGCGACAGCCGTTGACCGAGACGTACTAGATGCAACAGGAGTGCATCTGATACAACTAGCTGATGGACGATCTGCGTGTCTCGGCTCGCTCTGCCCCAGCGAGCAACGTGGTCTCTCTAGATCCTGTGCAGGCGGTGCTGGACGCGATGTTGGAGGGGTGGGGGAGGCAGCAGCGTGCTCGCTTCCTTCGGGAGGCGACGATCACTGCTCGGCTGCGGTTGGTGCGTCGTTTCGTGGACTTCAGCGGGTTGTATCCGTGGCAGTGGGGACCAGCCGAGGGCGAGGCGTGGATCAGCTTCCTGCGGTCGGGTTCGGCGCCGAGGGCGTTGTCGACTCTTCGTAACTATGAGATCTCGATCCGGATGTTCTGCGCTTACGTGCGTGATCCTCGGTACGAGTGGGACGTGGAGTGTGTGCGGCGGTTCGGTGCCGCGCCGCAGGAGGTGTTCCACGAGGAGAACTCGGTGCTGCACAGGGATGAGTACGAGGGGGAGCCGAGGCGTCGGCCGCTGACATTCGACGAGGTCCAGGCGCTGTTCGACGCTGCTGACGGGTTGGTGGAGGAGATCCGGCGCAGGGGTCGTAAGGGCTCGCTGTCTGCGCTGCGGGACTCGGCGTTGCTCAAGACCTGTTACGCGTTCGGGCTGCGGCGCGGCGAGCTCTTCGGCGCTGACCTGGTCGATTTCCGCGGGAACGCGAAGGCTCCTCGGTTCGGACGGGTGGGCACGTTTGCGGTCCGGCACGGCAAGGCGTCGCGCGGCGGTCCTTCGAAGCGACGCACTGTGCTGCTCGTTCCGGAGATGGACTGGGTCGTGGACGTTCTGGCGGGTTACCTGCAGGAGGTGCGGGGACCGCTGGGGAAGGATGCGTCGTCGGCGTTGTGGGTGAGCGAGCGCGGCTCGCGGTTGTCGCGCAGGGCGATCAACGAGGCCTTCGCCACGGCGCGCGACGTTGCCGGGTTGGACCCCGGCCTGGACCTGCACTGTCTTCGGCACTCGTACGTGACGCACCTGATCGAGTTCGACTATCCGGTGCGGTTCGTGCAGGAACAGGTGGGGCACGCTCACGCCTCGACGACGTCGATCTACACCGGTGTGTCAGCGTCCTATCGCAACCAGCTGCTGGCGCGGGCACTGGACACCATCTACGGCGACCACTTGGAGGACGCATGATCAAGAAGATGGGCTACGAGTGGCACCTGCGGCTGCGTATGGCTGAGCACGGCTTGTACGCCACGAGCGAGCTGCAGCCGCTGCTGGCCGAACGCGGGATCGTGCTCTCGCGCGAGCAGGTCTACCGGCTGGTGACCCAGGCCCCGCAGCGTCTGAGTCTGGACACCTTGGTCGCGCTCTGCGACATCCTCGCGTGCACGCCGAACGATCTCATCACGCCCAAGGTCGTCAACGAGGAGATCCGCAAGGACGCGACCAGCGGGGCGCCCGTGGCTCCGGTGAACCCGCAGGTGCGGCGCACTCAGATCCGCCGACCCCGGCACGACTCGGCGCCGTGACCGGTGGCGATCTCGTGCGCCGCCCGGTCGAGTCCGAGGCTGTGGTGCGCGAGCGGATCGTCCGCGTCGTTGCCGCCCACATAGGCATTCATGAGGCCCATGCCACGGTGGTGGTCGATGCTCTCCGGGCTGCAGGCGTGTGGAGCAGTGCGCGCAGTCTTCGCGCCTTGGACCGCCATCTCACTAGCCGACCCGATGCCCTGGCAACTTACTACCCGCACTGCCCGCTCGCGCTCGTCCGACTCGCCTTCGCCCTGCACGACGCCGGCCATGACGTCGACCTGCCCCGCTGCGTCGTGTGCGAGAGGACCAACCGTCGTCTCACGGGCCGCGTCGACGAAGGACGGTGCTGTGACTGGTGCCGAAACAAGAGCCGCCGCCAGATCTGCGCCCGCTGCGGGGAGCTCGGACACCCGACGGCGCGCCGCCCCGAGGGCCTGATCTGCCGGCGCTGCTACGGGACCGAACCTGGGAGAGCGGTGCCCTGCACGGGCTGTGGCAAGCTCGGAGCGCCGTACGCGCGCGACGACGCCGGTCGGCCGCGGTGCGAGAACTGTGCCCGCCCAAGAAGGGTCTGCGTGAGCTGCGGACGACTGCAGCACGTCAAGCGCGTCACGGAAGCCGGGCCGCTGTGCCAGGTCTGTCACCGGCGAGACCCGCGGCCCTGCGGTGGCTGCGGGCGGCTCGAACCCGTCGTGCTCAAGGCGCATGACGGCAAGCCTGACCTGTGCCGGCGCTGCGCACCCGAGCCGGCACACACCTGCCAACTCTGCGGAAAGGACCGACCGGCGCAAGCTCACTGGCCGATCGGCCCGGTTTGCCGTGCATGCTCCCGGCGAGCGATTCGCGCTCCCGGCCTCTGTGTGAGCTGTCACCAGACCGCGGTGCTGGTGGGCCGCACTGCGGACGGCGACGCGTGCGGGCCCTGCGCAGGGGCACCGGAGTACGACTACAGGTGCCACCGGTGCGCGGCCTCGGGGGAGTTCTACTACTCCCGCACCTGCCTGCCCTGCTCCAGACGGGAGATGGCGACGTCCCTCCTCACGGGCGACGACGGCACCGTGCCCCCGTGGCTCGACCCCCTGCTCACGATGATGTCGAGTGGCCCTCGCCCGGACTCCACCATGCGCTGGCTGCAGCGCAGCACGTCGACCGAGCTGCTCCACGAGATCGCACGGCTTCCCCGGCCTGTCACCCACGCCGACCTCGACGCCAGGCCAGCGACGCTCGCGATCTACCACCTCCGAGCAGTGCTCGTGCACTGCGGAGTCCTCCCGCCGCGCCAGGAACCACTCGGGCGTCTCGAGGCGTGGCTCGAGCATCAGCTCGAGGGCCTTCCGCCAGGACACGCGGCGGTGATCGGCCCCTACGCCAGATGGAGCGTGCTCCGACGCGCCCGGCGGCGAGCAGCCTGCCGCCACTACAGCTTCTCCGCGGGCCAAGGCGACCGACGGCGCATCAGCGAGGCGATTAAGCTGCTGCGCTGGCTCCACCAGCGAGATCGATCCCTCGCGGACCTGACCCAAGCAGACCTCGACCGCCACCTGCGTGGCGATCGCAACCGGGCCGCCCACCTGACCGGCTTCATCACGTGGGCGCGCAGCCGCGATCTCGTCGACGGCTGCCTTGTCGTCCCACTCCGGCAGGCCGACGAACCGGTCCTGCTCGCCGACGTCGAGGACCACGACGCCCGTCTCAGGACCCTCCTCGCCGATCCGGCCGCGTCGCTCGAGACACAAGTCGCCGGATTGCTCGTGATGATGCTCGCCCTGCCCCTCACGCGGATCCAGCGCCTGACCACAAGCGACCTCCACACCCGCGACGGTGTCGTCCGACTCGCCCTCGCCAATCACCCCGTCCCGCTCCCGCCCGTGCTCGCCGAGCGCATTGCCAGACTCGCGCAGATCGCGCAGGGCAAGCCCTACGCTCTCGTCCCTGGCACGAACGACAACAGATGGCTCCTGCCCTCGCCTACGCTCCCGGGAATGCACCTGTGCACACGCCAGATCGCGGCCAACCTGCACAAGGCCGGGATCCCAGTGCGAACCAGCCGACACCTCGCGCTGCTGCTCCTCGCTGAGCGGCTGCCAGCACCAGTACTCGCCGAACTCCTCGGCCTGAGCCAGAGCACCGCCGCGAAATGGGCCATCCATTCCCAGACCGGCTGGGCCGACTACCTCGCGGCACGAACCGCAGCGACCCGCGACGAATAGCGCACCCTCGTATACCGACCCTCTGCCAGTCGCCCGTCAGGAGGCATGAGATGACCGTCGAGCTCTCACGCGAGCGCGTCGTCGCGATCAACGAGGCGGCCTGGGAGTTCTGGCGCTTCCACGCCAACAGCACCGAGGACTGGACTCGGGCGTACCTGGCTCGGCGCGGCCTGCGCGGCCTGCAAGCCGGGTACGCCCCCGAGGGGTGGGCCCGGCTCGTGGGGCGCATGCGCAGCCGCGGCTACAGCCCGGACGAGCTCGTGGCCGCCGGCCTCGCGTTCCGCACCGAGAAGGGCCAGATCGGTGACGTCTTCCGCGACCGCCTGGTCCTGCCCTACCGCGACGCGCAGGGCGCGATCATCGGGTTCACCGCACGCCGCAACCCCGCGACCGACGACGTCGACGACGCGCCGGCGAAGTACCTCAACACCACCAGCACCGCGGCGTTCGACAAGTCCCGAGACCTGTACGGGCTCGACCCTGCCGCGGTGCGCCGCATCCGAGCGGGCGTACCTGTCGTGGTCGCTGAGGGTGCCCTGGACGTCGAGGCGATCCGCCGCACCGGAGCCGACGTCGTGCCGCTGTCCGGGTGCGGCACCGCGATCACCACGACCCACCTCGACCAGCTACGCGCGACCCACCCGAGCGCCGTCGGGCGGCTCATCGTCACACTCGACTCCGACCAAGCGGGGCAGGCGGCCGCCGTTCGTGTGTGGGCCATGATGCTGCCCGCCGAGCAGGCCAGCGCCCAGGCCGCACGCCTGCACCCCGGCGCCGACCCCGCGGACTACCTACGTTGTGGCCGCCGCCAGGACCTCACCGCCGCCCTGACCAACGCGCGCCCCCTCACGCAAGTGGTCGTCGACCAACACCTGGCCGCCGCTGACCTCGAGCACATCGAAGGCAGGGTGGCCGCAGTGCGCGCGATCGCCAGCGAGCTCGCGCACCTGCCCGCCGCGCACCTTGCGACGACCACGGCGTTTCTCACGGCCCGGATGAGCGAGGACCTGGACCCGCAGACGATCACTGACGAGATCATCGCGGCCCACCTTTCCCAGGCCGGCCAAGCTGGATGAGCGCCCGAGGTTGCGCCATGGTTCGCCGTCATCCCGCTAGGTTTGCGGGTGACGAGAGGGGGAACCAGATGGCCATCAGCGACGAGGAACGTGCGCTGCGGGAGAACGACGTGCGCCAGGCCCGGGCGAGCACCGAGCTCGAGGGCGGGCGCACAAGTGACGAGGCACGCGCGATCCAGGACGCGTACGCGCGCGGCGAGATCGACCACGACGAGCTCATGAGGCGCACGCGCGCCTACCTCAACCTGCCCGAGAAGAGCTGAGCGTGGCGAACCCCTGGGAGACCGGCAGCGAGTTCGACCGGTTCCGCGGATACCTCCAGGCCGACGGCCAGACCCTGCGCAACAAGCTGGGCGCGACCAACCCCCACGACCTCCGCCGAGCAGAGGACGCCTTCGTCGAGGCTCGCTCACTCTCCCTGCGCCAGGCTGGCATCCCCGCGACGTACGACCTCGAGGGACTCCAGGCCATCCACCGGCACCTGTTCCAGGACGTCTACGAGTGGGCTGGCCAGCTACGCACGACCGAGATCCGCAAGGGCAAGGCCGGGCACGTGCTCGAGGGCAAGACGGGCTTTTTCACCCCGCGGGCCCAGATCGCCGACAGCGTGCGCGAGGTCGCCGAGGTGCTGCACGAGACCGACAACCTGCGCCGGATCCCGCAGGAGAAAGTGCCGACCGTCCTGGCAGGCGTGTACGACGTCGTGAATCAGGTGCACCCGTTCCGGGAGGGCAACGGCCGCACGCAGCGCGAGTTCGTGCGGGCCCTGGCCCGTGAGTCCGGCCACGACATCGACTGGCACAGAGTCACCCGCGTGGCGCCCGGCATCGCCTCCGAGAACGATCGCGCCAGCGAAGCCGCTCGCGCTGGGGACCCGAAGGCCCTACGTGAGATGTTCTCGCGCATCGTCACCCGCCCCACCGCTTTCGACCAGCACACCAGCGACGCGCTGCGCCTGGCCCAGACCATCCGTCTCGCCCAGGCATCCCGTCCCATCCCAGGCCACGTGAGCCCACCAGGACCAACGCGAGGCCAAGGGGCCCGGCCCCGGCCGGCCTACGGCACCACCTACGGGACGCAGGGCCACGAGCGGTGAGGGGCGCCGCCGGCGCCCTAGCCGCGCTGGTGCTCCTGGCCGGGTGCGGGACACCGACCAGCACCACCGTGACCATCGGCGAGCAGACCTTCACCGTCGAGGTCGCGGACACACCGGACGCCCAACGCGCCGGCCTCAGCGACCGCGACGACGTGCCCACCGGCACCGGCATGCTGTTCCCGTTCGAAGAGCCCGGCCCTCGCGAGGTCTGGATGGCCCGCACCCGGGTCCCGCTCGACATCGCCTGGATCCTCGACGGCCAGGTCCTCGCGGTCAAGACCCTGCCACCATGCGAGCTCGACGCCGTCACCAACTGCCCGACCTACCCCTCACCCGGCGACGTCGACACGCTGCTCGAGGTCCGGGCCGGAGAACTTGCTGGCGTCAGCATCTGCGCCGAGTTCGAGGTAGAACCGGGTGTGACCTACGAATTGGGCAGACCTTAGTCGAGATCCTCCGAGTCCCCGGTGCGCTCTCGCAGACCATCTGCGGACCCCTGCACCATTTCGAGCGCAGGACGGTACAGGAACGGCGCCCAGTAGGTCCGTGCGGTGACTGGGCCACGCTGCTCGAAGAAGCCCACATCAACTAGGCGGCGGATCCGCTCCTCAGTTTCGCCACGAGCGGTGCCCCAGAGCGCCTCGAGGCTCACGACGTCTTGCAGCGTGCGCTGCCCTCGGAGCGCTTCGAGCCAGCTTCTGAGCCACGGATACTCGGGGTAGATCGTCTTCTGCAGGCGGGTCTCCGAGACTTCAGGGTGGGCGTCCCGGAAGGCCTGCGACTCGAAGTAGACGTTCTCAGCGATAGCAGCCTGGCCTGTGTCGATCCGAGCCAACTGCCGATCGCGTACGACGTTGAACAGATGAATCAACTCTCTAGGCGCGGCGATTTTCTTGCCGTCCTCCGTCCGGGATAGGGCCCAGTCGAACGTCGCAGGCTTGTTCGACCCGGCGTCCACCTGGCGGGGAAACACCCGGTCGAAGAGTTCCTGTTGTGCGTCGGATGACGCGATCACGAGGGCGGGGTCGACCTCAAGTTCTCCGACGAGGACATCGCTCTGGATCACACGCTGGAGAATCAGCTTCAGCAGGTTTGCTCTGTTCCAAAGCAGGTTCATGTCACGAGTGATGTGGCTCGTCTCGCGGAAGCCCCCCGCTGTGATCTCGGCCCAGATGTCGCTCCGAAGGAAGATCTTCAACCGCAGCTGGCCCAAGGGTTCGATCTGTCGATACACCCGGAACAAGGCTCGAAGTGCGTTCGCTTCGAGTTCGGGCGAAGCCGTGAACGCCACGTCCAGACGATCGAGGATGAGCCAGACGTGGAGGGACTGCTCGCCCAGGACATCGTTCACATCCTCGTAGAGCCGATCGACCGAGACCATGCCAGCTAGTTCCTGTTCAACGGAGGGCTCGTTGAACGTCACCTTTGCTGTAATGCCCGACGGTGTGCCCGAAACCGGGTCCAGGCTCAGCCCGGCCTCGACGCTTCCAGGAACGAGGAGCCTCTGGAGCGCCTCCCGGACTCGAACGATGATCGTTCGCTTCTTCTTGACCCCCTCGGTGAGTCCTATCGAGGCGAGCGCCTCACGGATCGCTCGTAGCTTGTCCGACCGCACGTCGTACTTCTCAAGCTCCTCGACAACCAGGACGAGGAAGTAGAGCCGCCAGATCGCTACGAACTCGACTTCGCCCGTCGGAGGGTCAAGCTGGATGGGCTCGAAGGCAGTCGCCCCTGTCGGGTTCTCCCCGGGCACAAGGACGACGCCACGATCAAAGAGTTCATCCTCGCGAGAGACCAGCATGCTGTAGATCGCGCTCTTGCCGCCACCCTTGGGCGCAAACACGATATCGACCTCGTCCTGCCAGACCTTGCGCCACTGCTCGGTCTCAACGAAGTAGCGCGTCAGATGCTCCGACTCCTCTTCCGCGGTCCGCCCGCCAAAAGTGATGTCCTCGATTACCGACCGCTTGTCAACAGACGCCATGCGGCTCAGGGTATCGGGGCGATGCGCCCACAGGTTCACTGCGCCGTGCAGGATCTCGCGTGACGCGGCGATCCCGCCGCTCCTCGGTTCCGACTAGCCTCTCCGGTTGCCTTGCTATAACCTTGGTTATGGATGGAGGTTCTCATGGTGACTACTCAGGACGCTGATGTCGCGGTCGCGGTTCGGCTGCGGCATCGGCAGGACGTGGACCGGCGCGACGAGCTGCGCACGCTGCGCAAGCTCGCGGCGACGATGACCCAGACACAGATCGCGAAGGAGCTGCGGATCAGCCAGCCCGCGGTGAACAAGAGGCTGAAGGCGGCCGCGCAGGTGCCCGACGTGCGCGAGGGGTTCAGCGGTGCGAGCCCGTACGAGATCGCCGAGCGGTTCGCCGCCGGGCAGATCGACCGGGCCCAGCTCGTTGACGAGCTCACGCGTTGGCCGTACGCCGAGCAGGCCAAGACTGACGGGTTCGACTGGCTGGTCGAGGAGGTGCCCGGCACGTTCGAGGAGGTCGGGCGCGCGCTCGATGAGGGCCTGATCGATGACGAGACCTATGACGCGGTGCTCACCGCGAAGAGTGGACGCTAACCCGCTCACCCGTTTGACTGTGCCGGGTGACCGAGAACCATGACCCGCACGCGGCCCACCGGGAGACCGTCCGGGAGTTCTCCCGCCCGGGAGGACCGTTGGACAAGGACGGACCGCACTCCACGCTGAACAATCCCGCGTGGTTCATCGACGGCAAGGTCGAGCAGCCCACCGCGCGCCGTCGCGCCCTGTGGCGACGCCTGCGCGAGGAGGCCCGGGCAGAGACGCCCGGCGCCCGTCAGGAGGGCAAGGCGATCGTCCTGGCCGGTCCTCCCGGGGCCGGCAAGGGATTCGTCCAGGGCAACGTCCTGGGCCTGGACAAGGACGCTTGGCTGGTCGTGGACGCGGACCGGTTCAAGGAGAAGCTGCTGCGCGAGGCCCTGGCCGACGGCAGCTATGAGACGTTCCTCAAGCCCGAGGGCGTGCGCGAGCGCGAGGAAGTCGGCGAGCCGTTCTTCCCCCTCGAGCTCGCGGCCCTCGTGCACGAGGAGTCCTCGCACCTGGCGCGCGTGCTGCGCGAGGAGGCCCTGCGCGAGGGGACGAACGTCGTGATCGATTCCGTGCTGTCCAAGCCGGCCGCCGCGGTCGAGCTCGGCGAGAAATTGGCGGCCGCGGGGTACGAGGTCGAGGTCGTGGACGTTGAGGTGCCCTACGAGCTCTCCCAGGCCCGCATCGCCCAGCGCTGGCGCCAGTCCTACGAGGGCGCCGTCGTGACCGGCGAAGGGCTCGGCGGCCGCTGGGTCCCGAGCGTCTACGCCCGCGACGTCTTCAACGGCCCCGGCGGGCGCTCCCGTTCCCAGGAGTCCGCGGCCGCCCTTGCCGCCTCGTGCCCGGCCGTGGTCCGCTACCGGCGCTTCTGGACCGAGGCCGAGCACACGCCCATGCGCGTGGAGACCGACAGGGGGCGTTTCCAGCGCGGGGGAGACCTTGTCGACCACAGCCTCATCAGCGCGCGCACCCGCAGCGCCACGAGCTTCGGCACCAGCACCCGACCGACCCCGCACCGGGGCGTCGCGCAGGGCCTGCAGACCGAACGCGAGTAGACGGTCGACCCCCGTGGCGCTGCGCGCCCGGGCCGGGGCACGGCGACGCCCCAGCAGGCGGGGGGCCGCCGGGGGAGAGCAGAGTCGTGCGGCCCATGACCCGCAACGTGCCGGCGATCGGCAACCCGACGACGAGCTCGCGCGGCTGGGACCGAGGACCGGTCAGCGCACCGCACACGACGTCGAGCGTCGAGCGGTGCTTCACCTTGAGCCAGGACCTGGCCCCGCCCCGGTAGGGTTGGGCACCGTCCTTGACGACCAGGCCCTCGATACCGGCTGCGCTATTGATCTCGAACCAAGTGCGGGCCTGGTCGACGTCGTCGGTCACGGGCGACAGGTTCAGCGGCGGGGCCCAGGAGGCGGCCATGGCCTCGAGGGCCTGTCGGCGCTCGTCGAAGGGCCGGGCCCGTGGCCCATGCGCCCGGCTACGGTCTACACCATGGTCCTCAAGAGCTAGTAGACGCTCCTGCTCGTGGAGAACCCTCGCTCAGTGCAGGTCGGTCCGGGCGCTTGCCGCAGCGCAGTTGGTGACTTCACTTGATCTCCCGACCTCCGCGGCCGCGTCGTGAGGCTCACCCGCCCAAGAACTGCTGAGAGTCGCCTCGTCTGACAGGTGGGATGGACGCGAACGGGGGCGGGCCTTCACGACGGCCCGCCCCCGTTCGTTGTTGGTGCGGACATGACCGCCACTGAGGGCCGCAGTGTCGGGGATGACGTACATGCCACGGGGTAGAGGTCGCCGTCGCACCTTTACCCGTGCAGGTCAGCCACAGGGTGACCGTGCCGATCAGGGGTATAGATGGTCCTGGCAGGACCTAGGCTGCACGGATGTTGAGCGCTGTTGCCCGCCCAGCGAACCAGCCAGGATCGTCGCCACCATCGTTCATGCGTGACGTCGATTCACAAGTACCGCCTTGCCCTGATGGTTTTCTCCCTGGTGCGGTTGTCAGCCGCAGGTCGTGGCCGGGTACTCGACGTCGAACGTCGTCGAGCGGGCCCCGGCCCCCGTGCCGATTGTGCCCACGACCGTCGCGGTCCCCGCGGGGACCGCGGCCGCACGGCTGTTGAACGACTGCGACGCGCTCTTGCCC
>NZ_JACSPN010000038.1 GCF_015142735.1 Oerskovia douganii | reverse complement strand
GCCCCGCGGGGACCGCAGCCGCACGGCTGTTGAACGACTGCGACGCGCTCTTGCCCGGCGCCACCGACGCGAACGTCCTGGTGCCGAACGGCGTCGTGAGCGCCACGCTCACGGCCTCGTCCTCACCGTTGACCGCACGCACCGTGAGGTTCGCCCGCCCCGCGACGCACTGCGCCTTGGCCGTGACCGCGAGATCCACGGGCTCGACCTCGGCACCGGCCGTCTGGAGCCGCAGGAACGTGACCGAGTAGGCCGGGAACGTGTAGTCGAACGCGTTGGACGCCCCGTCCCAGGTCCGCTCGACGGGCACGATCGCCCGCGGGTTCGCCTTGGTGTTGGTGTCCGTGGGCGCGCCGACCATCTCGGTGATCGTGGCCTGGGCCGCGATCACCTGGCCTGCGACCGTCACGGCCGTGTCGGCCGAGGTCGCGGTCGGATTGACGACCTTGACCACGAGGTCGCCCGACTCCTCGTCGCGCGTGACGACCTGGTAGAGCGACTTCGCCGCGGGCTGCTCGTACGAGATCTGGAGCTGGCCGTCCAGGTAGAGCTGGATCGTGCTGCCCTGGACGACGACCTTGACCTTGTAGCCCTGGCCCGTCTCGACGCTCTTGTTCTCGACCGCTGCGACCTCGGCGGCGCTGCCGCCGTCGGCCCGCTGGAGGACCGAGCGGGTGTTGTTCCAGCCGCCGATGTTCCACCAGTAGTAGTCGTTCGGTCCGCCCGCGGCGAAGCCCACGAGGAAGCCCTCGGACCCGGCGATCTTGCGGGCGTCGAGCTCGAGCGTGTAGTTCTTCCAGTCCTTGGCGTAGGCACCCGTGACGATCGAGCGCGCGTCCGTCACCGAGGTCGAGGACTGCGTGTAGACGCCGTCCTGCGCGGCCCACGTCCCGGTCACGGGCGACCACTGCGTGGCGTCGTCGAACCCGTCCTGGAACAGGACGTCGCCGCTCGCGTTGTCGGTGACCGTGACGTTGTCGTACGACGCGCTGGTCGACCACGTGGACAGGAAGACGCCTCCGTCCAGCGCGGGCTCGGCCGAGGCGTCGGCACCGTGCACGGACGGGACGACCGCGTCGCCCACGTTGTTCGCGAACAGCTCCTGGACGTAGTAGTTGGGCGTGCCCCACGACTCGTCGTTGTCGAACCAGATCGCGTCGGGCGACCACTGCACGTACGACTCGTTGGAGAGCAGCGGCGCGTAGGACGCGAGCTCGACGACGTCGGAGTTGCGCTCGAGACCCGTCATGAAGGCGGCCTCGGACAGCGCGTTGAAGAACGTGTTGCCGCGCGACGCGTACTCGCCGAGGAAGACGTGCGGGCCCTCGCGGTCGTAGTCGTCGTAGCGGTCGGCGTTCTCGAGGAACCAGCTCGGGTCGTTGTAGTAGTGCTCGTCGACCAGGTCGACCTCCTGCGCACGGTTGAACTCCCAGAGCTCGTCGAACCGCTGGCCCGTGTCGTCCGGACCCGAGTTCGAGATGATCTGGACGTCCGGGTACGCGGCGCGCACGGCGTCCTTGAACTTCGGGAAGTTCGCCTCGAACGTCTTGGTGTTCTCCTCGTTGCCCAGGCCCAGGTACTTCAGGCCGAACGGCTCGGGGTGGCCGAGCTCGGCGCGCACCGCGCCCCACTCGGTCGTGACGTCACCGTTGGCGAACTCGACGAGGTCGAGCGTGTCCTGGACTCAGCGCTGGATCCGGACGTCGTCCTTCATCTCGGGGATGGTGCTGCCGCAGCCGTTGGCCCCCACCGACAGGACGGGCAGAGGCGTCGCGCCGAGGTCCTCGGCGAACGTGAAGTACTCGTAGTACCCGATCCCGTACGACTGGTTGTATCCCCAGAAGTTCCAGTTCGTGGCCCGCTCCTCGACCGGCCCGATGGTCTCCTTCCACTGGTACGTGCGCCGGCGGTCGGTGCCGTTGCTCTCGAGGTAGGTGTCGAACGTGCCCGCGTTGGTCACGCAGCCGCCCGGGAACCGCAGGAACTGCGGGTTCATGGCGTCGATCTTCTCGGCGAGGTCCTTGCGCAGGTGGGTCCTGCCGTTGACCGGCCCGACCCACGTGTCCTGCGGCATGAGCGAGACCATGTCGAGGCGCACGGTGCCCGCGGCGCCCGCGAGGACCGCGAGGCGCCCGGCGGCGGTCGTGCCGGTCGCGGTGAGGGTCACCGCGTACTTCTTCCACGTGTCGGTGCCGTCGACGCGCACCTTCCCGGTCGCGTAGGTGGTGCCCGCCGCGGCGTCCTCCACCTGCACGGTCAGGTCCTGCCCGACGGCGGAGCGCGCCCACACCTCGACGTCGTACTTCTCCCCCTTCTCGAGGAAGAAGCCCGTGTTGAAGCCCGCGTTGCGGATGCCGGCGCCGGGCGCCGACGCGTCGAGCCGCAGGTAGTACCGGTTGCTGTCGTTGAGACGCTGCGCGTCGGTCACGACCGTCGTGGTCGCCGTGGCGCCGTTGCGGGCGACCCGCTCCCAGGCCGTGAGCCCCGTGAACGAGGAGTTGTCCGAGGAGTTGAACTCGAACGAGCGGTTGCGCACGAGCTCGGCGTACAGCCCGCCGTCCGCGGCGTAGTTGATGTCCTCGTAGAAGATCCCGTACAGGTCGTCGCTCATCTCGACGGTCTCGCCCGCCGCGTCGATCGCGAGCGTGTGCTCGGCCGACGACAGCGCGGTGAGCGTGAGCCTCGCCGCAGCCTCCTCGGCACCGAGCACCAGGGCGCCGTCCGCGGCGCGCACTCCCGCGAACTCCCCGGCAGCGGCGCCCGGCACGCGCAGCGCGAGCCTGCCGCCGCCCACGTCGGTCAGCCGGACCTGGGCCGGGGTCGCGTCCGCGGCCCCGAGCGTGAGGCGCCCGTCGCCCGCGACGACCACCGGCAGACCGGTACCCGCCTGCGCGAGGGTCGCGGCGCCGTCGGGCCCGCCCGCCACCGCCGTGGCCACCAGGCCCAGCGGCGACGCCGGACGCTGCGCGACGAACGACAGACCCGTGTCCGTCAGGACCAGGTGCTTGCTGTCCGCCGGGCCGACGAGCGAGAACGTCCCCGTCGGGACGACGTCCTGGCCCTCCGCCGCGTCGACCGCGACGTAGTCGAACGTCGCGGTGTGGCTCGAGCCGTCCTGTGCGGCGAGGGCGTACAGGCCCACCTGCGTGACGTCGAACGTGACGGTCGTCGAGCCCGCGGGCCTCCAGTCGCCCGCGGTCGCGTCCCAGTACGACACCGCGAGCGTGTCACCGGTGCGCTGCATGCGCAGCGTCTCCCCGGTCGAGCCCGCACGGTCGGTGAACGACGCCGCCGAGAACGACCCGCCCGTCTCGTTGTCGAGCTCGATCGCGCGCGCCGACGGGGACAGGGCGCCCACGTACGTAAGGCCCGCGCGGACGTAGTTGTCCATGTCCTTCCACGCGATGAGGCCCGCGCCCTGGTAGACCTTGCCGACCGGGGCCGACACCTTGGTCACGACCGTGAAGTCACCCACGGGGACGTCGACCATGAAGACGTTCTTCGCGGTGTTCGCCTCCTGGTAGGTGTCGCCCGTCTGGGACGTCAGGGTCAACGACCCGGGCGTCGTCGCGAGCGACCACGCCGACGGGACCGGGTTGACGACGTCCCACGCCGAGCCGAGCTCGACCGAGTCGAACTGGTCGACCCAGGCGTCGGCCGGGAGGACCGGCTCCGGGACCGCGACCGCGGCCGGCGCGACCGCCAGGGCCGACGTCGCCCCCAGCGCGAGGACCGCGACGCACGCCGCCCAGGGGCGGGTCGTCCTGCCGCGGGACGACCCGCGGGCAGAGGGATGAGAGATGATCACGTTGCTCCAACCTTGCTGCGACGAGGAAAGGAGCGATGGCGGGTGTGTCCCGTGCGCTCCATTGCTGTACGGGGTGCGCCCGGCGGGTGCACCCTCCCGGTCCTCCGAGCCGGCCCCGGTACCAGCCGGGACGGGCTCGACCGGGAGGGTGCCACCTCCGGGCCGTTCTCGGTCCGTCTGCCTCGACGGACCGGGCTGTGGTGCCTCGCACGGGACCGGCTCCAGGGCCGACCCGCGCGAGGCAGTGGTGCTGGACGGGCGCTAGGTGGCGCTTCCGCGCCCCTGGCGGAACGTCATGGCCCGCTGCAGCAGGACGAACGCGAGCAGGACCACGCCGATGAAGACCTTGGTCCACCAGGAGTCCAGGCCCTCGCGGGCGATGAGCACCTGGATCAGGCCGTAGACGAGCACGCCCGCGACCGAGCCCAGGACGAACCCGCCGCCGCCGGTCAGGAGCGCGCCGCCGATCACGACCGCCGCGATCGCGTCGAGCTCCATGCCGATGCCCGTGAGGTTGAAGCCCGACTTGGTGTAGAAGGCGAACAGGATGCCCGCGATCCCGGCGCACGTGCCGCTGATCACGTAGACCCACACCTTGGTCGAGCTGCCCTTGAGGCCCATGAGGTTCACGGCCGCGCCGTTGTCGCCCGTGCCCAGCCCGTAGACCGTGCGGCCGAAGCGCGTGTAGTGGAGCAGGTAGATCGCGATCAGCAGGACCACGAACGCGATGACCATGCTGAGGTTGATGCTCCAGGCCTCACGGCCCTCGCCGAACTTGATCTTCCACGAGGCCAGGGCCGCGAAGCCCTCGTCCTTGATCGCGAGCGACTGGACGCTCACGACGTTGGCCAGGCCGCGCGCGAGGAACATCGCGGCGAGCGACGCGATGAAGGGTTGTATGTCGAAGTACTGGACCATCACGCCGATCAGCAGGCCGAACGTCGTGCCGATCAGCACGCCCAGGATCAGGACCACCGGCAGCGGTGCCCCCACGATCAGGAGCTTCGCCACGACGAGTCCCACGAGGGCCACCACGGCGCCGACCGACAGGTCGATCCCGCCCGTGATGATCACGAAGGTCATGCCGATCGCCAGGACGATCAGGTACGAGTTGTCGACCAGCAGGTTGGAGAAGAGCCGCATGCTCAGGAAGTCGCGGCGGTCGGTGCTGTAGCGGACCTGCCCCACGACGAGGATGACCGCGAGGGCCACGAGCGTGCCCGTGACCGGCAGGAGCCGGCGGTCCGCGAGCTTGCGGACCACGGGGTGCGTCGCGAGGCGTGCCACGAGACCCGTGTCGTGGCCACCCCGCGGAGCCTTGCCCTGCTGAGAGCTCTTGGGCGCCTGGGGCGCCGTCTCGACCGTGCTCACGCCGTCACCTCCTGCGCGCTCGGCGTCGACGTTCCCGTGCCCGGCGCCGGGCGCTTCCTCGGTAGTCGCGACGTGAGGAGCGACCGCAGCCGCTCGGAGGCCGCGATGCACACGATGATGAGCACGAGCGCCTTGAACAGGGGCGTGATCTGCGAGCTGATGTGGAAGATGACCACGGCACGCTCGAGCGTCGAGAGCAGCAGCGCACCGACCACGACGCCCGCGAGGCTGAACTTGCCGCCGTCGAGCTTGGTGCCGCCCAGGACGACGACCATGATCGCGTCCATCTCCTTCATGAGACCGATGTTGTTGGCGTCCGCGGCCATGGTCGGGGCGCCGTAGACGATGCCCGCGAGCCCCGCGAGCAGGCCGCAGAGCAGGTACACGAACCACGTGATGTTCCGCGACTGCACCCCCGCGAGGCGGCTGGCCTCACGGTTGATGCCGATCGACTCCACGAGCATGCCGAGGGCCGTCCGGCGCACCAGCAGCGCCACCAGCGCGAACACGACCGCTGCGATGACCACGGGCGTCGGGATGCCCAGGACGAACCCCGAGCCGATCGACTTGAAGGGCGGGCTCGTCGTCGTCGTGATCTGCCCCTTGGTGATGAGCATCGCGATACCGCGCCCCGCGACCATGAGGATCATGGTCGCGATGAACGGCTGGATGCCCAGGACCGTCACGAGGAAGCCGTTGAACGCACCGATCACCGCGGCGACCAGCAGGCCGATCGCGACCGCCGTCAGCGCGGTGCCGACCGTCCCGCCCGTACCGCTCGCGTCGATGTAGGTCAACGACACCGCGAGCGAGATCGCCATGACGGCACCGACCGAGAGATCGATGCCGCCCGTCGCGATCACCAGGCACATGCCGATGCCCAGCAGCAGCGGCGTGGCGCTGGCCCGCAGGATGTCGACGGGCTGACCGAACAGGTGGCCGTCCATGATCGTCACGTCGAGGAACCCCGGGCTGCGCAGGCCGCACGCGAGGAGCATGACGACGAGCGCGACGACGGGCCAGAACAGGTGGTGGTGCGTCACGCGACGCACGGCGGCCCGGGCACCCTGGGGCCTGGGGCTGCCGGACGCCGTCGGCGGGGCCGACGGGGTCGTGGTGGTGGTGCTCATGATGCGCTCCCGCTCGCTGCGATCGTCTCGAGGATCGTGGTGGACGTGACGTCGGGCCCGTTGGTGATCTCGCCGATCTTCTGGCGGTCCCGCATGACGACGACGCGCTGGCTCAGGCGCAGCACCTCGTCGAGCTCGGACGAGATGAAGACGACGCCCATGCCCTGGCCGGCGAGCTCGGCGACCAGGCGCTGGATCTCGGCCTTCGCACCCACGTCGATACCGCGCGTGGGCTCGTCGAGGATGATGAGACGGGGCTCGGTCGCGAGCCACCGGGCGAGGAGGACCTTCTGCTGGTTGCCGCCCGACAGGTTCCTGATGAGCATGTTCGGGTTGGCCGGGTAGACGTTGAGCGCCTTCATGTACCGCTCGACGACCGCGTCCAGCTCCTTGGCCGGGACGGGTCGCCACGGGCCACGGCTCGCCTGCATCGCGAGGGCGATGTTCTCGCGGACCGTGAGGTCCCCGATGATGCCCTCCTTCTTGCGGTCCTCCGAGGAGAACGCGACGCCTCGCTTGATCGAGGTCAGGGGGGTCGCGGCGCGCGTCGTGCCGTCGAACGTCAGCGTGCCGCTGCCCGCCTTGTCGGCGCCGTACAGCAGGCGCGCGACCTCGGTGCGCCCCGAGCCGAGCAGCCCCGCGACACCGACGATCTCGCCCGCGTGCACGTCGAGGTCGAACGGCTCGACCGACCCGTCGCGCCCCAGGGCGACGGCCCGGAGCAGGGGGGCCTCGTCGTGCTCCGACGCGACCCGGTGCGCGCGCTCCTCGACGTCCGCCAGGGCCTCGCCCGACCGGCCGATCATCGCGGAGATGAGCTCCATGCGCGGGAGCTCCTTGGTCAGGTGCTCGGAGATGAGGCGGCCGTTGCGCAGGATCGTCAGGCGGTCGGTGATCTCGTAGATCTGGTCCAGGAAGTGCGACACGAAGAGGATCGCGACGCCCTTGTCCCGCAGCGAGCGGATCACGTCGAACAGCTCGGCGACCTCGGCCTTGTCGAGGCTCGACGTGGGCTCGTCGAGGATGAGGACCTTCGAGTCGACGACCATGGCCCGCGCGATCGCGCAGAGCTGCTGCACCGCGATCGAGTGCGAGGACAGGGCCGACGACGGGTCGATGTCCAGGTTGAGGAGGGCCAGGTGCTCGCGCGCCTTGCGGCGTGTCGCGGGCCAGTTGATGAAGGGGCCGAAGCGCACCTCCTGGCCGAGCATGATGTTCTCGGCGACCGAGAGGTTCGAGCAGAGGTTGACCTCCTGGTACACGGTGCTGATGCCCGCGTCCTGGGAGTCGCGGGTCCGCGTGAACCGGTGCTCGGAGCCCGAGACCACGATGCGCCCGGCATCGATCCGGTAGACCCCGGTGAGTGCCTTGATGAGGGTGGACTTGCCGGCGCCGTTCTCACCCATCAGGGCGTGGACCTCGCCGGGGCGCAGCGTGAGGTCGACGCCGTCGAGAGCCTTGACGCCCGGGAACTCGATGGTGATCCCGGTCATCTCCACCACGGGCGCCGCGTCCGCTGCAGTCGTCGTTGACATGTTGTTCTTCCGTCCTGGGGAAGGTGCTGGTGCTCAGGTCACCGGAGGCGGGGCGAGGGTCTCGCCCCGCCTGCGGTGAGAGCGGCCCGGGGTTCGCCGTGCCGCGGGCACGGCGACGAGCCGCCGGGTGCTGCTCGTCAGAACGAGCGGGCGTCGATGACGTCCTGCGTGATCGTCTGGTCGAACGCCTGGTCGACGACGATGGTCTCCTTCTCGACGTCCTCGCCGGCCGCGACCTGCTTGACGAGCTCGAGGAGCTGGTCGCCGAAGGCCGGGTTGCACTCGACCACGAAGTTGAACTTGCCCTCGAGCAGCGCGGTCAGGCCGTCCTTGACGCCGTCGACCGTGACGATCTGGATGTCCTTGCCCGGGACCTTGCCCGCGGCCTCGATGGCCTCGATGGCGCCGAGGCCCATGTCGTCGTTGTGCGCGAAGATCAGGGTCATGTCGGGGTAGGCCTGGAGCGCGGCCTCGGTGGCCGCCTTGCCCTCGGCGCGCGTGAAGTTGCCGGTCGCCTCGCCGACGATCTGGTCCTCGACGACCGAGCGGAAGCCCTCCTGGCGGTTGGTCTGGGCGCCCGAGCCCATGGTGCCCTGGAGCTCGAAGACCTTGGCGTCGGGGGCGTTCTCCGCGACCCACTCGCCCGCCGTGACGCCCTCGGCCGTGAAGTCTGCGCCGATCCACGTGACGAACGGGTCCTCGACCGTGGTGTCGACCGTGCGGTCCACGAGCACGACCGGGATCTCGGCGTCCTTGATCTCCTGGAGGACCTCGTCCCAGCCGGTCTCGATGACCGGGGAGAACGCGATGACGTCGACGTCCTGGTCGATGAAGTCGCGCAGGGCCTTGATCTGGTTCTCCTGCTTCTGCTGCGCGTCGACGAACGTGAGGTCGATCCCGTTCTCGGCCGTCAGGTTGGCCTTGACCGACTCGGTGTTCGCGGTGCGCCAGCCGCTCTCCGCGCCGAGCTGGGAGAAGCCGACGCGGATGTTCTCGCCGCCGCCGCCTGCGCCCTCGGTGCCGTCGGCGGAGTCGGTGCCGCCGCCGCCGCAGGCCGCGAGCGCGAGGACTGCCGCGCCTGCGAGGATCCCGGTGAACCGCACGCGTGCCGTGGTCTTGTTGAACATGATCTCCTCCTTGAGATTCGGCCGTCGGTGCCTTGCCGAGACCGTTTCGGCCCGTCGTCGGGCTGTCGAATCGTGGTGGTGCGCTGTCAGGTGCGTCGGTGTCCGTCTCCGAGACCTGTCCACCCCCGGGACAGGCGTCGTACGACTTGCGTCGCACGTCGGCCGGACCGGTCACGTCCGGGGTTTCGGAGGGACGACCGAGCTGTCCTGCCGAAGGTCCGAATGTGACCGCTAACACCCCCTGGTGAACGATGTTAGCGCTCACACGCAGGAAGCGATAGTCGCTGGGGTCACGTTTCGATCACGAGAACATGCCGACGAACCCGACACGACGGGGCGTACCGGGATCAACGGTACCTCGCCCCGTTCGTGCGGGTCGGTCGGGAGCGGCTCTGCCGCGAGGTCGCTCAGCCCTCCTCCGGCCCTCCCTCGGTCGGCAGCACGGCAGCCCGCGGCCACCCCTCGTCCGTCCAGGCGAGCTCATGGATCGCGAGCCGGAAGTCACCGCCCTCTCGGGCGTCGTAGTAGTGGAACGCGATCCGCCCCTCGTCGACCGACTGCCCGCCGGGGCCCACGACGTACCCCGAGGACTCGAGGAGCGGGGTCCCGCCCCCGCGCGCCAGGTCACGGCCGTCCTCGTCGAGGTAGGGCCCGGTGATCGCGCGCGACCGGCCGACGGCGACGCTGTACGTCGAGTCGGTCCCCCGGCAGCACGCGTCGCGCGACGTGAACAGGTAGTACCACTCGTCCCGGCCGACGACGGCAGCCCCCTCGATCGCGTTGGGCGACCCGACCCGGCTCGCGACCGTCACGGGCTCGGCCCCCTCGACCACCTTCCCGCTCGGCCACTCGAGGGGCAGCGCCTGGATCCCGCCCCAGAACGAGCCGAAGAACAGCCACGGCTCTCCTGCCGTCGTCTCGACCACCGCGGGATCGATCGCGTTGAAGCTCTCCTCGCCCGGACGCGAGCGCACGACGAGACCCTCGTCCCGCCACCCGTACCCCGGCTCGGCCGGGTCGAGCGTCGATCCCGTGCGCAACCCGATCGCCGAGTCGTTGCTGCCGAACGTCGACGCCGAGTAGTACAGGTACCAGGTCCCGTCGTGCTCGTGGAGGTCGGGCGCCCAGAAGTTCGTGACGCCCGGGATCTCGTCACGGACCCAGGACGGGTCGCCCGCGACGTCCCACGCCGTGCCGACCTCGGCCCAGGTCCGGCCGGCGTCGTCCGAGCGCCGGACCTGGGGTGCGCCGAACCCGACCGCGACGTCGCCCGTCGAGTACACGAACCACGGCTCGCCGTCCTCGCCGACGACGAGCTCGGGGTCGTGCACCCGCACGTCGCCCGACACCTCGAGCGCGAACCCGGCGGGGGGCTCCCAGGGCCTGGCGAGCGCCAGGGCCAGGCCCGCCGCGAGCACGACCCCCGCGGTCGCGCCCGCGGCGAGCGCGATCCCACGCCGGGACGCGATCACGCGCGACCCAGGCGCAGCACCGACCACGACACGGGCGGAAGCTCCGCTCGGGCGCGGTCGTCGGCCACCTTGGCCGACGTGTTGGGCACGGGCCCCACGCTCGTGGCGTCGTCGGCCGTGGCCTGCCACGTGTGGTCGGGGTTGGACAGCGTGCGCGCGTCCAGCAGACGCAGCCCCGGGAAGCCGCGCAGGTCGACGTCGAGGTCGACCGGGGTCGTCGTCGAGCGGTTGACGGCGAACACGACGACGTCCCCCGTGCCGGGGTCGTGCGTCGCGACCGCGTCGAGCACGGGCACGTCGCCGAACCGCGCGGTCTCCTCGGCGGGCGACTCGACCGCGACCCGCAGCACGTCGCCCGCCGCGTGCCGGGCCGTGAGCGCGAACGGGTGGAACGTCGTCTGACGCCACGACCGTCCACCGGGCTCGGTCATGATCGGCGCGATGACGTTGACGAGCTGGGCCAGCGACGCCGCGTGGACCCGGTCGGTGTGCCGCAGGAGCGAGATGAGCAGGTTCCCGACGACGACCGCGTCGGCGACGTTGTAGCGGTCCTCGAGCAGGACCGGGGCCACGGGCCAGTCGTCGCCCGACGGCGGCCGCGACTCGGCACGCTTCTGGTACCAGACGTTCCACTCGTCGAACGAGATGTGGATGCGCTTCTCGTGCTTGCCCGCCGCCCGGACGGCGTCCGCGGTCGCGGCGACCGACTCGACGAAGTGGTCCATGTCCACCGCGGACGCGAGGAAGGACGCGAGGTCGCCGTCCTCCTCCCAGTAGTACGCGTGGGCCGAGACGTGGTCGACGTGCTCGTACGTCTCGGTGAGCACGACCCGCTCCCACTCCCCGAAGGTCGGCATGTCGGAGCTCGACGAGCCGCACACGACGAGCTCGAGGCCCGGGTCCATGAGGCGCATGGCGCGCGCGGTCTCGGCCGCCAGACGCCCGTACTCGTGCGCCGTCTTGTGGCCGATCTGCCACGGCCCGTCCATCTCGTTGCCGAGGCACCACATCTTGATGCGGTAGGGCTCCTCGACGCCGTTGGCCCGACGACGGTCGGACCACGCGGACCCGCCGGGCACGTTGCAGTACTCGAGCAGGTCGAGGGCCTCCTGCACACCGCGGGTCCCGAGGTTGACGGCCATCATGGGCTCGACGTCCGCCTTGTCCGCCCACCGCATGAACTCGTCGACGCCGACGAGGTTCGGGTCGCTCGAGTGCCACGCGAGGTCCAGGCGCGTGGGGCGCTCGCCCACGGGCCCGACCCCGTCCTCCCACCGGTAGCCCGAGACGAAGTTCCCGCCCGGGTACCGCACGGTCGTCACGCCGAGCTCGCGCGTCAGGTCGAGGACGTCGCCCCGGAACCCGTCGGCATCGGCGGTCGGGTGGTCCGGGTCGTGGATCCCCGTGTAGACGCACCGGCCGAGGTGCTCGACGAACGAGCCGAACGTGCGGCGCCGGACGGGCCCGACGACGAACGCCGGATCGAGGGTGAGGGTCGCTGAGTACATGGTGTCCTTCCAGGGTCGTGCTGTGGTGACGAGGTCGGTGGTGCGCGGTGCGGGGGCAGTGCCCGGGCCCGCTCTGGCGGGCCGTCAGGCAGGTGCCCCGCCCGGCGGCCGGGGCGGGTCGAGGCGCAGCAGGCGCACCCCGTGCGCGGGGACGTCGAGCGTGAGGACCGCTTCGCCGCCGGTCACGGCGCCGGCCGGGTCGACGGGGACCCCGGCGCCGGTCCAGACGTCGACGACGTCGAGGAGCGCGGCACCCCCGGGAGCGAGAGGGGCCAGGCCCGCGGCGGCGGCCGGCACGCGCACCTGCACGGGTGCGTCTGCGGTCGAGAAGACGCCCGCCCAGCGCGTGCCGGCGCACGGACCGGTGCCCTCGGCGCCCCAGACCACGAGGTCCCCCTCGCGCACGAGCTCCGCTCCACCCGTCGAGTGGTGCAGGACGTCGATCAGGCCGGGGTGCACGAGGTCGGCGATCGTCGCCGGGTCCGTGCTCGGCAGGTCCCCGCCCATGAAGAGCGGGGACCGTGCGAGGCACCAGAGCGACAGCAGCGTGCGGCGCTCGTCGACCGTGAGCCGGCTGTCGCGCGGTCCGCCGCGCTCGGCCCGGAGCCCGATGCGCCCCAGCGGGAGCATGTCCGCGTCGGCCCAGGCACCGGGGCGCTGGTGCGGTGCCCAGCGCGCCAGGCGACCGAGCTGGGCCTCGACGTCCTCCCACCGGTCCCAGAGGTCGTCGGAGACCCGCCACATGGTGGCGTGGCGGCGCAGGTGGCCGAGCCGCGCGAGCGAGAGGTCGGTGCCGGGCGAGAGCGAGAGCACGACGTCGCGTCCGTGCCGGTCCGCCGCACGGGCGACCGCGCCCGCGAGCGCCTCGACGGCGTCCGCGTGGTACGGGGCGAGCATGTCGTCGACCTTGAGGAGGTCGACGCCCCAGCCGACGACGCGGTCGACCTGGGTGTCGAGCCACGCGCGCGCCCCGGGGTGCTCGAGGTCCAGCCCGTAGTTGTCGGAGTTCCAGGAGCACGTGCTGGTCCGGTCGGCGATCTCGCCGGTGCGGTACGGGGTGCCACGGACCGGGAGGTCCGCCTCGACCGTGCGTCGTGGGATGCCGCGCATCAGGTGGATCCCGAACCGCAGCCCGAGCGCGTGCACCTGCGCCGCGAGCGGCGCGAGCCCGAGCCGGTCCTGCGCGGACGGGAAGCGTCCCGGCGCGGGGCGCTGGACGCCGTCGTCGTCGATCAGCACGGGGGCGCCGTCGTTGTACCCGCCGGCGCGGGCGGTCGGCTCGTACCACTGGATGTCGACGACCACGGTGTCCCAGCCGACGTGGGCCATGTGCGCGGCGAGGAAGCGGGCGTTGGCGAGGACCTCGGCCTCGGTGACGGTCGTCCCGAAGCAGTCCCACGAGTTCCACCCCATGGGCGGGGTGGTGGCGGTGGTGTGCACGGCAAGGCTCCTCGGCGCTCACGAGCGTCCGTCGTCGGACGCTCTACAACGTTGTAGACGAGGATGATGCCGGGCCTCCCCCGGCCCCGTCAACCCGGCGCCACGACCGATCCGCCATCAGTTTCCATCGTTGTAGATTCGTGACCCGGCCGACTTGACCCGGTGGCACGTCGCGTGCAACCGTTCGTTTTCATCGATGTAAATCGGGTCGACGGAGACCACGGACCCCGGCCGCCGCACCACGCGACGACCGCCGATCCGCAGCGAGGCAAGCCGTCCTCCCAGGACACCTGAGGAACGAGAGGACCCGTGATGAAGAAGTCACGACTCACCACCGTCGTCGGTATCGCACTGGCGACAGGCATCGCGCTGACCGGTTGCTCGAGCGGCGACTCCGGCGGCAGCGACACGCTCACGTTCATGTTCCGCGGCGGACCGGACGAGAAGAAGGCCTACGAGGACGCGATCACGCGGTTCACCGAGGAGACCGGCGTCCCGGTCAAGATGATCGTCACCGACGCGGACCAGTACTCGACCAAGCTCCAGGCGGCCGTCTCGGGGAACAACGTGCCCGACGTCTTCTACCTCGAGCAGGCGAACCTGCAGTCCTACGTGAGCTCGGGCGTCCTCATGGACATCACCGACCAGGTCGCCGAGTCGGGCGTGGACCTCGACAACATCTGGTCCTACGGCGTCGACTCCTACCGCTTCGACGGCACGCTCCAGGGCACGCCGGACGGTCGGCTGTACGGGCTGCCCAAGGACGTGGGCCCGTTCTCGTTCGGCTACAACAAGACCATGCTCGAGGCCGCCGGCATCCCGCTGCCGGACAAGGACGTCCCGCTCACGTGGGACGAGTTCGTCGCGATCTCGAAGCAGCTCACGACCGACACCGACGGCGACGGCGCCGTCGACCAGTGGGGCACGGGGCTCAACGTCCAGTGGAACCTCCAGTCGATGGTCTGGAGCAACGGTGGCGACTGGACCAACGCCGACCGCACCGAGGTCACGGTCGACACGCCCGAGTTCGCCGAGGCGCTCCAGACCTTCGCCGACCTCACCAACGTCGAGGGCGTGACGCCGTCGGCCTCCGACGCCGCGACCCTCGACACCTACCAGCGGTGGATGGCCGGCTCGATCGGCTTCTTCCCCGTCGGGCCGTGGGACGTGAGCGTCTACAACGAGCTCGACTTCGACTACGACCTCATCCCCTGGCCGTCGATGAGCGGCGGCGAGAGCGCCACGTGGATCGGTTCGCTCGGGATCGGCGTCTCCAGCACCACCAAGGACCCGGAGAACGCCGTCCGGCTCGCGACGTACCTGTCGACCGACCCCGCTGCGCAGAAGACGCTCGTCGACGCGAACATCCAGGTCCCCAACCTCGTCGACGCCGCCGCCGAGTGGGCCGCGGTCCCCGACTCCGCGCCGGCCAACCGCCAGGAGTTCCTCGACATCGTCGAGGACTACGGGCACGCGATGCCCGCCGCGTTCACGTACGGCGCCGAGTGGTACGACGAGCTCTGGACGAACATCCAGCCGGTGCTCGACGGCAAGCAGACCGCGGCCGACTACCTCGCCGAGACCCAGCCCCGGATGCAGGCGCTGCTCGACGAGTCCAACGCCGCCGCTCACCAGCACCGGTCGCCACCCGAGAGGAACCACCCCGATGACGCAGATCGCGGACGTCACAGACGACGCTCCGGCCAGCACGACGTCGCGGCCCCAGACCTTGCGCAGCGCCAAGGACCGACGCCGCCTCCACCGCACCGAGCACCGGTGGGCCTACGCGTTCGTCGCGGCCCCCGTCGTCGGGTTCCTGGCCTTCACCCTGTACCCGCTGGGCTTCGCGCTCTACGCGTCGCTCACGAGCTGGAACGGGCTGGGCGCCATGCGGTTCGTCGGCCTGGACAACTACACCACGCTGCTCACCGACGAGTACTTCCACAAGAGCCTGTTCAACACGTTCTTCTACATGCTCGGCATCCCGATCGGGATCGTGCTGGCCCTCGTGCTCGCGATCGCGCTCAACCGGAGGATCCCCGGCCGCACCTTCTTCCGCACGGTCTACTACGTGCCGGTCATCTCGTCGCTCGCCGCGATCGCGATCGTGTGGCAGTTCGCCTACAACGGCGACTTCGGGCTCATCAACCAGGCGTTGTCCTGGTTCGGCATCGACGGCCCCGACTGGCTCCAGAACACGAGCACGGTCAAGCCCGCGATCATCCTCATGGCCGTGTGGAAGGGCCTCGGCTACTCGATGCTGCTCTACCTCGCGGCGATCCAGTCCGTCCCGGCCGCGCTGTACGAGGCCGCGTCCCTCGACGGCGCGAACGCGTTCCAGAAGTTCCGGTCCATCACCCTGCCCATGGTCCGCCCCGTGACGTTCTTCATCGTCGTCACCAACGTGATCGCGGGCGCCCAGATCTTCACCGAGATCAACATCATGACCCCGGCGGGCGGCCCGGAGTTCAGCTCCGCGAGCGTCGTCTGGTACATCGTCCGCAAGGCGTTCAAGTACCAGCAGATGGGCTACGCGACGGCCATGGCGGTCGTCCTGGGCGTCATCGTCCTCGTCATCACGCTCATCCAGTTCCGGCTCAACCGCCGCAACAGCTTCAGCATCGACTGAGGGCAGGAGTCACCGACATGAGCAAGACCCTCGACAGCGTCACCGGCCGCAACCGCGTGACGAACACGATCCTCTTCGTCGTCCTCGCGCTGTTCGCCGTGGTGATGATCGCACCGCTGCTGTGGATGTTCTCGACGTCCCTCAAGACCAAGCCCGAGGTGTTCGCGCTGCCGCCCGTGCTGTGGCCCTCGGACCCGCAGTGGGACACCTACACGCGCATGTGGTCCGAGGCGCCCATCCTCTCGGGCTTCCGGAACAGCCTGGTCGTGGCCACGACGGTCACCGTGGTCGGCTCCGTGACCTCGTCGCTCGCGGCCTTCGCCCTGGCCAAGATGCGGCTCCCGGGCAAGAACGTGATCTTCCTGGCGCTGCTCTCGGGCCTGATGATCCCGTACCCGACGATCATGATCCCGCAGTTCGTCATGTTCTCCCGGCTGCACTGGGTGGACACCCTGCTGCCGCTCATCGTCCCGCTGCTGTTCGGGAACATCATCATGATCTTCCTGCGCCAGTACCTGGAGTCGGTACCGGACTCGATCGTCGAGGCCGCGAAGATCGACGGCGCCTCGTACTTCCAGATCTTCCGCGTCATGATCCTGCCGATGATCAAGCCCGCCATCGCGGCGCAATTCATCCTGTGGTTCATGACGATCTGGAACGACTACCTCGCCCCGATCCTCTACCTGAACTCTCCCGAGAAGCAGACCCTGCAGGTCGTCATCGCCAACCTCAACGTCGAGTTCGCGACGCAGCGGGACTACCCCCTGATCATGGGGGCGTCGTTCGTCGCGCTGCTGCCGATCCTCGTGATCTTCCTGATCTTCCAGCGGCAGATCATCCAGTCGGTCGCGCTCACCGGATCGAAGGGCTGACGTGCGGGACGACGCTGCGGGGTGGGGCGCCGAGCACGCCCACGACCCGACCGCGGTGCGCGACGACGACGGCACCTACTGGCTCTTCTCGACCGACACCGCGACCGACGGCCCGCTCCGTGCGGGGGTCCAGGTCCGCCGCTCGCGGGACCTGGTCGACTGGGAGCTCCACGGCTGGGCCCTGGAGGGGGTACCCGGGCCGGCCGCGGCGTGGTCGGGGGCGGAGGGTCTGTGGGCCCCCGACGTCGTGCGGGTCGCGGACGGGTGGCGCATGTACTACTCGGCCTCGTCGTTCGGCTCGCGACGGTCCGCGATCGGCCTCGCGACGGCGCAGCACCCCGGGGGGCCCTGGACCGACGGCGGCGTCGTCGTCGCGAGCGACCACCTGCCGGACCCTGCCGGGCTGGCCCACCCGAACGCGATCGACGCCCAGGTGGTCGTCGCGCCCGACGGGCGCCACCACCTCGTCTACGGGTCGTTCTTCGGCGGGATCCACGTGCTCGACCTCGATCCGGCGACCGGCCTCGCTCCGGGGGCGCCGGCTCCCGGGGCCCTGCACACGGCCCCCGGCGCGCTGGTCGCGCGACGCCCGCGCTCGGTCGACGGCGCGGTCGAGGGGGCGTTCGTGGTCGAGCGCCCGGGCGGCGGCTGGGCGCTCCTGGTCAGCCACGGTTCGCTGTTCTCGACGTACCACGTGCGCGTCGGGGTGTCCGACGACGTCGAGGGGCCCTACCTCGACCGCTCGGGCCGGGACCTGGCGGACCTGGACGCCCCCGACGCGGGCACGACCGTCCTCGCGGGGCACCGTTTCGCCGGGGGCCCGGGCCTCCTCGCTCCGGGGCACGCCTCGGTCTTGACCGAGCCCGGGCGGCAGACCCTCGTGCACCACGTCCGGGACGCGCACGACCCGACCCGTCACCGGGTCCAGGTCCGGCGCCTCGTGTGGACGCACGACGGTTGGCCGCTCGTCGCCCCGCAGCCCTGGGCCGGGCCGTCCCGCGAGGTCGACGACGAGTCGGCCTGGCCGTCGGACGTCGCACAGCTCGTCGGGACGTGGGACCGGGTCCACCTCGACACGGACCCCTCGGCAGTGCAGGCGTCGGTCCGGGGACCGCTCGACGTCGCGCCCGGTTCGGGGCGCGCTCACGGCCGCGGACGCTTCACCTGGGCCACGTCCGCAGGGGTCGAGGTCGCAGCGGTCGTGTTCCCCTCGTGGGACGCCGTGCGGGGGCGTGCCGCGACGTCCGTCACCGCGCTCGGCGACGACGGCCGGGTCGTCGTCGCGACGCGCGTGGAGGACGAGCCGTGACCTGGCACGATCGTCCGGTGACCGCGCCCGCTCCCCGCCCCACGCCCCCCTCGCCCAGGACCGCCGGCGACGAGGTGCACGGCTGGGCCGGTCGCGTGATGCAGGTGCTGCGGTGGGTCATGCAGCTCGTCGCGGTCAACCTGCTCGTGATCGCCGGGACCCTCGCGGGCGGGGTCGTGCTGGGCCTGTTCCCCGCTCTCGACTCCGGGGGGCGGCTCCTGGCCCGGCTCGCCGACGCAGATCCTTCCGACCGTCTGTGGCGCGACTTCTGGACCGGCTGGGCCGCGGCCTGGCGCCGCCTCGTCCTGCTCGGCCTGCCCGTGGTCGTCGCGGCGGCCGTGCTGCTCGTCGACGCCGCGGTGCTCCGCGCCCTGGACGGTCCCGCGGCGGCGGCCCTGAGCGCTGGGAGCACGGTCGTGGCTGCCTGGACGCTCGTGGTGGCCGCCTACGTGCCCGCGGTCGCCCGGCGGTACGACGAGCCCTGGGTGCGCACGTGGCGCTTCCTCGTGCTGCTGCCCGCGCTGGGTCCGGCCGCCGCGCTCGCGATGCTCGTGACGAGCACGGTCCTGCTGCTCGTGTGGTGGTTCGTGCCCGTGCTCGTCCCGCTCGTCGGGGTCAGCGTCCCGCTGCTGGCCACGGGGCTGCTCGCCGACGGCCAGCTGGAGCGGCTCGACGCACGGGCCCACGCCCCGACCTGAGGTCGCGACGACGACGGGTGGGTCAGTTCCCGGCAGCGCGCCGGACGACCTCGACCGTCTCGGTGCCTCCCGGCTGGACCGACACCACGCGCTCGCCGCCACCGGGCGGGACGTCGCCCGTCGACTCCCTGCCGACGACCGACGAGTCGGGGACCACCCGGCGGAAGGGCACCTGCGGCTCGTCGGGCCGGGCACCGATGCGCTCGACGAGCAGCTCGACGGCCGTGCGGGCGATCTGCGGCCGGCCGGGCGAGACCGAGCTGATGGTGGGGACCGAGTAGCGCACGTCGTCGACGTCGTCGAAGCCCATGATCGCGACGTCGCCCGGGACGTCGACGCGGCGCGCGTGCAGCGCGTGCAGCGCGCCGAGCGCCATGGCGTCGTTGAGCGCGAAGACCGCGTCGATCTCCACGCCGTCGTCGAGCATGCGGCCCATGGTCTCCGCCCCCGTCGAGCGGTGCCACAGGCCGGCCTCCCCCACGAGGCGGGGGTCGAGCGGGATGCCCGCGTCCGCGAGCGCCTGCTCGTACCCCGCGAGGCGCAGCGCGGCGGACCCGACGGACTCGCCCGCGTGGGCCCCGACGACCGCGATCCGGCGGCGGCCCAGCGAGAGGAGGTGCTCGGTCGCCGCGTAGGCGCCGGCGACGTTGTTCATGGTCACGTGGTCCGCGGGCGCCCCGAAGATGCGCTCACCGAGCACCACGAGGGGGAAGTCGACGTCGAAGTGCTCGAGGTCGTCGGGACCGAGGGCGAGCGGCGAGAAGACGAGCCCGTCCGTGAGGTGCCGTCGATGCCCGGAGAGCACGTCCAGCTCTCGCTCGCGCGAGGCGTTGGTCTGTTCGATGAGGACCGTGAGGCCTTGCGCGTCGGCCGCCTGGATCACGGAGTCGGCGAGCTCGGCGAAGTACGGCAGGGAGAGCTCGGGGACGGCGAGCGTGATCATGTCCGTGCGGCGCGTGCGCAGGTTCCGGGCGGACACGTTGACGCGGTAGCCGAGCTCCTGGATGGCCTTCTCCACCCGGTCGCGGGTCGAGGGGCGGATGTGGGCGTAGCCGTTGACGACGTTGGACACCGTCTTGATCGACACGCCTGCCCGCGCTGCGACGTCGTGCATCGTCACCGGCATCCGTCTCACTCCTCCTCGCTCCCGGGGCGGCAGCACCTCGGGCGTCAACTGTGCCACGGGGTCACGTCCCGCGGTCTGCGCCGCACCGGCGCCGTCGGGGGTCACCGGTCACCAGCCGTGGGGAGCCAGACGCGCATCGCCCCCTCACCGCGCTCGCCCCACAGAGCGTAGGGGACCGCGACGAGGTCCACGACCACGTCGGTGCCGGCGTGCTCGTCACCGTCCTCGGCACCGTCGCGCGCGTCGGCGTAGAGAGGCGCGTCCGGGACCGCGGGGCGCGCGAGGCCGCGCGCCCGCAGGGTCACGGGGGCGTCGATCCCGTCGACGGGCCCCGCGACGCGCACGGGCGAGCCGAGGTCGAGCACGACGTCCTCGAGCGCGACGCCCGGCACGTCCACCTGCTCGACGCAGTGCACGACCGGGCCGCGCACCAGGGCGACGCAGCCGCGGACCGCGTCGACCCGGGGGTGCGCACGGACCGCACGGACGTCGAGGGGAAGGTCGAGAAGGATCTCTCGCACCCCGTCCGGGCCGGGAACGACCGTGGCGTAGCCGTCGACGACGACGGCCTCGCGCGGTTCCCCGTCGACGACGAGGCGCACCCGGGCGGGGTCGGCCCAGCCCGGCACGCGCAGCGCGACGGGCGCGTGCCACGGGTCGACCGAGCGGACCGTGACGGTCCCGTCGTCGGGGTAGCGCGTGCGGATCTCGAGCCGCGCCGACGACGTCCCGGGGGCCACCCCTGCGGACGGCAGGACGACGTCGGCGTCGGTGTACAGGTGCACCGCGAGCGTGCCGTCCTGGCGCCCGGTCGCGACGTAGTGGTGCAGCGAGGCGACCAGGCGCGCGAGGTTGGGCGGGCAGCACGCGCACGCGAACCAGGGCAGCCTGCCCGACGGCGAGTACTCGCTCGAGCCGTCGTGCCCCTCACGCACGTGCAGCGGGTTGGAGTAGAAGAAGCGGGTGCCGTCCGCGGACGTCGCTCCTGCGACCACGTTGAGCAGGGCACGCTCGAGCTCGTCGGCGTAGCGGCCCTGCCCCGTCGCGAGGAGCATGCGCCAGCACCAGTGGACGCTCGCGATCCCGGCGCACGTCTCGGCGTACGCGCGGTCCGGCGGCAGCTCGTACGGGTCGCCGAACGACTCGTCCTTGTGCCGCGACCCCATGCCGCCCGTGACGTGGGCGCGTCGGCCGTACGCGTCCTCCCAGAGTCGTTCGAGCGTCGTGAGCCACGCGGGGTCGCCCGTCTCGAGGTAGACGTCGGTCACGCCCGCGAGGAGGTAGAGCTGCCGGACGGCGTGGCCCGTGACCTCGGTCGAGGCGAGCACGGGCTGCGCGTCCTGGTGGTAGCCGGGCTCGAACGGCCCGGAGCCGAGCCTGCCGTGACCGCGCAGGTCGATCATGCGGACCGCGGCGTCGAGGTAGCGCGGGTCGTCGGTGTGTCGCGCGAGCTCGACGAGAGCGGTCTCGACGCCGGGGTGACCGCAGACCAGCTCCTCGCCGTCGACGAGCCGGGCGACGACGTCGTCGGCCCAGCGGCGACCGACCGTCAGCAGGTCGTCGCGCCCCTGGGCGCGCGAGCGGGCGATGCCCGCCTGGAGCAGGTGTCCCAGCACGTACAGCTCGTGGCCCCAGCGCAGGTCGGCGTAGGGGGTGCCCGAGGGCGCGGCCCCACCCTGGACGTGCGAGTCGAGGTAGCCCGTGGGGTCCTGGACCGTACGGGCGAGGTCCACGATCGCGCGGACCGTGTCCTCGTGAGGGTCCGTGCCCGTGCGGCCGGCGTCCCACGCGACGGCCTCGAGCGTCTTCCAGGCGTCGGAGTCGGCGAAGTTGAAGCCGCGGTACGGGCCGTCGTGGCGTGCGGGGTCGCCCTCGTCGAGCAGTCGCCGCAGGTTGTCCAGGACACCCGAGGACTCGAGCGCGTCGAGGCAGTGCGGCACGGTCGCGCGTGCGCTCGCGGCCTGCCACGCACCGAGCCCGGCGTCGGTCCCGAGGGTCACGGAACCGACGGGCAGGGGGGCCCAGACGGCGTGCGGGACCCGCCCGCCGACCGGGCCTCGGGCTGTCGTCGTCATGAGGTCTCCTCCGGGTTCGGCGTCGTGCTCAGGTAGACTCTACATCGTTGTAAAGCACCCCCGGCCCCGCCGGGACGACCACAAGCGAGGATCCCGATGACGCACCTCCGCGCCCGTGTGGCGCTCCACCCCGACTTCCGGGTCGGCCCGATCGACCGCCGCCTCTTCGGCTCGTTCGTCGAGCACCTGGGCCGCGCCGTCTACACCGGCATCTACGAGCCCGGGCACCCCACGGCGGACGAGCACGGCTTCCGCCGCGACGTCGCCGAGCTGACCCACGAGCTCGGCGTGACGATGCTCCGCTACCCCGGCGGGAACTTCGTCTCGAACTACGTCTGGGAGGACGGCGTCGGCCCCGTCGAGGACCGCAAGCCCTTCCTCGACCTCGCGTGGCGCACGGTCGAGCCCAACACCGTCGGGACCGACGAGTTCCTCCGGTGGGCCGAGCGCGAGGGCATCGAGCCCATGATGGCCGTCAACCTCGGCACGCGCGGCGTCGCGGCGGCCGCCGCCCTCGTCGAGTACTGCAACGGCGAGGCCGGCACGCGCTGGGCCGACCTGCGCATCGCCAACGGGCGGGCCGAGCCGTATGGCGTGCGGCTCTGGTGCCTCGGCAACGAGATGGACGGACCGTGGCAGATCGGCCACAAGGACGCCCACGAGTACGGCAAGCTGGCCGCCGAGGCCGGCAAGGCCATGAAGCTCGTCGACCCGAGCATCTCGCTCGTCGTGTGCGGCTCGTCCTCGATGCAGATGGACACGTTCGGCGAGTGGGAGCAGACCGTCCTGTCGTACACCTACGACCTGGTCGACCACATCTCCATGCACGCGTACTACGAGGAGCTCGCAGGGGACCGTGCGTCGTTCCTCGGGTCCGGCACGGCCATGGACCGGTTCATCGACCGCGTTGTGGCGTCGGCCGACGCGGTCGGCGCCGCCCGCCGCTCCGACAAGAGGATCACCATCTCGTTCGACGAGTGGAACGTCTGGTACCTGCAGTCCCGCTTCCCCGGCGAGACCAACCTGCCCGTCCAGCGCGACGCCCCGCGCATCATCGAGGACGTCTACTCGGCGCTCGACGCCGTCGTCGTCGGAGACCTGCTCGTCACGCTCCTCAACCACGCCGACCGCGTGCCCGTGGCCGCGCTCGCACAGCTCGTCAACGTCATCGCCCCCATCATGACCGAGCCCGACGGCGAGGCGTGGCGCCAGCCCACCTTCCACCCGTTCGCCACGACCGCCCGCCTCGCACGCGGAGAGGTGCTCGACGTCCGGGTCGAGGTCCCCACGACCCCGACCAGGGCGCACGGCGACGTCCCGCTCGTGACCGCCGCGGCCACGCACGACCCCGCCACCGGCGCCGTCGCGCTCTTCCTCACCAACAGGTCCGCCGAACCGGTCGACGTCGACGTCGACCACCTCGGGCTGAGCATCGACCTCACCGAGGGGTGGCGCATGGTCGCCGACCACGAGGCCGCGGTCGAGGGACCCGCGCACGCGCGCAAGGTCCTCGACGCGTGCTGGTCCGCCGTCGACGTGGCGTCGACGACCCGTTCCTCCGGTGCAGGCGCGGCACGCACGACCGTCACGCTCGACCCCGAGTCGTGGACGGCCCTGTCCGGGACCCTCTCCCACGCCTGACCACCCGCACCCCGCCGGACGATCCCGGCCCCCGCCCGGCGGGGTGCGCACGTCGTCGGGAAAACTCGGGAAGACTCGTCGGGAGTTCTCGTCGGGAGGCCTCGTCGGGAGGCCGGGCCCGGCGACCTGCCGGTCACAGGACCCAGAGGGTCCGTCCGAGCCGGTCGCGCACGGGCTCGTCCGTCTGGTCGAGCACGGAACGCACCCAGACCACGGACAGCCCGCCGGACGCCGCGATCTGGTCGGCGCTCGCGCCGGCTGCCGACGTGCCGCGCACGAGCCTCGCGAGCTCCCCGAGCCGCGCGCCGTCCCGGAGGTCGTCGGCCGAGGTGGTGCGCGCCAGCTCGTGGAGCCGGACGAGCGATGCCTGCGCGTCGGGACCCATCGTCCGAGCATAGGCCGGGCCGCGTCGGCGGCGCGGGCGGCGCCTCGGTGTCGCGTCAGCGCCCCCAGGCGCGCGCGAGGCGCTGCCACTCGTCGCCCCGCAGCGGGACGACGACGCCGTGCTTGGTGCGGTCGGGCAGGTCGAAGCCCCCGCCCGCGGGTTCCCAGCGGCCCGACGCGAGGTCGTCGGTGACGAACGGCCGGTAGCCCTGGCCCCCGTCCCCGTACTGGTCGACGAACAGGTACCAGCGTTCGGCGTCGTTCGCCCGGAACACCAGCGGCCCTTCGACGTCACCGAACAGGTCCGCACCGATGCGCTCGGCCAGCACGGTCGCGTCGTCGGACAGCGCGTGCGGGACCACGTCCATGTAGAGGCCGCGCCCGCCCGGGCTGTTGTCCTTGTGGAACCGGTACACGCGCCCACCGTGCTCGATCATGGTCGTGTCGATCGTGGTGCGGCCCGTGTCGAGCAGGACGCGCGCGGGCGAGAACGTCTCGAAGTCGGTCGTGGTGGCGTACAGCACGCGGCTGTACGACTCCCCCGCGTGCGCGTCGTCGTCGGGCCCGAACAACGTCGACGACCAGTGGACGACGAACTGCCCGGCCCGCTCGTCCCAGAAGGACTCGGGCGCCCACGCCATGCCCGCCCGGGCAGGCGCGACCTCGACCAGCCGCGGCTCGGACCAGCGCACGAGGTCCGCGGACCTCGACACCACGAGCGACCTGCTCCCGTGCCGCTGCCACGCGTCCCACCCCGCGTCGTCGCCGCCGAACACCCGCAGGTCGGTCGCGACGAGGACGAACCCGTCCTTTGTGCGCACCACGTGCGGGTCGCGCAGCCCGGTCGTGCCCAGCCGGGACTCGAGCACGACGCCCAGCCGGTCCCACGCCGTCGGGTCGTCGCCCCGGCTGAGCGAGCAGTGGACGGTCTCACGGTGCTCGTCCGGGTCCTCGACGAAGTGCACCAGCAGGTAGCCGAACGCGTCGGCCCCCCCCGCGCGGGGGCGGCCCGAC
>NZ_JACSPN010000037.1 GCF_015142735.1 Oerskovia douganii | reverse complement strand
AGGGGTCAGGGTGTCCTCCTCCCCCACGACCACGGTGACCGGACCGGCGAAGTCGGCCAGGACCTGGGTGCGGTCCGGGCGGGCGGCCATGGCGCGCTGGGCCCACGCGACGCCGTCGGGCCGCTGGGAACGGATCCACTCCTCGAGGCGGGCCGTGAGCGCAGGGCGCGCGACCTTGCTCGTGGCCCCGAGGAGCGCCCCCGGCATGCCCAGCACGGGGTCCACCGTGGCGCTGCTCGTGACGGCCTCCGCGATGCGCAGGCGGTTGGCCCGCGCCTCGTCGGTGTCGGCCGTGGACTTGGTGTCGACGAGGCCGAGCGCGACCGCGAAGCCCGGGTGGCGCTCCGCGACCGCGAGCGCGACGTAGCCGCCCATCGACATGCCCACGACGACCGCACGCTCGACGCCCGCGGCCCGTGCGGCGGCGACCACGCCGTCCGCGGCGGCCTCGATCGAGGCGGGCTCCGCGCCCAGCGGGCTCTGCCCCGCGCCGGGAAGGTCGACCGCGAGGACCGTGACGCCGCTCGGGAGGGCCGCGGCGACGTCGAGCCACATGCGGTGGTCGAACGGGAAGCCGTGCACGAGCAGCACGGGCAGCCCGTGCCCGTGCCGCAGGGTGTGGAGGGCGAGGCTTCGATCGGTCGTGGTCATGGTTCCTGTCCCGTCGTCGATGGCTGGACGTGCGTGCGGCTCGCGTCGTAGGAGGCCTGGTCGGAGGCCTCGGTGTCGGTCCCGGTCTCGGTCTGCGCGTCCCACGTCGTGGGCAGCGGCACGGGGAAGCCGGGCAGGACGTGCGCGACGATCTCGTCGAGCACGCGGCGGACCGACGGCTCCCCGACCCACAGGTGCTTGGCGCCCTCGACCGCGATGACCTCGGCCTGGGGCACGCGCGCGAACCGGCGGCGCGCCTCGTCGGGGCGCAGGTAGTCGTCGAGCTCGGGGACCAGGACCACGAGCGGCTTGCCGAACGCAGCCCAGCGGTCGAGGTCCTCGTCGGTCGCGCGGTGCAGGGGCGGCGACAGCAGGATCGCACCCTCGATGCCCGGGTCCGTGCCGTGCTTGAGCACGAGCTCGGTCCCGAACGACCAGCCCACGAGCCACCGGTTCGGCAGGTCGTGGAACTCGGCGAGCTCGATCGCGGCGGCGACGTCGAAGCGCTCGGCCTCGCCGCCGTCGAACGCCCCCTCGCTCGTGCCGCGCGGCGACGACGTGCCGCGCGTGTTGAAGCGCAGCACCGCGAGGTCCGCGAGCGCCGGCAGGCGCCAGGCGGCCTTGCGGTAGACGTGGGAGTCCATGTAGCCACCGTGCGTGGGCAGCGGGTGCAGCGTGATCAGCGTGCCCGACGGCGTCGCGTGCGCGGGGAGCGCGAGCTCGCCCACGAGGGTCAGGCCGTCCGCGGTGTGCAGCTCGACGTCCTCGCGGCGGGCCGGCAGGACCGTGAGCGAGCGGATCGGGGCGCCGTGCTCGGCCGGTCGGCCCTCCGGGGCCGTGGGCGGCTCGGGCTGCGGGGTGGCCGGCTGCTCGGGGGCGGACGGTGCAGGGGGCTCGTCGGGGCGGTCGGTCGCGAGGTCGGGACGGTGCGCGTTCATCACGACCGAGCCTAGCCGCCGGTTCCTCCGGACGACGGCTCGGCGACGGACGGGGCGCCGGACGGGTGGTCCGGCACGAGACAGGTGGCTGCGTCGCGCCGGGAGCACCCGTCTCGCGCGGGACCGCCCGTCTCGCGCGAGCGTCAGCGCCGGCGCTCGCGGGCCGCCCAGCAGCCCGCGTGCCAGTGCCGGCGGTCCTCGAGCGCGGACTCCGCGCCGAACAGCGAGTCCTTGGCCCAGGCGACCACGTGGCTGGTGCCGGGCGGGATCGTCTGGCGGCACCCGGGGCACACGTAGGACTTGTCCCCGGACCGCACGGTCCGCACCGACCACTCGCCGTCGGGACCGGACTCCGAGCGCAGGCCACCGAGGGCGCGCCCCAGGTCGAGGGGGGCGGGCTCTGCTCCCCAGGGTCTGCGGCGGGAGGGGCGTTTCGACGGCATCCGTCCATTGTCCCCCGGCCGGAGGGCGCTCGGGCCGGGTGCGCCCGGGCAGCGGGGCGGGGCCGCACAGCAGCCGTCCGACGCCCGGGCGGCCCCGGTCGGGCCCGGGCCGACCCTTCGCGGGCGACCCGTGGGAGCATCTCCCAGCGGCCTCTCAGAGAGTGCCGTTAGAGTTACCTGGCCTGCAACCCGTGCTCGGTCCGTGTTCGCTCCCGGTCGTGCGCGGAAACCCCCGACCGAAGGATCCTTGTGAAGCTCCGTACCTCTCGCGGCCTGGTCGCGATCGCCCTGGGGACCGCCCTCGTCCTCTCCGGCTGCGCCAGCGGCAACGACGGCGGCGCCAGCCCGTCGCCCTCCGAGTCCACCGGCTCCGGCATCCCGACTCCTTCGGCTGCGGACGTCGCTGCGGTCGAGGCCATCACCGTGACCGGCGACGCCGGGGCCGAGGCCACCCTGGAGTTCGAGCCCGGGCTCGAGGTCTCGGCTCCCACGACGCGGATCGTGAACGAGGGGACGGGTGAGGAGCTCGTCGAGGGCAACCAGGTCACCATGCACTTCGTGTCCTACAACGGCGCCGACGCCGCCAAGGCAGGGGAGTCGACGTGGGCGACCGACTCGCCGCAGTCGTTCACCCTGGGCGACCCGCAGTTCGATCTCCTGAACCCTGAGCTGATCGGCCAGAAGGTCGGCACGCGCATGCTCCTCGCCAACCCGATCGAGGACGCCGACGGCGTCACGACGGTCATCAACCTGGTCGAGGTCGTCTCCACCAAGGAGATCCCGACGCGCGCCGAGGGCGAGGCCGTGACCCCGGCCGATGGGCTGCCCGTCGTCACGCTCGACGACTCGGGCAAGCCGAGCGTCGAGATCCCCGAGGGATACACCGCGCCGACCGAGCTCGTGGTGCAGCCCCTCATCAAGGGGTCCGGTCCCGAGGTGACCGCCGACAGCACGATCACCGCGCACTACGCGGGGTACACGCTCGACGGCGAGCAGTTCGAGGCCTCGTGGGACTCCGGCACGCCCGCGAGCTTCCCGCTGACCGGCGTCATCCAGGGGTGGACGCAGGGCCTGGCGGGCCAGACCGTCGGCAGCCAGGTGCTGCTCGTCATCCCGCCGGCGCTCGCCTACGGCTCGGCAGAGGGCCACGAGCTCCAGGACGAGACCCTGGTCTTCGTCGTGGACATCCTCGACGCCTCCTGACGTCCGTGATCCGCTGACGGCTCCGCGGTCGGGCATCGGGGGGGCGGGGGGCCCCCCCCCCCCCCGCTCCCGGCTACTTCGTCGCGCGTGCCTCGAGCAGCTCGACGAGGGTGCGGACCGCGACGCCCGTGCCGCCGACCGGGGTGTAGCCGAACGCCGAGCCCTCGTTGAACGAGGGGCCCGCGATGTCGAGGTGGGCCCACGGGGTCGAGCCCACGAACTCCTGGAGGAACAGGCCCGCGACGAGCATCCCGCCGAACCGGTCGCCGATGTTCGCGATGTCCGCGACCTTCGACTTCATCGACGCGCCGAGCTCCTCGGGCAGGGGCATGGGCCAGAACTGCTCGCCCGCCGCCTCGGCCGCGGCGACGACCTCGCTGCGGACGTCGTCGGACCCCATGACCGCGGAGACGCGCGTGCCGAGCGCGACCATCTGCGCGCCCGTGAGGGTCGCGACGTCGAGCACGACGTCGGGCTTCTCCTCGACCGCGGCGACCAGTCCGTCGGCCATGACGAGGCGGCCCTCGGCGTCCGTGTTGAGGACCTCGACGGTCTTGCCGCCGCGGATCGTGATGACGTCCGAGGGACGCTGCGCGGTGCCCGAGGGCATGTTCTCCGCGAGGCAGAGCCAACCGGTCACCGCGACGGGCAGCCCGAGCCGCGACGCCGCGAGCACGGTGTGCAGCACGGCCGCAGCTCCGGCCATGTCCGACTTCATGGCCTCCATGCCCTTGGCGGGCTTGATCGAGATGCCGCCCGAGTCGAACGTGATGCCCTTGCCCACGAGCGCGACCTTGGTGTGCGGGCGCGAGGGGGAGTACGACACCTTGACGAGGCGCGGGCCGCGCGAGGACCCCTGCCCGACGGCGAGGATGCCGCCGTAGCCGCCCGCCGCGAGAGCCTTCTCGTCGAGCACGGTCACCTTGACGCCCGTGCCCTTGGCCGCGGCCTTGGCGATGTCGGCGAACGCCGCGGGGTACAGGTCGTTCGGGGCGGTGTTGACCAGGTCGCGCGTCGCGTGGACCGCGGCGGCGATCGTCGCGGCCCGCTCGACCGCAGCCTTGGCCTTCGAGCCCCGGGCGAGCGACGTGAGGACCTCGATCGTCGAGACCGTGCCGGCCGGCTTGGTCGAGCCCGCGGCGCCCGAGACGTCGCGGTAGCGCGTGAAGGAGTACGCACCGAGCAGCGCACCCTCCGCGATCGCGGCGACCTCGGCCTCGTCCTGCGCGGGGAGGGCGACCGCGACCGACGCGGCCCCCTTGAGCTCGCGCACCGCGGCGCCCGCCGCACGGCGCAGGGTCTCGGCCGCGAAGGTCCCCGACTCGTCACGAGCGCCGAGCCCGGTCAGGACGAGGACACCGGCCTTGAGGAGCGAGCCCGCGGGCACCGTGCGCACCTCGTCGCGCGCACCGGTGATGCCCAGCGCCGGGGCGAGGGCCTCGAGCTCGGCGACCACGTCGCGAGGGAGGTCGTCCCCCACGACGGCCACGCCGTCCGAGGTCGTCTGGGTCCCGACGACGAGCGCGTCCACCTTCACGCCGGTCGGGTTCTTGCTGGAGAGAGTGAGTTCAGCCACGCCTCGATGCTAGCCGCTGCGCAGCGCGAAGCCATCGGCACGGGGTGCGGCGGGCGATTCCTGCCCGCGGGCCGGACGCCGGTAGGCTCGGCGTCGTGGTCCTCCCCCTCGTCCTCCTCGTGGTCGCGCTGTGCGCAGCCCTCACCGGTTGGGCCGCGTGGTTCGTCGCCCGCGACCGTGCCGTCGTCCTCAAGCAGCTCTGGGGCGGTGCCGTCATCGAGGGCGCGATCGTCCTGCAGATGATCGTCGCAGGAGTCCTCGCGGCGACGGGCAGCTCCGCGAGCGACCCCGTCAAGCTCTGGGGATATCTGATCACTGCCCTGTTCATCCTGCCCGTCGCCGCCGTGTGGGCCTTCGCCGAGCGCACCCGCTGGAGCTCGGTCGTGCTCGCGGCCGCGGCGGTCACCGTCGCGTTCCTGGAGTGGCGGCTGTGGCAGATCTGGAACGCCTGAGGAGAAGCGGCGTGACGCACCCCGAGAACCCCGAGACCGCACCCGACCCCGCGGGCACCGCCCCGCCGTCGGGCACCCCCGTCCAGCCGGCCCCCGGCGGCGCGCGCAGCACCGGCAGCGGGTTCGGCCGGGTCCTGGTCCTCGTCTACGGGATCTTCGCGGTCTCCGCGACGGCCCGCGCCTCGATCCAGCTCCTGCGCGACTGGCACGAGGCCCCGATCGCCTACGGGCTCTCGGCGCTCGCGGCCGTGGTGTACGTCGTCGCGACGGTCGCGCTCGCCCGCGGCTCACGGACGTCGCGGTCCGTGGCCTGGACCGCGGTGAGCGTCGAGCTCGTGGGCGTGCTCGCCGTCGGCGCCTGGTCGTTGCTCGACCCTGCCGCGTTCCCCGAGGCGACCGTGTGGTCCGACTTCGGGATCGGGTACGGGTTCGTCCCGCTCGTCCTGCCCGTCGTCGGCCTGACGTGGCTGTGGCGCACGCGACCACCCCAGACCCCCAGCACCGAACCGAAGGATCTCGCATGAGCCGGCTGTACTCCCTCCTCTTCAACGGCGTCTTCAGGCACATGGACCCCGAGACGGCGCACGAGGTGGTGTTCCCGGTCATCTCCCTCGCGGGACGCACGCCCGTCGTGGGGGACGTGATCCAGGGCGCCGCCGCCCCGTACCTGGGCCGCGGCGCGAACGGCCCCGGCAGCGTCCAGGCGCTCGGCCGCTCGTTCCCGGCGCCGTTCGGGCTCGCTGGCGGGTTCGACAAGAACGCCCGGGCGATCCGTGGCCTGACCATGCTGGGCTTCGCGTTCATCGAGATCGGCACCGTGACGGCGCACGCGCAGCCCGGCAACGAGAAGCCGCGCATGTGGCGTGAGCTGTCGCTGCGCGGCATCCGCAACCGCATGGGCTTCAACAACGAGGGCGCGGCGGCCGCGGCCCAGCGCCTCGAGGCCCTGAGGCGCTCGGCGTCCGGGCGCGCCATCATGATCGGCGCGAACATCGGCAAGACCAAGGTCACGCCCGCCGAGGACGCCGCGGGCGACTACGCGACGAGCGCCGGGCTGCTCGCGCCCCACGCCGACTACCTGGTCGTCAACGTGTCCTCGCCCAACACCCCGGGCCTGCGGGACCTGCAGTCGACCGAGGCCCTGCGTCCCATCCTGCAGGCGGTCCGCGAGGCGGCCGACGACGCGACGCGCGCCGCCGGGGTGCGCCGCGTCCCGCTGCTCGTCAAGATCGCCCCGGACCTCGCGGACGAGGACGTCGACGCCGTCGCCGACCTCGCGCTCGAGCTCGGCCTCGACGGCGTCGTGGCCGTCAACACGACGATCGGGCACGACCTGGGCCCGGGTGGGCTCTCCGGCCCGCCGCTGCTCGAGCGCGGGCTCGACGTCGTCGCCCGCCTGCGCGGTCGCCTCGGCCCGGACGTCACGATCATCGGCGTGGGCGGCATCTCGACCGCCGACGACGCGCGCGCCTACCTGGCGGCGGGCGCCGACCTCGTGCAGGGTTACACCGGCATGATCTACAACGGCCCGTTCTGGGCAGCGAGCATCAACCGGTCCCTGGTGCGGGACGCCCGAGGTGGAGGCGCACGATGATCCGACCCCAGTGGGTGTGGGAGCTCGACGACGCGGACGGGCGCGCGCTCACGACCCCCGTGAGCCCGGCGTTCACCAACCAGTTCGACGCCGAGCAGTGGCTCGGCGAGACGTGGCGCGACCTCGCGGCCCAGGGAGCCGTGGCGGCCCGCCTGCTGAACGACGGCGCGCAGGTCACGGCGACCGTGGAGCTGCGCACGGCGTAGGCGCGCGGCCTGCTGCTCGGGAGCCGTGCGGCAGCCCCTGGAGGTGCCGTACGTCAGGGTCCACCCGGCCTCGTCGGGGCCGACGACGCCGGCGAGACGACCTACCCCGCGACGTGCTCCCACGCCGCCACGAGCCGGGGCACGGCCCGCCCGATCGCCTCGGCGTCCGGCGCGAACGTGAGCCGCACGCGCGAGGCGGCTCCGCCGTCGGGCGTGAGGGACGGACCCGGGTTGATCACCACGCCGCGGACCGCCGCGGCCGCGGCCAGGGCGTGGGCGAGCGGGCGGCCCAGGTCGATCCACAGGGACAGCCCTCCCGGGGGAGACGTCACGCGCCACGACGGGATCGCGGCCGTCACGGCCGAGCGCAGCAGGTCGCGCTGCGACCTCAGGAGCGGCAGCCGCTCGGCGAGGACCTCGTCGCGCCGGGCGAGCAGCTCGACGACCGCGAGCTGTTCGAGGACCGAGGTCGCGATGTCGCTCGCGCCACGGACGCGCGCGAGGTGAGCGACGACGTCGGGGTGCGCCCTGACCCACCCCACGCGCAGCCCGCCCCAGAACGTCTTGGACGCCGATCCCACGGTGAGCAGGTGGCTCGTCGCGGACCCGTCGCCCACGAGCGGCTCGGGCGAGGGGCCGTCGAGCGCGATGTCGGTGAGGGTCTCGTCGCCGATCACCGTGACCCGGTGCCGGAGCGCGACGCGCCGGACCTGGGCGCGCTCGTCGGGCGTGAGGCTGTAGCCCGTGGGGTTGTGGAAGTCGGGGATCAGGTAGACCAGGCGCGGCGTCGCGGCGCGGATGGTCGACTCGAAGAGCGCGACGTCGAACCCCGGTCCGTCGCCGGGCAGGCCCGCCCCCACGGGGAACCCGACCACGCGCGCCCCGCGACGGGCCATCGTCTCGATGCCGTGCGCGTACGTCGGGGACTGGACCACGACCCGGTCGCGTGTCGCCAGCAGCGACTGCGCGACGGTCGTGATCGCGTGCTGGGCGCCCGTCGTGACGAGGACCTGGTCCGGCGTCGTGGGCGTGCCGCGCTCGGTCAGGCGCTGCGCCACGGCCTCGCGCAACGGGTGGAGCCCGAGCGGCTCGTACCCGCGGCCCGACAGGTAGGCGGGCAGCGCCTCGAGCGCACGCCCGTAGGCCGCGTGGAGCTGCGAGGGGGCCGCAGGCGCTGCCTGGCTGAGGTCGACCAGGTCGTCGGGCGGCTCGACGCCGACGGGCACGGGCGCGTCGCCGCCGCACCACTGGGGCTGGGTGCGGCGCGTGGGCCGGGGCAGGACCGCGACGGTCCCGACGCCCGTACGGCTCGTGACGAACCCGCGCTCGCGCAGGGCCGCGTACGCGGCGGCCGTGGTGGTCCTGGAGACGCCGAGCGTCCCGGCGAGGTCCCGTTCGCTCGGCAGGCGCGTGTGCGGGGCGACGGTGCCGGACAGGACCGCGCCCCGGACCGCGTCGGCGAGCGCGACGTAGGCGGGGCCGTCGGTCTGCCACCCGGCGATGAGGGCGCCGAGCGCCGGGGCCGAGAGCCGGCGATGCACCGGGGGGAGCGCGGGGGTGGCGAGCGAGGTGACCATGGGGCCACTCTTCCCGAATTGGCTATGGATCACCAGTCCATTGAGGCCGCAGAGTAGGGGAGTGTCCACGACCTTCAGCCCCCTGCGCCGCACCGTCCAGCTCACGCTCGGGCTCTTCGGCTTCTCCCTGACCATGGCCATGCTCATCCACTCGGGCATGGGCGCCATGCCGTGGGACGTCTTCCACCAGGGCGTGGCCCTGCGCTCCGGGCTGGTCCTCGGCGCGGTCGTGGTCGCGTCGAGCGTCGTGGTCATGCTGCTGTGGATCCCGCTGCGCCAACGCCCCGGTATCGGCACCATCGCCAACATCGTCGTGATCGGCGCGACCCTCGACCCGTTCCTGCTGCTGCTCGACCGCATCGTCCCCGACCCGTCGACCGCCGGGCGCGTGGCGCTCGCGGTCGCGGGCGTCGCGCTCAACGGGGTCGCGACCGCCGCGTACCTCGGGGCCCGCCTCGGCCCGGGCCCGCGCGACGGCCTCATGACGGGCCTCGTGGCCCGCACGGGCTGGCCCGTGCGACGCGTCAAGACCGCGATCGAGGTCCTCGTGGTCGCGATCGGTTTCGCGCTCGGCGGGACGCTCGGGTGGGCCACGGTCCTGTACGCGCTGGGCGTCGGCCCCGTCGTCCAGGTCGCCGCGCGACGGCTCGCGCCGCACCTGCGACCGGCGGTCGTCCCGGTGCCCACGCCCCTGCCCGACGGCGCAGCGCCCCTCCCGGGCATCGTCGCCCGGGGAGACCGCCCGGAGGAGACCGAGCCCGACGCCGCGTAGGGAACGCGGTCGGCGGGCTCGGCAGGACGCCCGACGGCGGAGCGCACCCGAGCACTCGGGTGCGCTCCGCCGTCGGGCGTCCGGCAGGCCGTGGGGCACCGCGGCTCGAAGCCCCGGTGCTCCGGGGTCAGCGGGGTCCGGGGGCCCCGGCGGCGGTCTTGCCCGCGTCGCGCTCGACGACGTCGCCGAGGATCTCGTCGATCTTCGTCATGAGCTCGGCGGGGATGACCACGCCCGAGGCCTTGACGTTCTCGGCGACCTGCTCGGGGCGCGAGGCACCGATCAGGGCGGCCGCGACGTTGTCGTTCTGCAGGACCCAGGCGACCGCGAGCTGCGCCTGGGTGAGGCCCAGCTCGTCGGCGACGGCCTTGAGCTGCTGGACGCGCGTGAGGACGTCCTCGGTCATGAACTGCTGGATGAAGCGCGAGCCGTTGGCGTCCGTGGCGCGCGAGCCCGCGGGGGCGGGCTGACCGGGCAGGTACTTGCCGGACAGGACGCCCTGCGCGACCGGGGACCAGACGATCTGGGACAGGCCCAGCTCGCGCGAGGTCGGGACGACCTCGTCCTCGATGACGCGCCACAGCATCGAGTACTGGGGCTGGGACGAGATGAGCTGGAAGCCGAGCTCCTTCGACAGGGCGTGACCCGCACGGATCTGGTCCGCGGTCCACTCGCTCACGCCGATGTACAGGGCCTTGCCCTGGCGGACGATGTCGGCGAACGCCTGCATCGTCTCCTCGAGCGGGGTCGACTGGTCGAAGCGGTGCGCCTGGTAGAGGTCGACGTAGTCGGTGCCGAGGCGCTGGAGCGAGCCGTTGATGGACTCCATGACGTGCTTGCGCGACAGGCCCGAGTCGTTGGCCCCGCCGGGGCCGGTGGGCCAGTAGACCTTGGTGAAGATCTCGAGCGACTCGCGGCGCTGCCCCTTGAGGGCGTCGCCGAGGACCTGCTCGGCCTTGGTGTTCGCGTAGACGTCCGCGGTGTCGAACGTGGTGATGCCGGCGTCGAGCGCGGCGTGGACGCACTGGGTGGCGACGTCGTTCTCCACCTGCGAGCCGTGGGTGAGCCAGTTGCCGTAGGTGATCTCGGAGATCTTGAGGCCGGAGTTGCCGAGGAAGCGGTAGTTGGGCATGAGGACAACCCTACGAGGGTGCAGGGGTGGATGGGGCCATCCGGCCGGGCGTGCCCGGCCGGGACGACGTGGCTTCCCGACCCCGCGCACCGGCGACGAGCGCGCCGGGAAGCGGGTCCGCCCACCGCGATCCGGTCCGGACAACCTGGACAGCCTGGACACCACGTGGCTAGAGTCCCTGGACAGGGTGGGTCGCTCCACGGAGGAGCGCCAGGGGGGACCACGTGACGTCGAGTGCCGTACGACTGCTGACCCGTTCGCCGTACTGGCCCGTCCTGACCCATCCCCGGTTGCGCAGGATCCTGCCCGGGATCGGGGTGTCGGCTCTCGGCGGGGGCATGAGCTCCCTGGCGATCAGCTGGCTCGCGATCGAGCTGGCGCCGCCCGAGCACCGGGCGCTGTGGGTGGGCGCGGCGATCACTGCCAACACCCTGCCGGCCGCCCTCGGCGCGCTGACGCTCGGTCGCCTGCTCGACGGGCGCCGCGGCGCCCAGCTCGCCGGCTGGGACGCCGGTCTGCGGTTCATGACGCTCCTGCTGGTGCCGGTCCTGCACGCCCTCGGACACCTGGGGATCGAGACGTTCGTCATGATCCTGGCGGTTTCCTCGCTGCTCGGGGCATGGGGCAAGGCCGGCCGGTACACGATGCTCTCGGAGATGCTCGACAAGGAGCAGCGCCTGGCGGGCAACGCGCTCGTCAACCTCATGCTCGAGATCTCGACGGTGTTCGGCCCGCTGCTGGCCGCGCTGGTGATCGAGCGTGGGGGGCCGGTCCCGGTCATCGGCCTGGTGGCGCTCAGCTGGGGCATCCTGGCGGCGTCGTACAGGTTCGCGGTACCGGACGAACGGCAGCAGGCCGCGGCCAGGACGGGGGTGTCCCGGGCGCACGGCCTGCGCGTCGTCGCGCAGGAGCCACGGCTGCTCGGGCTGATCCTGCTCTCGTTCGGGTTCTTCTTCTTCTTCGGTCCGGCGAGCGTGGCGCTGCCGCTCCACGTCGTCGACGGACTCGGCGCGAGCTCGTCGACGCTCGCCGGGTACTACACGGCCTTCGGCGTCGGTGCCGTCCTCGGTGCCTTGCTGACCGCCTACCTGAAGCGTTTCCCCCTGGTCGCGGCGACGAGCGTCTCGGTCGTCGCCTTCGGCGGCGCCCTGGCGGTGGTCGGGTCGGGTGTCCCCGTCGTCGTCTCATGGGTCGCGTTCGGCCTCTGCGGGCTGTTCTGGGGACCCTTCCCCTCGACGACCACCGTGCTGTTCCAGGACCTCACACCACCCGAGCACCTGCCCCAGGTGCTCGCTGCCCGGGGCGCCGCGATGAGCGTCGCCACGCCTCTCGGAGCCATGCTCGGGGCGCCTCTCGCACTGCTCCTGGGGCCACAGGCAGTCCTGCTCGCTTCCGGGGTGTGCCTGGCGCTGCTGGGGCTGGTCCTCCTCGCCGTCCGACCGGGCGAGCGGAGCCCCGTGGACGCGGACGTCACGACGAACGTGTCCGAAGCCTGACCCTGCGGTCGACCGTCCACAACGAGAGAAGGTGCCGTCACTCATGCCCAAGGTGATCATCCCGAACGTCCCCGAAGAGATGGTCGGTGACATCAGCAGGATCCCGGTGGAGAAGCGGCGGGCGTTCGGGCTGGGCTCGCAACGTCTGCTCTGGTACGCGGAGGACGGGGACGTCGTCGTGCTGCCGACGGAGCCGACGCCGGAGTTCGTGGCCCACGTCACGAGTCTGACCGGCGTCGCACCGGAGACGCTCCGATTCGTCTCTCCACCGCCTGGCGTCCATGGCGGGGACATCCTCACCGCGGACCGGCTCGTCGACCCGCGGCTCGTCGCGGACCTGCGGGAGGCCCTGGTCGACCGGGCCGTCGACTCGGTGGTCTGCATCTACTCAGACCTGGCGGTGGCCCACCTCGTCGCCGCAGCGGGGATCGGGCCGGCCCTGGCGGGGTTCGAGTTCAGCAGCCAGGACGGTGACGCGCTCGCGAACAGCAAGGCGGTCTTCCGCGCGGTAGCGGTCGCCAACGGGGTCCCCGTCGCGCCCGGCGGGATCACGAGCCTGCCGGAGGTGGCCGAGCACCGGATCGAGGAGATCCTCGGAGCCGGGAACGTGGTCATGGTGAAGCAGCAGTACTCCGGCGGGGGGCTCGGCAACGAGATCCTTGCCCGGGAGGAGGGCGTGCGTCCGCAGGGGGCCGCGACGGTCCGCCTCCTCGCAGACCGTGAAGCCGTCCACGACTACGTGCGGGAGCGCTGGGACTGGCTGACGGGGCACAAGGGGCACGCGACGATCGTCGAGCAGTTCTTCGAGGGGGCGGTCACGGTGTACGTGGAGTTCGTCGTGACGGACGACGAGTGCGTCTTCCGAGGGGCCGGCGAGATCCTCATGGAGCCGGTCGCCACCGGCGAGGTGATCCCGCCGCAGTCGGTGGAGGGGGAAGTCCTCGCCGTGCTGGTCGAGCTCGGCCGCCGCGCCTGCGAGCCGTACCGGGCCATGGGGTACCGCGGGACGCTGTGCGCCGACGGGATCGTCACCCCGGACGGCGGGGTGTACTTCACCGAGGTCAACGGCCGCCTCACGGCCTCGAGCCACCTTCACGTGAACCTGATCGATCGCGTCGTCGGCCGTGAGTGGCGCGACCGGCGGGTCTTCCTCGAGAGGGCCTCCCGGTGGGAGGTGCCCAGCCTCACCGAAGCGCTGACGAGGCTGGCGGAGTCGGGCCTCGGCTACGACCCGGCGACACGCACGGGCGTGGTCGTGACCGCCGACTACACGGCCGCCACGGGCCGGGTCACGTACTGCGTCGTGGCCGAGACGTACGAGCGTGCGCTCGACGTGGAGGCGCAGGTCCTGGAGCGTCTGAGCGGGGCCGGGCTGCAGGCGGACGAGCTCGTCGAGGCGGGCTCGTGAACGCGCCGGGGGGAGGGGGCGCGGCGATCGCTGGCATCGAGCCGCAGGTGCGTCCTGGTGCGTGGTCCTGGGACGAGTTCAGCCCGCTGCGCGAGGTCGTGGTCGGGGACGCCACGGGGTCACGGGTGCCGCCCATGGACCGATCGGCGTGGCTGACCTGCTACCCGGAGCTGACGGTGGCCGAGCTCGCCTCGATCGAGGCGGGGCTCTACCCGGCACCCGTCGTCGAGGAGTCGAACGAGGACCTCGCTGTTCTCGTCCAGACGCTCGAGGAGCTCGGCGTGCAGGTGCACCAGCCACCTGCCCCCGATCACGGGGCCGAGTTCGGCGGGCCGGGCTGGCAGAGCTCAGGCCGGTCCTCGTACTGCCCACGGGACCTCGCCATGGTCTTCGGACCGGCCATCGTCGAGAGCGCGAGCCCGATGCGCGCTCGGTACCACGAGCTCGCCGGTCTGCGGCCGCTGTTCCAGGACTACTTCCGACGCGGTGCGCGGTGGATCGCGGCGCCACGTCCGGTGCTGGCGAACGACCTCTACGAGTACGACGCTGAGGGGGCGCCCGTCCTGGGCGAGGCAGAGATCGCCTTCGAGGCGGCCAACTGCTTGAGGCTGGGGCGGGATGTCCTGTACCAGGTCTCGCGGAGCGGCAACGAGCTCGGGCTGCGCTGGCTCGAGTCGACGCTCGGTCTGCTGGGGGACGTCCGCGTCCACCCGCTCCGCGGTCTGTACGCGGGGACCCACATCGACAGCACCATCGCGTTGCTGCGTCCCGGTCTGGTGCTCCTCAACCCTGAGCGGGTGACCCCGGACACGGTTCCCGAGCCCCTCAAGGGCTGGGACGTGCTCTGGTGCCCACCCATGGAGGTGGGGCCGATCGCGATGTCGAACCCGCTGAGCACGCCGTGGGTGGGGATGAACCTCCTGATGGTGGACCCGACGACGGCGATCGTCGACGCCACGCAGGTCGAGCTCGTCCGCTTGCTCGAACGCAACGGCATCACGGTGGTGCCTCGGACGCTGCGCCACGCTCGGGTGCTGGGTGGCGGGTTCCACTGCGTCACGCTGGACACGGTGCGCGACGGAGAGGCCGAGGACTACCTCGGCTAGCGGGCGGGACGTCCTGCGGCCGGCCGGACTCCGGCCGGCCGTACGGGCTCGACCCGCCGGAACGTCGACCCGAGGCGCGTCCCGCGAGCGCGACGGAAGGCCCGGCGGCTACTCGGGGAAGCTGCCGTGCTTCTTGTGCATGGGCTTGGGCAGGCGTGCGCGGCGCAGCTGGAACGCGCGCATCACGGCGTACATCGCGTTGCCCTTGGGTGCGTCCGGGCCGAACTTCGCGATCAGGCGCTTCTTGAGCATGCGCCACATGATGAACGCGTCGATGATCGTGATGAGCACGATCCCGTAGAGCACGAAGATGATGAGGGTCGCCACGTCCAGGTTCTGGTTGAACACGAACGTCAGGACGATGAAGACGAGCGCGATGGGCAGGAAGAACTCGCCCAGGTTCCAGCGGGCGTCCACGTAGTCGCGCACGTAGCGCTTGACCGGCCCCTTGTCGCGCGCGGGCATGTAGCGCTCGTCGCCCGTCTGCATGGCCTGGAACTGGCGGTCGCGTGCCTCGCGCTGCTGCTGGCGTGCCGTCTTGGCCGCGGACTTGCGGTCCGAGGGGACGAGGGGACGCTTGTTGGCGGCCTCGGCGACCTTGCGCTTGGGCGTCGGCCTGCCCTTGCCGCCGGCCTTCTCGATCTCTGCTGCCGCGGCAACGGGATCGGGGGCGTCGTTCGACGAGGGCGCGGAGGACTTGTTGCGTGAGAACACAGGTCCAGCGTAGTCGAGGACGGGACCTGCCCCGTCACGTCGTGAGCAGGAACCGCACCGTACCGACGGGTAGCGTTGCCCGGGTGAACAGCACACCTGGAACCAGCAATCCTTCCGAGCCCGACGACGTCGCTCACCTGCGCGCCCGGGTCGCCGAGCTCTTCCCTGCGCTGCGAGGGGACCTCGAGGCGCTCGTGCGCATCCCGTCGGTCTCCAACTCCGCATTCGACCAGGCGCACGTCGCGGCGAGCGCGGAGGCCGTGGCCGAGCTCCTGCGCGGGGCGGGCCTGCCCGAGGTGCAGGTCCTGCACGCGACCGGGGTCGCCGGCCCGCTCGGTGCGCCCGCGGTCGTCGCGCGCCGCCCGGCTCCTGCGGGCGCTCCGACGGTCCTGCTCTACGCGCACCACGACGTGCAGCCCCCGGGAGACGCTGCCGCGTGGGACACCGACCCGTTCGTCCCGACCGAGGTCGACGGTCGTCTGTTCGGGCGTGGTGCCGCGGACGACAAGGCGGGGATCGTCGCGCACGTGGGTGCGCTGCGGGCGCTGTCGGCGCTGGGCGACCTGCCGGTGGGCGTGACGGTCTTCGTCGAGGGCGAGGAGGAGGTCGGCTCGCCGAGCTTCCTGCCGTTCCTCCAGCAGCACAAGGACCTCCTCGCGGCCGACGTGATCGTCGTCGCGGACTCCTCGAACTGGAAGGTCGGCGTCCCGGGGCTCACCACGAGCCTGCGCGGCCTGGTCGACTGCGAGGTCGAGGTCGCCGTCCTGGGGCACGCGGTGCACTCGGGCATGTACGGGGGCCCGGTCCTCGACGCGCTCACCCTGCTCTCCCGCCTGATCGCGACGCTTCACGACGACCAGGGCAACGTCGCCGTCGAGGGGCTCGTCTCGGCTCCTGACCCGACGGTCGACTACGACGAGGCGGACTTCCGGGCCGACTCCTCGGTGCTCGACGGGGTCCGCCTCGCGGGCGAGGGGACGCTCACGGGGCGCCTGTGGACCAAGCCGGCGCTCTCGGTCATCGGGATCGACGCCCCGAGCGTGGCGCACGCGTCCAACACGCTGACGCCCCGCGCGACCGCGAAGCTCTCGCTGCGCATCGCTCCGGGCCAGGACCCCGTGGCCGCGCTCGTGGCGCTGCGGGCGCACCTGGAGTCGCACGCGCCGTTCGGTGCGCAGGTCACGGTCCGGGACGGCGAGCTGGGCAAGCCCTTCCAGGCGCCGGCGGACTCGACGGCCATGCAGGCCGCGCGCTGGGCGTTCGAGACGTCGTGGGGCACGGCCCCGGTCGACATCGGCATCGGCGGCTCGATCCCGTTCATCGCCGACCTGCTCGACGTGTTCCCCGACGCGGCGATCCTCGTGACGGGGGTCGAGGACCCGGACTCGCGCGCGCACGGCGCCAACGAGTCGGTGCACCTGGGTGAGCTCGAGAAGGTCGTGCTGGCCGAGGCGCTGCTGCTGACGCGGCTCGCACAGGGCTGAGTCGTCGTCGAGGACGGGCTTGCGGTCGGATGACTACCGCAAGCCCGTCCTCGGCGGCAGGCGCACCCGGTGCTACGTTCGGAGCATGACCCCGCAGGAGCTCGAGGAGATCGTCCTGCTGCGCCGCGCCCGGGACCTCATGGACCGCGAGTACGCGGCGCCGCTCGACGTCCCGACCATGGCCCGCAAGGCGCTCATGTCTCCCGCGCACTTCTCGCGCCGGTTCCGTGCGACCTACGGCGAGACGCCGTACTGCTACCTCATGACGCGCCGGATCGAGCGCGCGATGGCCCTGCTGCGGGGCGGTGCGAGCGTCACGGACGCGTGCATGGCGGTCGGCTGTACGTCGCTCGGCTCGTTCAGCTCGAGGTTCACCGAGGTCGTGGGTGAGACGCCGTCGGCGTACCGGAGCCGGGAGCACGCGGCGGTCAAGGCCATGCCGGCGTGCGTCGCCCAGGTCCTCACACGCCCGGCGCGCGGCGCGACGGGCGTGTCGTCGGGTGCCGGCGGGACATCGAGCAGGATCCGAGAAGCGGGCCGCTGAGCGTCGTCCTAGGGTCGCAGTCATGACCATCTCACTGAAGTTCTGCAACATCACCGTCAACGACGTCGACGAGTCGATCGCGTTCTACAGCGATGCCCTGGGCCTCAAGGTGCACGACGACGTGGGCGCCGAGGGGTTCCGCTGGGTGACGCTCGGCTCGGACGCGCAGCCCGGGCTCGGGATCGTGCTCTCGGCGCCGCACGCGGGGCGCTCGCAGGCCGACGGCGACGCGCTCCAGGAGCTCATGACCAAGGGCGTCCTGCCGATCCTCGTGTTCGCGACCGACGACGTCGACGCGCTCTTCGAGACCGTCCGGGCCTCGGGCGCTGAGGTCCTCCAGGAGCCCATGGACCAGGACTGGGGTCCGCGCGACTGCGCGTTCCGCGACCCCTCGGGCAACATGGTGCGGGTGGCCCAGGCGGTCTGAGGCCGGACGTCCCGCGAGCCGCCAGGACCCGTCTCCCCGGGCGAGCGTCCTCGTCGGGGCGTGCCCGACGGCGTACCCCCCGGGGCCGCCCGTGTCGCCGCGGCCCGTGGTCGTCCTGCGCTGCGGGTGGTGGGATGGGGGTATGGCGAACGAGTCGATGGTCCCCCTGCTGCCCTGCGCGTCGATCGACGAGATCCATGACTTCTGCGTGGCCCTCGGGTTCGAGGTGACCTACCGGCAGACCCGACCGAACCCCTACCTCGCGGTCCGGCGCGGGGGCATCGACCTGCACTACTTCGGGATCGAGGGCTTTCGCCCCGAGGCCTCGTACGGTTCGTGCCTGGTCGTCACGGACGACACCACGGCTCTGTACGACGCCTGGGCCGCAGGGCTGCGTGCCCGGTACGGGAGGTTGCCACTGAGCGGGTTCCCGCGCATCACGCGGCCCCGTCGTCGGGCGAACGCGGACGGGCTGAGCGGTTTCAGCCTCGTCGACCCTGCCGGCAACTGGATCCGTGTCACGCGGCGTCCCGCGGACCCCTCGGCGGCGCCCGCCGAGGGCGAGGCCGGCGCGGCTTCCACGGCCGGCACAGCGGTCGAGGGGGAGGGGCGCGCGGTGGCGACCACGACGTCGTCGGGCACGGACGAGGACCGGCCCGCCGAAGGGACGCCGGGGGAGTCCCGCCTGCTGCGGGCCGTGGCCGACGCGGTGGTCCAGGCCGACTCGCGCGGCGACGTCGAGCAGGGCGCGAAGATCCTCGACGGGGCGCTGCGGCGCGACGCGGACGCCGGCGACCAGGGGGCCTCGGCCCGCGACCGGGTCGAGGCGCAGGCCTACCGCGCCGAGCTGGCCGTGCGTCTCGACGACCCCGGGACGGCGCGGCGCATGCTCGACGAGGTCGACCGGTGCGTGGCCGCGGCCAGGGGCCAGCACCTCACGCAGGACCTCACGACGGTCCTGACCCAGCTCGAGGACGTCAGGGCGTGGCTGTCGGCCCAGGGATGACGGACACCTCGCGGAAGTGCTCGACGACGGGGAACGGGTCGTAGAAGTGGTGCAGGAGCGACGCCCACCTCAGGTACCCGGGCGAGCCGCGGAACCCGTCGGTGTGCGCCTCGAGGCTGTCCCAGCGCACGAGCAGGAGGTAGGTCGAGGGACGCTCGACGCACCGGGACACCGACAGCCCGCCGAAGCCGGGCATCGCGGAGATGATGCTGCGGGCCTGCTCGAACGCCTCCTCGAAGGCCGGCTCCTGGCCAGGGACCACGTGCAGCAGGGCGTGCTCGAGCACCTCGTCCGTCGTCATGGCACCGCAGCGTAGGGCAGGCGCGCTCAGCGGGCCGCGACGTCCACGGCCTGGGCCCAGTCACGGACGTCGTCGGGCAGCTCGGGGCTGACCCTCGACCCGCCCAGGAGCCCGACCACGTCCGGGCCCGGGATGCGGTCGCCGGCCTTCGAGAGGAACCGGCCCGCGATCAGGCCGCGGGCGCACAGGTCGCCGCCGCGCGTGAAGACCTGCTCGAGGTAGACGACGCGGTCGTCCCACCCGAGGACGCGGGTCGTGATCTCGAACCGGTCCCAGAGCTGGAGCGAGCGGCGGTACTTCATGGTCGACGAGGCGACGACCGGGTACCACCCCTTGTCGCGCAGGAGACCGAAGGCCCCGAGGTCCGCGAGGAAGTTGCTCCGGGCCACGTCCATCATCTGCAGGTACACGCCGTTGTTCACGTGCAGGTAGAAGTCGAGGTCGCCGGGGCGCACGCGCATGCGGGTCACGGACGGGTCGAGGACCCCGCGGTCGGGGACGGCCCTGCGCGGCAGGGTGCTGGCGATCGTGAGCTGGATCTGTCGGGTCACCGTCGCAGGCTACTACCGGGCACGGGCGGTATCAGGTATCGCGGGCCGCTCGCCGGTTTCGGGCCGTCCGGCCCGCCGTGTGAGGATGGCGCCCGTGACCTCCCGCACCGACGCCCCGACGTCCGACACCCTGACGCCCGCCCCGGCCACGAAGCCCGCCACGTCCCACCACTGGACCGTCCGCGCGTTCCGCGCGGTCGCGATCGCCGAGGCGTTCTCCTGGGCCGGTCTGCTCGTGGGCATGTACGTCAAGTGGATCGCGGAGGCCTCCGAGATCGGCGTCAAGATCTTCGGACCGGTCCACGGAGGCCTGGTCGTCGCCTACGTCCTGCTCGCGCTCGTCGTCGCCGTCCGCCAGCGCTGGTCGCTCCTGACGGTCTTCTTCGCGCTCGCCGCGACGCTGCCGCCGTTCCTCACGGTCTTCTTCGACCGCTGGGCACACCGCTCGGGTCGTTACGAGGAGCGCTCGGCCGCCTGACCCGCGGCTCAGCCCTCGTACTGCAGGGCGCGCCTGACCTCGGCGGCGACCTCGACGTTCTCGAGGCGCCCCACGAGGTGCAGCGCCATGTCGATCCCGGCGGACACGCCGGCCGAGGTGACCACGTCGCCGTCGTCGACGTAGCGCGTCTCGGTGTCGATCAGGACCGTGGGGTCGAGGCGGGCGAGCTCGTCGACGTGGTCCCAGTGAGTGGTCGCGGGGCGCCCCGCGAGCAGCCCCGCGGCGGCCAGCGCGAGCGAGCCCGTGCACACGCTCGTCAGGAGCGGGGTCCGGGCGCGCATCGCGTGCAGCCAGGCGAGGTGGGCCCGGTCCGTCACGAGCCGCATGACCCCGGGGCCACCGGGATGGACGAGCACGAGGAGCGGGCCGACGTCGTCCGCCGACGCGTCCGGGACCATGTGCAGCCCCTGCGCGAGCCGCACCCCGCGCCCGTCCCACGAGAACGTCGAGACCCGCGGCTTGAGCTCCGAGCGCTCGCGCCACGTCGTGAACACCTCGTAGGGGCCCGCGACGTTGAGCTCCTCGGCGCCGTCGAACACGAAGATCCCGACGCTCAGACCGTTCCCGGTCGTCATCCGTCACCCCCGAGGGTCGATGCGATGGTGCGACCGCCGGGTCCGCCGCGGCGAGGCGACGGAGCCGGCGGGTGGACTACAGCCCCGGCAGGGCGAGCATCTGGTCGAGCGCGACCCGCGCCCAGTGGGCGTCGTCGGCGTCGACCACGATGCGGTTGACCGTCCGCCCGGCGACGAGCGACTCCATGGCCCACACGAGGTGGGGCAGGTCGATGCGGTTCATGGTCGAGCAGAAGCAGACCGTCGAGTCGAGATAGTGGACCTGCTTGTCCGGGTGCGCGCGGGCCACGCGGCGCACCAGGTTGAGCTCGGTCCCGATCGCCCAGGACGAGCCGGGCTCGGCCGCGTCGAGCATCTTGATGATGTACTCGGTCGACCCCACGTAGTCCGCGGCCTCGACCACCTCGTTCTTGCACTCGGGGTGGACCAGCACGTTGACGCCCGGCACCGCGGCGCGGATGTCCGTCACGTTGCGCTCGGAGAAGCGGCCGTGCACCGAGCAGTGCCCGCGCCACAGGATCATGCGCGCGTCGCGCAGCTCGGCGTCCGTGAGGCCGCCGTTCGGCTTGCGGGGGTCGAAGACCACGCAGTCCGCGGGGGACATGCCCAGCTTGAGCAGCGCGGTGTTGCGACCCAGGTGCTGGTCCGGCATGAACAGGACCTTGCTGGGAAGGGAGCCACCCGCAGCGTCGAGCTTGTCGAACGCCCAGCGCAGCGCGACCTCCGCGTTGGAGGACGTGCAGATGGTCCCGCCGTGCCGGCCCGTGAACGCCTTGATCGCGGCGGTCGAGTTCATGTACGTCACGGGCAGCGTGACGTCGGCGATCCCGGCGTCCTGGAGGACCTCCCACGCGTCCTCGACCTGGTTGATCGCGGCCATGTCGGCCATCGAGCAGCCCGCGGCGAGGTCCGGCAGGACGACCTGCTGGGCGTCGGACGTCAGGATGTCGGCGCTCTCCGCCATGAAGTGCACGCCGCAGAACAGGATGAACTCGGCCTCGGGGCGGGCCGCGGCCTCGCGCGCGAGCTTGAACGAGTCGCCCGTGACGTCCGCGAAGTCGATGACCTCGTCGCGCTGGTAGTGGTGGCCCAGGACGAAGGCCCGCGATCCGAGCGCGGCGCGGGCCGCTCGGGCACGTTCGACGAGGTCGGGGTCGCTGGCCGCCGGCAGCTCGCCGGTGCACTCGACTCCTCGCTCGGAGGCCAGGTCCCGGCCCTGTCCGAGGAGCAGGAGGGGGGAGGGGGCAGGTTCCGCGAAGGCGCTGTCCAACAGGGTGCTCACGGGACCATCGTCGCACAACGACCCCTCCGGACGAGAAGGCCGGACCGGTCACGGACGGCACGCAGGGCGGCGTCGCAGGGGAACCGTCCACGCACCCGTCACCTGGCACAATCGCGGCATGCGCCTCCTCCTCGCCGCCGCGGAACCGCTCGTCCTGACCGACGGGATCCTGTCCGCCGAGGACGCGTGCACCCTGGTCGCCGGCACCTGGGCGGCCACGGTGGGCGGCGACGTCGACCCGTGCGTGCTGAACCCCGGGGCGTCGGGGTTACTGCGCGCGCTCGACGCGCACGCCCGTGAGCAGGTCGCGGCGATCGCGCGCGACACCCGTGGGCACGACCTCCCGGTGACCCTCCGGCTCGGGCCCGCGTCGGCGACCGGGGCCCGCACCGCGTACGTCGAGGCGGCGCTCCTGCGTCGGACCCCGCCCGGCGCCGACGACGAGGGTGGCGACCTGGGCGCGGCGACGAGCTACGGCGTCGGGCAGGTCGTCGCGCTCGCCGCACGGCTCGCGTCCCGGGTGGTCGTGGCCACGGGGGACGGGGGGACGCACGACGCCGGCGCGGGCCTCCTCGCGGCGCTCGCAGGGTCGGGGGCCGGGCCGCTGACGCGGGGCGGCGCGGCGCTCGGGTCCGTGACCGGCGAGGACGCGGCGACCGTGCTGCGCGCACGCGAGGCCCTGCGGACCGTCGAGCTCGTCGGCGCTGTCGAGTCCGATCTGCCGCTGCTGGGCCTCCACGGGGCGAGCGGTGCGCTCGCGTCGGCCGAGCCCGCGCTCGCGGGGCTCGCCCAGGAGCTCGAGCGTGCGCACGGCCACTTCGCCCGTCAGGTCACGCGCGCGCTCGACGGCGCGGGGCGCCGCGACCTGCTCGCGGGGCTCCCCGGCCCGACGACGGCGCTCGCCCCGGGCGTCCCGCGCACCACGGTCGCCGCCCGTGCGGCCGCGGACCGGGCGCTGACGGGCCTGCCCGGCGCGGGCGCGGGCGGGGGACTGGGCTTCGGCATCGCCGCCCTCGGCGGGCGGCTGCTGCCCGGGACGGCCCTCGTCGCGGACCTCGTCGGGCTCGACGCACGCACCCGCGGCGCCGACGTCGCCGTCGTGGTCGTCGACCGGCTCGACGCCACCTCGACGCACGACGGCGCGCTGCCCGAGGTCGCGCGCCGTGCCGCCGCACACGGCGTGCCCGTCGTCGTCCTGGCCCGCGAGGTCCTCGCCGGGCGGCGCGAGCAGGCCGCCGCGGGGATCAGCGGCGCCTACGAGCTGGGGGCGGACGAGGGTGCGGCGCGTGCGCGGGTCGCCCGCGTGGCGCGCACCTGGGCCGGCATCGAGAGCTGAGCCCGGGCGACGTACACTCGGGAACAGAACCACCTCCCGTCGTGTTGACGGGTATGCGAGAAGCCTGAGGACCGATCGGCCTGCCCCGGAGCGGGAGCCGCCGCGCCGACGGCACACCACGGGGCGAGAGCCCACCGAAGACTGTGCGGAGAACACGATGAGCGAGACCACCGAGACCGCCACCCACGGCGTCCTGCTGACGGACTTCGCGGCAGGCAAGATCCGCAGCCTCCTCGAGCAGGAGGGCCGCGACGACCTGCGTCTGCGCGTCGCCGTCCAGCCCGGTGGCTGCTCCGGCCTGATCTACCAGCTCTACTTCGACGAGCGCGTCCTGGACGGCGACGCCCTCAAGGACTACGACGGCGTCGAGGTCGTCGTCGACAAGATGAGCGTCCCCTACCTCGACGGCGCGACCATCGACTTCGCCGACACGATCGAGAAGCAGGGCTTCACGATCGACAACCCCAACGCGGGCAGCGCCTGCGCGTGCGGCGGCTCGTTCGGCTGATCCGCAACGCGTCCGCGGTTCCCGCGGGCACGAGCTCGGCGTCACGACGGCCCGGTCACCTCGCGGTGGCCGGGCCGTCGGCGTCCGCGGAGCCGCTGCGAGCGCGTGCGGTGGGGGTCACCCGCCCAGGCGGACGGTGATCGCCCAGGTCGTGGCGCCGTCGGCCTGCGAGACGGTGCTCTCCGCGAGCGGGGCCTCCACGACGGTGCTCTCCACGACCGTGCTCTCCACGACGGTGTGGCCGCGCATGCGTGCCCAGGCCGGGACGTCGTGCCGGGCGGCGGGGTCGGTGGACCAGACCGTCAGGACGTCGCCCGGGTCGCGGTCCCTGGCCGCCGCAGCGAGGCGGATGACGGGCAGCGGGCAGCGCAGGCCGCGCGCGTCCACCAGGAGCGGGACGGGCGGCTGCGCGGCCGTCGGCCCGGTGCTCACAGCCCGCTCACCCCGAGCGAGGCGCGCACGCGCGCGACCGCGTCGGGCAGGACCGCGAGGAAGCGGTCGACGTCCTCCTCGGTCGTGGACCTGTCGAGCGCGATGCGGACGTTGCCGTGCGTGAGGACGCCCATCGCCGCGAGGACGTGGCTGGGCTCGAGGGTGCTCGACGTGCAGGCCGACCCCGACCCGACCGCGAACCCGGCCCGGTCGAGCTCGGTCACCAGGGCCTCGCCGTCGACGAACAGGAACGAGAACGTCACGACGTGGGGGAGCCGGTCGTCGGGGTCGCCGACGACCTCGACGTCGGGGACCTGCCCGACGACGGCGCGTACCTTGTCGATGGCGGCGCGGCGCCGGGCGTCCTGGGCCGCGCGGTCCGCCAGCACGGACTCGAGCGCGACGGCCGCCGCGAAAGCGGCCGGGACGCTGACGCCGCCCGGGAACCAGGGCTCGGCGTCCTCGGGCCAGGTCCGGCGCCAGCGCACACGGTTGCGGACCGCCAGGACCCCCACGCCCGCGGGACCACCCCAGTCGGCGGGGTCGGCGGCGAGCAGGTCCCAGGAGCCGGGCAGCTCCGCGTGCCCGACGACCGCGCCCGCGTCCACGAGCAGCGGGACGCCTGCGCCGCGCGCGGCGGCGTGCACCGCGCCGACGGGCTGGACCGTGCCGACCTCGCCGTTCGCGGCCTGGAGCGCGGCGAGCGCGACCCCAGGACGCGCGACCGCCTCGGCCATCGCGGCCTCGTCGACCCGGCCCAGCAGGTCGACCGGGACCTTCACCAGGGCGTCGGGGTCGCCCGCGGACGCGACCGCGAGCTCGGCGGCATGCAGGACGGCCGCACGCTCGACGGCCGAGACGACGATGCCGGAACCTGCCCGGCGGCGACCCAGCGCGACGGCGCCCACCGCCGCGTGCAGCGCCGCGACGTGCGAGGGAGCGAGCCGGACCTCCTCGGTGCGCGCGCCGATCGCCGCGGCGATGGCCTCGCGGGCGCCGTCGAGGAGGCGGGCCGCTCGCCGCGCCTCGGCGTACAGACGGCGCGGATCGGCCCACCCCTCGTCCATCGCCTGGTCGAACGCCGTGCGTGCCAGCGGGTGCAGGGCCGCCCGACCGCCGTTGTCGAGGTAGACCCGACGCGGTGGCGTCGTGGTGTCGGTCACATGGGCTCCCGGGGACGGGATCGGCGGCCCGGCAGGGGGTGCGAGGCGGTCGATCGGTGAACTTTCATTGGAGACGCGCCGAATGTGCCCGGGGCACGACTCACACCGTGCACCGTAGCGCGGGCGAGGAGGGAGACGACGATCTGACAGATGCGCCGAGGGTGTGCCGAACCCCGGGTTTCCGCGGGAAGTCGGCGGATTCGTCACGTTCAGAACGCGGGTTGACGGCGCGAGAGGGGGCATTTGCGCGCTAGGCTCTGTGGGTCGAGGACGAAGGTTCTGCGGGGAACTCGTGGAGAAGATCGAGCCCCCCTGTCGAACGTTGAAGTGAAAGGCCCCCCTTGCACTCGCAATCCCCTAGCCGCACACGGCGAACCATCCTGCGAGCGACGGCTTCCGCCGTCGCTGTCGCTGCGTTGGCGTCCGGTTGTGCCAGTGAGACCGTTCAGCGCGGATTTCTCCCCGGATATTCCGACGGTGAGGTGACCGACCAGACCGCCCGCATCACGTCGTTGTGGAACGGGTCCTGGATCGCAGCACTCATCGTCGGCATCATCACGTGGGGGCTGATCCTGTGGTGCGTGGCCGCCTACCGCAAGCGCAAGGACGACCACGTCCTGCCCGTGCAGACGCGCTACCACCTGCCTCTCGAGATCATGTACACGGCTGTGCCGATCGTCATGGTGCTCGTGCTCTTCTACTACACCGACCGTGACATGACGGCGATCAAGGATCTCTCCGAGACCCCTGACGTCGAGATCCAGGTCATCGGCAAGCAGTGGAGCTGGGACTTCAACTACCTCACGGACGACGTCTACGAGTCGGGCCAGCACGAGGCCAACGTCGGAGACCTCCGTTCCGAGGACGAGATCGAGGGTGCCCCCGGCACCGCGATCTCGCTGCCCACGCTGTACCTGCCCGTCGACGAGATCGTCCGGTTCCAGCTGGACTCCCGTGACGTCATCCACTCGTTCTGGGTCCCGGCGTTCCTCTACAAGATGGACATGATCCCGGGACGCACCAACGAGTGGCAGTTCACCCCCACGCGTGAGGGTGTCTACGCGGGCAAGTGCGCCGAGCTCTGCGGTGAGCACCACTCGGGCATGCTCTTCAACGTGGCCGTCGTGTCCCGTGCGGAGTACGACGCCCAGATGCAGAAGCTCGAGGACAAGGGCCAGATCGGCGAGCTCGGGCTGGACCTGAACCGCCTCCAGGACCCGAACCCCCCCGTCGTCACGGAAGGTGAGAACTGATGGTCGCGCAGGCCGAAGTCATTCCCGGTCTCGCCCCGAAGCGCCAGACGCTCGGACGAACCGTCATCAAGTGGGTCACCTCGACCGACCACAAGACCATCGGGTACATGTACCTGATCACGTCGTTCATCTTCTTCTGCATCGGTGGCCTCATGGCCCTCGTGATCCGTGCCGAGCTCTTCGAGCCCGGCATCCAGATCGTGCAGAGCAAGGAGCAGTACAACCAGCTCTTCACGATGCACGGCACGATCATGCTGCTGCTGTTCGCGACCCCGCTGTTCGCGGGCTTCGCGAACGTCATCATGCCGCTGCAGATCGGCGCGCCCGACGTGGCGTTCCCGCGACTGAACATGTTCGCGTACTGGCTGTACCTGTTCGGCGGGCTCATCGCCTCGGCCGGCTTCTTCACCCCGCAGGGAGCCGCGTCGTTCGGGTGGTTCGCCTACGCACCGCTGTCGAACACGACGTTCAGTCCAGGAGCAGGTGGAGACCTCTGGGTCTTCGGCCTCGCGCTGGCCGGCTTCGGGACCATCCTCGGTGCCGTCAACTTCATCACGACGATCATCACGATGCGCGCCCCGGGCATGACGATGTTCCGCATGCCGATCTTCACCTGGAACACGCTCGTCACGAGCCTCCTGGTCCTGATGGCCTTCCCCCCGCTCGCCGCCGCGCTCTTCGCGCTCGGTGCGGACCGACGGTTGGGTGCCCAGATCTTCAACCCGGAGAACGGCGGCGCCATCCTCTGGCAGCACCTGTTCTGGTTCTTCGGCCACCCGGAGGTCTACATCATCGCGCTGCCGTTCTTCGGCATCGTCTCCGAGATCCTGCCGGTGTTCAGCCGCAAGCCGATCTTCGGCTACAAGGGCCTGGTCTACGCGACCATCGCGATCGCCGCGCTCTCCGTGACCGTGTGGGCCCACCACATGTACGTCACCGGCGCCGTGCTGCTGCCGTTCTTCGCGTTCATGACCATGCTCATCGCGGTCCCGACCGGTGTGAAGTTCTTCAACTGGATCGGCACCATGTGGCGGGGCAAGCTCACGTTCGAGACGCCCATGCTCTGGTCGATCGGCTTCCTCGTGACCTTCCTCTTCGGTGGTCTGACGGGTGTCATCCTCTCGAGCCCGGCACTGGACTTCAGCCTCTCCGACTCGTACTTCGTGGTGGCGCACTTCCACTACGTGGTCTTCGGCACCGTGGTGTTCGCGATGTTCGCCGGGTTCTACTTCTGGTGGCCCAAGTTCACCGGGCGCATGCTCAACGAGAAGCTCGGCAAGATCCACTTCTGGCTGCTCTTCATCGGCTTCCACGCCACCTTCCTCGTCCAGCACTGGCTGGGTGTCGCCGGCATGCCGCGTCGCTACGCGGACTACATGCCGGAGGAGGGGTTCACGTGGATGAACCAGGTCTCGACCGTCGGTGCGTTCATCCTCGCCGCCTCGACCCTGCCGTTCCTGTGGAACGTCTACACGACCTGGCGCAACGCGCCCAAGGTCACCGTGGACGACCCGTGGGGCTACGGGGCCTCGCTCGAGTGGGCCACGTCCTGCCCGCCGCCGCGGCACAACTTCACGTCGCTGCCCCGGATCCGCTCCGAGCGTCCCGCGTTCGACCTGCACCACCCCGAGGTCGCTGCCATGGACCACGCGGAGCCCAACCCGAACGTCCTGCAGCAGATCTACGGCGACGCCGATCGTCGTGGTGAGCAGCGGGTCGCCGCTGACCGTGTCGCGGGCCAGGAGCACACCAGCGCCTCGTCCTCGACCATGACCATCGACGAGCCGCGCGACGGCGACAAGGAGGACGGCAAGTGAAGGTCGAATCGAGGCTCCACCTCTTCCTCGCACCGTTCTTCCTGCTCGTGGCCCTGGTCTACGGGTTCTGGAGCCACTGGGAGCCCGTCGGCTCCGCGGCGCTGTTCCTGACCTTCGGCCTCGCGGCCATGATCGGCGGCTACCTCGCCCTCACGGCCAAGCGCATCGACGCCCGGCCCGAGGACGACCCGGACGGTCTCATCGAGCAGGGTGCCGGCGACCAGGGCGTGTACGCCCCCTGGAGCTGGTGGCCGCTGGCCATCGCCGGCTCCGCCGCGATCGCCTTCCTGGGCCTCGCGCTGGGCTGGTGGATCTTCGGGATCGGCGTCGTCCTCGGCGCCGTGGCCCTCGTGGGCTGGGTCTTCGAGTTCTCTCGCGGACAGCACGCGCACTGACCGGCTGAACGTCACGACGGGCCCCGTCTCCCTCTGGGAGGCGGGCCCGTCCGTGTGTCCGGGGCCCCGGTCGCACGGACGGTGAGGTGGTCGCACAGGCGGCGGGGCTTGGCCGGGCGGGGAGGGGGGCAGCCTGAGCAGCGGTCGACGTCTGCGGACGACCTGTTCGTCGTCCGGCTCGACGGGCGAGGTCCGCGCGGGCGCCGTGGCTTCCCGGGCACGAGGAACGCCCGGGGTCGCCCGTGGTCGCCCGTGGTCGCCCGTGGTCGCCCGTGGTCGTCCGTGTGGCCGCCCGGGGCCTCTGCCGGGCCCGGTGGCTCCCTCACGGTCGGACGACGTCGTCTCGTGGCCGGTCTGGAGGGCGCGTCGCCGGGCGGTCTCGCGGGGGAGCCGGCCCGTGTCCGGGACCGCGGGACGGTGCACGGCGCCTCCGACGACGACGAACGGGCCGCACAACCCCCGAGAAGGGTGCTGTACGGCCCGTCAGGCGACGCGGAGGGTCAGGCGGGGATGATGAGGCCTTCGCCCTGGGTGCGGGCGCGGGCGAGGCGTGCGTCGGCGTCGGCCCAGTT
>NZ_JACSPN010000036.1 GCF_015142735.1 Oerskovia douganii | reverse complement strand
CAACGCCGCCACCAAGCCCTCGGTGGACTCCCGCCGACCAGCCGGCTGTAACCAACGTCGCGGCCGGGTACACCTAGTACTGGTCCTGCCAACGACCCGACAGATGCGCCGAAGGTCGGGAGCTGGGTCTATGTTGTCGGTCGGGTCCGGTCGCCGGAGCCCTTCAGCACCACAGGAGGTTCGCACCGTGTCCGCAGGTAGTGAGATTGCGCCGCTCGTCCTGACCGAGGTGATTCCCGGCATCGCCGTCGTCACCGGAGACGTGCCTCAGGGACTCGAGCTCATCGACATCGGGCTGATCCCGACAGCGGACCTCGACCGGATCTCGACGGCGGTGGCGGCGGGGGCGGGGGGCGCGGGGGCCCGCCGCGACGCTCGGTGGGAACCTGGCGAATGCCGTGGCGAGCGTGCAGGGCCTCTTCAGGCTCGGCGAACCCTCCGCCGCACTGCTCCGGGGCGGGGCACAGCTCGTGGCGAAGGACGGCGCGAACCTCGGCACGATCATGCAGGGTGGAAAGTTCGTCGCCCAGGCGCGATTCGTCCCCGTAGCGGTGAACGCGGCCGGGATCGCGGCCGCGGTCGGGCCGGCGGTCGCGATGATCGCGATCCAGATGCAGCTCGGTGAGATCACCCGGCTCGTTCACACGAACATCGCGCTGACGACCCACGTGCTCCAGACGATCCGCACCGAGCAGTGGGCAACGCTCACCGGACTCGCCAAGGAGATCGAAGGCACGGTCGCACGCGTGCGCGAGATCCGCGGGGTTCCGGCCTCCGCGTGGCAGAAGATCTCGGGCAAGGGAGCTGATCTGGAGACGCAGCTCGACCTGTACCGCCGGAACGTCGCGGGGCACGTCCGTCAACTCGATGGGCTCACCGCGCACGGACCTCGCCGTGAGTTCCTCGAGGCGAACGCCGAGGCGATCGTCTTCGACGCGTTCGCTCTGCTCACGTCGCTCAAGGCGTGGACCGGCTATCAGGCCGTCCACGCCGGTTGGTCGCGGGCCGCAGGCGTCGACGACGTCCACGAGGCCAAGCAGTTCGACCTCATCGTCGCGGAGGCCCGAGCGGGGTTCGAGGAGTCGCTGACCGAGGCAACGCGTCTCGTCGATGCGCTCACCCGCGAGCTGCACATCATCGCGGAGCTCCCGGGAAGGGCATCCATGCCGCTCACCCGGTCACGCCGCAGCGCCCGGAGCTCCCAGCTCACCTGCGCCCAGATCCTTGACGCGCTGGCACCGCTCACCGAGGTGCTCCACCCCGAGGGCCTCGAGAGCACACCTCCGCACGTCCTCTGCGTCCCGCCCGGGTACGACGACGAGCGGGTGCTGCGCATCCTGCCCTGGTTGCTCGACGACGGCGAGGAGCTGCGCGCTGTCGCCGCCCCGTTCCAGGTGGATGCCGACGACGCCCTCGCCACGCTGGGCCGCAAGGCGCTCCCGCTCGACCGCGTGACCCCAGACATGGTCGTCGCCGTCACGGACCGTCGTGTCCTGGCTGCCAAGAGCAGCGCCCTGCTCAAGCGGGGCGAGATCCGTGACTCCATCCCTCTCGAGGACGTGCGCTACGTGCGCTACGTCCCGGGCGCGGACGACGGGGCGCGCACGAGCGTCGACCTCATCACCCGCGACGACAACATCCGTTGGCTCTTCCCCCGCGACGTCGACGAGCCGCAGGTCGGAGCGCTGGCGGCCCTCCTCGCGGAGTCGATGAGCATCCCGGCTGCTGAGCGCGACGCGCTGCTGCAACACCAGGTCGGACTCACGGAGCTCGAGGCGGTCGTCGACGACGCCCGCGTCGCTGCCGTGTGAAACGGCCCGCCGCAGGAGGGAGGTAGTCCCCGACGGCCTTCCCTGTGTGTCGGCGAATGGGAACCCTCAGTGACGTACCCGAGGCATCGACGACGAGGCTCGGAACGAGGACTTCACCCCCTCGCCCCTCCCCTCCGTGTCACGGCTCCCGCTACGGTGGCAGCGCCACCCGCCGACGAGGAGATCGATGTCCGCCACCAGGGTTCCCTACCCCACTGCTCGCCCGATCTACGAGGCCGCAGCACGGTGGCGCGACGCCGCGCTGCTGGACGACCGGTCACTGTTCTCGGACGGCCCGGGATCGACGCTCGCCGACGGCGAGGCACTCATCAGGGACTTCGTCGAGAGCCCCGACACGGGCTCGGGCACCTTCATGGCCAAGCTGCGTTCTCAGCTCGCCTCGTCGCCGACGAGTGCCGTGCAGCTGGCCGCGGAGATCCTCTACGTCCACCTGCTCATCGCGAGCCCGGAGGCGGTGACGGGGCAGAAGAAGCGCGCGATCGTCCGCGAGATCCTCGAGACCCGGGACGGAACCGCGCCTCTGCCCGACGACCTCGGTCTGACGCTCGACAGCGGCCTCGTCCGCGCGGGGACGGCGTACGGCACCTACCGGTGGAAGCTCTTCGCGTTCCTCGTCGAGGCGTTCGTCGCTCTCAAACGACTTCCGCTCGACGTCCGGCGTCGGGTCCTCGAGTCCCCCGACGAGCTGGTCGCCCTGCTCGACACCCTCGACGACTCCGAGGGCGGCCAGATCCAGAAGTTCGCGCTCGAGCACCTCCTCCTGCCCGACGTCTTCCCGCCGAACACCAGTCGGTCCGCCCGCCAGGCGATCGTCTCGATCTGGGGCACGGACGACGACGGCGCACCTGAGGCCTTGCAGGTCGCACGAATATCTCGGCGTCTGGCCGAGGACGCGGGGGCTCCGGACTCCTTCGTGGACCTGTGGCGCGCCCCCTACCTGTGGCAGTGGTCGGCTCCGACCGACGCGTTCGAGCGTGCTGGTGCCTGGTTCCGGTGGTTCTCTGACCGCGTGGAGCTCGACACCGAGGAGCGGAAGTACAAGCTCGAGGCCGCCGCCGAGATCCAGGACGTGCGCTCAGCGTTGCTCGGCGGAGAGGAGTGGCTCGTCGGGCTCAAACGCCTGGTCCGCCGCACCAATCTCGTCAACTACCGGGCGGCCGAGGACCTCGTCACGTGGGCCGAGGCCGCGCCCGACGACGCGGCGAGGACCCTCCGAGCGCTCTGGACCCTCGACCGAGACGGCGCCCTGGACGGGTTCGCGGCATCCCTGCCGCCGGACGTCCTCGATCAGCGCGGGTCACGCCTCAGCGTCTCGTCCTTCCTCCGCATGGCCGTCGACGCCGAGGCCGAGCCGGTCTGGAGGTCTCGGTACGTCGCCGACTTCATCAAGGTCACGGGCTACTACCGCCCGGCCGCGCACGCTCCCGACAGCGAGGTCTTCGACGCTTTCCTGGGCCTGCTCGACCTCGTGACGGAGATCGCCGCGCGCCACGGGGTGGAGCTGCGCGACCGCCTCGACGCCCAGGGACTTCTCTGGGCGACCTTGACGATGGAGCCCACGGAGTCCTGGTCCGACGAAGAGCGGAACGCGGTCGCGGAGTGGCGCAAGACCGGGAAGGGGACTCCGCCGGCTGGGGCACAGCACGTAGCTCCCGCCCTCGAGCCCGCGAGCGCCGAGCTCAGCGCTGACGTCTCGCTCGACGAGCTCGCTGCGTCGCTCTACCTCGAGGCAGGATTCGTCGAGACGATCCGCGACCTCGTCCTGGACCGACGGCAGGTGATCTTCACCGGCAACCCGGGCACGGGCAAGACCTACGTGGCGCGCAGGCTCGCGGCGTGGATCGCAGGCGACCCCGACAGGGTGCACCTCGTCCAGCTCCACCCGTCCTACTCCTACGAGGACTTCGTCGAGGGCTATCGGCCGTCGGCCGACGGCGGCTTCACGCTCCGGGGCGGCCCGCTGCGGACGGTCGCGGAACGTGCCGCGGCGGACCCGGACCACACGTACGTCCTGCTCGTCGACGAGCTCAACCGAGGCAACGTAGCGCGGGTGTTCGGTGAGCTGTACTTCCTGCTCGAGTACCGCGAGGACTCGGTGCGCCTCATGTACTCGGGCGAGGAGTTCTCCCTCCCGAAGAACCTCCTGCTCATCGGCACCATGAACAGCGCGGACCGTTCGATCGCGCTCCTCGACTCGGCGCTGCGACGCCGCTTCTCCTTCGTCGACTTCGACCCGGTCACGGGCCCGGTCGCCCAGGTCCTGCCCGGCTACCTGGCTGCCCGCCATCCTCGCCTGCAGTGGGTGGCCGACGCGATCGTGCGGGCGAACTCCCTCGTCGACGACCCGCTCGCGGCGATCGGGCCGAGCCACTTCCTGCGGGAGGACCTCGACGACCGGCTGGTCGAGCGCATCTGGGCGTACGACGTCCTCCCCACGCTGCGCGAGCACCTCTACGGGCGTCCGGACGTCCTGGCGCGGCTCTCGCTCGATGCGCTCCGACCGGTGGCGGCGTACCTCGGGACCGACCAGGCGGATGACGACGGTGCCGCCTGAGCCCGTCCGCCTGACCGAGTGGACGACCTCGACGGTCGCGTGCGACCTCGCGACCGTCCGACTCCTCCAGGACCGCTTCCGGGCGCAGGTCTCGCCCGCACGTGAGCAGGTCCCCGGTGCGCTACCCCGGTGGGACGTGCGGGCCGGTGGCGTGGTCGGCGTCGTACGCACCGACCGGGGAACGGTCGTCGTCCGGCCCCGGATCCCCGTCGCCAACGTCCTCTACCTCGCCGGCGCCGGCGAGCACCGGTGGGGCGAGAGCGTCGGGCTCGCTATGCAGGACGAGCTGCACACCGCGCTCGCTCGCCTCTTCGTGCTCGTGACCCAGCGCACGCTCGCCGACGGAGTCCTGCGCGGCTACCGGGAGAAGCAGGACGACCTCCCGACCGTCCGGGGCAGGATCGACATCGCCGAGCAGGTCCGCCGACGTCCCGGCGTCGCTCTTCCGCTCGCCGTGCGTTACCAGGAGCACGACGAGGACGTCGTCGAGAACAGGACCCTCAAGGCCGCCGCGACGGCCTTGCACCGTCTCGGGATCGACGACCCCGAGGTGCGGCGCGGGCTGCGTCGCATCCAGCTCACCCTTGCCGACGTCGCCCCGCTGGACGCGCCCGGCGCGAGCAACAGGGTCGTCTGGAGCCGCCTCAACGAGCGGTACCGCCCGGCGGTCGCCCTGGCGCAGCTGGTTCTCGACGGATCGGGCATCGACCTGAGCGCCGGGTCCACGTCAGCCCTCTCGTTGACGCTGTCGATGCCCGCGGTGTTCGAGGGTTTCCTCGAACGCGTCCTGGGTCCGCGGCTCCGGTCCCGCGGCGGCACCGTCACCGCCCAGGCATCGGCATGGTCGCTCGACGTGGCAGGGAAGGTCCCGCTCAGGCCGGACCTCGTCTGGCACGACGCCGACGTCCCGCGCGCGGTGGTGGACGCGAAGTACCAGTCGACGGGTCCACAGGCGACGCACGGCGACAACGTGTACCAGCTGCTCGCGTACTGCACGGCCCTCGGCCTGAGCGAGGGCCACCTGGTCTACGCACACTCCGTGGGCGAGACCCCATCGCCCGTCCAGGTCGTCCACGACGGACCCGTCATCCACACCCACGCGCTCGACCTGGGGACGACGCCGTCGGAGATCCTCCGACAGGTCGATCACGTGGCTGAGTCGATCGCCGGGCGGGCCAGCCGGGCGGCCCGGCCGGCCTAGACCGCGAGGGACCGCCTACCCCCACTCCTGCGGCGCGAACTGCGACAGCGTGAGCTGCGCCCCCTGCGGGTCGCGCACCACGGCCTCGCGCGTCCACTCGTTCTCGCTCGTCGACAGCACGACCCCACCTGCCCGCTCGGCCGCGGCCGCGCTCTCGTCGCGGTCCGCGACGGAGAACGCCACGTCCCACCGGGCCGGCCCGTCGACGGCCGCCACCCCAGCAGCCACATCAGCGAACCCCGGCGGCGCGAACTCCTGCCGTTCAAAGATCCCGGGGTCGATCGTGTGCGCGAGGTGGTCGCCGTACCCCGGTACGCGGAACATCCCGGCGCCGAGCGCGGGGTCGAGCTCCCAGCCGAGCAGCGGCCCGTAGAAGTCGAGGGCCCGGTCCGGGTCCGGCGTGAGGAGGTTGCTGAAGTTCCAGGTGCCCGGCTCGTTGACGCGTTGCGCCCCGAGGCGCGTGCCCGCCTGCCACAGCCGGAACCGTGCACCCTGCGGGTCCTGGACGGAGGCCATGCGTCCGGGCGGGCCGACGGTCTCGGGCCCGGAGAGCAGCACGCCACCGTCGGCCGCGACCGCCCCGGCGGTGGCGCCGACGTCGTCGACCGCGACGTAGGTGATCCACTCGGGCGTCCCGTCACTGCCGTCCGGCGGGGAGGCGACCGCCGCGACGTCCTGCCCGTCGAGCGAGGCGACGACGTAGCGCCCCGGCGCGTTGGGCGGCATCTTGTCGGTGAACGTCCACCCGAACAGGGCGCCGTAGAACGCGGTGGCGGCGTCGACGTCGGGCTGCTCGGTGTCCACCCAGCACGGCACCCCGTGCGGGTACGTGCGGGGCTGCGTCGGTGAGCTCATCTCTGCCTTCCCGGCCCCGCCGGGTGCGAGGCCTCCCGCGTTCCACCTTCCCAGCCGCCGCTGACACCGGCCTCCGGGGAGGATCGCCCGGTCAGTCGGCGTCGTCGATCTCCTCGAACCGCAGCGTGACCTCGCCGCGGACCGTTCCTTCGCTCGCCCGGATCTCGTCGAGGTGAAGCGTCCCGACGCCGTCGAGCTCGAACGCGTCTCCCTCGTCGAGCACGACGACGGCCTCGTCCGAGGGGGTGCGCAGCGCGAGCTGCGCGAGGGGCGTGCCGTCGACGAGGCCGACGCGCATGATCCCGACCCGCAGCACCCCGAAGGTGGGTTGCGAGCCTTGTCGTGCATTCCTGACCGTTGTCACAGGTGGGTCCTATCGGGTGGAGGGGACGGCGTAGACGGTGTCGAAGTTCTCCTTGTACTGCTTCTCCGTGAGCCACATGTCGCCGACCTTGTCGGACCCGTCGTTCTGGAGGTGGGCGCCGGGTCCCCACGGGTTGATCACGTGGACCTTGAGCTCGCCGTCCCGCTCCTCGACCTTGTCCACGATGTACGCGTGGTTGGGCACGACCCGGGCGTCGTCGACCTCGTCGCCGAACGGCCACCACGACGGTTCGTCCTCCGTCCCGAGCGCGACCGGGCCGTCAGCGAGGCGGTCCTTCAGGTCGGAGAGGTTCCCCTCGCCGGTCTGGGAGGGGGTCGCACCGGTGATGGCCGCGAACGCGTCGCTCGAGTAGCCGCCGTCGATGTCGTCGTAGCTGCCGCCCCAGTACTCGGCGGCCGCCTTCTCGTAGATCGACGCCCAGCTCGGGTTCCCGCTCGGGTCCATGACGCCGTCCTGCGCGACCTCGGGCTCGACCGTGATCTCGACGGGATCGCCGTCCTTGTACATCGTCACGGTCCAGGTCCCGTCGGCGTTGAGCTGCATGTGGTCGCGGATGAACTGGGGGTCGTCGCGGGCGACCGCGCCCAGGCCCGCGAGGAGCCAGCAGTCGCCGAGGCCCTGCTGGTTGATCATGTTCGGGTCGAGCGCCGCGTCGTCGAGCGGGATCGTGGGCGGGACGTCGACCCACGGTCCGTGGCCCGAGAGGTCGGGGTTGCCCGGCCGGTCCTTCCCACCGTCGCCGGAGCGGTCGCCGCCACCCCCGGTCCCCGGCGCACCGCCCCGGTCGAGGCCCGACCCGCCGTCGGCCGCGCTGGTGCGGGCCTGGTCCTCGGCGTTCCGGCGGAGCACCTCGGCGTTGTCGCGGAGCGCACCGAGGCAGGAGGCGAGCGCTGGGGCCAGCCGCCGGGACCAGTCCTGCCGGAACTCCTCGGCGTCGGGCCCCACCCAGCCCGCGGCGGCGACGATCCCGTCGACCTGCCGCCGGGCCGTCTCGAGCGTCTCGGCGCTCTCCACGAAGCTGCTGCCGAGCCCTGTGAGCGCCTCGACGTCGGCGCCGAACATGGTGCGCATGTCCCCCCTCGTGGCTGCGGGACCGCCTTGGTCCCGGTGCGTCGCCGACCCACGCTATCGACCACGCGGCGGGCAGGCCATGGGCAGCGGTCCCCATGCGACGTCACCCGGTGGGCGCCTCGTCGCTGCTAGGTTCGACGACGCCGCGCACCTGCGCGTCGACCGACCCAGCGAGGGGGCACCGCGTGAGAGACGCCGGATCGTCGAGGAAGCGGCTGCGTGCCGGCGGGGTGCTGCTGCTGGTGGTGGCCGCCGTCGGGCAGCTCGTCGCAGGGTGCAGCAGCTCTCCCGCCGCAGCTCCGACCGCGAGCACGCCGGGTGCGCGCCCTGCCGAGGCGCTCGACACGTACACCCTGGTGCGCGACGACGTCCTCGCGGCGCTGTCGTCGCTCGACCCGGCCACGCCGTGGGAGTCGAGCGGGACGGCCTCCCTCTCCGAGGAGGGCTCGGCGTGCACCCTGGTCCTGCCGGCCGCCGGCTCGGCGCAGTACCTGTACGTCGAGGGTGACGACTTCGCGGCGGTCCGCGCAGCCCTGGACCCCGTCCTCGCGCAGCACGGGTTCGCCGCCCTTGGGCAGACCGTGTTCGCGGACGGCGGGGCGGTCGAGGTGTCGTCGACCGACGACGCCGGGGCCGAGCTCGTCGTCTCGTCGGAGCAGACGTCCGTCGTCCGCCTGAACGCGCCGGTGCTGTCGGAGACGTGCGACGACGCGGAGCTCGCGCGGTCCTAGGGCGCGGGGCGGGTTGCCGCCGGCATCACCCGGCCACCTCCCACCTCACCGCCTTCCCCAGCCTCCGCCGCACCGCTTCCCCGCCGACCTGTTCGATCCACTCGCGCGGCCCGACGACGACGAGCAGCGACCGCGCCCGGGACAGCCCGGTGTAGAGCATCTCGCGCGCCCGGGCGACGTCGCGGACGCCGTTGACGGCGAGCACGACGACGGGGCGCTCGAGTCCCTTGAACCCGAGCACGTGCCCGTAGAAGACGTCCTCCTCGGCGAAGAACGTGTCCCAGTAGGCGGCGTGCCCGCCGAGCGCGACCTCGTTGACCTGGGCGGGGTGCCGGCGCCCGGTCGCGAGGAGCGTGACGGCTCCGGGGGCCCAGCCTTCGTCGAGCAGGGCGTCGACGGCGTCGTCGGCGGCACCGACGGCCTGCTCCGCGGGGACGTCGACCAGGCGCACGGGTGGTCCGTCCATGCCGCGGGGACGGAGCAGGTCCTCGGACAGGGCGCCGAAGACCTGGGCGATCTGCTTGGTCGAGCGCAGGTTCTCGTCGAGGGTGACCTGGACCAGCTCGATCGGCACGTGCCCCTCGCGGGGGAAGACGCGTTGGGCGTCGTCCATGAAGACGTAGAGGCCGCTCGTGTCGGGGTCACGCAGGCACCTCATGAGCGAGGGCCACCAGAGGTCGCCGAAGTCCTGGGCCTCGTCGACGACGACCGCGTCGAACAGGTCGGCCGGTGACCGCTGGGCCGCGAGCTCTCCGAGGGCGAGCGGGAGGTGCCGTTCCCAGTAGTCGCCGTCGTCGTCCGCGCCTGCTGCGGCGCCCCAGGCGCGCGGCAGGTCGTGGAAGAGACCCACGTAGGTGGGGCGTTCGCGCACGGGCCAGGTCGCGACGACCCGTTCGAAGTACCGTCCGAGCCCGCGCGAGTAGCACAGGAGGGCGACGGACTCCCCGGCGCGCGCCCGCCGTCGGGCCTGTTCGAGCGCGAGCCACGTCTTGCCGGAACCCGCTCCGCCCACGACGCGCAGCCGCCGGGCCTCGCGCAGAAGGTCGAGGATGCGGCCCTGGTCGCGCGTCATCTGCTCGAGCCTGTCCTCGTGCGCTGCGGCCGCGGCGAGGTGCTCCGCCTGGCTGGGGAAGCCGCCCGCGAGCGCCTCGACGACCTCCTCGAGATCGGCGTCGGCGAGCAGCCCGTGCCCTTGGCCGTACCGGGTGATCGCGTTGCGCACCCGTTCGGCGAGCCCGTGCCCGCGTTCGAGGTCACCCCGGTCGACGATCATGTCGCGGGGCAGATCGAGCGTCGCCCAGTCGGGTCCGACGTACTGGTGCGGGAACGCGACGAGGTGCGCGGTCCGGGACTCGGCGGCGAGCAGGCCGCGGTGCCGCAGCAGCGCCTGGAGTGCGTGCCGCGCCCCCTGCACCTGCCCGACCGGGTCGATGCGGTGCCGCTGGTCCCCGTTCCCCTGGTACCAGGTGCCGTCACGCCGTTCGATGTGCCCGCCCTTGACCTCGATCGCGGCGATCCCGAACCCCGGCCAGGCGACGAGAAGGTCGATCTCGTACTCCTGCTCCTCCTCCTGGAGGCGCAGGCCGTGGAAGACCACGGCGTCGTCGGGCAGCTGCGCCAGGAGCGCTTCGTGGAGGGTGCGCTCGGCGCCCCCGTCGGGCGGGTAGGCGGGTTCGGTCGGGAAGGTGCGGGGCGGCATGGCTCTGGTGTACCGGACCTGCCCGACGGCGTCACGCCCCGCGGGCGGACACGTCGCCCTGGTCACGGCTTTTCACCCGGGGCGCCGGCCACCGGGCTGTCACCGATCGACCTTGCTCTCATCTCCCCGACACAGCGATCGATGATCATGCGAGCCTCGCGAAACTCCATGAGGAAGAACTCGCGATCATCTCTCAGGCGGTACGGGCCCAGCAGTGCGTGGACCGTGGCCTCGACTGCCCTTGGGTTCTTGACGATCCACAGCTTGCGGACGCCGAACGGCACGGCGACTCCGGTTGCCCGGTTGATCTCCGCCACCCGATCCGCGATCGGCCGTCGGGTGTAGCCGATCTTGAGGAGGTGCGGCTGTTCTCGCGTCGACAGCACGTAGACGAAGCCGGTCTCGTCCCCCAGGAGCGGTTTCCGCTCTCCGAGGTATGCCTTGAGGTGGTGTACCAGACCCGAGCGAGCTCCGCGCAGAACTGCTCCACCTGCCGCTTCCGGATCTCTGTCGCTCAATGCACGCCGAAGAGCTCCCAAAGTCTCGGCGGACTGCCGTGCATTGCGCGGTACAGGTCTTCCCAGTTGCTGCCAGACAACCGCCCAGTCCCACTGATCCTGTTTCCAGCTCCGCGAGAAGAGCCCCTTGACCTCCGAGATCTGGTCCAGGAGTCCTGCTGGCGGGGTCGTCGAAATGGGCTCGGCCGCGACGAAAAGACCATGCACAGCCCCGACAGCATGCTGCCTCCGGGCGAGGACTTCCTGCTTGACGGGGGACATTCCAAAACCCCACTTCTGGGTGACCTGTCTCACGTCTCGGGACCGACGAAGTGTCATGGCTGGCTGCTCGATCTCAGCGGACACCGGGAGCCCCGTCCGTCGTGTCGGGCTCACGGACAAGACCGATGTCGATACCCGGCCGTCTGGCGACGTAGCCGAACGCATCCCGGGCGAGCTCCGGCCGGTATTCGACGACCACGTCCTCTCGGAGCAAGCGATCCCGCCATGCATCGTTCTGCGCGAGGTGCACCTCGTCCATCTCGAGCCCCGCGCGTCGCCAAGCTTCGAGTCGGAGCATCTGGATCGGTTCATCCCACCGGTGTCTCTCGAGGACTCGCCACGGGATGAGTGCCTCGTTGCGCACGTTACGTCGAACGAGCCCCATGTCGATGATCCAGGACTCCCAGAAGCGGTGTGAGATCTCCATGTTGTGGCGTCGTTCGTACTCCTCAAGCACCCACGTGGGGTGGCGGCCCTCGTAGAACCATCGGCGTGCCTCTGGTACATCGACGATCTCGGCAGGTCGCCGTCGCCAAGCGCGGCCGAGTCCCTCAGTGAGACCGCTCAAGTCGTCCGGGACGACCACAGGTGTCGAGTCCACCCCGTCGGGGGTGGGGGACGGGTTGATCAACGGTTCGGTCATGCTTCTTCCTTCGTCGAGGAAGGGGGCCGACCAGCACCGAAGTCCGGGCTGGTCGACGACCCTGCGCTTCCCGCGACCGATCGGCAGCGGGCGGGTCTTCCTCCTGGAGCACCGTGCGCAGAGAGCGCGGTTGCCGGACCGGCACGCGGAGGGCGTTTCGCCGGTCACTCTTGACCTGGGGCATTTGTACTAGAACCCCGTGGTTGTGCGCAAATCGGGCGACGGTGGCCCGCACCGGGGGCGGACCGTCCGTCCCCCGACACTGCGCCCCTCAGCCGCCTACGGTGAGCAGCGCCAGGCTGGGGTGCTCGCGCAGCGCACGTTCACCGTGGGTCCGGTAGAGCGTCATGACGGCCACGAAGGGTGCATGATCTCCGGTGAGCAGGAGCGGTTCCGCCTCGGAGAACTGGCAGACGAGCCCCCAGCTCGTGGGTTCCGGGAAGACGGCTGTCATCGACGCGTAGTCGAACGAGAGCCACCGGCCTCGCGTCTGCACGAGAAGTCGGTGATTGCTCACGACGAGCCTGCTGATGCACTGCTCACGCCATTGCTGCCGAGCCTTGTTCCGGGCGGCGGTGCGCTGAGCGCCGTTGGAGAGCGCGGTCACGGCCAGGCCTGCGGCGACGAACAAGGGTCGACCGTAGAAGAAGCCCGATGTCTGCGAGTAGCTGACGTCCTTGCCGTAGTACCGGGCATAGCCGATGGGGACGTCGCAGAAGAACTCCTCGTTTGCGTACGGGACGACGTCCCAGACGGCCAGGGTCGCAGGTACTTCTCCCGCGAGGAGCTGCTGGCGCAGCGCCTGGGCGTCCCGCCACCCGCGCGCGGACGCGTCGCGCCGTCGGATGTCGATGAGCTCGGCCGCGCGGAACCGTCCCGTGCTGCGCCGGTGATCGCGATACGTCGCGGAGGCCTTGACGACCGCAAGGACGACGAGGGAGATCGGCGCGACGACGGCGCCCAGGAGGAGCAGGAGCATGACGAGCAAGGTCGAGCTGTCCGTCTGTTCTCCCCGGTCGAGGGCAGCGATGCCCGCCATGCAGCCGACGTAGGCGATCGGTGCGAGCACGAGCGGCACGGCCCAGCGAACGTGCCGCCTGACCGCCCCAGCTTTCGGTGCCGTCCGCGGATCCTCCATCGAAGCCCCCTGCCTCGTCGACGGGCGTGATGGTCTTCAGCCCGAACGATCGGGAAGACTACCCGACGAGGTCGGCCGTGACCTGCCACGGACGTCGCTCACCGCCGCAACACCGCACCGTCACCTCACAGCCGCCCCTCCCCCGCCTGCGCGGCCGTGAGGTAGCAGTACCAGCCGGGGGTCCGGGCGCCGTCGGGCTGGAACGTGATCTTGTTGACGACCCCGTTCCGGTTCGTGATGGCCGACCACACGAGCGGGCCCCGCGCCGCGTGCGCGAGGAGCTGCTCGACCGCGCCGCGCGACGTGTCGGCGTTGAGGAACACGTCGTGGCCCGCGACCTGGGCGTCGATGAGCTTGCGGCCACCGTAGGTCGCGCGGTCGCCGATGCTCGTGGCCGACGTGGTGTCGCGCCACTGCGTGAGCCACGCGACGAGCTCGCTCTCGGTGAGCCGTGCGGTCGGCACCGCGGGCGGTGCGGCCGGGCGCGCCACCGCGGGCGCCGGCCGGGCCGTGCGCACACGCCCGGCGGGCGAGCCGTTCCCCGCAGCCAGGTCGCGCTCGGCGGCCGTGAACCCCGCGAACGTGTCGCGGGCCACGGCCGGCGCGGCGCCGTCGGCGACCCCGGTGCGCAGGCGGGCCATGCTCGCCGACGCGGCCCCGTACGCGGCCCCTGCCGAGACGCCCTCGTAGGTCAGCGACCGCTCGCGGGCGACACCGATCGACTCTCCGACCTCGATCGCGTCCTGGTTGGCCCCCATGTAGAGGAACGTCCACCCGAACACGGTCTCGCGCTCGGTCACGAGCGCCTTGATCGCGGCGTGCGTGTACTCCTTCGAGGCGTTCTCGTGGCCGTCGGTCATGATCCCGACGATCACGGTCGCGGGCCGCTGGTCCTCGGGCAGCTGCGCGATCCGCACGCTCGTCGAGTGGACGAGGCGCGCGATCGAGTCGAGCAGAGCTGTCGTTCCACGGGGCTGGAGGTCGAGCGACGGGACGGTGGCGACGTCCCGGTCGGCGTAGACCTCCTCGTACTCGCTGTCGAACTGCGCGAGCGTCACGGTGCAGCGCCCCGTGACACCGCGCTGCTCGAGCATGAACTCGTCGAAGCCCGCGATCGTCGCGGCCTTGATCGACTGCATGGAGCCCGACCGGTCGAGGAGCATCGACAGGTGGGTGGAGGTGGCGTCGGCCATGGAGTACTCCTCGGGTCGTGGGGCGGTGCGGCTGATGGTGCGCGGGAGGGAGTGGATCAGGTGCGGCGGCGGAAGCGGAGCGGCGTGGTCGCCTCGGGAGCGGCACTCACGTGCTTGCCCTGCTCGACGTCGTAGCGCGCCCTGGTCACTCCTTCTGCGGTCACGCGGTCGTCGGGTCCGCGGTAGGAGCCGAGCGCCGCGGTGCGGGCGACGCGGGGCGGGACGGTGTTGGGCGCGACTCCCGCGTCCGCTGCGACCGAGCGGAGCGAGTGGCCGGCGAGCAGGGCCTGAGCCATCGCCTCGTCGAGCGCGGCGTCGAGCTGGACGCGCGCCTCGGCGAGAGCTGCGACGGCCTCCTCGGGAGCGAGTCCGGCCGCGGCCTCGAGGGCGGCGCGGGCCGAGGCCAGGCTCGGCAGCCCGTCGGTGCGGTGCGGTGCGTTCTTGTCGGAGGCCATGACACGAACGTAGTGCACCAAGTGCACATGTGCAATAGATGCACACAGGCAGTTTCTGCACGCCGAGAACACGTCGCCGCGCCTGCAGGGTGCGACTACCCAGAGGGGTGTTTTCTGCGCAGCCACCACAATTGTGGTGGCTGCGCAGAAAACACTCCCGCCCCCCTTCGCGCAGGACGTGTCCGGTCCACGCCGCGCCCTCCGACATCTCCGACGGACGGAGCTGCTGCTCGATCGCTCCCCTGCTCCCGGACCGGGACGCTCAGCCCAGCCACGCCACGCCACGCCACGCCACGCCACGACCGGCCCCTCACCTACGTAGTACCCCCTACGTGCGTTGACCATCGGACAAATCCCCCGCCAGGCTCGCAGTCGTCCCCTGTCATCGACGAGAGGTACGAACATGCGCACCGCGCACACGATCCGACGGCCAGCGACGACGCTGGCCCTGCTCGCCCTGCTCCTCACGACGGCCCTCGCGGCACTGTCGGTCACCGCCACGGTCCTCGCCCCCCGCGCCTCCGCGGCCGAGCCCTGCGCCGCACCGTGGAGCGCGTCCGCGGTCTACACGGGCGGCGCGGTCGTCTCGACCGGCGGCCACAACTGGAAGGCGGGCTGGTGGACGCAGGGCGAGACGCCTGGCACCACGGGCCAGTGGGGAGTCTGGCGCGACCAGGGCACGTGCGGCGGCTCGACCGGCGGCGGCACGGGAGAGACCGGCGGCACCACAGGTGGTGACAACGGGGGCGGCAACCAGACCGGCTTCGTCGTGACCGAGGCCCAGTTCAACCAGATGTTCCCCAACCGGAACCCGTTCTACACCTACCAGGGCCTGGTCGCGGCGCTCAGCGCGTACCCGCAGTTCGCCACGACGGGCGGCTCCGAGGTCGCCAAGCGTGAGGCGGCGGCGTTCCTCGCGAACGTGAACCACGAGACGGGCGGCCTGGTCTACATCAAGGAGATCAACACGGCGAACTACCCGCACTACTGCGACGCGTCGCAGTCGTACGGGTGCCCCGTGGGCCAGTCCGCGTACTACGGCAAGGGCCCCATCCAGCTCTCGTGGAACTACAACTACAAGGCCGCGGGCGACGCCCTGGGCATCGACCTGCTGCGGAACCCGTACCTGGTCGAGACGGACCCGGCCGTGTCCTGGAAGACCGGCCTGTGGTTCTGGAACACGCAGTCGGGGGCGGGCACCATGTCCGGTCACCAGGCGATCGTGGGCGGCTCGGGCTTCGGTGAGTCGATCCGTTCGATCAACGGCTCGATGGAGTGCAACGGCGGCAACCCGGCGCAGGTCCAGAGCCGCATCGCGGCGTTCCAGCGCTTCGCGCAGATCCTGGGGACGACGACGGGCTCCAACCTCACCTGCTGAGTCCCTGCACCTCCCCTGCCCGACGGCGGAGCGCACCTTCCAGGAGAAGGTGCGCTCCGCCGTCGGGCGGTCAGCGCACGACGAGGAGGACCGTGAGCCCGAGGACGAGGTCGATGACCACGCAGGTCTCGGCGTACCAGCGCCACACGATCCGGTTCGCACGGTGCAGCGCAGCGTCCCATCCCACGTGCAGGAGCCAGCCGGCTGCGACGACGTACGCGGCGGCGTCGGGCGGCAGGGTGGCCGCGAGGACCGCGAGCCCGGCGTAGACCACGAACCCGACCACGTGCAGGGCCAGGACCCGGTCCCGGCGGAACTGTCGGCGCAGGGTGCCGATCACGAGGTACTCCGTCCCCAGGAACACGAGGAGCCACGGCGAGGGGATGCCCGGGCTGATCCAGCTGTCGAACGTCAGGCCGAGCCCGAGGAGAGTGGGCCAGCGGTGCGCGACGGCGTCGAGCACCTTGCGTGCCCCGGAGACGGGCACGGCCCGCGCCGTCGTCCCCTCGTGGTGCGTGCGCCGGGCCAGCATCACGGCGACCATCGCGGGCAGCATGAGGACGTGCCCCACGGCGAGCGCGGCGTCCGCCGAGAGCACGCCGGCCCAGTACGGGACCAGGGCCAGCGCGAGCGACAGGTACATCGCCAGGCACATCTCGCCCACGTCGCGCAGACGGTGCCCCTGGTGGACCATCCACAGGCCCATCCCGATGCTCATGGTCGTCGCCATGGCGAGGGCCGTGCCCTCGGCCCCGGTACCAGCGGCCTCCCAGCCGAGGGACCTCAGGGCTGCCTCCCAGACCGGGACGAGCAGGAACATGCCCAGGAGCATGGCGACGAGCATCTGGGCGAGGTGGGCGACGAGGCGCCTCGACGGACGACGATTCGGTGAACGGTCCCCGGCGGCGACCGCCGGGTCCAGGAGAGGTGTCGTGTTCATGGCACCACCGTCCGGCCGGTGGGCGCACCGGCGTCAGGGGTGCGGTGTCATCAGGATCCGTGCGGAACGCACCAGGACACCGTGCGCGGGCCCGGCCTACGATCGCTGGCATGGACCATCCCAGGTCTCGCCCGCTCGACCCCCGCGACCGGCGGCTCGCGCGAGCGCGGCTGCTCGTCCTCGTGTGGCTCGCGACGACGCTGTGGACGAGCCTGTTGATGCCCGGGATCGGCCTGACCCGCGAGACGCGCCCGGTGTGGGTCGTGCTCGGTGCGGTCGGCATCCTCGCCTTCAGCGTGACGACCGCGGGAGCCGTGCGGTCCGCCGTGACTCCCTGGCTCGGCGAGAGGGCACGGAGGCGGTGGCTCGCCGCGTCCGCCGTGACGACCGTGGCCTCGCTCGGACTCGTGGCCCCTGTCGCGGCGGGCGTCTGGGACACCTGGGCGTGGATCGGGGCCACGGTCGTCGGGGTCTCGCCCTTGCTCGTGCGGGCGCGGACGGCGGTCGTGGTCGGGCTCGGGTGCACCGCGGTCAGCGCGGCCACGGCGTGGGTCACGGGCGGTGCGGTGTGGCCCGCGGTCGTCGTCACGGGGCTGATCGGCGCATCGGTCGCGGCCGTCAACTGGTCCCCCGTGTGGCTGTGGAGCCTGCTGGTCGACGCGGGCGCAGCCCGGGAGGCCCGCGCACAGCTCGCCGCGAGCGAGGAGCGGCTGCGCTTCGCGCGCGACGTGCACGACCTCCTGGGCCACGACCTCACGGTGATCGCGCTCAAGGCCGAGCTCGTCGCCCGCCTCGAGCCCGGCGATCCCCAGGTGCGCACCGAGGCCGAGCAGATCCGGCAGATCGCGAGCTCGGCGCTCGGCGAGGTGCGCGAGGCCGTGCACGGGTACCGCTCGATCGACCTGGTCGCCCAGCTCGACGCCGTCCGCACGGTGCTCGGGTCCGCGGACGTGCGCTGCACGGTCGACGGCGACCTGACGCTCGTCCCCCCGGGGGCCGCCACGACCCTGGTCCCCGTCCTGCGGGAGGCAGCGACCAACGTCCTGCGCCACAGCGAGGCCACGTGGTGCCGCGTCGAGGTCGGCGTCGGGGACGGGACCGTGACCCTCGCGGTGCGCAACGACGGCGTGCGCGGGGTACCCGTCGACCCGTTCAGCTCCGGGCTCGCAGGGGTCGCGGACCGCCTCGCGGAAGCGGGCGGCGCCCTGTCGGTCGACCGCGACGGCGACGAGTTCGTGCTGCGGGCGCGGGTCCCGGGGCTTCCCGCGCCGTCGACGACCGGAGGTCCTCCATGATCCGTGTGCTGCTCGCCGACGACGAGGAGCTCGTCCGGACCGCCCTGGCGGCGCTGCTGACCCTCGAGGACGATCTCGAGGTGGTCGCGCTGGCCGCGGACGGTCACGACGCGGTCCGGCTCGCGCGCGAGCACCGCCCGGACGTCGCGCTCGTCGACCTCGACATGCCGGGGCTCGACGGCATCGCGGTCGCCGGCGAGGTCACGGCAGCGGTGCCCGCGTGCCGGACCGTGATCCTCACGGGCCGTGGCCGCCCGCCTCATCTGCGCCGCGCCCTGGAGGCGGGCGCCCAGGGCTTCGTGACGAAGGGGGCGTCCGGGACCACGTTGGCGGGCGTCGTCCGGCTCGTGCACGACGGCGGCCGGTACGTCGACCCAGGCCTGGCCGCGGACGCGTTGACGGCTCCCGCGTGCCCTCTGAGCCCACGGGAGCTCGACGTGCTCCGGCTCGCGTCGTTCGACCTGCCGAGCTCGGTCATCGCGCAGCGCGCGCACCTGGCCGTGGGGACGGTGCGCAACTACCTGGTGTCCGCACAGGCGAAGCTGGGGGCGACCAGCAGGGCCGAGGCCGTCAGGACGGCCGCTCGCTTCGGCTGGTTCTGACCGGCTACCCTCGCGGGCATGCCGATGACGTCACGCAGGGAGCCCGCCGTGCTCGTGGCCGGGCTCGTCACGTCGATCGTGTGGGTCGGGACGGCGGTCCTGAGCGACTGGGCGCACACGAACGTCACCGACCAGGTCGACGCCTCGCTGGTCCGGGCCCTGGTCCCCCACCCGAACGGCACGTTGCCCGGCGGCGCCGCGATCACCGGGCAGACGATCCTCGCGGCCCTGCTCGCCGGGCTGGTCGTCATGGCGGTCGCATATCTCGCGACGCGGCGCCTTCCTCGGCGGAGCGGCGGCTGGGCGGTCTTCCTCGCCGCATGGTCGGGGGTGGTCGTCGGCGGCGTGGTGGGGTCGGTCGCGGACACGGTCGCGGACATCGCCTTCCCTGCGCCCATGAATCCGGCGTTCCACCTGCTGGCGTCCTCGTTCGACGGCGGGTGGTGGGGTCTGGTCAACGGTTGGGTCGTGGCGCTGTCCCTGGCCGGCACGCTCGCGGTGACGAACCGCTCGTCCGCAGCCGACCTCCCTGCGACGCGCAGGTCGCGCAAGCCGCTGCGGGCCCGCGCCTACCCGGCGGTGATCGTCGCGGGCCTCACGGCGACGGTCGTGTGGGTCGCGGTGGGTGCTGCCGGGTCGTGGTTGGTGTGGCACCGCAGCGCCCGCGGCCCGATCGACCTCGTCGGGGAGATCGCGCCCGGGGCCATGATCTTCCGGTTCGCCCCGCAGGCGCAGCCGGTCCAGGTGACGGAGGTCGTCCTGGCCGTGGTCGTCGGGCTGGTGGTCGCGGGCGGTGCGTGGCTCGCGACCCGTCGGCTGCCGCCGGGCGCTGACCGGTGGACGGCGACGCTCGCCGTCTGGCACACGACCGTGGTCGCTGCCGTGCTCGCCGGGACGGCGCGGTCGTTCGCGACGTACGCACCGAGCGGCCTGCATCCCGCCACGGTGGACCTCGTCCTGCCGGCGGCGCAGGCGAGCCTCGTGTGGCCGCTCGCGACCGGGTGGGTCGCGGCCCTGCTGGCCGGTCTCACGTACGAGCGGACGGGCGGAGGGGCGTCCGCGGAGGTCGTCCCGCCGACGGACTCGACCGGTCCGGAGGGTCGTCCCGACGTCGAGGACCCGCCCCGGTCGGCCTCGGACGACGCCCCTCGAAGCGCTCTGCACACCGATACCGAGGAGCCGTCGCTCGTCCCCTAGGGTGGCGCGTGAACGCCGACGGACTGCCCGACGAGTCGCCGACGAGTCGTCGGGAGCGTTCCGTCCAGGACAGTGACGAGAGGGTGGCTCATGGCTGAGACAGGTTCGACGAGCGGCATCACGACGGGCTTCGTGGTGACCGAGGCGCAGTTCGAGGAGATGTTCCCGGACCGCAACTCGTTCTACACGTACGAGGGCCTGGTCGCGGCCACCGAGGCGTACCCGGAGTTCGCGACGTCGGGCGGCCGGGAGATCGCGGCCCGTGAGGCTGCGGCGTTCCTCGCGAACGTGAGCCACGAGAGCACGGGGCTGCTGCACGTGAGCGAGCTCGACACGACCGTGTACTCGCACTACTGCGACCCGTCGCAGCCGTACGGGTGCCCCGCGGGCCAGGACGCGTACTACGGCAAGGGCCCCATCCAGCTCTCCTGGAACTTCAACTACAAGGCGGCGGGTGACGCCCTGGGCATCGACCTGCTGAACAACCCGTTCCTCGTCGAGACGGACCCGACCGTGGCGTGGAAGACGGCGCTCTGGTACTGGAACACGCAGCCGGGCGAGGGCACCATGACGTGCCACGAGGCGATCGTCGGGGAGCACGGCTTCCGCGAGACGATCCGCGCGATCAACGGCCCGCTCGAGTGCGACGGCGGGAACCCGCGCCAGGTCGCCCACCGCGTGGAGCTGTTCCGCCGGTACGCCGAGCTCCTGGGGACCACGACGGGCGACAACCTGACCTGCTGAGGTCCGCGGCCCGACGGCGGAGCTCGCCCTCCGCCGTCGGGTGCCGCTCGGCTGCCGCTCGCGCGCGGCTCAGGTGAGGCGCGTCCCGGCCCGCCTGTAGTCAGTCGGGGAGGACGACGAGGGGCAGGTGGTCGTGCACCGACGGTCCGAGCACCTGCTCGGCGTCGTGCGCCCACCGGTCGAGCGCTCCGGGGCGGTCTCGCTGGGTCGTGAGCCACGCGGTCGTGCGGAGATGGACGTCCGCCTCGTTGCCGGTCCAGGTGCGCGCGTCGCGGCGCAGCCGGTCGGCGAGCTCGTGAGTGATCCACGTCGGGACGTCGTCGGGGACCACGACGAGGAGGTCCAGGTCGTCCGCGGCCGTGCCGTCGCCGCGGGCGGCCGACCCGACGACCGCGACGCCGATCGCCCGTCGAAGGTCGTCGTCCCGCACGACCTCGTGGAGCAGGTCGTCGACGCGTCGACGCAGCTCACGCCAGGGGTGCAGTGCGTCGAACAGGGCTTCGATCGCGGGCCAGCACAGGTGGTCACGGTTGACCCGGTAGTAGTGCGCTGGACCGACGCTGCGCCGTTCGACGACGCCCTGCCGCTCGAGCCGCTCCAGGGCGCGGCGGACACCTTCTGCTGTGCCCGCGCGCGCGACGCGGTGCACCTGGCCGCCCGTGAGCTCGTCGGACCGCGCCCAGAGCGCGCGGAGGACGGGCCCTTCGAGCCCGGGCACGATCGTCGAGACGGGACTGCTCCAGTCCATGCGCTCCCCCTTCCGTCCTTGCGCTCCGCGTGCGTCCTTGCGCTCCGCGTGGCCGTGGCGCGCCCGGGCCGTTGCGGTCGCCGCTCCCCGGCCCGCAGGCTCCGCAGCTTTGCCCCCGGCCGTGCTCCTGGGGCGGCCGGCGGTTCCCCGGCGACCGCTGGGGACTGCGGGCGCCTCGGGGCTAGCGGCACCGGTGGTTCTGCCAGCACCCCAGGTTCTGCCAGCACCCCAGGGGGTGGGGTGTGTTTGTAGCGGAGCCCCAACAATTGTTGGGGCTCCGCTACAAACACACCCACCCCCCGGCGGCGCCTGCCCACCCGCGCGTCATGCGCCTCGACCGCCTGGTCCAGGACGGTTCAGGCCGGTTCAGCCCGGTTCAGGCCGGTTCAGGCCGGTTCAGGCGGGACCGGATCAGGCCAGCCTGCCGCCGCACGCCGGGCGGCGACGACCCGCGCGGGCTCACCTGTGGACACAGCACCGGGCGCGGACCGTGTGCACGGGTCGGGCTATGCCGAGTCCCGCACCACGAGCGACGTGGGCAGGGTGATCGCCGCGGGTTCCTGCCCCTCGACGACCTCGAGCAGCAGCCGCACCATCTCGGCGCTGATGCGCTCGAACGGCTGCCGCATGGTCGTGAGCGCGGGGTGGAGCGAGGCGGCGACCCCCGAGTCGTCGAACCCGCCCACGGCCACGTCCTCCGGCACGCTCCGCCCTGCGGCCTGGAGCGCGACGAGCGCGCCCGCGGCCATGAGGTCGGACGCGACGAACACGGCGTCGAGGTCGGGCCGGCGTTCGAGGAGCTCGGCCATCGCGAGCCGCCCCCGCTCGCGCGAGTAGTCCCCGTGCGCGACGAGCGTCTCGTCGAACCGGTCCCCCAGCGCGTCGCGGTACCCGTCGAGGCGCAGCGTCCCGCCCGGGGTGTCGAGCGGACCGGTGATCGTCGCGATGCGGGTGCGCCCCGAGTCGAGCAGGTGCTGCGTCATGGTGCGCGCCCCGGCCCGGTCGTCGGCCGCGACGTACCCGACGCGCCCCTCGTACCCGAGCGGCACACCGCAGGCGACGGTCGGGACCTTCTGCTTGAGGAGCTCCGCCAGCATGGGGTTGCCCTGGTGGGAGCTGATGAGCAGGACGCCGTCGACGTGGCCCGCCGCGACGTACCCGCCGATGCGCCGGCGCTCCTCGGGGGTGCCCGCGACCATGAGCAGCAGCGGCATCTCGCGCTTCGCGAGCTCCTCGGCCGCGCCGCGCAGCAGGATCGAGAAGTTGGGGTCCTCGAAGAGCAGGTGCTGCGGCTCGGTGAGCAGGAACGCGATCGAGTTCGACCGTCCCGTCACGAGGCTGCGCGCGTGCTGGTTCGCGGCGTACCCCGTGGTCCGGATCGCCTCGTTGACGGCGGCGAGCGCGTCCGGGGAGACCCAGTGGCCACCGTTGATCACGCGTGACACGGTCCCGCGCGAGACGCCCGCGACCTCGGCGACGTCACGGATCGTGGGTCGCCGCTTCGCGCCGCCGCTCGCCTTCGCCCCGCTGCCCGACGCCGTCGCTCGCCTCTCGCGGGCAGGCTGCGGCTCGGCGCCCGGGACGTGGTCGGGGGCGGCGTCTTCACCGGGTTGCTCCACGAGACGTGAGTCTAGGGACATCCTCAGGCCTTGACCGCGCCGGCGGCCAGGTCGACCTGCCAGTAGCGCTGCAGGAGGAGGAACAGGGCCACGAGCGGGACGATCGACAGCAGCGCTCCCGTGATCACGAGGGTGTACAGCGCGGGCTGCGACGCCCCCTGGTTGAGCAGGCCCGACAGGCCCACCGTCAGCGGGAACAGCTTGTCGTCGCCCAGCATGATGTACGGCAGCATGAAGTTGTTCCAGATCGCGACGAACTGGAACAGGAACACGGTCACCAGGCCCGGCGCCATCATGGGCATCGCGACCTGTGCGAACGTGCGCAGCTCGCTCGCGCCGTCGGTCCGCGCGGCCTCGACGATCTCGTCGGGGATCGAGGCTCCCGCGTAGATCCGGGCCAGGTAGATGCCGTACGGGCTGATGATACTCGGCAGGAGCACGGCCCAGTAGGTGTTCGTCAGGCCGATCTGCGCCAGGAGCAGGTACTGCGGGATCGCGAGGACCACGCCCGGCACGAGGACGCCCGCGAGCAGCATGTTGAAGACCGCGGACTTGCCCCGGAACCGGTACTTCGCGAGCGCGTAGCCCGCCATGGCCGACACGACGACCGAGAGCATGGCGCCGACCCCGGCGTAGAGGGCCGTGTTCGCCATCCACCGCCAGAACAGGCCACCGCGGTACGCGTTGAGGTCGGACACGTTCTCCACGAAGTGCGTCGACGGGGCGAACGTGAACGTCGAGAACAGCTCGCTCCCCGACTTGGTCGAGGCGACGACGACCCACAGCACGGGCAGCAGGCAGTACAGGGCGCCCACGAGGAGGATCGCGGTCGCAGTCCCGCTCGGGCGCTCACCTGCGGACCGGTGCCCCGTCCGGGGGGCCCTGCGTGCGGGGCGCCCACCCCGGGCGACGGGTCCGGGACGGTCCCCGGCGGTCTCCGCGACGAGCGCGGTCTCGGCGGCGTCGGTAGTCATGGTCACTTCTCCTGACCGAAGGCACGGCTCTGCACGAGGCGCAGGAAGCCGAACGAGAGGACGAACGTCGCGAGGGCGATGATGACCGAGGTCGCGGCCGCCGAGTACAGGTCGCCGCGGATGAAGGCGTCGCGGTACACCTTCATGAGCGGGGTCCACGTGCTCGAAATCGTGTTGCTGAGCGGCTTGAGCGTCGTCGGCTCGGCGAAGACCTGCAGGGTCGCGATCATCGAGAAGACGAACGTCATGATGATGGACGGGATCACGATGGGGATCTTGATCCGCCACGCCATCCCGACCTGGGTGCAGCCGTCGAGCTCGGCGGCCTCGTACAGCTCGGACGGGATGGCCCGCAGCGACGTGTAGATGACCACCATGTTGAAGCCGACGCCGCCCCACACCGCGATGTTCGCGACCGCGAAGATCACCAGGTTCGACGAGAACAGGGACGGGACGTCCCAGCCGAGCCGCTCGAACACGTAGTAGAAGGGGCTCACGCCCGGCAGGTAGAGGAAGCCCCACAGGAGCGAGGAGATGACCGCGGGCACGGCGTAGGGCAGGAAGATCGCGATGCGCGAGAACTTCGTGGCGCGGGAGCGACGCGAGTCGAGCAGCAGCGCGAAGAGCAGCGCGAGCCCCAGCATGGTCGGGACCACGATCACGCCGTACAGCCCGACGCGGCCCACCGACGCGAGGAACTCGGGGTCCGCGAGCGAGGCCGCGTAGTTCGCGAACCCGTTCCACACCTCGGTCCGCGACCCGGACCCCAGGCCCAGCCCGCTGACCTTCTCGGTGCGGAAGCTCAGGTACACCGCGTAGGCGATGGGCAGCGCGAGGAAGAGGACGAACAGCACGATCGCCGGGGCGAGGAAGCCCCAGGGGGCTGCCTGGCGCCGTGAGGCCCCGGGTTGGCGGCGTCGCACCGCGGGCGGCGCGCTGGGCCGCGCTGGCGTGGTCGTGGTCACGATCTCTCCTCGAAAGGTCTCCGCCGTACGGGAGCAGGCGGCTGGTGAAGCACGGAGCAGGTGGGTGGGCGTGAGCCCGTCGGGCTCGTCCGTCGCCCGGGTGGTCGGGGCCCGGTGCGGGCGACGACCGGGGCGACCGCCCGGACGGACCGGGCGGTCGCGGTCGGGCCTACTCCTTGACGGTGAAGCCGGAGGTCTTCATGTCGTCGAGCGTGACCTTCTGCATGGTCTCGACCGCGGTCGTGAACGCGGCACGCGACCTGGCCTCGGTGGCCTTGCCGAACTCGTCGTTGTACGCCGAGTACGTGACGTTGACGTTGGGGCCGTACGTGAAGCTGCCCGCGGTCTTGGCCGTCTGGGCCGCGATCTCGTAGAAGTCGGGCTGGTTCGCGAAGAACGCCGGCGGCTCGGACAGCGCCTCGGCCGACGCCGGGATGTTCGCGGGGTAGATGCCGGTCTGCTCGACGAGCAGGTCGACGCCCTCCTGCGACGAGTTGAGCCACGTGATGAACTCCGCGGCCTGCTCGGGGTGCTTCGACTGGCTCGTCACGGCCGTCGCGGAACCGCCCCAGTTGCCCGTGGCGGGCTTCGCGGCGTCCCACTGCGGCATGGGGGCCATCTTCCACAGGCCCGCCGTGTCGGGGGCGTTGCCCTCGAGGACGCCCGGCGCCCAGATGGCCGAGAGCCACCCGATCTGCGTGCCGTCGTTGAGCGCGGCGTTCCACTCGGGGGTGTACATGGGCTTGTTGTCGATCACGCCGGACTCGACGAGCCCGCCCCAGTAGTCGGCGACCTTGAGCGTCGCCTCGTCGTCGACCGCGACGGACCATGCGTCGCCGTCGATGCCCCACCAGGAGGCGCCGGCCTGCTGCGCGAGGCCCGTGAACCAGCCGGCGTCGGTCGCGGAGAACGTGCCGAGGTACTTGCTGGGGTCGGCGGCCTGGAGGGCGGCGGCCGTCGCGGCGTACTCGTCCCACGTCGTGGGGACGGTCAGGCCGAGCTGCTCGAAGATGTCCGCGCGGTAGTAGAACTGCATGGGGCCCGAGTCCTGCGGCACGGCGTACACCGCGTCGGAGCCCAGGGTCACGTCGTTCCAGACGCCCTCGGGGAACTGGTCCGCCAGGTCCGAGACCTCGCCGGAGATGTCGGCGAGCGCGTCGGCCGAGACCAGCGTGGGGATCTTCTGGTACTCGGTCTGCATGATGTCCGGTGCGCCGCTGCCGGCCTTGACCGCGGTGAGCAGCTTGGTGATCGCCGGGTCGCCGCCGTCCTGCTTGTTGACCGTGACCTGGATGTCCGGGTTGGCGGCGTTCCAGGTCTCGACGACCTTGTCGACGTTGGGCGCCCAGGTCCAGAACGTGAGCTCGACCGGGCCGTCGCCGGCCGCGCTGTCGGAGCCGTCGCCCGAGCTGCAGGCGGTCATCAGTAGTGCGGCGGAGGCGATGATCGCCGCTGCCTTGGTGCCTGTGGACAGGCGCATGAGGTCCTCCTCGTCAAGGAACCATCGCGCTTCTCGCCACGGCTTGGGCCAGGGCGACTCACGACAGTGTGGGGCTGTGCACGGTCACAGTACTCACGCCCAGCATGGTCTTGTCAACATCATGTTTCATGCTGTTACCTAGGTGTTGCACGGTCGATCACACCTGTGATCGTGCACAGCGACGTGTTGCAAGGAGAGCGCATGACTTCCGCCAAGCCCCGCCCGGTCGGCCCCGTCTACGACGGCTGGCTGCCTGGCGTCGACGCGATCTGCTACGGCGGTGACTACAACCCCGAGCAGTGGCCGGAAGAGGTCTGGGAGCAGGACGTGACCCTGATGCGCGAGGCGGGCGTCAACCTCGTGAGCATCGGCATGTTCAGCTGGGCGCTCATGGAGCCCCGCGAGGGAGAGTTCGACCTCGACTGGCTCGACCGCCTGTTCGACCTGCTGCACGCGAACGGCATCCGCGTCGACCTCGGCACCCCCACCGCGTCGCCGCCCGCCTGGTTCTTCCACGCCTACCCCGACTCGCGCGTCGTGACCCGCGACGGGACCGTCCTCGGGTTCGGCTCGCGCGGCATGGTCTCGCCCAGCTCGCCCGACTACCGCCGCGCCTGCGTGCGCATCACGACCGAGCTCGCCAGCCGATACGCCTCGCACCCCGCCCTGGCCCTGTGGCACGTGCACAACGAGTACGGCGCACCCGTGTCCGACGACTACTCGCCCGCGAGCGCCGCGGCCTTCCGCGAGTGGCTGCGCGAGCGCTACGGCGACCTCGACGGCCTGAACGCCGCGTGGGGCACCCGCTTCTGGGGCCAGGTCTACGGCGAGTGGGAGCACGTGGGCGTCCCTGCGGTCGCGGCCTCGGTCGTGAACCCCGCGCAGCGCCTGGACTTCGCGCGCTTCACGAACGACGCCCTGCTGGCGTGCTTCGTCGCCGAGCGCGACGCGATCCGCGCGCACTCGTCGGTGCCGGTCACGACCAACTTCATGGCGGGCGAGTGCCCGTCGACGGACCTGTGGGCGTGGGCCCGCGAGGTCGACATCGTCTCGAACGACCACTACCTGCGGGCGGGCGACCCGCGCAACGAGGTGGGGCTCGCGCTCGCGGCGGACCTGACGCGCTCGGTCGCGGGCGGCAAGCCGTGGATGCTGCTCGAGCACTCGACGTCGGGCGTGAACTGGCAGCCGCGCAACGTCGCCAAGCGTCCGGGCGAGATGGCACGCAACGCGTTCTCGCACCTGGGCCGCGGCGCCGACGCGATCATGTTCTTCCAGTGGCGGGCCTCGCGCTCGGGGGCCGAGAAGTTCCACTCGGCCATGCTGCCGCACGCGGGCACGAGCAGCCGGGTGTGGCGCGAGGTCGTCGCGCTGGGTGCCGACCTGGGTGCCGTCGGCGAGCTGCGCGGGTCGCGCGTGCACGCCGACGTCGCGATCCTGTGGGACCCCGAGTCGTTCTGGGCGCAGGACCTGGAGTGGCGTCCGAGCGAGGACGCGCGGCACCGTGAGCGGGTCGACGCGTTCTACGACCGGTTCTGGCGCGACGGCGTCCAGGTCGACTTCGCGCACCCCGGGCAGGACCTGTCGGGGTACCGGCTGGTCGTGGCGCCCGCGTCGTACCTGCTGACGCAGGAGTCGGCCGACAACCTCACGCGCTACGTCGAGGGCGGCGGCACGCTCCTGGTCTCGTACTTCTCGGCCGCGGTCGACGAGCACGACGCCGTGCACCCGGGCGGGTTCGTGGCGCCGCTGCGGCGCGCGCTCGGCCTGACGGTCGAGGAGTTCCTGCCGCTGCGCGCGGGCGACTCGTTGAGCGTCGCGCTCGACGGCGGCGACGTCGCACCGGCCCTGACGGGCACGCTCCCGGGCGACGTGTGGGCCGACGACATCGCGCTCGAGGGCGCGCAGGTCGTGGGCACGTACGTCGACGGACCGGCCCCGGGCGCCCCCGCGATCACGCGGCACACGCTCGGCGAGGGTACGGGCTGGTACGTCTCGACCCGCCTCGACGTCGCCGCGCTGGGCACCCTCCTGGGCGCCGTCTACGCGGACGCCGGGCTGGCGCCGTCGGGCCTCGTGGAGGGCTTCGAGGTGGTGCGCCGCCGCGGCGACGACGCCGAGTACGTCGTCGCGATCAACCACACCGACGAGGAGGTCAAGCTGCCCGGCCTGCCGGACGGCACGACCGACCTCGTGAGCGGAGAGGCCACGCCGGGCGTCGCCCCGGTCGCGGCGGGGGCCGTGCGCGTGCTGCGCGCCCCGCTCGCCTGACCCGCTCGCCACGCTCCCGCGGGTGGTCGGGCCGGTCGCTCCCCCGGCCGGCCGGACCACCCGCGGGTCCTTGCTCGACCCACGCACGACGTCAAGGAGGACGGATGAGATCGACGACCACGAGCACCATGGGGGTCCTGGTGGCCGCGCTGGTGCTCGCCGGGACCGCACCCGCGGTCGCGGCGAGCAGCCCGGCGGGCGCCCTGGTGAACCCCGGCTTCGAGGACGGGCTCACGGGCTGGACCGTGACGAGCACCTCGGGGCACGACGGCGGGGCGAAGGTCGAGGACGCGGGGCACGCGTCGTCGTCGGGCCGGCTGACGCACTGGGCCGGTGACGCCTACGACGTCACGACGGCCCAGACGGTCGAGGGCCTGGCCACGGGATGGTGGACCGCGAGCGCCTGGGTGACGTCGGGCGGCGCGCTCGACGCGACGCGGCTCGCGCTCACGGGCTGCGGCGTCGACGACGCGACCACGACCCCCGTCACGGAGCAGGACGACCAGTGGGTCCGGCTATCCGTCTCGGCGTACGTGACGGGCGGCGACTGCACGGTCGAGGTCGTGACGGACGGGCCGGGCGGCGCGTGGGCGTCGGTCGACGACGTGTCCCTCGAGCGCGGGCGCGTGGTGCGCGACGTGCGCGGCGGCGACCTGTCGGGCGTCGCCAAGAACGAGGACTTCGGGGCGACGTACGCGAGCGCCGACGGCACGCCGGGCGACCCGGTCGAGATCCTCGCGGACGCGGGCATGAACCTGGGCCGCCTCAAGGTGTGGGTCGACCCGGCCGACGGGTACAACGAGATCACGCACGTCGTGGAGAGCGCCCGGCGCATCGAGGCCGCGGGCATGGACGTCATGATCGACTTCCACTACTCCGACCGTTGGACGGACCCGGGCGCGCAGGGGACCCCGGCGGCGTGGGTCGGTGGCACCACGGAGGAGCTGGCGCAGGACGTCCACGACCACACGCGCGACGTGCTGACCGCGCTGCGGGACGCGGGCGTGACGACCGACTACGTGCAGGTCGGCAACGAGATCAACCCGGGCATGATGTGGCCCTACGGGCAGACGTGGGACGTGGTCCCCGGCGACGGGTACGACACGGCGGAGTGGGACGCGCTCGCCTCGTTCCTGAACGCCGGGTCCCGGGCCGTGCGCGAGGTGACCCCCGAGGCGCAGGTGATCCTGCACCTGACGAACATCAACAACGGGATCGGCGGCCTGACCTGGTGGTTCGACGAGGTCACCGCGCGCGGGGTCGACTTCGACGTGGTCGGGCTGAGCTACTACGGCTACTGGCACGGCAGCCTGGGCGACCTGCAGGGGGCGGTCTCGACGCTCTCGGCGCGCTACGACCGCGACGTCATGGTCGTCGAGACGGCCTACCCGTTCACGCTCGAGGACGGGTCGCCCGCGTGGGAGAACGTGATCGACACCGAGGCGAAGCTCGTGCCGGGCTATCCCGCGACCCCCGCGGGACAGGCCGCGGCGCTGCGTGCCGTCCAGGACGTCGTCGCGTCGGCCCCGGGTGGGCGCGGCCTGGGCGTCGTGTACTGGGAGCCGGCGTGGACGTCGGTCGAGGGCAACGGGTGGGACCCGGCCGACGCGTCGTCGGGCAACGCGTGGGAGAACCAGGCGATGTTCGACCTCGGCGGTCGCCTGCTCGCGCCCGTCGCGGCCGAGCTCGCGCCGGACGCGGCCACGTCGGCGTGGACGGCGTCGGCCGTGTACACCAAGGGTGACGTCGTCCTGCACGACGGCGTCGCGTACGTCGCGTCGTGGTGGACCTCGGGGCAGGAGCCGGGCGCCTCGGTGCACGGGCCCTGGCAGGAGGCGGCCAGGGTCGACGGGACGGGCACGAGCCCGTGGGCGGCGACGCGCGTGTACGTCGCGGGCGAGCGCGTGACGTTCGAGGACGCGACCTACGTGGCGCGCTGGTGGACCCGGGACCAGCGGCCGGACGGCTCGGCGTGGGGCCCGTGGGAGCGCGTCGCCTGACGTCCCCCGACCCGACCTGACGCCCGACGGCGCCGCTCACCTCCGGGGTGG
>NZ_JACSPN010000035.1:4437-31979 GCF_015142735.1 Oerskovia douganii | reverse complement strand
GTCCGGCCCAGCGCGGGGTGGGGGCAGGCTCGCCTTCCACGGCCCGGGCCGCGCGGTTCTCGATGGCCCGCTGGCGGGTGTCCTGGGCCGCTGCGATCAGGGCGCGGGTTTCGTCGACGTCGGCGGGGGAGTAGACCCGGACCACGACGCCCGGGCCGTTCGGGTTGGGCCGCACGGATGCGTCGAGCCCGGGCAGGCCCTGGCGGCGGCGGCGCTCGTAGGCGAGGTTGAGCCACCCGTCCAGGTAGGTCAGGTTCTCGATGGGCAAGTCCTGGTAGTTGTCGCTCATGGTCGTTCTCCTTACCGGTGGGTGGGTGCCCCGCTCGCGCGGGGGCACCCGGGGTGGTTGGTGGTCAGTCCTCGTCGGGGAGCATCACCGTGATGACGGGGTTCCCGTCGTCGCCGGGGCCGATCACGACCGAGAGCGTCAGGGCCAGCGGGCGCGTCGCGCCGGGCCGGTTCGGCACCCGCAGGACGCGGAAGTCGGCGCGCTCGCGGCCCGGGTTGGTGAGCATCGAGCGCCGGGCCATGTGCAGGACGTCCCGGAGCCGTCCGGTCTCGTCCTGGTCCGGGCCGTGGTTCCAGGCCACGGCTTCCTCGTGCGCGGCCCGGGTGAGCGCGAGCGGGAACTGGCGGGTCACCTCGCGGGCGAGGTCGTCCCCGACGTCGACGAGTTCGCCGTCCCGCAGGGCCTTCTCGCGGCTGTAGCCGTGGATCACCGGGCCGAAAATCTCGGTCATCATGTCGTCCATGTCGTTCCCCTTCGGTACTGCTAGCAAGTTGCTAGCGTGTGCTAGCAAGTTCAGAGTACACACGGGAACCGGGCCGCACAACCCCGGCCCACGGCCCGGGCCGCGAGCGCCGGGCCGGTTCTCCCAACGGCACGCTTCGGCCCACGGTGCACCGGGCCAGGACGCACGAAAGGCCCCCACGGCGAACCGTGAGGGCCTTGCCCATCGACGCCCTGAACCGGGCCGTCCTGCCGTCCTGGGCCGGACTCGACGGCGCTCGCGGCCTGGCCCGGCTCAGGTGGCCCGGGCTGGGCTGAGCCGTGGTTCACCCGGGCCACGAGGTCTGGGCCGGGGCGGGCCGGACTAGCCTCCGAGTACCTAGCCAGCCACTAGCCGGCCCGTAGCCGGCCCCTGGTCGAGAGAGAGCGACGATGCCCCCCAAGAAGTCCCCTGACCTGGCCCGGGGCGTGCGTGTGCGCGGGTCGGCCCAGGTCACCATCCGGTTCATGCGGCCCACCGACGACCAGGCCCGGCTCAGCGAGCTGCACGAGCTCATCGACGGTGAGGTGCCGGAGCCGGGCGCACTTCGAGACCTCTTCACCACCGGCGCCGCGCTCCAGAACTTCCACAGCACCGGGCCGGTCGGCTTCCGCAGGTTCCTCGACACCCCGGGCCTGGGGGTTCTGCAGGCCCACCTGGGCGCATCAGGTGCTCTCGTCGCTGAGGACGCGGACGGGGGGCTCGTCGGGCTGGCGCTCCTGAGCCCGCCGAGCGAGCTTCTGACCCTGACCGTCACCGGCAGCCACGACGAGCAACGCCTCGCGGCCACCCTCATACCGCGCATCGCCCGGCTCAACGCCCTAGCCGTGGCCACCGAGGCCCAGGGCCGGGGGATCGGCGCATCCCTGGTCAAGCAAGCTCGAGAGCTCTACACAGCCGGGGGGTTCACGATCTTCTATGGCGACTGCAAGGCCGATGACGCCGACCTCGAGCGCTTCTACACCGCGCGCGGCTTCGAGGTCTTCGGGCCCAACGACGCCCTACGCATGGGACTTCTCATCGGGGACCCCTACGCCATCTATCCGCCCGAGGGAGAACGCACCTTCGCCCGGTCGCTGCGCCCCAGCTACACGTTGCCGCTGCGGGCCAAGGACGCCAGGTACATTCTCGGCGGCTAGGCCCCACGGCCCGGGCCGTGGGCCGCGTGGGCCGGGCCTGGTTCACGGCCCGGGCCACGCGGGCCGAACTACGCTCCGAGTTCCCGTCAGCTCTTCGCCGAAAGTGAGTCGCTGTGCCTGAGACCAACCTGCCTAGGCTCGTTCGCGGGGTGAGCGGCCCGGCCCAGACCACCATCCGGTTCTACCGGCCCACCGACAGCTTCGCCCGCATCACCGAGCTGTGCGAGGTCGCGGGGACCGGGGTGCCGATACCCGAGTTCATGAACGATCCGGTCTTCTCGGCGTTCCTCGTCGACATCCCACGAACAGGTGCCCAGGGGCTCCGAGCTCGCGCTACCCAGGCGCCCTACCTGGAAAGCCTCGTGTGGGGCTTGCACGGTCTCCTGGTGGCCCAGGCCGAGGACGGGAGCGTCGTCGCGATGGCCGACTTCGGCCCGCCCCCAGACCTCGCAGAGCTCGCCTACTCCGAGGACCCCGCGACGGCGAAACACGGTGTCGGACTCATGCTCGCCGCGACCCAGCTCCACACACTCGCTGTGCTGCCCTCACACCAGGGCCAGGGCATCGGCGCCGCACTTCTGAGACGAACCCGGGGGCTGTTCACGACGGGCGGGTTCCGGCTCATGCACGGTCAGTGCGACGCACAAGACGTCGAGCTGGAACGCTTCTACGAGTCGCAAGGCTTCGAGGTCTTCACGCCCGGAGAGGCGCTCCTACTCGGGGTCGCAGGCAGGCAGTGGAGCATCACACCCACCCCCGGCGCACGCTACTTCGCGCACACTCTCGGCCCGAGCCCCTGGACCGTTCGAGCCCAGCCCACGAGCCCCACACCATCGAGGTGAAGACGAACCAGGGCAAGCCAGCCGCACCCGCTTACTCCTACGTCGACGCAGTGCGGCTAGCGTACCCAGGGGAGTCAAACAGAGACCCCCAGCGCCTTCAAGCTCACGTCCAAGCAGCGACGTCGCGGCCCTCCGGAAACACCCAGGTATTGCCCGACAGATGCGCAACCGGAACTGACTCGACCCACCCCAAATCGATAGGTGCAGGCTCCACCGTCTGCCAGCCCGTCCACGCGGTCCTCATCTCGTTGAAGTGCTCCTGGGAAGGCACCAGCAAGAAAGCCACATCCTCGGGTCGGAAGGTCCACCCCCACCGCTGATCGAGACCATCAGGGCGAGGGATTCTCCACTCTCGCTCCTGCAACCACTGGCTCGGACGCGCGATCGCGTGCGGCATCAGAATCTGGTCAGAGAGCGTCTCGCCCACCGCCCCCGGCCAGTAGCGGACCATCCGAGAACGGAACGCCTCCGAGAGCTTGTCGACGTTCCGCATCGCGTCGAACTCGTCCCCACGCACGTACAGTGCGGGCCCACCCCCATCATCGAAGACCGACTGGAGGTGGAACCCGATCCCTAAGCCGTCGTAGCGGCCAGGGACCAGACTCGCCAGCGCACGCCGTGTCGTCTGCGTCAGGCACGCCACAGGCCAGGAGCTTCCGTGCGTCACCTCAGCCAGGATCGTTCGCCGGAACAAGATGCTCGCGAGGCGACTGGTCGACGACAAGGCGTTGATGTCCGCACTCGGCCGGGGGGCACGGAGGTCCCGCCCCGTCATATGCAACAGCACATCCGGAACATCAGGACTCACCCGCTGCAACAACCGATTCACCTTCATGCACGAACGGTACTGACCACCACAGCCACCCGAACCGCCTCAAGAGGGTGAATCCACCCCCGCCCGGCCACAGGCGCCCTCCAGGAGGGTTGGACGCCCAGACCGGCGCTCGCGGACTCTACGGCCCTCAGAGAGCCGTACACGAGCCCGAGCCACCCCGTATCGTCCGGGCCGCTCTTCGTCTCTGAGCTCATGCCGAGACTCAGCGACGATCCATCCTCGAGAACCCTGACGGGTGGGGGACGAGCCAAGTACCTCAGGCAGAGCTAGCACGGTGCTAGGAGGTGGGGACAGCCCTGGAGGGCTTGACCAGGGTTCGCATGTCGTTTCGTCGAGCGCTCGCGCTCGGAGCTCTGTCCACCGATCCACAGGACCGGACCAGACAACTACTGGAGATCTTTCTACAGGGGAATAGAACTACAGGGGGAGGCCCAAAAACGCGTGCTGACCTGCAACGATGCAGGGAGGTGCGCCCCTAAATGCACGTACCCCCCCGCCCCAAGATGCACGTGGACAGCAGTTGGACGTACGTCCAGTTAGGCCCGGTTTGGGCGTGACCCGCGTCACCCGGCGCCCCTAAATGCACGTGGCCTGACCTGCGCAGACGCTCAGAGCGCCCCTAAATGCACGTACCCAGGCAGTGGTGCGCGCATGGGCCATTCGCGTGCGCCCCTAAATGCACGTGGACAACCTGCGTCATCCACACCCTGAACCCGCCGATACGCACGCTGCGCGCTAGGCTAGCAGTCTGCTAGCAAAACGCTAGGGGATGTCGTGATCCCGACCGAGCTTGTGCGCGCGCTGCTTGGTCACGCCGAGGACGTCGGCCACGTTGAGCCATGTCGCTCCGGCGCTTCGCAGCTCGCGGATGATGGCGGCGCGCTCGTCCCTGAGGGCGTCCATGTGCGCCTCGGCTTCGGCCATCTCCTGAGAGACGCGGCGCGCGTGCTCGCGAACGTCGCTCTCGTCGGTGTGGGTGGCTGGAGTCCGGGGGAGTGGCATTTGATCCTCAGGTGGGCGTCAAGGGGTATTGACGGTCAGTGTGCATCGCTTCCTGCCTACCGTCTAGCAAGGCTCCCGCGTGGCTGACGGGGACCCTGTGGCGCGGCGATGCGGCCCGATCCAAGGCGGCTAGACGACCAAGGGCTCAGGCCGGACGTTGGCGTAGTTCCGCAGTGCGGTTCGGCGGGTCACGCGAGTGGCGTCCGCGACACGCAGAAGTAAACAGGCTGTTGACTCCGGTTCTGATCGGGCCTAGCGTGTCATCTCGACAGCATGAAAAAGGGGCACCCACCGGCTTGGAATCCATGGGTGCCCCGCGAGAGAGAAGGTGTGTGATGTCCCAGACTCTCAGGGTCAACGATAGCCGCCAGGCGGTGATCGGTCATGAGTGAGCGCCAGACGAAGAGCGACGGGGCGAAGGTTGAACTCGTCATCACGCCCAAGCAGAAGCGTCTTCTGGACGACGCCCTGGCCATCGAGCGCGAGGATGCCCTCTCGGCGGGAACGGTTGGCTTCCAGGCCCGCATCTGGGCACAGCTCGCCTTGCCCTACCGCGACCCGGGCGACGTCTCCCGCTGGGAACGGCGCAACGGGAACGAGGTTCTGATCGTCCGTCCAGCGGCCCTCATCAACCCGGACGGCTCGACCCGCGACGGCTACCCGTTCGGCGTCATCCCGCGATACCTCATGACATGGATGGCCACCGAGGCAGTCCGCACCCAGAGCCCCCGGCTCGACATGGGCGGAAGCCTGAACGAGTTCTTGGCGAAGGTCGGGATGGGCAGGAGCGGAGCGGACGGGCGTCGTCTCAAGGAACAGGTGCACCGCCTCGTCGGATCGACGATGCAGCACCAGCGCTTTGACCGCTACGACGCTGGGCAGTGGGTCCAGGGCGAGAACTTCAACGTGGCCTCATCGTTCGAGCTCTGGCTTCCCGACCGCGACGGCAACGACCCAGGACAGGGTGCGCTCTGGAACAACACGATCACGCTCAGTGAGCCGTTCTTCGAGTCCATCGTCACGGCCCCGGTCCCCGTCGACCTGCGCGCGATGAAGGCGCTCCAGGGCTCGCCTATGCGTCTCGACATCTACACCTGGTTGACGTACCGGATGAGCTACCTCAAGGGCCAGACCCTCATCCCGTGGGAACTTCTCGAGCTCCAGTTCGGCGGGCAGTACAGCCGCACCCGGAAGTTCAAGGAGGCGTTCGTCGGCCACTTGGCCGAGGTCACCACCCTCTATCCGGCCGCCCGCGTGGTCATCGAGGACAAGGGGCTCAAGCTCCTCCCGTCCGCTCCCCACGTCGCGCGTCGCGCGGCACGTGAGCTCGACAAGTGAGCGCCGCGACGATGGACGAACGCATTCTGACGCCCGAGGGGCGCGTGGAGCTCGTGGCCGAGCTGCGCGACGAGCTCACGCACGGTCCTCAGCCGGCCCACGACACCGACCGGGGCGAGGTGACGACGGCGGACCTGCTCCGCATCGTCGGCGCGCCCATCATCGACCCCGAGCACTGGCCGCTGTTCGCGGCCTGCGCATCGGCGCCCGAGACCACCAGCCCGAGCACCGAGACCCAGGCACGCGCTGCGCTCGAGCGGTGCGCTCAGTGCCCCGTGCTGGCCGAGTGCCGGTCGTGGCTGGACGGCGAACCCGCGTTCGAGGGCATCGCAGGCGGCGCGTGGGTCCGACCCCGCGCCAAGAACCCCCGCGTGACCCTGGCAGACCTGACCCGAGAGGACATCGCAGCATGAGGCCGACCGTCTGGACCCCGCGCCAGAAGCGCACGGTGTGGCTGGACTTCAAGACCGGTCGGGGCATCACCGACAACGGCTCGACCGTGCGCCCCAAGATCGGAGAGCGCCGCAAGAACCCGAACCTGACCGACCTGCTCGACACGGCCCAGGCGCTCGGCGCTGAGCGGATCATGCTCACGGGCAAGGTCCCTGAGGTCGCCCCCGGAAAAGCTCACTGGCTCATTGTCCGCACCCCGGGATGGACCCCGGGCGGGCACTGGCTCAACAAGCCCGTCACGGGCCGTTTCACGCACGACGTCTCGGGGCAGGAGCTCGAGGTTCGCACCGCCGAAGAGTGGTTCGGGCTCGACGAGCTCACCCCGACCCAGGCCCGCGACGCCTGGAGCCTGACGGGCACCGCGCTGGCCGAGGCCGTGCCCGGCGCCGTCATGTTCCTCACCCCGGCAGGGACCGGCGCGAACGCCTGGGCGCTGTCGCTGCCCAAGAGCATCGACCCCCCGACGCTCCCCGGCGACATCGCCGAAGAGCTCCACCTGACGTCGGGCCAGCACCGCATCGAGCACCTGACCACCGGCCCCGACCGGTGCGACTGCGGGGCCTGCCTGCCGCTCGTCGACGCCGAGGCGACCCCGACCCTGGAGACGTTCTCCTATGTCGATGGACGCTTCATGTACGCGGGTGTCTGCCGCGAGCTCGGGACCGGGCCGGCTAGGCGCCTGACCGGCTCGCACGCCGCCGACCTGCTCGAGCTCGACCCCTACGCTCGAGCGCGGTTCAAGGTCCGCGTGACGGTCCCCGGCGACTGGCACCACGTGGGCCTGTTCGGGGTCAAGCACGAAGAGATCTCGGCAGGCTGGCACTACCCGAACCAGCCCGGCACGACCTGGGAGACCTGGGCCGACGGCGCCGAAATCAAGATTGCCCGCGACGCCGGGTGGATCGTGCACCCGCTGGAGGCCGTCGAGTTCACCAAGGCTCGTGTGCTCGACACGTTCGCTGACCGGATGGTCCGAGCTCGCGAGCGCGTCAACGCCGCGCCCGACGCCGAGCCCGAGGTCCGCCGCGCGGCTGCCGCCGCGCTGCGCTCGATGCTCATTCAGACCATCGGCAACTTCGCCTCGCGCATCAAGGGCCGCACGGTCACCGTCTGGTCGGCCCGCGACGTCCCCGCTGACTACGTGCACACCATCAAGAGGTTCGGGGACGCCTGGACCTACGAACAGCCCGGACGTCCGCACACCGAGCGGACCCTGCCCTACTACCGGCCCGAGCTCGCCGCTCAGGTCTGGGGCCGGGCACGTGCCCGCGTGCTGCGCGGGCCGACCGGCCTCGCGGGCGTCTCGGGCGGGGTCCTGTCGATGGACCCCAGCACCGTCCTGGGGATCAACGGTGACGCGATCTACTCGACCGTGGTCCCGAGCTGGGCACTGCCCACCGCTCAGGGCGGCGGGGACGACGGCAAGGTTGGGCGGCTGCGCCTCAAGGGCGTTCTGCGGAACGTCCCCACCCCGCGCCGGGCCGATGAACGCAACGTGCTGCGCGCCAAGGCTGAGGCCGTGGGCGTGCCGGGCTGGGAGGCCGACGTATGAGGCCGGACGAAGGGCTCAGCGTGGCAGACATGCTCCGCGACCAGCGCGCCCAGGGCGTCAGCGTGGCCGAGCTCGCACGCATGATCGACCGTTCCCCGAGGATGGTGCGCAAGGTGCTCTCGGGCGAGAGCGCGGGGGAGGCGTACCGCCACGCGGTGACCGAGCTGCACGAGCGGGGGCGCGTCACGGCGCCCCCGCCGCGCCGCCGCGACCGCAGCGGGCACCTCGTGCCCGTGCGTGCCCCTGAGGGCTCCGAGGAAGCCACTCGCGTGCCCGAGGAAGCCCCCCGGCCCAAGCGCGGGAAGTTCACCGAGCGCATGACCCCTCTGACGGACGGCGCGCGCCTGTACGAGTTCACGGCACCCAAGACCAAGGACGCCAAGGGCCGCGCGAAGGCGAACGCCACGATGATTGCCCGGCTGCGCTCAGCGGCCAAGGGCCAGCGTTGGGACCGGCGCAAGGTCAAGTTCAGCGTCACCCTCTCCAACGGGCACAGCATGGAAGTGGGCTCCAAGCACGGCTACCAGGTATCCGCCGTGCTGGGCCGCTCGCGCGAGTTCGAGTCCGACCCTATGGCTTGGCTCAAGACCCAGGTTGAGCACCGCTACGCGGACCTGGAAGCGTCCGGCGTCGTCATCACCGACGTCAACATGACCGTCTACAGCCACCGCGACGAGAAGAAGTTCTAGCCACCACCGGGACCTAGCCCGTTGCGACGCGCAACCGGCTAGGTCCCTCCATGTCCACGACCGGCAAGGAACCCGCCCATGACCCCGCGCGCCCCCCTCCCGAGCGCCGCCAGCATCGGACTACGCGGGGACCTCACCCGTGCCGAGCGCTGCCGCCTGTCCTGGTCTGGCTTCCGGTGGTCGGTGCTCTGGCCCCGCATGACCATCAAGAACCCGGTGCGCACCTGGGCTCGGCGCGCCCTACTTCCCGGCCTCGCCGTGGTCTACGGGCTGGGGCCGGTGCGCCAGTTGCTCGAGGGTGACGTCTCGCTGACGAACCAGATCATGCTCTGGTTCGGCCTGCTCTTCCTGGTCGCTCTCCCCTTCGCGATCTACACGAGCCACGGCGCCCGCCGTCACCAGGTGCTCTACCTCAGCCCGAACGCTGACGCGATGGTGCGCCTGACGAGCACCCGGCGCGGCACATGGGCGGTCGACCAGCACGTGAAGCTCCCCGGCGCCGACGCCGCTGCGCTGCGCGTCGCGGTACTCGCCGGTCTTCTCCCGGTCGCCCGCACGCAGGGCGTGCGCGTCACCCTCCGGGCAGCAGGGCACACCCTGGCCGAGACCTACGCTGCCGACGTGGCTACGGCCCAGAAGGGCCACCCCGAACCCATCGAGCTCGAGCGCACCGGTAAGGCCGGGCTGTTCGGCATCCCGATGGCGTGGGACCCCGCTGCCGCGTCGTAGCAACCTGCTAGCCAAACCGACCAACCATGCTAGGCTCGGAAAAGTTAGCAACTTGCTAGCAGTCTCGACCGGGACGCTGGCGCGAACGCAGACAAAGGGGAAACACACGATGGTTCGCCAACCAACCCGACCTCTACGGGTCGCCTTTGGGCACCGAAAGGGCGGTACTAGCAAGACCACGTGCTCGGTCGGTCTCGCCCTCTCGATGGCCCGCAGATTTGCCTATGACACGGCGTACCTGATCGACGCGGACGCCACCAACGACTCGGCAACGGTATGGGCCAAGCTCGCAGCGGACGACTGGCCCCAGAACCTCAAGGTCGCGCGCTGGCAGCACGACTCCGGCGAACGCCTCGCGGATTTCGTCAAGCGCACCGTGCCCAATGATGCGCGCCTGGTCATTGACACCGGTCCTCACGCACAAGACGCGCTCGCTGATGCAATGCGATCCGCCGACCGATTCATCATTCCGCTACGTCCGTCGATGATGGAGGTAGTTTCCCTCTATCCGACGTTGCAGATTGCGGCTGCGGTTCACGACGAACGACCTTTCGAACTCTCGGTGCTCTTTACCCAGGTTCTCGGTCGGACCCGCATTCGCCGTGAGGTGCGGGAGAACATCGAAGAGCAGGGTATTCCGGTTCTGAAAACCGAGGTGCCGTCCGCCATCGCGTACAACGAATCATTCGGTACTGTGCCCCGTTCGCTCGGGGTATTTCCCAATCTTCTGCAAGAAATCATCGACACCGAGGGAGACACGAAATGAGCACCAAGCCCGACTGGAAGAACCTTGTTGGCGCGAGCGGCGTCGAGGTTCACCCCTCGGTCAACCCCGAGCCTGAGGCCCCAGCGACCCCGGCCAAGCCCGCGCGCAAGCCCAGCACACGCAAGTCTGCGGCGGCTGCGCCCCGCAAGCCTGCGACGCGCACCCCCGCCGCCAAGAAGGAGGGGGCTCCCGAGGTCGTGCGCGTGACTCGCGCCGCTGGGCCGGTCAAGGACCAGCTCAACACCCGCGTGCCGCTCGACCTCAAGAACACCATCGCTACCCAGGTGAACGAAGCCAAGATGCGCGGCGAGAGCCGCACCGTCGAGCAGGTCGTCACCGAGGGGCTGGTGGCGTGGGTGTACCTGCCCGAAGAGCTCAAGCTCGCGGTGAAGGCGGACGTGTCCGAGGCACGCGCCAAGGGTGTTGAGCGCGGGCTGAACGACGTCCTGGCCGACGCCCTCGCGGCGTACTTCGACACCGCCAAGTAGCCGTGCGCGTGCACTGCCCTACACGCTCACAGAATGGGTGTGGGGATGCCTGAGAGTGACCAGTACGCCCAGCACCGCGACCGTGCCCGAGGGGCCATCGAACGGATGAAGAGGGCGGCAGACGAAGAGCGCGGCGCACGGGCCGAGCGTGATGCGGAGGTGCGGGCGATGCTCGAGACCCCTGGTGCCACGCTCGGCTCGGTCGCTCACGACCTAGGCGTCTCAAAGAGCCTGATCGCCGTGATTCAGCGGGAGGGTCGACGCCCCTTCACCACCGTGGAAGAGGCCCGGCGCTTCCTCGAAGAGCACGGCCAGCAAGAGTAAGAGCGACCGTGAGGGAAGACGATCCGGAGGGGCGGGCCGTGCCCGCTTTCTCCTACGTCGACGCAGCACGGCCAGCCTAACCGGGTTGTCAAGCGACGGGCAGGCGAGAGCCCACCCGGCGCGCCGAACACAGGACCAGTAGGGGGACACCATGAGTACGACACAGACCGCTTCCACGATCACCAGCCGAGAGCTCAGGCACCTACCAGTGCCCGACGCCTGGGCCGGGATTCGGCCCGCGCTCGTCGCAGGTTGGGGCGCTCTGGTGCTCGCGGTCGTCGTAGCCGGCCTTGCCTTCACACGCGACGAGCTCGCCGTCGAAATCGCCGCCGTCGCCCTGGGGCTATGGGCGCTATCGCTGGGGAGCTGGCTTGGTCGCGGGCGGGGCTTCGCGCTGTTCGCGTCGTGCACCGTGCTATGCGCTGGAGGCGGCTGGCTCGCCGGATGGAAGGTCGCCGCCGTCGCTCTGGCGGTGGTGGCCGTTGTGGTCAGCATCCTTGGCGCGCGTGAGCTCGCCCGCCGCGCCAACATCGCCCGGCGCCTGGTGTGGCTCGGCCAGGCTCTCGGCCCCGCCACGAGCGACCAGCGAACCCCCGACAAGCTACTCACCCCGAAGTGGCGCGCGGCGGACGTTGCCGCCCTCCCAGTGGCCTGGCGCTACCCCCAGAGCATGACTCCCGACACCAAGAAGACCGGTGAGCTCGAGGCCCTTGTCAGCGGTCGGCTCGGCGCGCCCGTGACGATCACCTGGAGCCCGGGGAGCGCCCTCATCACCTCTCGAGCCGAGGTTGCTGCACCGGTTGCCCAGGACGACGCGACGACTCGCCTGGGCGACGTCCTGGGCAGCATGTTGCCCGGCGCCAGGGTCGACAAGATCGACCGTGGAGAATCGGGCCGCATCGAGGGAGTGGAATTCTCCTGGCCCGCCGCTCGCGCGAACCGTATCGCCGCAATTCCTTTCCGAGGGCGCATCGCCGCTGCGCTGCAAACCGCGCTCGGATTCACCATCACGGCCACCTGGGACACCGCTAACGACCGGGCGCGCATCGAGCGCCTGGCCGAGCTCCCGTCACGCATTCCCCGCCCGCCGCGCAATCCGACGAAGCCGATGGTCATCGAGTTCGCCCAGCTTCGCGGCGGTGGAATTGCAGCATGGGACATGGACGAGCCGCTACCTCACATGCTCATTGTCGGTGGCACCGGTGGTGGTAAGTCGGTCCTCCTGATGACGATTCTTACTGGGCTTCCCGATCACGTGAAGGTGACCCCGGTCGATCCCAAGTACGTCGGCCTGATGGGTATTGACGCAGTGCCCGGCGTGTTGGCTCCGGCCAGCGAACCGGAAGAGATGATCCAGGCCGTCGAGAACGTCCACGCGGACATGATGGCCCGCTACCGCGACCTGCGATCCGGGCAGGTTTCTCGCGATCAGCTCGACCCGGTTGTCCTGGTGATCGACGAGGGCCAGGAGTTCGCGGAAGTCCTCAACGAATATTGGATGACCAAGGGCAAGGCCAAGTACAAGGAAGAGAACGGGGTTGCCGGTACCGGTTCCGAGCACCCGGTGATGAAGTCCCTGCGCTCGATCCTGCGCCTGGGCCGTGAGGCCCGCGTGCACGTCATCCTTGCCACCCAGCAGGCCGACGCGTCGTGGCTCTCGACGTCCGCGCGTCTTCAGTTCTCGGTGCGCATCGCTCTGCGAAACCTCGAGCCCGTCGCCTCCGAGCAGGTCTTCAACTCGCGCATCGCCACGAGCGGGCTCGAGTCCTACCCCGGTCGTGCGTGGGTCTCGCCGTCGATGGGTGTTCAGCCTGAGCACGCCCAGGTGTTCTGGACGCCCAAGGTCGTCGCGGGCCTCTCGCCTGCCGACCGCGCGATCCTCGAGGGTCTCGGGGTCCCGCTGCCTGACGCGGCGCCCGGCGCCGTCACGGTGCGCGACATCGAGCCCGCCGAGCTCGAGGAGCTGCCAGCCGTGGACGACGCTCTCACGGTCGATGACGCGCCTGTAGTGTCCCCCGGCATGGGGGACATGCCGGGCATCACAGAACCCGTTCTTGAGCTGCCTGCCGCACCGGTGCGGACGCTCGAGGCCGAGGAGCGACCGGCGACCGAGCTCGAGAACGGCGCCCGCATCCTCGTCGACTCGGACGAGGGGCCGGTTGTGGCCGTCGTCGAGTCGGTCGACCCGGACGACCAGGACTCCGAGTACCTGGCGCTGACCTACCGGACGGTGCCCGGGGACGAGCTCGGGGTCCTGGGCCTGCGCGACGACGAGACAGTTCCCGTGGTCAGGCCCTAGCCATATGGTGCAGGCCGTGGGGGCACTGGTTCGACAGTCAGGGGGCGGCGTGTATGAGCACGCCCACAGGCGCCTAGAGGCGCGCAATTCCAACGATCCTTCGGGGCTCGGGTAGCCGCCATAGTGCGACTCAGGGGGCTTCGTAGCAACTTGCTAGCAATTCCCTAACAACTCGTGTAACGTGTAACACGTTGCACGCCACACCCCGCACTCATGCGGATCACTCAGGAGGTAAGAACATGTTCGGAACTGGCGGGCTGTCCACGTGGATTCAGGACAACATCATCCCGGTCATCCTTCTCGTCATCGCGGCGGGCGCCCTGTGGGCCGGCAAGAACGGCAACATCTCCAAGATCGTCACCATGCTCGTCTGCGTCGCCCTCGGCCTCGCGATCCTGGCCCTGGCCACGACCGGCGCCGGTAAGGACCTCGGCACCTGGCTCGTGTCCCTCTTCCGGGCCTGAGCAGGGGAGGAACACACCGTGCGCCTTCCAGACGATGACGAGATCTACGACGTCGACCAGACGTACCTGGGCCCTCCCGGGCGGTACATCGGTCGCTTCCGCTACCGCGCAATCCTGGTCGGCCCCTTCGTGTTCCTCCTGGGCCTGGCCTTCCTGGCCCGTACCGGGATCGGCTACAGCTTGCTTCCGGTCGGCCTTCTGGTTCTCGGGACCATCTGGCTGACGGGATGGATCGTCGACCACACGAACCAAGAGCGACCGATCCCGGTACTGCTCTCGACGCTCGGACACGAGCTCACCGCACGTCGCGCCCCCCTCCGCGGGGACCGCAGCAAGAACACTCGGGCCTTCAAGGCCCGCACCACTCGAATCGGGGACGCTCACGAGCTGCCCCAGGGTCGTCGCCGCTGGCGCTCGTATGCCAACCGCGCCGCCGTGAGCAAGGGGGAGTGAAATGCACGTCAACCTCAAGGGCCTGTTCGGCAAGAACAAGACCACGACCGACGACGAGCCCGTCGTCATCGACTACGACCCGAGCGAGGAAGAGGCGACCGGGGACCGCCCCAAGGGCAAGAGCCGCCGCGCCGCCCACCCGGACGTTCCCAAGCCTCGCGGTGCCGCGATGGGCTGGGCGCTCTCGCGAGTGGCCAACCACGTCACCTTCACCGACAAGCGCATGATCGCTTGGTACGTCCTGGACCCGCAGATGTGGTCCTTCCGCTCCGTCGCTGACGGGGAAGGGCTCATCACCACGCACGCGGCCCAGGTCGCTGAGCTCGTGGGCCGCACGATCTACGGACGCATCACGACCCGCCCCTACCCCGTCGCGACGTGGGCTCAGGCGGCATGGGAGAACAGCCCGGCCCCCACCAAGGGCTTCCAGGCCATCCTCGAGCGCGATCAGCTCCAGCTCCGCAACCGGATGCAGTCCGACAAGCTTGTCTACTTCGGCGTCGACATGGGTACCCGCTCTGCCGTGGTCGACGTGGCCTCGCGCATCGTCTCCGACGTCGCCCGCCGCGAGCTCGAGGCCCTCCAGGCCAAGCTCGACGAGACCGACGCCATCATGGCCGGTCCCGGCATCGAGGCCGTGCCCGCTGTCGGCAACGACATGGCGTGGTTGCTGGCCCGGTCCTTCGCCCTCGGATGCCCCGTCCCGGCCCAGGACACCGTGGAGGAATTCGCCTGGGAGAAGGACGACCTGGACGAGTTCAGCGCTGGCGTGGAGTGGAGCGCCGAGCCCCTGGCTCAGTCGGTGCGCGTCGATTCCTCCCAGGGAGACGGCCCGATCCGCCGCCACGTGGTCGTGCTGACCGTGGGCCGCATGGGAGAGATGTTCATCCCCGAGAAGGAAGAGCCCTGGATCGCCAAGACCGACAAGCTCCGCTTCCCGGTCGAGTGGTCCTTCCGTATCGACGTGCGACGTCCCGAGGACACCGCCCGCGAGATGAACAAGCTGGCCGATCGGATCAACTCCCAGATCGACCACTACGTCAAGGACCACAGCAAGGAGCCCCCGCGCCAGCTCGCCCGCCAGGCCGCGCGCGCCTCCGAGGTGGAAGACGAGATGCGTTCGGGCTTCGACGGCCTCTCTACCCGCGTGCGCGGCTGGTTCCGCATCGCGGTCTCAGGCCGCACCGAGGAAGAGGCCCTTGCCCGCGCCAAGGCCGTCCAGACCCTCTACAAGCCTGGTATCAAGCTCGAGCGCGAGTTCGACCAGTACCGACTCGCTCGCGAGTTCGTCCCCGGTGAGCCCCTGGCCAACTCCGGCCACACCCGCCGTATGCCGATCCTCAAGTTCGCCGCGGGCGTGCCCGCCGCGACCGCCGAGGTTGGCGACAAGCGCGGGGTGCTCATCGGTTACACGGCGGGCTTCGCAGAGCGCGCCGTCACCTGGGACCCCTGGTACGGCCCCGAGGTCGTCGAGGGCTCGGGCCTGGTCCCCATCGTCGGCGGGCTCGGCGCGGGCAAGAGCTGGTTCATGGGCGGCATGGTCTACAAGACCGCCGCCCAGGGCGTCACCTGGACGATGATGGACCCTTCGGGGCGCCTGACGGCGCTGGCCGACCTCCCCGAGTTCCGGGGCGTGTCCAAGGCCGTCAACCTGCTCAACTCCGAGCCCGGCGCCCTGAACCCCTACGCGCTCGTGCCTGAGCCCCAGCTCTCGTGGTTCCGCGACGAGAAGGACCCCGACACCGCGTGGAGGCTCGCCAAGAGCGCCGCAGAGGCCCAGCGCCGGGACCTGACCTACGACACGCTCCGCTGGTGCCTGCCGCCCGCGACGGCGGCTCGTGAGGACGTACAGAGCGTCCTGCGCGACGCCATCTCGGCGGCTGAGGCCCGCCCTCACTCCACCGTCGATGCGGTGCTCATCGCGCTTCGCGCCCGGGGCACCGGAGAGCACGGCGACCCCGCCGCCGCGACCGTCAACGCCCGCCTGCACGAGGCCAAGGAGCGCGAGCTCAGCCGCCTGTTCTTCGCCAACCCCCACTCGGGCAACCACGGCGAGGTCGACACCGAGGCCCGCCTGACGATCTACAGCCTCAAGGGCCTGGCCCAGATCAGCGAGACCAAGGCCGTCGAGGAATGGTCCTACGACGAGCTCATGAGCCGCCCCATCCTCAACCTGGCCGCGTGGTCCGCACTGCGCGGGGTCTACCGATCCGACCAGAACGAGCGCAAGGGCGTAGCGCTCGACGAGGTGCACGAAATCACCAAGGTCTCCACCGGCGCCACCCTCGTCCAGAAGATCGCCACCGACACCCGCAAGCACAACATCGCGGCGCTGCTCTCGACCCAGAACGCGAGCAACGTCCTGGGCCAGAACATCAACAACTTCGTCGGCGCCGCGTTCGTCGGCAAGACCACCGACGCAGACGCCCAGAAGGAGAACTGCCGCCTGCTCGGCCTGCCGACCGGCGTCGGCTACGAAGAGACCTTCGGACGCCTGAGCATGAGGTCCCGGCGCTCGCTGGCCACCGGTACCCCGCGCGAGTTCATCTTCCGCGACGGCATGGGCGGCGACGGCGGGCGAGGTGGCGTCGAGCGAATCCGCGTCGACTTCACCAATCACGAGGCCCTGTCGAAGGCGCTCAACACGACCGCCGACCCGAACAAGCGCCGCTCGCTCCAGGTTGTCGACGAGCACGAGCACGAGCTCGAGCTCGAGCTCGAGGAAGCGGGGGTGGCCTGATGCGCACGCTGCGACTCCCGGCGCGACTGGCGCGCGTCCTGGCAACCATCGCGGTCGGGGCTGGCTTGGTCCTCGCCGGCCCCGCCCTGAGCGCGAGCGCGGCCCCTGCCGGGGGCATCATGCCCATGAAGGCGTGCGCCCCCGCTCCCGAGCCTGCGCGCCCCACCGCTGGCCTTCCCGGCAAGCTCGCACCCAAGCCGTTCATGGGCGTCGACAACCCGTGGACCTCGGAGAACGAGGCCGCTGGAGGGGCCAAGGGCGACCCGTTCTCGAACCCGAACGTCACCATCTCCGACGTGTACGGCTACTCGTACAAGTGGGTCGACTACGACACGGGGTGCCTGACCGGTTCCGGCTGGGGAACCAACATGATGACGGGCGTCTCGAACTTCATGCTGGCGACGTCGGCCAGCACGAACGCGCTGACGCACTCGTCGCTGAACTTCGTGGTCACCCCCACCTGGCTGAGCCCGCTTGACGGCGCGATCACCTCGGCTACCGACATGGTGAAGAAGGGGTTCTTTGGCCCCTGGTTCACTCCGGTGCTCGTCCTGGTCGCGGCGGGCGTGCTGATCGCAGCTTCGCGTGCGGACATCTCCAAGGCGATCACGTCGACCGGCTGGGCGCTGGTGGTGCTGATCGCGGCGACGTACATCATGAGCTATCCCGTGAGCTCGGCCCAGGCGGTCGACGGCCTCATTCAGGAGACGGTCACGACCTCGGCTCGAGCTTCGGGCACCTACGTCCCCCAGCCGGGAGACGGCCCGGTCACCCAGGAGCCCATCAAGCCCGGGGCAGGCCAGGAAGCTGCCGAGATGTCAGCGGCAGCACGTGCGCTGAATCAGCAGATGGACGTCATCAACCGCAACACGCTCTACGACGCCTGGCTGGAAGGGACGCTCGGCTCGTCGACGAGCAAGCTCGCGACGACCTACGGCCCTGACCTGTTCCGCGCATCCCATCTGACGTGGGATGAGGCGGCGACGGTCGAGGCCGACCCCAAGGGCCAGGGCAAGGCCATCATCGACGCCAAGAAGGACCTGTGGGTCAAGACTGCGGCCTCGGTCGAGTCCGAGGACGCCACGGCGTACCGCCAGCTCACCGGTCAGGCCGGGCGCTGGGATGCGGCCTTCATGGTCGGTCTCCAGATCGCCGTCACGATGCCGTTCCTGCTCGTTGCCGGGGTGTTCGTCGTGGTCGCCTACGGGGCAACGCGCCTGTTCATCCCGCTGGTTCCGGCGCTCGGGGTGTTCGGGATGCTCGAGGTCGCTCGAGGGTGGGTCATCGCCACCGTGGGCCAGGTCGCGCGGATCATCCTGTTCGGCGTCCTGTTCTGGCTCGCCGCGCTGGTCAATATCTCGATGGTGACGGCGGTCCTCAAGTCCGAGATGGCGTGGGGCCTCAAGTTCATCATCGCCATGATGATGCCGATCTTGCTGTTCAAGCTGCTCAAGCCCAAGAGCTCGGTGCCGGGCCTGGGATTCGTCAAGGCGCTGGGCCGGGCCAAGCTCAACTCGATGTTCACCCGCCGCGCTGTCGCGGACGGCATCGAGGACGCAGAGGACGACTCCCGTCCCCTCTCCAACAGCGGCGGTGCCACCGGCAGCAACAAGCCAAACGGCGGTTGGAAGTCGCACGCACCGGTTGCGTCGACCCCCGCTCCCTACGAGCAGCCCGTCAAGGCCCTTCCCGTGGGCTCGCGTCCGAGCGCCGACGACACGGCCCGGCCAGGTCAGGACGTCTCGGTAGCGGGCTCGCGGCGCCAGGACGTCGCGGTGAACCGGGCCGGGAACCGGCCCACGTTCGCCGGGGCCATCGAGGGGACACCACAGGGGCGTCACGCTCTGACCGGCACGAGCCGACCCGAGCTCGTGGCCGCGCCCGTGCCCTCCCCGGTGTACGCCGCCGACCGCCCGCACGCCGCGATCACCTCGGACCCCTCCGAGCGTGCGGCGATCACGGCAGAGGCCAGCACCGAGGGCGTGCGAGCTCGCAAGGAGTACGTGGCGACCTCGCCTGAGGCCGACCTCTCAGCTCCGGTCCAGATCATGCGCGCCGACGAGCGCGTTCCCGAGGGCGTCTCCCAGGCGAACGTTCAGGTCGTCGATGGGGAAGAGGTCTTCGTCATCTGGCGTCCTGACGGCGCCAGCACCACGCACTCCGTCGACGCTCAGGAGGACTTCTGATGTGGCACGTCATCGCTCCCATCGTCCGCTGGCCGCTGCACTCCCCGTGGCGTCTGGCCTCAGTGATCGGGGTCTTCCTGGTCCTGGTCGTCGTCGCCGGTGAGGTCAACGGAAACGACACCGCCCCCGCCGCCGCTGAGCCCGTCCCCGCCGTCACCGAGACGGCGGGGACGGGGGCCGCCGCCAGTGCGGCATCCCCCGACGGGTGGCCCAGCTCGAGCCCGCTCGGCCCCTGGAGCGAGGACGAGGAAGCCGTCCACGACAGCGGCAACCACGACGCCTACGAGACCGACCCCGCCGAGACGAACCCGAGCGTGGCGGCTGCCGAGGCGGCGGCTGAGTTCGTCGCGGCATGGGCTCGCCCGGACCTGGGCGTCGAGAGCTGGCGCGCCGGGGTCCGCCCCCTGGTCACGGACAGGCTGTACGACCGGCTCCAGGACACCGAACCGGCCAACACCCCCGACGTGACCGTTGCCGGGGAGCCCCTGGACGTCGCGATCAACGCCGAGGCTGGCGTCTTCGACGTCCCCACCACCGGCACCCACGTCCGCGTCTTCGTCGAGCTCGACGCCGACAAGGACGTCTGGCTCGTCAACGACGTCCAGCCAACCACCTGACCCACTGACCTAAGAAGGGAGGAGTCCACTCATGGAAGCTGTACTCGTAGCAGCCGGGAACTGGCTCAAGGCCCAGGCAATTTCGTGGCTCAAGGCGAACTGGCCCAAGCTCGTCGGCGCGTTCGCGCTGATGATGACCGCCGTCTTCATCATGGCGGGCGGGATCGCCTCGAACGTCTCAGCTCAGGAAGAGAACAACAACGCCTCGAACGTCTGCCGGGCCATCGGGTTCAGCGTGGATTCCTCCCTGTACGTGCCCCCAGCGCTCGGCCAGGCGCCCCAGATTCCCACGGACGGCGACGTCGAGGGCTTCGGCCCGAACGACGGCGAGAAGATCGCCAACGCCCGCGCGATCATCGCCGCTGGCAAGGCCGCAGGGGTTCCCACACGCGGGCTCATCGTCGCCATCGCTACCGCGCTCCAGGAGTCCCAACTGAACAACCTGGACCACGGCGACCGCGACTCGCAGGGCCTGTTCCAGCAGCGCCCCTCCCAGGGCTGGGGCACCGTCGAACAGGTCACCACCCCCGACTTCGCGGCCCGCGCGTTCTTCGGCGGACCTAACTCCCCGCACTTCAACCCCGCCACCGGCAAGGCATCCCCGCGCGGCCTGCTCGAAATTGCCGGCTGGGAGCAGATGCCGATCACGGTCGCAGCTCAGAAGGTCCAGGTCTCCGGCTTCCCCGACGCCTACGCCAAGCACGAGGCCCGAGCTACCACCATCGTCAACGCCCTGGAGGGCACCACAGCCCCGGGCCCCACGACCCCCACCCTGCCCGGTACTGGAACGAATCCCGGCACGGGCACCGAGGGCGAGACCGTCTTCACCGCCGACCAGTACCGGGCCGCGGGCGTCGATATCGACTCGTTCTGCAACGCGAACTACCAGCTCGCCAGCACCGGGGGCACCGCCCCCACCGAGCCCGGCGTCACGATCCCGGCAGGGGAGTGGACCGCACCCCTCAAGAGCCGCATCAACTCCGAGTTCGGAATGCGCTTCCACCCCGTCTACAGCGCCTGGCGCCTGCACGAGGGCACCGACTTCCGCGCCGCCACCGGCACCCCCGTCGTGGCCGCGAGTAACGGCATCGTCAAGAAGGTCTCGTGGATGGGCGGCGGCGGGCTCGTCGTCATCCTGACCCACGCTGACGGGATCGAGACCTGGTACCTCCACCTGTCCCAGGCGCTCGTCAAGCCCGGCGACACCATCGAGGGCGGACAGCGCATCGCCCTCTCAGGAGCTACCGGCGTCGGCACCGCCGCCCACTTCCACTTCGAGACCCGCGTCAACGGCAAGCCCGTCAACCCCGTGCCGTTCATGGCAGAGCGAGGCGTCGACTTGAGAGCATGGTCCTGATGAGCGATGACACGTGGGGCGCCGAGTTCTTCCGCATCCCGGATATCGCGTGGCAGACCCAGGCCCCGCCTGACCGCCACGCGATCCCGGCGCGCTACATCCCCGACCTCGCAACCGGAGACGAACTGACCATCGGCCTGCCCGGCAAGTACTTCATCGACGGCCAGATACTCGCCCGCACCGACCGCAGCTCGACCACCCTGCCCGGCCAGGGCGAGACCCACGAGGCCCTGGGCATCGCCGCCCCCTTCGCCTACTGGCTCGCCAAGACCTTCCCCCGAGCAGGCATCACTATGCAGTGGTGGCCCCTCGCCCAGGCCTGGGCCTACCGCGACGCCGTAGCCCCCGGCAGCGACGACGACGCGCCCGTGGCGTCCCCTGCCCCGCCAGCCCCCCCCGGAGCCCTCTCCTGGCTCGACGGCGTACGCAGCTCCCTCACCGAACCCCCCATGCGCCGCCCCCGCCCCGCACGCGAGGCCGGAGCCCTCACCGGGCGCACCGTCCGCCTCCAGCACGAGCCCGGCGCCTGGTCCTGGTGGATCGCCGTCAGCGAGCCCGTCGACATCGACGGGGAAATCACCGTCCGACTCATGCAACCCGAGCACTACTGGCTCACCCAAGTTCTCTACGAGACGGACGGGCGCTCGCAGCCTGTGCCGCTGCACCGCCTGTTCATCTACTCTTAGCAGACCGCTAGCACTCTGCTAGCATCGGTGGTGTCTCGGATCGCCCGAGTCACACGTGGAGGGGGACCGATGAGCGGTCAGCAGCAAGGCCAGAGCGACACCTGGACCGAGATTTCCTACTTGATTGCCGTGATCCTCGGCGTGCTGGGCCTGCAACGGCTGTGGGCCGTGAAGATCCGCCCGTGGGTCGACGCGACGTGGACCGACCTCAAGGCCGGAGAGGTGGCCGAGCTCCCCGTCATCGGGTCGGTGGACAGCATCGACCTCATCGGCCTGGGCGTCTTGCTCGTGCCGTTCTTCGTGCTCGTCGTCGCGCTCGTCTCGCTGAGCCGCAGGCGCAAGGCCAAGGCCAAGCTGGCGGCGGCAGGGGCACGATGAGTACCCCCGAGCCCGCGCTCAGCACCGCCGCCGACCTCGCCGCACTCGTCGAGTCCGACACCTACGCGCGCGAGCTCGCAGAGCAAGTCCTGGTCACCGTCTACCAGGTGCCCCACCACGCCCTCACCGAGCCTGACCTGGCCTACGCCGCCGACGCTGTGCGCCAGGACCCCGTGGGCGCGCTCGTGCTCGCCCTACGCCTGCCGCCCCCCGAGGGCCGCGACGACCTCGGGGCCGACGACGCCGGGCGCCGGTACGTGCGCCCCCTGGGCCCCGCCGAGCTCGAGAAGGTGGCCCAGCGATGAGCCCCGAGCTCATCGGCGCCATCGCTACCGCGCTGTTCGGATCAGCAGGCGTTGCCGCGCTGTTGAGTAGCGCCGCACCCCTCACCCGCCCTGCGCGGCTCCGGCACCGCATCGAGAAGGATGCCGCCCTGGCAAAGACCTTCCCCGAGGGGAGCGAACCCCGTCGTGCCCTCGATTGGAGCTGTGCTGATGCTGCCCACCAGCTCGCGGCTGCTCAGCTCTTTCCGACCCCTTACCGCTACCGGTACCTGCCGCTTGTCTACGGTCTCGTTGGTGTTGCGACCGCAGCTATGGGAGTTCTTCTATCCCGCAGCAACCCGGACTTCCTGGCCCCTCTCAACCGTGACGTGGGCTTGGCAGTCATGCTCCTTCTGGCGTTCGCCTACGTGGCCTATGCAGTCCGGATTCACAGGCAAATCGTGGCCAAGTGGCGCCTGTTCGGATTGCTCAGCGTGGAACACCAGCTCAAGAGCAAGACGGGACACCCTGGCTGGGCGCCCCGCGAGTTCCAGGACTGGCGGGGCAAGGCGCGCCGGATGAGTAGAGAGCTCAACACTCGGGCAAACGGGACACCCCAGGGCGATCCCACAGCTACGATGGCCAGCACAGAAGAGGGGGAAGCGCCATGACACGTACGTTCACAGTTGGAGACCGCGAGGTCGACCCGACAGACGCCGATGCCGTGCGCGCCCTGAGCTCCGACGAGTTCCGCGACCTGATGGCCCAGGCGATAGCCGCCGACCAAGAGGACACCCAGGACGCCCCTGAGCGCCCCACGTTCCCCTCAGCCAACCCCGCCCCGGGCACCGCGATCCTTCTACCGACGTCGAGCCCGCGCCTGCCCTGACGTCCCCGAATGTGCCGAGACAAGATCGAGGGCGGTCGACGCTGCCCCGGCTGTAGCCCAGCCGCCCGCCGCGCCAAGCGCGCCACCGACCGCCACGAACGCGCCACCGAGGCCGTAGAAGCCTTCATCGGCGCCACTCCCTACCGGCCCGAGTCCACCGACCTCATGGCCATGAGCTCGCGCCCCAGCTACTACGACACCGACGAATGGGTCGAGTACGACGAGTCCATCCGAGCCGCCGCCGAACGCCACGGCGTCGAGCTCGTCGACGAACGCCGCGCCGCTGGCCTCTGGGAAGGCGACAGCGAACCCGCCGCCGCCTACCGAGTCCGCGCCGACAACCCCGACGACATCCGAGCCTGGGCCGGAGAAGTCGCCGGACGCTACAACCAGGACTCCGTGATGGTCGGGTTCTACGACAAGGACGGCGCGGACGTCGTGTACGGCTTCGGGTCCGGCGACGTCGACGCTGACGACGCCCTGACCTCACTGCGAGATGCCGGGTTCCCAGCCGGACGCGTCTACGACGGACGCCTAGAGGTCGCCTCCACCCAGGACATGCCCCTCGGCTCGAACGCCCTCGCCGTCCTCCAAGCCCGCCTCGGCGGGGGCACCGAGGACAGCGCCAACGTCGAGTTCATCGAGAAGAACGAGCGACACCTGGCACACACCCCGGTGAAGGAAATTCAGATGCTCCGGCAGAACTACGCCGCCGAGCACGGCATCCCCCCACGCCAGCCCATCCCGCACCTGACCGAGCGCGACGACATCGCCGCAGCCCTGGCCTACGACGCCGCCGAGCACGACCCGACCAACCCCAAGGTCGCCCGCAGCTACCGCGTCTTCCGCCAGCACGTCGGCCAACAATGGGACGTCCTCACCAAGGCCGGCTACAGCTTCGAGCCCTGGCACGGCGACACCGAACAGCCCTACGCCAACAGCGCCGAGATGCTCGCAGACGTCCGCGACAACAAGCACCTCTACTACTTCCGCACCGACGTCTCACAGACCACCGAGGGCGCCCTGCCCCCAGATCACCCGATGGCCCGACAAGTCACCGTCACCATGCCCGACGGCACCCGACGCCGAATGCTCGCCAACGACGTCTTCCGTGCCGTCCACGACACCATCGCCCACTCAGAAGGCCACCAGTTCGGCCCCTACGGCGAAAAGCGCGCATGGTGGACCCACCGCTCAAGCCTCCCTCGAGAATCCCGCCTCGCCCTCTGGTGCGAGACCCGAGCACAGAACACCTGGACCAACGCAGGCCCCCACATGCTCGACCGCGACGACGACGGAACCCCCCGACTCAAGACCCGCACCGATCCCGGCTGGCTCCCCATCTCCCAACGCCCCTACGCCGCCCAGAAGTGCGTCATCGTCGACCGCGCCTTCCTCTGAGCCCCGGCGCTCGCGGCCTGGCCCGGGATGGGGGACGCCACAGACGCGTCACGACGAGCGCGGCATGTTAGGCGTCAGCTCGAGCGCTCGGTAGGGTGGCACTCGCTAGCAAGCAACCGCCCCCGCGCAGATTCCCCCTTTCTGCGCGGGGGCACCCTTTTGCCCTCACGAGCGCCGGACGACTGCCGAGGCCCACACCCACGCGAACCCCTCGCGCCCGTGCTCGTCGTAGTAGCGGACGTTCACCGCTCGGTCGGTCCATGCGACGGCCTCGCCGTCGACCTCGATGTCTCGCCCCTGGGCCGTGACGATCCACGCTCGAACCGGGAGCGCGGTCTCAGGTCGAACGACCCGGCTTCCGACCGCTTGCATCGGGATGCCGCGAGCTGCTGCGCGAAGGGGAACCTGGTCGACCACTGTTCGATTCTATCGAACATATGTTCGAAACCAGGTTCTCTGAGGCGGGGCCCTGACGGGTAGGCTCGCGGCGAGGGTGGCCCCGGAGAACCATGCTGGTCGTCAGGGGCCACCCACCCCCCGCGCGACCTTTAACGGGTTAAACATCGGCACGAGCTCGACGCCGATTCACCCGCTCGCACCTGCATATGGCAGCGGGGAGCTATGCATAGCCCAAGGCGTGAACCTGACTCAGACCAGTCGCCGCCAGGGTGACGTGACAGGCTCCGCAGCCTGGTGCCATGAAGACCGCGCGCACCGCACCCGCCCCCACACTCGACGAGCATCGCCACGTCTCAGGCGCTCGACCCGATGCATCCTCGACGGCCCCAGCTCAGCGACCCAGGGGGATGCCAAAAACGCGTCGAAGGGCCGGGGGTGCAGAAGGCCGCGACGCTATCCGGGTAGTTGTGGCAAAACGTCGGTCATGGTGACGAATCAGGCCGCTGAGCCGGAAGTGAAGTCGGGACGCGTGGCGATCCTGGGTAAGAAGCTGTGGCGCACGGTCCTCGCAGGTATCGGTGTGCTCGTCGTGGCTGTGCTTGTGGGAATGGGGGAGAGTCGCGGGGCGCGGCTGGACCAGGCGTTGCCCGGCCCGGCTCCTGCGGTGTCGGCTCCGGCTGCTCCCGATCCCGGCCCGGTGGCAGTATCGGCTCCCGCCGCGTCCAGCGTGCTCGGAGGGTTCGAGCTCGTGGTGCATCTCGCGCCAGGGCCGGACGGAGCCCTGGTCCCCGTGGGGGTTGTGGCTGTGCCGGTGGCTTCCGTGAGCTCCAGCCTGGCTGAGGTCGACGTCGGGCCTGGGTGAGCGCCCCCCTTGATCGAGCGGACTCGAGCTAGAGAGCGCAAGAGGTCCGCGACTCTGACCGGGCCCGCTCTCACACCCGACTTGCTAATCAGCAAGGCGCCGGGTATGGTTTGTCTTGTCAACAGAACAGGGGAGGTGAAAGATGGATAAGGACCTCAGGAAGGTCTTGCAGGCGATCACGAAGGCTGGCTACGTCGTAGTCATCAACCGGAAGGGTCACCCCGAGATCTACACGCGGGACGGGGAGAAGGTCACGACCTTCTCGGGAACGCCGAGCGACTTCCGCAGCCTGCGGAACGCGCTGGCCCCGCTCAAGCGTCGCGGGTTCCGCTGGCCCCCTCGGGGGTGAGTAGGCCGGGTGGGAGGTGAGGGAAGCACCGCCCCCCCGGGACCTTCCATCTTGCACCGTCCCAACGAAAGAGAGGCACACCATGACCGAGTACAACGCCCACATCGAGTGGGCGACCCGCAGCGGCGACGACGACGAGCTCGTCGACGCCCTGGTCGACTACCACCCCGCCGTCTCGCGGGGCGCACGCGGCCACGTCGCAGCCGAAATCACCCTGCCCGCCGAGTCGCTGCGCCAGGCCGCCACGACCGCACTCGCGATCGCCGAGACCGGTGCCGTGCGCGCAGCCCTCGACGGCGCCGACGTGCTCGCGCTCGAGGTCTTGCCGACCGCCGAATTCGACCAGCGCAACGGGCTCGACCCCATGCCCGAGCTCGTGTCCGTGACCGAGGCCGCCGAGGAACTCGACGTGAGCCGGCAGGCGGTCTTGCAGCGCCTCGAGTCCGGGTCGCTGCCCGGCACCAAGGTCGGCAAGACCTGGGTAGTCCAGGCGCGCGCCCTCGAACCGTTCAAGCCGACGGCCTGACGACAGCTCGACCTCGCACCACGTCCCGACACGGAGCCCCCAGCGCCCCATCGGGTGCAGGGGCTCCGTCGTTCATGTCGCGCGTGGAAACCGCCAACCCATGGGATTTCGGTCGGATGCTCGGCGAACGAAGGCGACCGACCGCAGAGACGATCTCGCGGTGCATAAGGGGACACCATGGGTGCGGCATTTTGCACGAGGGCCAAAGGTTCTCAGCGCGACCGCGCGTCGCAATGGCCGACAGAAGTTATATATGCCAGGCTGCGCGTGCGTGGCCAATGACGGTCGCGTGTGATCATCACTGACAAGATGATAGGGGACAAGTATGTCAAGAAGTCCGATCTTGAGGCGCAGCAGCGCAGCAGGAGCTCTCGCTGTGCTGTTGAGCGCAACGCTCGTCGCGACAGCGCGTCGTGGAACCGAGCATCAACTACAACCTTGGCGGTGATCTAACATCCGTCACAGGATTTGTCACGGTCAACAATGCAGGCACTCCTGCCGCTGGTAACGGTGACAGCGGGGGCCCCGGGTACCAACTCGTCAACACCAGCACCGGACTCAAGCGTTATGCTGTAGGTATCATCTCTGCGATTCCGGCAGATGCACCACCCGTTTGTACGGGAGTTGCAGGTAGTAGCACGCGCGCTTGCAGTCCGACAGTGGTTACTGTCTCTGTGAACACCATTGCGGCCGTTCTCGGATGGTACGTCCCCACATCCTAACAATGTCGCGGGGGGGGGGGGGCC
>NZ_JACSPN010000035.1:0-4427 GCF_015142735.1 Oerskovia douganii | reverse complement strand
GCCGCCCCCCCCCCCCCCCCCCCGCCACCTCCTTGGAGGCTATCTGTGGAGTTTTCACGTCGCGCCCTGGCGCTGAGAGTGTTGCTCACGACCGTGTGTGCCAGCACAGCCCTATCTGCCTGCGCTCAGAGCGATTCATCGGCTTCCCTAACGGATAAGAGTGATGGTCTTGCAGCACCCTGGACCATTGCTGTCCTTGAGGGCGATGGTGACTGGTATACGTGCGTCGAGGAGTCCGACCTCGAAATCGGATCATCGATCCAAAGTGCTGATCTGCCGTCGTCGCACGCTACGGTGACGCTGGGTGAGTCGGTCAGTCATGAGGATGCGGTGGATCTCGCCGATTGCATTGTTGACCGGCTCAAGAGCGGTGAGGTTACTTTGGAAGGAACGTCCCAGTAAGCGTTTCATCTGGGGCACGGCCTCCCTCTGACGCTCTGACGGCCCTCCACGGCGCTCCTGCACCCCCTTCGGGGTGTGGGGGCGCCGTCGTCGTGCCGGGGGAGGGTGACGGGGGCCGCGTGGCGTCAGGCTAGGGCCGTTGTCGACCCCTGCGCCCTCGCGCGTGCCCTTCTCGCGCGTTCTGTGGGCTCTTGTGGGGCGTGTGGGGTGCTGGGGGCTCAATGGCACCCGAGGGCTTCTTGGGGGGCCACCGCGGCCGAAAGAACGACCCGCTCTACCGCGCCCGCCCTGCACACCGGCGACAACCTGCTCACCGACAACCAACGCGCACGCCTGAAGGCACTGTTCGCGACCGAGGAACACGTCGAGGTCGAAGCGACCTGGGGCATCTACCAACGCATGATCGCCGCCTACCGCCACCGGGACCACACCCAAGGCCGCGCGCTCATGACCGCAGTCATCGACTCCCTGAGCGGCGGGGTCCCGGCGGCCCTGAGCGAGCTCGTCACCCTCGGACGAACCCTCAAGAAGCGAGCGGCTGACGTGCTGGCGTTCTTCGACCGCCCCGGCACCAGCAACGGCCCCACAGAAGCGATCAACGGTCGCCTCGAACACCTCCGCGGCTCCGCCCTCGGCTTCCGCAACCTCACCCACTACATCGCGAGGTCGCTCCTCGAAGCCGGCGGGTTCAGACCCGCACTACACCCTCATCTGCGATGAGCCCTCAAACAAGCACAAGCCCGCATCTGAGTCCCTCGCATTCATTGGACGATCCTGGCCGAGTTGAGTAGCATTCGGCCCAGGCGGGGGGCGCTTGGGTTCCTGGCCGCAGGAGAAGAGGGCTGAGCGATGAGAAAGTACCGCGCCATGCTGGTGGCAGTTGCACTTGCCGGATCCATGCTATTCGCTGTTCCGGGGACGGCGATGGCCGCAGAGGGGTGGTCCAAGAACCTCTCGTGTGGCACCAACTATCGGTGCTCGATGAGCTCGAACACGACCGGAGACGTTACCTACCGCATCGACAACGTTGTGAAGGTTTCGTGGAGCACGAGCGGTGCGCACAGCTGGTCTGGGGCGATTTCGGCGGGGACGCGCATCGCGTCCATGGGCACCTCTGGTGTCTTTGTCTCGCACGCCGCATCGTGCTACTGCCCGTCCGGGGTGGCCTGTGGCGTCTGAGCCCCGCTGGCGTCCGCGGGCGCTCCGGTCGATTGCCCTGATCACAGTGATCGTTGCGATCGCGGGTGCCTGCTCGGGACCTGACGTCTCCGAAGACGTGGACCCCACCAGTGGGGAGGAGTCTCTCGCCGGGGTTCCTCCCGAGGGCGACGACTGGGCCCAGGACCGGAAGTCATTGATCGCGCTCTATGAGGCGGGCCTCCCAGGTCTGGCTGAGCAGTATGGGGTCGAGGCGCCGCCGGGGACTGAGCTCGTGCGATTCGTCGCGCAGGACCAGTGGGCGCAGGCGCAGGTCGACTGCCTCGCCGACGAAGGCATCGGGGCGAGGCTGGGCGGACAGGGCGGGGTCTACTTCGACGACGTGCCGCCCGAGCAGGGAGATATCGTCAACCAGGCCGCGTATGTGTGCGCTGCGCAGTACCCGACCGATCCGCGGACGCAGGGCAAGTTGCCGCGTGTCCGTGCCGAGATGCAGTACACCCATCTCGTGGAGACTGTGATGCCGTGCGTACGTGCGGAAGGGTTCGAGGTACCTGAGCCGCCGTCTTTGCAGACCTGGCTAGGTCAGTACTATGCGGCCGCTGGCGCTTGGGATCCGTTCGTTATTGACGCGACGTCAGGAGCCGATTCCACAGCGCTCGATCTTCTCTATGAGAAGTGCCCACATGATGCGCCGGACCTCTACCCTGCGATCGACTGAGGTGGCCCAGACAGCTGTGGCACGGAGTAGAGCGTTAAAGGATGCACGGAAGCCGAACATCAGGCGAATTGGCAAGGTCGGCCTCTGGGCCGCGCTGCTCGTTCTTGCCGTCGTGCTGGGGTGGTGGGCGGGACGTGTCACGACGCCTCCGGACGTGCGGCCGACATCGGAGGGTGCGGATGTCCCTACGATGGCGACAGTCGTCGAGTCGAGTGTCGGGCGGTCTATTGGAGTCGGGGTGACGCTCTCGCAACCTGCCCGTGCGGTTGCGACGAACCTTCTCCCTGGTGTCGTTACAGAAGTCGGGGCGGCCGACGTCCGGCCTGGCGACCTGCTCTACGCCGTTGACGGAGTCGGCGTCCGTGCGGCCGAGGGAGACGTGCCTTTCTACCGAGACCTCGACGTAGGCGTCAAGGGCGCCGATGTCGAGCAGCTTCAGCAGATGCTGCAGGGGTTGGGTTTGCTGGACCACGAACCGGACGGCGTGTTCCGGGCGACGACGCGCGAGGCCGTGCGTGTGTGGCAGCGATCAGTCGGAGTTGAACGAACCGGCATCGTGCCGCGCGGCACGCTTGTCGCCGTTCCGACACTTCCGGCAGCGATCCGCATCGGTGACGACATCGCGCTGGGTGCTCTCCTTGCTGGTGGAGAGCAGTCCGTGTTCGCTACCACCGGCGACCTGGTTTTCGAGGTGGTTCTCTCTGAGGAGCAGGCAAAGCTGGTAGCGCCCGAGACCCTCATCCGTGTTCTCTTTGAGGATCAAAGGTGGGGTGCCCGTGTCTCAGAATCGAGGCAGGACGAGAGCGGCATGACCGTGCTCACGCTACAGGGGGCCGACGGGGGTTCCGTGTGTGGCGACCTCTGCGATCTCCTTCCAGCGGCTGAACGCACAACGCTCCGCGGGGAAGCGGTGATCGTCCCCGAGGTGACCGGGCCCAGCGTCCCCACTGCGGCGGTCATCACCGCTCAGGATGGCTCTGCCTATGTCGAACTTCGCGATGGATCACAGGCGCCGGTGAAGCTCCTAAGCTCAGCGCAGGGCATTGCTGTCGTCGAAGGGCTGGAGATCGGGCAGGAAGTGAAGGTCGGAGCGGCGAGTTTCAGCCCGGACAGTGCCACGTGAATCTCTCGGTTGAGAACTTGTCCTTCATGTACCGCGGTCGCTCGGGGGAGCTCTTCGACGGGCTGACTCATCACTTCACGCCTGGTGAGATGACCGCGATCACTGGCGGATCGGGGCGCGGGAAGTCGACGCTCCTCTACATCGTCGGTCTCTTGCTCGCCCCGACATCCGGTGCGGTTCGCCTTGATGGGGCTGATGTCGGCAGGCTCCCGGATGCGGCCCGCTCCGCGTTGCGCGCCCACAGCATTGGGTTCGTCTTCCAGGATGCGAGCCTGGACCCAACGAGGACGATCCTCGACTCGGTCTTGGAACCCGCCCTCTACGCAGGCAGAGCGCGAAAGAGCGCGCTCGAGCGTGCGCGAGATCTACTTGACCAGCTTGGCGTGGGAGAACGCGCCGACCATCGTCCGGGCGAGATCTCCGGTGGACAGGCTCAGCGCGTAGCGGTCGCCCGCGCGCTCGTGAACGAGCCGGGCGTTCTGCTTGCGGACGAGCCGACGGGAAATCTGGACCGTGAGAACGCTGCAACAGTGCTAGATGCGCTCCGCACCGCTGCGAAGGGGGTGACGACCGTGATCGCTACCCACGACCCCTTCGTCGTGGACCACGCCGATCACGTGCTAGCGCTGTGAGGATGCGATGAAACCGATGGCGCTGGTTCGTGAAGCCCTGGTCGCCAGTATTCGCCGGCCCGTGCCGACGCTCCTGGTGGTCTTGCTTGTCGCAGCGATGTGCTTGACCACGGTCCTTACTGTCGGCCGTACCTCAGCTGCGCAAGCACAGGTCCAAGGAAGGCTCGAGTCCGCGGGCGCTCGACTGCTGACCGTCACAGATACTCGTGATCAGGGCCTCTTCGGCGCTGCGGTCGTCGGCTCGGTTGCAGCACTGGACTCAGTCACGGGAGCCGCAGCCCTGACGTCGCCGCGCGACGTGACTGCAACGAACCAGGGCCAAGGCGGTGTGAAGATACCTCTTTGGGCAGTGGTCGGCGATCCGGATTCCCTCGTTGAGCTCGAGTCAGGC
>NZ_JACSPN010000034.1 GCF_015142735.1 Oerskovia douganii | reverse complement strand
GAGTGATGGACAAGGGTGACGAGAAGACGTCTGACACGGTGCGCGCTCCTAGCGGCTCGAGAGGGCAGTGGAAAGGGGGCCCCCCCCCCGGGGGGCCCCCCCCCCCCTCGCCGCATCCCGAGCGAGACGGCGGCTCGCCGCAGGACCGCTCCGCGACCTACGAGTGCGGCACCGTGGCCGTGATGAGCGTCCCGTCCTCGCGCCGGTTGCCCGTCAGGTCACGCAGGCTCGGGGTGCCCTTGAGCACGGGGCCGTGCCCGTCGAGGGCGACCGTCACGGGCTCGCCCGCGACGACGCGCACGACCTTGCCCCGCACGTGCACCTCGGCGCTCTCACCCGTCTCGCACACGAACGTGATCGAGTCGGTCGTGATCGTGACCTTGAGCCGGGCCCCGTGCAGCATCACGCGGAACGTGAGCGACTCCCACGACTGCGGCAGCCGCGGGTCGAAGCTGATCCGCCCGCAGTCGTCGCGCATCCCCCCGAACCCGAAGGCGAGCGCCGACCAGGTCCCGCCGGCCGAGGCGACGTGCACGCCGTCGGCCGCGTTCGCGTGGCGGTTCTCGAGGTCCACGAGCAGCGACGACGTGAAGTACTCGAGCGCGAGCTCGTGGTACCCGACCTCGGCCGCGATGATCGACTGGACCACGCCGGAGAGCGTCGAGTCCCCCGTGGTCAACGGGTCGTAGTACTCGAAGTCGGCGAGCTTCTCCTCGGGCGTGAACTCGCTCCCCTGGAGGAACAGCGCGAGGACCACGTCGGCCTGCTTGAGCACCTGGTACCGGTAGATGACCAGCGGGTGGTAGTGCAGCAGCAGCGGCCGCTTGGTCGCGGGCGTCGCCGCGAGGTTCCAGATCTCGCGCTCCAGGAAGTGCGAGTCCTGCGGGTGGATGCCCAGGTGCTCGGCGTAGGGGATCGACATGTGCTCCGCGGCGCGCAACCACTCCGCGGTCTCCTCCTCGGAGACGCCGAGGCGGATCACGAGGCGCTCGTAGTCGTGCGGCGCGTCGCGGCGCATGGACTCGAGGGTCTCGGCCGCGACCCGCAGGTTGAAGCGGGCCATGACGTTGGTGAAGAGGTTGTCGTTGACGACCGTCGTGTACTCGTCCGGCCCGGTGACGCCGTGGATGTGGAAGTGGTCGTCCCCGTTGGCCCGCCAGAAGCCGAGGTCCGCCCACATGCGCGCGGTCTCCACGAGGATGTCGACGCCCTCGCGCTCCAGGAAGTCCTGGTCCCCCGTGGCCCGCACGTACTGCATGAGGGCGTAGGCCACGTCGGCGTCGATGTGGTACTGCGCGGTGCCCGCGGCGTAGTACGCCGAGGCCTCCTCGCCGTTGATCGTCCGCCACGGGAACAGGGCGCCCGCCTGCGAGAGCTGGCTCGCACGGCGGCGGGCGGCGTCGAGCATCTGGTAGCGGAAGCGCAGCGCGTTGCGCGCGTACCAGGGGCTCGTGTACGTCAGGAACGGGAGCACGTAGATCTCGGTGTCCCAGAAGTAGTGGCCGCCGTAGCCGGTGCCCGTGAGCCCCTTGGCGGGCACGCCGCTGCCCTCGGCACGGACCGTCGCCTGGGCGAGCTGGAAGATGTTCCAGCGCACGGCCTGCTGGATCTCCGGCTGGCCGGGGATCTCGACGTCGGACCGGGCCCAGAACTCGTCGAGGAACTCGCGCTGCTCGGCGTGCTGGAACGCGACGCCCTCCTCGCGCACGCGGTCGAGCGTGCGGCGGCAGCGGTCGATCAGCTCGCGCGCGGGCACCCCGCGCGACGTGTGGTAGGCCACGGTCTTGGTGAGCCGGACCGGCTTGCCCGGCTCGGCCTGGATCCGGTAGACGTGCTTGGCCAGGTCCTCGTCCACCTGGGTGCGCACGTCGTGCGTGTTCTCGGTGACGAGCTCGTCGTCCGTGGCGACCGCGAGCGTCATGCCCGAGTTGGTGCAGCGGTAGGACAGGACCAGGCGCTCGTCGTCGCCCCACTGCACCTGCGGCTGCAGGACCCGCTCGGTGAACTGGTTGGCCTTGCGCGGGTCGAACCCCTGCCCCATCGCTGCCGACGGGACGTGGTACTCGTCCTGCCCGTCCTGCCGGTTGAGGATCTGGGAGGAGATCGCGATCGGCGCGGGCTCGTCGAGCATCGTGACCTCGAACGTGATGACGGCCAGGTGCCGCTCGACGAACGAGACCATGCGCTCGGACTTCACGAGCACCCGCTTGCCCGACGGCGTGCGCCACAGCAGCTCGCGGCGCAGCACGCCGTCGGCCATGTCGAGCGAGCGCTCGTAGGAGACCAGGTCCGCGACGGGCAGCAGGAGCGGCTCGTCGTCGACGTAGAGCCGGATGATCTTGACGTCGGGCACGTTGACGATCGTCTGCCCGACCTCGGCGAACCCGTACGCCTCCTCGGCGTGGTGGATGCGCCACGTCTCGTGGAAGCCGTTGATGAACGTCCCCTGCGTGTGGGACTCGCGCCCCTCCTCGACGTTCCCCCGCATACCGAGGTAGCCGTTGCCGACCGAGAACAGCGTCTCGGTGACCCCGAGGTCGTGGGCCGAGTAGCGGTTCTCGACCAGTCGCCACGGGTCCGCCGGGAAGCGGCTGCGGTCCACGGTCCCGTCGAAGCCGTGCTCGAACCCGGCCATCAGCGGGCCTCGTCGAGCGCAGGACGGTCGAGGACCGTCGCGTCGAGCTCGCCCAGGTCGCTCACGACCAGGTCCGCACCGTGCTCGGTCAGGGCGTCCGCACCGACCCCACGATCCACGCCGACCACGAGCCCGAAGTCTCCCGCGGCGCCCGCCTGGACGCCCGAGATGGCGTCCTCGACGACGACCGCCGCGGTCGTCGGCACACCGAGGAGCTGGGCCGCGTACTCGTACGTCGCGGGAGAGGGCTTGCCCTCGAGGCCCGCTGCGGCGGCAACGGTCCCGTCCACGACGACCTCGAACCGGTCCGCGATCCCGGCAGCCGCCAGGACGGAGGGGGCGTTGCGCGAGGACGAGACGACCGCCACGAGCGCGCCGGCAGCGGTCACGGCGTCGAGGAACGCGATCGAGCCGGGGTACGGGGCGATCCCCTCCTCGACGAACATGCGGTTGACGATCTCGTTCTTCTTGTTGCCCAGCGCGCACACCGTGTCCTCGCCGGGCGCGTCGTCGATCGTGCCCCACGGCAGCTCGATCCCGCGCGAGGCGAGCATCGTCGCGACCCCGTCGAAGCGGGGCTTGCCGTCGATGTGCGCGAAGTAGTCGGCCGACGTGTACGGGGCGACCCCCCGCTCGGCGCACAGGGGCGCGAACAGGCGCTCCCAGGCGCGCATGTGGACCTCGGCGGTGGGTGTCAGGACACCGTCGAGGTCGAAGAGGACGGCGTGCAGAGCGGGCATCGCGCTCCTTCGGGAGAGTGGACGGACGAGGGAGCACCGCAGGACGTCGGTACCTCTCTCCGAGCCTACGCACCGCGGGCCACCACGGCGAAACAGGGCGACGTGAGACGGGTGACAGCACCGCGGCGCCCCCTCGCCCCGCGTCGTCACGGGCCTGCGGCCGACCCGACGGCCCACCGGCGCCGCAACGGCCGCAACAGCCGACAGGGCCGACGGGGACAGCAGGGCCCCGTCAGTCCTGCGCGCGCTCCGCGAGCATCTCCGCGACCCGCCCGAGGTTGCCGAGCATCGCCCGGTTCTCGTCGATGCTCCCGAGCCGCTGGCCCGAACCCAGCCCCACGCCGCCCGCACGGGGCGCCGCGAGGAGCGTGACGTCGTCGAGCCCTGCGGCGGGCAGGCCGATCCGGCGCCACGGCACGGTCACGAGCGAGGTCAGCTCGCCGAGGTTCGGCCCCGAGCACTGCGAGACCTTCGCGGGCGGCAGCCCGGCCCAGATCCCGGTCCCGCGCTCGACCGCGCGCGCGGCCAGCTCCCAGCCCTTCTCGTCCCAGCCGTCGGCGCGCGCCGCCAGGTCGAGGCCCACGGCGTCCGCCCCTGCGAGGACCACGGGCGCGATCCCGACCCACGCGGGCCCCACGTGCACGACGCTGCGCGCCCCCGCGTCCCGCACGGCCTTCACCACGGTCTCGAGCCCCGCGACGATGTCAGGTCCCTCGACCGCGCGCAGGCGCGAGTACCCCGAGAAGGTGGGCAGCACCCCTGCGTTGACCTGCGCGAGCAACGGCTCCGAGACCTGCACCACGAGCTCGGCCCCGGGCACCTGGCGGCGCACCTCGTCGAGGTGGGCGCGCAGCCCGACGGCGAGCGACTCCGCGAGATCCGCCGCGGCCCCGCGGTCGGCCAGGACGCGGTCGCCGCGGGTCAGGTACAGCTCGGCCGCGAGCGTCCACGGCCCGACGACCGACACCGCGAGCGGCCCGACGTACCCGTGCCCCGCGATCGCGAGCGCACCGAGGTCCTCGCGCAGGAACGCCTGCGCCCGCCGCTCGTCCATGCCCGAGCGGTCCGCGAGCCGCCAGCCGTGCGGCCCGATCTCGACCGGCAGGTCCGCGAGCAGGGTCGCGGTGCGCCCCACGGCGTCGGCCCCCGGTCCGCGCTGGGGAAGCCGCGCCAGGAACGGTACGGGCGTCACGCCCGTGGGGACCTCCGCGAGGTCCCCGAAGATCATCTGCTGCGCCTCGAGGACGTCGGTACCCTCGCCGCCGGGCCACGGCCCGTGCCCGCTGACTGACGTCATGTCCTGAGTCTCCTTGCTGTTCGACGTGCCCTGCTGTGCGGTGTGCTGTGCGGTGTCCTGGGCGACGGGTCCGCCGGTCCGCCCGTCCTGCAGGTGCCGGTGCCGTCCCGCGACGATCTCACCCCGGCATCACCCGCACGAACCCTTGCCTTCTCCCTCTCTCCGAGTGAAGGCTGATGAGTATGCACCACAGACCGTGACGACGCGGTGGCCGCTGGACCGACCCCGCCGGACGAGCGAGGCGGACATGAGCAGCAGCAAGCACGAGGCGACCGGGGCCACCGCTCCCGACGGCCGGCACGACGCGACGGCGACCACCCCCGTCACCGCGACCAACAAGGCGGCCGCGATCGCGGTGCACACCCAGGCCATCCCCGGGAACCACGCCCAGGCCCTCGCGGCGCTCGTCGCGGCCGACTTCCACAACCACGACCCGGCCCCCGGCTGCTCGGGCGGGCTCGAGGGCCTGGTCGCGGCCATGCACTGGTTCTCGGACGCGTTCTCCGACCAGCACGTCGAGGTGCTGCACGCGGTCGCCGAGGGCGACCTGGTCGCGCTGCACGTCGCGTTCAGCGCACGGCACACGGGGTTCTTCCGTGGTCTGGCGCCCACGGGTCGTCACTTCACGGTCCGCGAGATGCACATGCTGCGCTTCGTGGACGGTCGCGAGGCCGAGCACTGGGCGGTGCGCGACGACGCGTGGCTCGTGCGCGAGCTCAGCGAGCACGCGGTCGTCCCGACGAGCGCGGTCGTCGCAGCGACCCGGCCGGGCGCCGCGGTGGGGAGCAACGTCCCGGTCGTGGCATGAGGCCCGGTCAGCGGGCGGCGCCCGGCGCGCGCCGGGCCCGGTAGGCGCGCTGGACGGTCGACTGCCCGATCACCCGCGTGCCCTGGTAGACCACGAGCGACTGCCCTGCGGCCACGCCGCGCAGCGTCTCACCCGTGAGCTCGACCTCCATGCGGCTTCCCTGGGCACGCGACCCGGTCGCGTCGGCCGGCTCGCCCTCACCGTCCGCCGGCCCGACGACGGCGCGCACCCGCGCGGGGACCGGCGCCCCGTGGGCGCGGACCTGGACGGACGCCTCGAACCAGCCGGAGGCCGCCCGGGGACCCGTCGCGTCGGGCGCCCACCCCGCGTCGGCGAGGACGTCGTCCGCGAGCCAGACCGACCGGTCGCCCTCGATGCGGTCGACCGTGAGCAGCTCGGCGGGGCCCACGACGACCCGGTTGGAGACGGGTTCGACCTCGAGCACGTAGCGGGGCCTGCCGTCCGCGGCCGGGCGCCCGAGGGACAGGCCCTTGCGCTGGCCGACCGTGAACGCGTAGGCGCCCTCGTGCTCGCCCAGCACCTCGCCCGACGTGTCGACGATCTCGCCCGTGCGCGCACCGAGGCGTGCCTTGAGGAAGCCCTGGGTGTCGCCGTCGGACACGAAGCAGATGTCGTAGGAGTCGGGCTTGTTCGACACGGACAGGCCCCGTCGCTCGGCCTCCGCGCGGACCTCGTCCTTGGACGTGAAGCCGCCCAGCGGGAAGATCGAGCGGGCCAGCCGCTCCTGGCCCATCACCGCGAGCACGTACGACTGGTCCTTGGCCTCGTTGGGCGAGCGGTGCAGCTCGCGGACCGTGCGGGTCACGGGGGCGCCGTCGGGCCCGGTCTGCGTGACCTGGCGCGTCACGACCTGCGCGTAGTGGCCCGTGGCGACCGCGTCGAAGCCCAGCGCCGTGGCCTTGTCGAGCAGCGCCTCGAACTTGATGTGCTCGTTGCAGCGCACGCACGGGTTGGGCGTGCGCCCGGCCTCGTACTCGGACAGGAAGTCCGCGACGACCGTGTCCTCGAACCGCTCCGAGAGGTCCCACACGTAGTACGGGATGCCCAGCACGTCGGCGGCGCGGCGTGCGTCGCCCGCGTCCTCGATCGAGCAGCAGCCGCGCGAACCGGCGCGGAACTGCTCACGGTTGCGGGACAGGGCCATGTGCACGCCGACGACCTCGTGGCCGGCCTCGACCGCCAGTGCGGCCGCGACGGCGGAGTCCACCCCGCCGGACATCGCTGCCAGGACCCTCATGCGGGCCTCCTCCCGGTCGTGGTGGTCGTGCTCTCCCGGGCCGTTCCCGCGGGACGCCCCGAGGACGCGAGCCCTGCGGCCTGCGCCCGGGCGACCGCCTGGGGCAGGGCCGCCCGGAGGCGCTCGACGTCGGTGCTCGTCGAGGTGGCTCCGAGCGAGAACCGCAGCGCGCCGCGCGCGTCCTCCTCGGAGACGCCCATCGCGAGCAGGACGTGCGAGGGCTGCGGCACCCCGGCCTGGCACGCCGAGCCCGTGGACGTCTGCACGCCCGCCGAGTCGAGCAGGTAGAGCAGCGAGTCGCCCTCGCACCCGGGGAACGTGAAGTGGGCGTTGCCCGGGAGGCGGGCGGACGCCTCGGTCGACGGGTCCGGTCCCCGCAGCACGGCGTCCGGCACCGCGGCGCGCACGCCCCGGACCAGGTCGTCGCGCAACGCCGCGAGGTGCTCGGCACGAGCGGCCCGGGCCGCGACGGCCTCCGTCACGGCGACCGCGAACGCCCGGATGGCCGGCGTGTCCAGGGTGCCGGAGCGCACGCCGCGCTCCTGCCCACCCCCGTGCAGCACCGGGGTCAGCGGCAGACCGCGCTTGGCGACCAGGGCGCCGACGCCCATGGGGCCGCCGAGCTTGTGACCTGTGAGGGTCAGCGCGTCGAGGCCGCTCGCCGCGAAGTCGACCGGCACCTGCCCGACCGCCTGCACCGCGTCGGAGTGCACGGGGATGCCGTAGGGGCGCGCGATCTGGACGACCTCCTGGACGGGCTGGATCGTGCCGACCTCGTTGTTGGCCCACATGACCGAGATGAGCGCGACCTCGTCGCCCTTGGCCGCGAGCTCGGCGCGCAGCGCGTCGAGGTCGAGCCGGCCCTCCTCGTCGACGGGCAGCAGGACGATCTCCGCGCCCGTGTGCTCGGCCATCCAGAACGCCGGGTCCAGCACCGCGTGGTGCTCGACGGCCGACACCAGGATGCGTCGACGGCGGGGCTCCGTGGTCCGCCGGCCCCAGAACAGCCCCTTGATCGCGAGGTTGTCGGACTCGGTGCCCCCCGCGGTGAAGATCACCTCGCTCGGGCGCGCACCGAGAGCGGCGGCCACGGCCTCGCGCGACTCCTCGACGACGCGACGCGCGGACCGGCCCGCGGCGTGCAGCGACGAGGGGTTGCCCGTCGCCGTGAGCTCGGCGACGAACGCCTCGAGGGCAGCTGGCGACATGGGAGTCGTGGCAGCATGGTCGAGGTAGGCGCCGGGCGCGGGTACCGCGGGCGAGCTGGGTGAAGTCATCGGGCGATCACAGTCGTCCAGTCTACGAAGGTATTCGCGACCGTCGAGGCCACGATGTGGTCGTCACCCGCGACGTGTGTGGAGGAACGCTGGACAGCACAGGAAAAACCGATATCTTGACGGATGCTCGTTCGCCCTCGGGAACCTCGTCGTCACCCTGCCACGACCCGTCGTGCTCCAGGGGTGACGGCATGAACGGCGACGTCTCGACCGCCCCACCGCAGGTGCCGCCGTGCGCCTCGGAGGACCCCACTCCCGCGCCCGACGACGTCACGTCCACCCGCGTCGTCCTCTACCTGCAGGACCCGCGCGCCCACGCGAGCGACCGCCTGCGGTGGGCGCAGCTGCCCCGCGAGCTCCGCGACGAGCTCGAGGCGACCATGGACGCCCGCGTGCTCGAGGAGATCAGCGTCGTCAGCGGTTTCAGCCCGGGCATGGGCTCGTTGCTGCGGCTGTCGACGGGCGAGCAGGTGTTCCTCAAGGCGGCCCGCACGCGCGACGCCCCCGAGTGCGCAGACCTGCACCGCGCCGAGGCGCACATCACCGTGCGGCTCCCCACGGCCGTCCCCACCCCCCGGTTCCTGTGGGGGCACGGCGACGGTGACTGGATCGTGCTCGCGTACGAGGCCGTCGACGGGTTCCCGCCCCAGACCCCGTGGCAGCCTGCGGTCCTCGCACGGGTGCTCGACACCCTCGACGACCTCGCCCGCGTCCCGGGCGCCCGGCAGATCCCCCTGCCGCCGGCCGGGCCGCAGGTCGCCTCCGCCACGACCGGGTGGGGCCGGCTCGTCCGCGAGCCCTACGAGCACCTGCCGACGCTGTCTCCCTGGGCCGCGCGCCGCCTGACGTCGCTCGCAGAGGTCGAGCTCGGCGTGCTCGTCGCGTGCGAGGGCGAGTCGATCGTCCACGGCGACATGCAGGCCCGGAACCTCGCGGTCACGGACGACAAGGTCTACGTCCTCGACTGGCCCTACGCCATGCGCGGGGCCGGATGGCTCGACCTGGCCAACCTCCTGGTCACGGTCGGCGCCCAGGGCGTCGCCGGCGTGTTCGACCCGGTCGACGTGCACGTCCCGACCGACGGCGGAGCACCTGCGGTGATCTGGGACGACGCCGAACGGGCCGGGGCCTGGCTCACCGCGGTGTTCGACGACCACCCCCTGGGTGCCGACGTGCACCCGGCGGACCTCCGGTCGATCCTGAGCGGCTTCGCCGGCTACAACATGGACCTCGCCCGGAGACCGGCCCCACGGTCGAACCCCTGCCAACCGACCGTCACCCTGGGGCGGGCGGTCTCGGCGCTCGCCTGGCTCGAGCACCTCGGCCTCTGACCCGCCGGGGACGTGCGAACGCCCCGGCTGGTCGTGCCCGCCGGGGCGTTCGTCGAGAGGTCGTCCCGGAGGTCAGCCCTTGTGCTCGCGCAGGACCTGCGCGGCCTGCGGCAGGACCTCGGCCAGGTCGCCCACGACCGCGAAGTCCGCGATCTCGAACAGCGGGCTGTCCGAGTCGTTGTTCACCGCGACGATGACCTGCGAGGCCTGCATGCCGCCGCGGTGGTGCGGGGCGCCGGAGATCCCGGCGCCGATGTACAGGCGCGGGGCGATCGTCACGCCGGTCTGACCGATGAACGTGTCGAACCAGCCCTCGTAGACCGCGTCGCGCGTCGCGCCGACCGCGGCGCCCAGCACGTCGGCCAGCTCCTCGATGGGACCGAAGTCGCCGTCGGTGCCACGGCCGCCCGCGACGACGGTCGCGGCCTCGGCCAGTGCGGGGCGCCCGCCCTCGACGACCGGCTTCTCCTCGCGGGAGACGACCGTGACGCCGGTCGCCGACGCCGGCAGCTCGACCGGGAACCCGATGACCTCGGTCTCGACCGAGGACTCGGCAGGCTCCGGCACGACGGAGTTCGCGCGGACCGTGAACACGGCCTGCTCGGTGACGACCTCGCACGAGGTGTCCCACGACCCGGCGAAGACCCGCTTGTGGCCCACCGCCTTGCCGTCCTCCGCACGGACCGCGGCGGCGTCGATCACGAGGCCCGCACCCAGCTCGTAGGCGAGCCGGGCTGCGGCCTCCTTGTTGGGGAACGTCGCCGAGAGAAGGACGATGTCCGCGTGCGCGCGGCGCACCGCGGTCGCGAGGGTCGCCGAGACGACCGCCGTGAGGTGGGCGTCGTCCTTGCTCAACGACGTGGGCAGCTCGGCCTGGAGGACGGTGTCCACCCCGTAGGCGCCGAGCTGCGCGAGCGTCGTGACGCTGGGGCTGGCGAGCGCCACGGCCTTGGGGCGGCCGAGGCTGCGGGCGATGGTGAGGAGCTCGAGGGCCGCGGACCGGAGCTGGGTCTGCGGGGAGTCGAGCAGGACGAGGACGTTGGTGGTCACGGTGTTCCCTCTCAGACCAGGTCGTTGCGGATGAGGAACTCGGCCAGCGCGCGACCGCCCTCGCCCTTGTCGACGACGACCTCGACCTCGGGGCGCGGCGGGCGGGGCGTGGCGGCGAGGACGCGGGTGCGGGCCCCGGCGTCGCCCACGGTCGCGGGGTCCAGCCCCAGGTCCGCAAGGTCCCAGACGTCGATCGGCTGCGTCCGCGCGGCCATGATGAGCTTGAAGTTGGGGAAGCGCGGCCAGTTCGCGTGGTCGGTCACGCTGACCACGGCCGGCAGGGGGGCGGAGAGCACCTCGAGCGCGTCGTCCAGCTCGCGCGTGACCTGGGCCGTACGTGCCTCGGTGTCGACCTCGAGCTTGCCCGCGAGCGTGAGCTGCGGCAGGTCGAGCTCGGCCGCGAGCAGCACGGGGACCACGGAGCCGAGCCCGTCGAGGGCGGCCATGCCCGTCAGGACGAGGTCGACCGGCCCCTCCTGCTCGAGCCGGCGGATCGCTGCGGCGAGCGTACGGACCGTGCCGAAGTAGTCCGAGCCCGCGAGCGCCTCGTCGCTGACGCGCACCCCGCGGCCGACGCCCATCTGGAACGCCTTGCGGATCGCGGTGTCGGCCTCCGGGCCGGCCATGGTCAGGACGACGACCTCGGAGGTCGCCTGCTCGTCCTCGGGCAGCGACTCGACGATGCGCAGCGCGGCCTCGATCGCGTTCTCGTCGAGCTCGTTGAGGGTCCCCTCCTCGGACGATCGCACCACACGCCCGGCGTCGAACCGCCGGTCGGCGTGGATATCGGGAACGTACTTGACGGCGACGACGATCCTCATCGTGATGTGCTCCGTGGTTGGGACGACGGTGGACCCGGGGGGTACCCGCATGCCACGCCCCTTCCGGGGAAGGTGTGGCACAGGCGAAACCCTACCGGCCAGCGCGGCACAACCGGGTGAGATCTCGCGGACGACCACCTGGTGAGCACAAGGCGTCCACGTGCGGGCCGCACAATGGAGTGGTGCCGACGCTCGTCCCCGCTCCCCGCCCCCGCCCCTCCCACGGTCCGGTCCCGCCTCTCGGTGTCCACCTCGCCGGTGACGGTGTCGACGTCGCCGTGCTCGCGTCGCACGCGAGCGCCGTGCACCTGTGCCTGCTCGACGTCTCGCCCGACGGCGAGCTCCGCGAGCGCCGCGTCGCCCTCGACGGGCCGACCTACGGCGTCTGGCACGGTCACGTCCCGGGTGTGGGCGAGGGGCAGCGCTACGGCCTCCGGGCCGAGGGGCCGTGGGACCCCGCGGCCGGTCTCCGGTACAACCCGGCGAAGCTGCTCCTCGACCCGTACGCGCACGGGCTCGTGGGCGAGCTCGACGACGACCCCTCGACGCGGGGGCACGTGGTCGAGCGCGACGCCTCAGGGGCTCTCGTGGGGGACGTCTACGGTCCCGCCGACCCGCGGGACTCGGCCGCGCACGTGCCGCACTCGGTCGTCGTCGCCCCGCGCACGGGGCACGCACCCGTGCGTCGCCCGCACGTCCCGTGGGCCGACACGGTCGTCTACGAGGCCCACGTGCGGGGCCTGACCATGCGGCTCGACGCGGTGCCCGAGGACCTGCGCGGCACGTACGCGGGCCTCGCGCACCCTGCGACGATCGCGCACCTCAAGGACCTGGGCGTCACGACGGTCGAGCTCCTGCCGATCCACGCCTTCCTCACCGAGCCGCACCTGGTCGCCAAGGGCCTGACGAACTACTGGGGGTACTCGACCGCAGGCTTCTTCGCCCCCCATGCCCCGTACGCGACGCGGGCCGCGCAGGAGGCCGGGCCCGGCGCCGTCGTCGACGAGGTGCGCGGCATGGTGCACCTGCTGCACGAGGCCGGGCTCGAGGTGATCCTCGACGTCGTGCACAACCACACGTGCGAGGGCGGCGCCGACGGGCCGCACCTGTCGTGGCGCGGTCTCGACAACCCCGTGCACTACCTGCACGACGGCGCGACCCCGGCCCGGCTGGCCGACGTCACCGGGACGGGGAACAGCCTCGACTTCCGCCGCCCCCGCGTGGTGCAGATGACGCTCGACTCGCTGCGCTGGTGGGCGCAGGAGGTCGGCGTCGACGGCTTCCGGTTCGACCTCGCCGTGACCCTGGCCCGCGGGCCCGCGGGGTTCGACCCCGACCACCCGTTCCTCGTCGCGCTCCAGACCGACCCGGTCCTGAACGGGCTCAAGCTGGTCGCGGAGCCCTGGGACGTCGGCCCCGGTGGTTGGCGCACCGGCCAGTTCCCGGCCCCCCTGGCCGAGTGGAACGACCGCTTCCGCGGGGCCGTGCGCCAGTTCTGGCTCGCCGACCCGCGCGAGGCCTCGCACGGACGCCCCGGCCAGGGCGTGCGCGAGCTCGCGACCCGTCTGGCCGGGTCCGCGGACCTCTTCGGCCACAGCGACCCGCCTCTCATGCGCGGGCCCGTGGCCTCGATCAACTTCGTCACCGCGCACGACGGGTTCACGCTCGCCGACCTCGTCGCCTACGAGCACAAGCACAACGAGGCCAACGGCGAGGGCAACCGCGACGGCAGCGACGACAACCGGTCCTGGAACCACGGCGTCGAAGGGCGGCTGGCGAACGAGGACGCGACGATCGAGGGGCTCGAGCCGGGCGTCGAGATCGCGCCCCTGCGCCGCCGCTCGATCCGCAACCTCATGGCGACCCAGGTCCTCGCGGCAGGCACTCCCATGCTCACCGCGGGCGACGAGATGGGACGCACCCAGCGCGGCAACAACAACGCGTACTGCCAGGACGGGCCCGTGTCGTGGGTGAGCTGGGACCTGTCGCCCTGGCGCAAGGACCTGCTCGCGACCACGACCCACCTCCTGGCCCTGCGCCGCGAGCACGCCGCGCTGCGCAGCGAGACGTTCTTCCACGGTCGGCCGCGGCACGCCGCCGGGGACGCGGTGCCGGACCTCGCGTGGTTCGACGCCGCAGGCCACCCCCTCGACCACGCGGCCTGGCACGACCCCGGCTTCCGCGTCCTGCAGATGCTGCGCACGGGTCCGCGCGCCGGGGACCACGACGTGCTCCTCGTGCTCAACGGGTCGCTCGACACGGTCGAGGTCGTGCTCGCGGACGTGCCGGGGCGGACGGCCGGCGGGCCGGCCGACGAGGCCGACGAGGCGGGCGGGGACCCGGGCACCGGGCCTGTCGGGGACGGGCGGGCGCCCGCGTGGGACCTCGTGTGGGACTCCGACTGGGAGCACCCGGCCGAGCGCGCCCGGGAGGGGGCCCCGGAGGTGCTCGGTGGGCAGGGTGCGGCCGCGCTGCTGGAGCCGCTCAGCCTGCAGGTCTACGTCTCGACCGACCACCGCTGAGGGCGCCGGGGCAGAGGGCTCGCGGTGATGCGGAGGGCTCCGGACCGCCGCCTCGACGCGAAGCCTCTACCTCGCAGACGGCGCGGGGTCTAGTCTCTGCGCATGAGTGACAACGACGTCAGCATCCCCGGCACGCCCTCCTCCGCCCCGACGCACGGGAGCGCTCCCAGCCCCGGCCCGACCGACTCGGCCGAGGTCGTGGTCGTCGGCGCGGGCCTGTCCGGGCTCGTCGCCGCGACCGAGCTCACGGCCGCGGGCCGACGCGTGATCCTGCTCGACCAGGAACCCGCCGCGAGCCTGGGCGGCCAGGCCTGGTGGTCCTTCGGCGGGCTGTTCCTCGTCGACTCCCCCGAGCAGCGCCGTCTGGGCGTCAAGGACTCCCCCGACCTCGCGTTCGACGACTGGCTGGGCTCGGCGAACTTCGCCCCCGGGGCCGCCGAGGGCCAGGGCCCCGACCGCTGGGGCTACGCCTGGGCCCAGGGCTTCGTCGACTTCGCCGCAGGTGACCTGCGCCCGTGGCTGCACGCCAAGGGGGTGCGCTGGTTCCCGCTCGTCCAGTGGGCCGAGCGGGGTGGCTACCCCGCGGGGGGCCACGGCAACAGCGTGCCGCGCTTCCACGTCACGTGGGGGACGGGTCCCGGCATCCTCGAACCCTTCGTGCGCGCAGCCCTCGACGCCCGCGCCGCGGGACTGCTCGACGTCCGCTTCCGTCACCGGGTGACCGGGCTCGTGGTGACCGACGGCGCCGTCACCGGGGTGCGGGCGGAAGTCCTTGCCGACGACCCGGTCGGACGTGGGGTGCCCTCGGTGCGCGACGTCGTGGGCGAGGTCGAGCTGTCCGCGAGCGCCGTCGTCGTCGCCTCCGGGGGGATCGGCGCGAACCACGACCTGGTCCGCTCGCACTGGCCCGCGTCCGCCGGGGTGCTGCCCGCGCGCATGCTCTCGGGCGTGCCCGACTCGACCGACGGCCTGATGCTCGGCGTCGCACGCGACGCGGGCGCGGCCCTGGTCCACGAGGACCGCATGTGGCACTACCCCGAGGGCATCGCGAACCACTCGCCCGTGTGGACCGACCACGGCATCCGCATCCTGCCCGGCCCCTCGTCGCTGTGGGTCGACGCGCACGGCCACCGGCTGCCCTCCCCCCTCTTCCCCGGGTTCGACGCGCTGGGATCGCTCCAGCACGTCACGGGCCGCGCCGACGACCACTCCTGGTTCGTGCTCAACAAGGCCATCATGGACAGCGAGTTCGCGCTGTCGGGCTCGGAGCAGAACCCCGACCTGACCGGTCGCAGCGTGCGGCTCCTCGCGCAACGGGTCCTGCCCGGGGCCGTCGGGCCGGTCGCACGGTTCGCGGCCGAGTCCCCCGAGTTCGTGTGGGGCCAGACCCCGACCGAGCTCGCGGCCGGGATGAACGCCCTCACGGCGGCGACCCCCGGGTCGCAGGGTCACATCGACGCGGCAGAGCTCGAACGGCTCGTGCGGCTGCGCGACGAGCAGGTGCGGTCGGGGCTCGGCAAGGACCACCAGGTCGTGGCGACCGCGATGGCCCGCAAGTTCTTCGTCGACCGCGTCATCCGCGTGTCCCCGCCCCGCCCGCTCACGACGCCCCAGGACGGGCCCCTGCTCGCGGTCCGGCTCTCGGTGCTCACCCGCAAGACGCTCGGCGGCCTGCACACCGACACCGAGGGCCGCGTGCTGCACCCCGACGGCTCGGTGTTCGAGGGGCTGTACGCCGCGGGCGAGGCCGCCGGGTTCGGCGGCGGTGGCGTGCACGGCCACCGGGCGCTCGAGGGGACGTTCCTCGGCGGGTGCCTGTTCTCGGGGCGGACCGTGGGGCGCGCGCTCGCGCGCAGCCTGTAGCGCCGCGGACCAGCGCGTGCGCCCGTCACCAGTCCGTCGGGCCCTGCACGCGGTCCGTCGGGCTCACGCGCGCCGCACGCAGCCCGGGCACCGCGAGCAGTGCCTCGACGAGCTCCTCGCTGCCCCCGAGGTCGGTGGCCACGCTGTCGATCTCGCTGCACACGAACCACGACCGGTCGTCGGGCCACCACAGGTTCGGCGACTGCTGGAGCGTGGCGAAGGCCGTCGCCTGCGCGAGCGGGCCGTGCCACAGGTGGTAGTCGCGGTGCGGCAGCGCGAGCATCGGCGCCGAGGGCCGCTCGACCTGGTGCGCGGCCCGCAGCGCTCGCACCCGGGCCTCGGCCTCCGCCTGCGCCAGGGCGAGCGACGAGCCCGGCGCGTCCCCCTCACCCACGTCGTCGATCGCGTACGTCAGCACGGCGTACGACGTCGAGTCCTCGGGCCGTGTCCCGTGGTCGTACAGCCACCCGTACCCGGTCCACAGCGCGAAATGGCACCCCTGGTCGCCCGTGAACGGCGCGAGGACCTCGAGGAGAAGGTCCATCTGCTCGGGTCCCGCAGCGGCCGGGCCGGCCCCCAGGTAGAGCGACCCCATGCCCTCGTCCCCCACGGCCCACGCGGGCGTGTCGGGGATGCGCGCGTACGCCGCGAACCCTGACGGCACGCACGACGCCACGGTCGCCCACTTCCCCAGGCGAGGCCCGATCCAGTCCCCGGCCGACGGGTCGTCGTCCCAGGCGACCCCCGGGAAGGGCGGCGGGAGGTCGGGGCGGTGAGCGGCGTCGTCGGGCATGAGGCGAACCTAGCCGCGGCGAGGGCGCCCGGCCAGCCGCCGCCCCCGGACGCGACGACGGTCCTCCACGGAATGCCTGGCGACGAGACGGAGGCCTGCAGCCCGCTGTCCGGGCGGCAGGCCTCCACCTCGGTACCGAGGGCGGTCAGGCGTTCGCGACCAGCCCCAGCTCCGCGACGCTCGCGAGCCCCTCGTGCCGGGGCACGATCCGCACGGTGTACCCGAACGCGCCCGACGCCTCCAGGCGCACGGCCCGGGCGAACGCCGCCCGCCCGCCCTCGTAGGTCTCGGCGAGCTCGAGCGGCTCGGCCGTGAACGACTCGATCACGTCGGCCTCCGTCACCCGCCCGTGCACCACCTGCACCTCGACGTCGTCGGGCGACAGGTTCCCGAGCGACACGTAGGCCCGCACGGACAGGAGGTCGCCGACCTGCGGCACCTCGCGGACCCCGCTCGACTCGACGTGGTCGACCCGTACGTGCGACCAGTCGCCGCGCACGTGCTGCTTCCACTCGGCGAGCTCGCGCGCAGGCCCGAACCCCGGCCCGTTGAGCGTGCGCCCCACGACCGCGGCGGGCCCGTACAGGCGGTGCACGTAGTCGGCGACCATGCGCGTGGCCTGGACCTTCGGTCCCAGGGTCGCGAGCGTGTGCCGCACCATCTGGAGCCAGCGCACCGGCACGCCCCGCTCGTCACGGTCGTAGAACCGGGCCGCGACCTGGGTCTCGACGAGGTCGTACAGCGCGGCCGCCTCGAGGTCGTCCCGCCGGTCGTTGTCCTCGACGCCGTCGGCCGTCGGGATGGCCCAGCCGTTCTCGCCGTCGTACCACTCGTCCCACCACCCGTCGAGGATCGACAGGTTGAGACCGCCGTTGAGCGCGGACTTCATGCCCGACGTGCCGCTGGCCTCGAGCGGGCGCAGCGGGTTGTTGAGCCACACGTCGCAGCCCGGGTACAACGACTGCGCCATCCCGATGTCGTAGTTCGGCAGGAACACGATGCGACCGCGCACGTCGTGCTCGTCGGTGAACCGGACGAGCTGCTGGATGAGGCGCTTGCCCTGGTCGTCGGCGGGGTGGGACTTGCCGGCGACGACGAGCTGGACGGGCCGCTCGGGGTCGAGCAGCAGCGAGCGCAGGCGATCCGGGTCGCGCAGCATGAGCGTGAGGCGCTTGTAGGTGGGCACGCGGCGCGCGAACCCGATGGTCAGGACGTCGGGCGAGAGCGCGTCGTCGACCCAGCCGAGCTCGGCGGGGCTGGCCCCGCGCTCGCGCCAGGACCTGCGCAGCCGGTTGCGGGCCTCGTCGACGAGCTGCCCGCGCAGCTCGCGGCGCATGCCCCACAGCTCCTCGTCGCTCACCCGGGCGGGGTCGAGCCATCCCGACGACGCCGTGTCGGCCGTGAGCTCGTCGAGCCCCAGCCGGTCCGCCTCGAGCGCCGCCATCCGGGGGTCGACCCACGTGGGCGAGTGCACGCCGTTGGTCACGGACGTGATGGGGACCTCGCGCGCGTCGAAGCCCGGCCAGAGCCCGTTGAACATGCCGCGGGAGACCTCGCCGTGCAGGAGCGAGACGCCGTTGGCGCGCCCGCCCAGGCGCAGTCCCATGACGGCCATGTTGAAGACCGTCGGGTCGCCGCCCTCGTAGTCCTCGGCGCCGAGCGCGAGGACCTGGTCGAGGTCGATCCCGGGGATCTGGTTGTCTCCGCCGAAGTACTGCGAGATCAGGTCACGGCCGAACCGGTCGATGCCCGCGGGCACGGGCGTGTGCGTGGTGAAGACGGTCGCGGCCCGCACGGCCTCGAGCGCCGCGTCGAACGAGAGCCCTTGACCGGCCACGAGCTCGCGGATGCGCTCGACGCCCAGGAACCCGGCGTGGCCCTCGTTGGTGTGGTAGACCTCGGGCTCGGGGGCCCCGGTCAGCCGCGACCACACGCGCAGCGCGCGCACGCCGCCGACGCCGAGCAGCAGCTCCTGCTGCAGGCGGTGCTCGCCGCCGCCACCGTAGAGGCGGTCGGTGACCTTGCGGGCTGCCTCGTCGTTGCCCGGCACGTTGGAGTCGAGCAGCAGCAGCGGCACCCGGCCGACCGCCGCGACCCACACGTGCGCGTGCAGCACGCGCCCGCCGGGCAGGTCGATCGAGACGCGGGCGGGCGTGCCGTCGTCCTCGCGCAGGATCGTCAGCGGCAGGCCGTCGGGGTCGAGCAGCGGGTAGGTCTCGACCTGCCAGCCGTCGCGCGTGAGGGACTGGCGGAAGTAGCCCGCGCCGTACAGCAGCCCGACGCCGACGATGGGCACGCCCAGGTCGGACGCGCTCTTGAGGTGGTCGCCCGCGAGGATGCCGAGCCCGCCCGAGTACTGCGGCAGGACCGAGGTGATGCCGTACTCGGGCGAGAAGTAGGCGATCGCCGCGGGGAGCTCCTCGCCGCCCGCGACCTGCTCCTGGTACCAGAGGGGGTCCTGCAGGTAGCGGTGCAGGTCTGCCGCTGCCGCGCGCACCCGGTCGACGAAGACCTGGTCGGCCGCGAGCGCCGCGAGGCGGTCGGGACCGAGCGCCCCCAGCAGCGCGACCGGGTCGCGCTTCACGGACTCCCACAGCTGCGGGTCGATGCCGGAGAAGAGCTCGCGGGTCGGGGTGTGCCAGGACCAGCGCAGGTTGAGGGACAGCTCGTCGAGGTCGTGCAGCTCGGCGGGCAGGACGGTGCGGACGGTGAAACGTCTGATCGCTCTCACGGGACCGACAGTACGCAACTGCGGGCCGCTGTACACCCTCTACCCACCAGGTGCTCCCGGCGGCCGGTGCGTCTTTCACCCGTGCGTCGGGCGGCCGGGCTCCGCGGGTTGCGCGCCACACCAGCCCAGCACGTGCCGGACCTCGGTCCCGCTCGATACGTTGTGCACGTGCCTGAGAACTCCACGAGCCCTGTGACCACCGCGTCGGCGGCCCGACCGACCGCCCCCTCGATCGTGTCCCCCGCCGCTCCGGCGACCGTTCCCGCTCCCCCGACCGCCCCGGCCGCCCCGATCGGGCGCATCCCGGTCCTCGAGGTGTCGCCCGTGGTCGAGGGCGGTCGCTGGCCCGCGAAGGCCGCGGTGGGCGAGGTCGTCCCGGTCGAGGCCACGGTGTTCCGCGAGGGGCACGACGCCGTCGCCGCGACCGCCGTGCTCGTCGCCCCCGACGGCACGGACCACTCGTGGGCACGCATGGTCGACGTGGCCCCGGGGCTCGACCGCTTCCGCGCGACGCTCTCGCCCGACGCGCCGGGCGCCTGGTCGTTCCGGGTCGAGGCGTGGTCCGACCCGTACGGCACGTGGGCGCACGACGCCGCGATCAAGGTCGCGGCAGGCGTCGACGTCGAGCTCATGCTGGCCGAGGGTGTCGCGCTCTTCGAGCGCATCAGCACCGTCGCAGGCCGGGAGCCGCAGGACGCGAAGACCCTGCGCGACGGCGCAGCAGCCCTCGCGGACGCCTCCCGCCCCTCCCCGGCGCGGCTCGCGGCAGCCCTGTCGCCCGAGGTGCGCGAGGCCCTGGGACGCGCTCCCCTGCGGGACCTCGTGACGCCGTCGGGCACGTACCCCCTGCAGGTGGACCGGCCGCAAGCGCTGGCCGGGGCCTGGTACGAGATGTTCCCCCGTTCCGAGGGCGCGCGGCGCCTCAAGGACGGGACCTGGAGGTCCGGGACGTTCACGACGGCCGCCAAGCGACTGCCCGCGATCGCCGCGATGGGCTTCGACATGGTCTACCTGACGCCCGTGCACCCCATCGGGACCACGCACCGCAAGGGCCGCAACAACTCGCTGACCGCGCTGCCGGGCGACCCGGGGTCGCCCTACGCGATCGGCTCGAAGGACGGCGGGCACGACGCGATCCACCCCGAGCTGGGCACCGAGCGCTCGTTCAAGGCGTTCGTGAAGGAGGCCCGCCGCCTGGGCATGGAGGTCGCGCTCGACCTCGCGCTCCAGTGCTCGCCCGACCATCCGTGGGTCACCGAGCACCCCGAGTGGTTCACGACGCGCGTCGACGGCTCGATCGCCTACGCCGAGAACCCGCCCAAGAAGTACCAGGACATCTACCCGCTGAACTTCGACAACGACCCGGCGGGCATCTACGCCGAGGTGCTGCGCGTGGTGCGGGTGTGGATCGCGCGCGGCGTCACGGCGTTCCGCGTCGACAACCCGCACACCAAGCCCCTCCCGTTCTGGGAGTGGCTGCTGGCCGAGGTGCGCGCGACGAACCCCGAGGTGATCTTCCTGTCGGAGGCGTTCACCAAGCCCGCGATGATGCACACGCTCGCGCGCATCGGGTTCCACCAGTCGTACACGTACTTCACGTGGCGCAACGAGAAGACCGAGCTCGCGGAGTACCTGACCGAGGTCTCGGGGCCCGCAGGGAGCTACATGCGCCCCAGCTTCTGGCCCACGACGCACGACATCCTGCCGCCCTACCTCCAGCACGGAGGGGTCGCGGGATTCGCGGTACGGGCCGTGCTCGCAGCGCTCGGCTCGCCCACGTGGGGCATCTACTCGGGCTACGAGCTGGTCGAGAACGTGCCGCGCCCCGGCGTCGAGGAGCAGATCGACAACGAGAAGTACGAGTACAGGCCGCGCGACTGGGCGCTCGCCGAGGAGATCGGCATCTCGGCCCTCCTGACCCGCCTCAACGAGGTGCGACGCGAGCACCCCGCGCTGCGCCAGCTCCGCAACCTCACGGTCCACCCCACGACCAACGACCACGTCCTCGCGTTCTCGCGGCACCTGCCCGAGCGCGTGTCGCCCACGGGGGCGGTCGAGCCTGCCGACACCGTGATCGTGGTCGTGAACCTCGACCCGTGGGGCACGCAGGAGTCGATGGTCCACCTCGACCTCGGCGCGCTGGGGCTGGACGCCGAGCAGCAGTTCGTGGCGCACGACCTGCTCTCGGGCGCCTCCTACGGCTGGGGCCGGGACGTCTACGTCAAGCTCGTCCCGCAGGAGCAGGTGGCGCACGTCATCCACGTGAGGACGCCATGAGCACCTCCCCGTACTCGGGCGGCCCCGCGGCAGGCCCGGGCGTGCGCGCGACCGGCCCGGCTGCGGGCCCGGTCCCCGTGGCCCCGACCACCGCCCCTCTGCCGGTCGGCGCGCTGCCACCGCGACGCCAGCCCGCGGCTCCGCTCGCCCAGCGCTCGGGTCTGTCGTCCGACCCGTCCTGGTACAGGACGGCCGTGTTCTACGAGGTCCTGGTCCGCGCGTTCTCCGACTCGTCGGGCGACGGCTCGGGCGACCTGCGCGGGTTGATCGAGCGCCTCGACTACCTCGAGTGGCTCGGGATCGACGCCCTGTGGCTGCCGCCCTTCTACCCGTCGCCCCTGCGCGACGGCGGGTACGACGTCGCGGACTACACGGCGATCGCGGGGCAGTACGGCACCATGGCCGACTTCACCGAGCTCATCGCGGAGGCGCACTCGCGCGGCATCCGGATCGTGATCGACCTGGTCATGAACCACACGAGCGACCAGCACCCGTGGTTCCAGGCGTCGCGCGCCGACCCCGAGGGCCCGTACGGCGACTTCTACGTGTGGAGCGACGACAACACGCGCTACGAGGACGCCCGCATCATCTTCGTGGACACCGAGACGAGCAACTGGACGTTCGACCCGGTGCGGCGCCAGTACTTCTGGCACCGGTTCTTCTCGCACCAGCCGGACCTCAACTTCGAGAACCCGCGCGTCGCGGACGCCATGCTCGACGTGACGAGGTTCTGGCTCCAGGTCGGGGTCGACGGGTTCCGGCTCGACGCGGTCCCCTACCTGTTCGAGGCCGAGGGCACCAACTGCGAGAACCTGCCCCAGACGCACGCGTTCCTGCGCCGCGTGCGCGAGATGGTCGACACCGAGTTCCCGGGCCGGATCATCCTCGCGGAGGCGAACCAGTGGCCGGCCGAGGTCGTCGACTACTTCGGCAGCGAGGACGCACCCGAGTGCCACATGTGCTTCCACTTCCCCGTCATGCCGCGCATCTTCTACGCGATCCGGGACCAGCGGGCCAACCAGGTCGTCGACATCCTGCGCGACACCCCGCCCATCCCGGCGGGCGCCCAGTGGAGCACGTTCCTGCGCAACCACGACGAGCTCACGCTCGAGATGGTCTCGACCGAGGAGCGCGCGTCGATGTACGGCTGGTACGCGCAGGACCCGCGCATGCGCGCGAACGTCGGCATCCGTCGACGCCTGGCGCCGCTGCTGGACAACTCGCGCAAGGAGATCGAGCTCGCGCACGCCCTGCTGCTGTCCCTGCCCGGCAGCCCGTGCCTGTACTACGGCGACGAGATCGGGATGGGTGACAACATCTGGCTCCCGGACCGGGACGCCGTCCGCACGCCCATGCAGTGGACGCCCGACCGCAACGCGGGGTTCTCCACCGCGGACCCGGGCAAGCTGTACCTGCCGCCGATCCAGTCGCTCGTGCACAACTACGGCAACGTCAACGTCGAGGGGCAGCTCGCGCAGCCGACGTCGTTGCTGCACTGGGTCCACGGCATGCTCGCGGTGCGCAGGCTCCACCCGGCGTTCGGGGCGGGCGAGCAGGTCACGCTCGAGACGGACAACGAGTCGATCCTCGCGTTCCTGCGCCGCAACGAGGCCGAGACCATCCTGTGCGTCGCGAACATGGCCGCGACCGCGCGCACGGCCACCGTCCACCTGCCCCAGTACGCGGGCGCGACGCTCACGGACGTGTTCGGCGGTGCACCGTTCCCCTCGGTGGGCGAGGACGGCGACGTCGTGATGACATGGGGCTCGAGGGACTTCTACTGGCTCACGGTGTCGTAGGAGGCCACCGACCTGCCCGGCAGAAGGAGCTGACGTGGTGCCGAAGACCGTCTCGTCCCCGCCCGTCGCGGCCGGCCGTGGGCCGCTCGGGCCGGCGCAGCGCGTCGCGGTCCCGGACGCGCGGCTGCTCGGGCTCCTCGACGCGTGGCTGCCCGCGCAGCGCTGGTACCCGGTCAAGGGGCTCGTGGTGCGCCACGTGCCGTGGATGAGCTTCGCGCTCTCGGACCGGTGCACGCTGCACCTGCTGCGCATCGTGGGCGAGGGGGTGGACCTCGTGATCCAGGTCCCCCTCGTCCTGACCCCTGCGGGTCCCCTCCCCGGCCCCGCGGGCCCGGGCGGGGGCGGCGCGGGAGGGACCGGGGCGCGCCCGTCCGGCACGTCCCGCACGCCCGTGCCGGGCCTCGTCGGGTTCGTGCCGAGCACCCCGGGTGGTCGCGGCGGCCCGGACGCGCCGCTCGCGGTGCACGACGGCGCCACGCACCCCGACCTGTGGGCGGCTCTCCTGGGGTCGCTCGAGCGCGCGAGGGACCCGGGTGCCGTACCGGGCGGTGCGGGCGCGCTGCTCGTGGACCTGTCCGGCGCCCGCCCGGTCGGTGGCGAGCAGTCGAACTCGTCGGTGGTCCTGCCGGCGACGGCGGGCGGCTCGATCCTCAAGATCCTGCGGACCGTCGCGATCGGCCCGAACCCAGACGTCGTGGTCCCCGCAGCGCTCGCCCGGGTGGGCTGGACCGGTGTGCCGCGACCGCTCGGCTGGGTCGAGGCCGGGTGGGGTGCGCTCGACGTGCCGTCGGGCGCGCCCGCGCTGGGCCCCGACCGGACCGCGCACCTCGCGATCCTCAGCGAGCTCGTGACGGACGCCCGCGACGGGTTCGAGCTCGCGTGCGCGTACGCGGCCCAGGACTCCTCGTTCGCGGACCTCGCGGCGGACCTCGGCCGGACGCTCGCGAGCATGCACCGGGCGCTGCGCGTGGCCCTTCCCACCGGTCCCCCGCTCGAGGCGGGCTGGCTGCTGGACGACCTGCGCCGTCGGGCCCGTGAGGCCTGCGCGTCCTCATTGCCGCTCGGGCGGCGCGCAGACCAGGTCGAGGCGTTCCTCGACGGGGTGTCCGACCGCCTGGCCCGCGAGGACGCGCCGCCGCCCGTGCTGCAGGCGATCCACGGCGACATGCACCTGGGCCAGGCCCTGCACGCGCTCGGGGACGGGTGGAAGGTCCTCGACTTCGAGGGCGAGCCCCTGCGACCCGTGGCCGAGCGCACGCGCCCGGACCTGCCGTTGCGCGACGTCGCGGGGATCGTGCGCTCGCTCGACTACGCGGCGGCGGTCGGCGGGGCACGCTCACCCCGGTGGACGACGACGGCGCGTACCGCGTTCGTCGAGGCGTACCGCCGTGCGATCGGCGAGGACGACGGTACCGCCGGGCTCTCGGACGCGACGACCGAGGCGATCCTGCGCGCGCTGATCCTCGACAAGGCGCTGTACGAGGTCGTGTACGAGTCCCGGAACCGGCCCGCGTGGGAGCCCATCCCGCTCACGGCCGTGGACCGGTTGCTGGGCGGGCGGTAGGGCTCCCGCGCGGCACGTCCCGGCCGGCCCGCGCCGCGGCGTGCCGGTGCCGGCGGCTGCGCCGGGACCGCCCGGTCACCAGGCATGATGGTGCCGCGGTTCGACGACGACCCCTCACCTCTCTGGAGCTTCCCCGTGACCTCGGCCCCGGCCTCTGCAGACCTCGTGCCCCCGACGATGACAGCGCTGACATCACCTACCGTCCCGGGGCCGGCCCCGGCGGGACCGGCCGCGCCCCGCCGCGAGCTGCACACGGGGTGGACCGTGCGCGCCGTCGCGGGCCCCGTCCCCGCCCACCTCGCGGACCGCCTGCGCGCCCTGGTGCCAGCGACCGTCCCAGGCGTCGTCCACACCGACCTCCTCGCGGCCGGGCTCGTCCCCGACCCGTACCTCGACGACAACGAGCACGTCCTCGCGTGGATCGGTCGCTGCGACTGGGAGTACCGCACGACGTTCGAGTGGGCCCCCGACGGCCACGAGCGCCACGACCTCGTCGCCGACGGCCTCGACACCGTCGCGACCGTGACCCTCAACGGGCACGTGCTCGCCGAGACCGCGAACCAGCACCGCACCTACCGCCTGCCGGTCGACGGGCTCCTGCGCCCCGGCACCAACGAGCTCGTCGTCCGGTTCTCCTCACCGCTCGCGTACGCCGCGGCGCAGAACCTCGCCATGGGCTACCGCCCCCACACCAACCCCCACCCGTTCAACGCGATCCGCAAGATGGCGTGCAGCTTCGGGTGGGACTGGGGGCTCGAGACCGCGACGTCGGGCATCTGGCGGCCGCTCGCGCTCGAGGCGTGGTCGGGCGCGCGGCTCGCGACCGTGCGGCCCGTCGCGACCGTCGTCGACCCCGGCACCGCGGTACCGGCCGACCAACCCGTCCCCGGCCGCCTCGCCGTGCACGTCGACGTCGAGCGCTCGCCCGGGCACGACCGTCCCGACGGTCCGCAGCACGCCGACCTCCACGTCGCCGTCCACGTCGACGGGCTCGTCACGACCGCCCGGGTCCCGGCCGGGGAGACGTCCACGGTCGTCGACGTCGACCTCCCGGTGGTGCGCCGGTGGTGGCCGCGCGGGTACGGCGAGCAGCCGCTCTACGAGGTCGCGGTCGAGCTCCTGGCCACTCCCGGGGCTGCCGGGGCCACCGAGCCGTCCGACGGGAGCGCGCCGCCGTCGGACGCGAGCCCGGCGCACGAGGCGCGCCCCGCCGTCGGGCCCCTCGACGTGCGGCGCCACCGCGTGGGCTTCCGCACCGTGCGCCTCGACATGCTCCCCGACGAGCACGACGGCGAGCCCGGCACGTCGTTCGTGATCGTCGTCAACGAGCGGCCCGTGTTCGTGCGCGGCGCCAACTGGATCCCCGACGACGCGTTCCCGCACCGCGTGACGCGCGAGCGGTACGCGGCACGCATCACCCAGGCAGAGCAGGCGAACGTCAACCTGCTGCGCGTCTGGGGCGGCGGGATCTACGAGGCCGACGACTTCTACGACCTGTGCGACGAGCGCGGCATCCTCACGTGGCAGGACTTCCTGTTCGCGTGCTCGACGTACGCCGAGGAGGAGCCGCTGCGCGGTGAGGTCGAGGCCGAGGTCCGCGACAACGTGGTGCGCCTGGCCCCGCACCCGAGCCTCGTGCTGTGGAACGGCAACAACGAGAACCTGTGGGGCTTCCACGACTGGGACTGGCAGCTGCGCCTCCAGGGCCGCACCTGGGGCCTGGGGTACTACACCGAGCTCCTGCCCGCGCTGCTCGCCGAGCTCGACCCGGGGCGCCCGTACACGCCCGGCAGCCCGTGGTCGGGCACGCTCGACCTGCACCCCAACCTCGACGCGCACGGCTCGGTGCACGTCTGGGACGCCTGGAACCGCAAGGGCTACGAGGTGTACCGCGACCACGTCGCGCGCTTCGTCGCCGAGTTCGGCTGGCAGGGCCCACCCACGTGGTCGACGCTGCGCGACGCCCTGTCCGACGACCCGCTCACGCCCGAGTCCCCCGGGATGCTCGTGCACCAGAAGGCCGCGCAGGGCAACGACAAGCTGACCGACGGGCTGCTCCCCCACTTCCCGCTGCCCGACGACATGGACGACTGGCACTGGGCCATGTCGCTCAACCAGGCGAACGCCATGACGGTCGGGATCGAGCACATGCGCTCGTGGAGCCCGCGCTGCGCGGGCGCGGTCGTGTGGCAGCTCAACGACTGCTGGCCCGTCACGTCGTGGGCCGCGGTCGACGGCGCGGGCCGCGCCAAGCCCACGCTGTCCGCCCTGCGGCACGCGTACCGGGACCGCCTGGTCACGGTCCAGCCCCGTCGGCCCGACGGCGGCGCGCCCCTCCCCGGCGGCGCCTCGGCCCTCGCGGTGGTCGTCGTCAACGACTCGCCGGACCCGTGGAGCGGGACGCTCGTCCAGCGGCGCGTGCGCTACGACGGGACGGTCCTCGCGGAGGCGGGCACCGCCGTCGGGCTCGCGCCGCGCGAGACGCGCACCCTCCTGCTGCCCGACGACGTCGCGTCCGCCGCGAGCACGCCCGACGAGCTGGTCGTCGCGACCCTGGGCGACGAGCGCGGGCTGTGGTTCTTCGCGGAACCGCGCGACAGCGCCCTGGTCGACGACGGGCTGGACGTGGCGGTGCGGGAGGTCGCCTCGGGCGTCGAGGTGCCGCTGCCCGTGCCCGGGTCGATCCGTGGGCCCGCCCCGGACGCCGGACCCGGCGTGGGCCACCGGTACGAGGTCACCGTGACGGCACGCACGCTCGTGCGCGACGTGACGCTGCTGGTCGACAAGGTGCACCCCGGCGCGACCGTGGACGACCAGCTCGTCACGCTCCTGCCCGGGGAGCGGGCCACGTTCACGGTGTCGGTCCCCGCGGCGCTCGGCCCCGAGGCGCCGCTCTCGCTGACCGCGCGCCGGGTGCTGCGGACCGCGAACCAGCTCGTCGCGGGGCCCTCGGCGCAGCCCGTCGCGCGATGAACCGAGCCCCGCGACGTCCCCTCGGGCCCCGGCACGCCGCAGCCGTCCACCCCGCCGCGGGCACCGTGCGGCGCGGCTGGCCGCACGCGCTCCCGCGACGTGGAAAGGTTGGGCCATGACCGGGTCATCGACACCTCCGAGCAGCTCCCACCCACCGCTCCCCGTGGTGCCGGCCGATCCGGCCGTGCTCGCGGCCGTCGCCCTGGGCCGGGCGGCCGACCCGCACGCGGTGCTGGGCCCGCACCTGACCGCGGTGCCCCTCCCCGGGGGACGGACCGGCGCCGCCGCCACGGTCCGCGTGCTGCGCCCGCTCGCCGACGAGGTCACGATCGTGACGCTGGACGGCGAGTTCGCCGCGACGCACGAGCAGGACGGGATCTGGTGCGCGGTCGTGCCCGCGGCCGTCGACGAACCCGTCGTCGGCGCCGACGCGCCGGTCCTGCACGCCCCCGACTACCGCGTCCGCGCTCGCTACGGCGAGACCTCGACCCTCCTCGACGACCCGTACCGCTTCCTGCCGACGCTCGGCGAGATGGACCAGCACCTGATCCGCGAGGGCCGCCACGAGGAGCTGTGGACCGTCCTCGGCGCCAACCCGAAGGTCTACCCGAGCGCGCTCGGCGAGCCCGGGACGGCCGGGACGACGAGCGGCACCGCGTTCGCGGTCTGGGCCCCCAACGCCCGCGCGGTGCGCGTCATCGGCGACTTCAACCACTGGCAGGGCAGCACCCACGCCATGCGCACCCTGGGCAGCACGGGCGTGTGGGAGCTGTTCGTGCCGGGCGTCGCTCCCGGCGCTCTCTACAAGTACGAGATCCTCACCGCGGGCGGCGCCTGGCTCCAGAAGGCGGACCCCCTCGCGAAGGGCACGCAGGTCCCGCCCGCCAACGCGAGCGTCGTGGTCACCTCGGGGCACGAGTGGACCGACGACGCCTGGCTCGCCGGACGGTCCGGGCGGGACCCGCACTCGGGTCCCGTGAGCATCTACGAGGTGCACCTGGGCTCGTGGCGCCAGGGGCTGAGCTACCGCGAGCTCGCGGAGCAGCTCACCGCGTACGTCCTGGAGACGGGCTTCACCCACGTCGAGCTCATGCCCGTGGCCGAGCACCCCTACGGCGGCTCGTGGGGCTACCAGGTCACGAGCTACTACGCGCCGACGTCGCGGTTCGGGCACCCCGACGACTTCCGGCACCTCGTCGACACCCTGCACCGGGCCGGGATCGGCGTGATCCTCGACTGGGTCCCCGCGCACTTCCCCAAGGACGAGTGGGCCCTCGCGCGCTTCGACGGGACCCCGCTCTACGAGCACCCCGACCCCCTGCGCGGCGAGCAGCCCGACTGGGGGACGTACGTGTTCGACTTCGGCCGCAACGAGGTGCGCAACTTCCTCGTCGCCAACGCGACGTACTGGTTCGAGGAGTTCCACGTCGACGCCCTGCGCGTCGACGCCGTCGCGTCGATGCTCTACCTCGACTACTCGCGCGGCCCCGGTCAGTGGCACCCCAACGTGCACGGCGGGCGCGAGAACCTCGAGGCCATCGCGTTCCTCCAGGAGACCAACGCGACGGCCTACCGGCGCACGCCCGGCGTCATGATGATCGCCGAGGAGTCCACGGCCTGGCCCGGCGTGACACGCCCCACCGACCAGGGCGGCCTGGGGTTCGGCCTCAAGTGGAACATGGGCTGGATGAACGACTCGCTGCGCTACGTCGCGGAGGAGCCGATCAACCGGCGCTACCACCACCACGAGATCACGTTCTCGATGGTCTACGCCTACTCCGAGCAGTTCGTCCTGCCCATCAGCCACGACGAGGTCGTGCACGGCAAGGGGTCGCTCTACGGCAAGATGCCGGGCGACGACTGGCGCAAGCGCGCGGGCGTCCGGTCCTTCCTCGCCTACCAGTGGTCCCACCCGGGCAAGCAGCTGCTGTTCATGGGGTGCGAGATCGGCCAGCACACGGAGTGGAACGAGGCCGCGAGCCTCGACTGGGCCGGCCTCGCCGACCCGGGCCGGGCCGGCGTCCAGCGCCAGGTGCGGGACCTCAACGACCTCTACCGGCGCACGCCCGCGCTGTGGGCCCTCGACCACGACCCCGCCGGCTTCGAGTGGCTCGACGCCGAGGACGGCGACCACAACGTCGTCGCGTACCTGCGCCGGGACGCCGCAGGGAACCAGGTCGCGGTCGTCGTGAACTTCGCGGGCACCCCGCACGAGGACTACCGGCTCGCGCTGCCGCAGGGCGGCGCGTGGCGCGAGATCCTCAACACCGACGCCGAGGTCTACGGCGGCTCGGGCGTCGGGAACCTGGGAGAGGTCCGGTCGGAGCCCCATCCGTGGAAGGGGCGCGCGCACTCCGCGACGCTGCGCGTCCCCCCGCTCGGGGCGCTCTTCCTGGAGCCCGTCTGACCTCGACGTCCCCGGGGGGAACCCACGGGGACGTCCCGTGCACGACGGCGGCCGGTCACCTCGTGAGGTGACCGGCCGCGGTCGTGCAGCGTGCGCGGGCGTCAGTACAGGTTGATCGCCAGGAGCTGTCGGGCCTTGCCCACCCGGGGGTCGGCCGGGCCGAGGATCTCGAAGTAGTCGACGAGCCGGCGGCGCAGCGTCTCCTTGTCCTCGGCGCTCGAGCCCGCCAGGAGGTCGAGCAGCCGCCCGAACGCGTCCTCGACCTTGCCGCCGAGGATGTCGAGGTCCGCGACGTCGAGCTGCGCCTGGAGGTCCGTGGGCCGTGCCGCCGCCGCCTCGCGCGCGGCCTGCAGGTCGAGGTCACGCGTGCGGCGCAGCAGCCCGACCTGCGCGAGCCCGGCCGTGGCCAGGTGGTCGCGGGGGTCCTGCTTGATGGCCTTCTCGTAGGCCGCGACGGCCGCGTCGAAGTCGTCGCGCTCGATCGCGTCGTACGCCTCCTGGTGCAACGGGGGCAGCTCGGGCTCGGGGGCCACCTGCTCCGCCGGCGCCTCGCTGTCGGCCGGGGCCCCCTGGGCGGGCGCACGTCCCGTGACGCCGTTGCCCTCCGCGATCTGCAGCACCTGCTGCAGGACCGCACGGATCTGGTCGCCCGCGGCGGCGCCCTGGAAGAGCGGGACCGGCTGGCCGCCGACGATCGCGACGACCGTCGGGACGCTCTCCACCTGGAACGCGGCGGCGATCTGCGGGTACGTCTGCGCGTCCACGCGCCCCAGGAGGAAGCGCCCGCCGAACTCGTCGGCGATGGTGCCGAGCTCCGTGCCCAGCTGCGCGTTGGCCTGGTCCGTCGGGATCCAGAGCAGCACCACGACGGGATACTGCGTCGAGTCCTGGACGAGCTGCGGGAACGACTCCTCGGTGACGTCCACGACGTAGCCGCCGGCCTCCGGCGCTCCACCGGGGGTCCCGGGCGGCGGGGCCGACGGACGGTTCAGGGACGACAGGTCGACGGCGCCGCGCACGTCGAAGTTCGGCTGCTGGCTCGGTTGGCTCATGGCTACATCCTATGAAGAATCCGGTCGCCCCCCCGGGGGGGGGGGGCCCCCGTCGCCATTTCCGGCGCTCGAGCTCGTGTGTGGGCGCTGTCGAAGTTCGAAGCACGAAGGAGGATCGTCGAGACGTTTCCGCAGGTCAGCCAAGGGACACCATGCACGCGACAACCGAGACAGGTAGGAGGCGCGCAAAGTGTCACTTTGGGCCAGTTTGGCCAAGTGTGAGCCTCGGGCAACTGTGCTACGTTGGCCGCGTTGCGCACTGAGGCGCAACAACCACAAAGTATGGGGGGACCATGCAAGGTAAATCGCTCGCAGCCGCGCTGTCCGTAGCGCTTATCGCAGTTGCGCCCACAGCGGCAACTGCACTGCCAACAGGTTCATCTGACACAACGCCAGCAAGCGCATCTGGTGATGTGCTTAACACCAACCCTGACTACCTGGTTCTTTACCCAGAGGACGGTCTCGAGGAGGGTGGCGCCACCTTCTATCCCACGGGTGAACTCGACGAGGACACAGTCGTCGTGATCGCAGACGCAGATGGCAGCCTTCCCGGCGACATCTCGGAAGCGCAGCTCCAGAGCATGCTCTCGTCGCGTTCGCCGGCAGCCGTATCGGCGGCCCTGGGAATCCAGGGAGCAACCGAGAACGGCCAAGCACCTCTGGCGGCTCGGACATCAGACATCACCCCCTATGCTGCGCACACCTGGACCGCTGGCGTTTCGTGGTCGGGCGCCTTCACTGGAGGAAGCATCTGGGGGTACGACAGCTCGGCGAAGGTGTCCTACGTCTTCAACGTCACGCCGGGAACCAACCAGAAGGCTGCTGGACAGGGTCTCGGGTATTACAGCGGCTACAACGGTAGCGAGTTCGGCATGTGGGCGAAGTGGTATGGCGTCGGAATTGCTTCCGATGGCTCCGCAGGTGGTGCGACCGTCCCCTGGGGTAAAGTGATTGCAACGGCTCAGTTCAAGGGAAAGTCGATGGCGCCCCCCCAGGGTGCCAATGGTCAGTTCTCGCCGTGATCGAGCGGCCCCCGCCGACCATATGCTAGTACCAACCGGGAGAAGTGGCTGATCGTGCATCCGACTTCGAAGAAGTGCATTAAGTGGGCGGTGATTCTGATTGCCCTCGGAGCCTTCATGATGGTCTTCGTACCAGATATCGTCGCTGCTATGTCCGAGTGGTGGGGATTGAACGCCGCCGCGGGAGTCGTCGTGGTCAATTACGTACTGACCGCTGCAAGATGGACCATGTATCCCACTGCCGCATCACTCATTGGCGCCGCCGTCATCATCGAGACCTTCAAGGAAAGCCTTGGTAGGTCATCAGAGACCAACCCGACAGCGAAGCGGATGAGCGAGCAGTAGCTCGTTTGTCGAGTTATTCTGACGGCCCTCCACGGCGCTCCTGCACCCCCCATCGGGTGTGGGGGCGCCGTCGTTGTGTTGGGGGAGTGGTGGCGGGTTGTGGGTGTGCTCTCGCGTGTTCTGTGGGCTCTTCTGGGGCGTGTGAGGTGCTGGGGGCTCCCAAGGCACCCCGGGGG
>NZ_JACSPN010000033.1:11628-38547 GCF_015142735.1 Oerskovia douganii | reverse complement strand
GGGTTGCGCGGTCCGTGCAGCTGCGCGATCGGCACGAGCGTGCCGTCCAGGGCCACGAACGGCCACTGCTCGGTGCGCTGTTCGGAACCCGCGTGCGACGTTGACCACGCGTTGCTGGCCACACTCGGCTTCGATGATCTGCTCGTAGTTAGTGTCGATCCCGACGTCGTGCCGGTGGCACGCGGGCCCGAAAACGACATACATGACATAAGGGCCGCTATCAGCGGCCCTGGAGGGGCGAGCGTGTGCCGTTGCGAGGATGTGCCCCGGGGCGGAACGAACGCTGCGCTGTCACCCAACGATGAGCGAGCGCCAAAAGGTGTGCCTGGAGGCCTGGTTCGGGTGTGCCTGAGCGTCGCTGGGATCGGATGTCTGTGCAGGTCAGCCCCATTGCGAAACCCCCCCACGTGAGAAGAGATTCGGCTTTCGAGCCGGTTCACCTTCGAGAAAGTCCCGGTCAGGTTCTCCTGGCCGGGATTTTTTGCGTCCGGAGGCGGGCGTGGGCGGTGGTCGTGGTGGTCGGTGGCTGCTGTGACGGGCCACTGCTCCGTGCGCTGCGCTGATCTGGGGTGACGAGCAACTCCCACCTCTCGGGCACGCACCTAGCACTATTCGAAGGGCCAGGCCTCGAATCTCAGAGCCGGGCCCTACGTCGTGTCCGAGGTCCCGACCGCTCACAGACCTCGCACACCGGGCACACGTATGAGCTGCGGCGCTGGGGCAGGATGCCTGCCATGGGGGGAATATGGCAGTCGGCCGGTCCGTTCGTGCTCGGCGTGTGCGGGGCCGGAGCCGTGGTCGCGGCGCTGCTTGCGCGCGACGCGCCTCGGGAGAGCCGCGCGGCTGCGGACCTCCGGCGATCGGCCGCCTGGTTCGTCCTGGCTGCGCTCTGGTTCGCCGGGGGCTGGGCCACCAGGTACCTGGGTGTCGCGGGGCAGTCCTGGTACCGGGACGGTGTGGTGGGGCTCGTCATGGGTCTTGCGTTGATCGTCTTCCAGCTTCTCAGTGTGATCGCGCTGGCCGTAGGGGTGGGCAGGCTTCTGGCCGGTATCGGTCGGCGCACCTCGCGACCCGCGCAGACCACCGTGGATGCGCGAGGCCTCGACCGGGCGGACGCCGTTGACTCGACCGGCGATCCGCAGGGGGAACCTGCCGGTGAGGCCCCTTCCTCTCCGCGGTCGGCCGTGAGGGCAGCCCCTCTGCTGCTGATCGGTGTCGGTGTGGTCATGATCCTCTCGTACGGAGCGGTCCGGGGGTGGGCCGGCGACGACCTGATCGTCCTCGCCAGCGGGCCGGTGCCCGCGGGGGCCGTCAACGTGCTCGTCCCGGTGGGTCTCGGGGTGGCGCTGCTCGGGGTCTGGCTGCTCACGCTGTCCGCGCCGTTCTCCCGAGGTGGCGTCCGGGTGCCCCTGGGGGCCGAGGTCGCCTGGATGCTGTCTGCCGGAGCAGTCCTGCTCGGCGCCGTGGTCGACCTGTTGATCTTCTCGTCCGCCGACGTCCTGGTCCTGCCCGCGGAGGCGGGGGCCGCGTGCGACGTCGTCGTCGAGCAGCAGACCTTTCTCTTCACCGGCTCGGTCGACGTGATGGTGAGGCCGCACGAGAGCAGGCTCGCGTCGACCGTGCTCCCGGACGGGCATATCGGGCTGGAGGAGATCGTCCCCTTCCGGGAGGGCGGTGCGCACGAGGTCGGGTGGGACGAGGACGGGGCGACCGTGACCTTCGACGCGAGCGACAACCCTGGTCCGCTCGAGACGGTGCGGGCGGACTGCCCCTGACCTGCCCCACGCCGGCCCCGCTCCCCGCGGCCCGCGCCGCCTCGCGCCGCTCCCCGCCCCGCGCCGACCACAGCCCCAGCGGCCAGCGATACCTAGGTCTGCTAGGTTAGTAACCCCTAGCAGCACTAGGCATAGGAGTGCTATGCGCATCGACAAGGACCTCGTCGCCGCCTCGGCCACGCCGCTCGTCCTCGGCATCCTCGCGGAGGGAGAGTCGTACGGGTACGCGATCGTCAAGCGCGTCAACGACCTCTCGGGCGGCCACATGCAGTGGACCGACGGCATGCTCTACCCCCTCCTGCACCGGCTCGAGCGCCTGGGGCTCGTCGAGGCGTCGTGGGGGGTGTCCGACGTCGGACGCCGACGCAAGCACTACGCCCTGACGCCCGCCGGCCACGAGGCGCTCGCCGAGCGCCGCGCGCAGTGGCAGGTCGTCGCGGACGCCCTCCAGCAGGTGTGGAAGGACGTGGGCGACACCCCGTCGTCCCGCACCGTCGCCGAGGGGTGGGCGTGATGGCGCCCAGCCCCGAGGTCGAGGCCCAGATCGACCAGTGGCGGACCTACGTCCAGCGACGCCAGGCGATCTCCAGGGCCGACGTCGACGAGATGGAGGACCACCTGCGCGAGCAGGTCGCCGACCTGACCGCGACAGGCCTCGACGACGACGAGGCGTTCCTCGTCGCGGTCAAGCGCATGGGCAACCTCGACGAGGTCTCGCGCGAGTTCGCCCGCGAGCACTCCGACCGGCTGTGGAAACAGCTCGTGCTCGTCCCGGACGCCGGCAGCACGGGGCACGGAGACAGGTCGTGGCGCGAGCTCGCGGTCGTCCTCGCGCTCGCCGTCGGGGCGGGGATCGCGGTCAAGGTCGCCGCGGAGACCATCAGCGACGAGACGGTCCTGCTGCGCAACGTCAGCCTGCTCGTCCTTCCCTTCCTCGCCGGGTACTTCGCGTGGAAGCGCCGCCTCACGTGGGGCGTGGGCGCCGTGCTCGCGGCCCCGTTCGCGGTGCTCGCGGTCGTCCTCAACGTCTACCCGTTCGCGCCCGAGGGCTCGACGCTGCTCCTCGCGGCCCTGCACACCCCCGTCGTGCTGTGGGCCCTCGTCGGGATCGCGTACGTCGGCGGCCGCTGGCGCTCGGACGCCGGCCGCATGGACTTCGCCCGGTTCACGGGCGAGCTCGCGATCTACTTCACGCTGCTCGCACTGGGCGGTGGCGTCCTGCTCGGGCTCACGTTCGGGACCCTGAACCTCGTCGGGATCGACCCCGAGCCCTTCTTCGAGGCCTGGGTGCTGCCCTTCGCCGTGCCCGGGGCGCTCGTCGTGGCCGCGTGGCTCGTCGAGGCCAAGCAGAACGTCGTCGAGAACATCGCCCCCGTCCTCACGCGCGTCTTCACCCCGCTGACGATCGTCATGCTGCTCGTGCTGTTCGTGGTCCTCGCGTCAGCAGGCTCCCTCCTCGACACCGACCGCGGCCTCCTGATCCTCATGGACGCGACCCTGGTCCTCGTCCTGTGCCTGCTGCTCTACTCGGTCTCCGCCCGCGACCCGCTCGGCCCACCCCGCCTGTTCGACGCGCTCCTGCTCGTCCTGGTCGTCGCGGCGCTCGCGGTCGACGCCGTCGCGCTCACCGCGATGCTGACCCGCATCGCAGAGTTCGGGTTCAGCCCCAACAAGGTCGCGGCCCTGGGGCTCAACGTCCTGCTGCTCGTGCACCTCGTGGGCTCGGCCGTGCTCCTCACCGGGTTCCTGCGGAGGCGGCTGCCGTTCGCGGCCCTCGGGCGCTGGCAGACGCAGTTCCTGCCCGTGTACGCGGTGTGGGCGGCCGTCGTGGTCGTGGTGTTCCCGCCCGTCTTCGGGTTCGTCTGACCGGCCGCCGGGCAGCCGCCCGGCCCGCCACCCGCGCTGTCCGTCCGGCCCGCCCGGTCGTACGCTCGTCAGATGACCGACGACGCTCTGGTCTCGTGGCTGCTCGACTCCGACCCCGCGCTCCGCTGGCGCGTCGAGCGCGACCTCGTCCGCGCCCCTGACGACGTCTGGCAGGAGACGCGGTCCCGCGTCGCGACCGAGGGCTTCGGGGCCCAGTTGCTCGCGCTGCAGGACCCGGACGGGCAGTGGGCCGGAGGGGCCTTCTTCCCGGCCGGGTTCGACATGGAGGACACCGGGACGGACGACCACCCGGGGCAGCCGTGGACCGCGACGACCTGGTCGTTGAACGCGCTGCGCGAGTGGGGCCTGGACCCGGCGGTCCTGCGCGAGCGCCGGACCGCCGAGCTCCTGGCGCAGAACAGCCGCTGGGAGTACGACGACCTGCCCTTCTGGGGCGGGGAGGTCGACTGCTGCATCAACGCGTGGACCCTGGCGAACGGCGCGTGGCTCGGCGTCGACGTCGCGCCCCTCCTCGACGCGATGCTCGCGGTGCGCATGGCCGACGGCGGCTGGAACTGCGAGTGGGTCGAGGGCTCGGTCCGGTCCTCGTTCCACTCGACCCTCAACACGCTCAAAGGCCTCCTCGCCCACGAGGCCGCGACGGGCGGCACGGACGCTGCCCGCGACGCCCGGCGCTCGGGCAAGGAGTACCTCCTGCGGCGCGGGCTGTTCCGCCGCGAGTCGACCGGGGAGCCCGTCGCGCACTGGGTGGGGTACTTCACCTACCCCTACCGCGCGTACTACAGCGTGCTCAACGCGGCCACCTACCTCCGCGAGGCGTCGCTGTCCGACGGCACGCCCCCGGATCCGCGGGCGGCCGACGCGATCGAGATGATCCGCGCGGCCCGGCAGCCCGACGGGACGTGGCTCCAGTCGCCGCGGCACCCGGGCGCGGTGTGGTTCGAGGTCGACGCCGCAGCCGGAGAGCCCTCGAAGTGGCTGACCCTCGACGCGACCCTCGTGCTCGACTGGTGGGACGGACGCTAGGGCTGCGCGCCGCCGTCGGGCCGGACGGGTGCGCCCGCGCCCACCCGCCACGCGCCCGCAGCGCGGACGGACTTCCTTCCTCTCCCCCGGTGTGTGACAGTGGGCCGGATGCCCCGGGCGCGCCGCGCCCGTGCTGCTCGCACCGGTCCCCCGCCGGCGCACCCCCCGACAGCACCGCAGGACCTCTGGAGGAGCCATGACCGACGTGCACGTGCCCGTCGCCGCCGACCACGTCGTGACCGTCGACGACGAGGGGACCCGTACGGGGACCTTCGCGCGCAGCGACGTCCACACCACGGAGACGCCGCTGCACCTCGCGTTCTCCTGCTACGTGGTCGACGACGCAGGTCGTCTCCTCGTGACGCGTCGCGCGCTGTCCAAGCGCACCTGGCCCGGTGTGTGGACCAACTCGTTCTGCGGTCACCCGCGCTGGACCGAGACGACCGAGGAGTCCATCGCGCGGCACGCCGCGCACGAGCTGGGCCTCACGATCAGCGGCCTCGAGGTCGCCGTGCCGGGCTTCCGGTACCGCGCCGTGGACGCGTCGGGCGTGGTCGAGAACGAGATCTGCCCCGTGTTCGTCGCGCGCGCGGCGAGCGGGGTCACCGCGAACCCGGACGAGGTCGCGGAGCTCGCGTGGGCCGAGCCGGGCGCGCTGGGGCGCGCGGTCGACGCGACGCCGTGGGCGTTCAGCCCGTGGATGGTCCTGCAGGTCGCGGCGTTGCGCGAGGCGGCGAGCAGGCCCGACGGCGCCGTCTCGCCCCTGCTCGCAGAGGTCGCCGCGGCCCTGGGCTGAGCCGGGCCGGGTCAGCCGACCCGTGCCCCGACCTGCACGGTCGTGGACCGCAGCTCCTGCGGCAGCCGGAGGTGGTCGGCGTCGGCGACGCCCACCCGCAGCCGCCGCGCGGGCAGGGCGTGCGGCAGGACGAGCTCCGCGCCCGGCTGCCCGGACCGGTGCAGCGCGGCGGCGAGCTCGTGCACGAGGATCTCCTGGCGTCGCGCGTCGCGCACCGAGAACACCCACAGGTCCTGCTTGCCGGGCTGCGGCCGCCACGTCCCGGTCCGGGTGAACGTGCGCGATGCCTCGGCGGTCGGCCCGACGAACGTCACGGACCGCAGCGACCACAGCGCCGTCCGGTTGGTCGCCGACGCGCCCTGGTGGGCCGTGAGCAGGGTCACGGCACGCTGGGTCCCGACGATCGCCGCGACGCTCGGCGCGACGACGTCCGCGTACGGCACGGCGAACGGGGTCATGAACGGGCCGAAGGACCCCACCACGAGGCCTCGTTCGAGCACCAGCAGCTTCTCGCTCGCGACGAGGCGCAGGACGACGGCCAGGACCAGCCCCATCGTGAGGGCGAACCCGACGACCGCCAGGACGCGGCCGTTGAACGCCACGACCGCGACGAGCACCGCGAACACCCCGGCCACGGTCCCGATCACCCGGGCGGACAGCGTGCACGACTCCACGTGCCGCAGCTCGCCGAGCGTGCTCCGGTGCTGGTCGGCGACGGCCCGGACCTTGCGGGTCGCACGGTCGCTCAGGGGGTGCGGTGCGGGGCTCAGCGGGTCCTCCGGGGGGTCGGCAGGCGGGCGGGCGGCTCGGGCCGACGGCCCGGCCGATGGTAGCCGAGGTCGGGGCCCGCCGGGAGCGCGTGGCGTTTCGACGGAGCCCGTTCGCGCGGGGGACAATCGACGCATGTCTGAAGCAGGAGCCCTCCCCGTCCCCGACCGAGCCGCCGCGTTCGAGGCGCACGTCGAGTGGGCCCGGGCGACACCGGTCGAGGGCTTCGACCTGTCCCCCGTCGACGACCGCTGCGTCGAGGACCCCCTGCCGTGGGACTACCTGGTGCTCGCGCGCGAGCTCGTGGGCAGCGGTCGGGGCCCCGTGCTGGACCTGGGCACGGGCGGCGGGGAGGCGTTCTCGTCGCTCGCGCCCCTGCCGGAGGGGTCGGCCGCGACGGAGGGCTGGCCGCCGAACGTCCCCGTGGCCCGACGGCGCCTCGAACCTCTGGGCGTCGACGTCCGGCAGGTGGGGAGCAGCAAGGGTGAGGGGCTCATGCTGCCGTTCCTCGACGGCCGGTTCGCCGTGGTCCTGGACCGGCACGAGGAGTTCGAGCCGACCGAGGTCCTGCGGGTCCTGGAGCCGGGCGGCGTGTTCATCACGCAGCAGGTCGACTCGCGCGACGGCATCCGGGTCAACACCGCGCTCGGGGCGCAGCTCCCCTGGGACCCGGACGACGTGACCCTCGAGGGCGTGACCGCGGACCTGGCGGAGGCCGGGTTCGTGATCGACGTGGCCCGCGAGCACGTGGGTGCGCGGCACTTCCACGACCTGAGCTCGCTGCTCTGGTACCTCAAGGTCATCGCGTGGCAGGTCCCCGAGATCGCGAGCCTGTCCCCCGAGGCGATCGGGCGGTTCGAGGCCCCGCTGCGGGCCCTGCACATGCACTTCGCGGCGGGCAACGAGTTCGTGGACGAGGCGCCCCGCTTCCTCGTGGTGGCGCGCAAGCCGTTCTGACGCGGGGACCCGGCCCGGCTCGGCTCGGCCCGGCCCGGCCCGGGCCACGGCGACGGCGACCGGAGCGCTCGTGGCGCGCTCCGCCGTCGGGCCCTGGTGCGCGGGGCCGGACCCGGGCGTGAAGAAGCCCGCGGGCCGGTGGATTCCTCCACCTGTCGCGCTGGACGAGGGCGCGACTCCCGCGGGCTCCGGTGGTTGCTGGGGACTCGCTGGTCGTGGGTGACGTGACGGTCACCTACCGGCTGCGGGTTCCTCGCACGGTCCGTTGCTCGATGGCACGACTAGCGTGCAACCACCTCATGCGTCCGAAGATTCTTCACTTCGTGGACCACCTCCTTTCCCATGTGCCCACGACGCTACGCCTGCCCCGCGGGAGCTGCCAAGGGATTTCTCCGACGGCTCAGCGGGCGTCGTCGGGGGCCCGTGAGCCGCCCTGGTCGACCCCCTCGCGCCGGGACGCCGCGACGACCCGGGTCGAGCACAGCAGGCCCAGGAGCAGGAAGCCCGCGGCGACGAACAGCGAGACCCGCGTCGCGTCGCTGAAGCCGTCGGAGAGGGCGTCGACGACGTCGGGGGTCTTCTCGCCGAACTGGCTCCGCGTGCCCTCGCCGCGCAGCTGCGGGATCGTGCCGCCCGCGGACTGGGCCGTCGCGTCGGCGACCTGCGACGCCGCGGCGGGCGGGACGCCGTCGACCCGCTCGAGCGCGGGCGGGACCGTGGTCGACAGCCCGATCGCGAGGGCCGCCCCGATGAACGCCGTGCCGAGGGCCGACCCGAGCTGCCGCGACGTCGACTGCGTCGCGGACGCCTGGCCGGACTCCTCCTCGGGGACGTCGACGAGCGTCGTGCCCGTGAGCTGCGCGGACGCGAGCCCCAGACCCAGGCCGTAGATCACGAGCAGGGCCGCGATGAGCCACGACGCGACGGTCGGCGTCACGACGAGAGCGACCGCGAGGACGCCCACGACCTCGAGGACCAGCCCCAGGACGATCGTGCGCGGCGACCCGATCGCCTCCGCGAGGTGCCGGGCCATGGCCCCCGAGAAGAACGCGCCCGCGGCCATGGTCGCGAGCACCACGCCGGCCCCCAGGCTCGCGAGGCCCAGGATGTTCTGCAGGTACAGCGGCAGCACGAAGATCAGGCCGAACTCGCCGATCGCGACGAGCATCGCGGTGAGGTTGCCCCAGCGGAACGTCGCGACGCGGAACAGCGTGAGGTCGAGCAGCGCGGAGCGGGCGACCCGCGCGCGGTGGTTCTCCCAGAACGCGAACAGCACCAGGAGCAGCACGCCGACGGCCCCGATGACGGGGACGGGAGACACCGGGGCGCCGGTCCCCCAGACCAGCCCGAAGACCTTGAGCTCCGCCTTGGGTGCCCACCAGCCGAGCGACTGCCCCTCGATGAGCGCGAACACGACCGCACCGAACCCGAGCGCGCTCAGGAGCAGCCCGACGACGTCGAGCCCCGGCACGGTGATGTGCGCGCGGGTCTCGGGGACCACGAGGAACGCGCCGACGATCACCGCGACCCGATCGGGAGGTTCACGAGGAAGATCCACGGCCACGTGAACGACGTCGTGAGCCACCCGCCCAGGAGCGGGCCGACCGCCGCCATCCCGGAGATCACCGCACCCCAGATCCCGAACGCCACGGCCCGGTCCTTGCCGCGGAACGTCGCGTTGACGGTCGACAGGGTCGCGGGCAGGACGAACGCCCCGCCGACGCCCTGGATCAGGCGCGCCACGATCAGGGTCCCGGCGTCGTCGGCCTGCGACGCGAGGAGGCTCCCCGCGAGGAAGACCACGACGCCCCCGAGCAGCATGTTCCGGCGGCCCAGGCGGTCGCCCAGGCGCCCCGCGGTGAGCAGGAGCGCGGCGAACACGACCGAGTACGACGCGTTGACCCACTGCGCGTCGCCCAGGTCGAGGTGCAGGTCCTCGATGATGGTCGGGAGCGCGACGCCCACGATCGTGCCGTCGAGGACGATCATCGACAGCGCCGTGGCCAGGACGAACAGACCCGCCCACTTGTGGTCCGGGGCCGCCGGTGCCTGGGCGGCGCCTGCTGGCTGGTCCCCGCCGGGGACCTGCGGCTGCGTGCTCATCGACGCTCCTTCGGGTTCGGGGCGGTCTCGCTGCCCGGGACGTTCGCTCAGGCGGGCAGCAGGCGGTCCCACTCCTCGGGGTAGTCGTCGAGCCACTCGGCGAAGCTCTGCGCGGGCCGCCCGGCGAACCGTTCGACGACGTCGCTCACCCCGGCCAGCTCGCCCGCTGCGATCGCCGTGTACGACGACACCCAGCCGTCGACCGCGAACGGCGGCGCCGCGTAGACCGCGCGCGACGCGTACGCCTCCTCGACCGTCTCCGGGTGGTAGGTGATGGTGCGGCCCGTGACGTCGGACAGGATGCCCGCGACCTCGGTGAGCGTCAGGGCCTGCGGACCCGTGACGTCGTAGGTCTTGCCGTCGTGGGCCGTGGGCTTCTCGTCGAGGAGGATCGCGGTCGCGACGTCGGCGATGTCGTCGTGGGACACCGACGCGAGGCGGCCGTCACCGGCGGGGCCACGGATGACGCCGTCGTCCCCGACCATGCCGACCAGGCCCTGGTGGTACAGGTTGTCGCGCAGGAACGTGTACCTCAGGCCCGTGGCCTTGATGTACTCCTCGGTGTGCCAGTGGTCGCGCGCGAACGTGAACGTCGCCTCCGGGGCGGCGCCCACGAACGACACGTAGACGATGCGTTCGACTCCCCCGGCCACGGCTGCGTCGACCGCGGCCCGGTGCTCCGCGACCCGGTCGGGGGCTTCGCGCGCCGAGACCAGGAAGACCGAGCGGGCGCCGCGGAACGCCCGCACCATGCGCTCGGTGTCGGTGTACCCGGTCGTGACCGCCACCTCGGAGTCGGGCAGGGGCTCGCCGTCCGGGAGCCGGGGCGTCCGGGAGGCGTCCCGGACCACGAGCCGCTGCGCCGCGCCCTCCGCCGCGAGCCGCAGGGCGAGCTTCGAGCCGAGCCGTCCGCCGGCGCCGGTCACCGCGATGAGCCCCGAGCCCGTCCTGATCGTCATGCGTCCACGGTAGGCCGAGCGCGCGGGAAGTGCCTGGGGGCGCGGTCCTGGCCGCGAGACAGGTGGTGCCGCACGAGACGGGTGTCCCGGACCCGGTCCGGAGGACCTGTCTGGTGCGCAAGCACCCGTCTCACCGCACGGGCGCAGGCGGCAGACTGGTCGGGTGACGACTCCCCGCGACGCGACCCCCGCCCCCGACCACCAGCCCTACCGCGTGATGACGGTCTGCACGGGCAACATCTGCCGCTCCCCCATGGCCGAGATCGTGCTGCGCGACCGGTTCGAGGCCGCAGGCCTGGGCGGCCGCGTGGTCGTGGACTCGACGGGCATCAGCTCGGAGGAGCACGGCAACCCCGTCGACCGCCGCGCGCGCCGCGTCCTCGCCGAGCACGGGTACGACACCGGTGAGGGGCACCACGCACGCCAGGTCCGCCCGAGCGACGTCGTGTCCCGCGACCTGGTGCTGCCCATGACGTCCGTGCACGCGCGCGCCCTGCGCCGCCTGCACGGCGACGGGAACGTGCGGATGTACCGGTCGTTCGACCCCGCGGCGCCCGTCGTCACGCCCGAGCGGGCCGATCGCGACGAGCACCTGCTCGACATCGACGACCCCTGGTACGGCGGCATGCAGGACTTCGAGGACTGCCTGGCACAGGTCGAGGCGGCCGCCGACGGCGTCGTCGAGTTCGTCCGCGAGGAGCTCGCGCGACGTCAGGCCTGAGGCGGCCCGGCACCGGCGGCGGCCCCGGCGGCGGCACCGGCGTCGGCCCCGGCGGCGGGCCCGACGGCGCCCGCCGAGGCCGGTGCCGGCCCCGGCACGTACCCCTGGAGCCACGTCGCGATCTGCTCGTACGCCACGGCCCGCACGGGCGGCGCCGACAGCACGACGTCGTGCAGCGCGCCCTCGATGCGGGAGAGCACGACGAGCCGCCCGAGGTCGGTCGACCGCCGCGCGATCCCGACGACGTCGAGCGCCGTGTCGCTGTGCATCATCTCGGGCGTCCACCGGGGCAGCAGGGTGCTGCTCGTGGACAGCAGGACCAGGACGGGCACGGTGATCCCGAGCCCCAGCTCCACAGCGGCCTGCCCGCGCAGGATCGCGGCGAGCCACCCCCCGTGCACCACGAACCCGCGCACGGGCCGCCACGTGAGGTCGTAGTCCCACTCGCCGTCGAGCGTCTTCGACACGGACCGCGTGTAGAAGCCGAGGTCGACCTGGGGCAGCGGCACCATGGGGTCGAGGCGGGCCCGGAGCGCGATCGCGGGGGCGATCACCTTGCGCCCGATGTCGCGCGCCTGGAACTCGAGCCACGGGCTGTTGAGGACGAGCCCCGTGACCCGGTCCTGGTTCCGGGCCGTCCACAGGCTCAGGGTGAGCCCGCCCGTGGAGTGCCCCATGAGGACCAGGCCGCGGTCGCGCATCACGGGGTCGGCCGTCAGGACGCCGTGCCCCATGGCCCCGAGCGCGGCCTCGATGTCCTCGTCGTACGTCGAGAGGCTCGTGACGAACCCGGGGGTCTGGCCCGGACGCAGGCTGCGGCCGTACTTGCGCAGGTCGAGCGCGAAGAACCGCGCGCCGTGGGCCTCCCAGAAGTCCGCGAGCTCGGTCTGGAAGAAGTAGTCGGACCAGCCGTGCACGTACAGGACGTCGATCCTGCGGTCGGGCACGCCGGGCGGCCGCGCGCCCCCGTGGAGGGGGTCGGACCCGTCAGGTGCCCGACGCCGTCGCACCAGCGTCGCGACCACCTCGCCCTCGTCGTCGGGGGTCAGGGGCAGGGTGAGCTGCTCGAACCCGTCGAGCACGTCGGGCAACCAGCCCGTCGTGCCGGTGCCTGGGGTGGTGGGTGCGGGCATCTCCCGAGGGTAGGAGCCGACGCGTGGGAGCGCGCGCCGGGAGCGGGTGGTTCAGGGGCCGTCGGGCGTCGGGCCCGCAGGTCCGGGGTCGCCCCGCCGACGGCGCCACCACCGTCGACCGGCCTGCTCGCCCGAGCCCGCACCCGCCCGGGGCGAGGCGTCCCGGGAGGGGCGCGGCGCCGTCGGGCCGGACGCGGCACCGCGGGCCGCACGTCGCTCGCGCCACGCGACGACCTCCGCCTCGACGTCCCGCAGGGGCGTGACCACGGGCGGGCCGCCCAGGAGCTGCCGGCGCGCGTCGACCACGCGCGCGTTGAACTCCGTCAGGACCTCCCGCACGGACTCCTCCGAGAACTGGCGGTCGAGCTGCTCGTGCAGCCGGGCGTCGTCGGCCCGGAGCTGGGCGGCGGGCAGGATGCCCGTGATCTGCTCGCGCTCGACGAGGCTCTTGAGCCACCAGTCCGGGTCGTGCCGCGCGCCCAGGCCCGGGATGGGCTTGCCCGCGAGCGGCAGGTCGTCGAACTCGCCGCGGGCCATGGCCTGGCGGACCAGCTCGTCGACCCACTGGCCGCGGTTCTCGAGCGGGAGGCGGGGGCGCGCGCCCTCGTCGCCGGTCTCGCCCGTGTCGCCGGTCTCGCCCGTGTCACCGGCCTCGGGGGACGAGCCCGCGTCGTGGGCGGTCTCGCGGTCCACCCGGTACTGCGCAGCCCGGCGCACCGGGTCGTCGTCGGTCATGGGTCCTCCAGCGCTCGTCGTCGGACAGGTGCCTCCCCCATCCTCGCCGATCCCGCCAGGTTGTACGCTGGGCCGCCCGGGTTTTTCAGCGGGCGCGCGTTCCCGGTGATGAAGCCGCCGGGACACATGGTCGGCAGCCTCGCTGCCGTGAACGGCCCGCACGGTGCGGGAGGTGGAGTGCACATGACGCAGGGCACGGACGAAGAGCTGCTCAGCCCCGCCGAGGCGGTAGACCTCGAGAACTGCGCCCGCGAACCCATCCACATCCCCGGCCGGATCCAGCCCCGCGGTGCGCTGCTCGTGGTCCGTGAGAGCGACGGACGCGTCCTCCAGTGCTCGACGAACGTGCACGGCCTCGTGGGACGGGACAGCGCCGACGTGCTCGGCGCCCCCCTGACCGAGGTCCTGGGGCCCGACGACGGCGCCCGGCTCCTCGCGCACGTCGCGCAGCACCGCGACCTCGCGTCGCACAACCCCGTCGAGATCCGCACCGGGACGGACCGGACGGTCGCGACCGACGCGATCCTGCACCGCCCGCCGCTGCCCGCCGGGGCGGAACCCGTCGTCGTGATCGAGCTCGAGCCCGCGGTCGTGCGACCGCTCAGCTTCCCCAACACCTACCAGGGCGTGCGCGCGGCGCTCGCGGACCTCGACCGGGCCGGGACGCTGCCCGAGCTGTTCGGCACCGCGGCCCGGCACGTCCGCCGCCTCACGGGCTTCGACCGCGTGATGATCTACCGCTTCGACGCCGACTACAACGGCGAGGTGGTCGCGGAGGCCAAGCGCGACGACCTCAACTCGTTCTACGGGCTGCACTACCCCGCGACGGACATCCCGCGGCAGGCCCGCGCGCTGTACGAGAAGAACTGGATCCGGCTGATCGACGACGTCGGCTACGTGCCGTGCGAGATCGTCCCGACCGACCTGCCGACCACGGGGCAGCCCCTCGACCTGACGTACTCGACGCTGCGCAGCGTCTCCCCGATCCACCTGGAGTACCTGTCGAACATGGGCGTCGGCGCGTCCATGTCGATCTCCCTGCTGCGCGACGGGAAGCTCTGGGGCCTCATCGCGTGCCACCACTACTCGGGACCGCACCAGCCGTCGTTCGCGGTGCGGGCTGCCGCGGAGTTCCTGGGCGCCACGCTGTCCGTGCTGCTCGTCGCGCAGAGCGAGGAGGACCGGCTCGCGGTCTCGCGCGCGTCGTCGCGGCTGCTCGCGGGCCTCGTCGCGGACAGCCGCGACGAGGAGACCGCGCTCGTCGAGGCGCTCACGGCCGACCGGCGCCTGCTCGACCTCGTGGCAGCCGACGGCGCGGTGGTCGTCGCGGAGGGGCGCTCCGCCTCGCTCGGGCGGGTCCCCGACGCCGAGGGGGTCGCGCTCCTCGCGGCCTGGTTCACGGCCCGGGCCGCAGGCTCGGGCGACGAGGTCCTCGCGATCGACTCGCTGCGCGTCGCGGCCCCGGACCTCGCGCAGCAGCTGCCCGACGTCGCCGGGGTCCTGGGCGTGCACCTGAACGACGGCCAGGTCGTGCTCTGGCTCCGCGACGAGGTGCTGCGCAGCGTCGACTGGGGCGGCGACCCGCACAACAAGGCCATCGCGCGCAGCGAGGGCGAGACGGTGCGCCTCAGCCCCCGCAAGTCGTTCGAGCGCTGGCGCGAGGTCGTGAGCGGCCACAGCGAACCCTGGGCCGAGGACGCCGTCGAGGTCGCCGGCGCGCTGCGCAGCCACCTCGTCGAGGCGCTCTACCTGGCCGGCCGCCGCGACGTGCGCGCGGCCGAGGCGCTCCAGCGCAGCCTGCTCCCCGGCTCGCTGCCGGACCTGCCGGGCTGGAGCGTGACGGCCCGCTACGAGCCGGCGGGCGGCGGGTTCGTCGGCGGCGACTGGTACGACGCCCTGCTCCTGCCGTCGGGGTCGCTGGCCCTCGTCGTCGGGGACGTCACGGGCCACGGCCTGCAGGCCGCGGCCTCGATGGGACAGATCCGCAACACCCTGCGCGCCGAGCTCGTGCGCGCCGGCACCGCGAGGGCCGCCGTCGAGCAGCTCGCGACGACCGTCCGGTGGACCATGCCGGGGCAGATCGCGACGCTCGTCGTCGCGGTCGTCGACCCCCGGACGGGAGCGGTCGAGTACGTGACCGCGGGCCACCCGCCGCCCTTCTTCCTGGTCCCCGGCGAGGGCGTCGTCTGGGGCGACCTGCTGGGCGGTCCCCCGCTGGGGCTGGGGGCGCCGCGGTTCGGGGGCGGGACCACGACGATCGGGCCCGGCGGTGCGCTCGTGCTCTACAGCGACGGCCTGTTCGAGCGCCGGGACGAGTCGATCAGGGCCGGGCTGCGCCGGCTCGCCGGCACCTTCGCCGAGCACGTGGGTGACGTCGACGCCGTGCTGCGCTCGACCCGGGACCCCGCGTCGGAGGACGACGCGACCCTGCTGGTGCTGCGCCGTCGGGCCGAGGACGACGAGGGCCCGGGGGACGACCGCGGGCACGGGGACGACTGAGGGCCCGAGGGACGACCGAGGGCCGACCTGCGCCTCGCGCAGACCGGCCCTCGGGTCGTTGACGGCTAGGGGGCGACGCCCGCGGTGAGCGGTGGCGACGCGCCCTCGCGCGACGCGCCCTCGCGCGCCGCGCCGAGGCGCGCCCAGACGTGCTTGCCGTCGGCGACGAACCAGCCGACGTCGAGCGCGAGGCGCTGCGCCAGGACCAGGCCGAACCCGCCGTCCCCCGGCAGGCGAGGAGCCGCGACGACCGGCGCCCGGCTCGTGTCCTGGTCGATCACGTCGACGATGTACTCCTCGCCGTCGGTCAGGAGCTGGACCGTCGTCGGCGGACGACCGTGGCGCAGGGCGTTCGTCGCGAGCTCGCTCGCGACGAGGACGATCTTCTCGGGGACCTCGGCCAGCGCGCCGTCGGGGCCCAGCGGGCGACCCGTGAGCTCGAGGTGGAGCGAGGTGCGCAACGTGGAGAGCTCGTCGATCGAGTCGAGCTGCCAGACACGGACGACGTGGAAGGACTCGGGCGGACGGGACGAGTCGATCGTGGTGTCCATGAGATTTCCTCCGTGGGGCCGGCGAGTCGTGTGGATGGTGGGTGCCAGTGCCAGGCGGCGACCGGGGTGGTGGTCGCGCAGGCAGGTCAGTCGACGATGGTGAACTGCGAGAGGACGCCGCTGATCTCCAGCAGGTCCTTGATACGGTCCGGGACGCCGACCAGGACCGGGGCGTCGCCCCCGGCCAGGAGGGACAGGTACAGCAGGCGCAGGCCGCCCGAGTCCATGAAGGTGACGTCGGTGAGGTCGATCGTGACGGGGCTGGCGGCTCGTTCGAGCGAACGGACGAGGTCGCCCTCGGACCGGTCCTGCACCGCGGCGTCGACCTCGCCCCACATGGTCCATCGAGGTCCGGAGTCGTCGATACGGACTCCCCCTTGCGTCGTGTGCTCCGGCACTGCTCGCCTCTCGCTCGTCTCCTGCAGAACGCCTCTCACCGGTCGGTGGACGACCGGACCCGAGCCAGGTTACGGAACTTCCGGCGATGTTTCCTAACAGGGCGCGCCCCCTCACCGTACCTGCACAGTTCGGCGGGCGTCGTCCGATCCGCGAACGGCCCGGGCACGGGCATGATGGCCCCATGAAGGTCTCGCGCAGGTCCCACGTCGCCCCGTTCGCGGTCATGGAGGTCCTCGCCGCCGCGAACGCCCGCAGGGACGCGGGCGAGCCGGTCCTGAACCTGTGCGCGGGCGAACCCGCGACCGGCGCGTCGGACGTGGTGCGGCGCCGGGCGATCGACCTCCTCGAGTCGGGCGACCTGGGCTACACCGAGGCCATGGGCGTGCCCGCGCTGCGTCAGGCCATCGCCGCCCACTACGGGCGGACGTACGGCGTGGACGTCGACCCGGCGCGGGTCGCGGTCACGACGGGGTCCTCGGGCGGGTTCATGCTCGCGTTCCTCGCGGCGTTCGACGCCGGGGACCGGGTCGCGCTCGCCCGGCCCGGCTACCCGGCCTACCGGAACATCCTCGCGGCCCTGGGGTGCGAGGTCGTCGAGCTCGACTGCGGCCCCGAGACGCGCTACCAGCCCACGGTCTCGCAGCTCATGGAGGCCTACTACGACGGCGGGCTCGACGGGCTCGTGGTCGCGAGCCCGGCCAACCCGACGGGGACCATGATCCCGCCGGCCGAGCTGGCAGCGCTCTCGGCGTGGTGCACCGACCACGACGTGCGGCTCGTCAGCGACGAGATCTACCACGGGATCGTCTACGCGGACCCGGCCTCGCCGGCCGGGGAGACCGCGACCGCGGCGCAGTTCCTCGACGACGGTGCGGTCGTCGTGAACTCGTTCTCCAAGTACTGGGCCATGACGGGGTGGCGGCTCGGGTGGCTCCTGCTGCCCGAGGACCTCGTGGGGCCGGTCGACGCCCTCGCGGGCAACATCGCGCTGAGCCCGCCCGCGCTCGCCCAGCACGCGGGCGTCGCGGCCTTCTCGCCCGAGGGGTATGCGGCCGCGGCGGAGAACGTCGCCCGGTACGCCGACTCGCGGGCCCTGGTGCTCGACCGGCTCGACGACCTGGGCTGGGACCCGGTCGCCCCGGCCGACGGCGCGTTCTACGTCTACGCGAACGTCGCCGGGTCCGGGCTCGACTCGGTCACGTGGTGCGAGCGCCTGCTTGCCGACACCGGCGTCGCGCTCACGCCCGGCACGGACTTCGACGGGGTGCGCGGCGGCGAGTGGGTCCGGCTGTCGTTCGCGGCCGCGCCCGAGGTCGTGGCCGAGGCCGTCGACCGGATCGTGGCGTGGCGTGCGGCGGGCTACCAGCCGGTCTGACCGCGGGTCGGGCCCGTGGGTCAGGCGGCGAGGTCGACCGCGCGCGCCTGGGCGGGCACGTCGAGGGGCACGACGACCGCGTCGGTCGCGCGGCGGCGTCGGGCCTTGACGAGCACCACGATGGCCTGACCGCCGATGACGATCCACACCACGTTCGCGACGGCCGACGGCCACACGCCGTTGACCGCGGCGACCAGGCACATGAGGCCCGCGCCCACGAAGTTCGTGAGCTGGAACCGCAGCGAGTCCCCCGACCAGCGGCCACGGGTGACCATCGCGTAGGCGGTGACGGCGGCGATCGCACCGACCCAACCGAGCGGGGTGACGACCAGGTCGACGAGGGAGGGGGCAGCGGACATGGCGGTCTCCGGGCAGGGGTCATGAAGGGATCGGGGAGGGGGACCTGGTGGGAGCCGCGACGCTGCGACGGCCAGGAGATCGTGTGCGCCGGCCCCTTTTGAGGAGGACCGGCCGGCGCCACGTCACCAGTGTGAACCCCAAAATCATTCAGCACAATTGAAGAACTCTGACGTGGCCGTTTAGCATCTCTACATGGCCACGGACCCACGAAGACTTGGTTTCCTGCTTGCCGTGCACCGGGCTGGAGGTGTCCTGGCGGCCGCCGACCTGCTGCACGTGACACCCTCTGCCGTGTCTCAGCAAATTGCGCGTCTGGAGGCAGAGGAGAAGGTCCAGGTCCTCGACCGCGGGCCCCGCGGAGTGACCCTCACGCCCGCCGGGCGCATCCTCGCTGACGCCGCCGAGCGCATCGAGGCGGAGATGGTCGAGGCCCGCAAGGCCATCGTCGCGATGAGCGAGGAGCTGACCGGGACCGTGTCGGTCGGGTCGTTCCAGACTGCGATCCGCGCGGTCGTGGGCCCGACGTTCGCGTCCCTCGAGACGCGCTACCCCGGCGTCGAGCTCGACGTCCAGGAGCTCGAGCCCGCCGACGCCCTGCGGCTCCTGCGCACCGGGGACCTCGACGTGGTCCTCCTCGAGCTCGACATCCAGGAGAGGGAGGCCGCGGACTCCCTGCGCGGCATGCGCGAGGTCCCGCTCCTCGACGAGCCGTGGCGCGTCGTCGTCCCGTCGACCTTCCCCACGCCCGCGCGGCTCGACGACGTGCGCGACGCGATCTGGCTCGGCCCCCAGCCCACGACGGCCGCCGCGCGCGCCCTGCGCCGTGTCTCCCGGACGCTCGGCGCCCCGCTGCGCACGCGCCACACGTACTACGACTTCGACGTCGCCCTCGCGCTCGTCGCGGCGGGGCAGGGCGTCGCGCTGCTCCCGGCGCTCGCCGTCCAGGGCGAGGTGCCCGACGGCGTCACGGTCGTCCCGCTGCCCGGTCTCGGTTCGCGCCGCCTCGTCGCGAGGCACCGCGCCACCCGGCACGAGCCCCGCCCCGTCGTGAACGCGGTGATCGACGAGATGGTGGCCGCGGCCACGGCGATCGAGCTGGGCTGAGCCCGACGGCTCAGCGACGGGCCAGGGAGACCCCGCCCTCGTCGAGGACCGACAGCTCGTCCAGGACCCGGGACAGGACACCCGGGGAGCGGTCCCAGCGCATGCCGCGAGGGTCCGCAGGAAGGTCGGCGGCACGCACCGCGGCCACGGGCGAGGCGAGGTGCCGCGGGACGTAGGCGGTGGTCGTCGGCTGCGGTTCCTGCGGGCTCGTCTGCATGCTGGGTGGGTCCCCTCGGGCGCTCGTGGCGATCCCCACCGCGGGCGCGGCAGGGTGAGCGTTCCATCCTGCCTGCGTCCCGGCGCCCACGCAGGAGGGCGCGCCCGGGCGGGTGGGCAGGGGCGTGGCACGAGTCGTGGAGATCGTGTGGCAGCCCGACGGGCGGCGCCGGCGGGCCGCACCGTCCGGGCAGGCCGACGGCGGCACCCGGCGCATAGGGACGGATGGACCGACCTGTGCTCCCGACGAGCACCCACGACATCGACGGAGGTGCGCTCGTGAAGAGGCCCGTGAGACGCCGGGCGGGGCTCGCCCTCGCGGCGTCCGCCCTGGTGATCGCTCTCCTCGTGAGCTGCGCCGTGCGCGACGACGCCGAGGCGCCCGCGGCAGGTCCGGTGGGCGTCCAGGTCGCCGAGACGCTCGCCGTCAGCACGGGCGAGACGATCGCCGTGGAGGACGTCGGTCGGCTGCCCGCCGGGCAGCGCGCCTACGTGCTGCCCGACGCGACCCGGGTCGTGGTCGCCACGGCCGAACCGCTGCCGCGCGCCGTCCGGGCCTACGTGCAGGGGCAGGTCGACCACGTCATCCAGGACCCCGGGGTGCCGGGGCGCATCACGACCAACCGCAGCCTCATCGTCGACACCGCCCAGGGGATCGCCAACAGGGTGGGCGTCCAGACGGGCAAGCGGATCGTGTTCGTCTACCCGCTCATCGGGGGCTGCCCCGCGTCGAGCGAGCCCTACCGGGGGTGGGCGCACACCGCGGTCACCCTGTACGACACGTTCCCGTGCGACGTGCTGCCCACGCGCGAGGAGGCCGAGGCGCGGGTCGCCGAGACCGTCGCGGCCCAGCCCGACCCGGAGCGGTACGAGGTGTTCGTGCACCAGGAGTGACGCGCCCGGTCCCTGCGGGCACGGCGCGGGCGACGTAGCCTGCTCGGATGGACGTTGCAGTGCTCGGCGCGACCGGCGACGTCGGACGGCAGGTCGTCACCCAGCTCGTCGAACGACGCATCCTGCCCACGACGTCCCGCCTCCAGCTCGTCGGACGCCCCGACGGGGCGTCCGGGCGCGCGGTGCACGGCCTGCGGGCCGACCTGGTCGACGCCTACGACGAGCACGCGCCCCTGATCGACGTGGCCCACTCCCCTGCCGACGTGGCGGCCGACGTCGTCGTGGTCGCCGCCGGGGCGACGACCCCGCCCCGCTCGGGCGCGTCCCTCGACCGGACCGGGCTCGCGATCGGCAACCGGGCCGTCTTCGCCGGGTACGCCGACGCGATCGCGCGGCACGGGTCGGGGCACGAGGTCGTGATCGTGGTCTCCAACCCGGTCGAGGTCGGTGTCGCCGTGATGGCCGAGGCGCTGGGCGCTCGGCGGGTGATCGGCATGGGTGCCTGGCTCGACACGCTGCGCTTCCGGCGCGAGATCGCGGTCGAGCTCGGCGTCCGCCGGCACCGCGTGGGCGGGTTCGTCGGGGGCCAGCACGGCGAGGACGCCGTCCCCCTCTGGTCGACCGTCCGGCTCAGCGGCCTCGACGTCGCCGAACGCGCGCGAGCCGTGCGGCTCCTGCGGCGCGGTCGCACGCTCGACGGGTTCCCGGCCGAGGTCGCCGCGGCCAAGGCCCAGCTCGTCGAGGTCGCGGCGACCGACGTCGGCGCCGCCTACCGCTTGATCGACACCTGGCCCGCCGACCTGCGCGTGGTCGCGCGTCCCTGGATGACGCACCAGAGCGGCGCCAAGACCGCGACGGCCACGGCCTCCGCGACGGTCGACCTCGTCGAGGTCGTGCTCGACGGCCGCGAGATCGTCGTCGTCGGGCAGGTCGCGCTCGACGGCGAGGTGTCGCTCGCGGGCCGGCCGCTGCACGGCGTCCTGGGCGTCCCGCTCGTGCTGGGCCCCGAGGGGTGGACGCGCGTCCTGCTGGACGCCCTGCCCGACGACGAGACGCGCCGCCTGCAGGGAGCGGCAGCAGCCGTGGGGTCGGCCCTGCGGACCGCGGGCGTCGGCCGTGCTGACGGGGTCGCGCGCGCGGACGACGCGACCGGTGCCGACCGTGCGGGAGGCCCGGCTCCCGCGGCGCCGACGGTTCCCCCCGCGTGGCCGGGTGGCGTCGAGGACGACGGGCGCGTCGAGCCCGAGCCCTCCTGGGTCGCCCAGGTCGAGGGCGTGCACCGCGCGGGCACCCTCACGGGGCTCGCGGGCGTCTTCTCGACCCGGGGCGTGAGCTTCGAGCGCCTCGCGACGGAGGACGTCGCGGGCGACGGCGACGCCGGCACGATCCACGTCGCCTTCCGGGCCAGCGCCCGCCGCGCCCGGGCGCTCGAACGCGCGGTGGGGCGCCTCGCGACGGTGCGCTCCGTCGTCGTGCAGGCGGTCCCGGACCCGGCGACGGCCTCTCTGCCCGCCCCGCCGCGCGGCCCGGCCCCGGGGACGGAGCGCCGAACCCCTGACGAGACGCTCGTGCCCGCACCCGACGGCGACCGCTAGGCTGAGCCCACAACCACATACTGCTGCTCGAACCACTGCGGGAGAGCCCGGCCACCCCAGGGTGAGGTCGGCGCCGAAGGAGCAACTCCTCCCCGAGAATCTCTCAGGCCGACGTACCGCGGTGGCGAGGCAACTCTGGAAAGCGGAGATGCCCGCCTGCCCCCGGGCAGCGGACTCCCCTACCGACGGTGCAAGCCGGCGCGCCCCGGGTCCGCGAGGACCACGGCGGACCGGCAAAACTCTCAGGTCGACGCTGCGCGTCCGATGACAGAGCGGGGAGGAACGGGCAGGCCCAGGGGTCTGCCGCCGTCTTCCTCGCCGACCCCCGGAGACCTCCGTGACACAGCAGTCCAGCGACGCGTTCGACCGTGCGCACTTCCCGTTCCGCCACCTCGGGCCCCGCCCGGTGGGGGCCGACTCCGGCGAGGCCCCCTCGGGCGAGGTCGCGACCATGCTCGCCGAGCTCGGCTACGGCTCGCTCGACGCCCTGATCGACGCGGCGGTCCCGGACTCGATCCGCACCGACCGCCCGCTCGACCTGCCCGCCGCCCGCACCGAGTCCGAGGTCCTCGCCGACCTGCGGGCCATCGCGGCGAAGAACGTCGTCAAGACGCAGATGATCGGGCTCGGCTACTACGGGACCATCACTCCCCCGGTCGTCCGTCGCAACGTCCTCGAGTCCCCCGCCTGGTACACGGCCTACACGCCGTACCAGCCCGAGATCTCGCAGGGGCGCCTCGAGGCCCTCCTCAACTTCCAGACCGTCGTCCTCGACCTCACCGGGCTCGAGGTCGCCAACGCGTCGCTGCTCGACGAGGCCACCGCGGTCGCGGAGGCCGTCGCGCTCATGTGGCGCGCGGCCAAGGGCGGGGCGGGCGTCGTCGCCCTGGACGCCGAGCTGTTCCCGCAGACGATCGCCGTGACCCGGGCGCGGACCGAGTCGGTCGGTCTGCCCGTCGTGGTCGTGGACCTCTCCGAGGGGCTGACGGCGGGACTCGCCGCTGCCGGGGTGGCGGACCAGCAGCTCATCGGCGTGGTGCTCCAGCAGAGCGGCGCGTCGGGCGTGGTCCGGGACCTGCGCCCGCTCGTCGCCGAGGTCAAGGAGCAGGGTGGTCTGGTGACGGTCGCGGCCGACCTGCTGGCCCTCACGCTCCTCGTCTCCCCCGGTGAGCTGGGCGCCGACGTCGCGGTGGGGTCGGCCCAGCGCTTCGGCGTCCCGCTCTTCTACGGCGGTCCGCACGCCGCGTTCATGGCGGTCCGCAAGGGGCTCGAGCGGTCGCTCCCGGGCCGCCTGGTCGGGGTGTCGGTCGACGCCGACGGCGACCAGGCCTACCGCCTGGCGCTCCAGACCCGTGAGCAGCACATCCGCCGCGAGAAGGCCACGAGCAACATCTGCACCGCGCAGGCCCTGCTGGCGATCGTCGCGTCGATGTACGCGGTCTACCACGGTCCCGCGGGGCTCAAGGAGATCGCCGAGCGCGTGCACTCGCGCGCCGTCGCGCTCGCCGACGGTCTGCGGTCCGCGGGCGTCGAGGTCCGGCACGACGTCTTCTTCGACACCGTCTCGGCCGTGGTCCCGGGCCGCGCGGCTGCGCTGGTCGCTGCTGCGGCCGACGCGGGGATCAATGTGTACAACCCGGATGCAGATCATGTACAGATCGCGTGCGACGAGACCACGACGCCCGAGCACGTGCTCACCCTCGTCGAGGTCTTCGCGGACGGCCGGGACGTCACGTTCGTCGGCGGCGGCAGCGTGCTGCCTCAGGAACTGCTGCGCTCGACCGGCTACCTGACCCACCCCGTGTTCCACCGGCACCGCTCCGAGACCGCGATGCTGCGCTACCTGCGCTCGCTCTCCGACAAGGACCTCGCGCTCGACCGCACCATGATCCCGCTGGGCTCGTGCACCATGAAGCTCAACGCGACGGCCGAGATGGAGGCGATCTCGTGGCCCGAGTTCGCGGACATGCACCCGTTCGTGCCGGCCGAGCAGGCGCTCGGGTACGCCGAGCTGATCGAGGGACTCCAGGAGCAGCTCACCGAGATCACGGGCTACGCGGGCGTCTCCGTGCAGCCCAACGCCGGCTCGCAGGGCGAGTTCGCGGGCCTGCTCGCGATCCGTGACTACCACCGTTCGCGCGGGGAGCACGGGCGCGACGTGTGCCTCATCCCCGCGTCCGCGCACGGCACCAACGCGGCCTCCGCTGCTCTGGCGGGCATGCGCGTCGTGGTCGTGGCGACGTCGGGTGCCGGGGAGGTCGACCTGGGCGACCTGCGTGCCAAGCTCGAGCAGCACGGGTCCCAGGTCGCGGCCATCATGATCACCTACCCGTCGACGCACGGCGTCTACGAGGAGCACGTGCGCGAGGTGTGCGACCTTGTACACGAAGCGGGTGGGCAGGTGTACATCGACGGGGCCAACCTCAACGCACTGGTCGGCCTGGCCCGCCCGGGGGAGTTCGGCGGCGACGTCTCGCACCTGAACCTGCACAAGACGTTCTGCATCCCGCACGGCGGCGGGGGTCCCGGCGTCGGGCCCGTCGCGGTGGCCGAGCACCTCGTGCCGTTCCTCCCGGGGAACCCGTTGACGGGCGAGGGGGCCTCACCCGTCTCGGCCGCTCCCTTCGGCTCGGCCGGCATCCTGCCGATCTCCTACGCGTACGTCGCGCTCATGGGCCCCGACGGGCTCGAGGCCGCGACCAAGACCGCCGTGCTCGCCGCGAACTACCTGGCCAGCCGGCTGACCGACCACTTCCCCGTGCTCTACACGGGAGAAGCCGGGCTGGTCGCGCACGAGTGCATCCTGGACCTGCGCGGCATCACGGCACAGACCGGCGTGACCGCCGAGGACGTGGCCAAGCGCCTCATGGACTACGGCTTCCACGCCCCCACGCTGTCCTTCCCCGTGGCGGGCACGCTCATGGTCGAGCCGACCGAGAGCGAGGACCTCGCCGAGCTCGACCGCTTCGTGGCGGCCATGGTCGCGATCAAGGCCGAGATCGACGAGGTCGCGAACGGCACGTGGGCCATCGAGGACTCGCCGCTGCGCGGTGCGCCGCACACGGCCGCCTCGGTCGTCTCCGACGCGTGGTCCAAGCCCTACTCGCGCGAGGTCGCGGCCTACCCGCTCGCTACGCTGCGGACGGGCAAGTACTGGCCGCCCGTGCGGCGCATCGACGGGGCGCGCGGGGACCGCAACCTCGTGTGCTCCTGCCCCCCGATCGAGTCGTACTCCTGAGGTCGGCCGGACCGGCGTGGTCCCGAGGTCACGCCGGTCCTGCCACCCCGGGAGCCCACCAGACCTGTCGGCACGGGCGTGATGCAGAGGTCACGACCACCCCGACACCTCAGAGAGGAACACCATGACGGAGCCAGCGCAGGACACGACCCCGGCCGCTGACCGCCTCAGCCCGCTGCACGACGAGCACGTGGCCCTGGGGGCATCCCTCACGAGCTTCGGCGGCTGGCAGATGCCGCTGCGCTACACGAGCGACCTCGCGGAGCACCGGGCGGTCCGTGAGGTCGCGGGGCTGTTCGACCTGTCGCACATGGGGGAGATCGAGGTCGCCGGGCCCCAGGCGGCCGCTGCCCTCGACCACGCGCTCGTCGGCAACCTGACGGCCGTGCCGGTGGGGCGTGCGCGCTACACCATGATCTGCGCCGAGGACGGCTCGGTCCTGGACGACCTGGTGGTCTACCGCCTCGCCGAGGAGCGGTTCCTCGTCGTGGCCAACGCCGGGAACGCGCCGCTCGTGGCCGACGAGCTGGTCCGCCGCGGCGAGGGCTTCGACGCGACCGTCACGGACCAGGGCGACGACACGGCCCTGGTCGCGGTCCAGGGACCACGCGCCGAGGAGATCGTCGTCTCGCTCGTGGCCCCCGAGGATGTACAAGTCGTCAAGGACTTGAAGTACTACGCCTCGCTCGAGGTGCGCGTCGCGGGCACCGACGCGCTCGCCGCCCGGACGGGCTACACGGGCGAGGACGGGTTCGAGCTGTTCGTCCCGGCGGCACGCGCCCGTGAGCTGTGGCGAGCCGTGCTGGCCGCGGGGGAGCCCCTCGGCCTGGTGCCTGCCGGGCTCTCGGCGCGCGACTCGTTGCGCCTCGAGGCGGGCATGCCGCTCTACGGGCACGAGCTCGACACGACCACCACGCCCTACGAGGCGGGGCTCGGCCGGGTCGTGAAGCTCGACAAGGTCGATGCCGAGGGCAACCCGCTCGACTTCGTGGGGCGCGCGGCCCTGGCGTCCCGCAAGGGTGCGCAGCCGGCGCGCGTGCTCGTCGGGCTCCGCGGGCTCGGCAAGCGTCCCGCCCGGGCGGGCTACGCCGTCGTGATCCCGGGCAAGGACCCCGACGTGCAGATCGGTCACGTGACCTCGGGTGCGCCGTCGCCCACCCTCGGGTACCCGATCGCGATGGCCTACGTGACACCGGAGTTCAGCGCCGAGGGCACCGAGCTCGCGGTCGACGTGCGCGGCCGTGAGGAGCCGGTGGTGATCGTGCCCCTGCCGTTCTACCGTCGTCCTCAGCCGTCCTGACCCGGCGCCACGGCTCGACCCCCTTCCCCCGTACCCCCCGATCCCTCACCAGCAGACCAGGAGCACCTCATGGCCGACTTCCCCGGCAACCTCCAGTACACCGCCGAGCACGAGTGGCTCGACACGTCGTCCCCTGCCGTCATCGGCATCACCAGCACGGCGGCCGAGGCGCTCGGCGACATCGTCTACCTCGAGCTGCCGGAGGTCGGGGCGAGCGTCACGGCCGGTGCCGTGATCGGCGAGGTCGAGTCGACCAAGTCGGTGTCCGAGCTCTACTCCCCGGTCACGGGGACCGTGGCAGAGGTGAACCAGGCCGCGATCGACGACCCGTCGCTCGTCAACGCCGAGCCGTACGCGGGGGGCTGGCTCCTCAAGGTCGACGTGACCGCGACCGGGCCGGTCCTCACGGCCGACGAGTACAGCGCGCTCGTGGGCGGCTGAGCCCGCGTCCCACCGGCGTGGGGGGGGGGGGGGGGGGGGGGGGGGGGGGGGGGGGGGGGGGGGGGGGGGGGGGGGGGGGGGGGGGGG
>NZ_JACSPN010000033.1:0-11618 GCF_015142735.1 Oerskovia douganii | reverse complement strand
TTCCGCGACCTCGTCGCGGAACGGCCCTCTGGCTTCTCCGGTTGCCGCTCCGCACGCAGGAGCGCAAGACTGTGAGGCGGATCACATTTCTCGTCGCAACGACGGAACGGTGATCCTGGACACATCGGAATATTCGTCCGTCCATGGCGGACGGCTGAATTCCTGCCTCTGACCTGCATGGATACTGTGCACCGCGAGACAGGGGGGCCGGTCGGGGACGACCGCCGAGATTGAGGGTGAAGAACCGCGTCATGAATCGTCGGTTCGCCCATCTCTCCCAGTAGCAGCACGCACCGGATCGACCCATGACGCGATGGGAAGACCGGTCAGCACATGGAGGAAGCATGAGCATCATCGAACTGGCCCGGACAGAGTCGCCGGCCGTCCAGCTCGCAGCACCACTCACCCGCCGTGAGCAGGTCGTGCTGTCGAACCTTTCCGAGGACATCACCCTGGAGCAGATCGCGACGAAGCTGTTCGTCACGCGCAACACCGTGAAGTCCCAGGTGCGCAGCCTGTACCGCAAGCTCGGTGTCTCGACCCGGGCCGAGGCCGTCCAGTGGGCCAAGGACGCCGGGCTCCGCTGAACCGACGTGCTTGCCGGGGGCCCCCCCCGGGGGGGGGGGGGAGTCGGCGGTGGCACGGGCAGGGACGCCGAGGGGCGGAGTCGTCCGGGGTCGTCGGGACCCCGGGGCGGTGTGCGCGGCGTGGCGTGTCGGTGGCGCCACCGACCCTGACCCGTCGTGACCGGCGTGAAAGACTTCGGGCATGACCTCCCGCCGTCTCGTGGTGGCCGCCGCCGTCGTCGACGACCTCACGACCCCTCGCCTGCTGCTCGCCGCCCGCCGTTCTCGGCCGGTCGAGCTCGCGGGGCGCTGGGAGTTCCCGGGGGGCAAGGTCGATCCCGGGGAGACGCCCGTCGACGCGCTGCACCGCGAGCTCCGCGAGGAGCTGGGCGTGGCGGTCGACCTGGGCGAGGAGCTCGTCGGGCCCGACGACGGTGGGTGGATCATCACCGACCGGCACGTCATGCGCCTGTGGCTTGCCCGCATCGTCGGGGGCGAACCCGAGCCGCTCGTCGAGCACGACGCGCTGAGGTGGTTGCCCGCGGGGGAGTGGGGGAGCGTCGACTGGCTGGACGGCGACGTCCGGATCGTCGACGCGCTCAGCGACTGGGTGGCGCAGGAAGCCGTCTGACCCAGGTCTCGACCTGACGCCTGCTGCGCAGGCGCACCAGGACGACGGGCCGGTCCTGCAGGGCGACCGTGGTCGGCAGGTCGCGCAGCGAGTGCCGTGTCCACCACGCCCACCGGACGATGTGGTCGCGGTCGGTGAGGAGGGTCCTGAGCGGCGGCTCGACGTTCCCGTTCCAGAGCACCTCACGCCGCACGGCGCGTCGCACCGTCCGGCCGATCACCTGGCGCATGACGGTGGCCGTGGGCAGGTCGAGCCACACGAGGAGATCGGCCTCGTCCAGCAGCAGCGGGCGCACGGCGCGGTACTGCCACTCCACGACGAAGGCCTCCTGCCCGACGACGTCGCGCACGTCCTCGAGGAACGTCGCCCGGGGGACCCACCCCGGTCCGTGGAAGAGCGCGTCGAGCTCGGTGTACGGCAGGTCGAGCCGGGCGGCCAGACGCTGCGCGAGCGTCGACTTCCCCGCACCCGAGACCCCCGCCACGAGCACGCGGCGAGGGGTGCGCCCGAGGTGCGCGACGACGTCGTCCAGGGGGCCGAGGACTGTGCGCACCCCGGGACCTTACCCGACGGTCCCGGACCTGGTTCGCCGCGCGGTCCCGGGCCAGCGCTGGTATCACGGAGAGACGTACGACGTGGCGCCGGGGGAGTCGGACCTGTGCACCACCCACCTCCGACCGTCCGACCGGGCCTCGTGCACGCACGGCGTCCTCCGCAGAGAGGTGACCGCATGAGCGACCTCACCGGGCTGGGAACCCCGGCACGGCCCACGAGCGTCACCGTCGCGGTCGTGCTCACGTGGATCGCGGCCGTCACGGACGTCGTCAGCAGCGTCGCGCTCTACCTGCTCGCGCGGGACGAGGCCGTCATCGGCGCGCTCGCCGCGACCAGTGCCGAGATCCGGTTCTTCGCGCTCCTGAGCCTCGTCGTCGGGGTCCTCGTCGCGCTCGTAGCGCTCGGCCTCCAGACCCGTGGGCGGTGGGCGCTCATGGCCATCACGGTCGTGATGCTGGTCCGCGTCGGGGTCGGGGTCTACTCGCTGCTGCGTTTCGGTCCGCACCACGTGACGGGCGCCGTGCTGACGATCGTCGTCGCGCTCCTGGTGCTCGCGCTGCTCTGGAACCGCGCGTCGCGGCGGTACTTCCGGGGCTGAGGCACGGGCGGCGTCCCCGTCCCTGGCCGGGGCGGGGGCCGTCCGCGCAGGTCAGTCGTCGGCGGGCTCGCGCGCAGGAGCGCCCGTCGCCGGGGACCCGTCCGGCGAGACCTTCTGCTCCCCGAGGTGCTTCGGGGTCCAGCCCGTGCTGACCGCACCGATCAGCTGCGGCGGAGTGTGCTTGCGTGCCCAGGCCTTGAAGACCAGGTACATGCCGATCACCAGGGCGTAGCGCGCGAGGGCGAGGAGCGACTGGACGACGGGCTCCCCGCACCCGAGCGTCGCCGAGGTGTCGTTGAGCGAGTGGACGACCATGACGAGCAGGATCCCGCCGAGCGCTGCCGGCGTGCCCTTGCGCCCGTACAGGTGCCAGGCCCGCCAGGCGATCGCGACCGCGATGCCCGTGAAGAGCCAGTGGAACGGCGAGACGCCGAAGATGCGGGCGACCTGCGCGGAGACGACCATCCCCGTGGTGACGGCCGGGGTCTCGGCGCCGCAGAAGCTCGGCCCGGAGGCTGCAGCCGTCTGGTACGCGTAGAGAGTGGTCTCGGCGATCGCGAAGCCGAACCCGGCCGCGAGCCCGATCCCGACGCCCGCGCGGGGGTTGCGGTAGGTCCCGAGCAGGAACAGGACGATCGGGACGAGCAGCTTGGTGCTCTCCTCGGTCAGCCCGACGAGCGTGGTGGCGAGCGAGATCCCGCCGATCGAACCCGTCAGGTTGTTGAGGTTCATCGCGACGAGGAAGGTCGCCCCGGCGGTCGCGACGGCCACGGCCGCGACCTGGCCGAGCCCGACGACGTCCCGCAGCGCGAGCTGGCGCTCGACGAACCCGTAGAAGGCCCAGCACACGAGCGTCATGGCCAGGAAGCTGGTCACGGCCATGACGTGCACGTTCTCGGTCGCCCGGTAGGCGGCGACCCCGGCGACGAGGACCACGACGGCGGCGCCCAGGATCCCCATCCAGCTGCCCCGGGAGCGGCCGCGGAAGTGATGGCCGCGGTTCGCCGGCTCCCCGCCGTCGGCGACGTGCGCCGTCCAGGCCTGACCGTCCCAGAGGCGACGCCTCGCCGCGGTCGAGGCGGGGTCGGGGAACCATCCCTCGGCCGGGACGTCAGGGCGCTGCGGGGCGAGCCGCCACGCGGCGTAGAGACCGACGGCCAGCAGGACCGCACCGACGATGGTGAGCATCATGACGCCAGCCAACCACCAGGTCCTGCCGTCGAGCCTCCGGGCGACGCGACACGCCGTGGCGGACCGTGCCCGTGCGTCGGGCCCTGCCGCTGCCGCTGCCGATGCCGCTGCCTCGTCCCGCGCGCGCGTGATCGGCATCTGTGCCCTACTAGTGAGCGGCAGGTTTCGACTTTTGATTGACAGGCGATAGAAGTCGCCCTAGATTCCTACCAGGCGGTCGAGGAAGACCGCTGTTCTCGCAGGTGGATCCACCCTGATCCATGACGTACCGGGCACGCGGACATCGACACCGCGCGCCCGTGCCTTTCGGGGGTCACCCCGGTGCCCAGCCGGTGCACATCCCGTCGCCGACGACGGGACCCACCACCACTCGACGGCGAGGGGAGGACAGCAGCAGGCGAGGGCCGAGCGCCCGCCCGCCACCCGCACAGACAGAGACCGAGCCACCCGCGATCCCGCTGTTGCAGCAGCGAGCGGTGGCCCGGTCCGGCGATGAACCCCCATGAGGAGCTGCATCACTGTGAAGTCTATTCCTGAACGAAGGTCCGCGAGATCGCGGCTGGTCGCCGCCTCGCTCGCCGGCGTCCTGGCCCTGACCGGGCTGGCCGCCGCGACGGCCCCGGCCACGGCGCACGACGGCGTCGACCACGGCAGCGAGCCCGGTGCCGAGGGCGCGCTCGACTGGTCCAACTACGAGAAGATCCTTCTCACCAAGGACGTCGGCGAGCCGATCGACCTCGCGATCCTGCCCGACGGCAAGATCCTCCACACCGCACGCAACGGCGACGTCCGGCTCACGGACCCCCAGACCGGCGTCACGTCCGTCACCAACAAGATCCCCGTGTACGCGAACTCGGAGGACGGGCTCCAGGGCATCGCCGTCGACCCGGACTTCGCGGAGAACAACTGGGTCTACCTCGTCTACGCACCGCTCAGCGGCACGCCCGCGGGCTCGGCGCCCAACACGCTGCCCACCGGCGCGGACGCGAGCTACTGGGACCAGTGGAAGGGCGTCAACCGCCTCTCCCGCTTCCAGTGGACCGGCACCGGGCTCGACCTGGCGTCCGAGCAGAAGATCCTCGACGTCGAGGTCCAGCGCGGCCAGTGCTGCCACGTCGGCGCCGACATCGACTGGGACGGCGACGGCAACCTCTACCTGTCGACCGGTGACAACACCCCCGCCAGCGCGCCGGGAGCCAACGGCTTCGCGCCCAACAACGACGCTCCCGGGATGAACCCCGGTCTGGACGCGCGTCGCGGCGCCGGGAACAGCAACGACCTGCGCGGCAAGATCCTGCGCATCAACGTCCAGGACGACGGCACCTACACGATCCCCGAGGGCAACCTCTTCCCGGTCGGTACCGAGAAGACCCGCCCCGAGATCTTCGTGATGGGAGTCCGCAACCCGTTCCGCATCGACGTCGACCCCGAGACGAACAGCCTCTCGTGGGGCGACTACGGACCCGACGCGGCCAACGCCGACCCGAACCGTGGCCCCATGGGCTACGTCGAGTGGAACACCGTGAGCCTCGACGACCCGCACAACGCGGGCTGGCCCTACGTGCACGGGCCCAACGCGGCCTACAACGAGTGGAACTTCGCGACGAGCACGCCCGGGGCGTTCTTCGACCCGGCCGCGCTCAAGAACAACTCGCGCTGGAACACCGGCCTCGTCGACCTGCCCCCGGCCCGTGCCGCGACGCTCTACTACGGCGACCGCCCCGGCGACCAGCCGTGGGACGAGCTCGTGAACTTCGGCAGCGGCAGCGGCCAGGCGCCCATGGGGGCACCCGTCTACCACTACGACGCCGAGAACCCCTCGACGTCGAAGCTCCCGGAGTACTGGGACAACAAGGCGTTCTTCGGTGAGTTCTCCCAGGACTACCTGGCGGCCTTCACGGTCGACTGGGACTCCTACGAGGTCACGCACATCGAGGACTTCACGCCCAACGCACAGCTCGCGAAGAACGCGCAGCCGCTCAACGACAACATGATCGACATGGAGTTCGGGCCGGACGGCTCGCTCTACGTGCTCGACTACGGTGACGGCTTCTTCCGTGCCAACCCGGACGCCGGCCTCTACAAGGTGTCCTACGCGGAGGGGAACAAGGCCCCGCAGGCCCGGTTCACCGCGAACCCGACGTCCTCCTCCGAGGCCCCGCTCGTGGTGGCCTTCGACGCGGGCACCTCGAGCGACCCCGACGGCGACGCCCTCACCTACCAGTGGGACTTCGACGGCAACGGCTCGTTCGACGCCACGGGCGTCACGGCGAGCCACACCTACACGACCCTCGGCCAGTACAACGCCCGCCTGCGCGTGACCGACGCCAAGGGCAAGTTCACGCTCACGTCCAAGGTCGTCTCGGTCGGCAACCAGGCACCGACGGTCACGGTCGACTACCCCGGCAACGGCTCGTTCTTCAGCTGGGGCCAGGCCGTGCCTTTCAAGGTCTCGACGCAGGACGCCGAGGACGGGACCGCGACCGCGTGCAACCGCGTGGCGTGGACCTACGGTCTGGGCCACGACGAGCACGCCCACCCCGAGGTCTCGGGCACGGGCTGCACGGGAGCGTGGAAGACGTCTCCCGACTCGCCGCAGCACGGTGAGGGCGCGCACATCTACGGCGCCGTCGTCGTGTCGTACACCGACAACGGGCACAACGGCCTGCCTGCCGCTCCCGGCGAGGCGACCGTCCAGCTCAACCCGTTCGTCCAGCAGGCCGAGCACGCCAAGAGCCAGGGCGTCGTGGCCTACGAGGACGAGACGGCGGGTGCGGGCCAGGCGATCCGCGGCCTCGGCACCGGTGACCACCTGTCGTACAGCCCGGTGAACTTCGCCGGGATCACGGGCGTCAAGGTCGTCGCCAACGGTGGCGGTCAGCTCCAGCTCCGCTGGGGAGCGGCCGACGCCGCACCGTTCGCGACCGCGCAGATCCCGTCCGGCGCAGGCTGGAAGGAGGTCACGGTGCCGTTCACGAACGTCCCGCAGGGTTCGGGCACGCTGTTCGTGACCTCGGCCAACGAGCTGGCCGTCGACTCGTTCGACTTCCAGGGCGTGGGCGTCGGCGACGTCAAGGCGCCCACGGTCAAGCACTCGCTCGACCCGGCCGCACCCACGGGCGTGGGCGGCGTCTACAACAAGGCCGTGCGCATGAACCTCGACGTCAAGGACGACGGGGCGCTCGCGAGCGTGCAGTACTCGACCAACAACGGTCAGTCCTGGACGAACGTGGCCGCGGCGAACGGTGCCTACGGGGTCAGCTTCACGACCAACGGGGCCCGCACCGTGCAGTACCGCGCGACCGACACGGGCGGCAACGTCTCGGCGGTCGGGTCGGTCTCCTTCACGATCGACCTCGCAGCGCCGAACGAGCCCACGGTGTCGTCGGTGACCAAGGTCGCCGTACCGGCAGCCCGCGTCTCGTTCGGGGCACCCGGCGAGGCCACGGTCACCGTCACGGGCGAGGGCGGCACGCCCACGGGCGACGTCGTCCTGACCTCGGGTGACACCGAGGTCGGTCGCGGATCCCTCGTCGAGGGCACGGCGACGATCGCGCTCGACGCGTCGCTCGCCGTCGGGACGCACACCCTCAAGGCGACCTACCAGGCCGACCAGGTCTTCAAGAAGTCGTCGGCGACCGTCCGCCTCACGGTGGCCGCCGCCTCCTCGACCGTCACGGGCTCGGTCTCGCCCAACCCGGTCAAGCCGTCGATCGCCGCCAAGGCGACGATCGCGGTCGAGAGCTCGACGGGCGTCGTGCCCACGGGCGACGTCACGGTGACGATCAAGCGCAACAACGCGACGGTCGCCACCCGCACCGGGACGCTCGACGCCTCGGGCGCCGTCGTCATCACGCTGCCGAAGCTCCCCGAGGTCGGCACCTACAAGGTCGAGGTCGCCTACCTGGGCTCGACCGGCGTCGGCAAGAGCTCGACGTCGTTCAACCTCACCGTCCGCAGCTAGGCACGCAACCCCGCACGTGGTAGCCTGGGGCGAGAGCCCCGGGCCACCGAACCTCACCTCGAAGGAGAGACATGAGTTCACACGAGCACCACCACGAGTCCATCCCGGCTCGCCCCATGAGCCGGCGCAACCTGCTCAAGGCCCTCGCGGCCTCGACGGTCGCCGTGGGCGTCGGTGCGACCCTGGGCCCGACCGCGGCCTCCGCGATCGGTGGCATCGCCGCAGCCCCCAGCAGCGGGCGCAACCGCCTCGTCCCGGTCAACCGCATCGGCATCCAGCTCTTCACGATCCGCGACAAGGTCAGCCAGCTCGGCTTCCGCGCCGTGTTCGAGGAGCTCGCCGACATCGGCTACTCCGAGGTCGAGTTCGCCGGGTACACGCAGGGGCAGGTCGGCGCGATCACCATCCCGGAGATCCGCCAGCTCCTCGACGACAACGGCCTGCGGGCCGTGGGGGCCCACGTCAACCTCAACCCGAGCAACATCGACGCCGAGATCGAGAAGGCGCTGATCCTCGGCATGCCGCACCTGGGCCAGGGCGGCGCCATCAACAACACCAACACGGTCGCGGCGTGGACGGCCGCGGCCCAGACGTGGAACACCATGGGGGTCAAGGCCAAGGCCGCGGGCCTCAAGCTCTACGCGCACAACCACGACGGCGAGTTCCGCTTCACGTCGGACGACCCGAGCCGACGCGTCTACGACCTGCTGTGGGACGAGTTCGACCCCGACCTCGTCTACTTCGAGATGGACGTCTACTGGGCGCACGTCGGGCAGCACAAGTACCCGGGCTTCGAGCCCATCGAGTACATCAAGCGCGACCCGCGCCGCTTCCCGATGCTCCACCTCAAGGACGGCAAGGCCAACCCGAACAGCGCCAACGGCTACGACATCATCGAGTTCGGCGCCGGCAGCATCGACTACCAGTCCTTCCTCTCGCAGCTGCGCACGCGCGGCCAGCACTTCGGCCTGTACGAGCAGGACAACGCGAGCTCGGTCGCCGAGCCGCCGAACCCGCTGAACTCGCTGGGCAACGCACGACGTAGCTACACCTCCATCTACGGCCTTCGCGGCTGACCCACCGAGATCACAGGAGAATCGACATGAAGTGGAAGGTTTCAGCAGCCGCTGCCGCAGCGTTCGCGCTGGTCGCCGTCGCGGCCCCGGCAGCTCACGCCGCGAGCACCGACTGCACGACGGAGCTCGACGACACGGTCGTCGCAGGGGACCTGGTGGTCCCTGCGGGGGCGACCTGCGTCCTCGGCGGCACCACGGTCCAGGGTTCGATCATCGTGGGTGACGACGCGTGGCTCGACGCGACCGAGGTGGTCGTCGAGGGTGACGTCGTCGCGACCGACGCGTACGGCGTCCTGATCGACGGCGCGAGCGTGGACGGTGACATCAGCTCGTACACCGCGGGCTCGCGCGCCGGGTTCCTCTACCTGTACGACCTGCGGGTGGGTGGCAGCGTCGCGACGGGCGGGGTGGACGTCGAGATCTCGGACACGAAGATCACGGGCAACCTCACGACGCAGGTCGCGACCTACGTCGACCTGCTCCGCACGAGCGTGGGCGGCGACGCGACGCTCGGCGACAGCGACTTCGGGGTCACCGTGGGTGGCGCCGTGGTCGCGGGCAACCTGTCCGTGACGGGCACCTCGCGCGACGCACTCGTCGGCGCGAACGCGGACGGCACCGCCGACCAGTGGGGCAACACGGTGGGTGGGGACCTCGTCCTGACCGGCAACACCGCGAACCTCCAGGTCGCGGGGACCACGGTCCACGGGGTCGTACGCCTCGCGGACAACACCCCGGCGGCGAACTTCGGTCCGGGCAACACCGCGGGCTCGGTCGAGGGCGACCTCACCGGCACGGCCCCCGGTGCGATCGCGGCGGGCGACCAGTCGGTCGCGGTCGTGATCCCCGAGCCGCGTCCGGGCGAGCTCACGTGGAGCCTCGAGGGCTCGACGGGCCTCGTCGACCTGGGCGTGGCCGAGGAGCAGGGCGACCACTTCGCCGCGACCGGCGACCTGGTCCCGGTCCGCGTCACGGACACCCGCATCGAGGCGCCGGCTTGGTCGGTCTCGGCGCAGGTCGGTGACTTCGTGGCGGGCGGCGAGACGGTGTCCGGCAAGTACCTCGGCTGGACGCCGGAGATCCTCGAGAACGACGGCGGAGCGGTCGCCGGTGCGCCCGTCGCCTCGGGCTTCGTCGAGGGTGACGGCCTGTCCGTCGCCCGCACCCTGGGCAGCGCGGAGGCCGGGCACGCCCGCGGCTCCGCGGTCATCGGGGCGGAGCTGGACCTCAAGCTCCCGCTCTCGGTGAACGAGGGGACCTACAACGCGACGTTGACGCTGACCGCGCTCAGCTAGGTCACGTCGTGATCGTGGTGCCGGTCGGCCCGTCCCTCCGCGGGCCGGCCGGCACCACCGCTCGACAGCTCGCCCCGACCGAGCCCGGCAGGACCGGTCGGAACTCCACGAAAGCAGGCACGACCATGGCGACCCAGCAGCTGACCGTCCGCCCCGAGCGCGACACCGACGCAGGCTCCGCGCTGACCAACGTACGCGCGCACCAGCGGGAGAACGGTCACAGCCACGCGCTGTGGATCCTCGCGGTGCTCGCGGTGACGCTCGTCGTGGGCCTGGTCGTCTCGCTGCTCGCCCCGGGCGCCGCCGCGCTCGCCCACCCCGCACAGGCCGCCGCGCTCCCGCACCAGGTGAGCGCCGCCGTCGGGCCGGAGGCGGACCCGGCTGCGCCGGACGCCGCCCCCGAGGACGCCGCGCCGACCGTCTCGACGCCGGTGACGTGGGGCGTGCGCCCCGCCGACACCGTGCACGGCACCGAGCGCCCCAACTACGCCTACGCCCTGGCCCCCGGGACGGGCCTGGACGACGGGATCGTCGTCTCCAACTACACCGAGGGCCCCCTGACGTTCCGCGTCTACGCGGCCGACGGGTTCATGACCGAGGCCGGCGAGCTCGACCTGCTCCCCGCGGGCGAGGAGTCGCAGGCGCTCGGCTCGTGGGTCACGTTCCAGTCCCAGGAGGTCACCGTCGAGGGGGGCGACAGCGTCGTCGTCCCCTTCACGTTGACCGTCCCGGCCGACGCGACACCGGGCGACTACGCGGCGGGCGTCGTGTCGTCGCTGCTCGTCGAGAACGCGCAGGGCGTGAGCGTCGACCGCCGCCTGGGGTCGCGCATGCACGTACGTGTCGCGGGGGACCTGGTCCCGGCGCTCGCGGTCGACGACGTCGCGGTCACCTACGACGGCACGCTCAACCCCTTCGCGGCGGGCGACGCGACCGTGACCTTCACGGTCACGAACGACGGCAACACGCGCCTGGCCGCGGGCGAGTCGGTGCGCGTCGCCGGCCTGTGGGGAGCGGGTGCGCAGGGCTCGCCGCGCGTCGAGCTCCCGGAGATGCTCCCCGGGACGTCGGTGACGCGGACCGTGACGGTCGACGGCGTCTGGCCCCTGGGCCGCCTGACGGCCGACGTGCGGGTCGCCGCGGAGGTCGTGACCGCGATCGGCGCGACCGCCGCCGAGGCCGTCCCCGCCGTGGCCCCGGCGACCGCCACGGCCACGACGCTCGCGGTGCCGTGGGGCGCGCTCGCGCTGCTCGTCCTGCTGGTCGGGGCGGTCGTCCTGTGGCGTCGCACGGCCCGACGGCGTCGCGCCCGCGACGAGCGCAAGGTCGCCGACGCCGTGGCCCAGGCCCTCAAGGAGCGCGACGAGCAGCCCGTCGCCTGAACCGTCGCGGCCCGGCCGGGAGACCGGCGGGGCGCGGCCGTACGACAGATCATGCGTCCGGATCGACAGGTTGTGCACAGGGCCCGGGGAGCCGCGTCCCCCGGTGCTTGACTGCCGACGACGCACTCCCCGGCACCGGGCGGGCGTCGCCGCAGTTCCCACGACGAGGACGTCCGCGACATGCGCGCTCCTCGTGCCCGGATCCGGCGCGCGGACGACACGTTCTCCTGCGCCTCGTCAGCAAGGAGCACCCCGAAGTGAGCACGCCAACGGCTCGGCCGTCGATGTTCGGTCGGATCTCTCAGGTGTGGGCGGCGTTCGCTGAGCGTCGTCCGGGTCTGTCGCAGTTCTTGATGTTCT
>NZ_JACSPN010000032.1 GCF_015142735.1 Oerskovia douganii | reverse complement strand
CCCCCCCCCCCCCCCCCCCCCCCCCCCCCCCCCCGCGTCCCTGCGGGGTCGCGGGGACGCGGTGGCTCGGCGTCAGCCCAGCTGCTCGCGCAGGAAGCGGTAGTGGATCGCGGCCATGTGCGCGGCCTGGGCGTTGTTCGCGGCGCCGCCGTGACCACCCTCGATGTTCTCGTAGTAGGTCACGTCCTTGCCGGCCGCGAGCATCTTCGCGGCGAGCTTGCGGGCGTGCCCGGGGTGGACGCGGTCGTCCTTGGTCGACGTCGTGAAGAGCACGGGCGGGTACTCGCGCTCGGGGTCGAACAGGTGGTACGGCGAGAACGTCCGGATGAACTCCCACTGCTCGGGGTCGTCGGGGTCGCCGTACTCGGCCGCCCAGGACGCGCCCGCGAGCAGGTGCGTGTAGCGCCGCATGTCGAGCAGCGGGACGCCCACGATCACGGCGCCGAACAGCTCGGGGTACTGCGTGAGCATGTTGCCCGCGAGAAGGCCGCCGTTGCTGCGGCCCTCCATGCCGAGGTGCTCGGGGGTCGTGATGCCCCGGGCGACGAGGTCGCGTGCGACGGCCGCGAAGTCCTCGTAGGCCTTGTGGCGCTTCGACCTGAGGGCCGCCTGGTGCCAGGCCGGGCCGTACTCGCCGCCGCCGCGGATGTTCGCGACGACGTACACGCCGCCGTCGGCCAGCCACGCGCGCCCCAGGCCCCCCGAGTAGCCGGGGGTCAGGGAGATCTCGAAGCCGCCGTAGCCGTAGAGCAGCGTGGGCGCGGCGCCCACGCGTGCGCCCTCGGCGTGGTCGGCGTCACCGCCTGCGGCACCCGCCTCCGGCCGGACGTGCTCCTCGCGCCCGACGACGAAGTACGGGACGCGCGTGCCGTCGTCGGACACCGCGAAGTGCTGGTCGATGACCAGGCCGCTCGCGTCGAAGAACGCGGGCCCGGACTTGAGGACCTCGGGCGGGGTTCCCGCGCCCACGGACAGCAGCGAGAGCGTCGAGGGCGTGAGGTAGTCGGTCGTGACGAGCCAGACGTCGTCGCTCTCCTCGGAGTCGACCGCGCCCACGACGACCGTGCCGATGCTGGGCAGGCCGGGCAGCTCGCCGCGGGTCCACGGTGCGTCCACGTTCTCGGCGGGAGGGGGCGGCGTCAGCACGTGCAGCCGGTTCTTGACGTCGTCGAGCACGTTGACCACGAGGTGGTGGGCGGTCCACGTCGCCCCCGCGAGCGAGGTCGTGGGCGTGGGCTCGAACAGGATGGTGAAGCCGCGCGCCCCGGCGAGGAAGTCCTCGAGGCGGGTCGCGAGCAAGGAGCCCGAGAGGTAGGTGGTGCCGCCGACGGTCCAGTCGTCGCGCAGCTCGACGAGCATCCACTCCCGCTTGACGCCGACCTCAGCCGAACGCGGGACGTCGATCCTGACGAGCGTCTCGGACGGGGTTCCCGCGTCCTGGACGAGGTACGTCTCGCTGTCGTAGAAGGCGATCGAGCGGCCCACGAAGTCACGTTCGTAGCCGGGGGAGTGGGTGCGCCAGGCGGAGATGTACATGTCCTCGGGCTCGCCCTCGTACACGACGGTGGCCTCGGTCACGGGGGTGCCACGGCGCCACCGCTTGACGATCCGGGGGTACCCCGAGGGGGTCATGGAGCCCGGTCCGAAGTCGGTGTAGACGTACACGGTGTCGGCGTCGATCCAGCCGAGGCCACCCTTGGACTCCTCGCGGTAGAACCCGCCGTCCTCCGGCGCGACGAACTGCTTCGTCACGAGGTCGAACTCGCGGGTCACGTCGGCGTCGGAGCCGCCGGGGGACAGGTCGATCAGCGCGTGCCGCCATGCGCCGCCCGGGGCGGGCCGCAGGACGCTCGCGCCGTGCCAGACCCAGCTCCGGCCCTCGGCCTCGCCCAGGGCGTCGAGGTCGAGCACGAGCTCCCACTCGGGGTGGTCCGTGCGGTAGGAGTCGAGCGTCGTCCGGCGCCAGATGCCGCGCTCGTGCTGCGCGTCGCGCCAGAAGTTGTAGTAGTGCTCACCGATCTTGGAGACGTCCGGGATCTTGTCGTCGGAGTCGAGGACCTCGCGGATCGCCTGCTCGGTCGCGGCGAACTCGGCCGTGGCCTCGATCGTGGCCGCGGTCTCGGCGTTGCGCCCCTGGACCCAGGTGAGCGCCTCGCGGCCCTCGACCTCCTCGAGCCACAGGTACGGGTCGTGCGGCACGGCCGGTGGTGCGTCGGTCGGGTCCATCGTGTCGTTCTCAGCACTCATGCCGAACACCCTAGGCGACGCGGTCCGGGGGTCGGGAACGGGGCCCGGTCCGTCGTCCGGGTGGGCCGCCGTGGGGGCGGGCGTGGGGGCGGGCGTCCGACGGGCGAGACGAACCGACGAGGCGCTTGCATCTAAGCGCACCTTGTGAAAGTGTTCACAAGCAAGGGAACGACAGACGCAGACCCGGCCGCTCGGGTCACTGGAGGAGCAACGTGAGCAGCACGAGCAAGGCCCCCGCCAAGCCCCCCGTCGGAGTCAGCGAGATCGACGCCCTCGTCGACCGCGGTCTCAAGGCGCTCAAGCAGTACGACGCCTACACCCAGGAAGACATCGACCGCATCGTGAAGAAGGCGTCCGTCGCGGCGCTCCACGAGCACGGTCGCCTCGCGCAGCTCGCGGTCTCCGAGACCGGCCGCGGAGTCTTCGAGGACAAGGCCACCAAGAACATCTTCGCCTGCGAGCACGTGCCGAACTCGATGGCCAACCTCAAGACGGTCGGCGTCATCGGACGCGACGACCTCACGGGCATCGTCGAGATCGCCGAGCCGGTCGGCGTCGTCGCGGGCATCACCCCGGTCACGAACCCGACGTCGACCGCGATCTTCAAGGCGCTCATCGCGCTCAAGACGCGCAACCCGATCATCTTCGCGTTCCACCCCAGCGCCCAGCAGTGCTCGGTCGCCGCAGCCCGCGTGGTGCGGGACGCCGCGGTCGCGGAGGGCGCCCCCGAGGACTGCATCCAGTGGGTCGAGCAGCCCTCGCTCGAGGCGACCTCTGCCCTCATGAACCACGACGGCGTCGCGCTCATCCTCGCGACGGGCGGCAACGCGATGGTCCGCGCCGCCTACTCGGCGGGCAAGCCGGCACTGGGCGTCGGCGCGGGCAACGTCCCCGCCTACATCGAGAAGACCGCCAAGCTCGGCCGCGCGGTCAACGACGTCGTCCTGTCGAAGGGCTTCGACAACGGCATGGTGTGCGCCTCGGAGCAGGCCGTCATCCTCGACACCGAGATCTACGACGCGGCCCTGGCCGAGTTCGCCCACATGCACGCCTACCTCGCGAACCCCGAGGAGAAGGCCAAGCTCGAGCGCTTCATCTTCGGGGTCGAGGCCGGCGGCGCGAACTGCGCGGGCGCCAAGCTCAACGCCTCGATCGTGGGCAAGAGCCCGCAGTGGATCGCCGAGCAGGCGGGCTTCTCCGTCCCGGACGACACCTCGATCATCCTCGCGGAGTGCGCCCAGGTCGGTCCGGCCGAGCCGCTGACGCGCGAGAAGCTCAGCCCGGTCCTCGCGGTGCTGCGCGCCGAGTCGACGAACCACGGCATCACGCTCGCCGAGCAGATGGTCGAGTTCGACGGCCTGGGCCACTCAGGTGCGATCCACACCGAGGACAAGGCCGTCGCGGAGGAGTTCGGCCAGCGCGTCAAGGCCGTCCGCATCCTGTGGAACCAGCCCTCGGCGCTCGGCGGCATCGGTGACATCTACAACGCGCTGATCCCCTCGCTGACGCTCGGGTGCGGCTCGTACGGGCACAACTCGGTGTCGAACAACGTGTCGGCCGTCAACCTCATCAACGTCAAGCGGATCGGACGTCGGAACAACAACATGCAGTGGTTCAAGATCCCGCCGAAGACGTACTTCGAGCCGAACTCGATCCAGTACCTGGCCCAGATGCCCGACGTCGAGCGCGTCACCATCGTCACGGACAAGGTCATGAGCCAGATCGGGATCGTCGACAAGGTCCTCGACGTCCTGGGCCGGCGCCCGAACAAGGTCTCGATCCAGATCATGGACCAGGTCGAGCCCGAGCCGAGCGTCGAGACGGTCGAGAAGGGCGCGGAGATGATGCGCGACTTCAAGCCCGACACGATCGTCGCGATCGGCGGCGGCTCGCCCATGGACGCAGCCAAGGTCATGTGGCTCAAGTACGAGCACCCGGAGATGGCGTTCTCGGACCTGCGCGAGAAGTTCTTCGACGTCCGCAAGCGCGCGTTCAAGTTCCCGACGCTCGGTGACCTGGCCAAGCTCGTCTGCATCCCGACCTCGTCGGGCACGGGCTCCGAGGTCACGCCGTTCGCGGTCATCACGGACCACGCGACCGGGTACAAGTACCCCCTCGCCGACTACGCGCTGACCCCGTCGGTCGCGATCATCGACCCGGTCCTGACGGCGACCATGCCCGCCAAGCTCGCGGCCGACTCGGGCTTCGACGCCCTGACGCACGCGACCGAGGCCTACGTCTCGGTCTACGCGAACGACTTCACGGACGGCCTGGCGCTGCACGCGATCAAGCTGGTCTTCGAGCACATCGAGGCCTCCGTGACGCAGGGCGCGGCAGCGCCCGAGGCCCGCGAGAAGATGCACAACGCGGCCACGATCGCCGGCATGGCGTTCGGCAGCGCGTTCCTCGGGATCGTGCACGCCATGGCCCACACGGTCGGCTCGACGTTCGGCCTGGTCCACGGCCGCACGAACGCGATCTTCCTACCGCACGCGATCCGGTACAACGGGCAGATCCCGACCAAGGTCACGGGCTGGCCCAAGGCCGAGAAGTACATCGCGCACGAGCGCTACCAGCAGATCGCCAAGCACCTGGGGCTCCCGGCCTCGACGCCCGAGCAGGCCGTCGAGTCCTACGCCCGGGCGGTCGAGGAGCTGCGCGCCAAGGTCGGGATCGAGCGCTCGTTCAAGGAGCAGGGGGTCCCGGAGCGCGAGTTCATCGGTGGCCTCGACGCCCTCGCGATGCGGGCCTACGAGGACCAGTGCGCTCCCGCGAACCCGCGCCTGCCGATGCTCGAGGACATGCGCGACATCATGGTGGCGGCCTACTACGGCACGACCCGCGAGGAGGTCCGCGCAGAGCGCAAGGCGACCGAGGAGGCGGCCGCGCTCGCCGCGGCCACGACCTCGGACTGATCGGGCGCCGGCGGACGGGGAGCAGCCCGTCCGCCGGCGACCTGCCGACGACCCGAGCGGTACGGGTCAGCGGCTGGGTGGCGCGTCCTGCCGGGTGGCGCCACCCGCCTCGGGACCGGGGCATCCCCCCTTGGCCCCGGCCCCCCTGCAACGCCCCCGTGTCCTCCAGCGCGGGGGCGTTGCGCTGTCCGGACCCGTTCCGCCCGGCCCCGTCGGGAGGTGGAGCGCAGGCCCGACGGCGCGGATCACCCCGCCCGGACGGGGGGCCCGCGGGGGTGGGGCGGCCGCGCGACGGAGAGCGACGTCGTCGGGCAGGCGTGTCGCGGCGGGCACCGGGCGGTTGTCGGTGGCGCGGGCGAGAATGGGCACGTGAACGACGCCACCCCGCCGCCCCCCACGACTCCCGCCGACGACCTCGAGGCGTCCGGCGTCGTGCCCGACGCCGCCCCCGCGCTCGACGAGGCGGACGCCCAGCGTCGCTGGGCGGAGCTCGTCGCGCAGGTCGAGGCCGACCAGCGGGCCTACTACGAGGCCGACGCCCCCGTGTCCTCGGACGCCGAGTACGACGCACGCATGCGCGAGCTCGAGGCGCTCGAGGCCGCGCACCCCGCGCTGCAGACCCCCGAGTCGCCCACGCAGCGCGTCGGCGGACGGGCTGCGACGGGGTTCGCGACCGTCGAGCACCTCGAGCGCATGCTCTCGCTCGACAACGCGTTCTCCGAGGAGGACCTGGCGGCCTGGGCCGCGCGCGTGCACCGGGACCTGGACGTCCCACCCGAGGCCCCCGTCGAGTACCTGTGCGAGGTCAAGATCGACGGCCTGGCCATCGCGCTGCTCTACGAGCGCGGCCGCCTCGTGCGGGCCGCGACGCGCGGCGACGGGCGCACGGGCGAGGACGTCACGGCCAACGTCCGCACCATCACGAGCATCCCCCAGCAGCTCGCGGGCGACCCGGCCACGCACCCCGCGGTGATCGAGGTCCGCGGCGAGGTCTTCCTGGGGGTCGACGACTTCGCGGCCCTCAACGAGGCGCTCGTCGCGGCCGGGCAGGCGCCCTACGCCAACCCGCGGAACACCGCCGCGGGGTCGCTGCGGCAGAAGGACCCGGCCGTGACGGCGAGCCGCAACCTGCGCATGTACGCGCACGGCGTCGGGGCGCTGCAGTGGCAGGAGGGCGAGCACGCCGAGCTCGGGCGGCAGTCGGACGCGTACGCGCTGTTCGAGCAGTGGGGCATCCCGGTGTCCCCGCACAACCGGGTCGTGGACGGGCTCGCGGGAGTGCAGGAGATGATCGCGTACTACGGCGAGCACCGGCACGACATCGAGCACGAGCTCGACGGGATCGTCGTCAAGGTCGACGAGCTCGCGCTCCAGCGCCGCCTCGGGGCCACGAGCCGCGCACCACGCTGGGCCATCGCGTACAAGTACCCGCCCGAGGAGGTCAACACGCGCCTGCTCGCGATCCAGGTCGGGGTCGGGCGCACCGGCCGGGCAACTCCGTACGCCGTCATGGAGCCGGTCCTCGTCGCGGGCAGCACCGTGCGCCAGGCCACGCTGCACAACCAGGACGTCGTGCGCGCCAAGGGCGTGCTGATCGGCGACGTCGTGGTGCTGCGCAAGGCGGGAGACGTCATCCCCGAGATCCTCGGTCCGGTCGTCGCGCTGCGGGACGACGGCGTGCCCCGTACGGAGTTCGTGATGCCCGCCGACTGCCCCGTGTGCGGGCACCCGCTGCGTCCCCTCAAGGAGGGCGACGTCGACCTGCGCTGCACCAACACGCGCTCGTGCCCCGCGCAGGTGCAGGGCCGCGTCGAGCACATCGGTTCGCGCGGAGGGCTCGACATCGACGCGCTGGGCGAGGTCACGGCCGCGGCCCTGACCCGGCCCCTCGAACCCGCGGAGCCGCCGCTGCCGACCGAGGCCGGGCTGTTCTCGCTCACCGTCGACCAGCTCGCCCCGATCCGCGTCGTCGTCCGTGACCCCGAGACCGGGCTGCCGCGCCCGTTCGAAGGGGTGGGTGAGTCGGGTGAGGTGGAGATGTCCGACGGCTCGGTCATGAGCGCAAAGGTCGTCCGGCCCTTCCAGAAGGTCGTCGCCAAGACCTATCCGCCCGGGTACGAGAACTCGACGACCGCCGAACGGCGCGCAGCGGGCGTCGTCAAGAACGTCCCGGTGTACGGGCCCTCCACCACGGCGGAGACCCTCGTCTCCGAGCTGCGGCGCGCTCGGACCAAGGACCTGTGGCGCATCCTCGTGAGCCTCAACATCCGTCACGTCGGCCCCGTCGCGGCGCGTGCCCTCGCGGAGTGGTTCGGCTCGCTGGACGCGATCCGGGAGGCGATTCGCACCTCAGGCCGTGACGCGCTCGCGGCGGTCGAGGGCGTCGGGCCCGTCATCGCGGACGAGGTGATCTCCTGGCTTGAGGTCGACTGGCACGTCGAGATCGTCGACACCTGGCAGCGCGACGGGGTCCAGTTCTCGATCCCTGGCCACCCCGGACCGGGCGAGGTCGAGCAGACGACCGGCCCGCTCACCGGGCTGACGGTCGTGGTCACCGGGGGCCTCGAAGGGTTCACGCGGGACGGCGCCAAGGAGGCGATCCTCGCGGCGGGAGGCAAGTCGTCGGGCTCGGTGTCCAAGAAGACGGACTACGTGGTCGTGGGGGAGAACGCGGGCACCAAGGAGACCAAGGCTCAGGACCTGGGCCTGCGGATCCTCGACGAGGCAGGCTTCGTGGCGCTCCTCGCCGGCGGCCCCGCAGCGGTCGGCGACGCGCCGGGCCTCGAGGAGGACGCGCAGCCCGAGCCCGACGGGTCCGGTGGTGCCGGCAGCGACGTCGACGGCGGTGACCAGGGACAGGCTGCCGACTGACGACCCGCGGGCGCGAGGGCCCGTCGAGGGAGAGGGCAGGAGTCCTCTCCCTCGACGAGAGGCCTCTACCGCGCGGGACCCCACGTCGCGGCTCCCGGCGCCGCGGCCGGCCGCCGGGCGAGCACGGTCCTCAGCGCCACGGTCTGCTCGGGTGGGGTCGCGAGGAGCGGCCCCCGCGGCGGGGCGGTGGGCACGCCGAGCAGCCCTGCGAGCGCGTGGAGGCCCGAGACCGGTCGCAGGAGGGCGAGCTCGCGGACGAGCGCCAGGAGCCACGAGCGCTCGTCGACGGCGTCGAGCGGGCGCCGGTCGACGTGCGCGCGCCGCAGCGCGGCGTACTCGTCGGGCACGAGCCCCGCGACCCCCGTGTGCCAGGCGTCGCTCGCGGGCAGGGTCGTGAACGCCCCCTCGATCATCGCGAGGTCGCCGCTCAGGCCCACGGCGAACGGCTCGCTCCCGATGGCCGTCCGCACCGCGTCCAGGCGTGCACCCACGCCCGCTCGCCCGGCCGGGTCCTTGAGCCCCCGGAGCCGTGCGGACATCGACAGGTGGGCCAGCACCTGGGGCGTCGCGTCGTACCCGCTCTGGGCGGGCCGGTTGTAGAAGCACACGGGCAGGTCGGTCTCGGCCGCCACGGCCTCGAACAGGGCCACGACCTCGTCGTCGACGAGCGGGACGTAGGAGAAGGGCGTCAGGACCAGGCCGTCCGCGCCACCGGCCTGTGCCGCGACCGCGTTCCGCACCACGTCGGCGGTCGAGGGAGCCGCGACGGCGACGTGCACCGGGACCCGCCGCCCGGACGGTCCCGGTCCGGCGTCACGTGCCGCGCCCACGGCGGTGGCCACCACGGTGGCGCGCTCCTCGGACGAGAACGACGTGCCCGCACCCGACGAGGCGAGGACCGTGACGCCGTCGACCCCCGCGCGCACCGCGTCCGCCACGAGGCGGGCCAGCACGTCCGGCGCGGGCGCCCCCGTGGGGCCGAGGGGCGTGATCGGGTAGGCGAGCAGGCCCGTGAAGTGCGTCGGTGAGGTCATCCGCGAGATGGTGCCACAGGTCATCGGCCGAGGGGTGGGCAGCCCGACCAGCGAAGTGGTACCCGCGTCTACGATGACGGCCATGACCCAGGTGAACCAGGCGCCCCAGCTCGCCACGCACGCCCCCGCATCCTCCGCAGCAGCCCCGGTGCGCGGCGCCCATCTCGTCGGCTCCGTCAACCTCCCCACGGCCGAGGACACGTTCCGCACGGTCGCGGCGCACGCAGGCACCCACCTCAAGCGCATCCCCGACGGCGAGGTGGGCGAGCGGTTCCACTGGATCATGTTCCAGGGGCAGTACTTCGAGGCCGTCGCCGGGCTCGTGCGCGTCCCGATCGCCCCCATCCCCGTGGCGGGCTTCGACGCGCGCCCGCACGTCCTCGACGGTTCCGTCCCGGCCGACGAGCTGGTCTTCGGCGAGCTGGGCTACGCGGCCGCCGCGGCGGCGTCGTACGCGGACTTCGCACGCCTGCGCACCGAGGGGGCGATCCCCGCGACCACGCGCTTCCAGGTCTGCCTGCCCACGCCGCTGGCCCCCGTCATGGCGTTCGTCGTGCCCGAGCTGCGCGCGGCCGTCTACCCGGCCTACGAGGCCGCGATGGTCCGCGAGATCGAGGCGATCGTCGCCGCGGTGCCCGCGGCCGACCTCGCGATCCAGCTCGACCTCGCGAGCGAGTTCGCGTTCATCGAGGGCGCGAACCTGGGTGCAGGTCCCTCGCGCGCCTGGTTCGCCCCCGAGGGATCGACCGACGCCGCCCCCGTCGTGGCCGGCTGCGTCGAGCTCGCCGCGCGCGTCGCGTCCACCGTCCCCGAGGGCGTCGAGCTCGGTTTCCACCTCTGCTACGGCGACATCGCCGAGAAGCACTTCGTCGAGCCGGCGGACACGCGGCGCCTCGTCGACGTCGCGAACGGCCTCGCGGCGGCCGTCACGCGCGACGTCGCGTGGTTCCACCTGCCCGTGCCGATCGAGCGCGACGACGTGGACTACGTCGCGCCGCTCGCGGAGCTCACGATCGACCCGGCGACCGAGCTGTACCTCGGGGTCGTGCACCACGAGGACGGTGTCGAGGGCGCGCAGCGTCGGCTCGCGGCCGCGACCCAGGTCCTGGGGCGCGGCTTCGGCGTGGGGACCGAGTGCGGGTTCGGGCGTGGCCCGAGCGAGCGCACCGGCCCGCTGCTCGACGTGCACACCGCGGTCGCGCGCGCCTGGTAGGTCGCCCGGATCAGCACGGCGAACGGTCGCCGGCCCCAGCGGGCCGGCGACCGTTCGTCCTCCCGGGGCGCAGCCCCGTCAGGCGCGGGCGGGCTCAGCGAGCCGCCCAGAGGAGGCCGCGCTCGATCACTGCCCGCAGCCCGGGGTTCTCCAGGTCGGCGAGCTGGTGGCCCGGGGTGCACACGAACACCTTGCCCGCTCCCCAGCCGCGGGTCCAGATCGCAGGGGACACCACGGGCGATCGCCAGGGCGAGTCGGCGGTCGGGGCGATCGTGGTGGTGGCCAGGACCTCGTTGAGGGAGTCGGCGAGCACCCAGTACTGCTCGGAGCGGAGCCGGATCGGGCCGATGCCGGCGACGATCGGGTGCTGCGCGTGCTCGGGCACGACGTCCACGGTGTGGTCGACCAGGTCGCCCGGGTGCGCGGCGAACTGGCCACCGAGCATCTGCAGGTAGTCGGTGGCCATGCGGTAGGAGTCGACGATCCCGCCGTGCCAGCCCGCGAGGCCCGTCCCGTCCGTCACGGCCCGGCGCAGTCCCCGCAGCTCGTCGGGCAGGATCTCGCCCATGGTCCAGGACTGGACGACCAGGTCCACGCCGGCCATGTAGTCGGCGTCCGCGTACACCTCGAGCGAGGACTCGACGGCGACGTCGAAGCCCGACTCCTCGAGGAACGGGACGAAGAGGTCGGTGCTCTCCTCGGGGGAGTGGCCTGACCACCCTCCTCGGACGATCAGGGCCCGACGGTCCGGCACGCTCATCAGTCCTCCGTTGGCGCTCACGCGATCAGGGCGTCGATCGCTGCGGGAGAGAGTACGTGATCGATCGCCATGGCGCTCGCACCGAGCACGCCGGCCTGGCTGCGGGCCTGGGACGTGACGATGCGCAGGTGCTGCGTGGCCAGGGGCAGGGACCGCTGGTAGACGATCTCGCGGATGCCCGCGATCAGGTGCTCGCCCGCGTCCGCGATGACACCGCCGACCACGATCATGGACGGGTTGAGCAGGCTCACGCACGCCGCCAGGACCGCGCCGATGTCGCGGCCCGCCTGGCGCACGGCATGGCTCGCCATGAGGTCCCCGCCGCGCACGAGCGAGACGACGTCGCCGCTGTTCGCGGCGTCCAGGCCCTCCCTGGTGAGGGCTCCGGCGATGGCCTGCCCGCTCGCGATCGCCTCGAGGCACCCGATGTTGCCGCAGCGGCACGGGGTGTCGGCCCCGTTGGGCACCGCGATGTGCCCGATGTCGCCGGCGGCGCCCTGGGCGCCGCGGCGGAGCTCGCCGTCCGAGATGACGCCCGCACCGATGCCCGTGGCCACCTTGACGAACAGCAGGTCGCTCACGCCCGGCCACGCGGTGCGGTGCTCCCCGAGGGCCATGATGTTCACGTCGTTGTCGACCAGGACCGAGGCGTCGAACGTCTTCCTGAGGATCGCGGGCACGTCGACGTCGTCCCACGCGGGCATGATCGGAGGGTTGATGGGACGTCCGGTCGAGTGCTCGACGGGCCCGGGCAGGCCGACGCCGACGCTCACCAGGTCGTCGAGGTCCCGCCCGGTCGTCGCGATGAGCTTCTCGCCCGTCTCGGCGACCCAGGCCAGGACGTCCTGCGGTCCGTCCGAGATGGTCAGCGGGGCATCGACCTCCGCGAGGATGTTCGACGCGAGGTCGGTCACCGCGAGGCGGGCGTGCGTCGCGCCGAGGTCGACCGCGAGCACGATGCGTGCGCCCGGGTTGAAGGCGAAGGTCACGGGAGGCCGGCCGCCGGTCGAGCTCGCCTCGCCCGCGGGGGCGATCAGCCCCGACGCCATCAGCAGGTCGATACGAGCAGCGATCGTGGACCGGGCCTGGCCCGTGATCGCGGCGAGGTCAGCCCGAGTGCGGGGTTGGCCGTCCCGGAGCAGCTGGAACATGTCCCCGGCGCCGGTCGGGCGAGGGGCGAACTTCAGCAGTTCCTCGGTGGGCACGATGTATCACGGAGCCTCTCGTTGCTACGCAGTGGTGACAATCCGTCTAGCGTACTGCGCGCGGCGGCTTTTGCTTGACGATCGACAGAAGCCGACCTAGCGTGTGGTTTGCTGCGGCAAGGAGGCCGGAGCTCGTCCCGCGCCCGCCCAGGCGCGGAACGCCCGCCTCGAGGCCTGCTCTCCCGTCCCTCACCTGCTCGTCCAGCGTGTCGCTCCCTGCGTGTCGAGGGATCGGACGGTCGGCGGGTCGGACACGCATGGCTACTTTTGTCGGTCAGGTCGCGATTGTGAAGCGGAAGTTGCGGATCTTATGATTGACGCTCGTCAAAAGGTCGGCTACGTTCTCCCACATGGTCAACGCAGACCCACAGCCCATGCGGCCGCTCCTGCAGATGCGGGGCATCGTCAAGCAGTTCCCCGGCGCCCGAGCACTCGACGGCGTCGATCTCGACATCCTCCCCGGAGAGGTCCACTGCCTCCTCGGGCAGAACGGCGCCGGCAAGTCCACCCTCATCAAGGTGCTCGCCGGTGCGCACCAGCCCAACGAGGGCCAGATCCTCATCGACGGCGAGGTCGTCACGATCCCGCACCCCGTGGCCGCGCTCAGGCTCGGGGTCGCCACGATGTACCAGGAGCTCGACGTCGTCGACGGCCTCACGGTGGCCGAGAACATCTACCTCGGCCACGAGCTGTCGACCGCGGGGTTCTCCAACCGGCGGACGGCGGCCAAGAAGACCCGCGAGCTCATGCGGCGCCTCGGCCACCCGGAGATCTCGCCGCACCGCGAGGTGGGCGACCTGTCGGCCGCCGGCAAGCAGATCGTCTCGATGGCCCGCGCGCTCTCGCACGACGCGCGCGTCATCGTCATGGACGAGCCGTCGGCCGTGCTCGACAGCGAAGAGGTCGAGAACCTGTTCCGCGTGGTCCGTCAGCTCACCGCGAGCGGGGTCGCGATCGTCTACATCTCGCACCGGCTCGAGGAGATCCGGCAGATCGGGGACCGGATCACGGTGCTCAAGGACGGCCGGACGGTCGCCCAGAACCTCGCGGTCGCGCAGACCCCGACGGCAGAGCTCATCAAGCTCATGACGGGCCGGGCGGTGGAGAACGTCTTCCCCGCCCGCGCGCCGATCCCCGACGAGGCCGAGGTCGTGCTCGCGGTCGAGGCCCTCGGGCTCACGGGCGAGTTCTCGGACGTCTCGTTCGAGGTGCGGGCGGGCGAGGTGCTCGGGTTCGCGGGTCTCGTCGGCTCCGGCCGGTCCGAGATCCTCGAGACCGTCTACGGGGCGCGCCGTGCGAGCGAGGGGACGGTCTCGGTCGCGGGCAAGCGGCTGCGACCGGGCTCGGTCGCCGCCGCGGTCGCCGCGGGCATCGGGCTGTGCCCCGAGGAGCGCAAGAGCCAGGGGCTGCTGCTCGACGAGCCCGTGTACCGCAACATCACGCTCTCGACGTTCGCACGCTTCGCGAAGGCGGGCTTCCTCGACGAGGGCGCGGAACGGGCTGCGGCCAAGGAGCAGTCGGACGCGCTCGACCTGCGGCCCGCCGGGGTCGAGCGGAACGCCCGGACGCTGTCCGGGGGCAACCAGCAGAAGGCGCTCCTCGCGCGCTGGCTCGTCCACGGGTGCCGCGTCCTCCTGCTCGACGAGCCCACCCGAGGCGTCGACGTCGGCGCTCGCGCCGAGATCTACGCGCTGATCCGCGACCTCGCGGCATCGGGCGCGGCCGTGCTCGTGGTCTCGAGCGAGATCGACGAGGTGCTCGGTCTCTCCGACCGCGTGCTCGTGATCTCGGAGGGGCGCGTCATGCACGAAGGCCCAGCAGATTCGATCGACGAGCACGGCGTGCTCGACCTCGTCATGGAAGGAAGTGCCGCATGAGCGAGCAGGAGATGGCTCGCGCCGCCGTCGTGGACGGGCCGGCGAACGCCCCGAGCCCTGGAGCGACCGGGGGCGGGGCATCGCGCCGCAATTTGTTCAATGGATCGATGGGTAGGAACATCGGCCTCGTCCTGGCGCTCGTCGTGCTGTGCGTCGTCGGGTACGCGACCGCGGGGGAGAACTTCGCGAGCGTCAACAACGTCCTCACGATCCTGCGCATGGCCGCCGTGATCGGCGTGCTGAGCATCGGGATGACCTTCGTCATCACGGCCGGCGGGATCGACCTGTCCGTCGGGTCCGTCATGGGGCTGGCGACCGTCTGGGCGAGCACGCTCGCGACCCAGACCATGGCCGCCGACACCCACTGGATCGTCATGGTCGGCGTCGCGCTCGCGGTCGGCACGGTGTGCGGGCTGATCAACGGGGTCATCATCGCCTACGGCAAGGTCGTCGCGTTCATGGCGACCCTCGCCATGATGGTGGGTGCCCGAGGCCTCGCGGAGATGATCTCCAACCGGCAGACGCAGCGCGTGACCGAGGTCGACGCGTTCCTCGACTTCTTCCGTGCGGACCTGATCGGCATCCCCGTGCTCGTGTGGATGTTCGCGGTCGTGGCCGTCGCGGGCTGGTTCCTCCTCAACCGCACGACGTTCGGCCGCCGCACGGTCGCGGTCGGCGGCAACCCCGAGGCGGCGCGGCTCGCGGGCATCAAGGTCAAGCGCCACACCATGTACCTCTACGGGCTCGTCGGGCTCACGGCCGGCATCGCCGCCGTGATGATGCTCGCCCGCACGACGGCCGGCACCTCGACCAACGGGCTCTTCTACGAGCTCGACGTGATCGCGGCGGTCGTCGTCGGCGGGACCCTGCTCGTCGGCGGCCGCGGGACGATCGTCGGCACCGTCCTCGGCGTCCTCATCTTCACCACGCTGACCAACGTCTTCACGCAGAACAACATGTCGAGCTCGGCACAGAACGTCGCGAAGGGCGTGATCATCGTGGTCGCCGTGCTCCTCCAGCAGCGCTTCGCCTCGCGCAGCAGGTCCGACTGACGCCACGGCGCCAGACCGCCCGACCGCGCCTCCACCTGCCGGACCCGCTCGCGGGAACCGGACGCAGCACGCCCAGCACACCCGACCAGCACACCCAACCCGCACCAGCCGGACCAGAATCAAGGGAGATCTCATGTCCGCTCGTACCCGCACCTCGGTGCGTCGTCGTCTGACCCTCGCCACCGTCGCCCTCACCTCGGTCGCACTGTTCGCCTCGGCCTGCACCTCGAACACCCCCGAGGCGGAGGAGACCGGCGGCGCCGCGGCTGCCCCCGTCGCGTCGTCCGACAACGACGCGACCGGCGACAAGGTCGTGATCGGCTTCTCCGCCCCGGCCGCCGACCACGGCTGGATGGGCGCCATCACCAAGGCCGCCCAGGCCGAGGCCGACAAGTACGACGACGTCGACCTCAAGGTCGCCGAGGGCACCAACGACGTCAACCTCCAGATCAGCCAGATCGAGACGTTCATCAACGACGGCGTCGACGCGATCGTCATCCTGCCGTTCGACGGTGCCGCACTCACCGAGGTCGCGACCGACGCCATGGAGGCCGGCATCACGGTCATCAACGTCGACCGCGAGTTCTCGAGCCCCTTCGCGGCCCGCGCGACCGTGCTCGGCGACAACTACGGCATGGGCGTGAGCGCCGGCACGTACATCTGCGAGCAGCTCGGGGACAACAAGGAGGCGGTCGTCGCCGAGATCGCCGGCATCGACTCGCTGCCCCTGACCCAGGACCGCAGCAAGGGCTTCGCCGACGCCCTCGAGGGCTGCGGGCTCGAGGTCAGCAACCGCGTGGCCGCCGACTTCACGGTCCAGGGCGGCGAGCAGGCCGCCTCGAACCTCCTGCAGGCAGCCCCCAAGATCGACGCGATCTGGAACCACGACGACGACCAGGGCATCGGCGTCCTCTCCGCGATCGACGCGGCCGGGCGCGACGAGTTCTTCATGGTCGGCGGCGCCGGCTCGAAGGACGTCATGGAGGACATCAAGGCGGGCGACACGGTCCTGCAGGCCACGGTCGTCTACCCGTCCACGCAGGCCGCCGACGGCGTCAAGCTCGCCCGCCTCGCGGTGCAGGGCAAGTCGATGAGCGACCTCGCGTCGATGGGGGTCCCGCGTCAGGTGCAGCTCTACGCGCCCGTCGTGACCAAGGACAACGTCGACGAGTACCTGCCCTCGGCCTTCCAGTCCTGAGCATGCTCCCTCGACGTCGCGGGCGGGTCGGACGCCCCGGCGGCCGCACGTCGGTCGCCCCGGGCCACGGCCCGGCGGGAGCCCCGGGCCCTGGCCCGGCGGACCCCTCTCCCACCGACCCGCCCGCGACGTCCACCACGAAAGGAAGTGCCTGAGATGGCGCAAGACGGTCACCCGACCCTCGGGATCGGCATGGTCGGGTACTCGTTCATGGGGGCTGCCCACTCGCAGGGATGGCGCACGGCGCCGCGGTTCTTCGACCTGCCGCTCGCGCCCGAGATGCGCGTGCTGGCGGGCCGGGACGCGGACGCGGTGACCGCGGCCGCGAGCCGGCTCGGTTGGCGCGACGTCGAGACGGACTGGCGCAAGCTCGTGGCGCGCGACGACGTCGACCTGGTCGACGTCTGCACCCCGGGCGACACGCACGCGGAGATCGCGATCGCCGCGCTCGAGGCGGGCAAGCACGTGCTGTGCGAGAAGCCGTTGGCCAACACCGTCGCGGAGGCCGAGCTCATGGTCGCCGCGGCCGACGCGGCCGCGCAGCGCGGGGTGCTCGCCTCGGTGGGCTTCACCTACCGGCGCGTCCCCGCGGTCCAGCTCGCGCGACAGCTCGTCGCCGACGGGCGGATCGGCACGATCCGCCACGTGCGCGCCCAGTACCTCCAGGACTGGATCGCGGACGAGGACGTGCCCCTGTCGTGGCGGCTCGACAAGTCCAAGGCGGGCTCGGGCGCGCTCGGCGACATCGGGGCGCACATCGTCGACCTCGCCCAGTTCGTCACGGGCGAGGCGATCACGGGGGTCGCGGGCGTCCTGGAGACGTTCGTCTCCGAGCGGCCGGTCGCGACCGGCTTCTCGGGCCTGTCCGGCACGGCCGGGACCGAGCGGGGACCGGTCACGGTCGACGACGCCGCGGTCTTCCTCGCGCGGCTCGCCGGCGGCGGGCTGGGCGTCTTCGAGGCGACCCGTTTCGCCTACGGCCGCAAGAACGCGATCCGCCTCGAGATCAACGGCTCGCGCGGGTCGGTCGCGTTCGACTTCGAGGACATGAACGTCCTGCACTTCTTCGACGCCTCGGACGACCCGCAGGTCGCGGGCTTCCGGCGGATCGTCGTGACCGAGCCCCAGCACGCGTACATCGCGAACTGGTGGCCCGCGGGCCACGGCCTCGGGTACGAGCACGCGTTCACGCACCAGGCCGTGGACCTCGTGCGCGACCTGGCGGCCGGCGTCCAGCCCACCCCGTCCTTCGCCGACGGCCTGGCCGTCCAGCGGATCCTTCACGCCGTCGAGCGCAGCGCCGCGTCCGACGGCGACTGGCAGCAGATCTAGAAGGGAGGCCCTCGTCCCCGCCCGCGGCGGGGAGCCGCGCCACGCGTGGCGCACGATGCCCGGCGGAGCTGGTCCGCCATCGGTGACGACGGTTCACGGCCGATGCCGTCGTCACCCCGGAGCGCAGCATGTCCCGACATCACAAGGAGTCCTTGGTGAGAAACGTGCTCTGGAGAGCACCGCGCGCAGCGTTGCGCACGGTCGCGGCCGTCGCCGCTACCGCGGTGGCCCTCCCACTGTCCATGGCGACCGGGGCGGCGGCCTTCGCCGCCGCACCCGGCGCCGTCCCCAGCTCCAACCAGTCCGCCACGACGTCGGCCGCGGCGGCTGCCGCCGCGGAACCCTTCGACGCCCTGGTCTTCTCCAAGACCGCCGGGTTCCGGCACGACGCCATCCCGGCCGGGATCGCGGCGATCGAGAGGCTCGGCACCGAGAACGGCTTCACGGTCGACGTCACGGAGGACGCGGCCGCCTTCACCGACGAGAACCTCGCGCAGTACGAGGTCGTCATCTGGCTCTCGACGACCGGCGACGTGCTCAACGGTGAGCAGCAGGCCTCGTTCGAGCGGTACATCGCGAACGGCGGCGGCTACGCGGGCGTGCACGCCGCGTCCGACACCGAGTACGACTGGCCCTGGTACGGCTCGCTCGTGGGCGCCTACTTCTCCGGGCACCCGCAGAACCAGGACGCCACGATCAAGGTCGAGGACGGGGTCCATCCCTCGACCGCGCACCTGCCGTCCCGCTGGGACCGGCACGACGAGTGGTACAACTTCCGCACCAACCCGCGCGACACCGTCCACGTGCTCGCGAGCCTGGACGAGACGACGTACGACGCGGGCGGCTCCAGGATGGGATCCGACCACCCGATCGCGTGGTGCCAGGCGTACGAGGGCGGCCGGTCCTGGTACACCGGCGGCGGCCACACCCAGGCCAGCTACACCGAGCCGGGCTTCGTGGAGCACCTGCTGGGCGGCATCCAGACGGCTGCGGGCGTCGTGGACTCGGACTGCAGCGCGACGCAGAGCGCGAGCTTCGAGCGCGTCGCGCTCGACGAGGACACGAGCAACCCGATGATGCTCGACGTCGCCCCCGACGGCACGGTGTTCTACGCCGAGCGTGACGGCCGCGTCCGCCGCATCGACCACGACGCCAACGTCACGACGACGGCGCTGACCCTCAACGTGACGCAGGCCAACGAGGACGGCCTGCTGGGCCTCGTGCTCGACCCGGACTTCGCCGCGAACGGCTGGCTCTACGCCTACTGGTCGCCCGCGAACGTCGGGTCGGACGGTCCGCACAACCGGATCTCGCGCTACACCTACGACACCGCGTCGAGGACGTTCGACCCGGCGAGCGAGAAGAAGCTCCTGACCGTGACCACGCAGCGCGACACGTGCTGCCACGCGGGCGGGGACATGATCTTCGACGAGGACGGCAACCTGATCCTCGCGACGGGTGACAACACCAACCCGTTCGAGTCCGGTGGCTTCACGCCGACCGACGAGCGTCCCGGGCGCAAGAACTTCGACGCCCAGGGCTCCTCGGCGAACTCGAACGACCTGCGCGGCAAGGTCCTGCGCATCACGCCCGAGGACGACGGCACGTACTCGATCCCCGCGGGCAACATGTTCGCCCCGGGCACGGACAGGACGCGGCCCGAGATCTACGCCATGGGCTTCCGCAACCCGTTCCGGATCGGGATCGACAATGCGACCGGGAACGTCCTGGTCGGCGACTACGGCCCTGACTCGGGCGCGGCAGACCCCGCTCGCGGTCCCCGCGGCGCGGTCGAGTGGAACGTCGTGAGCGAGCCGGGCTTCTACGGCTGGCCGTACTGCACGGGCGCCAACACGTCCTACGTCGACTTCAACTTCGCGACCGGCCAGTCCGGTGCGTCGTTCGACTGCGCGGCGGGCACGACCAACGACTCGCCGAACAACACGGGCATCCAGGACCTCCCGGCCGCCACGGCCGCCGAGATCTGGTACACCGGCGCGGCGAACCCGCAGTTCCCCGAGATCGGCGGCGGCGGTGCGCCCATGGGCGGCCCCGTCTACGCGTTCGACCCCGAGCTCGACTCCGACGTGAAGTGGCCCGCGTACTGGGACGGCAAGGCGCTGTTCGGCGAGTGGAACCACGGCACGATGTTCTCGATCCAGCTCGACGGCGACAAGCGTGACCAGATCGTCGACATCAACCGGATCATGCCGGGCGTGCTGGACCCGTCCAACGGGTTCGACCGCCCCATGGACTTCGACTTCGGTCCCGACGGCGCGCTGTACGTGATCGACTGGGGCTCGGGCTTCGGCGGCAACAACGACTCGAGCGCGGTCTACAAGGTCAACTACGTCCAGGGCGACCCGTCGCCGATCGCCCACGCCCGCGCGGACGTGACGAGCGGCGCAGCACCCCTGACGGTCCAGTTCTCGTCGGAGGGCACGCGGCACCCGGCCGGCGAGCCGATCGCGCTCCAGTGGACGTTCGGCGACGGCTCCGCGCCCTCGACCGAGGCGAACCCGACCCACACCTACGCCGCGAACGGCTCCTACACGGCCCAGCTCACCGTGACCGACAGCAACGGCAAGGTCGCCGTCGCCAACGTCACCGTGGTCGTGGGCAACCAGGCGCCCACGGTGAAGATCGAGTTCCCGGACAACGGCGGGTTCTTCGAGTGGGGCGACCAGGTCCGCTACCGGATCACGGTCGACGACCCCGACGGAGACGTCGACTGCTCGGCGGTCGCGCTGCGCACCTCGCTCGGCCACGACTCGCACGCCCACCCCATGGAGGAGCTGTACGGCTGCGAGGGGGTCCTCCAGACCGCTCGCGACGAGGGGCACGGCATCGAGTCGAACATCTTCTGGGTGATCGAGGGCTCGTACACCGACGACGGCGGCGAGGCCGGCGTGCCCCTGACGGGCAACGCCCTCCAGGTGCTCCAGCCCAAGCGCGTCCAGTCGGAGTTCTACACCTCGACGGGTCGCGAGACCTCGATCGGGACCGGCGGAACCCCGGGCGTCCAGAAGGAGACCACGTCGGACTCCGCGGGCGGCGGTCAGAACCTGGGCTACATCGAGCCCGGCGACTGGTGGGCGCACGAGCCCGTGAGCCTGGCGAACGTCGAGGCCATCAGCCTGCGCGTCGCCTCGCCCAACGCGGGCGGCGTGGTCTCGCTGCGCTGGGACTCGGCGACGGGTCCTGAGATCGGCCGGATCACCGTGCCGAACACGGGGGACTGGCAGGTCTACCGCGACGTCTCGACGCCGCTCACGAACGTGCCGGAAGGCAGCGGGACGCTCTACTTCGTCCTGCTCTCGGGCGGCATCAACGTCAACTGGATGGACATCGACGGCCGCGGCGTCACGGACAACGTCCGTCCTGACGTCGAGCTCGACGTGACTCCGGTGTCCGGGACGGTCCCGCTCGAGGTCACCGCGACCGCGACCGGCTCCGACCCCGACGGCGAGGCCTCCGACCTCGTCTACGCGTGGGACGACGGTCTGGGCGGCGGGTTCGTCGACGGCGGCCCGGAGTTCTCGCACACGTACACCTCGGCGGGCACCTACCGGCTGCAGGTCCGCGTGACCGACGCCGGAGGCGCCTACACGGTCAAGTACGTGAGCATCAAGGTCAACGAGTCCGGTCCGGTCATGTGCTTCTCGGGCCGCTCGGACGACTTCACGGGCACCGCGGTGGACGAGGACCGCTGGTCCACGATCATCCGTCGTGACCAGAAGCTCGCGGTCGCCGACGGTCACCTCGTGGTCCCGGCGAGCAAGGCGGACTTCTACGGTCAGGGAGAGGGGCCGGTGTCCAACATCGTCCTGCAGGACCTCCCGTCGGGCCCGTGGACGGCGACCACCAAGGTCACCTTCCCGGCGCGCGCCCAGTACCAGCAGGCCGGTCTGCTCCTGTGGGGCGACGGCGACAACTACGCCAAGATGGTGATCCAGGGCCGCTCGGCCACGCCGGACGCGAGCCAGCGCATCTTCCAGTTCATCCGTGAGGAGAACGGCACGCCGAACGAGGTGGCCGCGTCCAACACGGCGAACCTGGGGGCCGCGTTCCCCGACACGTTCTACGTGCGGTACACGAGCGACGGGTCGAACCTGCGGGCGTACTACTCGGCGGACGGCCTGGACTTCACGGCCATGGCGGAGACCAAGTCGCTCCACGGGCTCGTGAACCCGAAGATCGGGCTCGTCGCGCTCGCCAACGACGGCTCGGTGCCGGACGTGGTCGACGCGAAGTTCGACTGGTTCCACATCACGCCGGACGACACGGCCACCGCGGCCGGGCCGGACGACGAGTTCGAGGGGACGTCGCTCGACGGCTGCCGCTGGAGCACCGTGGTCCGTCCCGACGCGTCGGGCCTGCGGGTCGCGGGCGGCAAGCTCGAGATCGACACCACGCCGACGGACATCTACGGCACGGGCAACACCGACGTGCCGAACATCGTCCTGCAGGACCAGCCCGCTGGTGACTGGACCGTCGAGACGAAGGTCGACGGCTCGACGTTCAACCAGCAGTACCAGCAGGGTGGTCTGATCCTCTACGGCGACGACGACAACTACGTCAAGCTGGACTTCATCACGAAGAACCAGCCGGGCGCGGCGGTCGACCGTGGCCTGGAGTTGCGCAGCGAGGCCGGGGCGACCGTCCTCAACCCGCAGCCCAACGTCAACAACCTGACGCAGGGCGTGTGGTGGCTGCGCCTGGCCAAGGCGGGCACGACCTTCACCGGCTCGTACAGCGCCGACGGCGTCACGTGGACGGAGATCGCCGAGAAGGTGACCAACCCGGGCCTGGCGGACGCCAAGGTCGGCCTGTACGCCCTCGGCGCGAGCCAGCAGGCGTCCGCGACCGCGACGTTCGACCACTTCCGGGTCGTCCCGGCGGCCGCGCCGCTCACGGTGAGCGGGTCGCTCGACCCGGCCTCGCCGTCGGGCGCGGACGGCTGGTGGACCGGGCCGGTCACGGTCACGGTCGCCACCACGGGTGGCGCCGCGGGCCAGCAGGTCTACCGCGAGTACCAGCTCGACGGCGGCGCGTGGGCCGAGTACACGACCCCCGTGGTCGTGGCTGCGCCCGGTGAGCACGTGGTCAAGGTGCGGGCCTCGGCCGGCACCGAGAGCGCGAGCGGCGCCGACGTGGTGCTCAAGATCGACGGTGACGGCCCGAGCGTCGCGGCGACGCTGCGCGAGGACCGCACGGTCGAGGTCGTCGCGACGGACGACGTCTCGGGTGTCGCCTCGGTCGAGTACTCGCTCGACGGGACGACGTGGGCCGTGTACGAGGGCCCGGTCGCGGTCGGGGACGACGCGGTGTCGTTCTCCTACCGGGCCACGGACGTGGCAGGGAACGTCACGGCGCAGTCCGTCGACGTGCCCGCGGGCGAGTCCGTCCCCGTGACGGTCACCGCGGTCCCCAAGTGCGTCGCGAACCGCGTGGCGCTCGCGGTCACGGCCGTGAACACGGGTGACGGCCCGGTCACGGTCGTGCTCCGCTCGGCCTACGGCTCCAAGACCTTCACGGGCGTCGCGGCGGGCAAGTCTGCCCACCAGTCGTTCGCGACCCGTGCGGCGTCGGTCGACGCCGGACAGGTCACGGTCACGGCGACGGACGCCGAGGGGAGGTCCACCACCTACACGGTCGAGCACGCCGCGGCGAGCTGCGGCTGACCGGCCCCCGGGCGGCCACGGTGCCCCCGCGGCCGCGCGGGCGACGACCGGTGTGCCGTGGAGCATCGGCCGACGTGTGCTGACGGGGGCCCTTCGGCCGGGACCCCGTCAGCACGGCCGAAGGCCGCGCGCACACCTGGCGCCCCGCCACGACGGGGGGTCGCCGGCTCCCGGCGCCGGAATCCCGGTGCTCCGGCTGGCGCCGGGAGCCACCTTCCGGGACACGGAGGGTGCGGGGCGTCCGGTGGCGCCCCGTGGACGTGGCCGAGGCACGACCCGCGCGGCCTGGGGTGGCGCGGCGCACGACCAGCAGTACCGTTCGGCCCACCGGGCCGCGCAGCCCGACGTACGACCCTTCCTTCACGACGAGGTGATGAGCGACATGACTCAGCAGGCGAACCGGCACACCGACCGGGCGCGCGATCCACGCCCCCGTTCGCGTCCCGGCACGGCGGTCCGAGCCCGGCGACGTCTCGCGGCCCTGGTCGCGCTGTTCGGCGCGCTGCTCGCGACGATGCTGGGCGCGGCCCCCGCGGGTGCGCACGGCGGCGACATCATCCTGTCGATCGGCGGCGACGGCGCCGGCGGGATCTCGGTCAACGTGACCTACAAGACGGACGGGCACCCGGTCGAGGAGATCGTCGACGTCATGGTCACCGCGGTCTCCGACCAGGGGACGGAGGTCGGTCCGCTCCAGCTGTCGTCGGCCTCCGAGGGCGTGGGGTGGTACACCTCGGCCCCGGACGTCCTGAGCGACGGCCACTGGACCGTGACCGCGACGACGACCACCCCGGTCGCCACGACCGCGACCTCGCAGATCGACGTGGTCCCGCCACCTGCGGCGCCCGCTCCTGAGGCGGGCACGGCCGACGGCGCCGACGCAGGCGTGGCCGACGCCGAGGGCACCTCGGCCGCGGCGGCGGGCGACGAGGGGTCGGGGATCCCGACGGCGGCGCTCGTCGTGGGCGGCGCGGTCCTGCTCTTCGGCGTGGTCGCCGTGGTCGCGGTGCGCCGTCGGGCGTCGACCGCGACGCGGGCCTGACGACGCCCCGCCCGAGACCACCCCGGACTCACCGGAGCACGACCAAGACCCCCGAACGGGTGTCGGAACGAAGGAGACATCGACATGGCACGACCCATCACCCTGTTCACCGGCCAGTGGGCCGACCTGCCCTTCGAGGAGGTGGCCCGGCTCGCCTCGGAGTGGGGCTACGACGGGTTGGAGATCGCCTGCTGGGGCGACCACCTCGACCCGTGGCGCTGGGACGACGACGAGTACGTGCAGGGCAGGCTCGACCTGCTGGCCAAGCACGACCTCCAGGTCCACGCGATCTCGAACCACCTCAAGGGGCAGGCGGTGTGCGACGACCCGATCGACCAGCGCCACCGGGACATCCTCTCGGACCGCGTGTGGGGCGACGGCGACCCCGAGGGCGTCCGGCAGCGGGCGGCCGAGGAGATGAAGAACACGGCGCGCCTGGCGGCGAGGCTGGGCGTCAAGACCGTCGTGGGCTTCACGGGCTCGTCGATCTGGAAGTACGTGGCGATGTTCCCGCCGGCGTCGCAGGACATGATCGACGCCGGCTACCAGGACTTCGCGGACCGCTGGAACCCGATCCTCGACGTGTTCGACGAGGTCGGGGTCCGCTTCGCGCACGAGGTGCACCCGAGCGAGATCGCGTACGACTACTGGACCACCGTCCGCACGCTCGAGGCGATCGGGCACCGCAAGGCGTTCGGGCTCAACTGGGACCCGAGCCACATGGTGTGGCAGGACCTCGACCCGGTGGGGTTCCTGTGGGACTTCCAGGACCGGATCTACCACGTGGACTGCAAGGACACGAAGAAGCGCATGCACAACGGCCGCAACGGCCGGCTGGGCTCCCACCTGGCCTGGGCAGACCCGCGGCGCGGGTGGGACTTCATCTCGACCGGCCACGGCGACGTGCCCTGGGAGGACGCCTTCCGGATGCTCAACAGCATCGGGTACGACGGTCCGATCTCGGTCGAGTGGGAGGACGCGGGCATGGACCGCCTCGTCGGGGCGCCCGAGGCCCTGGCCTTCGTCAAGCAGTACGCGTTCGAGGCGCCCGACGCGGCGTTCGACGCGGCGTTCTCGACCAAGCAGTAGCAGCAGCTCCCGACCACGCAGCAGCAGGTGCTGCCGCGGGCGTGGCCGGCCGTACGACGACGCAGGGCGTCCTCCGAGCGAGGGCGCCCTGCGTCGTCGTCGGTGGGGGCCGTGCACGGTCGGGAGAGAGGAAACGCCGCCGACGGTACGCCGCAGCAATTGTTTAACCGATGATGTTACTGAACGGTGACAATGAACTTCCGGCTTTTGCTTGACCGCCGTCAGAAGTCCCCCTACGGTGTGTGACATGCGAGCCGAAGAAGTCGCGCAAGACCACGGGGCAGTCACCGCCCCCACAGCCCCGACGCAGGCGTCCACCCTGGACGCACACGCCACCGTGGCCGCAGCGACCACCCCCACCACTGACCGCGCAGCGACCGACCTGCTGCCCAGCCGCCTGCCCGCCGCGGGCTACCGGGCCGGGATCATCGGGACGGGATTCATCGGGGAGGTCCACGCCCGGGCGATCCGCACGGCCGGGGGAGACCTCGTCTCGGTCGCCGGGATCGACGCCCCGGGTGCCCGCGAGGCCGCGGCCGACCTCGGCGCGCAGGGCTACGCGGCCACCGCCCAGGAGCTCATCGACGACCCCGACGTCGACGTGGTGCACGTCTGCACCCCCAACTTCCTGCACGTCCCCCTCGCGACCGCGGCGCTCGCGGCCGGCAAGCACGTGGTGTGCGAGAAGCCCCTCGCGACCGACCTCGAGGGTGCGCTCGCCCTGGCCGGTCTCGCCGCGCAGGCCTCCGCCACGGACGGCCGCGTCGCCGTCGTGCCCTTCGCCTACCGCTTCCACCCCATGGTGCGCGAGGCGCGCGCACGCGTCCGCAGCGGCGCCGTCGGCACGATCAGCCTGGTCCACGGGTCCTACCTCCAGGACTGGCTGCTGCGCGCGAGCGACGACAACTGGCGCGTCGACCCGGCGCTGGGCGGGGCGAGCCGCGCGTTCGGCGACATCGGGTCGCACTTCTGCGACCTCCTCGAGTTCACGACGGGTCAGCGCATCGTGCGCCTCGTCGCCCAGACAGCGACCGTCAACGCCGAGCGCACGGGACTCGACGGGCTCCCGACCGCGGTCCGCACCGAGGACGCCGTGACGCTCCAGTACGAGACCGACGGCGGAGCGCTCGGCTCGGCGGTCATCAGCCAGGTCTCGGCCGGCCGCAAGAACCGCCTCTTCCTCGAGATCTCGGGGTCCGAGTCGACGCTCGCGTTCGACCAGGAGGCCCCCGAGAGCCTCTGGGAGGGACGCCGCGACACGAGCCGCCTGCTCGTGCGCGACCCCGAGACGCTCGCCCCCGCGGCCGCACGCTACTCCCGTCTCCCCGCGGGGCACCCCCAGGGGTACCAGGACTGCTTCGACGCTCTCGTCGGCGACACCGCCGCGGCCATCGCCGGGCGCACGCCCGACGGGCTGCCCACGTTCGCCGACGGGCTCCGGGCCGCACACCTCGCCGAGGCCGTGGCCCGTTCCGCACGCACCGGCACCTGGGTGGAGGTAGGGGCATGACATCACCGACGGCACCAGGAGGAGCGAGCGCCACGGTCGCGCCCATCCTGCGGCTGCGGGGCATCGGCAAGGTCTTCTTCGGCAACTCGGTCCTGCGCGGCATCGACCTCGACGTGCGCCCGGGCGAGGTCCACGCGCTCGTCGGCGAGAACGGTGCCGGCAAGTCGACGCTCATGAAGATCATCGCCGGGGTCCACCAGCCCGACGCGGGCTCCATGGAGCTCGACGGCGCCCCCGCGACGTTCGCGTCGCCGCTCGCAGCGCAGCTGGCCGGGGTCTCGACGGTCTTCCAGGAGTTCAACCTCCTGCCCGAGCGCACCGTCGCGGAGAACGTCTACCTGGGACGCGAGCCGCGCCGGTTCGGGATCGTCGACGTCCGGCGCATGGCCCGCGACACCGACGCCCTGCTCGCCGACCTCGGTCTGCACGGCCTCGCGTCGTGGATGCGGGTCGGTTCGCTGTCCGTCGCCGAGCAGCAGATCGTGGAGATCGTCAAGGCGGTCTCCTACGACGCGCGCATCATCTCGATGGACGAGCCGACCGCGGCGCTCGCCGACCAGGAGGTCGAGCTCCTCTACGCGCTCGTCCAGCAGCTGCGCGACCGCGGCGTCGCGATCCTCTACGTCTCGCACCGCCTCAAGGAGATCTTCGACCTCTGCGACACCATCACGGTCCTCAAGGACGGTGACCTCGTGCTGACGACCGCGACGGCCGACATCACCCCGGACCGGCTCGTGCGCACCATGGTCGGGCGCGAGTTCGCGGGCTACTACCCGGACAAGGACCCTGGCACGGTGCCGGGGGCCGTCAAGCTCGCGCTCTCGGACGCCGGGAACACCCAGGTCGACGGGATCGACCTCGAGGTCCGCGCGGGCGAGATCGTGGCACTCGCCGGGCTCCAGGGCAGCGGACGCACCGAGATCGCGCACGGCGTGTTCGGGGTCGCGCCCTTCACCCGCGGCACGGTCCTGCTCGACGGCGAGCCCGTGACGGTCGCCTCTGCCCGTGAGGCGGTCCGCCTCGGGATCGCGCTCGTGACCGAGGACCGCAAGGCCGAGGGCCTCGCGCTCGAGCAGTCGATCTCCGCGAACGCGCGCCTCGTGCTCGACGCCGTGACCCCCCGGTCCTCCGACCGTCGGGCCCGGGCGATCCCGGGCATCCTGTCGTCGCTCGACCTGGTCTCGCGCTCGAAGGACGCCGAGGTCCAGTACCTCTCGGGCGGGAACCAGCAGAAGGTCGTCCTCGCGAAGTGGCTCGTGACCGACCCGTCGGTCATCGTGCTCGACGAACCCACGCGTGGCATCGACGTCGGCGCCAAGCGTGCGGTCTACGACCTCATGCGGACGCTCACGGCGCGCGGCGTCGCGATCCTGCTCATCTCCTCCGAGCTCCCCGAGGTCGTCGCGATGGCCGACCGCATCCTCGTGATGCGCGACGGCCGGCTCGCCGGCGAGCTCCCCGCGGGCAGCGACGAAGAGGCCGTCATGGCGCTCGCGACCGGCGCGGGGGACACGTCCGAGCACGTCGAGGTCGACCTCTCCGCGCTCGACGTCCCTGTCGGGTCCACCGTCCGACCACCCCGTCCCGCGCACAGCGACACCCTCCAGGAGGAGAAATGAGCACCGCGGTGAGCACCGCTTCGCCCCGTGCGGGGAGCGTGACGTCGGGCCCCCGACGGCGCCGGCTCGGCTCGACGGGGATCGTCTACCTCGCGCTCGTCGGCATCCTGGCCGTCTCGGCCGGGCTCGTCGCGGCGCAGGGCGGCAGCTTCTTCAGCCAGGGGAACCTGTTCTACCTGCTGTCGCAGACGAGCCTGCTGGGCTTCGTCGCGATCGGGCAGACGTTCGTGATCCTGTGCAAGTCGCTCGACCTGTCGGTCGGCTACGTCGTGGCCTGGTCCTCGCTCGTCGCCGCCACGACCATGGCCGGCGACCCGTCGCGCATCTGGCTCGGCGTCGTCGCGGCGCTCGCGGTGGCCGCGGGGGTCGGCCTGGTCAACGGTCTGGTGATCTCGAAGCTCCGCGTCAACTCGTTCATCGCGACGCTCGGTGTCGGCCTCATCATCAAGGGCTACCTCGACACCCAGTACAAGGGCCCCTCGGGCGAGATCCCCAAGGCGTTCCAGGGCTTCGGGTACACCCGCATCGGCCCGGTGCCGGTCTCGGTCATCGTGCTCGCGGTGGTCATGGTGCTCGGCGTCGTGCTGCTGACCCGCACCCGCCCCGGCTACCACATGTTCGCGGTCGGCGGGAACATCGACGTCGCCCGGCTCTCGGGCATCCGCACCGACCGGTCGATCATCCTGGCCCACGTCCTGTGCTCGCTGTGCGCGGGCGTGGCCGGGCTCCTCATCGCGGCACGGTTCGGCACGGGCAACGCCCTGGTCTACACCTACGGCTACGACCTCAACTCGATCGCGGCCGTGGTCCTCGGCGGGACCCTGCTCATGGGCGGACGCGGCTCGATCCTCGGCACGATCGCGGGCGTCCTGATCCTCGCGTCGCTCGACACGGTGTTCAACGTGCTCGACGTCAGCCCGTTCTTCAAGGACGTCCTGCGCGGCGCGATCATCATCGCCGCGGTCGCCATGTACGCCCGCCGTCAGATCGACCCGGCCAGCAGCCGGGCGAGGTTCCGGGCGCTGGGCAGGTCCGTCGGACCGGGCTCGGGCCCGGACGGCGGCGGCCCCGGCTCCGCGAGCCCCACGAGCACCACCGGCAAGGAGGCCACCCGATGAGCGCGAGCACTCCCGCGACCAGCCCGAGCGGCACGCAGGCCCCGACCCGGGGCGGGTTCTCCCGCTGGGTCCAGCGCGTCACGTCCGGCAGCACCTGGACCGTCTACGCCCTGCTGATCGTGGTGTTCGTCGCGATCCTCGTGATGAACCCGTCGTTCGGCGAGCCCATGTCGATCATGGCCTTCCTGAAGAAGGCGGCCCCGCTCATCGTCCTGGCGATCGGGCAGTACTTCGTCATCGTCTCGGGGGAGTTCGACCTCTCGGTCGGCTCGCTCGTCGGGGCGCAGGTCGTGATCGCGGCCAAGCTCATCGACGGCGAGGAGTCCATGACGTGGCCCGTGATCGGCCTCATGGTCCTGTTCGGCCTGGGCGTCGGGCTCGTCAACGGCCTGATCGTCACGCTGCTCAAGGTCCCGTCGTTCATCACGACGCTCGGCATGATGCTCGTCCTGTACGGGGCGATCCGGCTCTGGACCGGCGGGGCGCCGACCGGCTCCCTGACGGAGGGCTTCCGCCAGTGGGGTCGTGGCGGGCTCCCCGACACGCCCGGCCAGTTCCAGGTCCCGTACGCGGTGCTCATCACGGTCGTCCTCGGCGTGGTCGCGGTGGTCGTCATGCGCCGCCCGTTCGGTCGCACGCTCGTCGCGACCGGTGACAACGACGTGGCGGCAGCGTTCTCGGGTACCGCGGTCTGGTGGGTGCGCACGCGGGCCTTCCTGTTCTCGGGCTTCATGGCCACGGTCGCGGGCATCCTCATCGGCGGCTACGCGGGCGTGACGGCCCAGGTCGGCGAGGGCCTCGAGTTCATGGCGATCACCGCGGTCGTCCTGGGCGGCGTCGTCCTGGGCGGCGGCCGGGGGTCGGTCGTCGCGGCCATGGCCGGCGCGCTGACCCTCGACGCCCTGTTCACCCTCTTCAACCAGCTCAGCCTGCCGTCCACGATCCGCCCCGCCGTCCAGGGCGTGATCATCATCGCCGCCGTGGCCTACGCCGCGATGCCGCGCAGGTCCAGGACCGCGCCCCCGGGCGCCCCGAGCTCCCCGACCACCCCGGCAGGGGTCCCCGAACCCACCGTCCCCAAGGAGCCCCAGCCAGCAGCGCCCTAGTCCTCCGGCCACCCCCCGGAACGCCACACAGATCCGTCCCCGACAGACCGTCGCACCGTTGCGACGGGCAGGACAACGAAGTCTTCCGATCACAGGAGAAGGAACATGCGACGCTCTCGAGTTCTCATGGCAGGAGCCGCGACCGCGGCACTGCTGTTCACCGCTGCGTGCAGCACCGACGTGCCCGACGCCCCCGCCGGGGGCGGCGAGACCGCCGCCGAGGCGGGCGAGGAGGCGAGCGAGTCCGGTGCGAACAGCGAGTGGTTCGTGCAGGCCGACTACGACCGCCAGCTCGCGCAGCGCACCGCGGTCCCCGAGGGACCGGCCGAGCAGCCGTGGCTGCAGGCCATCGACCCCGAGTACGTGGACACCGCGCAGTACGCGAAGGAGGGCGGCAAGAAGCTCTGCTTCTCCAACGCGTCGGTCTCCAACCCGTGGCGCGTCACGGGGTTCATCACCATGCAGCAGCAGGTCGAGGTCCTCAAGACGTCGGGCGAGATCTCCGAGTTCCGGGTCTCCGACGCGGCGGACGACGACAACAAGCAGATCTCCGACATCCAGGCGTTCGTCGAGGCCGGTGACTGCGACGCGATCATCATCTCGCCGTCCACGACCGCGACCCTGACCCCCGCGGTCGAGGCGGCGTGCGAGAGCGGCAAGCCCGTCATCGTGTTCGACCGTGGCGTCAACTCCGACTGCATGGTCACGTACATCCACCCGATCGGCGGCTACGCGTACGGTGCCGACGGCGCGGAGTTCCTGGTCGAGAACCTCGAGCCGGGCTCCAAGGTCCTGGCCCTGCGCATCCTGCCCGGCGTCGACGTGCTCGAGAACCGTTGGGCCGCGGCCGACAAGATCTTCTCGGAGAGCGACATCGAGGTCGTGGGCCAGGAGTTCACCGGTGGTGACGGCGCCAAGATCAAGGACATCGTGACGCAGTACCTGCAGCGCGGCGACGTCGACGGCATCTGGATGGACGCGGGCGACGGCGCGGTCGCGGCGGTCGAGGCGTTCGAGGACGCCGGCAAGCCCTACCCGGTCTTCATGGGCGAGGACGAGCTGAGCTTCATGCGCAAGTGGCAGGAGACGGACATGACGGCCCTGGGTGCCGTGTACTCCAACTTCCAGTGGCGCACCCCGATCCTCGCGGCCCAGAAGATCTGGAACGGCGAGCAGGTCCCGGCCGAGTGGGTCCTCCCGCAGTCGCCCATCACGGGCGAGGACCTGGACGCCTACCTCGAGGCCAACAAGGACATGCCCTCGCTGCACTACGCCAAGTTCGGCGGCGAGGACCTGCCCGGCTACCCCGAGGCGTGGACGAACCGCTGACGCGGTCGACGCACCTCACGGCCCCCGGCCGCTGACCCCGGCCCCCCGCCCGGTCCCTCGCTCTCCTCGAGGGGCCGGGCGTGGGTAGGTCGGCACGGCCCGCCGGGTGCCCGACGACGGAGCCCGCCTTCCGCGCGAGGGCGAGCTCCGGCGTCGGGCATCCCTGCAGACGCACCCACCGACGAAAGAGAGCACAGTGGCCCGCACACGCCCCTTGGGGGTCAACACCTGGGTGTGGACCTCGCCCCTGACCGACGCCTCCCTGCGAGAGATCGCCCCGCGCGTCGCCGGGTGGGGGTTCGACGTCCTCGAGCTGCCCGTCGAGGACGTCGCCGACTGGAACCCGCAGCAGGCCGCAGGCGTCCTCGACGACCACGGCCTCGGGGCGTCGGTGTCCCTCGTCATGGGGCCCGGGCGCGAGCTCGTCGCAGCCGACGCCGGCACGATCCGCCGGACCCAGGACTACCTGCGCCAGGTCGTCGACCTGGCGCACACGGTCGGTTCGCGGGTGATCGGCGGCCCCGCGTACGCGTCGGTCGGGCGCACCTGGCGGCTGACCCCCGGCCAGCGCGAGGCCGCGTACGCCGAGCTCGTCGACCACCTCGCGCCCGTCGTGGACCACGCCATGGCCGCGGGGGTGCGGATCGGTCTCGAACCCCTGAACCGCTACGAGACGAGCCTGGTCAACACGGTCGACCAGGGGCTCGCGGTCGTCGCACCCCTCCCGACCGAGGGGATCGGGCTCATGCTCGACATCTACCACATGAACATCGAGGAGACGGACCTGGCCGCCGCGGTGACGCGCGCCGGGGACCGCATCGCGCACGTGCAGGTCTGCGGCAACGACCGCGGGGCCCCCGGCAGCGATCACCTCGACTGGCCCGCGTTCCTCGGCGCGCTCGACCGGGTGGGCTACGACGGCTCCCTGTGCATCGAGTCGTTCACCGCCGACAACGCGACCATCGCGACGGCCGCCTCGATCTGGCGGTCGCTCGCCCCCACCCAGGACGCCATCGCTGTCGATGGCCTGGCCTTCCTGAAAGGACTGATGCGCGGCTGACCGACCGGTAGGTTGCACCACCTCGTTTCGCAGGACCGACGGCGCCGGCACGCCGTGGGACGACGTATCTCTTCACAGCACGTGCGGCCCCGTTCACCGACGAGCGGGGCACGGACTCTCGCCACGTGCCGACTGCCCTGGAGGCAAGACACATGAAGGCTGCGCGACTTCCCCTGCGGGGAAGAGCCGTCGCGGCGCTGACCATCGGAGCTCTGGCGTTCACTCTCGCGCCCGCGACCATGGCCACCGCCCACGACGGACCACATGCTCCCGGTGACGACCGCAAGGTCCTCATCTTCACCAAGACGACCCAGTTCCGGCACTCGGAGGCGATCACGCAGGGCACGCCCGTGCTCGAGGCCGCGTTCGCCGACGTCGGGATCGCGTCCGACCACACCGAGGACTCCTCGGTCTTCACCGACGCCGGGCTCGCCGAGTACGACGCCCTGGTCATGTTCCAGACGTCGGGCGACCCGTGGAACGCGGACCAGAAGGCCGCGCTCGAGCGCTACCAGCAGGCCGGCGGCGGCATCGTCGCGATCCACAACGCGACCGACATGCGCGGGAACTACGGCTGGTGGGACGACATGATCGGGGCGCTCATGCCCGGTCACGCGGCCACGGGCAACAGCCCGGGCCTGCCCGGCACGGTCCGCGTCGAGGACCGCGTGCACCCCTCGACGTCGCACCTCGACCAGCGCTGGAACCGCGCCGACGAGTGGTACAACTACTCGGCCAACGTGCGCGGCAGCGCGCACGTGCTCGCCACGATGGACGAGTCGACGTACGACGCGGGCGGCAACAAGATGGGCGCCGACCACCCGATCTCGTGGTGCAAGCCCTATGACGGAGGCCGCGCCTGGATGACCGGCATGGGTCACTTCGGTGCGCACTTCACGGGCGAGCCGGACCTGGTCCAGCACATCGTGGGCGGCGTCCAGTGGGCGTCCGGCCAGGTGGCCGGCGACTGCGGCGGCACCGACTGGGGCCAGTTCGAGAAGGTCGCGCTCGACACCAACACGAGCGCGCCGTTCGGCATGGACGTCGCCCCCGACGGCCGCGTGTTCTTCACCGAGCTCGTGCGCGGACAGATCCGCGTCTACGACCCGCGCACCCAGAACACCACGACCGCGCTCACCATCCCCGTGTACTCCGGTGGTGAGGACGGCCTGCTGGGCCTCGCGCTCGACAAGGACTTCGCGACCAACGGGTACCTGTACCAGTACTACTCGCCGGCCAGCGCCGACGACACGAACCCGGAGAACTTCTTCAACCGGATCTCGCGCTTCACCGTGACCGACGGCGGTCCCGGCGGCACCGTGATCGACCCGGCCTCGGAGAAGGTCCTCATCGAGGTCCCGGCCGGGCGCCTGCCCGACGAGCCGGGCCACACGGGCGGCAGCCTGATCTTCGACGACCGCACCGGTGACCTGTACATCGGCGTGGGCGACGACGTGAACCCGCACTCCGAGCCCTCGGGCGGCTACGCCCCGATCTCCGAGCGCCCGGGCCGGCTGCACGACGCGCGCGCGACGTCGGCGAACACCAACGACCTGCGCGGCAAGGTGCTCCGCATCCACCCCGAGGCCGACGGCACGTACACGATCCCCGAGGGCAACCTGTTCGCCCCGGGCACCGACAAGACGCTGCCCGAGATCTACGCCATGGGCTTCCGCAACCCGTTCCGCTTCACGATCGACCCCGCCACGGGCAACCTCGGCGTGGCCGACTACTCCCCGGACAACGGTTCGGACAACCTCGCGAACCGCGGCCCCGCGGGCATCGCCGAGTGGAACCTCATCCAGGAGCCGGGCTTCTTCGGCTGGCCCCTGTGCATGGGCAAGAACGAGCCCTTCCGCGACGTCGACTACCGCACCAACCCGGTGACGGTCGGCGCCAACTTCGACTGCGCCGCCCCGGTCAACGACTCCATCCTGAACACGGGTCTGACGCAGCTCCCCGCGGCCCAGCCCGCGGACATGTACTACGGCTACCAGCGCACCTCTGCCCCCGGCGTCATCAACGCCGGTGGCGGGCTCGCACCCATGGGTGGTCCGTTCTACAGCTACGACGCCGACCTCGTGTCGGACACCAAGTTCCCCGAGTACTACGACGGCAAGCCCTTCTTCTACGAGTGGGCGCGCAACAAGATGTACTCGATCGACCTCAAGGACACGACGCCGAAGGGCGCCGCCGTCGAGAAGGTCAACCCCTTCCTGTCGAACGAGCAGTTCCTCGCCCCGATCGACTCGACGTTCGGCCCCGAGGGCGCGCTCTACGTGCTCGACTGGGGCGGCGGGTTCGGGCGTGACAACCCGAACTCGGGCCTGCACCGCATCGACTACGTCTCCGGATCGCGCTCACCGGTGGCCAAGCCGGCTGCCACCCCCGACTCGGGCACGGCCCCGCTGACCGTCACGTTCGACGGTGCCGCGAGCACGGATCCCGAGAACGAGGCCCTCACGTACGCGTGGGACTTCGACGGTGACGGCACGACCGACTCGACCGACGCCAAGCCGGTGCACACCTACACCGCGAACGGCGTCTACGACGCCCGCCTCACGGTGAGCGACCCGTCGGGCAAGGTCGGCACCGCGACGGTCCCGATCACGGTCGGCAACACGCGCCCCGAGGTCGACTTCAACCTGCCGCCGACCGGGTCGTTCTTCGACTTCGGCGACCGGATCGACTGGGACGTCGAGGTCACCGACGCCGAGGACGCCTCGATCGTCGACGAGAACGTCATCATCCAGCCCGCACTGGGCCACGACGCGCACGCGCACCCGTCCGAGCCGCTCCACGGCACCACGGGCTCGGTCGAGACCGGCCTGGGCGGTGGCCACGGCGAGGACATGAACGTCTTCTACGTGCTCGATGCCCGGTACACCGACGGCGGCGGCGAGGGCGACGTGCCCGCGCTGACCGGCTCCGACACGACCCTGGTCTTCGGCAAGAAGCGTGAGGCCGAGTTCCAGACGTCCTCGCAGGGCACGACCCAGCTCCCGAGCCGGGACGTCGAGGGCGGCGGGTCCGTCATCACGGGCAAGGACGGGGCCTGGTCCTCGTACGACCCGTTCAACCTCCACCAGATCAGCGCCCTGTCGCTGCGCGTCTCGGCAGCCCAGGCGGGCACCGTCGAGCTGCGTCGTGACGCTCCCGACGGCGAGCTCCTCGCCACGGCCTCCGTCCCGGAGACCGGCCTGGGGACCTTCACCGACGTGCGCGTCGACGTGGCGGACCCGGGCGAGAGCTTCACGCTGTACGTCGTGTTCCCCGGTGCGGGCGAGCGTCGCCTGAACTTCATCGAGGCGCACGGCAAGGGCATCTCGGCCACGACCCGCCCCGAGGTCGTCGTGACCGCTCCCGAGGCGGGCGTCCAGCTCGAGCAGGGTGAGATCACGGTCTCGGCCGCCGCGACGGACGCCGAGAACACGGTCACGCAGGTCGAGTTCTTCGTGAACGGCGAGTCGATCGGCACGGACACGTCCGCGCCGTACACCACGACGTGGAACGCGACGGCGGACAACTACTACAAGCTGACCGCGGTCGCCACGAACGACAAGGGCCTCACCACGAAGTCCCGCATCGTCATGGCGCAGGTCGGCGACCTGTTCGCCGGCATGAAGACCTTCACCAACGCGAACGGCACGTTCGAGCAGCTCTCCGAGGGCAAGTACCTCGTGACCTCTGCAGGTGCCAACATGTGGCAGGGCACCGACGAGTACTCGGCCATCTACAAGGAGGCCGGGGCGGACGAGAAGTGGTCCGCGACGGTCAGGATCAACAGCCAGGGCAACTCCAACGGGTCCGCCAAGGCAGGGCTGATCGTCCGCAACGACGTGACGCAGCCGGGCAAGTCGCCGGGCTACGCGGCCCTGGGCATCCGCCCCAACGGTGGTTTCGAGTGGCTGCGCGGCAACGCTGCGGGCCAGCTCGTGACGTCGTCCGCGGCGAGCTCGTCGAGCTACCCCGCGTGGGTGCGGATCGAGCGCGACGGTGACCTGTACACCGCGTCGTGGAGCAAGGACGGCGAGAACTTCACCCAGATCGGCGACCCGGTGTCCCTGCCGGGAGCGGCGTCGGTCCAGGACGTCGGCCTGTTCGTGACGGCGCACAGCTCGAACCAGAGCGCGGTCGAGTTCCAGGACTTCACGTTCGACGACGACCCGGTCGACCCGACCGAGCCGGGTACGGGCACGCCGCCGCAGTGCGCGGCGCAGAAGTCCGACGAGTTCGACGCCGCGTCGCTCGACACCGGTCGCTGGACCGTGGTGCGCACCGCACCCGGGAAGTCGATCACGGTCGCGGACGGCAAGGCGGTCCTGCCCGTCGTCCAGGGCGACATCAACGAGGCGGTCCCGGGCCCGATCAGCTACCTGGGCCAGCCGGCACCTGCCGGGGCGTGGGAGATCCAGACCAAGGTCGAGGTCCCGCTCGCACGGCACTGGCAGCACGCGGGTCTCCTCGTGCACGTGAACGACGACGAGTACACCAAGTTCGCGTTCACGAAGAACCAGAACGGCAACCGTTTCCTGGAGTTCCAGACCGAGACCGGCGGTGCGCGCACGTGGCACGGCCAGACGAACGTCGCGGCGAGCTTCCCGTCGTCGGTGTACCTCAAGCTGACCTCGACGGGTACGGCCATCACGGCCGCGTACTCGGCGGACGGCCAGACGTGGACCGCGATCGCGGGCTCTGCCCCGGTCAAGGCGAACGCGACCTTCGGCGTCATCGCCGCGGGCGACACGGGCACGGCCGACTCGGTCGCGCTGGTCGACTGGTTCAAGGTCACGCCGGACTCGACGGACGGACCTGACGGTGGGACGCGGGTTCCTTCTGACGAGTTCGAGGGCACCTCGCTCGACGGCTGCCGCTGGAACAACGTGGTCCGCTACGACGCCTCGAAGGTCGAGGTCGCCGGCGGCGAGCTGCGCATCACCACCCAGCCGGGCGACATCAACAACAACAACCCGGTCAGCCCGCGCAACTTCGTGCTCCAGGCTGCCCCCGAGGGTGACTGGGTCGCGGAGACCCGCTTCAAGGCTCCGCTGCTGCACCGTTGGCAGTACGCGGGTCTGATGGCGTACGGCGACGACGACAACTACGTCAAGCTCGACGTGGTCGCCAAGAACCAGCCGGGCACCCCGCTGAACCTGGGTGCCGAGCTCGCGTCGGAGAAGAACGCGGCCTCGAGCGGCGGCAACCGCCAGCTCGAGATCGCCGACACCACCGAGTCGGGCTACTGGTACCTGCGCATGGAGAAGGTGGGCAACACCTACCAGGGTTGGGTCAGCGACGGCGGCGTGAACTGGACGTCCCTCGGGGCGCCAGTCACGAACGACGCGGCACTGACGTCCTTCGGTCTCGTGGCCATCGGCCCCGAGCAGGAGGTCCCGGTCACGGTCGCGTTCGACTGGTTCCACGTCACCACGGGTGACGAGGACACGCAGGCGCCGGTCGTGACCGTCGCCCAGGACCCGGCGGCCGGCGCGTCCGGCTGGAACACCGGGGCCGTGACGGTCTCCGCGACCGCGACCGACGACGTCTCGCAGGCGCCGTCGATCGAGGTCAAGGTCGCCGACGGCGCCTGGGCCCCGTACACGACCGGGATCGAGCTCACGACGGGTGGCGAGCACTCGCTCGCCTTCCGCGCGACCGACGAGGCCGGCAACGTGTCGCAGGAGGTCGCGCACGTGGTCAAGATCGACGCCACGGCACCGACCGTGAAGGCCGAGCTGTCCGAGCGCACGGTCACCCTGGCCGGCGCGGACACGGGCTCGGGCCTCGCCCGGGTCGAGTACCGCCTCGCCGACACCCCTGCGGACGAGTGGCTCGAGTACACCGAGCCCTTCGCCGTCGGGGACGGGGCCGTCGAGGTCTCGTACCGCGCGGTCGACGTCGCCGGGAACGTGAGCGAGCCGCTCACCCTCTCGGTGCCGGCGGTCGAGGGCGGGGTCACGGCCGAGGTCGTGGTGCGCACGCAGTGCACGGCGGGCAAGGCGCTCGTCAACGTGCGGGTCGTCAACACCGACGACGCGCCGGCCACGATCAAGGTGACCACGCCGTTCGGGACGAAGACCTTCACGGGTGTCGCCCCGGGCAAGTCCGCAGCGCAGTCGTTCGCCTCGCGCGCGACGTCGGTCGAGGCGGGCGCCGCCACCGTGGTCGCGACGATCGGTGACCGGACGTCGACGTTCACCGTCGACTACGCGGCCGCTTCCTGCGGCTGATGCACGAGCGGCAGGCGTCGCCCCCACGGGGGCGGCGCCTGCCGCGCACGGCTCCCGCGCCGGGGGAGCGGCCCGGCCGCGGCACGCACGGCGAGCCGCGGCCGGACACGCACCCGACGACCACAGCCTTCCCGCTCCCACGACGACAGGAGTTCTCCCGTGGCACGGACCACGTCCGCCCGGCGCAGCACGGCCCAGCGCACGGCGCGCTCGGCGACGGCTCGGGGAGCGGGCCCCCGGACCGGGGACGGTGCCGGCCGTCCCCGCCCGCGGCCGCCGGAGCGCGAACGCGCCCGGTGGCCGCGGTACCTCTCCCGCGCACGTCGAGCCTGGCTCGCGGTCGCCGCGCTCGCGGTGGTCACCCTGGTCGTCGCGGCGGTCGTCCGGGCCGTCGAACGGCCCGACGCCGGAGCGCCCGGTGCGTACGTCGCCGACCCGGCGCGCGTGGCCGAGCTCGAGGCCGCGGAGGCCGCGCGCGACGTCGAGAACCTGGGCGTCGTGACCGACTTCGCGGTCTCCGCGCAGGAGCGCCTCGCCCCGACCATGGAGGACCTGTCGGTCGCGCTGCCGTTCGACGGTTCGCCCGGCACACCCGCGACGCCCGAGCAGGTCTCCGGCTGGCGCGAGGAGCTCGCGGCCCTGACGGCCGAGGCCGAGGCGCTGCCGTCCGGCGCGTCGGGGTACAACGTGACGCGCAACGGGCTGGGCGTCTCGATCGCGCTGCTGGGCGACACGGTCGACACGCTCGTGCTGGCCGGCGAGGCCGCCGAGCCCACCCGCGCCGCCCTCCTGGCGCTCGCGGCCGACCTCCGGCTGCGCGCTGCCGACACGTGGGCCATGGCCGCGACCCAGCTCGACGGGCTGAGCGTCGACGCCGACCAGGGGCACGTCCACGTGTTCCTGCCGCTCCACCCCGACGACGCGGGGGACGGTGCCGCGAGCCCGGTGGACCACTAGCCCGGCGCTCGTCGCCCGGCTCGCGGGGTCACCTACGGAGCGCCGAGCCCCGGCGGGCCCGTCCTCGGCGTCGCGCCGTCGCGCAGCACGCCGGGCGGCGGGCTCAGTCGAGCGGGCGCACCATGACGACGTCGTCGTGCGCCTCGCCGCCCACGACGTAGGTGCGCGTGCCCGCGAACGCGAAACCGTGCTTGCGGTAGAACGCCTGGGCCCGCGCGTTCTCCCCGTTGGTACCGAGCCACACGGCCTTGTCCGGGACGAGGGCCGGTGCTGCGTCGAGCGCGGCCCGCAGGAGGTCGCCCGCGACCCCGGTGCCCTGCGCGGCGGGGTGCACGTAGATCTTCGACAGCTCGACCGTGGGCTCGTCGCCGACCACGGCCACGATGTCCGCGTCGTCGGGCACGCCGCGCACGAGGAGCGCGTAGCCGACCAGGTCGGCGACCTGCTCGGGCCCCTCGGCGACGAGCAGCGCGTGGTCGGGGCTCGCGGCCCACGCGACGAACTTCTCCGGGGAGAGCTGCGCGCGGATGTGCTCGGCGACCGCCGCAGGGTCGGAGCCGGGCGGGCAGGCGAGCGGGAACGTGAGAGCGGCCAGCTCCGCGAGGCGGGCGGCGTCGTCGGGGGTCGCGGGGCGCAGGGAGGTCGTCACCCGCGGAAATCTACCCGGGTGCACCCACGAACGGGAGGGGTGTCCGGCCGTCGGGCCGTTGACACCCCTCCCCGGGGGGAGGACGGTGGAAGGACCGGAGACGTCGCCCGCCCAGCCCACGGACGCCGCCCCCGCCGGAGCCCCGACGACGGGGCCCGCGTGAGGGGAGGTGAGAACACATGAGGAAGATGGTCGACTGTCGGACCACACCCAGCGTCATCAACTGCACGCTGACGATCGCGGGCGAGGAGGAAGAGGTCCTCGACGCCGCGTACGACCACATGATCAGCAAGCACGGGCACGAACCGACGCCCGAGCTGAGGGAGCAGATCCGTGCCGACCTGGTCGACGCAGAGCCCTCGATGGCCTGACCGCACCAGACGGTACAGCCGGTCGTGACCCGCGGGTCACGACCGACACGCGTGCCCTCGGCCATGATGGGGGCATGGCACACCTCCCGGCGCCCGGGCGCCGCATCGACCTCAACGCCGACCTGGGCGAGGGGTTCGGGCCGTGGGCGCTCGCGGACGACGACGCCCTGCTCGACCTCGTGACCAGTGCGAACGTCGCGTGCGGCTTCCACGCGGGCGATCCGTCGATCATGCGTGGCGTGACGCGCGGTGCGGTCGAGCGGGGCGTGAGCATCGGGGCCCACGTCGCGTACCGCGACCTCGCGGGCTTCGGTCGCCGCTTCGTGGCGGTCGCGCCGGCCGAGCTGACCGCCGACGTCGTCTACCAGATCGGCGCGCTCGACGCGTTCGCCCGCCTCGCGGGCGACCGGGTCCGGTACGTCAAGCCGCACGGCGCGCTCTACAACGCGATCGTCCGGCACGAGGAGCAGGCGGCGGCCGTCGTCGACGCGGTCGCGGCCTACGACCCGACCCTGCCCGTCGTCGGGATGCCCGGCTCGGCCGTGCTGCGGCGTGCCCGGGAGGCGGGGCTGCCCGTGGTGCGCGAGGTCTTCGCGGACCGCGGCTACGCACCCGACGGGTCGCTCGTGCCCCGCGGGACCCCGGGAGCGGTCCTGCACGACCCCGTCGAGGTCGCCGAGCGCGCGCTGCGCCTCGTGGCCGAGGGCATCGTGGTCGCGGCGGACGGATCGGAGGTCACGGTCGAGGCGGACTCGGTCTGCGTCCACTCCGACACCCCCGGCGCGGTAGCGCTCCTGACCGCGGTGCGCAGGACGCTCGAGGCGAGCGGCGTCGTCGTGCAGGCGATCGGGCGGTGACCGTGCCGACGGGATCGGGCGAGCCGCACGCGCCGAGCATCCGGGCGTACGGCGACCACGCCCTCCTGGCCGACGTCGCAGGGCTCGACGAGGTGCACGCGCTCGCCGCCGCGCTGCAGGCCGCGGACGTACCCGGCGTCGTGGACGTCGTGCCCGCGGCGCGCACGGTGCTCGTGGTCCTCGACGACGCGGCGACGACGGCGGACCTGGCCAGGGTGGAGGACGCGGTCCGGGAGGCGTGGGCCTCCCGGACGGCCGTGGCGCACCCGGGGGAGGGGAGCGTCGTGGAGATCCCCGTCGTCTACGACGGCGAGGACCTGCCCGACGTCGCCGCGTGGGCGGGCCTGTCCGTCGCCGAGGTCGTGGCCCGGCACCGCGGGCGCGGGTACGTGGTCGCGTTCGGCGGCTTCATGCCGGGCTTCGGCTACCTGACCGACGTGGACCCGACCATCGCGGCCCCGCGCCTCGCGACGCCCCGGACGCGCGTGCCCGCAGGATCGGTCGCGCTCGCGGGCGGCCTCACGGCGGTCTACCCCCGCGAGACGCCGGGCGGCTGGCGCCTGCTGGGACGCACCGACGCCCGGTTGTTCGACGTCGACCGAGACCCGCCTGCGCTGCTGACGGCGGGGACCCGTGTGCGGTTCCGGGCCGTCGACCGGCTGGCGGGGGACGCCGGCGCGGACGCCGCCGAGGAGGACGGAGCCCCTCCCGACCTCGACGAGGGGCACCCCGGGGCCGACCGCGCGGGTGCGCCGGCCGCGGAGGCCCGGCCCGGTCGCGAGACGCCCTTCTCCGGTGCGGCGGCGCGCCCTGTCGCGGGAGGGGTCGAGATCCTCGCCACGGGGCCGCTCACCCTGCTCGAGGACGCGGGACGTCCGGGCTGGGCGGCGTCAGGGGTCGGACGGTCGGGGGCAGCCGACCAGGGGGCGTTGCGCCTGCTGAACCGTCTGCTCGCCAACGACGGCCCCGTCGCGGCGCTCGAGGTCACCCTCGGCGGGCTCGCGGTGCGGTTCCACGAACGAGCCACGTTCGCGCTCGCGGGAGCAGAGGTACCCGCGACGCTCGACGGGACACCCGTGGGGAGGCAGTCGCTGCTCGAGGCGCGGCCGGGCGCCGAGCTGCGGCTCGGGTTCGCCGCGCACGGGACGCGGGCCTACCTGGGGGTGCGAGGCGGGTTCGCCGCGACCCCGGTGCTGGGCTCGCTCTCGTTCGACGTCCTCGCGGGGCTGGGGCCCGCTCCACTGCGGGTGGGGGACCGTGTGGCGATCGGTCCCCGCCCGTCGCGGCTGCCCGTGGTCGACGCGATCGCTCCCCGCGCGGAGGTGGTCGGCGTCGTCGAGCTCGCGGTGCTCCGCGGGGTGCGCGACGACTGGTTCGGGGACGAGGCCTGGCGAGCCCTCCTGGAGGGGACGTTCGAGGTCTCCGACGCGAGCAACCGTGTGGGCCTGCGGCTCGCCGGGCCGAGGATCGACCGGCGGACGGGCGAGCTCCCGAGCGAGGGGCTCGTCCCCGGCGCGATCCAGGTCCCGCCCGACGGGCGTCCCGTCCTGTTCCTGCGCGACCACCCCGTCACGGGCGGGTACCCCGTGATCGGGGTCGTCGTGGGAGGGGCGCTCGACGCGGCGGCGCAGGTCAGGCCGGGCGACAGGGTCCGGTTCAGGGAGGCACCGCGGGTGCCCGGCGCGGCGGGGCGGGGGCGAGACGGGGCAGCGAGTTGACGGAGCCGCCGGACGCCGCGTAATGTTCTCGAAGTCAGCCCGGCAGGGAGGAACAGACACCACTGCGAAGCTCCTCGGAGCCGCCGCGAAGTGGCTGGATCCCCCGGGTGGCCACCCCTCAGAAGTTCTCGGAGACACCTCTGCGTGCCACGGGATCGACGGGGCGGCAGGCTCAGGCGGATCGGCTTCACCGGAAACGGCGAGTTGAGACGCGGGAATGAGTCTGGTAGCTTTGAGAAGTTGCCCCGAGTGAAGGCCTGGGAACGGGTTGGATTCGGTGCGTGTCGGTTGCTTGAGAACTCAACAGTG
>NZ_JACSPN010000031.1:5613-44439 GCF_015142735.1 Oerskovia douganii | reverse complement strand
GACTTCGACATCTCCACTAAGCCCGGAGGTCCTCCCTTCGACAACCGGAACTGGCACCAACCTCACGGCCGGGTACATCTAGGTCGTACTCACGCATCATCAGCGTGCCGGACCCGTGGCGGAAGGGCGCACCGGGCGGGGTCCTCTGGTCGGGGTTGTGTTCGTAGAAGTGCGGAGCTGCAGGCGAGTCAGGGACCTGGATGAGCAAGTAGCCGCTCGTCTCACCGTCGCCTCGGATCGCCTCGACGACCGGCCGGACGAGCGGGCGCACGCGCGACGCCAGGAGCTGGTGAATCGCCTGCTCGGGCTCGGCAGGGATCTGGTACGGCGCGGCGACGAGATGTTTCTCTTCACCTTCCTCACCGACGCCGACGACTATGAGGCCACCACCACTATTCGCCATGGCCGCGACATCCTTGGCGAGCTCGACCTTCGCCGCTTCATCGCTTCGCAACTGTGCCTTGAAGTCGAGCGCTTCGTCCTCGTCAAGATCGAGCGCTATGGCTTGGACAATGTCGGCGACGCTGAGCGGCCGTGCAACTTGGACTCCGAGACGTTCGTGAAGCCTGCTCCAGGTGATCGCCATGCCCCAGAGCGTAGGGCCTCAGATCAACTGCCCCAGGTCGACGTCGCGTCGGGGGACCTTCGCCCGATCGGCAGGACCTGGATGTCGGTGGGGTGCGGCACTATCGACACATGCCTCTGCGTACGCCGAAGTTCCTGGATGTTGAGACTCTCTTCGCGCTGGCCGAGTATGCCGATGTTGGTGTACCGCTACAGCAGGAGATCACCGAACGCACGATGAAGAACCGCAAGGGGGGCGGGAAGCTCGGGTTCAAAGGAAGCGAACTAGGTGGTGAGCGCGGAACGGAGATCGAGGTTCAGACCAGCTACACCCTGGCTCCGAATCAGAAGGCCGCAGTGAGCAAGGTTCTTGACCAGCTCAGTCACGGCGGACACGTCCAAGCACCGAGCGCCGGTCTCGCGCTGCACAAGGACACCGCCCTGGTCCTGGAAGGCGCAGCGCACCTGACTACAGCTTCGGTGGCAGGCAAGCTGCTCTACGTCGCGCTGCAGGCGATCCGCTCATCTGCTACGTCGCTAGAAGACCTGACCTCTGGTCAGATGCCCACCGGTGTGGAGGAAGCGCTCAAGGCGGTCTACCTGGGCAACGAGTTGGTGCCCGTGCCGACTCTGTTCGAGCTTGAAGGCTGTGGCCTCGAACCGCGGGTTCTGGTGAGCGTGCGACCAGGACACTTCGTCGATGACGCCGCGGCCGATCAGGTCGAAGGAGAGATCGGACTCGTCGGCACCGTCGAATCACTCATCGAGGAGGACGACTTCCTCAATACCGAGAAGTGGCTGTTGCACGGCTGGGAGTGGCTGATGAAGCGCACTCTCATGACCAGCATGGATGACATGGTCGCCGGCCTGTCGAAGTCACTTGCGATCGACCTGCCGGCCGACGACGTCCAGGCCTTCATTCCCGGCCCCGCAGTCGTCATCGACGCCGTCGCGATCTACTGATCGCATCGCGCTTCGACCGACACTCGGTCGCGAGTTACAGTGGCTTCAACCTCGACCTGCGCAAAAACGACGGCGGTCTCAACCCACCAACGCACCACGAGGGTGGATGATGCGTGGTTGTGGAGGCCGGGATGGGTGTTGGGACGTCGTTGTCGGCGCCGGAGCAGGCTGTGGTGTGGGGGGCGTGGGGTGAGGGGGAATCGCTGCGGCGGATCGCTGATCGGGCTGGCCTGCAGGAGCAGCAGGTGCGCCGGTATTTGCTGCGCCATGGCGGGGTCCGGCCTTCGCTGCCGAGGCGTTCGCTGCGACACCTGAGTCCTGGGGAGCGGGAGGAGATCTCGCGCGGGATCGCGAGCGGGCTGTCTGGACGGGCGATCGCCGCAGGGCTCGGCCGGCCGGCCTCGACGGTGTCGCGGGAGATCGCGCGCAACGGCGGCCGCGCCGCCTACCGGGCGACCACGGCAGACGGGCGTGCCCAGAGTGAGGCGCGGCGCCCGCGGGTGCCGCGCCTGGCGGGTGACGAGCGGTTGCGGACCGTGGTGCTGGGGCGGCTTGAGCTGGACTGGTCTCCGCAGCAGATTGCGGCGTGGTTGCGCCGTGAGCATCCTGACGAGCCGGGCATGTGGGTCTCGCACGAGACGATCTATCGCGCGGTGTACCTGCCGAGGTCGCGGTCGATTCCGAAGGCGACCTACCAGCGGCTGCGAACGGGTCGTTCGATGCGACGGCCCCGGATGGTCCAGCGGTCTCACGGGCGGGGGCAGCTGCGTGACATGGTGTCCATCCACCACCGCCCGGCTACCGTGGCCGACCGGCTTGAGCCTGGCCACTGGGAAGGTGACCTCGTGATGGGCAAGCGCCCCTCAGCGGTGGCCACGCTCGTGGAGCGCTCGACCCGCTACCTGAAGATCGTCCCGCTGCCCGACGGGATCAAGGCCAAGGACGTCAGCACCGCGGTCGCCCGCGCGCTGTTCAACGTGCCGCCCGGGATGTGCAAGTCCCTGACGTGGGATCGTGGCCGTGAGATGGCTGATCACGCCTTCCTCAGCGCCCTGATCGACGCACCGGTCTACTTCTGCGACCCCCGCAGCCCGTGGCAGCGCGGCACCAACGAGAACACCAACCGTCTCCTGCGCCAGTACCTACCGCGACGGTCCAACCTCACCGCGACCGACGACGTCGAGCTCGAGCGGATCCAACGACTCCTCAACGAGCGCCCGCGGCGAGTGCTCAACTGGGCAACGCCAGCGGACACGTTTCGGCAGGCTGCTGCAGATTCTCGACTTCCACGTCAGCTCGCAGCAGAGTGGGCTACTTCGGCGCCTGTGCGAGCACGAACCCTTGATCGTGCTTCTCAGTAGGGCGCGGTGCGCGGTCCAGCACGGTATCCACGTCGAGCCCGGCAGCGCGCGCCGCCGCGGCGACATCCGTCGTGAGGTGCAAGAACGAGGTGAGCTCTACTGGCTGCCCATAGGCGCTCGTGATCGTCCGTTCCCCTGTGCCCGCATGGAAGCCGAACAGGAGGGTTCCACCGGGTCGGAGCACCCGAGCCATCTCCGCGACGGCCGCTGCCAGCGCGTCAGAGGGGACGTGAATGATCGAGTACCACGCCAGTACTCCGTCGAAGACGTCCTGGTCGAACGGGAGCGCTGCAAGATCGGCTGCCACCAGCGCCGTCGGGACGGTGGGTCGTGCTGCCTCCGCGAGCATCCCCGATGAGAGGTCGATGCCGACCAGGCGCAAGGACGACTCTCGCTCGTGAAGGTGCCCCAGCATCCGACCTGTGCCACACCCCGCATCCAGCACCCGTGCCCCTGCTGGCAGCTGATCAACGAACTGGTCAATCATCGCCAGGTCCATGCCCGCTTCGAAGGACGCGTCGGGGAGCAGCGCTGCGTAGTCCGCAGCGACGGCGTCGTACCCGGCTCGCGCCCGGGCCAGTCGTTCGTTCATAGGAGGCAGAGTAGGCCAGCGCCCGTTAGCCGATCCCTCACCGGGCACCTGGGACCCGCCAACTCAACGCACGCGGTTCCGCCAATTCTTGGTGCCCGGTAGACCCGCCCGCAAATGTGCCCGGTGAAGGGGGTTGAACTGCGACACTTGCGCCATGACGGGTATGAAGATCGGATATGCGCGGGTCTCGACTCAAGGGCAGGACCTGACCGCCCAGCGCGAAGGGCTCGAGCGGCTGGGTGTCGAGGCCGAGCGGATCTACGTCGACCACGGCCTGACCGGCACCAACCGCGACCGGCCAGGGCTGCGTGAAGCCCTCGCCGCGTGCCGGGCCGGGGACATGCTCGTGGTCACCAAGCTCGACCGCCTCGCCAGGTCCCTGCCCGACGCCAGGCACATCGCCGACGAGCTCACCCGCCGCCGAATCGTCCTCTCCCTGGGCGGCAACGCCTACGACCCGACCGACCCCGTCGGCAAGCTCCTGTTCAACGTCCTGGGCATGGTCGCCGAGTTCGAGGCTGACCTCATCCGCGCGCGTACCCGCGAAGGTATGGCCATAGCCAAGGCCAAGGGCCGGTTGCGTGGGAAGAAGCCGAAGCTCACGCCCGCCCAGCAACGCCACCTCCTGGCCGTCCACGCCGCCGGCGAGCACACCAGCGGTGAGCTTGCTGAGCTCTTCGGCGTCTCACGCGCAACCGTCTATCGCACCATCCAGCGCGCTGTCGCCCCGTCGCTCACTGGGCCGATGGCCTGAGACCGTCAGTAGCAGCCCCTACGAGGCGGCAGGCAATTGTCTCGACCACCGGGCCCGATGCGGGCACCCTGACCGCATGACCTCACACTTCCTGCGGGCTGCTGGCTTCGACGAGTCCTTGATGGTTGAACACGGCCGGGCACGTCCTGTTGCGTCGATCCGGCTGTACCTCGATGTTGACGAACCGAGCTGGGTACGGTGCCGGGCGCTCTCGTTCCTTGGCTCGCAGTACTACGACGACGTCAAACCCCAGCGGACGCGCTTCGAGCGTCCCGCACTGTGCCTCGTCGCGGTACTCGATCAAGAAGTCGTCGGAATCCTCGACGTTGAGATCGATGGCGCTTCGGCGACGATCGACACCATCGCGACGCACCCCGACCACGGCCAGCTAGGCATCGCCAGTGCACTGCTCACGAGCGCTCTCCCAATGCTCGACGACCGGGGAGTCACGAGCCTCGATGCCTGGACCCGCGAAGACGTCGCGGCGAACGCCTGGTACCAGCGCCACGGATTCGCCGAGGAGTTCCGGTACCTGCACGTCTACAAGGACTGGGATGGAGCCGCCGAAGGATTCACATCGCCGCCAGGTCTGAGTTCCCCCGTCCGGGCCTTCGCCCATGCCGAGATCGAGCACGAATCGGATCTCCGCGCACGCTTCCGCAGGGTCTACGTCTGCCGACAGTACAAGCGGAGAATCTAGCGCCAACTCGAGCGAACATCTGCTACCGAACTCACCCCCACCGGTAACGTCAGCAGCAGGTGGTGCGTTGGTGGGTTGAGACCGCCGGACATACCACCCCGCCGACGACGCGTTGCGGCTAGGCTCGCCGGGTGACCCATCTCCAGGACTCACCGCAGCCCGGCCACCGCCCCGCCACCGGCGCCCGCGAGGGGCGCCCGCGGAAGGTCGCGGCGTTCTTCGACCTGGACAAGACGATCATCGCGACGTCGTCGACCGCGGCGTTCTCCAAGCCGTTCTACGCGGGCGGGCTCATCAGCCGCGGCGACGTGCTGCGCAGCGCGTACGCGCACTTCCTCTACATGGTGGGCGGCGCCGACGCGGACCAGACCGAGCGCATGCGCTCGCACCTGAGCGCCCTGGTGACGGGCTGGGACGTGCGGACCGTCTCGCAGATCGTCGAGGAGACGCTGCACGAGTACATCGACCCGGTCGTGTACGCCGAGGCGGTCGAGCTCATCGTGAGCCACCACGACCGGGGGCACGACGTCGTGATCGTCTCGGCCTCGGGGTCGGAGGTCGTCGAGCCCATCGCCGCCGTGCTGGGCGCGGACCACTACGTCGCGACGCGCATGGAGATCGTCGAGGGCCGGTACACGGGCGACATCGACTTCTACGCGTACGGGGAGAACAAGGCCGTCGCGATCCGCGAGCTCGCCGAGACCCACGGCTACGACCTCGACGCGTCCTACGCGTACTCGGACTCGATCACCGACGCGCCCATGCTCGGGGCCGTCGGGCACGGTTTCGCGGTCAACCCGGACCGGACGCTGCGGCGTCTCGCGGGAGAGAGCGGCTGGGGCACGCTCACGTTCACGCGGCCGGTCACGCTGCGCACCCAGCTCTCGCCGCCGCGGACCGCCGCGGTCGTGGGCGGCGCCGTGGTGCTCGCGGTCGTGGGCTGGCTCGTGTGGCGGGCGGCGCGCAGGCGCTCGGGCGGGGGCACGGACCGCTAGCCGTTCGAAGGCGCGGGGTCCCCGTTGTCCGGCTCCTCCCGGCTCGGGATCGAACACCGCGTGGAGGTTCGCCCGCGCGCCCGCCGGGCCCTTGCGCGACGGCTGGGACGGGAGTATCACTGAGGAACAACAGCATCAGGGGCGGGCGGAACCCACGCGCGAGAAGTCCACGCATAGGACTGGCTGACCGGGCTTGACCCGTTGCAGCACTACCCTCGCAGCACGCTTGTTAGCCCCCGCCCCGCTGGCGAGCACGGCGTCCCTCCGGGGGCGCCGTTCCCGTGCCGGGACGGTGCCGCATACCCTGATCCCCATGACCTCAGCGCCGAGCGTTTCCTCGTCCATCACCGTCCGCCTCCAGGTCGAGGCCAGGCCGACGGCGGTCAGCGAGCTCACGACCGCGATCGAGCAGACGGGCGGGATCGTGTCGGCCCTCGACGTCACGGCGTCGGGGCACGAGCGGATCAGCGTGGACGTGACGGTCGCGACGCGCGGCGAGTCGCACGCGGCGGAGATCGTCGAGGCCCTGCGCGTGCTGCACGGGGTCGCGGTCGACAGGGTCTCGGACCGGACGTTCCTCCTGCACCTGGGCGGCAAGCTCCAGATCGAGTCCAAGGTCCCGATCCGCAACCGTGACGACCTGTCGATGATCTACACGCCGGGCGTCGCGCGGGTGTGCGAGGCGATCGCGGCCCGCCCCGAGGACGCGCGTCGGCTGACGATCAAGCGCAACACGATCGCGGTCGTCACGGACGGGTCGGCGGTCCTGGGCCTGGGCGACATCGGCCCGCTCGCGTCGCTGCCCGTCATGGAGGGCAAGGCCGCGCTCTTCAAGCGCTTCGCGGACATCGACGCGTTCCCCATCGCGCTCGACACGCAGGACGTCGACGAGATCGTGCGCACGGTCAAGGCCGTCGCGCCGGTCTTCGCGGGGATCAACCTCGAGGACATCTCGGCCCCGCGCTGCTTCGAGATCGAGCGGAGGCTCCGCGCCGAGCTCGACATCCCGGTGTTCCACGACGACCAGCACGGCACCGCGATCGTCGCGCTCGCGGCGCTGACGAACGCGCTCAAGGTCGTGGGCAAGGACCTGGCCGAGGTGCGGATCGTGCTGTCGGGCGCCGGGGCCGCGGGGACGGCGGTCCTCAAGCTGCTCCTGGCCGCGGGCGCGCACGACGTCGTGGTGGCCGACGTCGACGGCGTGATCCACCCCGACCGCCCGGGCCTGTCCCCCGCGCTCGCCTGGACCGCGATAAGCACCAACCCCCGGCACGTGAGCGGGACGCTCGTCGAGGCCCTCGCGGGGGCCGACGTGTTCATCGGGGTCTCCGCGCCGGGCATCCTCACGGGCGACGACGTCGCGACCATGGCCCCCGACTCGATCGTGTTCGCGATGGCCAACCCCGAGCCCGAGGTGGACCCGGTCGACGCCGCGCAGCACGCCGCGATCGTGGGCACGGGCCGCAGCGACTTCGCGAACCAGATCAACAACGTGCTCGCCTTCCCCGGCGTTTTCCGCGGCCTGCTCGACGCGCAGTCGCACAAGATCACCGACACCATGCTGCTCGCCGCGGCCCGCGCGCTCGCCTCGACGATCCACGAGGACCAGCTCAACCCGACCTACATCGTGCCGAGCGTGTTCAACCCCGAGGTCACGACGGTCGTCGCGGCGGCGGTCGAGGCCGCGGCCCGTGCGGAGGAGGCCGCCTCGCCCGTCGTCTGAGCGAGGCCCGGCCCGGCTGGACCTCGCGCCGCGGCGACGTGCCCGACGACGCCGCGCACCGCCGTCGGGCACCTCGCCCCCCGCACGGGCGCACCTCGCCCGGGCCGACAGGTCAGTGCCCCGCCGGTTCCCTCCGCAGGTCCGCGAGCGCGCTGACCTGCGAGCAGCACGCCGCGAGCAGCTCCTCGTCGTGGCTGATGAGCAGGACCCCCACGTCCTGAGCGGCGGCCTCGGCCTCGACGAGGCGCACGAGCGTCGCGGTCGTCGCGGCGTCGAGCATCGCGGTCGCCTCGTCGCAGATCAGGTAGCGCGGCCCCTGCGCGAGGGCCCGGGCCAGGCAGGCCCGCTGGAGCTGGCCGTCGGAGACCTGGTACGGCCGGCGCGTGAGCAGGTCGGGGGTCAGCCCCACGCGCGCCGCGACACCCTCGACGTCGACCGGGCGGCGCGCGACCTCGGCGGGCTGCGCGATGATCGAGCGCAACGACAGGCGCGGGTCGGTCGACGCCCGCGGCGACTGGAACAGCATCGCCACGGAACCCCGCAGCTCCCGCTGCACCGCGAACCTCGTACCCGTCGCGACCTGGTCGTCGACGCTCACGCTCCCGGCGCGGGGTGCGTCGAGCAGCGCCAGGACCCGGGCGAGCGTCGTCTTGCCCGTGCCCGAGGGGCCGGAGAGCCCCACGATCGTGCCCGCCGGGACGCTGATCGACACGTCGGTCAGGACAGGCGGCCTGCGTCGGTAGCCCGCGACCACGCCGTGCGCCGCGAGGCTCATCAGGCCACCTCGTCGCGCAGCGTGCGGTACGAGCGGTCGCCGACCTGGACCAGGGCCGTCGGTCCGCCCGACTGCCGGGTCTCGGGGCGGCGCAGGTGGTACACGCAGTCGTCCGGCAGGTCGGTGAGCTGCGGCGGCAGCCCCGGCAACGGGTGCATCCCCCGCGAGGGCAGCGCGCCCAGGAGGTCACGCGTGTAGTCGTGCCACGGGTCGTCGAACACCTCGGCCGCCGGACCCGTCTCCATGAGGCGCGAGGCGTACATGACGGCGAGCCGGTCGGCCACGCCCGTGCGGACCAGGGACGCGAGGTCGTGCGTGATGAGCAGGACCGCCGCGCCGTCGTCGGCGCACTCGCGCAGCAGCCCCAGGATCCTGTCGGTCAGGGCACGGTCGAGGCTCGCGGTGGGCTCGTCCGCGACGACGACCGAGGGGTCGCCCGCGAGCGCCCCCGCGACGGCCACACGCTGGGCCATGCCGCCCGAGAGCTCGTGCGGGTAGCAGGCCAGGGCCGAGGGGTCGAGGCCCACACGCACCGCGAGGTCGTCGCTCGTGCGCTCCGAGCCGAGGGCCGCGATGGTCTCGTCGAGCTGGGAGCGCGCGGTGCGCACGGGTGTCAGGTGCGTGGCCGCCGACTGCGGGACGAGGGCCGCGTGCCGCCCCCGGAAGGGCTCCCCCGAGAACACGTCGACGACCCCCTGCGCGGTCGTGACCGTGATGGTCCCGGTCCGCCACGCACCCGCCGGGAGCTGGTCCATGACCGCGGAGGCCAGGATCGACTTGCCGCAGCCCGACTCGCCCACGAGGGCCGTGACGGTGCCCCGCGGGACGTCGAGGCTCACGTCGCTCGCGGCGTGGACCACCGACCCGCCGGGCAGGGGCAGGCGCACGGTCAGGTTCTCGACGCGCAGGCTCACAGTCTCAGCTCCGAAGGTTGGGGTGGGGTGATGACCTTGCGCAGGGCCTGTCCCGCGAACGCCACCGCGAGGGTGACGACCACGAGCACGGCCGCGGGGAACACGAGCGTCCACCACCCGCCCAGGAGCAGCGAGCTGCGTGCCTCCTCGAGCAGCGTGCCGAGGCTCGGTTCGTGCGGGGGCAGCCCGAAGCCCAGGAAGGACAGCGTCGACTCGTGCCACACCGCGTGCGGCAGGAGCAGCACCACCGCGATCAGGGCCTGCGGCGCGGTCGCCGGGACGAGGTGGCGCACCGCGACCTGCCGGCGGCTCGCGCCCGCGAGCACCGCCGCGTCGACGAACGGGCGCTGCCGCAGGCTCAGGATCTCCGAGCGCACGATCCGCGCGACCTGCGTCCAGTGGGTCAGCGCGATCGACAGGACGATCGCGACGAGGCTGCCGCGGAACATGGCCACGATCACGATCCCGAGCAGCAGGTGCGGCAGCGCGTTGACCGCGTCGGTGCTGCGCATGATGACGCGGTCCGGCCAGCCGCCCCAGAACCCGGCCGCCGTCCCGACCACGACCCCGATCACGGTCGCGAGCAGCGCGCACAGGAGCGCCACGAGGAGCGAGGTCCGGATGCCCGACGCGATGCGCACGAACAGGTCGCGGCCCGCGGAGTCGGTGCCGAACAGGTGCTCGCCCGACGGCGCGAGACGAGCCTGCGAGAAGTCCGTGACGCGGTCGTCGACCCCCGCGAGCCACGGGACCAGGACCGCGTAGAGCACCACGACCGCCAGGACCGACCCGGCGACCAGCAACCGGCGCCTAGCCATCGGTGCTGACCCGGGGATCGACGAGGGCCACGACCACGTCGGCGAGGAGCGACCCGATCATGACCACGAGGGTCGTCCCGATCGTCAGGAACGCCAGGAGCGCCATGTCCAGGTCGCGGGCCGAGGTCACGATCGCCCCGGCCACACCCGGCCAGCTGAAGACCTCCTCGACCAGGACCGCCCCGACGACCAGCTCGGGCAGCCGCACCCCGACGACGTTGACGAACGGCGCGAGCGACGTCGGCACGATGTGACGGCGCGTGACGACCTGCGTCGGGACGCCTCGCGAGACGGCCCCCGCGACGAAGTCCTCGCCCTTCGAGGTCACGACCGACTCGCGCACAGCGAGCAGGAGCCACGGCACCTGCGAGATCGCGAGGACCACGACCGGCAGGACAAGGTGGCGCAGCACGCCCCCGGCCGTCGGGTCCGAGCCTGCGTCCGAGAGCCCCGCAGCGGGCAGCCACCCCAGCGTGAGCGCGAAGACCGCGATCGCGGCGAGCGACAGGACGAACGGTGGCAGCCCCTGCACCACCACGCACAGCGCCGTGACCCCCCCGGTCGAGGATCCCGCCGCTGCGCACGCCCGCGGTGATACCCAGCAGCAGGGCGATCACGACCGCGAGCGCCAGCGCGGACCCCGCGAGCAGCAGCGTCCACGGCAGACGCTCGGCGACGACCTGCGCCACGGGCTGGTTGAACGATCGCGAGAGGCCCAGGTTCCCGCCGAACAGGTCCTGGACCCACCCCCCGTACGTCGAGTACCAGGGCTGCTCGAACCCCAGCTGCTCCGAGATGATCGCCTTGTCGGCCTCGCTCGTGGTCATGTACCGGGTGCCGAGGTACCCGACCAGGGGGTCGAACGGCGAGTACCTCGCCGCCGCGAACAGCCCGGCCGAGACGGCGGCCAGGACCGGCACGACGAAGAGGAGGCGGCGACCCACCATGCGCCAGACGTCACGGTGGCGCCCGCGTCGCAGGTCCCGCACCGAGGGTGCGTCGCCCTCCGGGGGGCGGGAGGCGCCGTCGGGCACCGTGCCGGACCGGCCGGGCTCGGCGGGCCCACCCCCTGGCCCGTTCCGGGGGGCCGGGCGCTCCCCGCGCCCCGCCTGGACCGTGGTCACCGGTCCCGCGTCCAGGACTGCAGCGACCACCACGGGCCCCAGGTCACCCCGTGCGCGTGCGGTTCGAGGACCTGGCCGGACATGTCCCACCCCGCGTCCTTCGAGACGTACGTGTGGTCGAGGAAGACCAGGTACACGTATCCCGGGTCCTTGACGTACGCGTCCTGGACCTCACGGTAGGCCGCGTCGCGCTCGGCCTGGTCGAGGCTGCGGCGCCCGACCTCGAGCGCGGCGTCGACCGTGGCGTTCTGGTAGTCGCTCGCGTTGTCGTAGACGCTGCCGACGTCCGGCTGGACGAACACCGAGCTCAGGGCACCGTAGGCCTGGGTGTCGGGGTCGAACGGCTCGTCGCCGCCGCCCAGGAGGGTCGAGTCGGTGTTGATGCGCGGGTCGATCCGGTCCCAGGACAGCGCCTCGAGGTTCACCTCGACGCCCACCGCGAGCGCGTCCGACGCGAACGCCTGGGCGAGGTCGCGACGGACGGTGTCGACCGAGTTGTACATGAGAGCGATCTGCGCGCGCTGCCCGTCCTTGACGCGGATGCCGTCCGCGCCCTCGACCCAGCCTGCGTCCGTGAGGATCTGTTCGGCCCGGGCCGGGTCGTGCTCGAACACCGCGTCCGGCTCGTACGCGTCGCCGTAGACCTCGGGGAACGGGGTCGCCGCCACGCGGCCGTGCCCGCCCAGGACGTTGTCGATCATCGATCGCCGGTCCGCTGCCAGGTTGAGCGCCATGCGTACCGCCGGGTCCCCCGAGACGGGGTTGTCCGTGGGGAGCGAGAGGCCGCGCCAGTCGGCCGAGGTGTGCGCGGTGACGGTCGTGCCGTCCTTGCCCTCGAACGTGTTCGCGAGCAGGGGCGGCAGGTTGGTTCCGTCGATCTCCCCCGAGGCCATGCGCTGCGCGCGCGAGTTGTCGTCGGGGACGTAGAGCAGGGTGAGCCTCTTGACCTCGGGTGCGCCGTCCCAGTAGTCCTCGTTGGCCTCGAGGACCGCACGGTCCGGGGACAGGTCGACGAGCGTGTAGGGGCCCGTGCCGACCGGCTCGGTGTTGAGGGGGGACTCGGCAGCGAGGCCCGGGGTCGCGACGGCCTCCGACGGGACGATGCCGATGAGCATCTTCGTCAGGAGCGGCGCGTAGGAGTACGCGAGACGGAGCTCGACCGTGTCGTCGCCGGTCTGGACGACCTCCTCGATCATGTCGAACGACGAGCGCGCCTCCGACGCGGACGCCGGGTCGAGGATCGCCTCGTACGTCGCCACGACGTCCTCGGGGCCGAGGGTGCTCCCGTCGGAGAACGTCACGCCCGGTCGGAGCGTCACGGTCCACACGGTCGCGTCCTCGTTCGCCGTGGGCAGCTCGGCGGCGAGCGCGGGCTCGAACCCCGGCATCCCCTCGCCTCCGGTCAGTCGGACCAGGCCGTCGTACATCTTGGCCTCGCCCGCGGCCCCGAAGCCCGCGACGGGGTTGTACCCGCCCAGCTCGTAGCCGTCCGCGAGGACGATGCCGTCGGTGCTGTCGGCCCCCGCGGCGCTCCCGCCGCCGGTACTCCCTCCGGGGGCGGTGCACGAGGCGAGGACCAGCGCGCCGCTCAGGGCGATCACCGGGAGGACAGGACGTACTGCTCGAGATCGCGCCACGACGTTCCCTTCGCAGCGCGCGCGACGGCTCGTGGGCTTTTGTCAGCACCTTCTCCCATTTCGGAAGACAGTGACGCGGGTCACCCGATCGGGTCTAGACTCGGCCCGGTCGGGGCAGGACAGGCCCCGTCGCTCGACGTGTCTCGCCCCCTCCCGGCCTCCTCGCAACCGGCCGGAGGGACCCCACGTCACGAGCCCCGCACCAGAGTCGATGCGCACCGGAGGTAAGAGTGCCTGAGAATGTGACCACCACCGAGACCAGGGTCGACGGGCAGGCCGGGTCCCCGGGTCTGGAGAACCTCCTCCACGAGGAGCGCAGCTTCCCGCCCAGCCCCGAGTTCGCCGCCCAGGCCAACGCCCAGCCGGCGCTGTACGACGAGGCCAGGGCCGACCGTCTCGCGTTCTGGGCACGCCAGGCCACCGAGCTCGTGTCGTGGAGGACGCCCTTCACCGAGACGCTCGACTGGTCGAACGCGCCCGTCGCGCGCTGGTTCGGCGACGGCACGCTCAACGCGGCCTACAACGCGGTGGACCGCCACGTCGAGGCCGGCAACGGCGACCGCGTCGCGATCCACTTCGAGGGCGAGCCCGGCGACACGCGCACCGTCACGTACGCGGACCTGCAGCGCGAGGTCTCGCGCGCGGCCAACGCGCTGAACGCGCTCGGCGTGACCACGGGCGACCGCGTCGTCATCTACCTGCCCATGGTCGTCGAGGCCGTCGTCGCCATGCTGGCCTGCGCCCGCATCGGCGCCCCGCACTCGGTCGTGTTCGGCGGCTTCTCGGCCGACGCGCTGCGCAGCCGCATCGCGGACGCCGAGGCCAAGGTCGTCATCACGGCGGACGGCGGCTACCGCCGCGGGTCCGCGTCGGCGCTCAAGCCCGCTGTCGACGAGGCCCTCGCCCCCAAGGAGGGCGCCGCGCCCACCACGGTCGAGCACGTCCTGGTGGTGCGCCGCACCGAGCAGGACGTCGAGTGGACGCAGGGACGCGACGTCTGGTGGCACGACGCCCTCGAGGCGGCCGACGTCCAGCACACCCCCGTGTGGGTCGAGGCCGAGCACCCGCTGTTCATCCTCTACACGTCCGGCACCACCGGGAAGCCCAAGGGCATCCTGCACACGACCGGCGGCTACCTGACGCAGGCCGCGTACACGCACAAGAACGTGTTCGACCTCAAGGCCGAGTCCGACGTCTACTGGTGCACCGCGGACATCGGCTGGGTCACGGGCCACTCCTACGTGACCTACGGCCCGCTGCTCAACGGCGCGACCCAGGTCATCTACGAGGGCACCCCCGACTCCCCTCACCAGGGCCGCTGGTGGGAGATCATCGAGAAGTACAAGGTCTCGATCTTCTACACCGCGCCCACCGCGATCCGCGCCTGCATGAAGTGGGGCGAGGAGATCCCGAACAAGTTCGACCTCACGAGCCTGCGGGTCCTGGGATCGGTCGGCGAGTCCATCAACCCCGAGGCGTGGATGTGGTACCGCCGCGTCATCGGTGGCGACAAGGCCCCGATCGTCGACACGTGGTGGCAGACGGAGACGGGCGCGATCATGATCTCGCCGCTGCCGGGCGTCACCGCGACCAAGCCGGGCTCGGCCCAGGTCCCGCTGCCGGGCATCGTCGCGGACGTCGTCGACGACAACGCGCAGCCGGTCCCGAACGGTGGCGGCGGCTACCTGGTCCTGTCCGAGCCGTGGCCGTCCATGCTGCGCGGCATCTGGGGAGACCTCGAGCGCTTCAAGGACACGTACTGGTCACGCTTCCCCGGCATCTACTTCGCGGGCGACGGCGCCAAGAAGGACGAGGACGGCGACATCTGGCTGCTCGGCCGCGTCGACGACGTCATGAACGTCTCGGGCCACCGCCTGTCGACCACGGAGATCGAGTCCGCCCTCGTCTCGAACCCGCTCGTCGCGGAGGCCGCGGTCGTGGGCGCCACGGACGAGCTCACGGGGCAGGCGGTCGTCGCGTTCGTCATCCTGCGCGGCGAGCACGCCGCCCGAGCGGCGGACCCGGACGGAGCCGCGGCCGTCGAGCTCGAGCTGCGCAACCACGTGGCCAAGGAGATCGGGCCCATCGCGAAGCCTCGCAAGATCCTCGTGGTGCCCGAGCTGCCCAAGACGCGGTCGGGCAAGATCATGCGGCGCCTGCTGCGCGACGTCGCCGAGAACCGCACGGTCGGGGACGCGACGACGCTCGCGGACTCGTCGGTCATGACGCTCATCGCGTCGGGCCTCGCGAAGCCGGCGGGCTCGGAGGACTGACCGCGGGTGCCGAACCCGAGGTCGGTCAGGCAACTGCCCCTTGTCGCCTGACCGACCTCGGGTTCGGCACCCTACGCCGGCTCGGCCGTCGCGTCCGTCGACGGCCCGACGCCGTCGCTCGCCTCCCCGGCCTCGGCCGCCTCGTTCGCGGGGCTCGTCGCGAGGACCACGCAGCCCGCGAGCGCGACGAGCGCCGCGACGACGACCGCCGGGTCCCATCCCGAGCGGATCGTGTCGCCCAGCACCGCGATGCCGACGGCCCCGGGCACCACGACCTCGATCACCGAGAGGATCGCGGCGTTCGTCCCGACCTTGCCCCGTTCGAGCGAGCGCAGGTACGCGAGCGCGCCCACGACCCCGAACAGCACGATCGCGATCGCGAGCGGCTGCAGGACCGTGTCCCAGAGGTCGCCCGAGGCGTGCGCGCCGCGCGCCGCGACGGCCGCCCCCGAGTAGCCGAGCGCGCCGATCACCGCGAGCAGCACGGGCGTCCCGGCCTTGTAGAAGACCAGCGCGACGACCGCGAGCCCCCCGGCCACCCCGATGAGGACGGGCGTGAACCAGTCGGGCGGCACGGGCGCGGGCTGCTCGCCGCCCGCGATCCCCAGGACCACGAGGGCGGCCACGATCGCGGCCATCGCGGCGACGTCGATCCGCCGCATGGGCACCGACAGGAACACCCTCGCGAGCAGGACCGTCACGACGAGCGAGCTCGCGAGCACGGCCTGGACCACGAACAGCGGCAGGTGGTCGAGAGCGACGAGCGAGAACAGCCACGAGACCAGGTCGACCGTGAACGCGAGGATCACGAGGGGCTGGAGCACGACCGCGAGGCCCCGCGCGCGGCGGGCCGCGACGGCCTGCATGACGGTGCTGACGCCGTAGCCGACCGCTGCGGTCACGGCGGCGAGCAGGCTGAGGAACACGGGGCCTCCTGTGGGGTCGTGCCCAGTCTCCCCGGCAGGGGCCCGCGCCGCGCGGCGACCCGCTCGCGGCCGGACCCGGCAGACGCACGCCCCGCGCCGTCGGCGCGACACGGTGCCGGGCTCGCGTCCGTCCGGACACGGGGAGAACCCCTGCCGTTCACGGGGTCGAAACGCACCGTGGCTAGCGTGACGGCATGCGGATCGAACCCCTCACCTTCCCGGCGCCCGGCGGTGGCGCGCTCCTCTCCTCGTCCCCGCGCGGCGGGACCGCGGTCCGGCCAGGACGCCAGGGTGGCTCCGGCCGGCCCGGCCCGCCGACCGCACCGTCGACGGGGCTCTCGCTCCTCGACAGCCTCGTGGCGCGGACCACGGACCTGTCGCGCCTCGCGGACGTGCTGGTCGACTGCGTGCAGGGCGGCGCGAGCGTCGGCTGGGTCAAGGCGCCGACCACGGAGCAGGCGACGGCGTGGTGGTCGGCGTTCCTCGCGGACCCGGACCACCGCACGTGGGTCGGGCGGGACGACGCGGGCCGGATCGTCACGACGGCGTCGCTCGCCCTGACGCCGCAGGCCAACGGTGCGCACCGCGCCCAGGTGGTCAAGGTCCTCGTGCACCGGGAGGCGCGCGGGAACCGGTTCGCGCCGGGGCTCATGGTCGCGATCGAGCGCTACGCGCGCGCCGAGGGACTCACCCTGCTGACGCTCGACACCGAGACGGGCAGCCTCGCGGAGTCGCTGTACCGCCGCTGGGGCTGGTCCGAGGTCGGGGCCGTCCCGGGGTACGCGAAGGTCGCGGGCGGTGCGCTCGTGTCGACGACGATCTTCTACAAGCAGCTCGGCGGGCGCTGAGAGCCCGTGCCAGGACCGTCGGCCCACAGCCGCTCGCGCGTCCCGGCACCACCTGCGTCAGGACGAGTGCTGCCTCTGCACCACGCTGGTCCTGACCGCCCGGGGCAAGGGCGCCCCGAGCACCCCTCCTAGGTCGCGACGCGCGGCGCGCGCAGCAGCCGCCCCGCGACCACCACGAGGTACACGACGAGCAGCGCCGCGGCCCCCCACCCCAGCGCGGCGTAGGACGAGACCGCGATGACGACGCCCGCGAGCACACCGCCGGCCGCACCACCGAGGTTCATCGCGAAGTCCGAGAGCCCCTGGACCTGGGTCCGGTCGGCCGCGGGGGTCGCGTCGATGAGCAGCGCCGACCCGGCGACCAGCCCGAACGACCAGCCCACGCCCAGCAGCACGAGCCCGACCGTGAGCCGCGCCGAGTCGTCGCTCGGGGCGCCGGCGACGATCACGGCCGAGACGAGCAGGACGACGCCGCCCACCGCGAGGACGCGCGCGTGCCCGACCCTGTCCGCGGCCCACCCGATGAGGGGACTCAGCACGTACATGCCGGCGATGTGCGCGCTGATGACGATCCCGATGATCTGCAGGCTGGCGCCGCCGTGCCCCATGTGCACGGGCGTCATGGACATGAGCCCGACCATGACGAGGTGGCTCACGACGATCGCCGCGAGCGCGAGCTGCGCGGTCGTGGACGCGCGGATCACGACCCACCCGGCGGCGAGACCGGCACGGAAGCCGGGACGGGGAGGCACGGGGGCGGGTTCCCCTGCCGTCGCGCGACCCGCGGCCGCCCGGGCTGCGGCCACGTGCAGCGGGTCGGGGCGCAGGAGCAGCCAGACGGACAGCGCGGCGGCGGCGAACGCGAGCGACGCGACGAGCAGGGGTGCCGCCGACGTGCCGTGCGCCCCGCCGGGCGCAGGCAGCAGACCGAGGTTCTCGGTCGCACCCGCGAGGTTGGGTCCGAGGACGGACCCGATCGTGGTCGCCCAGATGACGACCGAGAGGTCGGTGGCGCGACGTTCGGGGCGGGCCAGGTCGGTCGCGGTGAACCGGGAGGCGAGCCCGGTCGCGGAGCCCGCGCCGAACAGCAGCATCCCGGCGAGCAGCAGCGGCCACGTCTGGAGCATGGTCGCGGCCGCGGCGAGGAGCGCCCCGAGGAACGCGACGACGTAGCCCGTGGTGAGCGAGCGGCGTCGGCCGTGGCGTTCGGCGAGGCGCGAGAGCGGCAGGGCGACGATCGCGGCACCCACGACGGCCGTGGTCTGGGCGAGGCCCGCGACCGCGTCGGAGCCCGACAGCTCGGACGCGATGAGCGAGCTCACGGCGATGCCGGTCGCGACCCCGATCCCGCCGAGGACCTGGCTCGTCGCGAGGACCGCGACGGTCCTGCGCTGCACGTGGTCGACGGGGCGCCCGGCCGGGTCGTCGCTGGGCTCGGGCAGGGGGGCGGTGGTCACCTCGGCAGCCTAGCGGCGGGCCCCACGACCGGGCCGTCGGACCGGACGAGACCGCCGGGCCCTGCCGGTGCTGCCGCCCGGTCGTCCAGCACGCGCAGCACGGCACGCACCGCCTCGCGCCCGGCCCGGTTCGCCCCGACGGTCGACGCGCTGGGCCCGTACCCGACGAGCTGGACGCGCGGGTCGGCGACCACGGTCGGACCGTCCATGACGATCCCGCCGCCGGGTCCCCGCAGCCCGAGCGGCGCGAGGTGGTCGAGCGCTGCCCGGAAGCCCGTCGCCCACAGGATCACGTCGGCGCCCTGGTGCGTCACGCCGTCGGGACGGACCCCCTCGTCCCACGCGACGCCGTCGGGCACGACGCGCGAGAACACGGGCAGGCGACGCAGGACGCCCGACGCGATGCCGGCCTCGTACGCGGGCGTGAGCGGCAGGCCCGTGACGGACACGACCGACTCCGGCACGAGGCCCGCGCGCGTCCTCTCGTCGACCAGCGCGACCGCGTCGCGCCCCCGGTCCGCGTCGAACGGGCCGCCGACCCACACGGGCTCGCGCCGCGTGACCCACGTGGTCGAGGTCGCGTGCGGCGCGATCTGGAGCAGGAGCTGCGTCGCGGACGCACCCCCGCCCACGACGACCACGCGCCGACCGGTGAAGTCCTCGGCCCGCCGGAAGTCGTGCGTGTGGAGCTGCGTGCCCGCGAACGTCTCGCGACCCGGGTACCAGGGCCAGAAGGGCCTGGTCCACGTGCCGGTCGCGTTGACGAGCGTCCGGGCGCGCCAGGTCACGGGCCCGTCGGGCGTGGTCGCCTCGACGAGCAGCACACCCGCCGGGTCGTCGCGCACCGTGCGCACCGCGACCGGGCGCAGCACGCGCAGGTCGTTGACCTGCTCGTACGCCCCGAAGTACCGCCCGACGGCGGTGCTCGCGCTCTCCTGCGGGTCGCCCGCGTCGAGGGCCAGGCCGGGCAGGTCGTGCACCGCGTGCGTCTGCGCCATGGTGAGGGAGGGCCAGCGGAACTGCCACGCACCGCCGGGCGCGGGCGCGGCGTCGAGCACCACGGAGGTGCGGGGCGTGCCCGGGGAGGCGCCGCCGTCGGGCCCGGACGGGCGGCCGTCGCGCCCGAGCGGGACGAACCCCCGGCGCCGCAGGTGGAACGCGGCCGAGAGACCGGCCTGGCCCGCGCCCACCACGAGGACGTCGACGTCGTAGGGGACCGGTGCGGTCGAGGTGCTCACACCCGTAGCAACCGCGCGGGGCCCAGGACCCATCCTCCGCGCGGCCGTGACGCGCCGCACAGCGCCGGGCCGCGGGTGGGGACGCCCGGTGGACGTCCCGTGGACCCCGGTGGCCGCACGGACGGCCGCCCGGTGGAACCCGCGCGCGGAGGGCACCCTGGAGGGGTGAGCCCGTCCCCTGTCCCGGGGGGTCTGCTGCCGGGCGCGTCCCCGTCGCCCGGCGCAGCCCCGCCGCCCGAGCCCGACACCATCCCGACCCTGCCCCCTGCGGTGCTGCGCGAGCTCGCCGGGCGCAGCGACTGGGTGTCGTCGTGGTGGACGGCCGGGCTGCTCGCGGCCGCTGCCGTCCTGGTCGCGGGCCTCGTCGTGCTGGACCGGCGCCGACGGGCCGCACGCCCCGCGGAGGGCACCGGGCGGCCGCGGGGCGCGTGGCGCGCCTGGGTCGGGACGGTCGCCTCGGGACTTCTGGTGGTCCTGTCCGTGTCGGTCGCTGTCAACGCCTACGCGGGCTACGTCCCCAACGTCTCGGCCGTCCGCACCACGATGGCCGGGTGGGGGCTCGTCGACCCGCCACCCAGCCACCGCGACAAGCCCTCCGAGCGCGCCGGTTCTGCGGCGACCGGGTCGGTGACCTCGACGCTGCTGCCCGCCCCCGACCTGCGCATGGCCGACGGCTCCACGTGGGTCTACACGCCGCCCGGCTTCGACCCCTCGACGGACACGCGGTACCCCGTCCTCTACCTCTTCCACGGCAGCCCCGGCCGGCCGAGCGACTGGTTCGCGGCGGCCGACAGCGCGAACGTCGTGGACACCCTGCTGAGGGCAGGGCTCGTCCGGCCCATGATCCTCGTCGCGGTCGACGTCAACGGGACCGGACCCTCCGCGCACGACACCGAGTGCCTGGACTCGACCACGGGCGGCGCGCAGGTCGAGACCTACGTGACCGACGTCGTGGTCCCCTGGGTCGACAAGACCTTCCCCACCGTCCCGGACCGCGAGCACCGTGCGATCGGCGGGATGTCCTCGGGCGGGTTCTGCGCGCTCAACCTGGGGCTGCGCCACCTCGGCACGTTCAGCACGATCATGGCGCTCGAACCCTACGGCGACCCGGGCGCCGGCGGGCGCGCGATGCTCGCGACCCCCGAGGAGCGCCGCGCCAACTCCCCCAGCCGCTACGTCCCGACCATGGACTTCACCGCGCCCGTCGCGGTCTTCCTCGACGGCGGGACCGAGGCCCCCCGGACCGACCGCGAGGCCAACCGTCGGCTCGCCGCGGCCCTCGTCGAGCGCGGTCAGACCGTCGAGCTGCGCGAGGAGCCCGGCCAGGGGCACACGTGGGCCATGGTCCACGCGGGGCTGCCGTACGGGCTGCTGTTCGTCTCGGAGCACCTGGCCCGTCCCTGAGCCGTCGCGCCCGCCCGGTTGTGATGGGATGGAACCATGCACTCCCCCCTCGAGATCGGCCCGCTCGACCCGGCCACCGCGGACGAGGTCCGCGCCCTGGCCGCCGCCGCCCAGGAGGCCGACGGCGTCGCCCCCCTCTCCGAGCAGCCGCTCCTGCGGCTGAGCACCGACGACGAGCACCTCACGCACGTCGTCACCTACGACGGCGCGGGCACCGTCACGGGGTACGCGCAGATCGACCGCGGCGGCGACGTCGCGAGCGCCGAGCTCGTGGTGCACCCGGCCGCGCGCCGCCGTCGGACCGGCCGCATGCTGCTGCGCACCGCACAGCGTGACGCGACCCTGCCCGCACGCTCGGGCGAGCCCGGCCAGCACGGCCGCACGCTGCACGTGTGGGCGCACGGCGACCTGCCCGCCGCGCGCGCGTTCGCCGCGGACGCGGGCCTCGTCGTCGTGCGCGAGCTGTGGAAGATGGGCCTGGACCTGCGGTCCGGGACGTGGGAGCGCCCCGAGATCCCCGCGGGCCTGCGGCTGCGCACGTTCCGCCCCGGGCCCGACGACGCCGCCTGGCTCCGCGCCAACGCCCGCGCGTTCGCGCACCACCCCGAGCAGGGCCGCCTGACGCAGGCCGACCTCGACGCCCGGACCGCCGAGGCCTGGTTCGACCCCGAGGGCTTCTTCCTCCTGGAGCGGGAGGACGGCACGCTCGCGGGCTACCTGTGGACCAAGGTGCCCACGGACCGGAGCGCGGCCTCGGGTGCGCCCGTGCGCGAGGGCGAGATCTACGTCGTCGGCGTCGACCCCGACGCGCAGGGGCAGGGCCTCGGGAAGGTGCTGACCGGCGTCGGGCTCGCGCACCTCGCCGCGCGAGGGCTCGACCGCGCCGTCCTCTACGTCGACGGCGACAACACCGCCGCGACCCGCACGTATCTCGGGGCCGGCTTCGGCAAGGACACCGTGGACGTGCAGTACGGGCCGCCGCAGTGAACCACGTCACCCAAAGTTCACCGAGTGATGCCACCATGAAGTCATGACCGATTCCACCGTCCGTCCCGGCGTCCGGAGCTCCGCCCGCCCGGGCCAGCAGCCGGAAGCCGCCCGCGCGTCGGGACCGCGCGCCGTCCTCGACCCCGAGCTCGCGGCGCACATCGCCGAGCACATCGCCGAGGAGGAACCGGTCACGGGCACGATCGACGTGGAGGTGCTCGAGGCCGAGCCGCTGCCCGCGGACCGGTTCGCCGACCGCGAGCTGAGCTGGCTGTCGTTCAACCAGCGCGTGCTCGAGCTCGCCGAGGACGAGTCCCAGCCGCTCCTGGAACGGGTCCGCTACCTCGCGATCTTCGCGTCCAACCTGGACGAGTTCTTCATGGTCCGGGTCGCCGGCCTCAAGCGACGCATCGCGACGGGCCTCGCGGTCACGGCCGCCTCGGGCCTGTCCCCGCGCCAGGTCCTCGACGCGATCAGCGAGCGCGCCCACGAGCTCATGGCGCGCCACGCCGCGGTCTTCACCGACCAGGTGCAGCCCGCGCTCGCGACCGAGGGCATCTCCCTGCTGCGCTGGGAGGAGCTCGACACGCGCGAGCAGGAGCGCCTGCACAAGTTCTTCCGCAAGCAGATCTTCCCCGTGCTGACCCCGCTCGCCGTGGACCCTGCGCACCCGTTCCCGTACATCTCGGGGCTCTCGCTCAACCTCGCGGTCGTCGTGGTCAACCCGACGACGGGCAAGGAGCACTTCGCCCGCGTCAAGGTCCCGCCCCTGCTCCCGCGCTTCATCGCCGTGGACTCGCGCGGCCGCCCGTCGGCCCCCAGCTCGCAGGCAGCCGACCCGGACAAGGGCCCCACGTCGTTCGTCCCGCTCGAGGACGTCATCTCCCAGCACCTCGACCACCTGTTCCCGGGCATGGAGGTGCGCGAGCACCACACGTTCCGCGTGACGCGCAACGAGGACGTCGAGGTCGAGGAGGACGACGCGGAGAACCTGCTCCAGGCCATGGAGAAGGAGCTGCTTCGCCGCCGGTTCGGGCCGCCCGTGCGGCTCGAGATCGCCGACGGGATCAGCCCCCGCATCCGTCAGCTCCTCGTGCGAGAGCTCGACGTGGCCGACGACGAGGTCTACAAGCTGCGCGCGCCGCTCGACCTCACGGGGCTCAACCTCATCGCGGACCTCGACCGCGCGGACCTGCACTACCCGCGGTTCGTGCCGACGACCCACCGCTTCCTCGCGGAGGTCGAGAGCGCGAGCCCGACCGACGTGTTCGCCGCGATCCGCGAGCGCGACATCCTGCTGCACCACCCGTACGACTCGTTCTCGACGTCGGTCCAGACGTTCCTCCAGCAGGCCGCGGCCGACCCGAACGTCCTCGCCATCAAGCAGACCCTGTACCGGACGTCGGGCGACTCCCCGATCGTCGACGCCCTGATCGACGCGGCGGAGGCCGGCAAGCAGGTCCTCGCGCTCGTCGAGATCAAGGCGCGCTTCGACGAGCAGGCCAACATCTCCTGGGCCCGCAAGCTCGAGCAGGCGGGCGTGCACGTGGTGTACGGGATCGTCGGGCTCAAGACGCACTGCAAGCTCTCGCTCGTGGTCCGCCAGGAGCCCGAGGGCCTGGTGCGCTACTGCCACGTGGGCACGGGCAACTACAACCCCAAGACCGCGCGCCTGTACACGGACCTCGGGCTGCTCACCGCGGACCCCGAGGTCGGCCAGGACCTCACGCGCCTGTTCAACCAGCTCAGCGGCTACGCGCCCCAGTCGCGCTTCCACCGGCTGCTCGTCGCGCCCCGCTCGGTGCGCTCGGGGCTCGTCGAGCGGATCGAGCGCGAGGCGGTCGCAGCCCGCGAGGGCCGCGAGGCGTGGGTCAAGTTCAAGGTCAACTCGGTCGTCGACGAGACCATCATCGACGCCCTGTACCGGGCCTCGCAGGCCGGGGTCAAGGTCGACCTCGTGGTCCGCGGCATCTGCGCGATCCGTCCGGGCGTGCCCGGACTGAGCGAGAACATCCGCGTCCGGTCCATCCTGGGCCGGTTCCTGGAGCACTCGCGGATCTTCGCGTTCGCCAACTCGGGCGGGCCCGCGATCGCGGACGGCCCCGTGTCCGGGGCCGAGGTCTTCATCGGGTCGGCCGACCTCATGCACCGCAACCTCGACCGCCGCGTCGAGACCCTGGTGCGCCTGGTGGACCCCGACCAGATCACGGGGCTGATCGACCTCGTCGACGTCTCGATGGACGACAGCACCGCGTCGTGGCACCTGCAGAGCGACGGGTCCTGGGTGCGGCACGCCGTCGGGCCGGACGGCCCGCTGAACGACATCCAGTCCATGCTCATCACGCGACAACGCCGACGGCTGGGCATGGGGCGATGAGCTCGTCCTCGTTCGCACCGCTCGTCGACTCGCTCGGCCCCACGCACGTCCCGCACGCCCCCGTGATCGAGTCCGCGGGCGGGCTCGTGTGGCGCGTGCGCGACGGCGAGCTGCAGGTCAAGCTCGTGCACCGTCCGCGCTACGACGACTGGTCGTGGCCCAAGGGCAAGCTCGACCCGGGAGAGGCGTTCCAGACCGCCGCGGTGCGCGAGGTCGCCGAGGAGACGGGCAAGCCCGTGGTCCTCGGGGTGCCGCTGCCCGGCCTGCAGTACCTCACGCCCGAGGGGCGCGTGAAGCGCGTCCACTACTGGGCCGCGCGGCAGGCCAAGCGGGTGCGGGACGCGGGGCCGCTGGCCGCGCGCGCCCCCGTGCCGCCCGTGTCGGTCGACGAGATCGACGACGCCGTGTGGCTCGGCGTCGAGGAGGCGGCGCGGCGCGTGACCCGCAAGGCGGACCGGGGGCCGCTCGCCGCCCTGGCCGAGGAGTTCGCCCAGGACCGGCTCGCGACCCGCGTGGTCGTGATCGCCCGCCACGGCAAGGCCGTGACCCGCGCGGCCTGGCACGGCGCCGAGGAGGACCGACCGCTCACGCCCGCGGGCCACGCGCAGTCGGTCGCGCTGGTTCCCGTGCTCGCGGCGTACGGCGTCAACACGGTCGTGACGAGCCGGTGGAACCGGTGCGAGCAGACCATCTCGCCGTACGCGGAGGCCGCGCGCCTGGACCGGGTCTCGATCGACCACCTGTCCGAGGCGCAGCACGAGCGGTCGCCGTCGCGGGTCGCGCGCACCGTGCGCGAGCTCCTCGAGTCCGAGCGGTCGACCGTGCTGTGCACGCACCGGCCCGTCCTGCCCACGGTGCTCGACGTCCTGGGGCAGCACTCGCGCCGCCCCGTCGCGAACGCCCTGCCGAGCCGGGACCCGTTCCTGGAGCCGGGCGAGATGCTCGTGGCGCACGTCGCGGACACGTCCCGGGGGCCGAGGGTGCTCGCGGCGGAGAAGGTCGCCCCACCGCTGCACTAGTCGGCCCCCGCCGCCAGGTGCCGGGGCGCGGCGTCGGCGTCCGGCCGCCCGGTCGCCCGATCGCCCGACGCCCGGTCGCCCCGGCGTCGCGTCCTAGAGGACGCCGTCGAGCGACCCGGCCTCCCGGTCCAGCAGCGACGCGTAGGCACCACCGGCCGCGAGCAGCTCGGCGTGCGTGCCCTGCTCGACGACGCGACCGGCGTCGAGCACGACGATGCGGTCCGCGTCGGCGACGGTCGACAGGCGGTGCGCCACGACGACGACCGTGCGCCCGGCGCCCGCCTCACGGACCCCGGCCAGGACCCGGGCCTCGGCGGCTGCGTCGAGGTGGGAGGTCGCCTCGTCGAGGACCAGGACGGGCGAGTCGCCCAGCAGCGCCCGCGCGACCGCGAGCCGCTGCCGCTGACCGCCCGAGAGCCGTTCGCCCATCTCGCCGACCACGGTCGCCAGCCCGTCGGGCAGCGAGTCGACCACCTCGTCGAGCGCGGCGCGGCGGCACGCCTGGGCGACCTCCTCGGCCGTGGCGTCCGGCCGGGCCATCCGCAGGTTCTCCTCGATCGTGGTGTTGAAGAGGTAGGGCCGCTGCTGGGCGACGGCGACCGTCGCCCGCAGGTCCGCGAGCCCGAGCTCCCGGACGTCCGTGCCGTCCAGGCGCAGCGCCCCGGAGTCCACGTCCCAGCAGCGCACGAGCAACGAGGCGATCGTCGACTTCCCGGAGCCGGACGTGCCGACGAGGGCCGTCGTCGTGCCTGCTGCCGCCGTGAAGGAGACCCCGCGCACGGCGGGCTCGGCGCGCACCCCGGCGGCGTCCGCGCCGACCGGGTACGTGAAGGTGACGTCCTCGACCGTGACCGTGGGCGCCCGGCGGGGCGCGGGGACCGGGTCGGCCGTCTCGGTCACGACCGGCGCGGCGTCGGTGACCTCGAAGATCCGTCGGGCCGAGGCGTAGGCCTGCTCGAGGTCGGCGGCGAAGTCCTCGACCGCGAGCACCGGGCCGAACGCGCCGACCGTGAGGGCGAGCACGACCGCAGCACCCTGCCAGGTCATCGTCCCGGCGTCGACCATGCTGGTCACGAGGACCAGCTCGGCGACGACCGCGAGCGCGACGAGCGCGGTGTTCGCCCCGCGGCGCAGCGCGATCCAGCGCCCGATGCCCGTGAGCGAACGGGCCGAGCGCGCGTCGAGCTCGGCGAGCTCGCGCTGACGGGCGTCCTCGTGGTTGAAGGAGAGCACCTCGCGCACCCCCTGGACGGTGTCCGTGACGTGCTGGGCGATGTCACCGCGCGTGGCCCGCAGGGTCGCCGACGCCCGAGCGGTCGCGGCCCGTCCGCACCACGGGACGACGACGCCGACCGCGAGCAGGAACGGCAGCAGGAGCAGCGCCACGGCTGGGCTGATCCCGACGGCGAGACAGCCGAGCGTGACGACCGGGACGATCACGGCCGTGGTGGCCGGGACGAGCGTGTGGGCGAAGAACACCTCGACCCGGTCGACGTCCTTGGTCACCCGGGAGAGGAGGTCTCCGGTACGCCGGCCCTCGACCGCAGCGGGGGCCTGCGGCTCGAGCCGGTCGTAGAAGAAGATCCGCAGCAGGGCCAGCGCGTGGAACGCGACGTAGTGCCCGGCGAGCTGTTCGAGGTACCGGCACACCCCCTTGACCAGGGAGAGCACGACCATCACGGCGATGATCGCGCCGACGGGCGCGGCCGCCGGGACGCCTCGCGTGCCCGTGACGTCGGCGACCACGGCGCCCACTCCCCATGCCGCGACGGCGAGCAGCGCCATCCCGATGAGGAGCGCCAGGGTCCGGAAGACCGCCGAGACGACGAGCGGGGCCAGCACGGGGCGGCCCACGTCGAGCAGCCGACGCCGCAGGGCGGCGCGGGTGAGGGGGGCCGCCGGGGCGGGTGCGGCGTCCGTGGCCGTCGTGACGCTCGGGGGCGTGGTGGCCTGCTGGGTGGTCATCGGATCGTCCCGTCGGTCAGCGTGAGCACCCGGTCTGCCCCGGCGATGGTCGCCGGGCGGTGCGAGATCATGAGCACGGTGCGGCCGGCACCGAGGCGGTCGAGGGCTTCGAGGATCGCCCGCTCGGACGCGAGGTCCACGTGGGAGGTGGGCTCGTCGAGCACGAGGACCGGGGCGTCCTTGAGGAAGCCCCGGGCGATCGCGAGGCGCTGGGCCTGTCCGCCGGACAGGGAGAGCCCGCGCTCCCCGACCGGGGTGTCCAGCCCTGCGGGCAGGGCACGGACCACCTCGGCGAGGTCTGCGTCGGCGAGGGCCTGCCAGCAGTCCGCGTCGCTCGCCCCGGGCGCGGCGACGAGCAGGTTGTCGCGCAACGTGCCGGTGAACAGGAAGGTGTGCTGCGCGACGACGGCGACGTGCTCACGCACCCAGGCGACCGGGACCTCGGTCAGGTCGTGCCCGCCGAGGCTCACCCGCCCGGAGTCCGGCCGCAGGGCGGTCTGCAGGAGGGACCCGGCGGTCGTCTTGCCCGAGCCGCTCGGGCCCACGAGGGCCACCTTCTCCCCCGGCGCCACCTCGAACGACACGTCCTGCAGGACCGGGACGCCCTCGGTGTAGGCGAACCCGATCCCCTCGAAGGAGACGCCCGCCTCGGTGAGCGGGCCGGGGTCCACGGCCCCGGGGGCGTCGACGACGTCGGGCTGCTCGGCGTGGAGGCGGCGGATCTCCCGGACCGAGGCCATGCCGCCCATGCCGATGTAGAAGAACTGGCCGATCCGGTCGAGCGGCTCGAGCAGGAGGGTCGAGAGCAGCACGAGGGCGAGGGCCTGGCCGGCGGTGATGGCGCCGTCGGCGAGGCGGTTCATCGCGAGGGCCGCCGCGCCCGTGATCATCGCGAGCGAGAACACCGAGTCGACGACGAGCAGCACGACCTGGTTGCCGGCGAGCATCCGCATGACGTGCTTGCGGACGTCCTCCGCGGCGTCGGCCAGCGTGGCGCCCATCCGCTCGCCCGCGCCCAGCAGGCGCAGGGTCGTCAGGCCCTGGAAGGCGTCGAGGAACCGTGCGGACAGCAGGCGTGAGCTGGCTCGGTACCGCTGGCTCACGGAGCGGAACGCCGCCTGGAAGCCGCCGACCGCGAGCGGGATGGCGGGCACGCCCGCGAGCAGCCAGAGCGCTGCGACGGGGTCGATCGTCAGGGCGACGACGAGCAGGACGACGAGCGGGACGGTCATCGAGGCGATCATCGGCCCGACGAAGGTGCCACGGTACGCGGCCGCCCGCTCGACGCCGTCGGTCGCGGTCGAGACGATGCGTCCGGCACGCTCCCGCGTGCGCTCGGCCACCCCGAGCGCCAGGACGTGCCCGACGACGCCGCTCCGCAGCGTCCGCTCCTCGCGTGCCTGCTCCCGGGCGCCGAGGGTGGGCACCGCCCACGCGGCGACGCCCGCCAGCAGCGCGAGGGCGACGAGCAGGGCGACGGGCGGGCCCTCCCCGACGAGCAGGTCGTCCATGGCGGTCCCGACCCCGAGGAACAGGAGGGCGAGCAGGAGGGACGAGGCCCAGGAGAGCGCGACGGCGCGTGCACGGTTCACCGTTCAACGCTATCCGCGCGCAGTTTAGGACAGGCTGTCCAAAGGTCCGCAGCGCACGGCCGAAGGTCCCGATTCTGACACGCCTTCAGATGCGAGGGGACGAACCGTCACCTCGTGCGAGGGGACGGTTCAGAGCAGGATCGGCGACAGGACCCAGTACATGATCGCGGCCACGAGCGCGGCGGCGGGGATCGTCAGGACCCACGCGACGGCGATGTTCTTCGCGACGCCCCACCGCACGGCGGACAGCCGCTTGGTCGCGCCGACGCCCATGATCGCCGAGGTGATGGTGTGCGTCGTGGAGACCGGCGCGTGCAGCGCGAACGCGTTGACGTAGAGCACGATCGCGGACACGGACTCGGCGACGAACCCGCGCGCCGGGTCGAGCTCGATGATCTTGCGCCCGAGCGTCCGCATGATGCGCCACCCGCCCGAGTAGGTCCCGGCGGAGATCGCGGCCGCGGCGGCGAGCTTGACCCACAGCGGGATGCCCTCGTCGGGGCTGGCCCAGCCGACGGTCAGCAGCGCCATGAAGATGACGCCCATGGTCTTCTGCGCGTCCTGCAGGCCGTGGCCCAGGGCCATGGCCGCGGCGGACACGGTCTGCGCGAGGCGGAAGCGGCGCGTCGTCTTGGACGGGGCGGCACGGCGGAACGCCCACAGCAGACCGACCATGGCGACGAACGCGAGGCCGAAGCCCACGAGCGGCGAGAAGACCATCGGGAGGACGACCTTGTCGACGATCGCCTGCCCGTAGATCATGAGGCCGCCCGCGAGCCCGGCACCCACGAGGCCACCGATCAGTGCGTGCGTCGACGACGACGGGAGGCCGAACCACCACGTGATGAGGTTCCACACGATGGCGCCGACGAGGGCGCACAGCACCACGATGAGCGCCTGATGGGAGTCCACCCCGTTGAGGTCGACGATCGAGGTCGCGATGGTCTCCGCGACCTCGGTCCCCAGGAGCGCTCCGGCGAAGTTCATGACGGCGGCCATGATGAGGGCTGCGCGCGGGGTGAGGGCGCGCGTCGAGACGGACGTCGCGATCGCGTTGGCCGCGTCGTGGAATCCGTTCGTGTAGTCGAAGCTCAGCGCGAGCGCGACGACGAGGACGACCAGAGCGAATTCCACGGGGCTCAGGACTCCTTGAGCGCGATGGTCTCGACCATGTTCGCGACCTTCTCGAACGCGTCGGCGGCCTGCTCGAGGATCTCGATGACCTCCTTGAGCTTGATGAGGAGGATCGGGTCGGCGACGTTGTCGAAGAGCTCGGCGAGGAGCTTGCGGTGGATCTTGTCGGCCTGGTTCTCGAGGCGGTTGACCTCGACCCAGTACTCGGCGAGGTCGTTGAGCGAGCGCAGGCGCGGCATGGCCTCGGCGGTCAGCTCGGCGGCGCGCTGGAGGACCTGGACCTGCTCGCCGACGCGGGCGGGCAGCTCCTCGATCTTGTACAGGACGATGAGGTCCGCGGCCTCTTCCATGTAGTCCATGCAGTCGTCGAGCGCGGAGGCGAGCCCGTAGATGTCGTCACGGTCGAACGGCGTGACGAACGTCTGGTTGAGGCGCCGCATGATCGTGTGGGTCGCGTCGTCGGCCAGGTGCTCGGTCTCCGCCAGCTTCTTGGCGAGCTCCTTGCGGGTGGGCCGGTCGGCGCCGAGGAGCTCGGCCAGAAGGTTTGCCCCGGTGACCAGGTGCTGCGCGGAGTCAGCGAGGAGGTCGAAGAACGAGGTATCGCGCGGGGTGAGGCGCAAGCGCACGGGAGGCTCCGGAAGGGCTGGACGCTGATGGGGTTTCACAGGCAGGTGACGACCGCTCGGGGCGATCGTCACCTGGATGTCACAGGTGTTCTGTTGAGAGGTGACGCTGTGGTGACGGGCGGTCGACGCGCGGGTTGACGCACGGTCGACGCTCGTCAAATGTAACCGAACTGTCGCCTGAACGTTCAATCGCTCGGGCAGCCTGACGGGGGCTCCGTCACGGCCTGCTCAGGGCAGGTCGAACGGTGCTCACGTCATGGTGGGGGGCGACGCCGGGCCGGGAGCGCCTGTCGGCGCGAAGGCCGCTCGAAGCGGCTGATGTTGGAGCCCGGGGCTACCGCGACCCGACGTCGTGAACAATCGTACGCCCGTGTTCCGGAGGCTTCGAACCTGCAGGTCAGGGGTCTTTCCCGGGCCTCGCGGGACGCTCCTGGGCGCCTGTCGGCACGGGTCCCGAGCGTCGGGCCGCGACGCACCGCGGACCACGATGACGCCGCGTCGGCGACCGGCGCCCGACGTCGCAGCGTCAGTCGAGCCTGTCGGCCCGCCAGAGCGCGGCGGAGTGCTCGAGCTCCTCGGCCGTACGCAGGAGCGAGGAGGCGCCGCGCGTCATCCGGAGCGCGGAGTCGGGGTCGACGGCCTCTCGCGTGTCGGCGTCGAACGCGGCGCCCGTGGCGAGGATGCGGCAGAACGCGGCGGCTCGTTCGAGGGCCACGGCGAGGTCGCCGGCGAAGACCCCGGAGAGGACGGCGTCTGCGAGCTCGCGCACGTCCTCGGGGCCGGGTGCGCTCACGACGCCGGCGACGGCTTCCTGGACGGGGGCGGCATCGACGCCGAGGCGGTAGCGCAGGGTCACGGTCTGCGGGTCGCGGCGCACCCACTCCCGCAGGACGTACAGGCGCCAGAGCGCTCCGGGCAGGGTCGCGGGGGCCGAGTCGGCCCAGAGGCCGGACACGACGTCGAGCCCCTCGGTCTCGACGAGGCGGATGAGGCGTTCGACGACCTCGGGATCCTCTGCGGCGCGCGCTCCGTGCACGATCGCGGCGGCGGTCGTGTGGGCGATCTGGTCGCGCAGCGCGGGGTCGAGGTCCCCGGGGAGCTCCTCGGCCTCGCGGGGGTCGAGCATCGCAGGGCGGCGCGGGCGGTGGTTGGGACTCGGTTGTTCGCTCACGTCTCGATCGTACGCACGCGACCCGCGGGGGCGGCGGGTGGGAGGGCTCGCCGCCTGGTCCGGTCAGGGACGAGGTCCGGCACGGCCGTCCGAGAACATGCCCGCTGCAACTATTGCCTTCAGCAACCATGCGGGTTTATGGTTGCTTGCAGCAACTAAGGAGATCTCTCGCGTGCCCCCCTCCCCCACCCCGTCCCTCGCCTCACCCCTCGACGACCCCGCGGCCGCCGACCGCGCGACCCCCTCGCCCTACGACGGACCCGTCAAGGAGCTGACGATCGCGCTCGAGGAGCTCAACCGCGCCCAGCGCGAGGTCTCGGCCCGCCTGGCGCGCGAGCTCGACTTCCCACGCGCGTCGCTCGGCACGCTCCGCCTCCTGCAGCGCTGCGGCCCCCTGCAGGTCACCGAGCTCGCGCACCACCTGAAGGTCGACCTGTCGGTCGCGAGCCGCCAGGTGACGCACCTCGTCGAGGCCGGCCTCGTCGAACGGACCGCGTGCGACGACGACCGGCGGGCCCGCAGCGTGACCCTGACCCCCGAGGGCAGGGAGAAGGTCGACGAGACCTTCCGCCTCCTCGCGAGGCGCACCGCCGGCACCTTCGCCGGCTGGACCGCCCAGGAGCTCCGCGAGTCCGTCCACCACCTCGGACGCCTGACCGAGGCGCTCTCCCGCTCCTGACCGACCGCACCACCCGCACGACCTCTCGCGCACCAGACCGACCACCCGGGCGACCCGCCCCACCGGCCCGACCTCCGCCGTCGGGCCCCGCCATGACGTTTCGACCTCAATGCACGACCTATGAATGTGAGACCTGTATGAGCGCTACCACCACCATGACCCGCAAGGAAGTGCTGGAGTCACTGTCCGGCATCCTGCTCGGGATGTTCGTCTCGGTCCTCGCGACCTCGGTCGTCTCGAGCTCGCTCCCCAAGATCATCAGCGACCTCGAGGGGTCGCAGTCGTCGTTCACGTGGGTCGTCACCGCGACCCTCCTGACGACCACCATCTCCACCCCCATCTGGGGCAAGCTCGCCGACCTGACCAACCGCAAGGTCCTGATCCAGCTCGCGCTCGTCGTCTCGGTCCTCGCGTCGGCCCTCGCGGGCCTGTCGCAGAACGTCGGCACCCTCATCACGTTCCGCGCCCTCCAGGGCATCGGCGCCGGCGGTCTCATGGCGCTCGCCATGGTCCTGATCTCCGACATCATCTCGCCGCGCGAGCGCGGCAAGTACATGGGGCTCATGGGCGGGATCATGGCCGTGAGCCAGATCGGCGGCCCCCTCCTCGGCGGCGTCCTGACGGACACCGTGAGCTGGCGTCTCAACTTCTTCGTCGGCCTGCCGTTCGCGATCGCCGCGATCGTCGTCCTCCAGCGCACGCTCCACCTGCCGCCCATCCCCCGCCGCATCGTGAAGATCGACTACTGGGGCGCGCTGCTCATCAGCGTCGGCGTCTCGACCCTCCTGCTGTGGGTCACGTTCGCGGGCAACACCTTCGAGTGGGTGTCGTGGCAGAGCGCCGTCATGGTGATCGGCTCGCTGCTCGCGCTGGTCGCGGCCGTGCTGGTCGAGAAGAGCGCGGCCGAGCCCATCATCCCCCTGCACCTGTTCAAGAACCGCACGTTCGTCCTCGCGGTCCTCGCGAGCGTCGCCGTGGGCGTCGCGATGTTCGGCACGGCCGTCTTCCTCAGCCAGTACATGCAGGTCGCTCGCGGACGGACCGCGACCGAGTCCGGCCTCCTGACCATCCCCATGATCATCGGCACCTTCGTCGCGTCGACCCTGATCGGGCAGCTCATCACGCGCACCGGTCGCTACAAGGCGTTCATGGTCGCCGGCGGCGTGCTCCTGGTCGGTTCGCTGTTCGCGCTGTCGACCATCGACTACCAGACGAGCTTCGTGCTCATCAGCATCTACCTGTTCGCGCTCGGGGCGAGCATGGGCATGCTCATGCAGAACCTCGTGCTCGCGGTCCAGAACACGCTCGACATCTCCGAGATGGGCGCGGGCACCGCGACCGTCGCGTTCTTCCGCACCCTGGGCGGCACGATCGGCGTCTCGGTCCTGGGGGCGGTCCTCGCGAGCAAGGTCACGTCATCGATCCAGGCCGGACTCGCCTCCATGGGCGTCCCGTCCGACGCGAGGGGCGGCACCGTGCCCGACGTCAACACCCTCCCGGCCCCGATGCGCGACCTCGTGGAGCGCGCGTACGGCGACGGCATCGCCGACATCTTCCTCGTGGCCGTGCCCCTCGCGGTCATCGGGCTGATCTGCGTGCTGTTCCTCAAGGAGGTCCCGCTCGGGACCAAGTCCGGTCTCGACGAGCGCCTCGAGCGCGACCTCGCGGCCGGCCTGCCGGACCTGACCGACGAGATCGAGCAGGAGCACGAGGGCGACCACGCCGAGGAGTCCGTCCTCGCCGGGGCCGGCGCGACGTCGTCGGGCTCGCCGAGCGGGGCCACCGGCACCTCGACGCGACCCGCCGAGGGCACCGCTACCGGGGGCAGCGCCTCGCGCTGACGCCCCACCTGCCGGACCTCACCCGGGGCTGCCGTGGATGTTTGTTCCGCGGCGGCCCCGTCGCACGCCATGATGGGGCGTGTGACCCCGCCCTCGCCGATCGACCAGCCGGAGCCAACTGTGTCCCTCACGCCCGCCACACCCCCCGCCGACGAGTCGCCGCTCTCCGCGCTCGAACGCGAGCTGCGCGTCCTGACGCGCCGCGCCGGCTCGTCCGCGAACGCGATGGCCAAGCGCATCCACCCCGACCTCGACGCGAGCGCCTACCCGCTGCTCGCGCACATCTGGGCCAACCCGGGCGTGCGGGGGTCGGACCTCGCGCAGCAGTTCGGCGTCGGGCGCGCGACCATCTCGCGCCAGCTCGCCCGGCTCGAGTCCGTCGGGCTGGTCGACCGCGAGGTCGACCCCGAGGACTCGCGCGGGCAGGTCATCACGCTCACCGAGGCCGGTGCGACGCTCCTGCGGACCACGCACGAACGACGCGTCGACTCGATCTCGCAGGCGCTGAGCGACTGGTCCTCCGAGGACGTCGCGGCCCTCGCGGGCCTGCTGCACCGGTACTCGGAGGACGTCGTGCGCTGGCAGGCGACGCACTGACGGTGGCGCCGAGGACGCCAGCCGCGCCCGGACCGGGGCCGCACGGCGCCCGACGGCGCAGCCGCCCTCGCGTCCTGGCCGTCCTCGCGGGCGTGGTCGTCCTGGGACTCGTGGCGACGACGCAGGTCCCCGACCCGGTCGGCGACGCGGTCGGTGACCTGCTCTACGCGGTCGCGGCGTACGCGGCGCTCGTGCTCGTGGCCCCGCGGTCGCGACCGTGGGTCGCGGGCGTCGTGGTGCTCGCGTGGTGCTGGCTCGTCGAGGCTCTCCAGGCGACCCCGCTCGTGGGGGCCGTGCTGGACGTCGCGCCCGCGGCGGCGTGGGTGCTCGGGAGCACGTTCAACGCGCGTGACCTGCTGTTCTACCTGCTGGGAGCGCTATTCGCGACGGGCCTCGACGCGCTCGCCGGTGTCGCTCGTGCTCGTCGTGCCGACGTGCCGGAGCGGGCGTGACCTCGAGGTCACGCCCGCTCCGACGATCACCTGCAGTGCTGGCTCAGGCGCCCGCGTCCTCGAACGTCAGGCTCAGGCTGTTCATGCAGAACCGGTCGCCCGTCGGGGTCTGGGGGGCGTCGTCGAACACGTGCCCCAGGTGCGAGCCGCAGTTCGCGCACCGCACCTCGGTGCGGACCATGCCGTGGCTGCGGTCCTGGATCAGCTCGACCGCGTCCGACTCCTTGGGCGCGTAGAAGCTCGGCCACCCGCAGTGCGAGTCGAACTTGGTGTCCGAGCGGAACAGCTCGTTGCCGCAGGCCCGACACCGGTAGATGCCTTCCCGGTTCTCCTCGAGGAGTTCTCCTGTCCAGGGACGCTCGGTGCCCGCCTGGCGGAGCACGGCGTACTCCTCGGGAGCCAGCTCCTCCCGCCACCGGGCGTCGGGCTTGGCCACCGGGTACACCTTCTGCGAGAACAGGTTGCCGGTCGTGTCGTGGGTCTCGTTGGTCATGCTCCACCTCCGACAGCGACAACCGCGCCGGGTGTCCGGGTGTTCCCGGTCGGCTACGGGCACGGGGGCCGCTCAGCCGTTGACAAGGCAATCGTGAGCGCTAACATGGCCACACCGAGGCGCATGTGAGCGCTCACACCGGGAGTCGGCAACGAAGCCGACGAGCTGCACGGCGAAAGGAGACTCCTCGCGGCAGCCCGGTCGAGCGCTCGGCGCCGGCCACGACAGCAGCTCCACCCGCCCGGCGGCGTGCCCCGCTGCCCGGCGACGGACCGGCCGTCATGGGTACCGATCCACGCGCACCACACGAATCAAGGAGGATTTTTATGAGGCGACACGAGAGACGACCGACGGTCCGGGGCGTCCTGGCGGGAGCGGTCCTCGCGGCACTGCTCTCCTCCGCGCTGTCCGTGATCCCGTCCCAGGCCGCCGAGACGGAGCTCATCGTCAACGGAGGGTTCGAGGACGGCACGACCGGGTGGATCGTCAACGACGGCAACCCGACCGACGACGGTCTGCTGTCCACGACCTCGGACGCCTACGCCGGGCAGGGCGCCGCGCTCATGACGCAGCGCGCGACCACGGGCTCCGGCCCGCTCCAGGTGCTGAGCGGCAAGGTGCAGGCGGGCGAGACGTACGACCTGTCGGCGAAGATCCGCTACGACGGCGCCGACGCGCCCGCGTCCAAGCAGTTCTTCGCCACCATGCACTACGGCGGCGGCACCTACACGAACCTGGTGAGCGTCACGGCCGTCAAGGGCGCCTGGGCCACTCTCCGCGGCACGTTCACCATCCCGGCGACGCAGAGCACGACGACAGCACGCCTCTTCTTCGAGACGCCCTGGACGAGCAACCCGTCGAGCGCCCCTGCCACGCACCTCATGGACTTCAGGCTCGACGACGTCTCCCTGACCGGAGCCGCACCGCCCGCACCGCCGTCCAAGACCATCGAGGTGCTCGGCAAGGTCCCGGGCGAGCACAACCCCGTGATCTCCCACAAGTTCGGGGCCGACGCCTACGGGTTCGTCGACGACGGTCGCGTCTACCTCTACATGACGAACGACACCCAGGGGTACGCGCCGAGCTCGGTCACCGGGGTGTCCCCCCAGATCGACTACGGGAGCATCAACCAGATCACCCTGATCTCGTCCGAGGACCTGGTCAACTGGACCGACCACGGCGAGATCGACGTCGCAGGCGCCGGCGGGGTCGCCCCGTTCACCGGCAACTCGTGGGCGCCCGGAGTCGCGAAGAAGATCGTGGACGGTCAGGAGAAGTACTTCCTGTACTACGCGAACGGCGGCGGTTCGAGCAACGTGATCACCGGCTCCTCGCCCCTGGGGCCCTGGACCAGCGAACGCACCAGCACGCTCATCGACGGCAGGACCCCGGGCACCGAGGGCGTGGCCTGGAAGTTCGACCCGGCGCCGCTCATCGCGACGGACGGCACCCCCTACCTGTTCTTCGGCGGCGGACCGGCCGCGACGAGCATGCCCGCCGCAGAACGCTTCAACAACCCGAAGAACATCCGCGTCATCCAGCTCGGCGAGGACATGGTCTCGACCACGGGGACCGCCGCGGTCGTCGACGCGCCCGTCGCGTTCGAGGCGGCACAGGTCTTCGAGCGCGACGGCATGTACTACCTGTCGTACTCGTCGCACTTCGGCGGCGCCGACTTCGGTGGCAACCAGGTCAAGGTGCCCGGGTATCCCGGTGGCGGCCAGATCGGCTACATGATGTCGACCGACCCGATGTCGTGGCCCAAGGAGACCTACTCCGGCGTGCTGTTCCCCAACCAGAGCCAGTTCTTCGGTGCCGGCACCGGGGGGAACAACCACCAGTCGGTGTTCGAGCTCGACGGGAAGTACTACTTCACCTACCACGCGCCGACCCTCAACAAGCGCATCAACGGCGACGTCACGCAGGGCTACCGCAGCACCCACCTCCAGGAGCTGACGTTCAACGCGGACGGCACCATCCAGCAGGTGGTGGGCGACTTCGCGGGCGTCGACCAGGTCAAGAACCTCGACCCGTACCAGACGCTCGAGGCCGAGACCTTCGCGTGGCAGCAGGGCCTGGCGACCAAGAAGGTCGGTACGGGATCGGCCCAGTTCGGCGACGACGCACCCCACCTCGTGGTGCACGACGTCGATGACGGAGACTGGTCGGCACTGTCAGCCGTGGACTTCGGGGCGGGGGCCGCGAGCGTCACCGCGCGGGTCAAGCCGTTGGTCGCCGGGGCGAGCATCGACGTCCGTCTCGACGACCGTGCCGGCCCCGTGGTCGCGACGATCACCCTCGACGCGGAGATCGGCGACTGGGTGGATGCGTCGGCGGACCTCACCGACGTCGCCGGCGTCCACGACGTCTACTTCACGTTCTCCGGGCCGTCCGGGAGCGACCTCGTGGAGCTCGACACGTGGTCGTTCGCCGCCGCGTCCGAGACGCCGACCCTCGACGTCTCGGTGTCGGCCGCTGCGCGCTGCCTCGCCGGCAAGGTCTCCCTCACGGTGCGCGCCGTCAACGACGGCGCGGGTCCCGTCGACGTGACGATGTCCACGCCGTTCGGACGCAAGACCTTCGAGGGGCTCTCGCCGACGAGGAGCGCGCAGCAGACGTTCGCCACCAGGGCAGGCAGCGTGCCGGCCGGGGCGGTGACCGTCACGGCGCGGGCGACCGTCGACGGCCGGGACGTGACGACCACGCAGGAGGCCACGTTCGACGCGACGGACTGCGCCCAGCGGTAGGCGCACCCGCGCTCCCGAGGCCCCGGCACCGGGCCCCGGACACGCCGCGGGAAAGGGTGAGGGCCCCGGCGGTGATCCGC
>NZ_JACSPN010000031.1:0-5603 GCF_015142735.1 Oerskovia douganii | reverse complement strand
GATCTGCGGATCACCGCCGGGGCCCTCACGCACCGAGGATCAGTACGACGACGACGAGTACACCGTCGCCGAGCCGCCACCGCGCTGCGCGCGACCGCGGCCGCCACGACGACGAGCCTGCGCACCAGCGCCGCCCTCGCCGCCCTGCGTCGACTGGCCGCGACCACCCTGGGCGCGCTGCGCCGTCGGGCCGGCGGACTTGGCCGGGGCCGCCGTGCGCGTCGCACGCGTCCCACCGTTGCGCGACGGCGTGCCGCGACGAGCCTGCGTCTGCGGCGGCGTGATGTCCGCGGGGCGCACGTACTCGGCGACGTCGCCGACGAGCGACGTGATCGCCGCATCACCCGGGGCGACCGACTGCGGCTGCGCCGTGATCTTCGCCTTGCGGGTCAGGTCCTTCACGTCGCTGCGCTGCTCGGGGAGCATGACGGTCACGACGACGCCTTCGGAACCGGCGCGAGCCGTACGGCCCGAGCGGTGGAGGTACGCCTTGTGCTCGGCCGGCGGGTCGACGTGGACGACCAGCTCGATCTCGTCGACGTGGATGCCGCGCGCCGCGATGTCGGTCGCGACGAGCACGCGGACCGAGCCGTTCGAGAACGCCTCGAGGTTGCGCTCGCGCGCCCCCTGGCCGAGGTTGCCGTGCAGGTCGACCGACGGGATGCCCTGCGCCGTGAGCTGCTTCGCGAGCTTCTTGGCCTGGTGCTTGGTGCGCGTGAACAGGACACGACGGCCCGTGCCCGACGCGAGCTGCTGCACGACGTCCTTCTTCGCGTCCGCGTCACGGACCGCGAAGATGTGGTGCGTCATGTTGGAGACGGGCGACTCGGCCGAGTCCACCGAGTGGCTCACCGGGTTGCTCAGGTACCGCTTGACGAGCTGGTCCACGCCGTTGTCGAGCGTCGCCGAGAACAGCAGGCGCTGGCCGCGCGTCGGGGTCTTGTCCATGATGCGCTTGACGCCGGGCAGGAAGCCCAGGTCGGCCATGTGGTCGGCCTCGTCGAGGACCGTGATCTCGATGCCGTCGAGCGACAGGACGCGCTGGTTGAGCAGGTCCTCGAGGCGACCCGGGCACGCGATGACGATGTCGACGCCCGCGTTGAGGGCGCTGACCTGGCGGCTCTGCGCGACACCACCGAAGATGGTCGTCGTGTTCAGGCCCAGGGCCTTCGCGAGCGGCTCCATCGTGGCGTTGATCTGGTTCGCGAGCTCACGCGTCGGGCACAGGACCAGCGCGCGGGGGCGACGGGCGGCACGACGCGTGTCCGACTGGGACAGGCGCGTGACGACAGGCAGCGAGAACGCGAGGGTCTTGCCCGAGCCCGTGCGGCCACGGCCCAGGACGTCGCGGCCCTTGAGCGTGTCCGGGAGCGAGGCGACCTGGATGGGGAACGGCGACTCGATGCCCTGGCTGGAGAGCTCGCGGATCACCGTGGTCGGGATCGCGAAGTCCGCGAACGTCAGGCCCTCGGGCACGACGGTCGGGACCGACGAACGCTCCACGGCGGGACGCTGCTCGCGCTGCTCACGGGGAGCGCGCTGCTCACGGTTGCCACCGGCGGGGCGACCCTGGCCGGCGCCGCGGCCGTCACGCGAGTCGCGCTCACGGACCGGGCGACCGTCGCGGGTCACCTTGGCGGGACGCGGGTCGCGGCTCTCGCGCTCGTCGCGGGAGTCGCGGACGGGGCGGGTGGTGTCGCGGGACTGCTGTCCCTGCGACTGGTTGGTGCGGGGGGCTGCGGCGTTAGGGCGCACGGCAGCACGAATGGGGTTGTTCAAGGGTTTGCCTCTCGGGCGTAGGGTCGGGGTTCGCCGCAAGAAATCCAGGGAACTCCACGACGCTGGGCGCGCAGAGATGCGCAGCCACGATCCCCACTCTCTCATGCCTGGGGCGCTCGTGCGTCCAAGGTGATCGACGTCTCCACATCCCTCACCGATCCCACACGTCGCGGCGCACCGACCTCTCGCGACCGCCCGGGCCCGACGGCGGGCCCGCCGTCGGGCGTGCGGCCCGCCCCTCCCGGAACTTCGCCCCGGCCCCCGCGCGGACCTCCCACGGGACGCACATGCGGGCGTGGTGGAATGTCGCCCGTGGACTTCATGAGCTCTGTGGGAGACGTCGTCGGCCAGATCTGGTCGGCGGCCACCACCCCTGTGCCCGCACCGGCCTCCGCGGTCGTCCTGTCGATGTCGCTCGTCGCGCTGATCGTCGTGGTGTTCACGCCGGTCTGGCGCGTCGCGCGACACGTCGTGACGATCGCGCACGAGGGCGCGCACGCCATCGCGGCCCTCCTCACGGGGCGCCGGCTGACCGGTATCCGCCTGCACTCCGACACGTCGGGCCTCACCGTGTCGTACGGCAAGCCGCGCGGTTTCGGCATGGTCGTCACGGCGTTCATGGGGTACGTCGGCCCGGGCCTCGTGGGCCTCGGCGCGGCGGCGCTGCTGCGGGCGGGCTACGCCGTCGGGCTCCTGTGGCTCCTCGTGCTGCTGCTGACGCTCATGCTGCTGCAGATCCGCAACTGGTTCGGCCTGTGGTCCGTGCTGGTGAGCGGTGTCGCCCTCGTCGTGGTGTCGTGGGCCGCGACGCCTCCCGTGCAGAGCGCGGTCGCGTACGCCGTCACCTGGTTCCTGCTGCTGGGCGCGATCCGGCCCGTCCTCGAGCTCCAGATCTCCCGCAGCCGCGGCAAGGCACGCCAGTCCGACGCCGACATGCTCGCGCGCCTCACCCGTGTCCCGGGGATCGTGTGGGTCGTGGTGTTCCTGCTCGTGACCGTCGGTGCCGCGGTGCTGGGCGGGTACTGGATCGTGTCGCCGGTCGGCGCGTGACCTGCTGACGCCACCGGACGCCCCGGGCGGCGAGCCGCCCCCGCTCTGCCTAGCATCGGGCCATGCCCCTCTCCCCGACGCTCTCCGCGGTCTCGCTCGCAGCGCTGCTCGGCTCGTCCGGGGTCGTCCACCTGGCGCGGCCGCAGGTCTTCGAGCCCCTCGTCCCCGCCGCGCTCGGTGACCCGCGCCCGTGGGTCACGTGGAGCGGGGTCGCCGAGCTCGCGTGCGCGGCGGCACTGCTGGTCCCGGCCTCACGCCGCGTCGGCGGCCTCGCGAGCGCCGCGCTCCTCGTCGGCGTCTTCCCCGGGAACGTGAAGATGGCGCTCGACTCGCACCCCGGCGCCAGCTCCTGGGCGCGCAGGCCGCTCGTCGCGTGGGGGCGCCTGCCCGTCCAGGTGCCGCTCGTCACGTGGGCGCTGTCGGTCGCGCGGCGGGGCTGAGGCGACACGGGACGGGTCGGTGCGGGCCGGGTCGGCGCCGCGGCGCCGGGCACGACGACGGGCCGTCCGCTGCGTGCGGACGGCCCGTCGGGGTGAGCAGGTGCGTAGCCCTGGCCGGGCCGGGAACCTTCCGAGGAGGAGGGTGGTCGGCTCCCGGGACGGACGGACCGCGCAACCGCTCAGGTCGAGGTGCGGGCTGTCAGGCCCCGCGGTGGTGCCCGGCCGGTCAGGCCTGCGGCGTCAGGACGAATCCGGGGCCCTCGGTCGCACGAGGGTCGGTGTCGAGCGTGAGGTTGGCGAGCGCGATCGAGGTGGTCGGCTCGACGAAGACGCGGACGTCGCCGTTCTCCACGACCGTGTCGTCGGGCTGCGGGCTCGGGACGAGGGCAAGCTCGAAGTCGCCGGACTGCGGCGCCGACTCGGCGATGCGCAGACCGCCACCGTCGGCCACTCCGGCGCGCGTGGTGAGGTCCTGGACTGCGTCGCGGGCGTTGTCGGTCAGGGTGAGCATGGGAGCTCCTCTCGGTTGCCTGGGGACGCACGGGACGCCTTGCGACGAACCCTGGCGTGCGCCTTTCGGTTGCCTCCAACCAAACAAGGATCGGGTCCGATCGCAAGGGCAGGGGCCCTTTTCCGGCGTGTCTCCCAGGAAGTGGGATCGCACGAGGCAGGCGGTCCCGGATCGCGTTAGGGTGCGCGCCCGTGGGGCGTCCGCTGCGGGTGGGAGCATGGTCCCGTGACCGCTCTCCACTCCCCCGACCACTGGGCCGTCTACAACTCCGCACAGCCCGGCCGCGAGGTGCGCGACCTCTGCCGCGAGGTCATGACGCACGCCGGGCCGGGCGCGGGCCGGCAGGCGGTCGACCTGGGCTGCGGGGCGGGCGTCGAGACGGCCGGGCTGCTGGCCGGGGGCTGGCGCGTCCACGCGGTCGACGGCGAGCCGGGCACCCCGTCCCTCGTCCGGACCACGGCGGGAGCTGCGGCAGGAGACGGGCTGAGCGTCGCCGTCGTGCCGTTCGCGGACCTGGCGGACCTGCCGCCGGCCGACCTGCTCTACGCCGGGTACTCGCTCCCGTACGCGTCGCCCGACGACTTCCCGCGCGTCTGGGCCGCGGTCCGCCGCGCCCTGCGGCCGGGCGCGTGGCTGGCTGTGAACCTGTTCGGGGTGCACGACTCGTTCGCGGGCACGACCGACGGGACGTTCCTGACACGTGCCGACGCCGAGGCCCTGCTCGACGGGCTCGACGTCGTCGCGTTCCGTGAGGAGGACGAGGACGGCCAGTCGTTCAGCGGTCCCAAGCACTGGCACGTCTTCGACGTGGTGGCGCGCGCCCCGCGCTGACGTCGGCCCGCCCACCGTGCCCGACGGCGTCGCTCACCGCACGTGGTCAGGTCGCCACGCGTGGAGGCTCGGCGCGTAGACTCTGCGCGGGCCTGGCGTCGCCTCCGACGAGGCGTGCGCACGGAGCCCGGGCCTCTAGCTCAATGGCAGAGCTGCGGACTTTTAATCCGTAGGTTGTGGGTTCGAGTCCCACGGGGCCCACCGTGCTGACCTGCGAACTGTGCCAGGTCTCGACCGACCGCCAGGCGTCCGTGCGGCAGCAGCAACAGGGCGCGAAGAGCCGTAGGCCTCCTGCCCGACATGACGAGGTCGGGATGTCGAGGAAGTTGGCGAACCTCTCCCGGAAGTCGTCGACCTCGGGTGCGTTCTGGTGGTGAGATGTTTGCATCAAAGTGTCGCAAGCGCAAGGACAAGCACATTGAGGGAGGTCTAGTTCGAAGCAGGGGTCGACGTCCCATGAAGTGCGGTGACGATGGCCTTGCCAACTACACGCTCGCGGCGGTCGAGCATCTCGAGCTGGGACCCGACCTCCACTGTGCTCCACCGATCAGGAAAGATGGGAACGATCGTCACCCTCACCCGCTCGCCAGGGGTGGCGCTCCTGGCCCCCTCTAGGAGCACGGGCCCCTCCATCGGATCTTCCGGGGCGGTATCGACAACACGCCAGTTCGGTCGGAATCCGCTCTGCAACGGTCGCGCCCAGTGTTCGTCGCAGAGTGTCAGATCGGCCTCGATTCGTGCGTCGTGGTTGACGAACCGCTGCCACCCAAAAGTCTCCATGCTGGTGGACCCTAGCTGTTGCTTGCTTTGAGATTGGTTACGCAGGTCCGTAGGTTGGCGAAGTAGGCGGACGAAATCCACGGTGGTCTCAACTCACCAAAGGGTCTGCTGCACGGATAGGTGACAGACGGTCTCAGAGGCGTTCTCACCAGGCGCGGTGATGTGATCGGCGCGACGGCGCGCTGACCTGCAGGTTCGTTCGGTCGTGAGTT
>NZ_JACSPN010000030.1:33914-47186 GCF_015142735.1 Oerskovia douganii | reverse complement strand
ACACCCAACGTCGCCACCAAGCCCTCGGCGGGCAACCCCCGATCAGCCGGCTGTAACCAACCTCCTGGCCGGGTACATCTAGGCGTTCTGGCTCGTGACCTCGGTGACGCCCGGAGGGTGGTCACGATGCCGGGGCACGGTCCCGAGGGTGGTGCGTGGCCAACGGGACACGCGACGATCTTGTCAGGGACGTCCGGTGACGATCCTGCCCTCGGTGAGCTCAAGGCGCTGAGGGTGCGGGGTGCTGGCGAGCGCTTCCTCCAGCTGTGTCCAGACGAGGGCGCTGGCGAGCCACTCCCTGGTCCTGCCCGGCCAGACGACGTGCAGGTCGTCGACGTCCAGCGAGTCGGCGTAGCGGTCGAGCGACCCCTGGTCCAGGTGAAGCTCGACGCTGGATCGTTCGCCTTCCCACGTATCGATCACGAGGCCGAACGAGGTCGCCCGGACGGCGCACCCCTGGCTGCGCGACCACGTCTGCGCCAGCTGATCGAGCGACCACACATGTCCTCCTGCTCGTCGTGGGGTGCGACCGGGTACGACGCGTCGCCGGCGGAACGATACGTCGTGGCGACCGACACGACCTCGCGGACCGCGCCGCGGGCTCGACCCGCTCGCCGTGCCCGACGACGGCCCGCGCCCCCCGGGCCGGGGGGCGGGCCGTCGTCGGTGGAGGCTACGCGAGCGGGCCGCCCGTGCCGTCGTCGCGGCGCTTGAGGTAGCGCTCGAACTCGCGCGCGATGGCCTCGCCGCTCGCCTCGGGCAGCTCGGCCGTGTCCTTGGCCTCCTCGAGCTGGTGCACGTACTCCGCGATCTCCTCGTCCTCCGCGGCGAGCTCGTCGACGCCGTGCTGCCACGCCTCGGCCTCCTCGGGGAGGTCGCCCAGGGGGATCGGGTCCGACAGCAGCTCCTCGACCCGCGACAGGATCGCGATCGTCGCCTTGGGGGAGGGCGGGTTCGCGACGTAGTGCGGCACCGCGGCCCACAACGACACGGACTGCATGCCACGCTCGGCAGCCGCGTGCTGCAGGACGCCGACGATCCCCGTCGGCCCCTCGTACGCGTTCGGCTCGACGTCGAGCACGGCGCGCAGGCCCGCGCTCTCCGACGTGGCCGTCATGGGGATGGGCCGGGTGTGCGGGACGTCGGCCAGCAGCGCGCCGAGCGTCACGACCGTGGTCACTCCCTCGCGCTCGGCGAGGTCGAGCAGCTCACGGCAGTAGCGGCGCCAGCGCATCGACGGCTCGATCCCGTGGACCAGCAGGACGCGGCGCCCGCTGCCCGGGACGGTCGCGGAGACGACGGTCGTCGCGGGCCACGTGATCTCGCGGCGCCCGTCCTCGTCGGTCCCGACGACGGGCCGGATGACCTGGAAGTCGTGGTACTCCTCGGGGTCCAGCGTGGCAAGGTCCTGGGCGTCCCAGAGGTCGTGCAGGTGCAGGAGGGCGGCGGTCGCGGCGCCGCCCGCGTCGTTCCACCCCTCGAAGGCGGCGAGCATCACGGTCTCGCGGTGCTCGGCGGCTGCTTCCGGGAGAGTCGGCTCGGGCAGGTCGGCCGGGTCGAGCGGTTCCCTGGTCTCGTTCATCGTCCCAGCCTAGGACGCGGCGGGTCCGGCGGCTGACGCGGCAGGCCCGGCGCGTGCGCCACCGGTCACCGCAGGGTGGGCTCCGGGAGTCGCGCACAGGGGCGCGGGCTAGGGTGGCAGGACGGCCACGAACCGTTCCCCGAAGCATGGAGTACCCGTTGAACCCCCTGGAATCACCCGATCTCGCACGCCCCGACGCCGCCTCCCGCGAGGCGCTCGACCTGCCGCAGGCCGTCCTGTGGGACATGGACGGCACGCTCGTCGACACCGAGCCCTACTGGATCGCCGCCGAGCACGAGCTCGTCGAGGCGCACGGCGGGACCTGGTCGCACGAGCAGGCGATGCAGATGGTCGGAAACCCGCTGACCGAGTCGGCCAAGATCCTCCAGGCCGAGGGCGTCGACCTTCCCACCGACCAGATCGTGGACTTCCTCCTCACCCGCGTGAAGGAGCAGGTCCGGGCCGAGGTCCCGTGGCAGCCTGGCGCACGTGAGCTGCTCACCGAGCTGCGCGAGCGCGGCGTGCCGTGCGCGCTCGTCACGATGTCCTACCGCTCGCTCGCCGAGCAGGTGGTCGAGAACGCCCCGCCCGGGGTGTTCGAGACGCTCGTGTGCGGCGACGAGGTCACGCACGGCAAGCCCCACCCCGAGCCGTACCTCGTGGCGGCCCAGCGCCTGGGCGTGGACGTGACGCGGTGCATCGCGGTCGAGGACTCGCCCACGGGCATCGCGTCAGCCCGGGCTGCGGGCGCCACGACGGTCGGCGTCGAGGCGGTCGTGCCCGTGCCGGTCCTGCCGGGCCTGAGCCGCACGCCCTCGCTCGCGCTGCTCGACGTCGACGCCCTGGCCCGCATCCTCGCGGGCGACGTGGTCGACCTCATCGGGGGCTGACACCGGCACAGGAACCCGCAGGCGCCGGGCGCACCGGTGGGGGAGGGGTGCTGTTGCTGCGGCGCGCCACCGATCGTTGGCGCTCCGCAGCAACAGCAGCCACCCCCCGAGAGGGGGCGCCGACCGACGTCCGGGCGGGTCGCAGGGCGGCGCCGCAGGGTGGCCGAGACCAGCGCTCAGGACGCCACGGCCTCCGGTGAGATCCCGAGCGCCAGCTCGACCGCGCCGTCGGGGATCTCCGGCGGCGTCCCGCCGAACTGCGGGCAGATCGCCTGGTGCGCGCACCACCCGCACAGCGGGGTCCTGCGCGGCGTCCACTGCCCGGTGCGCGCCGCGGACGTGATGGCCGACCACAGGTCGCGCACCTGCTCCTCGACCGCGACGAGGTCCGCCTCCTGGGGCTCGGCCCGCAGCACCTGGCCGTCGCCCAGGTAGACGAGCTGGAGCATCTTGGGGATCTCGCCCCGCTCGCGCCACAGCACCAGGCCGTAGAAGCGCATCTGGAACAGGGCCGACCCCTGGTACTGCGGGCGGGGCGACTTGCCCGTCTTGTAGTCCACGACCCGCATCGCGCCGTTCGGGGCGACGTCGAGACGGTCCACGATGCCGCGCAGCAGCGGTCCGTCCTCCAGCTGGGTCTCGACGAACATCTCGCGCTCGGCCGGCTCCAACCTGTTGGGGTCCTCGAGCGTGAAGTAGGTGCCCAGGAGGTCACCGGCCCCGTCGAGCCAGGCCTGCACCCCGCCCGTGCCCGGCCCCTCGGCGCCCGGAGCGTCCCCCGCGAACAGCTCCGCGTACCTCGGCTCGGCCTCCTGCAGCCGCTCCCACTCGCCCGGCAGCATGGCCTGCGCGGCGTCGAGCGTGCGCTCTCCCAGCGGTGCGTCGTACAGGCGCTCGAGGACCGAGTGGACCAGGGTCCCGCGCGCCGCTGCGGAGCTGGGAGGCTCGGGCAGCCGGTCGACCACCCGAAAGCGGAACAGCAGCGGGCACTGCATGAAGTCGTTCGCGCGCGAGGGCGAGAGCGCCGGACGGCGGCGCTCTCGCGGGGCGCGCCCCAGGAGCTCGGCCGTCTCGACCGACTCGAGCGGCTCCGCCGCGGCCGCCGGGCCGCCCGGCACCACGGGCCCGTCTGGAGGGTTGCCGGCGAGGTCGGGGGCGAGAGACGTCATGCGTCGAGCCTACGTGTCGACGCCCACACGTCCGCCACGCTCCACAGCCCAGGTTCGGCACAGGTGCCCGACATAGGGTGTCGACGTGGAGACCACCCCGGCAGCCGCCCGTCGCGCCCCCCGAGACCCGCAGCTCACGAAGGGCTGGATCATCGGGAGGGTGTCGGGCGCCCCCGTCATCCTGACCCCGTCCTGGTTCCTCGCGGCCGCGGTCCTGACCATCCTGTTCGTGCCCACGGTCAACAGCTTCGCGCCCGGCCTGGGCGTGGGCACCTACCTGGTGTCCTTCGTGTTCGTGCTGCTGCTGTTCGTCTCGGTCTTCCTGCACGAGGTCGCGCACGCCGTGGTCGCCAAGTCCCGCGGGCACCAGGTCACGGAGCTCGCCGTGACCCTCTGGGGCGGGCACACCGCGTACTCGGGCACCTCGCGCCGCCCGCTCGACGGCATCCTCGTCTCGGTCGTGGGCCCGCTCACGAACCTGGCGCTCGCGGCCGTGTGCTGGCTCGCGTTCCAGGCGCAGCCGACCATGACGATCCCGGCCCTGCTGCTGTACGCGGCCGCGTTCTCGAACGCGTTCGTGGGCGTCTTCAACCTGCTGCCCGGCCTGCCGCTCGACGGCGGCCAGATCCTCGAGTCCGCGGTCTGGGCCGCGACCGGGTCCCGGACCACGGGCACCATCGTCGCCGGCTGGGTCGGGCGCCTCGTGGCCGTCGGGGTCGTGGCCTGGGCACTCGGGTGGCCGCTGCTCAGCGGCTACGACGTGTCGATGTTCACGGTCGTGTGGGCCGCGCTGATCGGTGCGTTCCTGTGGTCCGGGGCCGGTGCGGCCATCCGGAACGGGCGCACGCGCGAGGCGGTCGCGGGGCTGTCGGTCGCGGCGCTCGCGTACCCGGCCGTGGCGGTGCCCGTGGCGAGCACGGTGTCCGACGCCGTCGCGGCCGCCCAGCGTGCGGGCGCGGCGCACGTCGTGCTCGTCGAGGCCGACGGCCACCCCGTGGCCTACGCCGACCCCGCAGCCGTCTCGGCCGTTCCCCCCGCCCAGGCGCCGCTGACCCCGGTCGGTGCCGTCGCGGTCGGGCTGCCTCCCACCGCGTGGGTCGACGTCCACCTGCGCGGCCAGGCCATGCTCGACGCCGTGGCCGCGGTCACGCGCGACGCCCAGGTGCTCGTCGTGACCGACGGCGGGCGCGTCGTCGGGCTCCTCGACGTCTCGCACGTCGTGGCGGCGCTCAAGGGCGCCCGCGCGCGCTGACGGACCGGACGCGGGTCGCCCGGCCTGTCCGGGCGGGGCGAGCGCCCGGCCCGACTAGGATGGTCGCCCGTGACCCACGACCCCGCGCACGACGCCCCCGCCTCGCCCGTCCCGGCCGACGACCACCCGGCCGAGCCCGCGGCCGAGCCCACGACGCCGGCCCCCGAGGCGACCGGCGCTGCTGCGCGCCGCGGCCCGCTGCGCCTGGGGGACAAGGTCCAGCTGACCGACCCCCGTGGCCGGCTCCACACCATCACGCTCGCGACGGGCGCCACGTTCCACACGCACCGCGGCTACCTCAACCACGAGGACCTCGTAGGGCTGCCCGAGGGGTCGGTCGTGCGCAACACCGCAGGCATCGAGTACCTCGCGCTGCGTCCGCTGCTCGCCGACTACGTGCTGTCGATGCCGCGCGGCGCGGCCGTCGTCTACCCCAAGGACGCCGGCCAGATCGTCGCGATGGCCGACATCTACCCGGGCGCGCGCGTCGTCGAGGCGGGCGTGGGCTCGGGCGCGCTGACCATGTCGCTCCTGCGCGCCGTCGGCGACCAGGGCTCGGTGCACTCGATCGAGCGTCGTGAGGACTTCGCCGCGATCGCCCGCGGCAACGTCGAGCTGTTCTTCGGCGGGGAGCACCCCGCGTGGGAGCTGTCGGTCGGCGACCTGTCCGACGTCCTGCCGCAGGTCGCGGAGAAGGGGTCGATCGACCGGGTCGTGCTCGACATGCTCGCGCCGTGGGAGAACCTCGACGCCGTGGCCGACGCGCTCGCGCCCGGCGGCGTCCTCATCTGCTACGTCGCGACCGCGACCCAGCTCTCGCGCCTCGCGGAGGACCTGCGGGCCGACGGCCGCTACGCCGAGCCCTCGGCGTGGGAGTCCCTCGTCCGCGGCTGGCACCTCGAGGGCCTCGCGGTCCGGCCGCAGCACCGCATGGTCGGGCACACGGGCTTCCTCCTCACGGCGCGTCGTCTCGCGGACGGCACGGCCGCCCCGCTGCGCAAGCGCCGGCCGGCCAAGGGCTCGTACCCCGTGGCCGAGGAGTGGACCCCCGAGGACCTGGGGGAGCGCTCGGTGTCCGACAAGCGCGTGCGCCGCGTGCGCCGCGACGTCGGCCAGGGGCCCCAGCTCGACCCGCGAACGGGGCAGCCGCTCGAGCCCGTCGCCCCCGAGGACGCCGACGCGACGGCGCCGGACACCCAGGACGAATCGGGCACCGCCGCCGACAACGATTGAGGAACGGTCGTCTCATCCCGGGTGCTCCTGCAGCGCTCGCGAGAGACTTGTGCGTAAGGTCGTGCCTCGATCACCGGGGCGCCGGGGATCGGTGACGCGCCGGTGACGGGGTCGACAGCACGACCTCCTGACGGTGCCAGCGAGAGGGAGAAGCCGGATGACCGACACACCTGGACTGACACCTGGACAGAGCCCCAGCCGTGACGCGGAGCGCCAGCAGGCGATCCTGTCCGCCAAGAACGAGCGGCTCGCGGAGGCCCTGCGGGCCGCGCGAGACCAGATCATCGACCTCAAGCGGCAGATCGACGAGCTCGCCAAGCCGCCGGGCACCTACGCGCTCTTCCTCGGCGCACACCCCGACGGCACCGTCGACGTGTCCGCCGCGGGCCGCAAGATGCACGTCGGGGCGAGCCCGGGCCTCGACCTGTCGAGGCTGCAGCCGGGCCAGGAGGTCAAGCTCAACGAGGCCATGACCGTCGTGTCCGCGGGCGGCTACGAGCAGGTCGGCGAGCTCGTGACGGTCAAGGAGCTCCTGGGCTCGGACCGGGCGCTCGTCGTCGGGCGGTCGGACGAGGAGCGGGTCGTGCGGCTCGCGGGCTCGCTCGCCGACTCGCCCCTGCGCGTCGGGGACTCCCTGACGATCGACACCCGCAGCGGGTTCGTGTTCGAGATCGTGCCCAAGTCCGAGGTCGAGGAGCTCGTCCTCGAGGAGGTCCCGGACATCGACTACTCGGACATCGGTGGCCTGGGCCCGCAGATCGAGCAGATCCGCGACGCGGTCGAGCTCCCGTTCAGCCACCCGGACCTGTTCCGCGAGCACGGGCTGCGCCCGCCCAAGGGCGTGCTGCTCTACGGCCCGCCCGGGTGCGGCAAGACGCTCATCGCCAAGGCCGTCGCGAACTCGCTCGCGCACACCGTCGCCAAGGCACGGGCCGCGGCGGGCGAGCTCGCCGGGGAGACGGTCGTCTCCGACCCGCAGGGCGCCAAGAGCTACTTCCTCAACGTCAAGGGTCCCGAGCTCCTCAACAAGTACGTGGGGGAGACCGAGCGTCACATCCGGCTCATCTTTGCGCGTGCCCGGGAGAAGGCCTCGCAGGGCACTCCCGTCGTGGTGTTCTTCGACGAGATGGAGTCCCTGTTCCGCACACGCGGCACCGGGCTGTCCTCGGACGTGGAGACCACGATCGTGCCCCAGCTCCTGAGCGAGATCGACGGCGTCGAGCGCCTCGACAACGTGATCGTCATCGGGGCGTCCAACCGCGAGGACATGATCGACCCCGCGATCCTGCGGCCCGGGCGGCTCGACGTGAAGATCAAGATCGAGCGCCCCGACGCCGAGGGTGCCAAGGAGATCTTCGCGAAGTACCTGACCACGGACCTGCCGATCCACCCCGACGACCTGGCCGAGCACGGCGGCAGCCCGCAGGAGGCCCTCGACGCGATGATCACGAGCGTGGTCGAGCGCATGTACTCCGAGGAGGACGAGAACCAGTTCCTCGAGGTCACGTACGCGAGCGGCGACAAGGAGGTCCTGTACTTCAAGGACTTCAACTCGGGTGCCATGATCCAGAACGTCGTGGACCGGGCCAAGAAGTCCGCGATCAAGGACCTCCTGGCGACCGGGCAGCGCGGCATCCGGGTCGAGCACCTGCTCTCGGCGTGCGTCGACGAGTTCAAGGAGAACGAGGACCTGCCGAACACGACCAACCCCGACGACTGGGCCCGCATCTCCGGCAAGAAGGGCGAGCGCATCGTCTTCATCCGCACGATCGTCCAGAAGAAGGGCGACGGGGCGGGCGGGGTCGCCCGCACGGTCGACACGGTCACGAACACGGGCCAGTACCTGTAGCCGGCACCCGGGCACCACGGGCACCACGGGCACCCGTGCGGCGGTGCGCCCCGCGCCAGGACCGGCCACAGGGCGAGGCCTCCGCTGCGTGGACACGTCGACCCCTGACGGGCGCCCCGGCATAGGGTGGTCCTCGTGACCGTGCGACGCGTGATGGGGATCGAGACCGAGTACGGCGTGCTGCAGCCCGGGCGACCCCTCGCGAACCCGATGCTCATGTCGAGCCAGGTCGTCACGACGTACCGGGCGCTCGCCGCCCGCGCCGACGGTGCCCGCGGCAAGGCCCGGTGGGACTACGACGACGAGGACCCGTTGCAGGACGCCCGGGGGTTCCACCTCCAGCGCGCGGCGGCCCACCCCTCGCTGCTGACGGACGACCCGACCCGGCCGGCGCCGTCGGGCCCCGTGCCCCGGAACCCGGCGAGCGCCGCGTCGTTCCAGGAGGTCGCCCGCCCCACGCACGAGGAGTACGACGACCCGAGCGCGGCGAACGTCATCCTGACCAACGGGGCACGCCTGTACGTCGACCACGCCCACCCCGAGTACTCCTCGCCCGAGGTCACGAACCCGGCCGACGCGGTGTGCTGGGACGTCGCGGGCGAACGCATCATGCTCGCGGCCTCGCGCGAGCTGAGCGCGGTGCCGGGCTCGGAGGTCGTGCTCTACAAGAACAACGTCGACGGCAAGGGCGCGTCCTACGGCACGCACGAGAACTACCTCGTCGAGCGGGAGGTGCCGTTCGGGACGATCGTCGAGCTCCTGACGCCGTTCCTGGTCACGCGCCAGGTCTTCACGGGCTCGGGACGCGTGGGGCTGGGGGCCACGGGCCAGGAGCCCGGGTTCCAGCTCTCGCAGCGCGCGGACTACATGGAGGCCGAGGTCGGCCTCGAGACGACCCTGCGCCGGCCCATCGTCAACACGCGCGACGAGCCCCACGCCGACCGCCAGCGCTGGCGCCGCCTGCACCTGATCATCGGGGACGCGAACCTGTTCGAGGTCGCGACGTACCTCAAGCTCGGGACCACGTCGCTCGTGCTGTTCGTGATCGAGCAGCTCGACGCGCTCGCGTCGGTCGAAGGGCCGACAGGTGCCTCGCTGCGCGCGGAGCTCGCCGGGCTGCGCCTGCACGACCCGGTCGCGGACGTGCAGCGCGTCAGCCGGGACCTCGAGCTCACGGCCCCGCTCCTGCTCGCCGACGGCCGCCGGCTCACGGCCCTGGAGATCCAGCGCGTCTACGCCGACGCGGCGCGCCGCGCGGCCGAGCACCTGGGCACGCTCGACGACGAGACCCGCTCGGTCCTGGACCGCTGGGACTCCGTCCTCGACCGGCTCGGGACGGATCCCGGCTCGTGCGCCAAGGAGGTCGAGTGGGTCGCGAAGCTGCGCCTCCTGGACCGTCTGCGCCGACGCGACCACCTCGACTGGGACCACCCGCGCCTGGCCGCGATGGACCTCCAGTGGTCGGACGTACGCCCTGAGCGCAGCATCTACCACCGGCTGCTCGCCGCGGGGGCCGCCGATCGCGTCGTCGACGAGCGGGCGGTCGCGCAGGCCGTGCACCACGCCCCCGAGGACACGCGCGCGTACTTCCGGGGCGAGGTCATGGCCCGGTTCGGCGACCAGGTCTCGGCCGCGAGCTGGGACTCGGTGATCTTCGACGTCGCGGGCGCCCCGTCGCTCCAGCGCGTGCCCATGCTCGACCCGCTGCGCGGTACGCGGGCGCACATCGGCGCGCTGCTCGACGCGAGCGAGGACGCCGGTGCGCTGCTCGCGGGCCTCTCGGGCGCCCGATGACGGGCCCGGGGCGGCCCGTGCGGCTCGTCGCACCTCGCGAACCGCACGCAAGAGCCTAGGCTTCAAGAAGACGCGGGCCTCGCGCACGGGACCCGTCACGGACCAGCAGGACAGCACGAGACACCCAGGAGGCGAAGATGGCCCAGGAACGCACCAGCGCATCGCACGAGGACCGGCGTCCCGACGACGACGCGGGCGCCCCCGCGCCCGTCGCACCGCAGGCGCAGAGCCGGGACGCCGAGGTCGACTCGCTCCTGGAGGAGATCGACGAGGTGCTCGAGTCCAACGCCGAGTCGTTCGTCCGAGGTTTCGTCCAGAAGGGCGGCGAGTAGCCGGGACCGGCCAGGAGCTGATGACCATGGACTTCTCAGGGCGTCTGCCGCACGCCTTCACCACGCCGGGCTCGTCCTCGTTCGTGGAGTTCCTCGCGAGCCATGCCCCTGACCTCCTGCCGTCGGCGCGAGGCGCGGCCGCGGGCGCCTCGGCCGGTCACGGTGCGGGCGGTGCGCAGCTCGCGCCGCACGCGACGACGATCGTCGCGCTGACCTTCGGGACTCCGGGCGGCCCGGGTGACGTCGGCGTGGTCATGGCGGGAGACCGCCGGGCGACCATGGGGTCGATGATCGCCAACCGGGAGATCGAGAAGGTCTTCCCGGCCGACGAGTTCTCCGCGGTGGGCATCGCCGGTACCGCGGGCATCGCCGTCGAGCTGGTCCGGCTCTTCCAGCTCGAGCTCGAGCACTACGAGAAGATCGAGGGCGCCCTGCTCTCGCTCGACGGCAAGGCGAACCGGCTCTCGACCATGATCCGGCAGAACCTCGGGCTGGCGATGCAGGGGCTGGCCGTGGTGCCGCTGTTCGCGGGCTACGACCTCGACAGCGGGGTCGGTCGGATCTTCTCCTACGACGTCACGGGCGGCCGCTACGAGGAGCGCGACCACCACAGCGTCGGCTCGGGCTCGGTGTTCGCGCGCGGTTCCCTCAAGAAGCGCTGGCACCCGGGGCTCGACGCCCAGGGGGCCGTGCACGTCGCGGTCGAGGCGCTGTACGACGCGGCCGACGACGACTCGGCGACGGGCGGACCGGACTCGGTCCGCCAGATCTGGCCGGTCGTGGCGACGGTCACGGCCGACGGGTACCACCGGGTGCCCGACGACGACCTTGCGACGGTCGCGGCGCAGATCGTCGCCGCTCGGACCGAGCAGGCCGACGACAACCGAGCGGCGCGCGGGAGGCCCGGGCGTCCGGGCGACCGGGCCGTGCCCGCGGACCAGACTCGCGCCATGGGCCGGACCCGCCCCACGGAGCACGGAGGTGACGCGCAGTGAACATGCCGTTCTACGTCTCGCCCGAGCAGCTCATGAAGGACCGGGCGGACTTCGCGCGCAAGGGGATCGGCCGGGGCCGGTCGGTCGTCGTGATCGCCTACGACCAGGGCATCGCGTTCGCGACGCACAACCCGTCGAGGTCGCTCCACAAGATCTCCGAGATCTACGACCGCATCGCGTTCGCCGCGGTCGGCAAGTACAACGAGTTCGAGAACCTGCGCGTCGCAGGCGTCCGGTACGCGGACCTGCGGGGCTACTCGTACGACCGTGCGGACGTCAACGCGCGCGGTCTCGCGAACGCCTACGCCCAGACCCTCGGCACGGTCTTCACGACCGAGTCCAAGCCGCTCGAGGTGGAGCTCGTCGTGGCGGAGGTGGGGCCCAGCCCCGCCCAGGACCAGATCTACCGCCTGTCCTACGACGGGTCGGTGGCCGACGAGACGGGCTTCGTCGTCATGGGAGGTCAGGCCGAGCAGCTCGGTCGCGACCTGGGCGAGGTCTGGCACCCGGGCTTGACGCTGCCGGAGGCGCTGCGTCTGGCGGTCGCGACGCTCGGCGGCGCGGACGCCCACGACGGAGACGCGGCCCAGGGGATCCCGGCCAACCAGCTCGAGGTCGCGGTGCTCGACCGCACCCGTCCCCGCCGCGCGTTCCGCCGCCTGACCGGCGCCGTGCTGGCCGGGCTGCTCGAGGAGATGCCCGAGGAGGCTCCGGATGGACCGTAGGATCTTCGGTCTCGAGACCGAGTACGGCGTGACGTGCGCGTCGGACGACGGGCGGGGACTGTCCGCGGACGAGGTCGCCCGCTACCTCTTCCGCAAGGTCGTGGCCTGGGGGCGCTCGTCGAACGTCTTCCTGCGCAACGGCTCGCGCCTGTACCTCGACGTCGGGTCGCACCCCGAGTACGCGACGGCGGAGTGCGACGACGTCCGCCAGCTCGTGGCGTACGACCGCGGCGGCGAGCGCATCCTGGAGGGCCTCGTGGCCGACGCCCAGGAGCGGCTCGAGCACGAGGGCCTGCCGGGGCGCATCCACCTGTTCAAGAACAACACCGACTCCGCGGGCAACTCCTACGGGTGCCACGAGAACTACCTCGTGCGTCGCCAGGGGGACTTCGCGCGTCTCTCCGACGTGCTGGTGCCGTTCCTCATCACGCGTCAGGTGCTCACGGGGGCCGGGAAGATCCTCGCGACGCCCCGGGGCGCGATCTACGCCCTGTCCCAGCGTGCGGACCACATCTGGGAGGCGGTCTCGAGCGCGACGACCCGCTCGCGCCCCATCATCAACACGCGTGACGAGCCGCACGCCGACGCAGAGCACTACCGGCGCCTGCACGTGATCGTGGGCGACTCGTCGATGGCGGAGACCACGACGATGCTCAAGGTCGGGGCGACCGACCTCATCCTGCGCATGATCGAGGCCGGCGTCCCCCTGCGGGACATGGCCCTCGAGAACCCCATCCGGGCCATCCGCGAGATCAGTCACGACATGACGGGCAAGCACCCGGTGCAGATGGCGAACGGGCGCACCGTGACGGCCGTGGACCTGCAGGGCGAGTACCTCCAGCGGGTCAAGGAGTTCGTCGACGCGAACGAGACCCCCACGCCGGTCGTCAAGCAGGTCCTGGACCTGTGGGAGCGGGGGCTGCGGGCGCTCGAGACCGACGACCTGTCGCTCGTGGACCGCGAGCTCGACTGGGTCATCAAGCTCAAGATCCTGCGGCGGTACCAGGAGAAGCACGGGCTCGAGCTCGACGACCCGCGCATCGCGCGCCTCGACCTGGCGTACCACGACATCTCGCGGACGGACGGCCTGTACAACATGCTCGCGGCGCGCGGCATGGTCGAGCGCATCACGACCGACCTCGAGGTCTTCGAGTCGACGGCGATCCCGCCCCAGACCACCCGGGCCAAGCTGCGGGGGGACTTCGTCCGCAAGGCGCAGGAGGCCAGGCGGGACTACACGGTCGACTGGGTGCATCTCAAGCTCAACGACCAGGCCCAGCGCACGGTGCTGTGCAAGGACCCGTTCCAGAACGTCGACGAGAGGGTCGAGCGGCTCATCGAGTCGATGTGACGGCACGTGCCGGACCCGCCGACGGGCGCGGCCGCGCACCGCGCTCACCGGACGGACGCGCGCCGGGCCGGGGGGGGGGCCCCGGGGGGGGGGGGGGGGG
>NZ_JACSPN010000030.1:0-33904 GCF_015142735.1 Oerskovia douganii | reverse complement strand
CCGTTAGGGTGGTGGCACCCCGTCCCCCGCTCGTTCCGAGGAGCTTCGTGCGTCGCCAGCACCACCGGCCGTCCGTCGTCGTCGTCCTGGCGCTCGCGCTGGCCACCACGGCCTGCTCCGAGCTGCCCGAGCGCGAGGAGCCGGACGCCAACACCGAGGTCACCGTCACGGGCCTGATCGGGGAGCCTCCCGTGGTCGAGTTCGAGCAGCCGCTGAGCGTCCCCAAGGAGCGCGGCGAGGTGGTGGTCCCGGGGACCGGGGCGCAGGTCGTCGAGGGTCAGGGCGTCCTCGTGAACATGTACGCGATCGACGGGCGCGACGGGACGGTGCTCCAGAACACCTACACCGACGCCCCGCAGACGCTCGAGCTCACCGACGAGGGGACGGGGTCGCAGATCGTCGACCTCCTGGTCGGCCAGCGTGTCGGCGCGCGGCTGGTGTACCTGGAGGAGGCGAACGACGTGCCCCTGGTCCTGGTCGTCGACCTGCTCCCGACCAGGGCGTCGGGAGAGGTGATCCCTCCCGTCGCGGGGCTGCCCGTCGTGACGCTCGACGAGGAGGGGGCGCCCACGATCACGATCCCTGCCGACTCGGCCCCTCCCGGCGACCTGGTCGTGCAGCCGCTCGTGCGGGGTGGCGGCGTCCAGGTCGAGGCCGGGCAGGTCATCACGGTCCGCTTCACCGGGGTCTCGTGGTCGTCGGGCGAGGTCTTCGACTCGAACTGGACGGGGGGCACCCAGCCCGCGTCGACCATGATCGGGATCGGGCAGATCATCGAGGGCTGGGAGCAGGGTCTCCTGGAGCAGAGCGTCGGCAGCCAGGTGCTGCTGGTCGTCCCGCCCGCCCTCGCGTACGCGGGCACGGGCCGTTCCTACGCCGACGAGACGCTCGTGTACGTGGTGGACATCCTGGACGCACACTTCCCGGTGGTCGACGAGACGCCGGGCCAAGAAGGTCAGACGGAAGGTCAGTAGCTCATGTCGGTCACGGTCCGTGTCATCCCTTGCCTCGACGTCGACGCGGGGCGCGTCGTCAAGGGGGTCAACTTCGAGAACCTGCGCGACGCGGGCGACCCCGTCGAGCTCGCGGCGCGCTACGACGCAGAGGGGGCGGACGAGATCACGTTCCTCGACGTCTCGGCCTCGTCGGGGAACCGGGAGACCACGTACGACGTGGTGCGTCGGACCGCGGAGCAGGTCTTCGTGCCGCTCACGGTCGGTGGGGGCGTGCGCACGACCGACGACGTCGACAAGCTGCTGCGGGCTGGCGCGGACAAGGTCGGGGTGAACACCGCGGCGATCGCGCGCCCCGAGCTCATCGCGGAGATCGCCGACCGCTTCGGCAGCCAGGTCCTGGTGCTCTCGGTCGACGCGCGGCGCGTGAGCGGCGAGACGCGGACACCGTCGGGCTTCGAGGTCACCACGCACGGCGGGCGCCGGGGGACCGGGATCGACGCGGTCGAGTGGGCCGTGCGCGCGGCCGAGCTGGGCGCGGGCGAGATCCTGCTGAACTCGATGGACGCCGACGGCACCACGGCCGGGTTCGACCTGGACATGTTCGGCGCGGTGCGCTCGCAGGTGCAGGTCCCGCTCATCGCGAGCGGGGGAGCGGGCACGTCGGAGCACTTCGTCGAGGCGGCCCGCGCCGGCGCGGACGCGGTCCTGGCCGCGAGCGTGTTCCACTTCCGGACGCTGACGATCGGCGACGTCAAGGAGCACATGCGCGAGGCGGGTCTGCCGGTCCGCTGACGGGCGGTGCCGCCGTCGGGCAGCCCTGCCCGACGGCGGCACGCCACTCAGCGAGGTCCGGGCACCACCGCGTCGAGCGCGTCGCGGTCGGCGGCAGCGCCCTGGAGCGTCACCCCGGCGTGCCGGCCGCGCCCGAACGCGTGGAGGACGAGCTCGGGGACCGGGCCCGTCACGACGACCGTCCCACCGAGGCGCCCGTCCGGCGTCGGGCGGCTCGGCGGTGCCTTGACCGCGGCACGCCGTCCGCCGGGCACGACCAGGACGACGCCCACCGGGGCCTTGCGGTAGAAGGCGCGCGCCGCGAGGCGCAGCTGGTTCCAGAGCGCGTCCTGCAGCGCGGGCGGCAGGTCGCGGGCACGCACGTCGGCCCCTGCGCCCGCAGTGCCCGCAGTGCCCGCTGCGCCCGCCGTGCCCGCTCCGACCCCGGTGGACCCGTCACCCCGGGAGGCTCCCGGGCCCGCGACCCAGGTGCCGCGCCGCACGTCCTCGGTGTGCACGAAGTACTCGGTGAGGTTGACCACGTCCCCGGCCCACGACCACGGGCTCCAGGCCGCAGGCTGCTCCTCGACCCGGGCCAGGAGCGCGGCGTAGCCGCCGGGTTCGAGCGCGGTCGCGGCCAGGTCCTGCAGCGCGCCCTCGGACCAGTCGTGCAGGGGGCCGCCGTTGGCGCCCGCCTGCGTCCAGGGACGGTGCTCGCGCAGGATCATGTGCGCCGCGAGGTGGCGTGTGCGCCACCCCTCGCAGAGGGTCGGGGCGTCGGGGCCGGCCTGCGTGAGGGCGTGGACGAGCGCGGCTCGCTCGTGGGGGTGCCGGGTGGTGGGCTGCATCCGGCCATGCTCGCACGGGTGGGCGGTGTCCCGTGTGAGAAGATCGTGCCCACCCCACGAAAGACGAGGATCGTCCGTGTCCGCGCGCCGGAGCACCCCCACGAACACCCCGCCCCGGACCCAGGACGCGCCCGTCGGCGACGTGCCGGGTCCTCAGGCCGCTGCCCACCCGCACCCCCGCCCGGCGTCCACGACGCCACGACCCACCGCGCCCGCGGCGCGCCGCGAGCGGCACGCGCTGACCGGTTCGCGCACGCGCCGCTCGCTCCAGCTCATGGGGCGCGGCATGCGTGCGGAGTGGCGCATCTACGTCCTGGCGATCGGGGCGTCGGCGCTGTTCGGCGCGACGACCGTGGGCATCAGCCTCGCGGTCGGCCGCGTCACGGACGAGGTCGTGGTCCCGGCGCTCGCGGGCGACGCGGACGCGCGGGCGGACCTCTGGGTCGCGGGGCTCGTGCTCGTCGGCATCGCCGTGACGCTCGCGCTGACGGTCGCCGCGCGCCGGATCTTCGCGGGCTACGGGTACGCGAACATCCAGGCACGCCACCGCACCGCGGTCACGCACCAGTACCTGCGCCTGCCCATGTCCTGGCACCGCGCCCACCCGGCCGGCCAGCTCCTGTCGAACGCGAGCTCCGACGTGGAGGCCGCGACCGGGGTGTTCAACCCGCTGCCCTTCGCCCTGGGCGTGGTCGTCATGATCGGCGTGTCCGCGGTCATGCTGTTCCGCATCGACGTGTGGCTCGCGTGCGCCGCGCTCGTCGTGATCCCGCTCGCGGTCGCGGTCAACGTCGTCTTCCAGCGGTACATGTCGCCCGCGATCACGCGCGCGCAGCAGCTGCGCGCCGAGGTCGCGGACGTCGCGCACGAGAGCTTCGAGGCCGCGCTGCTGGTCAAGTCGCTCGGTACCGAGGCGCGGGAGGAGAGCCGGTTCGCGGCCCGGACCGACGAGCTGCGCGCGGCCAACGTCCGGGTGGGCGTGGTCCGGGCGTTCTTCGACCCGGTCATCGAGCTGCTGCCCTCGCTCGGCACGCTCCTGGTCCTCGGCGTGGGGGCCGCCCGGGTGTCGGCGGGCGCGGTCGACACCGGTGAGGTCGTGACGGCCGCGTACCTCCTGACGATCATGGCGGTCCCCGTGCGTGCGTTCGGCTGGGTCCTGGGCGAGCTGCCGCGTGCCCTGGTCGGGTACGAGCGCATCGCGAGCGTGCTCGACGCCCCGGGCATCCCGGCGGCGGGCGACCGCCCCCTGCCCGCCGCGACGGGCGGCGCCGCGGTGCGGTTCGAGGGCGTGGGCGTGGACGTCCGTGCGGGCGGGCGCGACGTGACCCTGCTCGACGACGTCGAGCTCGACCTGGCGCCGGGGCGCACGGTCGCGGTCGTCGGGCCGACGGGGGCGGGCAAGACCACTCTCGTCTCGCTCCTGGCGCGGCTGTCCGACCCGACGCGCGGCCGGGTGCTGATCGACGGCGTGGACGTGCGCGAGGTGCTCGCGTCCGACCTCACGGGCCAGGTCGCGCTCGTCGCGCAGTCGACGTTCATCTTCGAGGACACGGTCCGCTCCAACGTGACGCTGGCCGACGCGGGCGTCGGCCCCACGGACGAGCAGGTGTGGGACGCGCTGCGCCTGGCAAAGGTCGACGACGTCGTCTCCCGCCTGCCGGGAGGGCTCGACTCGCCCCTGGGCGAGCGCGGCTCGAACCTGTCCGGCGGGCAACGCCAGCGGCTCACGATCGCCCGCGCCCTCGTGCGCTCCCCGCGGCTGCTGGTCCTCGACGACGCGACCTCCGCCGTCGACCCGCGCGTGGAGCAGCAGATCCTGGCGGGCCTGCGCGGCGAGGGCCCCACGGCCCCGAGCGCACGCCCGACGACGGACCACCCCACGGTCGTCATGGTCGCCTACCGCATGTCGAGCGTCGCGCTCGCGGACCAGGTGGTCCACGTCGAGTCGGGGCGCGTGGTCGACGTCGGGACCCATGCCGAGCTCCTCGAGCGCGACCCCGGCTACCGGGACCTCGCCACGGCCTACCAGCGCGAGGCCGAGCGGCGCGCGCAGGCCGCGGAGCTCGACGGCGGTGAGGTCGAGCGCGAGGACGTCGAACGGTACGAGCAGGAGGAGGCCGACGAGATCGTGCGCGAGACCGAGGAAGGGACGGTGACCGAGTGAGCACCACGAGCGCCACCCCCGTGACGGGGACGGGCGAGCCCCGTGGGCGTCGCCGGCGCCGAGCGGCGTCGCCCGAGGTCGTCGTCGAGGACGCGACCGGCGCCCGCATCGCCTCGGCGAGCACGCTCGGTGTCTTCGCGACCCTGCGCAAGGGCGTGCAGATGTCCCCCGAGATCGTCCAGGGGATCTGGGTCACGCTGCTCCTGGCGGTCGTGGCCGCGCTGGGTCGCATCGTCGTGCCGATCGCGGTCCAGCAGACGGTCGACACCGGCATCATGGCGCCCGGCGGCCCCGACACGAGCCGCGTGACGCTGCTCGTCGGCGCCGCGGCCCTGGTCCTGGTGGTCGCGGGCCTGTGCTCGGCGCTGGTCAACGTGCGCCTCTTCCGGTCGACCGAGGCCGGGCTCGCGAGCCTGCGCGTGCGCGCTTTCCGCCACGTGCACGACCTCTCGGTCCTCACGCAGAGCACCGAGCGCCGCGGAGCCCTCGTCTCGCGCGTCACGAGCGACGTCGACACCATCTCGCTGTTCGTCCAGTGGGGCGGCATCATGCTGCTCGTCTCGGTGCTGCAGATCGGCGCCGCCACGATCCTCATGGCGTTCTACTCGTGGCAGCTCACGCTGCTCGTCTGGGCGTGCTTCGTCCCGCTCTTCCTGATCCTGCGGCCCGCCCAGAAGCACGTCAACGCGGCGTACACCGCGCTGCGCGAGCGCGTGGGCGCGATGCTGGGCGCGATCTCGGAGTCGGTCGTGGGTGCGGAGACCATCCGCGCCTACGGCGTGGGGGAGCGCACGGGGCGCCGGATCGACGCGGCCGTCGAGAGCACGCGCACGGGCATGGTCCGGGCGCAGAAGCTCGTCTCGACGGTCTTCTCGAGCGGCGTCCTCGTGGCGAACCTGGTCCTGGCGGCCGTGGTCGTCGTGGGCACGCTGCTCGGCATCGACGGGACCATCACGGCGGGCAAGCTCCTCGCGTTCCTCTTCCTGGTCCAGCTCTTCACGGGGCCCGTGCAGATGGCGACCGAGATCCTCAACGAGCTGCAGAACGCCGTCGCGGGCTGGCGCCGCGTCCTCGCGGTCGTCGAGACCCCGATCCAGGTCGTCGACAAGGGCCACCAGGGCGTGCGCTCGCCGCGCGGCCCGGCCCGCGTGACGCTCGAGGACGTCCGGTTCGCGTACCCCGACGGACCCGAGGTGCTGCACGGCGTGGACCTCGACTTCCCGGCCCGGACCTCGGTCGCGGTGGTCGGTGCCACGGGCTCGGGCAAGACCACGATCGCCAAGCTCGTCACGCGCCTCATGGACCCCACCTCGGGCGCGGTCCGGCTCGACGGGGTGGACCTGCGCGACCTGTCGGCCGCGAGCCTGCGCGAGCGCGTGGTCCTCGTCCCGCAGGAGGGGTTCCTGTTCGACGGGACGCTCGCCGAGAACATCGCGTACGGCGTGCGGGACCCCGCGAGCGGCGCTGCGGGGGAGACCCCGGGGCAGACCGCGGCCCGGCACGCCGACCGCATCGACGCCGCGGTCGCCGAGCTCGGCCTGACCGACTGGGTCGCGGACCTGCCGGACGGGCTGGGCTCCGCCGTCGGGCAGCGCGGCGAGGCCCTGTCCGCCGGGGAGCGCCAGCTCGTCGCGATCACGCGCGCCTACCTCGCGGGCGCCGACCTCCTCGTGCTCGACGAGGCGACCTCGGCCGTGGACCCCGCGACCGAGGTACGCATCGCGCGCGCCCTCGACTCGTTGACCGCGGGCCGCAGCACCATCACGATCGCGCACCGCCTGTCGACCGCGGAGTCCGCCGACCTCGTGGTCGTGGTCGACGCGGGGCACGTCGTGGAGGTCGGGCCGCACGCCGAGCTCGCGGCCGCGGGGGGCGTCTACGCGTCGATGCACGCGTCCTGGGTCGCGCAGACCCGATGAGCCCCGCACGGCACGACGAGGCGCCAGCGCCCGGGAACGACGACCGACGGGCCGCAGGACGGACCGCGGACCCGCGCGCGCCGAGGATCTGGCAGGATTCTCGGGTGCCCCGGAACACCGCCCCGTCAGACCAGCCCGACGCCGCAGCCACGATCCTGCCCGCGGACCTCGCCGCGCGGCTCAAGCGCGACGCGGACGGGCTGGTCGCCGCGATCGTCCAGCAGCACGACACGGGCGAGGTGCTCATGCTCGGCTGGATGGACGACGAGGCGCTGCGCCGCACGCTGACGACGGGCCGCGTCACGTTCTGGTCGCGCTCGCGGCAGGAGTACTGGCGCAAGGGCGACACGTCGGGCCACGCGCAGTGGGTCAAGTCCGTCCAGATCGACTGCGACGGCGACGCGCTGCTCGTCCGTGCCGACCAGGTCGGCGCGGCGTGCCACACGGGTACCCGGACCTGCTTCGAGGCGGGCGGGGACCTGGGCGCCGTCGTCGGGAACCGCCCCCAGACCGAGACCTCCGAGGAGAAGACGCAGTGACCGGACCGTCCCCCGTGACCAGCACGCCCGTCCCCGTGGTGCCCGCAGCGGGCCTCCCGTGGGGCGAGACCTGGCCCACGGTCGAGGGCTTCCGTGCGCTCGCGGCCTCGCGCCGCGTGGTCCCGGTGGTCCGTCGTCTCCTGGCCGACGACGTCACGCCCGTGGGCCTGTACCGCACCCTCGCGCAGGGGCGCCCGGGCACGTTCGTCCTGGAGTCCGCCGAGGTCGACGGATCCTGGGCCCGCTACTCGTTCGTGGGCGTCGCGTCGCGCGCGACGCTGACCGCGCGCGACGGCCAGGCCGTGTGGACGGGCGACGTCCCTGCGGGCGTCCCCACCACGGGGGACGTCGTCGACGTGCTCGAGCGCACCCTCGACGCCCTGAGCACGCCCGCGATCGACGGTCTGCCGCCCCTCACGGGCGGGCTCGCGGGCGCCCTGGGCTGGGACGTCGTCCGCCACTGGGAGCCGACGCTGCCGGCGCACGCGCCCGACGAGCTGGGGGTCCCCGAGGTCACGCTGTGCCTCGCGACGGACCTCGCGGTCGTGGACCACCGCGAGGGCAGCGTGTGGCTCGTGGCCAACGCGATCAACTTCGACGACACCGACGAGCGCGTCGACGAGGCCTATGCCGACGCCGTGGCGCGCCTCGACCGCATGCAGGGCGAGCTCGTGGCCGGGACGGGAGGCGGCTCCTCCGCGTCGGTCGTCGTGGACGTCGCCGAGCCCGAGCTCGAGTTCCGCTCGACGCGCGAGGAGTTCGAGGACGCCGTGCTCGCGGGCAAGGACGCGATCCGTGACGGGGAGGTCTTCCAGATCGTGATCTCCCAGCGGCTCGACCTCGACTGCCCCGCGCCGCCGCTCGACGTCTACCGGGCCCTGCGGACCATCAACCCGAGCCCGTACATGTACTACTTCCAGCTCACCGACGCCGACGGCTCGGACTTCGCCGTGGTCGGCTCGAGCCCCGAGACGCTCGTCAAGGTCGACGACGGGCACGTGGTCACGTTCCCGATCGCCGGGTCACGTCCGCGCGGCGCGACTCCCGAGGACGACGTCGCCCTGGGGGAGGAGCTGCTGGCCGACCCCAAGGAGCGGGCCGAGCACATCATGCTCGTGGACCTCTCGCGCAACGACCTCGTGAAGGTGTGCGAGCCCTCGTCGGTCGAGGTCGTCGAGTTCATGGCCACCAAGCGGTTCAGCCACATCATGCACCTGTGCTCGACCGTCGTCGGGACCCTGCGCCCCGGGGCGCGGGCCCTCGACGTGCTCCGTGCGACGTTCCCCGCGGGCACGCTCTCCGGTGCGCCCAAGCCGCGCGCTATCGCCCTGATCGACGAGCTCGAGCCCGCCTCGCGCGGCATCTACGGCGGGACCGTCGGCTACTTCGACTTCGACGGCAACATGGACATGGCCATCGCGATCCGCACGGCCCTCATCCGCGACGGACGCGCGAGCGTCCAGGCGGGCGGCGGGATCGTCGCCGACTCGGTCCCGGCTCTCGAGTACGAGGAGTCGCGCAACAAGGCCGCGGCCGCCGTGCGCGCCGTGCAGCTCGCGGCCCGGCTGCGGAGCCTGTCGTGACCGGCGCCGGCCCCTCGGGGGGCGACGCCGGGGCACCGGGGGCGGCGCCCGCCCCTCGCGCGCCGCGCTCGTGGCGCCTCGCGCGCCGCAGCGCGATCCTGCTGCTGCTCGTGCTGGGGGCCGGCGCCCTCGCGGCGGCCGCGCCCACCTGGCTGCGCACGTCCGGATCGACGGCGCTCGACGCCGAGGTCCTGGTCCAGGTCACCGGGACGTCGGCCGCGCCGGGCGTCGGCGCGGGCGCGCTGGTCGTCGTGGCCAGCGCCCTGGCCCTCGGCCTGGTCGGTCGGATCGGCCGGTGGCTCGTCCTGGCCGTGACCGTCGCGAGCGGCGTCGTCGTCGCCGCGTCGGCCGCCGCGATCCTGCGCGACCCGACGCAGGCCGCCCGGACCGCGGTCGCCGAGGCGACCGGCGTACCCGACATGACGAGCGGCATCACGCTCACGCCCTGGCCGTACGTCGCGTGCGCGGTGGGCGTGCTCGTGGTCGTCGCGGCCCTCTGGACGGGCGTGTCCTCGCCGTCGTGGGCCCGCGTCTCGGCGCGCCACGAGATCGTCCGGCCCGACGCCGCGTCGACGACGGGCCCGACCACCAGCGGGGCCGGGTCGACCGGCCGCCCGACCGGTGCGGGCGACGCCCGCGGGGGCGTCACGTCCCCGACGGGCACCGACGGCGGCGCGGACGACGGCCCTGACGAGCAGGAGACCTGGGACTCGCTGACCCGCGGCGAGGACCCCACCGATCGCTGAGCATCACGCCCTGCCAGCAGGAACAGACCGACCCGCGTCCGATAGGCTGGGCGCACATCTTGACGAAAGGCACACCCCCATGGCCGAGAAGCCGCAGACCACCGAGATCTCCTACCTGCCGCCGTCGGCACCTCCCACGAACCACGGGCACACCGTCGCGGCCTGGTTCACCATGATCGGCATCATCGTCGGCGCGATCGTCGCGGGCGTCGCCGTGGCCCTCCCGCTCGTCTGGCTCTTCTGGGTCGGCATGGGCATCGTCGTCCTGGCTCTGATCGGCGGCGCGGTGCTGCGCAACATGGGGTACGGCCAGCCGAAGCCCGGGGTCACGCCCCGGACCTCGACGCAGCACTGACCTCTTCCGGACGAGAGTCCGCACGTGCCTCCACGCGCCGCGCACCTTCCCGGGTGCGTGGCGCGTGTCGTACCACCGGCAGCAGCCAGGCGTCGCACGGCCCGCTGACGGCTCCTCGTAGAGAGCAGGACCGATCATGAGCTACCCACCCACCCCGCCGAACGACCCCTACCGCCCCGAGGGCGAGCCTGCGGGGACCCCGGGCGAGCAGCCTGGTGGCGAGCCCGCTCAGGCTCAGCCGCCCGTCCCCGACCAGGCGCCGCCCGCGGCACCGGGCTATCCCGCGTACCCCGGGACGCCGCAGCAGCCCGGCTCGCCGTACTCGGCCCCGACGGGTCAGCCCGCCTCGGGCTCCGCGCCCTACGGCGGCGAGCAGGGCGGGTACACGTCGTACCCGCCGCCCGCGCAGCCCGGCTACGGGGCCCCCGGCCAGGCACCGTACGGTGCGTCTCCCTACCCGGCGCCGGCCGCACCGGGCGGGTACGGGTACTTCCCGCGCAACGACCTGGGCGTCTGGGCCCTCGTCCTGGGGATCGCGTCGTTCGTCCTGTCGTGCGGGTTCCTCACGGGCATCCCGGCCATCATCGTCGGTACCAAGGCCAAGCGAGCGGTCGAGGCCGGCGAGGCGAACAACGGCGGGCTCGCGCAGGCGGGCGTCATCCTCGGCTGGGTCGCCTCCGCCCTGTCGGTCGTCGCGATCATCGTCTTCGTGGTCCTGCTGGTCATCGGCGTGGCCTCCGCGGAGTTCGACCCCTCCTACTACTGAGGGGCGACCTCCTGAGGAGCGAGCGGACCAGGCGAGGGGACGCCCTGATGTCGGACCCACCTGCGTCCCCCCGGGCGCCGTCCCCCGCGCAGCAGCCGGGGGAGCCGTCGTCGACCCCTGCCGTGCCGGACCCGCCCGGGTGGCGTGCGCTGCGCGCGCCGCTCGCGGTGGGGGCGGGCGTGGCCGGGGCCACGCTCGTGCTCGCGCTCGTGGACCCGCACGAGGGCGGCTACCCGCTGTGCCCCCTCCTCGCGCTCACGGGGTGGGCCTGCCCGGCCTGCGGCGGGCTGCGCGCGACCCACGACCTCGCGACGGGCGACCTGGCCGGCGCGTGGGCCATGAACCCCCTGTGGGTGCTCGTCGTCCCCGTCCTCGTCCTGGCCTGGGCGCTGTGGGTCCGACGGTCGTGGCGGGGCACCCGGGCCCGGCCCGTGCCCGTGTGGGTCGGCATCCTCGGTCTGGTGGTCCTGATCGGCTTCGGGATCGCACGGAACGTCCCGGCCCTGGTGCCGTTCCTGGGGCCCTCGTGACCGCGCCGCGCGGCCCCGGGGCACGTCTCGCGAGATGACACGTGTCCCTGGTCACTCCCGGGCGGCCCTACGATGGCAGGTATCTCCCTGTCAATGGTTCGCGGACAGATGCTGCCGGTGACTCGTCACGGTCCCCGCAGACGGCCCCGCGGACCGCACGTGGCACGGAGTCGACGACGAGCACGGGGAGAGGGCACATGACGGTTCTGGAGGACATCGTCGCGGGAGTCCGCGAGGACCTGGCGGAGCGCCAGGCGAGGACCACCCTGGACGAGCTGAAGGAACGCGCCTCGCGCGTCCACGGAGCGCTCGACTGCATCAGCCGGCTCAAGGCGGAGGACGCCGTCGCGGTGATCGCCGAGGTCAAGCGGTCCAGCCCCAGCAAGGGGGACCTGGCGGCGATCACCGACCCCGCCTCGCTCGCCTCGGAGTACGAGAAGGGCGGCGCCGCCGTGATCTCGGTCCTGACCGAGCAGCGGCGGTTCAACGGGAGCCTCGCGGACCTCGACGCGGTGCGCGGCAAGGTCGACATCCCTGTCCTGCGCAAGGACTTCGTCGTCACGCCGTACCAGGTCTGGGAGGCCCGCGCGCACGGTGCGGACCTGGTCCTGCTCATCGTCGCGGCGCTCGAGCAGACGGTCCTGACCTCCCTCGTCGAGCGCGTCCACTCGCTCGGCATGACGGCTCTCGTCGAGGTCCACACGCTCGAGGAGGTCAGCCGTGCGATCGACGCCGGTGCGCGCGTGATCGGCGTCAACGCGCGCGATCTCAAGACGCTCGAGGTCGACCGCACGACGTTCGCGAGGCTCGCGCCCGCGATCCCCGACGAGTACGTCCGGATCGCCGAGTCCGGCGTGCGCGGTCCGCACGACGTCATGGACTACGCCCGCTCGGGCGCGCACGGGGTGCTCGTGGGCGAGGCCCTCGTCACCGACGCCGCCCCGCGCGCGTCGGTCGCCGACCTGGTCGCGGCCGGTTCGCACCCCTCGCTCTGGTCCGTCCGCCGCTGAGCCCAGCCCCCGACACCCCGCACATCCCGTACCGAGGAGGTCAGGCCGCGTGCCCGACGCATCATCTTCCCTGCAGAACCAGCAGGGCCCCTACTTCGGGGACTTCGGTGGACGCTTCGTCCCGGAGGCCCTGATCGCCGCGCTCGACGAGCTCGAGTCCGAGTACCGCAAGGCCGTCGACGACCCGACGTTCCAGCAGGAGCTCGCCCGCCTTCACCGCGAGTACACGGGGCGCCCCAACCCGCTCACCGAGGTGCCTCGCTTCGCCGAGCACGCCGGCGGCGCCCGGGTCTTCCTCAAGCGCGAGGACCTCAACCACACCGGGTCGCACAAGATCAACAACGTCCTCGGCCAGGCGCTGCTCGTCAAGCGCATGGGCAAGAAGCGTGTGATCGCGGAGACCGGTGCGGGCCAGCACGGGGTCGCGACCGCGACGGCCGCAGCGCTCATGGACCTCGAGTGCGTCGTCTACATGGGCGAGGAGGACACCGAGCGTCAGGCGCTGAACGTGGCGCGCATGCGCCTGCTCGGCGCGACCGTCGTCCCCGTCACGATCGGGTCGCGCACCCTCAAGGACGCGATCAACGAGGCGCTTCGCGACTGGGTCGCCAACGTCGACACCACGCACTACCTCCTGGGGACGGTCACCGGTCCGCACCCCTTCCCGGAGATGGTCCGCGACTTCCACCGCATCATCGGCGAGGAGGCGCGCGCCCAGATCCTCGACCGCATCGGCCGCCTGCCCGACGCGCTCGCGGCGTGCGTGGGAGGCGGCTCGAACGCGATGGGCCTGTTCAACGCGTTCCTCGACGACCAGGACGTCGCGCTCTACGGCTTCGAGGCCGGGGGAGAGGGGGTCCCGACGGGCAGGCACGCTGCCCGCTTCAGCGGCGGCGCCCCGGGCGTCCTGCACGGCGCGAGGTCCTACCTCATGCAGGACGAGGACGGCCAGACCCTGCCCAGCCACTCGATCTCCGCGGGCCTCGACTACCCGAGCGTCGGTCCGGCGCACTCCTGGCTGCACGACCTGGGCCGGGCGACGTACGAGCCCGTGACCGACGTCGAGGCCATGGAGGCCTTCCGCCTCCTGTGCCGCACCGAGGGCATCATCCCCGCGATCGAGTCGGCGCACGCGCTGGCCGGTGCGCTCCGGATCGGGCGCGAGGCGCGGGCCGCGGGCAAGGAGGACACCGTGATCCTGGTGAACCTCTCGGGCCGCGGGGACAAGGACGTCGCGACCGCGGCGCGGTGGTTCGACCTGATCGACGCGGACACCGTGGTCGACGGCGAAGGGAGCAGCTTGTGAGCGGGATCGTCGGGGGCGTGCGCGCCCCCCGCGGGACGGCGGGACGCCTCGAGGAGGTGGCCGCCGAGGGGCGCGCCGCGCTCATCGGCTACCTGCCCGTCGGCTACCCGAGCGTCGAGGGCACCGTGCAGGCCGCGACGGCTCTCGTCGAGACCGGGGTCGACATCATCGAGCTGGGCCTGCCCTACACCGACCCCGTCATGGACGGTCCCGTCATCCAGCGAGCCGTCGAGCACTCGCTCGCCGCCGGCACGCGGGTGCGCGACGTCGTCACCGCGGTCGAGGCCGTGGCCGCGCTCGGCGTCCCGGTCCTCGTGATGACCTACTGGAACCCCGTGCTGCGCTACGGCGTCGAGGCGTTCGCGCGCGACCTGGCCGCTGCCGGAGGGGCCGGGCTCATCACGGCCGACCTCATCCCCGACGAGGCCGGCGAGTGGATCTCCGCGGCGGACGCGCACGACCTGGACAAGGTCTTCCTCGTCGCGCCGAGCTCGACCCCCGAGCGCCTGCGCCTGACGGCCGCCGCCTCGCGCGGCTTCGTGTACGCCGCCTCGACCATGGGCGTCACGGGCATCCGCGCCGAGGTCGGCAGCAAGGCCGAGGAGCTGGTCGCCGCGACCCGCGCCGCGGGCGCCGAGCACGTGTGCGTGGGCCTGGGCGTCTCGACGAGCGCCCAGGCGGCCCAGGTCGCCCGCTACGCCGACGGCGTCATCGTCGGCTCGGCCTTCGTCCGCCCGCTCCTCGGCGACGCGCCGTGGGAGGACCGCCTCGAGAACCTGCGTGCGGTCGCGCGCGACCTCGCCGAGGGCGTCCGCACGGCGCGCGCGCCCGAGTCGGCCTCGGGGCAGGTGACGGCATGAACGGGCTGATCGCCGCCGTCGGGCCCGTGGTCGCCTCGATCCCCAGCCCGTCCCAGCACACCTGGAGCATCGGCCCCTTCCCGCTGCGCGCCTACGCGCTCGCGATCCTCGCGGGCATCGCGGTCGCGGTGTGGCTCACCCGCAAGCGCTGGGTCGAGCGCGGCGGCGACCCCGACGACGTCCTGGAGATCGCCTTCTGGGCCGTGCCGTTCGGGATCGTGGGCGGGCGCATCTATCACGTGATCTCCTCGCCCGACGCGTACTGGGGCCCCGACGGCGACCCCGTCAAGGCCCTGCGCATCTGGGACGGCGGGCTCGGGATCTGGGGCGCGATCGCCCTGGGAGCCGTGGGCGCCTACATCGGGTGCCGCCGCCAGAAGGTCAGCTTCCCGGCCTTCGCGGACGCCCTCGCCCCGGGGCTCCTGCTGGCACAGGCGATCGGGCGCCTCGGCAACTGGTTCAACCAGGAGCTGTTCGGCAGCGCCACGACCCTGCCGTGGGGGCTGGAGATCAGCGACCGGTACCTTCCGAGCGGCTACGAGTCCGGGACGCTGTTCCACCCGACGTTCCTCTACGAGATGCTCTGGAACGTCGCGGCGGCCTTCCTCCTCATCTACCTCGACCGTCGCTTCAGGCTGGGTCACGGTCGGGTATTCTGGCTGTACGTTCTCTTCTACACGCTTGGTCGTGTGTGGATCGAGATGCTGCGCATCGACGACGCCGAGCTGGTGCTCGGTCTCCGGCTGAACGTCTGGACCTCCATCCTGGTCGGCGTCGGTGCGTTGATAGCGTTTATCGTTGTCGGGCGCCGCCATCCGGGGCGCGAGGAGACAGTATCGCTCGGTGCTGCGGAGCCCGAGCAGGCAGATGCTGCCAGACCCGAACCAGGTCGCTGAGGCATCCGTCTTTTCATAGGCGAACCCGCTGGACAACCGTCGAGCAGGTTCGATCATGTCCGTTGGGCCGATGAAGTCCCACAATCCCCCAAGTTGGATCAAAGCCCGGCCCATGGCCGGGCGCCTGTGAGGACGGTGTTGATGACCACGCCGCTGCACCGGGCCGCTGCGCCTTCGGCACAGGGCCTGTACGACCCTGTGGCCGAGCACGACGCGTGCGGCGTCGCCTTCGTGGCGACGCTGCGCGGCACACCCGGACGAGACATCGTTGACGCGGGGCTCACGGCCCTGCTCAACCTGGACCACCGCGGCGCCGTCGGCGCCGAGGAGAACAGCGGTGACGGGGCAGGCATCCTGACCCAGATCCCCGACGCCTTCGTGCGGGACGTCGTCGACGTCGACCTGCCGCCCGCAGGCCACTACGCCATCGGCATGGCCTTCCTGCCGCAGGACCCCGTCGCCGCGGCCGAGACGGTCCGGCAGGTCGAGGCCATCGCGGCCGAGGAGAAGCTCGTCGTCCTCGCCTGGCGAGACGTCCCCGTCACCGCGGACCTCGTCGGACCGAGCGCGCGCGCCTCGATGCCCAGCTTCCGGCAGATCGTCGTCGCGGACCTGACGCGCGAGCTGTCGGGCCTCGACCTGGACCGCCGGACCTACCGGCTGCGCAAGCGGGCTGAGCACGAGCTCGGCCTGTTCTTCGCGTCGTTGTCCTCACGCACGCTCACCTACAAGGGCATGCTGACGGTCGCGCAGCTCGAGCCGTTCTTCCCGGACCTCTCCGACCCGCGCTACGCGAGCGAGCTGGTCCTGGTGCACTCGCGCTTCTCGACCAACACGTTCCCGTCCTGGCCGCTCGCCCAGCCGTTCCGCATGATCGCGCACAACGGCGAGATCAACACGGTGCGGGGCAACCGCAACTGGATGGCCGCCCGCCAGGGCATGCTGGAGAGCGACCGGCTCGGCGACCTCGCCCCGCTGCTGCCCGTCTGCTCGGAGGGGTCGAGCGACTCCGCGAGCTTCGACGAGGTGCTCGAGCTCCTGCACCTGTCGGGACGCTCGCTGCCGCACGCGGTCCTCATGATGGTCCCCGAGGCGTGGGAGAACCACGCCGAGATGGACCCGGACCGCAAGGCCTTCTACGAGTACCACTCCACGCTCATGGAGCCGTGGGACGGACCCGCCTGCCTCAACTTCACCGACGGCACCCTCATCGGCGCCGTGCTGGACCGCAACGGGCTGCGCCCGGGCCGGTACTGGGTGACCGAGGACGGGCTCGTCGTCCTGGCGTCCGAGGCCGGGGTCCTCGACCTCGACCCCGCGACGATCGTGCGCAAGGGCCGCCTCGAGCCGGGCCGCATGTTCCTGGTTGACACCGGCCAGGGCCGCATCATCGAGGACGACGAGATCAAGGGGCAGCTCGCCGCGCAGCGTCCGTACGCGCAGTGGGTCGCCGACAACTCGGTCTACCTCGACCGCATGCCCGAGCGCGAGCACGTCGCGCACAGCCCGGCGTCGGTGCAGCGTCGTCAGCGCGCGTTCGGCTACACCGAGGAGGAGCTGCGGATCCTGCTCACCCCCATGGCGAACACGGGCGCGGAGCCCCTGGGCGCCATGGGCACGGACACGCCCATCGCGGTGCTGTCCAGCAGGCCCCGGCTGCTGTTCGACTACTTCACGCAGATGTTCGCCCAGGTGACGAACCCACCGCTCGACGCGATCCGCGAGGAGCTGGTCACCTCGATCGGCGGGGCGATCGGCCCCGAGCCGAACCTCCTGGACGACAGCCCGCTGCACGCCCGCAAGCTCATCCTGCCGTTCCCGGTGCTCGACAACGACGAGCTCGCGAAGATCCTGCGCGTGGACCGGGACCCGGCCCTCGAGGGCATCTTCCGGGCCGTGACGGTCAAGGGTCTCTATCCCGTCAGCGGCGGGGGAGAAGCCCTCCAGGCGCGGCTCGAGGAGATCTTCGCCGAGGTCGACGCGCACGTGGCCGAGGGAGCGAGCTTCATCGTGCTCTCCGACCGCGACTCCAACCAGGAGCTCGCGCCGATCCCGTCGCTGCTCCTGTCCAGCGCGGTCCACCACCACCTGCTGCGTCGGCACACGCGCACCCAGGTCTCGCTCGTCGTCGAGGCCGGCGACATCCGCGAGGTCCACCACGTGGCCCTGCTCATCGGGTACGGGGCGGCTGCGGTCAACCCGTACCTCGCGATGGAGACCGTCGAGGACCTCGCCAAGTCCGGCTTCGTGTCGGTCAGCCCCGAGCGTGCCGTCAAGAACCTCATCAAGGCGCTCGGCAAGGGCGTCCTGAAGGTCATGAGCAAGATGGGCATCTCGACCATCTCCTCCTACCGGGGCGCGCAGGTGTTCGAGGCCCTCGGGCTCTCGCACGAGCTGGTCGCCGACTACTTCGCCGGGACCACGAGCCGCCTCGGCGGCATCGGTCTCGACGTCCTCGCGGCCGAGGTCGCGGCCCGGCACGCGGAGGCCTACCCGGCCTCCGGCAACCACCAGGCGCACGTCCGCCTCACCACGGGCGGCGAGTACCAGTGGCGCCGGGACGGCGAGGAGCACCTCTTCGACCCGGAGACGGTCTTCCGCCTGCAGCACGCGACGCGCGAGCGCCGCTACGACGTGTTCCGCCAGTACACCCAGCGGGTCGACGACCAGTCGACACGTCTGATGACGCTGCGCGGCCTCCTGGAGTTCCAGGAGGGGCAGCGCCCGGCGCTGTCGGTCGACGAGGTCGAGCCCGTCAGCGAGATCGTCAAGCGGTTCAACACCGGCGCGATGTCCTACGGCTCCATCTCGGCCGAGACGCACGAGACCCTCGCGATCGCGATGAACCGGCTCGGCGGCCGGTCCAACACGGGCGAGGGCGGCGAGGAGCCGGAGCGCCTGTACGACCCGGAGCGCCGCTCGAGGGTCAAGCAGATCGCGTCGGGCCGCTTCGGCGTGACCTCGGAGTACCTGACGAACGCGGACGACATCCAGATCAAGCTCGCTCAGGGCGCCAAGCCCGGCGAGGGCGGTCAGCTGCCCGGCCACAAGGTCTACCCGTGGATCGCCCGGACGCGTCACTCGACGCCGGGCGTGGGGCTGATCTCCCCGCCGCCGCACCACGACATCTACTCGATCGAGGACCTGGCGCAGCTCATCCACGACGCCAAGAACGCGAACCCGTCGGCCCGTGTGCACGTCAAGCTCGTGAGCGAGTTCGGCGTGGGCACGGTCGCGACGGGCGTGTCCAAGGCGCACGCGGACGTCGTCCTCATCTCGGGGCACGACGGCGGGACGGGCGCGAGCCCGCTCACGTCGCTCAAGCACGCGGGCACCCCGTGGGAGCTCGGCCTGGCCGAGACCCAGCAGACGCTCGTGCTGAACAACCTGCGCGACCGCATCGTGGTCCAGGTCGACGGCCAGATGAAGACGGGCCGCGACGTCGTGATCGGCGCGCTGCTCGGCGCGGAGGAGTTCGGTTTCGCGACGGCCCCCATGGTCGTCTCGGGCTGCGTCATGATGCGCGTGTGCCACCTGGACACCTGTCCGGTCGGTGTCGCGACCCAGAACCCCGAGCTCCGTGCCCGCTTCACGGGCAAGCCGGAGTTCGTCGTGAACTTCTTCGAGTTCATCGCCGAGGAGGTGCGCGAGCACCTGGCGCGGCTCGGGTTCCGCTCCATCGAGGAGGCCGTCGGCCACGTCGAGACGCTGGACACCCGCAAGGCGGTCGAGCACTGGAAGGCGCAGGGGCTCGACCTCGGGCCCGTCCTGGAGAGGCCGCAGCCGGTCGAGGGGTCGTCGCTGCGCAACACGACGACGCAGGACCACGGCCTCGACCGGGCGCTCGACAACCAGCTCATCACGCTGGCGACCGACGCGCTCGAGGACCGTGAGCCCGTCCGCATCGCGCTGCCGATCCGCAACGTCAACCGCACCGTGGGCACCATGCTCGGCCACGAGGTGACCAAGCGGTACGGCGGCGAGGGGCTGGCCGACGACACGATCGACGTCTCCCTCACGGGGTCGGCCGGTCAGTCGATGGGGGCCTTCCTCCCGCGCGGCATCACGCTGCGGCTGTTCGGCGACGCCAACGACTACGTCGGCAAGGGGTTGTCGGGCGGACGCATCATCGTCCGGCCGGACCGTGCCGCGGTCCTCACGGGATCGAGCAACGTGGTCGCGGGCAACGTGATCGGGTACGGCGCCACGTCCGGGCAGATCTTCCTGCGCGGTCTCGTGGGCGAGCGGTTCGCGGTCCGCAACTCGGGGGCGACGCTGGTCGTGGAGGGCGTGGGCGACCACGGCCTCGAGTACATGACCGGTGGGTCCGTCGTGATCCTCGGACCGACCGGCCGCAACCTGGGTGCGGGCATGTCGGGAGGGACGGCCTACGTGCTCGACCTGCGCCCGCAGGCGATGAACACGTCGGGCGTGGCCTCGGGCGAGCTGCTGCTCGACCCGCTCGACGACGCGGACGCCGCGCTGGTCGAGGGCCTGGTCCGCACGCACCTCGAGGAGACCGGCTCGCCGATCGCGGCCGAGCTGCTCGAGGACTTCGACGCGGCTCGCGCTCGCTTCACGCGCATCCTGCCGGCCGAGTTCGCCCGCGTGCGCAAGGCGCTCGCGCAGGCCGAGCTCGACGGGCTCGATCCCGCCGCCCCGGGCGTGTGGGACCAGATCTTGGAGGTGGCCCGTGGCTGATCCCCGCGGATTCCTGAAGGTGCGGGAGCGTGAGCTCCCGCCCAACCGCCCGGTCGAGGTCCGTCTGCGGGACTGGCGCGACGTGCACGAGCACCTGGTCGAGGGGCAGCCGTTCCTCAAGGAGCAGGCGGGGCGCTGCATGGACTGCGGCATCCCGTTCTGCCACCAGGGCTGCCCGCTCGGGAACCTCATCCCCGAGTGGAACGACCTGGTGTGGCGCGACCAGTGGGCGGAGGCCAGCGAGCGGCTGCACGAGACGAACAACTTCCCGGAGTTCACGGGGCGCGTGTGCCCGGCCCCGTGCGAGTCGAGCTGCGTGCTGGGCATCAACCAGCCGGCCGTGACGATCAAGAACGTCGAGGTCTCGATCATCGACGAGGCGTTCGAGCGCGGGCTCGTCACGCCGCACGTGCCGCAGCGCCTCACGGGCTCGACCGTGGCGGTCGTCGGCTCGGGCCCTGCCGGGCTCGCGGCGGCGCAGCAGCTCACGCGGGCCGGCCACACGGTCGTCGTCTACGAGCGCGACGCCGCGATCGGCGGCCTGCTGCGGTTCGGCATCCCGGACTTCAAGCTCGAGAAGATGCACATCGACCGTCGCCTCGCGCAGATGGAGGCCGAGGGCACGCGCTTCCGCCCGGGCGTGGAGATCGGTACGGACATCACCTGGGACGAGCTGCGTCGTCGGTTCGACGCCGTCGTCCTCGCGACCGGGGCCACGATCCCGCGCGCGCTGCAGGTGCCGGGCAACGACCTGGACGGTGTCCACTTCGCCATGGAGTTCCTGCACCAGGCCAACACGGTCGTCGCGGGCGGCACGGTCGAGGACCAGATCGTCGCGACGGGCAAGGACGTCATCATCATCGGTGGCGGCGACACCGGTTCCGACTGCCTGGGCACGTCGCTGCGTCAGGGCGCGAGGAGCGTCACGACCCTCGCGATCGGCAAGCAGCCGCCGCGCGAGCGTGCCGCGAGCCAGCCCTGGCCGACCGACCCGATCCTCTTCGAGGTCTCGTCCTCGCACGAGGAGGGCGGTGAGCGGGCGTACCTGGCCTCGACCGTCGAGTTCCTCGCGGGCGAGGACGGCCGCGTGCGGGCGCTCGTCGTCGCGGAGACCGAGTACCTCCCCGACGGGCGACGGGTCCCCAAGCCCGGCACCGAGCGCGAGATCCCTGCCGATCTCGTCCTCGTGGCCATGGGCTTCACGGGACCGGAGACGGACACGCTCTCGGCCCAGTCCGACATCGGGCTGACGACGCGCGGGCTCGTGGCGCGCGGCGACGACTTCGCGGCCACCACGCCGGGTGTCTTCGTCGCGGGCGACGCGGGTCGCGGTCAGTCGCTCATCGTGTGGGCGATCGCCGAGGGACGTGCCGCGGCGGCGTCGGTCGACGCGTACCTGCAGGGCAGCAGCGAGCTGCCCGCTCCGGTGCGCGCGTCGACCGTGTCGCTGAGAGCATGACAGGACAGTGAGACGCGCCCCGGCGTCCGTCAGGACGTCGGGGTGGAGACGGGGCCCAGGCAGGGGCCCGAAGCGGTCCGGTTCCGCCGGACACGAAGGAACAACGAGGCTGGAGAAATGCGCAGAGCAAAGATCGTTTGCACCATCGGACCCGCGACCGAGTCGAAGGAGCAGCTCCGGGCGCTCGTCGACGCCGGGATGGACGTGGCGCGGATCAACCGCAGCCACGGCAGCGCCGAGGAGCACGCAGCCGTCTACCACGGCGTGCGCGAGGCAGCCGAGGCGTCGGGCCGTTCGGTCGCGGTGCTCGTCGACCTCCAGGGGCCGAAGATCCGCCTGGGCCGCTTCGGCGGCGACGAGAAGCACTGGCTCAACGAGGGTGACACGTTCACCATCACGACCGAGGACGTCGTCGGCACCAAGGAGCTCGTCTCCACGACGCACAAGGGCCTGCCGGGCGACGCTCGCGTCGGCGACCCCATCCTCATCGACGACGGCAAGGTGCTCGTCCGCGTCACCGCCGTCGAGGGCCCGCGCGTCGTGACTCGCGTCGAGGTCGCCGGCCCGGTGTCGAACAACAAGGGTCTCAACCTCCCGGGCGTCGCGGTCTCCGTGCCGGCGCTGTCCGAGAAGGACCGCGACGACCTGCGCTGGGCTCTTCGCCTGGGTGCGGACCTCATCGCGCTGTCGTTCGTGCGTTCGGCTGCGGACTTCGACGACGTCAAGGCGATCATGGACGAGGAGGGCCGCACGGTCCCCGTCATCGCGAAGATCGAGAAGCCGCAGGCTGTCGAGAACCTCGCCGAGATCGTCGACGCGTTCGACGGTGTCATGGTCGCGCGTGGTGACCTCGCGGTCGAGCTGCCGCTCGAGCAGGTCCCGCTCGTGCAGAAGCGCATCGTCGAGATGGCTCGCCGCAACGCCAAGCCGGTCATCGTCGCGACGCAGGTCCTGGAGTCCATGACGAACTCGCCGCGCCCCACGCGCGCCGAGGCGTCGGACTGCGCGAACGCCGTCCTGGACGGGGCCGACGCGGTCATGCTCTCGGGCGAGACGAGCGTGGGCGACTTCCCGATCCTCACGGTCGAGACGATGGCCCGCATCATCGAGGCGACCGAGGAGGCCGGCCGCGAGCGCATGGCGCCGCTCGGCTCGACCCCGCACACGCGTGGTGGCGCCATCACGCGCGCCGCGGCGGAGATCGGTGAGATCCTCGGCGCGAAGTACCTCGCGACGTTCACGCAGTCGGGTGACTCGGCGCGCCGCATGTCGCGTCTGCGTTCGGCGATCCCGCTGCTCGCGTTCACGCCGCGTGAGCACGTGCGCAACGTCCTGTCGCTCTCGTGGGGCACCCAGACCTACCAGGTCCCCGAGGTGCAGAACACGGACGCGATGGTCAGCCAGGTCGACACGACCCTGCAGGCCAACGGTCTCGCCGAGGTCGGCGACCTCGTGGTCGTCGTCTCGGGTGCGCCCGTGGGCCAGCCGGGTACGACGAACTCGATCCTCGTGCACCGGATCGGTGACAGCACGGACGTCTGATCCGCGCTGACTCCTCGACGACGGCCCCGGTGGTCGGTCGCGCTCCTCGCGCGGCCGGCCACCGGGGCCTCGTCGTTCCTGCCCGACGGCGGCGCCCGCCCTCCGGGGATCGGGCTGCCCCGTGTCCTGCGGTCGGCGGTCGTGAGGCACGACCCGGCACGCGTCGCCGTGCGGTGACGCCTCGGGGGCGGGTGCGCGGCTGCTCCGTGCGGGCCGTCAGGCCCCGATCGCCAGGTGCACCGCGAGGCCCAGGATCACGAGTCCGCCGACGGCCGCGGTCACGCGCTGGCCGGTGTCGTTGGTCAGCGCGCGCCCGAGCACCGCGCCGCCTCCCGCGACGACCATCTGCCAGCTCGCGGACGCGAGGAACGCCGCAGCGACGAACACGGCCCGCTCGGGCCCGGTCGCGTCGGGGCTCAGCGCCCCGCCCGCGACGAGCACCGCGAAGTAGACGACGGTCGCGGGGTTGACCAGGGTCAGCCCGAGGAGCGTCGCGTAGGCGCGCACGGGAGTGGTGTCGCTCGTCGCGGGGCGGGGTGTGGCGCCGTCGGGCAGGACGCGCTGGAGCGCGGGGCGGAACGTGCGCCAGGCGAGGAACGCGAGGACCGCGACCGACGCCCACGTGAGCGGCGTGCGGACCGTCGCGACGAGCGGGGCGACGACCGCGCCCGCGACCACGGCGATCGTGGCGTAGATGCCGTCGGCAGTCGCGGTCCCCAGGCCTGCGGCGGCGCCCACGGTGAAGCGCGTGCGCGCCGTGAGCGTCACGAGGTAGACCGCGATGGCGCCCACGGGGATCGCGATCGCGTACCCGGCGACGAGTCCCGCGACGAGTGCGGCCGTCATCGGGACGGGCGGTGTCGCCGGGTCGGGAGGGCCCGCTGTCGGCCCGCAGGTCGCACGGTCGCGGCGTACGGGTGCGGGGCGGGCGTCGTCGGCATGGATCGAGGATCACCCCTGGGAGCCGGGTCGTCAAGGGTTCAGGGAGGCCCGACGGCGCCGCCGGCCCGGGCGTACGGTGGCGGCTCCGGGTCAGCCCACGAGCAGCGCGGCGGCCCCCGCACCGACGACCGCGCCCAGCGCGAGCCCGGTGACGACCTCGGGGCGGGTGTGGTCGCGCACGCCGAGCCGGGCCAGACCCACGACCACGGCCACGGCGAGCAGCCCGGCCGCGAGCCACCACGACAGCGTCGTCGCGACGCCTGCCGCGACCGAGAACACCCCCGTGTGGACCGACGCCCGGACGACGGGGGTCACGAGCGCGAGGGCCACGACCCCCGCGAGGTACGCCGTGAGGAGCGCGGGCAGCAGGGGCGGTGCGCCCGTGAGGTGCAGGACGACGATGGCCGTGACCTCGATGACGACGAGCCCCGCGAAGACGACCATGCGCTGGGCCCGCGGGCGCACGTGCCGGGACTCGAGGACCCGCAGGCGCGCCAGACCGTGCACGAACAGGTACGGCAGCCCGCCGCACAGGAGCACGGCGAGCACCACGTGACCCAGGCCCGCGAGACCGGGGGAGGCGTACAGGGCCGTCGCGAGGACGAGCGCGGCGACCGTGTACCCGGGCGCGAGGACCTCGGTCACGACGACGGCCCACCGAGGGTGCTGGGCGGCGGGGAGCGTGCCGGCGGCCGGCGCGGGAGGGGTGGGCGGCGCGGCGGGGGCAGGGTGGGACATGGCTCTCCGGGTGCGGCGGGGGGTGTACGGGCGGGCGTCGTCGGCGCGTGTCAGGGGTGGTCGGCCGGTGCGCCCGGTCGGCCGTGGGCGTCGCCGCTGCCGTCGTGGCCGAGGACTGCCACCAGGACGTCCGCGCGCCGCGACGGGGTCTGCTCGCGGAACGCGCGACCCAGGTGGCGCAGGGACTCGTCGTCGCTGACCCATGCACCCCAGTCGGCCGGGGTCGGCGGCCGGTCGTCCATCCCGCGCCGGGTCGCGGCGAGGTCGATCTGCAGGGCGCGCAGGACGTGCTCGGGCGCCTCGCCGACGGTGCGGCGGACGCGGTCCGCGTCCTGCGGCTCGGAGTAGTGGGCGAGCGCCGCCAGGGCGTCCATGATCTCGATCGTGCGGTGGTACTCCGCGACCTCGGGCCGGACGGCGGGCAGACGGGACTCCGCGACGGTGTCGACGAGGTGGGCGTGCAGGGCGTCCAGGTCCGCTCGTCGGCTCCGGCGGGTGCGGGCCGCGGTGAGCAGGTGCCCCATGATCCCGACCGTGAGCAGCAGGCTCGCCGCGGCGATGAGGTACCGGGTGCGGATCCCGAGGAAGCGGTACGGCTCGGCGGCGCCCGGCTCCAGCATGATCACGTTGACGACGCTGCACAGCGCCCACAGGACGCCGACGAACGCCCCGGCCGCGGCCAGGTCCATGCCCCACCGCCCGCCGCGAGGCCGCTCGCCGCGGGCCCGCAGGGTCGAGACGCCGAACGTCGCCGTCGCCCAGAGGAACGCGCCGTAGTAGGCGGCCCAGTACAGGGCCATCCAGGGCTTGCCCGCGGTCTGGAAGTCGAGGTCGCGGCGCTCCCAGGGGCCGTTGAGCACGAACACCACGACGAGCACGCCCACCATGGTCAGGACGCCCGTGACGACGTGGCGGGGTCGGGGGCGTCGGCCCTGGGTGCCCTGGACCCACGCGGCGATGCACAGGCAGCCCGCGACGAGGAGCGCGTGCTTGGCGACCTCGTGGACCCCGGCCGGGGCGCTCGTCAGCATCGCGGACTCGACCGTGTCGATCCGCAGCGCCGAGGCGGCCGCGACGAGCCCGAGCCCCCAGGTGATCGCGCGGTCCCCGTCGAGGTGGGAGCGGTGCCGGACGGCGGTCCAGGCCGCGGCCCCGGCGAACAGGAGGAAGGCGATCTCGGTCACCGGTAGCGCTCCATCCCGGCGAGCCGGTGCCCGACGCCGCCCGTGGCCTCGATCGACATCATGAGCTCGCTCGCGAGGAGCTCCGCGCGGTGCTCGACGGGGTCCTCGTAGCGGTTGCGCCACTGCGGACCGGGCGCAGGTGCCGAGGGGTCGGCGCACGCGTCGAGGATGTGGACGAGCTCGTGGGCGATGATGTGGCGCCGGTGGTGCGCGGAGAGCGCGGCCTGGGGGCTCACGACGATCGTCTCGGCGTCCGGCCGGCTGAGCCACAGGCCGGACACGCCCTCGCCGAGCGGGGCGTCGACGACGTCGACGGGCCGCCCGCGCAGGCCTGCGACGATCTCGCGGGCCTCGTCGATGGTGCTCGCGCGGTCGAGGCCCGCCGAGGCGAGCCACGCGCGATGGTCCGTCACGGTTCGTCGGCCGGCTCGACGGCGGGCAGGGACTGCATGCGCCGCATCTGGTCGAGGAGCTGGGTCACGGCGCGCACGTTCTCGGCGGACAGGCCCTCGGCGCGCATCGCGAAGGCCTCGACGCCGTGGTCCGACAGGGCCAGGCGGAGGTCCTTCTTGGGGTCCTCGCCCGTGTCCAGGAGGTCCTTGGGCTCGACGCCGAAGTACGCGGCGAGGCCTTCGATGATGCGCAGCGAGGGCGAGGTGCGGTGCCCGCCGCGCAGCGCGCTCAGGTACGCCTCCTTGACGGCGTAGCCGTGCTCGGTCATCCAGGTCGCGACCTCGCGGTTGGTCGCGCCGCGTCCGGCGCGCTGCCTCTTCGCGAACAGCTCGTTCAGCCGGTGCTGGAACGCGCGGCTGAGTCGCTCTCCCGGGGGGTTCTCATGTGTCGTCACGCTTCGATTGTCCCAGGATCGTGGGCGTGCTGGCAGCAGGTGGGGACACGTGGCGGCGGGTCGTGGCTCCGTGCCCGACGGCGTCGCGCGGCCTGGTCTGCCGGGTGGGAGGAGGCACGGGGGCGGGTGGGTACCGTCTCCACGGCGTGCCGCCGTGACTCAGCCGTGACTCAGCCGTGACGTGGCGGCGGGGTGCGGCCCGGATGTGCATGTGGTGGAGTTCACATGAGAGGTCTCTCATCTGTTGGTGCATCGGCACCGCAACGGCGTTGCCCTCAGTAGAGTACGAGGTGTCGCTGCTCGTGACGGTCGAGGCCTTGGGGGTCGTGCGTCCCGTCACGGCGCGACGGCCCGGCGCCTCCGGGGGAGCAGGGGGTCCTCGGACGGCGCCGGGGCCGGTCCGGCTCCGGTGTGCGTCTACCGCGAGCCGCGGACGCCACCCGAGGCCCCCGACGCGAGCCGTGCGTGCTCCGCGGTCAGCGCCAGGTCCAGGTCGTCGAGGATGCGGCGCGCCTCCTCGACGTCCCACGACGTGCCCTGCAGCTCGAACTCGAAGAGCACAGGACGCCCCGACGTGCGCGCGATCTGCCGGCACGCCGCCTGGTAGTGCTCACCGAAGTTCCTGTTCCCCGATCCCATGACCCCCACGAGGCGGCGCCGCGCGAGCGGGCTCGAGAGGAAGCGGCGCACGGGCTCGGGGATCGTGTCGTTGTCGACGTTGCCCGTCTTGTAGGACGGGGTGAGCAGCACCCAGGGGCCCGCGGGCACCGAACGACGGACCTCGCGCTCGCTCAGGTCGAACACCTCGCGGCCGAGCCGCTGCGCGAACGAGCGCACCATGCCCGACGCCGACGAGTAGAAGTAGACCGCAGTCCGTACCGGGCTCGCCGAGGCGGACCGCAGCATCCCTTCCCCCGCACCCGGAGCCGCACCCGGACCCGCGGACGGCTCGGGTACGAGCCGTGGCCGGAAGGGGCGGGAGGGACGGACGGCGTCGGGCACGGGGGAGCGCTCCTCTGTTCGGGGGGACGCCTCCAGTCGACACCGGAGAGGTGCGGTCGCGCCAGAGCCCAAGGTCCCGAGCCTGGCGAGGGACCCGAGCGGGGCTCCTGACGACGGGCGGACCTCGGTCCGGTGCGCCCCCTCGGGGGCGGGGGCGCACCGGACGGTCAGGGGGTCGAGGCCAGGACGGCCCGGCGCGCGGCGTGGCGGGCGCCGAGGTAGCCGAACACGACGGCGGGTCCGATCGTGGAGCCGGGGCCGGGGTAGGTGCGACCGGTGACCGCGGCCGTCGAGTTCCCGGCGGCGTAGAGCCCGGGGACCGGCGTGAGGTCCTCGCGGAGGACCGCTCCGTGCTCGTCGGTGAGGAGGCCCCCCTTGGTGCCCAGGTCGCCCGGCACGATCTTCACGGCCGTGAACGGGCCCTTCTCGATCGGGCCGAGGTTGGGGTTCGGCCGGACCCCGGGGTCGCCGTAGTAGCGGTCGTAGAGCGAGTCGCCACGGTGGAAGTCCTCGTCGACGCCCGAGCGGGCGAAGCCGTTGAACCTCTCGACGGTCGCCGCGAGGTTCTCCGGCGCGATGTGCAGCAGCCGGGCGAGGTCCTCGAGCGTGTCCGCGACGACGAGCGTGCCGGCCTTCTCGAGCTTCTTGGTCCCCGACGGTGCGATCGTGAACAGGTACTTGCGGCGGGCCCGGGCGTCCAGGACGAGCCAGGACGGGATCGACGGCGTGGTGCTGTCGTGCTCGAGCATCGCGTGGCCGAAGTCGATGTAGCTCGCCGACTCGTTGGTGTACCGCCGACCCTCCTGGTCCACCAGGATGCTGTAGGGCATGCTGCGCTCGCTCAGCACGAACCCGTTCATGCCGCCCTCGACGGGGACGCCGGCTCCCCACCACGCGTCGTCCATGAGGGCCAGGGTCCCGCCGGCCGCGACGCCGGCCTCGATCCCGGTCCCGAGGTCGCCGTCGGCGGCTGCGCTCCACCCGGGGACGCCGTGGTACTTCTCGCGCCACTCGGTGCGGTGGGCGAACCCGCCCGCCGCGACGACGACCCCGCCCCGGGTGCGAACCGTCCGGGGGACCGCCGGGCCGCCGAGCACCGCCCCGACGACGGCGTCGTCCTCGACCACGAGCTCGACGAGCGGCGTGCTCAGCAGCACGGGCGTGCCCTGGTCCCGCACGACCTGCATGAGCGAGCACACGAGCGCTGCGCCGATGCCGGCGGGACGCTGCCCGCGCACCAGGCTGCCGAGGGTACGTCCGACGAACCGGGCGCCGCGGACGAACCCGCTGGCGGACGACCAGGCCCGGGCGAGGAGCCACACGTCGTCGGTCCGCAGGGGGAGCGGCATGCCGCCGTCGGTCATGCGGGAGTACTTGATCCACGAGCCGAGGCGACGGGTGTCGAAGGCGCGGGCCTCGATGCTGCGTCCCACCATCCCGCCGGGCTGCTCGGGGTAGTAGTCCGGGTAGTCGGTCGCGCGGACCCAGCGCACGCCGTGCTTCTCGAGGCTCGTGACGACCTCCGGCACGGCCTCGACGAACGCTCGCTTGCGCTCGGGAGACGTCGCGGGTCCCGCGTCCTCGACCACCGCGTCGAGGTACGTCAGAGCCTTCTCGACCGAGTCGTCCACGCCGTCGCGCGCCATGAGCGGGTTGGCGGGCATCCACAGGCCGCCCCCGCTGCGCATCGTCGTGCCGCCCCACCGGTCGGTGCCCTCGACCAGGAGGACCTTCGAGCCGGCGTCCGCGGCGGCGATCGCCGCCGAGAGCCCTGCTGCACCGGTCCCGACCACCAGGACATCGACCTCGTCGTCCCACGACCGCTCCATCGCGGCCTCCTCTCGTGCGCGAACACCACGCCTCGGCGAAACCGGAGGGTTATCCTCCGTATCGAGAATCTAGCGGGGGATACGCTGCAGCGGAAGGCCGACCGAGGGGGAAAGAGATGTCCGAGCCCGTCCTGCGCGCCGACGCCCGGCGCAACCGCGACCAGATCGTCGCGGCCGCCACGTCGTTGTTCGTCGACGTCGGCCCGGACGTCGCGCTCGAGACCGTCGCCCGCGAGGCGGGGGTCGGCATCGCGACGCTCTACCGCCGCTTCCCCGACCGTGAGGCACTCCTGCACGCCGTCCTGGGCGACGCCCTCGGAGGGCTCCTGGCCGACATGCGCTCGGCGCGGGACCGCGAGCCGACGGCGTGGGGCGCCCTCGTCGGAGCGCTCGGCTGGTCGCACCGGCTGCGCGTCGTGCTCGCGCTGACGGCGACGGTCACGCCCCAGGAGTCCGAGGGCCTGCAGCACGACGTCTGGCTCGGAGGCGTCCGCGACGAGCTCGTCGGGCTCGTCGACGCCCTCGTCACCGCGGCCCAGCACGAGGGCAGCCTGCGTGCGGACGTCGCGACCGGCGACGTGATCCTCCTCATGGCGGCCGTGAGCCGCGGGCTCCCGCAGGGGACCGACAGCGCGGCGAACGCCTACGCGCGCGCCCACGCGCTCGTCCTCGACGCGCTGCGTGCGCCCGCGGTCACACGGCTGCCGGGCGTGCCCACCCTGGTCGGCGACCTCCCGCTGTAGGGGACGGGGCGTCGTTCTCGCGGGCGAGGATCCGCCCGCAGCAGGCCGGGTCCGGCGGCCGGGACCGCACGACAGTTTGTGCGTCAGAACCGACAGGTTATGCAAACCGCTCTCCCGCCTCGACGCGAGTGCGCTGTGATGAGTTCGTTATAACCCGCCTGGAGGCGACACGCTGCCGGCGACCGACCGCCGACGTCCGACGTGGACGTGGTCGCGAGCCGGCGTCACCGCGTGCGTGCGGCCGGCGGTGGAGGTGAGCGCCTTCCCCTGCGGTCGCTCTTGGACAGTCGAAGGAGACACACGTGGACCCACGTACGCACCCGGGCGTACCCGAGGCACCGGACACGGGCAGGCGTCCCGCCGTGGCGTGCCCGCGGGTCGACGGTGGAGCCGGACGCCGACTCCCGCAGCGGGGAGGCGCACGTGCGCACGTTCTGGGCTGACCTCTCCGAGCGCCGCCCCACGGTCGCGCAGTTCGTCATGTTCTCGCTCCTGAGCACCGGCATGACCGTGCTCCAGCTCGCTCTGATGCCGCTGTTCAAGTGGGTCCTCACCATGACCCCGCTCGTGGACCAGACGTTCCGAGCCTTCGCCGTGAGCACGAACGCGGACGGATCGACGTTCTTCCTCTTCGACTACGCGGCCGGGCCGCTGCCGACGGGGGGCGGGGGACTCGCGTACTTCCTCGCCGTCCAGATCACGCTGCTCATCGCCCAGGTCATCAACTTCTTCCTCCAGCGCAACATCACGTTCAAGTCGGACACCGACGTCTGGCGGGCGGCGACCTGGTACTTCGTGGCCTACGTGCTCATCACCTTCGCCGCCGCGGCGTTGCAGGGGTTCTACAAGGCGCCGATCTACCAGTGGATGGTGGAGCGCTGGGGGAGCACCGGGGAGGTGGGAGCCGACCTCGTCACGATGATCATCAACGCGCTGATCTCGGTCCTGGTGTACTTCCCGATCCTCAAGATCATCTTCAAGCAGCCGCCAGGGACGGACGCAGACGCGGGTACGGCGGCGCCGATCGACCAGCGCGTCGCCGCCGCGACCCGATAGCCGCGATGCAGGGCCGTCTCCGACCGGTCGGCCTCGACAGAACCCCATCAGTGCACCCACGAGACGACAGCTCGCTGGGGGAACGGAAGCAGGATCATGACGGAAGAACTGACCACGCTCGAGAAGGCCGCACTCCTGAGCGGGGAGAGCGTCTGGGAGACCCGAGCGGTGCCGCGGCACGGTATCCGGTCGCTGTGGCTGTCCGACGGCCCGCACGGCATCCGTAAGCAGACGGGTTCGGCGGACCACCTCGGCCTGGGTGCCTCGCAGCCCGCGACCTGCTTCCCGACGGCGGCAACGGTCGCCAACAGCTGGGACCCCGTCCTCGCACGGTCCGTGGGTGAGGCGCTGGGCGCCGAAGCCGCGGACCAGGGGGTGGACGTGCTGCTCGGCCCCGGTCTCAACGTCAAGCGGAGCCCGCTGTGCGGGCGCAACTTCGAGTACTTCTCCGAGGACCCGCTGCTGTCCGGCCGGCTCGCGGCCGGGTACGTCCGCGGGATCCAGGACCGTGGCGTGGCCGCCTGCCCCAAGCACTTCGCGGCGAACAGCCAGGAGCTGCGCCGCATGACGAGCGACTCCGTGGTCGACGAGCGGACGCTGCGCGAGATCTACCTGACGGGCTTCGAGGTCGTCGTCCGCGAGTCCGCACCGTACTCGATCATGTCGAGCTACAACCTGCTCAACGGGACGTACGCCAACGAGAACCCCTTCCTGCTCCAGCAGGTCCTGCGCGACGAGTGGGGCTTCGACGGGGCCGTGGTGACCGACTGGGGCGGCGGCAACGACGCGGTCGAGGCCGTCCGTCGTGGCGGCACGCTCGAGATGCCGTCCCCCGGGCTCGACTCGGCGGCCCAGATCGTCGACGCCGTGCAGCGGGGCGACCTCGACGTCGCCGACCTCGACGCGCGCGTCGAGGAGATGAAGACCCTCGTGGGCCGGATCGGTGGGGCGGGCCGCGCGGTCGACCTCGACGCGCACCACGAGCTCGCCCGCACGGTCGCGGAGCAGAGCACGGTCCTGCTGCGCAACGAGGACCACCTGCTGCCCCTGGCCGCCGGCACGCGGGTCGCCGTCGTGGGCGACTTCGCGGCGACGCCGCGGTACCAGGGCGCCGGGTCCTCGCTCGTCAACCCGACCCGGCTGATCACGGCTCTCGACGCGCTCGGCACCTCGGAGCTCGAGGTCGTCGCGACGGCGCAGGGCTTCACGCGTGGCGGGGTCCCCGACCCCGCGCTGGTCGCCGAGGCCGTCGACGCGGCGCGTGCCGCCGACGTCGTCCTGCTCTACCTGGGCCTCGACGAGATCAGCGAGTCCGAGGGACAGGACCGGTCGCACCTCCGGCTGCCTCCGAGCCAGGTCGAGCTCCTGGCGCGGATCTCCTCCGTCACGAGCCGGATCGTCGTCGTCCTGAGTGCGGGATCGGTCGTCGAGGTGCCGTGGCTCGAGCAGTGCTCGGCCCTCGTGCACGGCTACCTGGGCGGCCAGGGTGGCGCCGAGGGTGTCGTCCGGGTGCTCACGGGCCAGGTGAACCCCTCGGGCCGCCTCGCGGAGACCTACCCGGTCCGGCTCGAGGACACCCCGACGTTCCGCTACTACCCCGGCGAGGGGACCGACGCCGAGTACAGGGAAGGCCCCTACGTGGGCTACCGCTACTACTCGACCGTGGGCGTGCCGGTCGCCTTCCCGTTCGGGTTCGGTCTGAGCTACACGACGTTCTCCTACGCGGACCTCGCGGTCGACGCCGACGGTGCGTCGTTCACCCTCACCAACACGGGGGACGTCGCGGGCGCCGAGGTCGCACAGCTCTACGTGGGGCGCCAGGACGCCGACGGCGTGCACCGTCCCGTGCGCGAGCTCAAGGGCTTCACCAGGGAGCACCTCGAGCCGGGCGAGTCGCGCCGGGTCCGCATCGCGTTCGACCGGTTCACGTTCCGTCACTACTCGACCGTCACGGGCACCTGGGAGACCGAGGGCGGCACGTGGACGATCGCCGTGGGCTCCGACGTCGAGACGGTCCTGCTGTCGACCGAGCACGTCATGGAGGGGACCGCGGGAGTGGACGAGGTCCGCGTCCCGGAGGAGTACCGCACGGGCCGGGTCACGGACGTGCCCGACGACGCGTTCGCCGCTCTCCTGGGCCGTCCCCTGGCGGGCGCCCGTGCCTCCGGACCGCTCGGGGTCAACAGCCCGCTGTCGGACATGAAGGACGCGCGCAACCCGTTGGCGCGGTTCGCGGCTCGCGAGCTCGCCCGCCGGATCGCCCGTGCGGAGGCCAAGGGCACCCCGGACCTCAACCTCCTCTTCCTGCGCGGGATGCCGTTCCGCGCGATCGCGAAGATGACGAACGGGGCCGTGAGCATGGACATGGTCGGCGCCATCCTCACGATCGTCAACGGTCGGTTCTTCCGCGGCGTCGGGGCCCTGGTCGCAGGGTTCTTCCGGAACCGTCGCTCCACGCGTCGGATGCGGTCCGAGCTCGCGCGCTGAGCCGCGCCCCGGCCCCACCCCCTCCAGCACCCCAGAAAGCGTGGTCATGATGTTCGGTCGGATCTCTCAGGTGTGGGCGGCGTTCGCTGAGCGTCGTCCGGGTCTGTCGCAGTTCTTGATGTTCT
>NZ_JACSPN010000002.1:251502-302677 GCF_015142735.1 Oerskovia douganii | reverse complement strand
CCGAGATCACCGCAGCAGCCCTCGTCCTGCTCCACCTTCAACGAGGAACCGCCAAATCAGCCTGGTGAGAACACCTCTGAGAGTCCCAGACCGCTGAGTTACAGGAGCATCGGTAGTGCGAGTTTCCCACAGCTTCTCCGCTGAGTTCGATGATGACAATCTGATCGCTGCCGGTGGGCTGGTGCCGGTGATGCTGCTGGCCGAGTCGGCGGGGCTGTCGGACCTGGTCGATGCGCACATCACCCTGGCCGGCAGCGCCGGTGCGAACGCGCAGGTGAAGGTCGGTGCGCTGGTCGGCGGGATGGTGGCCGGGGCCGACAGCATCAGCGACATGGACCTGGTCCGCCACGGCGGGATGGGCCGGGCGTTCAGCGAGTTGCGGGCTCCCACGACGCTGGGCACGCACCTGCGCGGCTATAAGTTCGGGCACGTTCGCCAACTGGACGCGATCGCTTCTCGGCTGCTGGCCGCGCTGGCCGCTCGGGTGCCTGCGCTGGTGTCCGGCGTCGATGAGATGGCCTACGTCGATCTCGACGACACGATCCGCGAGACTCACGGCTACGCCAAGCAGGGCGCGGGATACGGCTACAGCGGCGTCAAGGGCCTCAACGCGCTGGTGGCCACGTTGTCGACGCCCACGGCGGCGCCGGTGATCGCCGGCATCCGGCTGCGCAAGGGCTCGGTGAAGTCACCGCGCGGGGCGGGCAAGATGATCGCCGAGGCCCTGGCCGCGGCTCGCAGGGCAGGGGCCGGGGGCATGGTCACGGTGCGCGCCGACAGCGCCTTCTACCAACACGATGTCGTAGCCGCGGTCCGCCGCGGTGGCGCGCACTTCTCCATCACCGCGCGCATGGACGCGGCCGTGGTCGCCGCCATCTCCCGCATCCCCGAGGAGGCGTGGGTGGGAATCAAGTACCCCGAGGCCATCTGGGACGAGGACGAGCAGCGCTGGGTCTCCGACGCCGACGTGGCCGAGATCCACTACACCGCCTTCACCTCTCGTAAGAAGGACGACCACACCAGCGCCCGGCTGATCGTGCGCCGCGTCAAGCGACTCAACCCGCGGTCGGTGCCCCAGGGCCAGGGCGAGATGTTCAACGTCTACCGTCATCACGCCGTGTTCACCGACTCCCCGCTGTCGATGCTCCAGGCAGAGGCCGCTCACCGTGACCACGCCATCATCGAGCAGGTCATCGCCGACCTGAAGAACGGTCCGCTGGCCCACATGCCCTCGGCAGTGTTCACCGCCAACAGCGCCTGGACCGTCCTGGCAGCGATCGCCTTCAACCTCACCCGCGCAGCCGGGGTGCTGGCCTCGCGCTTCCACGCCAAAGCCCGCATGGCCACCATCCGCGCTCAGCTCATCGCCGTCCCAGCCCGCATCGCCAACCGTGCCCGCACCTGGCTGCTGCACCTACCGCGCAACTGGCCCTGGCAGCAGGCCTGGGATGAGCTCTTCGAGACCGCCAGCGGCCAACTGACAGCCGCCACCTGACCAGCAAGCCCTGTCCCGACGAGAAGGGACCGAAAGTGGAAGAGCCGGGCAGACCGGCAGGTACCGCGCGCCCCCCCGTCAGCACCGACAGTCAGGCCATCCACGAGCACCGCTCAATCCGCTCCAGAAACCGGCTCGGCGGATCCAGGCTCAGAGCTCCCGGTAGTAGTGCACGACCGGCAGCGCGGTGAAGCCGCCGGCCTCGTACAGGGCCCGCGCCGGTCCGTGCCCGTCGTCGCCTCCGGTCCAGACGCTCGCGTAGGCGCAGCCTGCGTCCCGCATCAGGTCGAGGGACGCGTCCAGGAGGGCGCGGCCCACGCCGTCGCGGTGCGCCGACGGGTCGACGGCGATGAGCTCCAGGTCGCCGGTCCGTGCGTCGGCGCCTGGCTCCCCGAGCACGACCGTGGCGAACCCGACCGGCTGCCCGTCCCGCTCGGACACGAGCGTGGTCGTGGCGTGCTCGGTGCACGCCGAGCGGACGGTGTCGGCCTGGCTGCGACGCCAGTCCGGGTAGGCGAGCGCGTAGATCCGTTCGCCGAGCAGGGTGCGCCACGAGTCGTACACGGGCTGCCAGGCGCGCAGCGACAGCTCCACGAGGGCGTCGAGATCGGTGGGGTGCAGGGGCCTGATCGTCGTCATCGGCGGAGGCTATCGCCGGTGACGACGACGAGGCCCGGCATTTACCCCTCGGTCGCCGTGACGCGGCGCGCGCCCGACGCGAAGCCGAGCCACGTGTGCCGGTTGCCGGCCCAGCACCAGCCGACCTTGGGCGCGCCGTGGCGCTCCTTGCCGTCGCGTCCCGTGCCGTTGGAGATCCACAGCGCGGGCGTGCGGGGGTCGAGGCGCCCCTTGTCCTTGCGGAGCCTCGACCCGATCGTCATGAAGCAGTGGTTGCGCGCCACGACGTCGGGTGTCTGCAGGGCCCAGTGGATGCCCTCGCTGAGGACGAGGGGTGTGCGCCCCCGCCGGGTGATCTCCGGGAGGGCCTCGTCGGGGGACCAGTTCGCCAGGTCGTCGCCGCGGTCGACGTCGGTCACGACGTACAGCGGCCCGTCCGGCAGCACGAGCCCGTCGAGGGGCTCGAACCGGTCGACGTCCTCCATGTCGACCACGACGAACCCCTCCTTGTCGCCGAGCCGCAGCAGGGGCGCGAGGGCGGACGGCGGGGCGAGGCGCGGGTGCACGGCGAGCAGGCCGCCGTGGGGCGCGCTGCGCGTGAGAGGCCCGACGGCGTCGCGCACCTCGCCCGCGGACAGTCCGGCGAGGGCGTGGACGCCGAGCGCGAGCAGGCGTTCGGCCTGGTCGGCGAGCGGCGGCGGTGCGGTGCGCGGCAGGCTCGGCGTGGCGGGCGGGCTCGTGGCGGCGGTCGTGGCGCGTGCGGTCGGCGTGCTCGTCGTCATGGGTTCCTCTCGTCGTCGTCCCCCTTTCAACATGGTACGCCGTACGAACATTCCCGCTCGTCTGCGTCGCTCCGCCGCGCACGGCACCGACGGCCGGGCCAGGCCCCCGGACAGGGCCACCCGGACCGGCCCGGCGGAACTCGTGGGGCGAAATGCCCCCGGTGTCCTGTGTCGCGATTGCGGGCCTCGTACCCGTGGGAAAGGATCACGACGTGGCCTCGTCGTCCCCGTCCCCCGTCAGCACCGCCGTGACCGCCCGTCCTCACCGCGGGCGCCGCCCCGCCCTGCGACACGGCCTGTCGCTCGTGGTCGCGGGGCTGCTGGCCGTCCTCGGCCTCGGCTCCCCCGCAGCCGCCGACGGAGCGACGACGGGGACGAGCAGCGCGCCGCTCGCAGCCACCCTGCTCGCGGGAGCGTCGCTCCCCGCCGAGCAGCCGCTCGACCTCCCGGGCCGGGTCACCGACCCCGCCGGGGTGCTCGGCGACCAGACCGACGAGGTCGAGGCCGCGATGGACCGCCTCGAGGCCGACACCCCCTACCAGCTCTTCGTCGTGTACGTCGACACGTTCGACGGTCAGGACGCGCAGACCTGGGCCACCGCGACCGCGAACCTGTCCGGCATGGGCAGGGACGACGTGCTGCTCGCGGTCGCGACCGAGGACCGCCGCTACGACCTCTCGGCAGACCACAACATCGGCCTGTCCGACGCCGCCCTCGACACGGTCCAGACGGCGGTCGAGGACGAGCTCAGCCAGGACGAGTGGGCCGGCGCAGCGATCGCCGCGGCGGACACGCTGCGCGCCGAGGCGACCGGCTCGTCGTCCGGAGGGTCGGGCTGGCTGATCGCGCTCGTCGTGGGCCTGGTCGCCATCGCCGGCTTCTTCGTGGTCCGCGCGATCCTCAGCAGGCGACGCGGCACGGCCGGCGGCCCCACCCGCCCCGACGAGGCCGACGAGCTCGCACAGCTCCCCACCGCCGAGCTGGACCGGCGCGCCAGCTCGGCCCTCGTCGCGATCGACGACGCCCTCAAGACCTCCGAGCAGGAGCTCGGCTTCGCCCAGGCCCAGTTCGGCCTCGAGGCGACCCAGGAGTTCCAGGTCGCGCTCGAGTCGGGCAAGCAGAAGGTGTCCCAGGCCTTCGCGCTGCGCCAGCAGCTCGACGACGACACCCCGGAGGCCGAGCCCCAGGCCCGCACGATGATGGCGCAGATCATCGCCCTGTGCACCGAGGTCGCCCGGTCGCTCGACGCCGAGTCCGCCCACTTCGACGAGCTGCGGGACCTCCAGTCCCGCGCCCCCGAGGTCCTCGACGAGGTCGACCGCCGCGCGGACGAGGTCGAGTCTCGCGTCGGCCCGGCCCGCAGCACCCTCGCCACCCTGGCGGCGGCCTACCCGCAGACGGCGCTCGCCTCGGTCTCGACCAACCCCGACCAGGCGCTCCAGCTCGTCGCAGGCGCCCGGGAGGCCGTCGCCGCAGGACGTGCCGCCCTCGAGGGCAAGGACCGCGCGTCGGCCGTCGCGCACGCCCGCGCCGCCGAGAACGCGGTCGGGCAGGCCGTGACGCTCCTCGACGCGATCGACTCCGCGGGCGAGGTCCTCGCGCAGGCCGGTCAGCGGCTCGACGTCGCGGTCGCGTCGATCACCGCGGACATCTCCGACGCCGCCCGCCTGGCCCCGGACGACCCGGCCGTGACCGCGCGCGCCACCGAGGCCCAGGCCGCCGTGGCCGACGCCCAGGCTGCCCGCGAGGGCGGCGACCCCATCGCGGCGCTGCGCCGGCTCACCGACGCCGAGGCCGCGATCGACGCGGCGCTCGCGCCGTTCCGCGAGAGCGCCGAGCAGGCCGCGCGCGCCGCGGCGCTCCTGCGCGACACGATCGGGCGCGTCGACTCCCAGATCCGCGCGACGAACGACTTCATCGAGACCCGGCGCGGCGCCGTCGGGCCTGAAGCGCGCACACGGCTCTCCGAGGCGATCCGCTACCTCGGCGAAGCCCGCTCCCTGCAACCCACCGACCCCGTCCGCGCGCTCGCCACGGCCCAGCAGGCCGACTCCCTGGCGCAGGCCGCGGCACAGCTCGCGCAGCGCGACGCGTCGGCGTGGGAGTCGCAGCAGAACGGGCCCGGCATGTTCGGTGGCGGGTCGGGCGGCGGGAGCAACGTCGGCGGCATGGTCCTCGGCGGGATCCTCCTCGACCAGATCCTGCGCGGCGGAGGCGGCGGGGGCCGGCGCTCCGGCGGCGGGTTCGGGGGCGGCTTCGGCGGGGGCGGCTTCGGCGGGGGCGGTCGGTCCTCCGGCGGTTCCTCGGGAGGCCGCTCCAGCCGAGGGGGGCGGTTCTAGACCCGCAGCCAGTCGCAGAGCGTCGCACGTCAGGACGGCACGCACGTACCCGTACCCACGAGCAGGAAGGCACGACCGATGGCAGAGAAGCAGAGCATCTTCGGACGCATCACCCAGCTGGCGAAGGCGAACATCAACGCGCTCCTCGACAGCGCCGAGGACCCGCAGAAGATGCTGGACCAGCTCGTCCGCGACTACACCAACAGCATCGCCGACGCCGAGCAGGCCGTCGCGCAGACCATCGGCAACCTCCGGCTCGCCGAGCAGGACTACAACGAGGACGTCGCCGCCGTGCGGGAGTGGGGGGACAAGGCGGCCGCCGCCTCCGCCCGGGCCGACCAGTACCGCGCCGCGGGCGACACCGCGAACGCCGACAAGTTCGACAACCTCGCCAAGGTCGCGCTCCAGCGGCAGATCTCCGCCGAGGGCGAGGTCCGGCAGGCCGAGCCGCTCATCACGTCCCAGCGCGAGACCGTCGAGAAGCTCAAGACGGGCCTGGCGCAGATGAAGGGCAAGCTGGGCGAGCTCAGGTCCAAGCGCGACTCGCTGATCGCCCGACAGAAGTCCGCGCAGGCCCAGCAGACCGTCCAGGGCGCGATCAGCTCGATCAACGTGCTCGACCCCACGAGCGAGATCTCCCGCTTCGAGGAGAAGGTGCGCCGCGAGGAAGCCCTCGCGCTCGGCCAGGCCGAGGTCGCCGCCTCCTCCCTCGACGCGCAGTTCGAGGAGCTCGAGACCTCGGGCGAGAACATCGAGGTCGAGGCCCGGCTCGCAGCGCTCAAGGGCGGCGGGTCCTCCCCCGCGCCGCAGATCACGCCCACGACCGTGACAGCGATCGACGCGAGCACGCAGGACGCGCCGGCCGGGGGCTGGTGACCTCGTCCCGCAGGGACGGCGTGCGCCGCAGGACCGGGACGCCCCGGTCCTGCGGCGCACGCGTCAGCCGGTGGTGAGCGGCTCGTAGTCGATCTCGAGGAAGTCCTCGACCTCGGGCACCCACCGCTGCGCGACGAACGCCCGGTGGTCCGGGTGCCCGTCGTAGGCCGCGTACGCCTCGGCGTCGGCGAACTCCATCGAGAAGCCGAACGTGAACGCGTTCTTGGTGCTCGTCTGGCGCAGCTGCTCGAACCTCTCGACGCCCGGGATCTGCGCCAGGACGCGCGCGTCGGACAGGAAGTCGGCCTCGGCGGCGGACCCCGCGGGGTGGCGCAGGCGGAAGGCGACCGTGTGTCGGATCATCCGGACACCCTGCCACCGACCGCCCCGTGGCGACCGCGGACACGCAGGGCACGCGGCCCACCAGCCACGAGACGGGCGGTCCCGCACCGGACCGGTCCTGCCGTCACGGCCCCGCGCACCCGTCTCGTGCGCACGCACCCGTCTGGTGCCCCGGGCCCGCCCGCCTCGCCGACGCCGGACCTACGCCCGCACGCCCCGGTGAGCGACGTCGTCGTGCACCACGGCGAGGAACGACTCCGCGAGGAGGCGGCCCGTCCCGAGGACCTCGTCCTCGAAGGGGGCGGCCTCGGCCACGACCGCGTCGGCGTCCACGTCGGGGTGGTCCTCGGCCCAGCGGCGGATCGTGTCGAGCGTCGACTCGGGGTGGAACTGGACCCCCAGGGCCGAACCGTGGCGGAAGGCCTGGTACGGGTACATGTCGGACATGCCCAGCCAGGTGGCGTCCTCCGGCAGGTCGATGACGGCGTCGGCGTGCATGCTGACCGTGAGCGAGCGGGCCCGCTTGCCCGTCCCCGCCGCGGCGCGAGCCAGCGGGCCCAGGACCGGGTCCGCCTCCGCCCCCGACTTCCAGAACACGCGCGTCAGACCGACCTCACGGCCCGGAGGGGCGGCGACCTGCACGTGCCCACCGCCCGCGACCGCGAGGAGCTGCGCACCCAGGCAGATCCCGAGCGTCGGCACCGCGGAGATCACGGCCGCGCTCAGCAGGTCGCGGAGAGCGGGGAGCCAGGGCGCGACGTCGTCGGCGTAGGCGGACATCTGCCCGCCCAGGACCACGAGCCCGTCACCCAGGTCGGTCACGTCCGGCAGGGCCTCGCCGTCGAACGGGCGCACGAGTCGGACGTCAGGACCGAGCCGGTCCGCGAAGGTGTCCAGGGTGACGTCCGGGGAGTTCTGGACGACCGTGATCCGGACCGGGTCGAGAAGCTGGAGGTTCACCGCTGAAAGGTACTCGTTACCCGGGGTTCACGTGCAAACGGTGCCCACGCCTCGACCCGATCCGTGTCGGGGACGCGACCACGCGCCGGACCGCCCGCCCCGCCACGGCGGATAGGCTGGACCCCATGTCGGACTCCAGCACGTCGAACGGCCTCGTCAGCACGCAGGGTGAGGCCAGGCGCCGCACCTACCTGATCGTCGACGGGGAGAACATCGACGCGACGCTCGGCATGAGCGTCCTGGGCCACCGGCCGAACCCCGAGGAGCGTCCCCGCTGGGACCGCATCGTCGACTTCGCGGCGAACCTGTGGAACCAGGACGTCACGCCCCTGTTCTTCCTCAACGCGTCGTCGGGGCAGATGCCCATGGCGTTCGTCCAGGCGCTGCTCGCGATGGGCTACCGCCCCATCCCGCTGGCCGGGTCGAGCACCGAGAAGGTCGTCGACATCGGTATCCAGCGCATGCTCGACGCGCTCCAGGACCGCCCGGGCGACGTGCTCCTCGCGAGCCACGACGGCGACTTCATCCCGCAGGTCGAGGACCTCCTCGACGACACCGACCGCCGCGTGGGGCTGCTGTGCTTCCGCGAGTTCGTGAACTCGCGGTTCACCGAGCTCGCGTCGCGAGGCCTGAGCTTCTACGACCTGGAGGACAACGTGGGCGCGTTCCAGACGGTCCTGCCGCGCGTCCGGATCATCCCGCTCGAGGAGTTCGACCCGCTGCGCTACCTCTGAGTCCGTCCCGGGTCGTCGGACCCACCGGAGGGCGGGGCTGCGCACGTCGCGCCGCCCCGCCCTCCTGCGTCCCACCAGCGGCCGGGCGGCGAGGCGAGCGGGCCGGGCGGGGCCCGGCAGGATCAGCCCCGCAGCTCGCGGTACAGCGGCGTGGGGAACGACGCGGTCACGCCTCCGCCGTCGAGGAGCCCGGTGATCCGCCGGGCCTCGGCGTCGACGGCGGCCACGCCGTCGGTCCCGACGTCCTCGAGGAGACGCACCGCGGGCGTCCCGTCGGGGCGCACGGCCCACGCGCCGACGATGCGCCCCTCCCACCAGACGGTCGCGCCGATGTTCCCGGCCGTGTCGAACAGGTGCTCCCGGTGCGGGCCCAGGTACCAGTCGCGGTGCTTCCACCCCATGGCCGTGGGGTCGAGGGAGGGCAGCAGGGCGACGTGCCCGGCAGTGGACCCGGGGGCGGGCGTCAGGTCGGAGGACCGCAGCGCGACGCCTGCCCCGAGCCCGTCGAGCTCGACCTCGCGTACGTCGAGCGCCGCGAGCGCGGCACGGGTCTGGCCCAGGTTCCACCCGGTCCACCACTGGAGGTCCGCGACGGTCGCGGGGCCGAACGCCTCGAGCCAGTCGTGCGCGAGCCGCACCCGGGCCTCGGCCTCGTCCAGCGCGGGAACCCCGCCGGGCAGCCAGTCCTCGACGGGCCGCCACAGGAAGCGGTTGGAGGACCACCCGCCGGTCGGCTCCCCCCGCACGATCCGCCCCTCGGCCGACAGCAGCGACAGCAACGGCGAGGTCAGCGAGCGCCGCACGTCCCAGGACCTGGTCGTGGTGGGCAGGAACGCGGTCCGCAGCACGGGCGCCTGCGCGGACAGCTGCGCACCCGTGAGGGGGCCGTGCTGCGCGAGCGCGTCGTGGACCTGCTCCTCGGCGTGCTCCAGGAAGGCCGCGGCGTCGGTCACGGGAGGGTCCGTGGGGAGGGTCGCGAGCTCCTTGAGGAGGCGTGCCCGCAGCCGGCGCCCGACGGCGGCGCTCGCCCCGGCGTGGACGACCGGCACCTGGTCGCGGGGCACGACGAACAGGGTGCGGCGCATCGCGAGGACGCGCACCAGGGAGCGCCGGTCGTACATCGCGGCCTGCACGTCCTCGATGCGCAGCCCGGGGACGCGCGCGAGGACGGACAGGTAGACGCTGGGCGCGTCGGTCGCGTGGAGGGCGACGAGCCGGTCGACGACGCCCTCGACCGTGCTCTCCGGGGCGGGACCGCCCGCCCCGAGGTCGAGCTGGTGCGCGACGAGGCGCGCCCTCCTCCGGTCGTCGCTGATCCGCATGCCTGCATCCTCCCGCCTCGACGGCCTCGTGTCAGGACCGGGTCGGCCCGCGGCACCATGCTCCGGCACGCCACCCACGGCCCGGGCCCACCGCTGCCGCCCAGGCGACTCCCAGGGTTCGGTCGCACACTGGAACCATGAGCGAACCCGAGGCACGGCTGGTCGTGGTCGACGACGAGCCCAACATCCGTGAGCTGCTGTCCACGTCGCTGCGTTTCGCCGGTTTCGAGGTCTTCGCGGCCGCGGACGGCACGAGCGCGCTCAAGCTCGTGCGCGACGTCGAGCCGGACCTCGTGGTCCTGGACGTCATGCTTCCCGACATGGACGGGTTCACCGTGACGCGCCGCATGCGTGCCACGGGTCAGCACACGCCCGTGCTCTTCCTCACGGCGCGCGACGACACGCAGGACAAGGTCACGGGCCTCACGGTCGGCGGCGACGACTACGTGACCAAGCCCTTCAGCCTCGAGGAGGTCGTGGCCCGCATCCGTGCGGTGCTGCGCCGCACGCACGCGGAGCCCGAGGACACCGCGGTGCTGCGCTTCGCCGACCTCGAGCTCGACGAGGACTCGCACGAGGTGCGGCGCGCGGGCCAGGTCGTGGACCTGTCGCCGACCGAGTTCAAGCTGCTGCGCTACCTCATGCTCAACGCGGGCCGCGTGCTCTCGAAGTCGCAGATCCTCGACCACGTCTGGCAGTACGACTGGGGCGGCGACGCGAACATCGTCGAGTCCTACATCTCCTACCTGCGTCGCAAGATCGACAACCTCACGGTGACCGGTCCCGACGGCACCGAGGAGCCCGTCCAGCCGCTCATCCACACCAAGCGCGGCGTCGGGTACCTGCTGCGCACGCCCCCGGAGTCGGGGAGCGCCCGCAGGTCATGAGCACGTCTCCGTCCTCGTCGCCCGGCAGCGCGCCCGGGTCGCCGGGCTCCTCGGGCGCGCTGCCGCCGGTCCCCCCGCCCCCCGGCCCGACGACGTCACGCCCCTCCTCGACGCCCCGCACCCAGGGTGCGGCGCGTCCTGGGACCAGGGCCGCGCCGTCGGGCCGCGGCGACGGCCCGAGCGGTGCCGGCCCCAGCGGTGCCGACCCGAGCGGTGCCGGCCCGAGCGGTGCCGGTGGGCCCCGCCCTGCCGCGCACGACGCGCCGACCGTCCCCTCGCCCGACGAGCCCCGGCCCTACGGCAGGCCCGTCCCCACCGAGAACTGGGGCTGGTTCGCCCGGGTGCCTCTGCGCGCGCGGCTCGTCGCGATCATCGCGCTGCTGCTCGCCGCGGGCCTGGGCATCACGGCTCTCGCGACGACGACCGTGGTCGCGCAGTACCTCGTGGGGCAGGTCGACCAGCAGCTCCAGCGGACCTCGGAGAACGTCGCGAACAACCCTCTGAGCCAGTTCAGCCAGGGCGAGGGCGCCCTGCCCAGCGACTACTACATCGTCTACCGCCTCTCGTCCGGCGTGAGCAGCCCGCTGTACGACACGGACACCGTCGAGCGTTTCGGGGCGCCCGACATCCCGGCGATGTCGACCGAGGAGGTCCAGCGCATCGTCGGCGAGCCGTTCACCGTCGGCCCGAAGTCGATCGGGTTCATCGTCCCGACGGACCCGACGCAGTGGCGGGTCATGCCGCTCATCAAGGGCGACGGTTCGACCGCCTTCGTCGCGCTCCCGCTCAGCGGCATCCACGAGACCGTCAAGGTGCTCGGCAGGACGCTCGCGGTCAGTGCCCTGGGGATCGCGCTGATCGGTGGCGCGGTCGCGTACCTCGCGGTCAAGCGTGCGCTGCGCCCGCTGCGCGAGATCGAGGAGGCCGCCGCGGACATCGCCGGTGGCGACCTGACACGCCGCGTGCGGCCCGCCCCGCCGAGCACCGAGGTCGGCTCGCTCGCGGAGTCGCTCAACACCATGCTCAACCACATCGAGCGGGCGTTCGCGGCCTCGGAGGCCTCGGAGGCGCGGATGCGGCGCTTCGTGTCGGACGCCAGCCACGAGCTGCGCACCCCGCTCGCGACGGTGCGCGGCTACGGCGAGCTGTACCGGATGGGAGCCCTCACGACGTCCGAGCAGATGGACGACACCATGCGGCGCATCGAGGACTCCGCGACGCGCATGGGCACGCTCGTCAACGACCTGCTCGCGCTCGCCCGGCTCGACGAGGGCCGTCCGATCCGGCGCGACCCCGTGAACCTGGCGGCGCTCGCACGCGACTCCGCGGGCGACCTCCACGCGCTCGACCCGACGCGCGAGGTGCGGATCGTGGGGTTGGGCGGGGCGGCCGACGACGCGCCCAGGGACCTCACCGTGATCGGTGACGAGGACCGCCTGCGGCAGGTGCTCGCCAACCTCATCGGCAACGTCTCGCAGCACACCCCCGACGGGACGCCGGTCGAGATCGCGCTCGGTGTGCAGGCGCCGGAGGGCGGCGGTCCCGCGCCCGTCGCGGTCCTCGAGGTCCGTGACCACGGACCCGGCATCACGCCCGAGCAGGCGGCCCACGTGTTCGAGCGGTTCTACCGCGCGGACTCGTCCCGCAACCGCGCCTCGGGGGGCTCCGGCCTGGGCATGGCGATCGTCGCGGCGATCGTCGGCGCGCACCACGGGCACATCTCCGTGGCCCCCACGCAGGGCGGTGGCCTCACGGTTCACGTGGAACTCCCGACACAGGGCTACGATGGCGGGTCGTCGGCGGATCGGACGTAGGCTCGAAGGAGCATCCGTGCTCGTCGACGCACCCTGTACCCGCATCGAAGAAGGCTGATCTCATGGGCGTCACCACCTCTGACGCACCGCAGTGGTTGCTCACCTCCTGGACCCGTAGCTGCAAGGGCGCCGGGGCGACGGCCCCGCTCGAGGAGATCCGCGCCGTGGGCGAGGGACTCCTCGAACGGTGGAACCAGCCGGACCGGCACTTCCACAACCTGCGCCACCTCGCCGACGTGCTCGGACGCGTCGACGAGCTCGCGGAGGAGACGCACGACGCCGACGTGGTCCGCCTCGCGGCCTGGTACCACGGCGCGATCTTCGACGCGGCACGCAAGGCCGCGTACGCCAACAAGGGCGGCGAGGACGAGAGTGCGAGCGCGGCGCTCGCGTTCGAGCAGCTGTCCGCGCTGGGGGTCCCGGAGAAGGCGTGCCGCCGTGTCGCGTTCCTCGTCAACGCGCTCGTGCGCCACGCGCCGGACCCTGCGGACTTCGACTGCGCGGTGCTGTGCGACGCGGACCTCGCGATGCTCGCGGCCGAGCCCCAGCGGTACAAGGAGTACCTCAAGGACGTGCGCGACGAGTACGCGCACATCCCGCTCGCCGACTACCTGCGCGCGCGCACCGCGATCATCACCAAGCTGCTCGACCGCCGTTCGCTGTTCTCGAGCCCTCTCGGTGCCGCGTGGGAGGAGCCCGCGCGGCAGAACCTGGACGCCGAGCTGCAGCGCCTGCGCAAGGAGCAGAAGAAGCTCGAGGCGTCGGCCCCGCCGGCGCTCGTCGCGCCGTCGCCGCACTGAGCAGCCCGGCGCGTGCCGGCGCGTCCCGGTTCGCCACGGGGACGAGCCGTGCACAGGCCCGCGCCCTGAGGCCGCGCGCACAGGTGCTGTGTCTGCCCCTGCCCGACGGCGCCGCTCACCCCTAGCGTCCTGCCCACCCGGTCGCGACCGTCACGCCGGGCGGGGCCCGGACGGAGCCCCTCGGAACCGGAGAGAGGCAGGACGACATGAGCAGGTACGAGGTCGACAGCGCACGGGTCGCGCAGGCGAGCGCGGCGGTCGGAGGGTCCGTGACGGCCATCCGCGCCGAGGTGGGCGCCATGCTGCGCAACCTCCAGGACCTCCAGGCGAGCTGGCAGGGCGGGGCCGCCACGGCGTTCGCCGGGGTCATGGTCGAGTGGCAGGGCGCGCAGGTGCACGTCGAGACCGCGCTCGACTCGATCACGACCGCGCTCGGCTCCGCGGCGCAGACGTACGCCGACGCCGAGGCCCAGGCCGCGCGGCTGTTCCTGCGCTGAGGGTCACGGGCGTCGCGAGCCGGTCCCCGGGGGTGCGGATCCCTGCGGGTCGCTAGGCTCCCCTGCATGCCGCGCCGCCGCCAGTCCGCCGCCCCCCGGGCGGTGCCGTTCGAGGTCGTCGAGGACCTGGACCACGAGCCCGTCACGCCGGGGGGACCGGCGGGACCTGCTGGGGACGGGGAACCCCCGACCAGCAGGGGCGACGACGAGCGTGGTCGCGACGGGCAGGACGAGGGACCTCCCGGGGCGGGGGACCCGCCGTCGGGCAGGAGGACGGTCCGCTGGACGCCGTGGGCGGCCGGCGCCGCCGTCCTCGCCCTCGTGGTCGGCGGGCTCGCGATCGGCGGGAAGATCGAGGAGCGACGCACCGCGGCGCGGCTCGTCGCGAGCAAGGGCGGCGTGCTGCCGTTCACCGGGCCCCCGCGCGAGCTGTGGTCCCTGGACACCGGTGACCACGTCTGGATGCCGTTCGGGGGCATGCTCCTGCGCCGCGACGCCGCCGGCACGAGCGAGACGGTCGCCGCCGTCGACGTCCTGACCGGTCAGGAGGTGTGGCAGACGGCCGTCGGGCCGCAGGCGTTCTGCGGCCGAGACGTCTACTGGTCGGCCTTCACCCCGGACGAGGGGCCCCTGCTGTGCCTGTCCGGTACCCCGGACGCCATGGTGGTCTCGGTGCTGGGCGCGGACGGGCAGGTCACGGGGAGCCGAGAGGTCGGCGCGGTCGACGAGGCATCGGGGTACGCGGTGGGGCCGGGCAGCACGGTCGTCCACGTCCGCCGCGACGGCCCCGTCGGTCCACCGGTCGGCCCTCTCGAGCTCTACGACGAGAACGGGGACGCCACCTTCGTCGAGGCGCCCGGAGGGCGAGAGGTCGTCGTGACGCTGGAGGACGCGCTCTCGGGGGACGTGCTCTGGGAGAACCGGGTGCCGTTCGTCGCACCGACCCAGGCCTGGGAGTGCCAGGTGCTCGACGACGGGATCGAGGCCGCCCTCATGCTCGACCAGGTGACCTCCCGGACGACGGGCCAGGTCGTCACGGTCGACGGGTGCGGGATCGACGCGGCGTTCGACGCGGACGGGACCCGTCTGGACGACCCCGTCATCCGGGACGACGAGGTCCTTCCGTTGACCCCGGGAACCGTGAGCCGGTTCGATCCCTCGACCATGCGCTCGGTCGTGCTCGACCGCACGGGCTCTGCACTGTGGGAGGTCACCGGGCAGATCCTCCGGCCGTCCGCCTCCGACGGGACGAGCGAGGACATCGTCGTCGTCGGCACCCTGAGCGGCCTGGCGGCGTTCCACCCCGACGGTAGGCAGCTCTGGCAGGTCTCGACGTCCGGCAGCACGCTGCACGTGCACACGAGCGTCGCCATGGTCGTCGACGACGGCGCGAACGGCCTGACCGCGATCGACCCAGCGACGGGCCGCACGCTGTGGACCGTGCCCGGCGAGGACTCGGTCTACCCGTTCGGGGCCGCCACCGACGGCGCCCAGATGGTCGTCCTCTCCCGCACCGCCGACGGGTCCGCCCGGTCCGTCGGGTACGACCTCGCGACCGGCGAGGTGCTGTGGACCGGCACGGACACCCAGGACGTGGGCATGGTCGGCTACCGGGGTGCGCTGCTCCAGCTCTCCGAGAAGCGGGTGAGCAGGGTCGGCTGACCCTACGCGCCGCGTGCCTCCGGCTCGTGCGCGGCCTCGTCGTCGAACCGGTCGCGGGCGCGTTCGACGTCCTCGCCATACGTCGCGACCCACCCGAGAAGCGCGTCGATCGGTGTCCGGAGCGACTTGCCCAGCGCTGAGATGCGGTACTCGACGGCGACCGGGCGCGAGCGGACCACGACCCGCTCGACGATCCCGTTGCGCTCCAGCCGGCGCAGGGTGGCCGTGAGGGACTTCTGCGTGACGGCGGGGATCGCGCGGCGTAGCTCGTTGAAGCGGGAAGGGCGTTCGCAGAGCTCGTCGAGGACGTGGACCGACCACTTGTCCAGCACCTGGCCGAGCAGGTCCCGGTGCGAAACAGTGATCTCCAGACGGTCGCCGGCATGGCGAGAGGTTTCTGTCACGAGACCTAGTCTCGTTGAAGTGTCCTTCGGCAACCACGTATCACTGGGGTACCACCCCGACCATCGACGAAGGACCACCCATGACCGTCAGTCTCCTCTCCCCTGCCACCCTGGTGGCGGGCACTCCCTATCACCACGTCGCGATCAGCACCGGAACCCGCCAGGTGCACGTCGCCGGGCAGGTCGCCGCCGGCCACGACGGTCGACCGGTCGACCCGGACGACCTCGCCGGGCAGGTCGCGCAAGCGCTCGTGAGCACCGCGAACGGGCTCGAGGCGGCAGGGGCCACGTTCCGCGACGTGGTCCGTCTCACGTTCTACGTCGCTCGCTGGACGCCCGACAGGATGGGCGAGCTCCTGGCCGGCATCGAGACCGTCGCCGCCCGTCTCCAGATCCCGCAGCCCATGCCGCCCTCCTCGCTCATCGGTGTCGAGGCCCTGTTCGAACCTCATGTCCTCGTCGAGGTCGAGGCGACAGCCGTGCTCGACTGAGACGCACGGATCACACGCCGCTCTCGCAGCCCCAGGGATCGTCCCGGCCCCTAGAGTGTCGACGTGCCGACTCCCCTCCTGACCGCGAGCGTCACCGTCTGGTGCGCCGCACCCGGTGCGACGGGAGCCGCAGGATGGCTCTCCCGCGACGAGGGGCTGAGGGCAGCCACGTTCCGGCACGAGGAGGACCGCCGGCGCTTCGTCACCGGCCGGGCCCTGGTCCGCGCAGCGCTGGGCGAACGTCTGGGCGTCGACCCGGCCGACGTCACCATCCGGCGGGGGCGGCGGGACGGCGCCTCCCCTGGCCGGCCGTTCGTCGAGGGGGCGCCGTCGTTCTCGATCGCCCACGCGGGCGGCTGGGTGCTGGTCGCGGTCGTCGGGACCGTGACCAGCTCCCGAGGCGTCGCGGGCGACGCCACGAGCGACGGCGACCCGGACCTCGCAGCGGGCGTGGACGTCGGCGTGGACGTCGAGTCCACGGCACCGGCCCGGGACCATCTCCGGGACCTGCTCGACGCCGTCCCCCCGGAAGAGGTCCCGGTCGGTGGCTGGGACGCCGTGACGTTCACGCGGTCGTGGGTGCGCCGCGAGGCCGTGCTCAAGGCGGTCGGCACGGGGCTGCTCGCGCCGCGCGACGACCTGCTCCTGTCCCGGGCGGACCGCCCGGCGGCGGTCGTCCGCAGCGGGGGCGCGCTCCCCGCTGCGGATCGGCTCGCGGTCTCGGACGTGGGCCTGCCGGAGGGGACGCCCCGCGCGACGGGCTCCGTCGTCCGGGGCGGACCCGACGACGGCACCTCGTCCCTCGCCGCCGTCGCGCTCTGCGCGCCGCACCATCCCCCCGCGCTCGGGACGGTCACGCTCTGCGCCGGGTCGACGCTCCTCGCACGGCACGGTGCCGGGGCGACCGCCCGGCTCGGCCTCCCCTGAGGCCCGGTGCGCTCGGCGCACCGCCCCCTCAGCGCACCTCGCGGCTCTCGCGCAGGAGCAGCCACAGCAGGAACGGTGCGCCGACCGCCGAGGTCACGACCCCGACCGGCAGGTCCACGGGCAGCGAACGCGCCCCGAGATCCGCCGCGAGGACCACGCACGCCCCCACGAGCCCGGCGCCGAGCGGGGGCGGGCCCTGGGCCGCGAGCGCCCGCCACGCGATCTGGGGCGCGACGAACGCGACGAACGGGACGGGCCCGGCCGCAGCGGTCGCGGCTGCAGCGAGGACCACGGCCAGCCCGATCTGCACGAGCTGGGCGGCCGACCGGCGGACGCCCAGGCCCACGATCACGCGCGAGTCGAAGCGCAGGACCGCGAGCCAGCGGGTCGAGAGCGCGCTGAGCACGACGGCGACCACGACCACGGCAGCGACCGGGCCGACGATCGCGAGGCTCGCCCGGTTGAGGCTCCCGGTCATCCAGACGAGGGCCGCGTTGAGGTCCGGCAGCTCGGCCCGCACCAGGAGCCACGACGTGATCGCCGACGCACCGGCGTTGACCCCGAGCCCCACGAGCACGAGCCGGTACCCCTCGATCCCGCCGCGCCACGCGAGCGCGCAGATGAGCGCGGTCGCGACCAGGCCGCCGAGGACGGCGACGACCGGCAGCCCGGACGCGATCAGGAACCCTCCGACCGCGCCCGTGCCCGTTCCGGCGAGCACGATGGCCGCGACCGCGGCGGCGGTGGCCCCGGCGGTGACGCCCAGGATGTCGGGGCTCGCGAGCGGGTTGCGCGCCACGGACTGCGTGATCGCCCCGGCGGCACCGAGCGCGAAGCCCACGACGAGCGCGGTCAGGGCGCGCGGGGCGCGCAGGCCCAGGACCACGAACCGGTCGCCCGGGTCTCCCGCGCCGAGCAGCGTCCGGACCACGTCGCCCGCGGGCAGCACGTACTCGCCGACCATGATCGAGGCGACGAGCAGCCCGAGCACCAGCGCGACGAGCCCCGCGCCGACCAGGACCTGACGACGGCTGCCCGGGTGCCGCCGCAGGGGTGCGAGGGCGCGCCCGAGCCGCCCGGACGGCCCCAGGACGCGGGGGCGCCTCTTCGGGTCGTCGGAGCAGCGCCCCTCCGGCACCTCCTCGGTCGGGGGCCGGGGGCCGTTCGCGAGGTGCGTGGTCATGAGCGGTCTCCCAGGTGGCCACGGGCGAGGACGACGAACAGGGGCGCCCCGACGAGGGCGATGACGATCCCGACCTGGATCTCCGACGTGGCGGGGGCGAGGCGACCCACGACGTCGGCCCCCAGGACCAGGACCGCCCCGCACAGCCCCGCGACCGGGACGCGCCAGGCCGGGCCGCCGAGGCCGAGCCGCGTCGCGGCGTGCGTCGCGGCGAGTCCCACGAACGCGATCGACCCGCACGCGGCCGTCGCGGCCCCCGCGAGCAGCGTGACCGCGAGCAGCCCGATCATCCGGTCGCGCACGACGTGCCGGCCGAGCGCGACGCCGAGCTGGTCGCCCATCTCGAGCGCACCGAGGGTCGGCGCGTTGAGGCGTGGGGTGCAGCGCGTAGACGACGTCGAGCACGGAGACCCCGGGCCTCAGACGGGCCGTGACGGGAGTGCCCAGGTGCCACAGGTGCGAGGTCGCGACGAGCTCCGGCCTCGCGGGCACGTCGAGGTCCTCCTCGCGGGCGACGAAGCCGCGCAGGACGTCGCGGATCGCGTCGGTCACGAACGCGTGCTCGCGCAGGTCCTTGTCCGAGGTCAGCAGGCGCTGCGCGGTCGCGCGGTCCTCGTCCGGGTCGGACGAGCGCGGGGCCGAGCCCGCGAGGGGGTGGCTGTGGAGCACGCCGTCGCGCACCGAGACGAGGAGCTCGGGGCTCGCCCCGAGCAGGTGCCCCTGGCCGCCCGGCAGCTCGACGTCGAACACGTACGCGTCCGGGTCCGCGCGCCGCATCGCTGCGCGCACCGCACCCCGGTCGAGCGGGCCCGGCGCGGACACGTCGAGCGTGCGCGCCAGGACGACCTTCTCGGCCACCCCGTCCTCGAGCCGGGACACCGCACGCCCGACGGCGGCCCGGAAGACCGCGTCGTCGCGGCCGGGCAGGCCGGGCGCTGGTCGGGCCGACGGGCTCGTGGTCGACGCGCCCGCCGCTCCTGCGCGGTCGCCGTGCCCGTGACGACCGCCGTCGTGCGCCGGGTCGACGACGGTCCGCCACGACTGGTGCGCCGGGACCACCAGGTGCGCGGGTCGGGCCGGGTCGAACGGGATCGTGCCCACGAGGACGGGCGCGGGCTCACCGGCCCAGCGCGCCGAGGCGGCCCGTGCGAGCAGGTCCCGGGCGGCGGCGGCCACGGTCGGGCCGTCCCACGAGGGCACGTCGAGGCGTTCGCGCACGCCGTGCGCCACGAGGGCGACGTGGGGCGAGGCGAGACGGAACTCGGCGTACCCGGGCGCCGCGCCGTCGTCCGGCAGCGCGCCGTCCTCCCGGGTGGTCGCGAGCCGACGGCGGGCGTGCGCCGGGTCGGGCGCGACCGCGGGCGTCGTCGGGTGAGGTGCCGGGTCGTCGAGCACGGTGAAGCCGTTCATGAGGCGTCCTCGTCGGTGTCGATGGGGTGCGTGAGCCTGCGCGGGGTCGTCCGCAGGGGACGTGCGAGGGGGTCGTGCGGTGACGCGAGGGGGGGTGGGGCCGGTTCAGCGGAGCGTGGCGCCGCCGTCGACGACGAGCTCGTGCACGGTGATGTGCCGGGCCGCGTCGGAGGCGAGGAAGACGACCGCGTCGGCCACGTCCTGCACCTCGGCGAGGCGCCCGAGCGGGATGCCGAGCCGGAAGTCCTGCGGCGTCCCGGCCACGACGCGGGACTCGGCCGCCTCGTCGAGGACGGCGACGTCGTCGGGCCCGACGGACCCGGCGAGCGCCGCGAGCATGGGCGTGCGGGTCGAGCCCGGCGAGACCACGTTGCAGCGCACGCCGTACGGTGCGAGCTCGAGACCGAGCGAACGGGTCAGGCTCGACGCGGCGGCCTTCGAGGCCGCGTACGCGGCCATGCCGACGCGCGGGACCCCCGCAGCGTTCGAGGCGACCGTGACGATCGCGCCCCGCCGACGCGAGGACAGACATCGCGCGACCTCGCGCGAGACCAGGTAGACGCCCGTCGCGTTGACCGCGAGCACGGCCTGCCAGTCCGCGAGCGAGGACTCGGTCACGACGCCCGGGCGCAGGACGCCCGCGGCGTTGACGAGGACCTCGATCGGGCCGACCTCGTCCTCGACCCACCGCACGAGCCGGACCACGTCCGCCTCGTCGGTCACGTCGAGCCGCACCGGGACGACGGCGCCCGCCGGACGCACGGGGGTGGCCGGACCGTCGAGGTCTCCCGCCACGACCACGTACCCCCGCGCGGCGAGCGCGTCCGCGACCGCTGCCCCGATGCCGCCCGCGGCACCGGTCACGAGCGCGACGCGCGCGCTCATGCCCCCACCACCGCGGGGACGCGCGCCCCGAGGTGGGTCAGCACGTCGTCCGTCGTCCCGACGACGGCGCACCGGTCCGCGGCCCAGGCGAGGGCCTGGCGGTGGTGGGCGAGCGAGAAGTCCGCGACGGCGTCGCCGACGAGGAACGGCTGGACGTCGTGCATGAACGCGTCGCACGCCGTGACGAGGCAGCCGATGTGCGCGTAGACGCCGGTCACGACGAGCTGGTCGCGGCCCTGCGCGCGCAGCAGGTCGCGCAGGCCCGTGCGGACGAACGCGTCGTAGCGCCACTTGGTCAGCACGGTGTCCCCCGGCTGCGGCGCGAGCTCGTCGATCACGACGTCCGTGCCGTCGTCGGGGATGCCCGGGCCCCAGAAGTCCGTGAGGAGTCCGCGGTCGGCGGGCCGCTGCGCGGGCGGCTGGGCGGTCAGGACGACCGGGACGCCGAGCTCGCGTGCCGTCGCGGCGAGCCGGGAGATGTTGCGGACGGCGTCCCGCAGGGCGGGCGACGCCGGGTCGAACGCGTTCACGAAGTACTGCTGCATGTCGTGCACGAGGAGCACGGCGCGGGCAGGGTCGGCCTGCCACGTCACGCGGTTGCTCGGGTACTCGTGCGGTGCCGGGCCGTCGTAGGCGGCGATCGTCGGCAGTCCCATGGTCCCCCCAGAGCCAGGTGTATCGAGTAGGTGTCCAGTGAGTTAGGTAAACCTTTCCTCACTGAGGTAGACCTAAGCACAGACTTCACCCGCCCGGAAGACCCCGTCCACGGAACGGACAGATGGCGACAATCTGCCATCTCGATCCCTGCGGTCGAGGCCCCGGGGACGACGAAGGGCCGCCCGGCCAGGTCTCCCTGGCCGGACGGCCCTTCGAGTCGGCTGCGCGGGCTCCTACGAGCCCGGCCGCGCGAGCGGACGGATCAGAAGTCCATGCCGCCCATGCCGCCGTCGCCACCCGGCATCGGCTGGTTCTTCTCCGGCTTGTCCGCGACGACCGCCTCGGTCGTGAGGAACAGCGCGGCGATCGACGCAGCATTCTGCAGCGCGGAGCGCGTGACCTTGACCGGGTCGTTGACGCCTGCGGCGAGCAGGTCCTCGTAGACGCCGGTCGCGGCGTTCAGGCCGTGGCCCGAGGGGAGGTTGCGGACCTTCTCGGCCACGACGCCACCCTCGAGACCCGCGTTGATCGCGATCTGCTTGAGCGGGGCGTCGATCGCGGCGCGCACGATCTGCGCACCGGTCGCCTCGTCACCGACCAGGTCGGTGATCGCCGAGGTCTCGAACGCCACGGCGCCGGCCTGGATGAGGGCCACGCCACCACCGGCGACGATGCCCTCCTCGACGGCAGCCTTCGCGTTGCGGACGGCGTCCTCGATGCGGTGCTTGCGCTCCTTGAGCTCCACCTCGGTCGCGGCGCCGGCCTTGATGACCGCGACACCACCGGCGAGCTTGGCGAGGCGCTCCTGGAGCTTCTCGCGGTCGTAGTCGGAGTCCGACTTCTCGATCTCGGAACGGATCTGGTTCACGCGACCCGCGATGAGGTCGGCGTCGCCGGCACCCTCGACGATCGTGGTCTCGTCCTTGGTGACGACGACCTTGCGAGCCTGGCCGAGCAGGTCGAGGGTCGCGGTCTCCAGCTTGAGGCCGACCGTCTCGGAGATGACCTGGCCACCCGTGAGGATCGCGATGTCCTGCAGCATGGCCTTGCGGCGGTCGCCGAAGCCCGGAGCCTTGACGGCGACGGACTTGAACGTGCCACGGATCTTGTTCAGCACGAGGGTGGCCAGGGCCTCGCCCTCGACGTCCTCGGCGATGATGAGGAGGCTGCGGCCGGCCTTCATGACCTGGTCGAGCAGCGGCAGCAGGTCCTTGACGTTCGAGATCTTCGACTCGACGATCAGGACGTACGGGTCCTCGAGGACCGCTTCCTGACGCTCGGGGTCGGTCTCGAAGTAGCGGGCCAGGAAGCCCTTGTCGAAGCGCATGCCCTCGGTGAGCTCGAGCTCGAGGCCGAACGTGTTCGACTCCTCGACGGTGATGACGCCTTCCTTGCCCACCTTGTCGAGGGCCTCGGCGATGAGCTCGCCGATCGCGGGGTCACCGGCCGAGATCGCGGCCGTGGCGGCGATCTCTTCCTTGGTCTCGATCTCCTTGGCGGCGACGAGCAGCTGGGCCGTCACGGCCTCGACAGCCTTCTCGATACCGCGCTTGAGGGCGATCGGGTTGGACCCGGCCGCGACGTTGCGCAGGCCCTCGCGCACGAGCGCCTGGGCGAGCACGGTCGCGGTGGTGGTGCCGTCACCCGCGACGTCGTCGGTCTTCTTGGCGACCTCCTTGACGAGCTCCGCACCGATCTTCTCGTACGGGTCGTCGAGCTCGATCTCCTTGGCGATGCTCACACCATCGTTGGTGATGGTGGGCGCGCCCCACTTCTTGTCGAGGACGACGTTGCGGCCCTTGGGGCCGAGCGTGACCTTCACGGTGTCGGCGAGGACGTTGAGCCCGCGCTCCATCCCGCGACGAGCCTCCTCGTTGAAGGCGATGATCTTTGCCATGGGGATTGATCCTCCGCTGGTGGCGTGTGGCGGTCGGTCGGCGCCCGCGACGGACGGCTCGCGCACACCGGCGTTCATGTCACGCCGACTCGCGGGCCTCACCTGACGACCAGAGAATTCTGTCACTCTCATGACGAGAGTGCTAACGCCATTATTGGCACTCCCCCGGTGCGAGTGCAAGACCGGGCAGCCCCTATCGCCCCCAGCGGAACGACGAGCGTCCGCCTCGCCCTAGGATGCCTAGCGTGAGGTTCGCGACGACGAGGTGGCGGCTGGCGGTGCTGGGGGCGGCGATCGCCCCCGTCGTCGTGCTGGCCACCGCGGGCGCGACCCCCGCCCCGCTCCCGACCGACGCGCAGGTCGACCTCTACCAGGACGGCGTCGCCACGGCCGGCGCCGACTCCCTGCTCCGCCTCCCCCGGGACATGGCGGCCACCTACCTCGACGGGAGCCGGGTCCTCGACCCCGCGGCGCTCGACCCGGCCTGGCTCGCGACCGGCCTCGACCCGGCGGACGGCGAGGTCGACCGGCTGACCGTGATCGCCGGCTCGACGCTCGCGACCGACCAGCTCTTGGACCCCCGCGCCGCCCGGCGCGCCGCGGACGCGTCGCGTGCCTGGCTCGCAGCAGGAGACGTCCCCGGCGCCGGGACCCGGTTCGCGGACCTCGGGGAGAGCGCCCTGCTCGACATGCACGCGATGACGCTCACGAACGGGGCCTCCCTCGCGGCCGCCTCCCCGCGCTGGCGCTACGTGTGGCCGCGCGACTCCTCGTTCACCGCGGCCGCGTACGCCCGGACGGGGCACGTCGACGACGCCTTGCGCGTGCTCGACTTCCTGCGCTCGGTCCAGGAGCCCGACGGCTCGTTCCACGCACGCTACCTCCCCGACGCGTCCGGGGTCCCGGACGAGCGCGGGCTCCAGTCCGACGGCAACGGGTGGGCCCTGTGGTCCGCGTGGACCGTGATCGACGAGATCGAGGACCCCGGCGAACGCGCCGCGGCGCACGAGCGCCTCGCCCCGCTCGTCGACGCCTCGACCGACTACGTGCTGGGGCTCCTCGACCCGGAGACCGCCCTGCCGCCGCCGTCGAGCGACTACTGGGAGGTCCACCCGACCGAGCTCACGCTCGGCACCGCGGCCCCGCTGCTCGCAGGCCTCGAGGGGGCCCTGTCGATCTACGCCGACGCCGAGCGCTGGGACCGGGCGGCCGACGCGGCCCGCGCAGCGCTCCGGCTGCGGGCCGCCGTCGAGGAACGGTTCGGCCCCCAGGGGTACCCGCGGCACGCGTCCGGCGGGCCGCAGGACGCCGCGACCACGTTCGCCCTGCCACCGTTCCAGCCCACGGCGCTGAGCGGCGCCGACGAGGCGTGGCGATCGTCGGTCATGTCCATGCTGCGCCCTGCGGGCGGCGTCGCCCCCGGAGCCGGGTGGCGCACCGACGGGATCTCCTGGACGCCGCAGACCGCGCTGTTCGCCCTGGCGGGCGCCTCGACGGGAGAGATCGAGGTCGCGGAGAGCTGGCTCGACTGGCTCGACCAGCACCGGACGGCCTCCGGGGCCATCCCGGAGAAGGTCCTCGCGGACGGGTCCCCCGCCGCGGTCGCCCCCCTCACGTGGAGCGCGTCGCTCGTCGTGCTGACGCTGGCCGAGCTCGAGGACCAGCGCGCGGCGGGCGCGACGCTCCCCTGAGCCGCCAGGGCCCGGACCCAGAGGTCAGGGCGCCAACCGTGGCAGGTGAGGCACGTCGAACTCCCGGCGCAGCACGCGCTGCGCCGCGTACCAGCCGCCGAGCCCGTGGACCCCGGGGCCCGGAGGCGTCGAGGCCGAGCACAGGTAGACCCCGTCGAGCCCCGTCGCGTACGGGTCGAGGCGCGCGGTCGGGCGGGCGACCATGCGCCACAGGTTGACGGCCCCGGCCGAGATGTCGCCGCCCACGTAGTTCGCGTTGTGCTCGCTCATGCGCGCGGCGGGCACGCAGCGCGAGGACACGACGACGTCGCGGAAACCGGGCGCGAACCGTTCGACCTGGGCCGTGACGGCCTCGGTGACGTCGACCGTGGAACCGGCAGGGACGTGCGCGTACGTCCACAGGGGGCGCAGGTCCCCCACCCGGCGCGACGGGTCGACGACGGTCGGGTCGCTCACGAGCACCATGGGACGCTCGGCGTGCCGCCCCTCGGCGACCGCGGCCTCGGCGGCGGCCATCTGGGCCCGCGTGCCACCGACGTGGACGGTTCCCGCCCGCCCGACGTCGGCGTGCTGCCACGGGACGGGCCCGCGCAGGACGAAGTCGACCTTGGCCGCCGCGTTGCCGTACGGGAACGCCGTGAGCGCACGTGCGGCGCGTCCCGTCAGGCGGGACCCGAAGACCTCGACGACCGTGCGCGGGGTCGTGTCGAAGATGATCGCGCGCGCCGGCGGGAGGTCCGACTCCGAACGGACCGGGTGGTCGGTCACGACCTGGCCCCCGTGCGCCTCGAGGTCTGCGACCAGCGCGGTCACGATCGCCCCCGAGCCGCCGCGCGGGACGGGCCAGCCGCCCTCGCTGTGCGCGAGGGACGCGAGGAGCATCGCGACCCCGGCCGAGGCGAGCGACGGCATGGGGGCGATGCCGTGCGCCGCGACGCCCGTCAGGAGCGCCGGCGCGACGTCCCCCACGAACCGCCGGTCCCACAGGCCCGTGCCCTGCTCGAGGACCCCGAGGGCGAACCGCGCCGCGGTCGGGACGCCGCGCGGGAGGAGGCCCGTGGGGATGCTGCGCTTGTCGAAGAGGGCCGTCGCGACCGCGTGCCCGGGGTTCCGGGACAGCGAGCCGACGAGCGAGCGCCACGCGGCGCCGTCGGGCCCCAGCCCGTCGACCGTCCGGTCGAGGTCCCGGTACGCGATCCCCGCCCGGCCCCCCGGCAGCGGCTGGGCGTACGAGACCTCCGGGACGAGCAGCTCGACCCCGCGCGAGGGCAGGTCGAACGCCTGGAAGAACGGCGAGGCCCACGCCATGGGGTGCACGGCCGAGCAGATGTCGTGGACCATGCCCTCGGCCAGCCCCAGCTCGAGCGTGCGGGACCCGCCACCGACCGTGGGCTGCGCCTCCAGGACGCGCACGGACAGCCCCGCCCGAGCGCACGTGACCGCCGCGGCGAGCCCGTTGGGCCCGGAACCGACGACGACGACGTCCACCTCGGCCAGGTGACGAGCTGGGGTCACGGCACTCAGAGCGCGCGCACCTGCTCGGCCTGCGGGCCCTTCTGGCCCTGCCCCTGCTCGTACTCGACCTGCTGGCCCTCGTCGAGGGACCGGTAGCCGTCGCTCTGGATCGAGCTGTAGTGGACGAACAGGTCCGGACCGCCGGCGGCGGGGGTGATGAACCCGAAGCCCTTCTCGGCGTTGAACCACTTCACGGTGCCCTGAGCCATCTGCGTCTCCTCGCGGGGTGCGGACCTGCGTACGGACCTCGGGACACCAGCGTCCCGGGGTGCGTCCGAGCCTAGTGGCAGGGCTCACGCGCCGAAAGCGCGCCCGACGAACCGGCCGGTCGGGCGCAGCCCGTCAGGACGCCGGAGTCAGCTTCTCCTTGACGATGACCATGACGTCGCCCTCGCGAAGAGTCTGCTGCGTGACCTGCTCGGCGGGGATGCCGAGCACGGCGGCGACCGCGAGCGCCGTCTCCCGGCGGTTCTCGACGTACCAGATGGAGTTCGCCGTGACACCCGAGTCGCCGGGGTACGCCTCGAACTCGACGCCCGTGAACCCCTGGGCGTCCAGCGCGGCCTTGCCGACACGGGACTCGCCCTCGGGGCCGTCGTCGTTCATGACACGGACGAACGCTGCCTTGTCCGCGGCGGCCAGGAGGGTCGCGACGTCGACGGCTGGCGCGACCGGCTCCTCCGCCGTCCCGTCGTCCGCCGGGGGCTCCTCGGCCGTCCCGCCGTCCGCGGGCGGCTCCTCGGCCGCGCCCTCGTCGGCAGGCGGTTCCTCGGCGTCCGTCCCGGCCGGCGTCTCGACCGCAGGCTCCTTGGGTCCTGCCGACGGCGTCCCGGCGAACCCGCCCGAGATCGCCGCGACCCCACCGATCGCGAGACCCGCGAAGATCACCGCGACGAGGAGGAAGGGCCAGGTCTTGCTCCAGCCGCTGCGCGGAGCGCGATAGACCCCCACGGGCGCGCCCTCGGGCGCGGGGACGTCGAACTCGTCAGGCGCGTAGGGGTAATCGCTCTTGCTCACGGCGACAGGTTAGCCCGACTTGGCTCAGCGACTAAATGTCGCCGAGGCGGCGGGCGGACCGCGCACGCTGCCGGGTGGACCGCATGCGGCGCAGGCGCTTGACGAGCATCGGGTCGTGCGCGAGCGCGGCCGGGGAGTCGATGAGGGTGTTGAGCGCCTGGTAGTAGCGGGTCGCCGTCATGTCGAAGAGCTCACGGACCGCCTGCTCCTTGGCCCCGGCGTACTTCCACCACTGCCGCTCGAAGGCCAGGATCTCCTGGTCCCGGGTCGAGAGACCCGGTCCCGTGGCCGACGCCTCGTCCGTCCCGGCGGGCGCGACGAGGGGCTCGGTCGCGGCGAACGCTTCGCTCATGGGCAGGTTCCTCACTCGTCGGACGCGTCCGGCCCCTCGACGGGGCCAGGACCTGGACCGCTCCAGCCTACGCGCGAACCACACCCGTGTCATTCACCCGGTCGCGTACCCTCACGGCGTGAACAGCTTCGCGACGCCACCGTCCGCGGGTGCCCTCGAGCAGGTCCCCGACGGCAGCACCCCTCGCCCGCTCGCCGAGATCATGGCCCCCGACTGGGCCGAGGCGCTCGCCCCCGTCGAGCCCCGGCTCCGTGCCGTGGGCGACTTCCTCCGCGCAGAGTCCGCGGCCGGACGCGCCTACCAGCCGGCGCCGTCGGACATCCTGCGTGCCTTCCAGCGACCGCTCGCCGACGTGCGCGTCCTGATCGTCGGTCAGGACCCGTACCCCACGCCCGGGCACGCCATGGGACTGTCCTTCTCCGTCCAGCCGCACGTGCGTCCCGTCCCCCGCTCGCTGCAGAACATCTACGCCGAGATGGCGACCGACCTCGGCACGCCCACCCCCGTGCACGGCGACCTGTCCGCGTGGAGCGACCAGGGGGTCATGCTGCTCAACAGGGTCCTGACCGTCGGCGCGGGCGACGCGGGCTCGCACCGCCGCAAGGGCTGGGAGGCCGTCACCGAGGCCGCGATCCGCGCGCTCGTCGACCGCGGAGCGCCCCTCGTCGCGATCCTCTGGGGCCGCGACGCCGCGACGCTCAAGCCCCTGCTGGGCGAGACCCCGGTCGTCGAGAGCGCGCACCCCAGCCCCCTGTCCGCGCGCCGCGGGTTCTTCGGGTCGCGCCCGTTCTCGCGCGTCAACGAGCTCCTCGTGGCCCAGGGAGCGACGCCCGTCGACTGGACGCTGCCCACGGCCTGACCCCCGCGCGGCCACCCGGCCGCCCGGGCCCCGCGACGCCGTCGGGCAGGAATCTCCCGGGACGGACGGCGCCCGGTGGCGGACAATGGACCCGTGACCACCTCGCAGCCGGACACGCAGCCGGACACGCCACCGGAAGAGAACGCGCCCCGCTGGGGCAGCTACGTCGCGATCGGCGACTCCTTCACGGAAGGGCTCTGGGACCCCTACCCGAACGACCCCGACCGCCAGCGCGGCTGGGCCGACCTCCTGGCCGGGCACCTGTCGACCCGCCGCACGGCCGCGGGCGAGGCCCCGCTCGAGTACGCCAACCTCGCGATCCGCGGGCGGCTCCTGCGCTCGATCCTCGCCGAGCAGGTCTCCGCGGCGCTCGCGCTCGAGCCCGACCTGGTGAGCCTCATCGGGGGCGGCAACGACATCCTGCGCCCCGCGGCCGACATCGACCGCCTCGCCCGCAACCTGGACCACGCGGTCGGGAGGCTGCGCGCCGAGGGCATCGACGTGCTGCTCGGCACGGGCTTCGACACGTCCGGCTCGCCGCTCGTGGGGCTCACGCGCGGGCGCGTCGGGGTCTACAACGCGCACATCTGGTCGATCGCGCGCCGCCACGGCGCGCACGTCCTGGACCTGTGGGGCATGGCGTCCCTGCACGACTGGCGCATGTGGTCGTCGGACCGCATCCACCTCACGCCCGACGGGCACCGGCGGGTCGCCCAGGCGGCGCTCGTGGGCCTGGGGCAGGTGCCCGACGACGCCACGTGGGACGACCCGCTGGCTCCCCTCCCGCCCGTCCCGGCCCTCGACCGGGCCCGGCAGAACGCCGAGTGGGTGCGCGTGCACGTCTACCCGTGGGCGACGCGGCGGCTCCGTGGCCGGTCCTCGGGCGACCTGCGCGTCCCCAAGGCGCCGGCCCTCACCCCCGTGCAGTCGGACCTCGGGACCGACTGACACGGGAGGTGCTCCGGCTCGCTCACTTCACGACCATGGACTCCGTCTCGCGGCGGTCCCCGCTCAGGTACCCGGCGAAGTCGACCTCGCGGTCCCCGATCCGGTAGGCGAACCGCCCGGTCCTCTCGATGCGTGGCCGCGCCACGAGGAAGTCCCGCAGCCGCTCGCGCTCGTCGGCGTCGAGCCAGGCGATGGGGTCGGAGGTGGACCTGAACCCGGTGATCAGGGCCAGGTCGACGAGCGCCCGGCCGGCGTTCTCGTCGAGGAGCGTGCGGCGCGAGCGGAAGTACACGACGTCCGGGTCGACGTCGTACCAGTCCTTCATCCACGTCCGCGCGACGGAGCTGGCGAGGCTGTTGAGCGCGCCGGGGCCGCTGGGGTCGCGCCGGCGCTCGGTGTTGTCCCAGTACGGGGCGACGTCGGGCCCCACCCGCACCCCGTCGAAGAGCCCCACGGAGGCCAGCATCGGGACACCGCACCCCAGGAGGTAGGTGTCGGGCCCGACCGCGTCCCGGACGAGCTCGACCGCGGCGCGGTAGACCTCCTCGCGGTGGCCGCCGCCCGAGCGGACACCGGGGAGCGCGCCGGCGTACATGAAGTCGAGCTTGAAGTAGGCGAAGCCCATCCCGGTCAGACGGGTGAAGAGCGCCCGCAGGTGGTCCTGGACGTCGGGCCGGGTCGTGTCCAGGGCGTAGTAGTGCGTGCCCCAGTTGTACCCGGCGACCAGCGGCCCACCGTCGGCGTCCTGCACGAGCCACTCGGGGTGGTCGCGGGCCGTGTCGGACTGCGGCAGGCAGATGAACGGGGCCAGCCACAGGCCCGGACGGGCACCGACGCCGGTGATGCGCGCGACGAGCCGCTCCAGCCCGGACGGGAACCCCGGCCCCTCCGTCCAGTCGCCGACGACCTTCTCCCACCCGTCGTCGACCTGGACGACGTCGAACGGGTACCCCGCGAGGTCGTCGATCGCCTCCCCCAGGGAGACCTCGTCGATGTTCTCGAAGAACGAGTACCAGGACGACCACACCGGACCGACGGAGCCCGTCGCGCGCCCCAGCCGGGACGCGACCAGCCCCGCGTACTGCGCGAACACGACGGCCTCGTCGCCGATCGCGAGGTACCACTCGGTCCCCGTGGACTCGCCCGTCCCCCACATGCGTCCGTCGTCGGCGCCGACGAGCGACGTCCCCAGGTCGAGCGCGCCCAGGAGCAGGACCTGCCCCGCGCCCGCGTCGAGGGCCCCGAGGACGCTCCCCTGGTGGCGGGTGGGGTCGTCGACCGCGGCGTCGTCCGCGGTCAGGAGCCGCTCGGGGTTGTCGTAGATGCGCAGAGGCTCGTCGGACAAGGATCGCCACCCGGTGGGCGACCAGGAGTTCCAGCCGTTGCGGTAGAAGCTCGTGGCCCCGAAGGGGTGCTCGATGCTGAGGTTCGCCCCGCGCAGCAGGAACCCGCCGGCGCTCTCCTCCGGTCGGCTGCTCGAGCGGACGGTGAGGGGGCCGTCAGCGGTGTGGATCGTGTGGGTGTGCGTCACGGTCGTCGGTCTCCGGTCTGGGATGCGGGTGGTGCCGCGGTGTCGACCACGGCACCACCCGCGTGGTGCGGCTAGTCGAACAGGTTGTTGATGCGGCCGTTCAGGGTCGCCAGCGCGGTGGCGGGGTCGACCTTGCGCTGCTGGATGTCGTCGATGACGGCCTGCGCCTCGGACTGGATCTCGTTGGCGTGCAGCGTGATGGGGTAGTACGCGACGCCGTCGGGGTCCTGGGCCTGGTCCAGGAACGCCGAGACGTCGACGCCCTGCTCCGCCCGGACCTCTGCGGACCGCTGGGCCGCCTCGGTGATGGCGGGGAAGACGACCCCGGTCTCGGCCACGAGGTCCTGGCACTCGGACGAGCCGATGAACTTGACGAGCTCCCAGGCCTCGTCGGGGTGCTCGGTCCCCGCGATGATCGACGGCGCGAGGCCGTTGGTCTTGCGCCCCTCAGGCCCGACGGGCAGCGGCGCGAACGCGAAGTCCTGCTCGCTCGCACCTGCCCACGTGCCGATGCGCCAGGACCCGTCGGAGATCATCGCCGCCTTGTTCTGCAGGAGCTGCGGCTCCAGCCCGAGCTGGCCGGCGTTCTCGAACGGGACCATGTAGCCCGCCTCGATCTGCTGCTGCCACCAGGTCAACGTCTCGGCGAGCCGCGGGTCGTCGAGCTGGTACTCGGTGCCGAACGGGTTCTCGTCGAGGTACTCGAAGCCCGTGGAGAGCGCGCTCCACGACCACTGCGTCTGCCCGACGACGCCTCCGCCGGTCTCCAGACCCCACCCGTAGGTCTGGACGGCGTCCTTGTCGAAGCCGGGCTCGTCGCCGCGCACGCCGTTCTTGTCGATCGTGAGCCGCGCGATGAGGCTGGCGAAGGTCCCGCCGTCGGTCGGGTTCCACGTCAGCTCGTCCAGCGCCGCGGGGTCGACCCCCGCCTCCTGGAGGTCGGCGGTGTTGTAGACGAGGCCGATCGTGTCCCAGTCCTGCGGCAGCCCGTACCGGGCGCCGTCCTTGACCCACAGGTCCGCGAGCCCCGCGGTGTACCGGTCGAGGTCGATCCCGTCCTTCTCGACGTAGGGCTGCAGGTCGAGGAGCTGCCCGTTCGCCGCGAGCTCCGGGTAGTACTGGACGTGGTCGGTGATCACGTCGGGCGCGGTCCCCGAGACGATGCCGGTGGTGATCGTCTTCCAGTAGTCGTCCCAGCCCTGCTGGTTGATCTCGACCTCGATGCCCGACGCCGCGGTGAAGGCGTCGGTGCACTGCTGGTAGGCGGGGAGCTGGTTCGGGTCCCACAGCGAGTACGTCAGGGTGACGTCGCCGCCGTCCCCGCCGCCGCTGCCGGATCCCGCGGAGCAGGCCCCGAGGGCGATGGTCGACGCAGCGATCAGCGCCACTGTGCGCAGATGCCGAGTGTTCATGGGAGTGCCTTTCAGGTGACGGCCTGCTCAGGCGCGGGACCGGTGGGGGTGGCGACTACTTGACGCCGGAGAAGCCCAGCGAGTCGACGATCTTGCGACCGAAGACGATCAGGAGCAGGAGCATCGGGACGACCTGCAGGGAGGCGGCAGCCATCAGACCGGACCAGTCCGGCGACGTCGAGGGCGAGGACTGGGCGAACGTCGCGACCGCGACGTTGAGGAGCCGCACGCTCGGGTCCCGCCCCACGAGCTGCGGCCACAGGTACTCGTTCCAGGCCGTGACGGCCTGGATGATCGCCAGCGTCGCCATCGGTCCGGACGCCATCGGCAGGATGATCCGCGTCAGCACCCGGAACCTTCCGGCGCCGTCCAGCAGCGCCGCCTCCTCGATCTCCCGGGGGATGCCGAGGAAGAACTGGCGCAGGAAGAAGATGGCGAACGGTGTCATCAGCAGGTACGGCGCAACCAGGCCCGCGAACGTGTCGATCCACCCGAGGTTCCGCATGAGGACGAAGTTCGGCAGCACGGCGAAGATGGGCGGGACCATCATCCCGGCGAGGAAGACCGTGAAGATCACGTCCCGCCCCGTGAACCGCAGCCGGGAGAACGCGTACGCCGCCAGCGCGCTGAAGCCCACCTGGCAGGTCACGACGACCCCGGTGAAGACCAGCGAGTTGCGCAGGTAGAGGAAGAAGTCGACGTTCTGCCCGCTGCCGCCCGCGGCCGCGGCCTCCTCGGGCGTGGCGAGCCCCAGCACCCGGCTGAAGTTGATCGCGGTGGGATCGGGTGGGACCAGGGACATGCTGCCGGAGAAGATGTCGCTGTTCGCCGTGAAGGCCGTCCGCAGCATCCACAGGAACGGGAAGACGGTGATGACCAGGAGGACGATCAGCGCCGTCCACGACAGCGCCGTGCTCGGGGTGGGCCGTCTGCGCGGTCGACGCCTCACGAGGGTTCCGTGGGCGGCAGGTGGGGTCGAGGAGGACATCAGTTACCGTCCGATTCCGTCGCGCGCAGAGCTCGGAGCTGCACGAGGCTGAAGGTGAAGATGATCGCGAAGAGCACCACGGCCATCGCGGCCCCGTAGCCCATGTCGAACTGCTCGAACGCCTTCTGGTAGATGTAGTAGTAGATGACGCGGGTGGAGTTGCCCGGGCCGCCGGAGGTCGCGACCGCGACGGTGTCGAAGATCTGGAACGAGCCGATCATCGACACCACGAGGACCAGCGCGGTGATGGGCCGCAGCAGCGGCAGCGTGACGGACCGGAAGGTCCGCAGGTACGAGGCCCCGTCGAGGGCGGCGGCCTCGTAGACGGACGGCGAGATCGTCTGGATCCCCGCGTAGAACAGCAGGGCCGTGTAGCCCATGTTGCGCCAGGTGTTGACCAGCGCGACGGTGACGATCGCCAGGTCCGAGCTGCCGTAGAAGCTCTGCGTGCGGGCACCGACGAACTCCAGGACGTGGTTCACGAACCCGACGTTGGGGTCGAGCATGAACAGCGTCACGATCGCGATCGTGACGTTCGGGATCAGCCAGGGGAGCAGGATCGCGCTGCGTGCCGCGAGCCCGATGCTCAGCCGCTGCATCAGGAGCGCGATCGTGAGCCCCAGGGCCATCTGGGTCGTGATGTTCACGACCACGTAGACGGCGGTGACGCGCAGCGCGTTCCAGAAGAGCGGGTCCTGGAAGAGGTCGGCGTAGTTGTCCAGGCCGACCCACCTGGCCTCGGTGAGCAGGTTCCAGTCGGTGAGGCTGATGCCGACCCCTCGGATCATCGGCCAGGCATAGAAGACCACGAAGCCGACCACGGCCGGTAGCAGGTACAGCGCGGCTGTCGGGCCGTCGGAGCTGCGCCGGCGCCGACGACCCGGGGGTCGGTCGCGGCGCTCGGGGGCGCGCCGGGCGTCCGGCGGGCGCACCGTCACGGTGGTGTTCGTCATCGAAGCCAGCCCATCAGGAGAAGGAACTTATTTATGCAAGTTGGAAATGTAATGCCGATGCAGTAGCCTGTCAACTGCCATGGACACCGCATCCTCAGCCCGCACCGGCGACCGTTCCTACCTGCGACGACGCAACTCGATGGCCGTCCTCGAGCAGATCTGGGACACGCCCGCGACCGTCGCCGAGCTGGCGCGCGCGACGAGCCTGTCGCGCACCGCAGCCGAGGCCGTCCTGGCCGACCTCCTCGCCGCCGGATGGGTGCGCGCCGGCGGCCCCCGCAGCGACCGGGCCGGGACCGTCGGCCGACCTGCGGCCTTCTACTCCCTGGCCCCCGAGGGCGGATACCTCGCCGGTGTGGACATCGGCGCCCACCACGTCTCGGGGGCGATCGCCCGCATCGACGGCGAACGCCTCGCGACCGTCCACCTGCCCGCCGACGAGGACACCCCCGCCGATGATCGTCTGCAGGCCGCAGCGGAGGCGCTGACGGCCGCCCTCGCCGAGGCCGGCGTCAGCTCCGACGCCCTGTGGGCCGTCACCGTCGGGACCCCTGGCGTCATCGACGACGGCAAGGTGATCCACTTCGGTGGTCAGGGCATGCCGGGCTGGGTGGGCACGGACGTCGCCAGAGCGTTCGACGACGTCACCGCTGCCCCCGTCTTCGTCGAGGGCGACAGCGCCCTCGGCGCGCTCGCCGAGATGGCGCACGGCGCCGCCAAGGACGTCGAGGACTTCGTCTACATCCTCAGCGGCGTGCGCACCGGCGCGGCGATCGTCGCGCACGGGGAGCTCCATCGCGGACATCGCGGCGGGGCGGGTCTCGTCGGCGAGCTTCCCGCGGTGCGGTGGCGCGAGCTGGAGCACGAGCTCTACGGCGCTCCGGACCTCCCGGCCCCTCGGCCGACCCGCCAGGAGATCTTCGCGCGAGCCGACGCAGGAGATCCACAGGCCATGGCCGCGGTCGCCGACTTCGGCCGCACGCTCGCGGTCGGGTCGGCCGTCATGGTCCTCGCGGTCGACCCTGCGGTCCTGGTGCTCGGCGGCCCCAACGCCCAGCACGCGCACCTGTTCCTCGACCAGTTCACCCAGGTCCTGACGGACCTGTGCCCGCTGCCACCGACGGTCGAGGTCTCCACGCTCGGCCCCGACGCCGTCCTGGCCGGGACGATCAGCCGAGGGATCGCGTCCCTGCGTCGCGGCCTGTGGCAGGCCGTGGAGTCGCAGCCCGCGTTCCCGCCCTCGACCCCGACGCCCGGCGCGCTCGCCCTCTAGGAGGGCGCGCCGCGAGCAGCAGGGTCCACGAACGCCGACAGGCCAGGTCCACGGAAGGACCTGGCCTGCTGGGACGGAGCCGCCTGTCGGGTTCGAACCGACGACCTTTCGCTTACGTGCCCGTAGTTTTCATCGTTATGCGGTGGATCAGCAATATTGCCTGTCACCTGGGATGACGCTCGACCGCCGACCTTCACTGACGCTCGTCGTTCGGCGGTGGATCGCGTCGATTCCGCCGGGTAAGCGGTGGGTGACCATCCGTCAGGCGGATGCTGAGCCTCCTTCACGGAGGCTCAGCGATGGGGTGCGTCAGGCGCACCCCTGGCCTGGGGTAAGCCCGGCTTACCTGGGTCTTCTTCGCGGCGCCGCGAAGAAGGCCCAGGCGGCCAACCTTGGTGACGCCACCGGAGTTTTCAGGGTGGACCTTGAAAAGGGTCCGCAGATTGTGCGACCCCTTGGCCGATGCTCCGGAGGGGTACACAGTGTGTACACCCCTTGGAATGGGGTAATTCGGCGTCACCCCATGGAAGGGTGCCCTCGACACCGTCGAGGCCATCCGCCCGGGCTCAACAAGGGGGTACGCCAGACGTACCCCCTTTGGCCAGCTCCGATGCCCTCAGCAGTACTGAGGTCACCGGGAATGGGGTAGGTCCGAGCGACCCCAGGGTGTCGATCTGACCGACACCCTGGGCGACCTGGGGCGGGGACTCTGCCGGGGTACTCGGCCAGCGAGTACCCCGGCGTGTCGCATCACTTTCGTGACGTCAGGGATGTGATGTCCGGTTTGCACCAAATTGCTGGCGTCAGCAAAGTGAAGGGATCAGGCGCGGCACAGGACCCCTGCGGCTGCACCGCCATAGTGGCGCAACTCGGGTGGGTTCAGCGCCGACGCTCAGCGCTTGCGGTCTGCGGAGCGTCTTTGTGGTCGCGCGGGGCGGACGAGAGCGTTCCCCGATTCACCTCGCGTCGCACAGACTCGAGATATCGGATCGGGTCACGCCGCATTTCTGCGACGCGACGGTCCATGTCGGTTGACCACTTGTCAGTGCTCATCTCAACCTCCCTCTCCCGATTGTGTACCAGTATCCGCCCAGGCACCCCCGCAAAGTGAGATGGCTGCGCTCGCGAGTCGCGCCAACACCTGAACTACCCCGACGTCGACCTTGGTGAGGTCGCCGGGCTTGGCCGCGTTGATGGTCAGTAGGCCGGCGACTCGGCCCGAGACCATGAGCGGGGCCGTGATGTACGTCCGGTACGACCGCTCTCGCGCGAGGTCGATGCCCTCTGGTGGCTTGGTTTCTAGATCCTCGCAGAAGGAGGGTACTCCGGTTTCTGCCTGCCTCCATACCTCTATGCCCTCCCCCGAGCTGCGGAAGAAGCGTGAGACCGGATCATCGCCGCGCCCCCAGGTCAGGGTGGGGTGAGGCAGCAGGCAGTCGTCGCCATCGATCCGCTCACGTACGAAGAACGATGCTCGCGAGCCATCGGGGTTCGTGAGGCTGAGGGCTGCCGTCAATGCTGCCCAAAGGACATCAGGAAGGGCGTCCTTCCTCTTCGTGGGTGTGGTCTTGCTCGCGAGGACGGCGAGGCACCGCACGAGCGGCCCCAGGCAGCCGTAGACCAAGAGCTTGAACTCGCCCGCCTCTCGAGCCAGGACCCGCTTCGACAGCGCCTCAACGACGACGCCGATAGCCCCCGGGCCCGCCACGGCAAGCGTCCAGAGCCCCCAGGGCCCAACCAACAGTCCAGCAGCGGCCAGAAGGAGTGCGGAGACGGGTCCTAGCAGGGTCGAGCGCGACGCTGCGCTCAGTACGGCCCTCCACAGGTCTTTCACGAGCCGTGACACTATCCCAGGCTGGCTGTTCAGCACTTGCTCGCCCAGTCTCCCCATCGAACTTCACCCGCCCTGGACGTGCGGGCATTCCCCTAGGTCGTGAGGGAATCGAGCTCGACATCAGCCCGCGCGTAGCGCGCCCGCTCCGATCGGTAGACCCGGCCCCACGCATAGGGTCACACCGTGTTACCCCACTCCGCGACAACCTCCGCACTCTGGAGGCTGTCAGCTTCCTGTCCGGCGAGGGATGCATGAGGAGTGCCCCCTCACGGAGATGGAACCTCCCCCGCACCCTCTGAGCCTCGCGGCAATTTGCGGGATCCCGCACAATCTCGGAGTGACGTCGTGAGCGTCCGCCTGGCGGATGGAACCTCCCGAGCGCGGGCGACCGAAACAACTTCGGCGGCGTCACCGAAGGTCGCCTTCCCTGGGTAGGGGCGTCCAGCAGACAGACCCCTTTCCAGGGTCAACCCCGAAATCCTCGCGGGGCGCGCCGGGCGTCTGAAGGGGGTGCACTCGGAATGCACCCCTCGTCGAGGCGCTCGGTGTCGAACCGTACGGTGCCGAGAACCGGGCTGATCCGACGTCACCCCGTGGAGGGGTGCTCTCCGCGCTGTCGAGGCCGTCCGCCCGATGGACCCCCTTCCCGAGGCTCGACGATGGGGTCAGTACTGCTGACGTCATCCAGGCTCGTTGACGAGGGTCCGCTCGCAGGCGACTTCAAGTGAACCCTCGCTGAGGGCGAGAGTTGCCAGTCTCCGCGGGGCGGACAGCACGGGCGATGGGGTCGATTGCGTCGAGGCCATCCCGGCGGCCCAGGGGCGACTAGGTCGGGTCGATGAACCGAGAAGACGTTCCGGCGAGGGGTCGGCTACTCCTTCGCGAGGTCCCGGAGCTCGACGTCGATCGCCCGGACGCGGTCGGTTACGTCTTCGACCGATCGCACCGGGAAGCGCACGGCCTGTCCCGGGGCGTATGTCCCGACGACGAACCCCTCATCGACCAGCGTCGCTCGTTCCGCCTCGAGGGCCTTCGTCCTCACGTAGCGCTCGAACGATCCTGTGAGCAGCCACCGCTCTCCGGTGGCCGGCTGTCCGTCCGTCCAGTAGACGAGCAGGGGTGGCGCTCCGGCATGTGCGAGTGCAGTCACGTCGTCCGCCGTCAGTAGGCACTCCGGGTCCTCGATGAGCCGATCGCGCACGGATGCGGGGAGCTTGGACCAAGCGGCGTCGTAGTTCGTGGTCATCCTCGGATCGTAGGGGGCCGGGGCGACGGGAAGGGGGCCAGGGCGCTGCTGTGCGGCGAAAGTATGACCACCACTGGAGATCCCCAGTCCCGTACAGGTCCAAATCCCCCTCTCCGGCGGTTCCGGCGGCTGGGGGCTAAGGGGGGACCCCCCGGAGGTGCGGGAGGGTCCGGCAGCGGCCTGGTTGAGGAGGGAAGACTCAGGCCGCTGCCGAGCGTGTGGGTCACGGCGTGAGCGTGACCTTCTGGATAGCCGCGGCGTGAGGGAAGCCGAAGCCCACGCGCATGATCGCGCGGACGGCGACTCGGTGGCTCGTGAAGAACACCGAGTGGTCGACGTCGACAGTCACGTCATCGCGAAGGACTACGAGCGAGCGATCGGCCGGGATGCCGAAGACGGTGCCGGGCGCGACCGCTGGCGAGACGAACAGCCGCACGCCCTGCACGAGTCGACGCGTGGGCTGCGTCGGGTCGACGCCAAGCAGCGGCCGGTTCGAACCGTCCTCGTCCTTGAGCTGCGCGAGGATCAGCGCGTCAGTCGGGTTCGCGACGAACGAGGTGATGGTGGCTCCGACCTGCTCTGCCTCAGCGATGGCCTCGGCGAACGGGTCGAGGTTGATCCATGCCGCCCCTGCGTCAACGACGTTCACCCCGACGAGTCCTCCGAGACCCTTCTGCGCCGGGGCCGCGGCGTTGCCGAAGAAGGCGGCGTCAACAACCTTCGCGATGGATCGGGCCAGACCCTCGCCGATGAGCTGGCCGGCCGCGGGGCTCGAGTCGCTGGCGAGCTCGGAGGAGATCGGGGTAAGCCCGGCAACCTTGGTGGGAGTGATGGTGAGCTGGTCCAGGGTGCCCTCGTCAGCGTTGATCTCGGCACCCTCGGCGACCCATGCTGCGTTCGGGTCGTCGGTGATGACCGGCACGCGCATCTTGGTCGTGCCGGTCGAGATGACGTTGGAGACCTGGAAGGCGATGGATCGGTCCTGAACGGGCTGGATGATGAGCGGCCCGAAGCTGTCGGGCAGGATGCCGGCAACGTTCGCGGTGGTGGTGAGCATGGTCACGGGTGACTCCAAGGGGGAGGGCGCTAGGTGGCGCGCACGGTCGATTGGTCTTCGACGCGGCGGCCACCGGCCTTCTCCGCGCTGCCCCGCTGGGGCTGCGTGACCTGGGGGCGAGCGCCTGGCCCGGCACCCTCGGTCATGTCCGAGTCTACCGGGCCAGGGCGCGTCATGCTTGGCGCGACAAGAGCCCCTGCCAGGTCGCCGGGGGGTTGCCTGTGCCCTCGGTACGGTGAGCGCCTGGGGACTCGAACATGACCGAGTGACGTTCGAGTCCGTGCGCTTCGGCCGCGCCGCGCGCAGCGCCCGAGAGTGCGTCGACGTCGAGCGTCCCGTCCTCTGCGGTGAAGTCGTCAACGGTGACGCCCGTCAACCACAGCGTCGCAGGCTTGGCGAGGATGCCGGCGATGTGTTGTTCAGCGGCCGCAGTCCGCAGCGCCTGGACCGTCTCTCGCAGCTGGTCCCGCTCACCCTCGGCCTCGCGCAGCTGTCGGCGGTACTTCGCAGCCTCGGCGCCAGGCCCCTTGGCGTCCGTCTCGGCCGCCTCGAGGGCGTCTCCTTCGCCCCCTGCGGCGGTGGCGACTTCCGCGGCGTCGCCGGTCTCGTCGGTGTCGGCCTGGATGGTGCTGTCGGTCATGGTCGTTCCTTCCGGTTGCGCCACGCGGTGAGCGCGGCTCGTTCGTGGGGGCATGTGCTGAAGCGGTGGGTCCCGCAGTCGTCGCAGTGCCACTGGTTGACGCGGTCGCTGCGACGGAACCGAGCGCGGGTCTCTCCGCGCCCGTCGAGGGCCACGAATGCGACGAACTGCCCTGGGCGGGCCGAGGTCTTGAGCCGGACGTTCACGCGGTCCCCCGTCCGGCCCTAACCAGACGGACGGCTCCGCAGGTGGGGCAGGTCAGGAGGTGCCAGCCGCGCAGGCTGGCGGGCTTGGATGTCCAGCCGGGCATGTAGCACCCGTAGCGGTGGGTGGTTCCGTGCTCGTCGGTGGTCTCGGGCCTGCTCGGGGTGGTCTTCATGCGGTCCTCCTGTCGTCGGCGGCGACGATCGCAAGGGCTGCTGCTGCCTCGATGACGGCGTCGCGCAGCGTGGTCTCGGGATAGGCGCCTTGAATCTGGGCGATGAGGCTGTGTGCTCTGGGGCCGTAGGCCACGAGCTCGTTCCTCGCGGACTCGTACTCCTCGTCTGGTCCTTGGTGCTCCTCGACGGCCCTCGCGCGCTGGTGAGACGAACTACGGGGCACCATGTTGGATTCGGCCTGTTGAAGTGGTGTTGAAGTCTCTTGTAGTAGGGCCCCACCTGAAGTGGGGTCTGTGACCCCACCTGAGATGGGGCCTGTGACCCCACCTGAAGTGGGGTCTGTAGACCCTGGCTGAGATGGGGTCTGGGGCACGCCGGGTTGGCCATTCCCCGTTCCCGTAGACCCCACCTGAAGTGGGGTCTGTGTGAGAGTGAGTCGGTACTCGCTGCGCCCGCCGTAGCCGCCCTGGCGTACCCGTTCGATCGCTCCGGCGTCGATGAGCTTCTTGACGTCAGTGCGCACGGCTTCGAACACGAGCCTGCGTTCACGACGGGCGTCCTCGGCGGCCGGACTCAGATCGTCCTCGTCTGGCTTCGCTGGCGCTGGTCGACCGATCGCAAGCCCGAGCCGCTCCTGCCCGCCCCAGTAGAGACAGGCCGCTTGCCCCTCACGGGACTCGTCGAGGGCCATGAACGCCATGAACACGAGCAGACGGAAGGGACGGTGCGGGAGGCTGTGCCACAGCGCGTAGACCTCCGCTACGTTCTTGGATCCCACTCCGCACCTCCCTCCCGTCGTCGCATCGTCAGTTCAGTGCCCCCGACATGGACTCCGGCGCGAACTCCGGCACACGTGCGACGAGGGCCAGGTCGTCGCCGTAGTCGCTCAGCGGACGCGCGACGTCGAGCTGCAGGGCGAGGAACCCGCCCTTGGCCGTGAACTCGAACCAGAACTCTCCGGCGATGGGCGCGGTCTTGCGGGCCTCGCGAACTGCTTGAACGAGCAGCGTCGTGGTCTCATCACGCGTGGCGTCTGAACGGATCCACGCCGATAGGCGCTTGAGCTCGAAGTTCCACGTGAGCGAGCCGACGATTCGGAACTCGCCCCCGTCCGGCAGCTTGTTCGTGAACGTCTTGCACCGGTTCGGCGACTCGACCATCCGCACGCCCGCGACCTCGCACAAGGCGAAGGCGGCGGGGAGCGTGAAGTCCTCCGGCTTCGTGGTGACCAGAACGGGTCGAAGGCCGGCCGGAAGCCGCGTCTTGTTGACCGCTCCCTCGGTGTCACGCAAGATGGTCATGTTCTTGATCTCCTTGGTAGGGGTTGGAACCACGCCCTCGGGACCGGTGCAACGGTCGCCGGGGGCTTTCACGCTGCGGCTGGGCGTCGCCGAGACTGGCCCCATCAGGCCGGCACCTGCTGTTCCAGCCACTGGTCTACGTCGGCCTGGCGCCACCGCAGGTGCTTGCCGACCTTCAGCGCACGGGGGCCGATTCCCCTCGTTCGCCAGGCGTAGAGGGTGGGGATCGGGACCCCGAGCTGTGCCGCCAGATCAATCGGAGTCAACAGGGGCGGTGTAGCCGCTTGAGCCATCTCAGTCCTCCTTTGTCTCGCCACGGGACACTTCTGACGACCCGCTGCTTCGTGATCACACAGTAACCATAGCTATCGCGAAAGCACAACATCGGATGTAGCCTGTGTCCCCATGGGACAAGAAGCAGGACGTGACTGGGCCGCTCGTTGGGCGAAGAGGATCGGCGAGAATCTCGCGGCACTCCGGAAGGAGCGTGGAGTTTCCGCGCGCGAGTTGAGCGAACGATGCGAAGGGCTTGGCTACCCCATCCCGCGAAGCACCATCGCGAACATCGAATCGGGCCGGAAACGCGAACTCCCAGTCCAGGAGCTCGCCGTCCTTGCGGCCGCGCTCAACCTCGCACCGCTGGCCCTGCTCTACGATTCCGAGCACATGCAGCCAGTGCTTCCGAACAAGGAGCGCACCCTTGGCGAGGCGCTTCTCTGGTTCAGCGGCGAGTGGCTACTGCGAGAAGATGAGGTCGCACCGGACTACGACGCTTGGATTCGACTGGATCCCTCGTTAATCGCACCCAGCAACTCGCAAGATGGCGGGATCGAGGCGCGTCGAGGTGTCGCCGCTGCCGAACGCCAGCTCGGACATCGCGTGGCGATGCGGGACCTCGCGCGCCAGGCTCTTCACGACCGCGATGCGAGTCTCGACCCTGACGGCGGCTCGTCCATGTATCGGCACCCCTCGAGATCAGGCGCTGATCGCCAGGCGTGGGAGGCGGAGTTGGACATCCGCGAGGCCCACGTGGCGTCGGCGGCCCGAGTCCTCAACGCGGCACGCGAGTGGGCGCGCGAGCGCGGTATCACCGTCGAGGCGGTGCCTGAATCAATCCGTCCCGACTACGAAAGGTATGGGCACGCAGATGCCTAGGAATCCACTGCCGATCGGGACGTGGGGGCGGATTGCTCGCACGGAGGTGGAGCGTGGCCGATGGGTGGCGCGGGCGCGGTTCCGTGACCCGGACGGGGTGACGCGCAAGGTCGAGGCATGGGGGAAGTCGGGCGCGGCTGCGGAGCGCGCACTGGTCCTGGCGATGACGGACCGCGCGACGATGTCAGGCACGGACCTGTCGAGTTCGACGCGGCTGGCGGCCCTTGGGGACTACTGGCTGCGCACCGAGGTGGATGCGTCCAAGCGGTCGACGAACACGCGCCAGCGGTACCGGTACGTCGTCGAGACGTTCATCGTGCCGGGTGTCGGTGGACTCACGGTCCGGGAGGCGACGGTGGCCGCGATGGACCGCTACCTGAAGCGAGTGACCGACGAGACGGGGGCGGCCACGGCCAAGCTCTGCAAGTCGGTCTTGTCGGGGATGATGGCGCTCGCCGTGCGTCACAACGCCGCGCCGGCGAACCCGCTGCGTGACGTGTCGAGGATCGAGTCTGCGGACAACGAGGTTCGGGCTCTGAGCTTCGACGAGGTGCGGGCGCTGCGAGAGATGCTCCGGGTCGACCAGAAGGCGGCGGCGGTCGACCTGCCCGCGCTCGTCGACGTGATGCTGGCGACGGGCGCACGCATCGGCGAGGTGCTCGCGTTGAGGTGGGACGACGTCGACCTCGAGGCCGGGACTGTCGCGATCACGGGCACGGTGGTGCGCGTGAAGGGCGAGGGGCTGACCCGTCAGGACACGACGAAGGGTCGGAAGGTCCGCAGGCTCCAGCTGCCCAAGTTCGCGGTCTCGCTGCTCCTGGACCGCTCGGTGAACGGCGTGCCTGGGGGTCCGTGGAACGTCCTCTTCCCGTCCGCGACGGGAGGCCTGCGAGAGGTGACGACGGTCGAGCGGCAGTGGCGGACATTCCGCGAGAAGCACTCCGGGTGGGGGTGGGTCTCGCCCCACACGTTCCGCAAGACGGTGGGCACGATGATCGAGCGCGACCGCGGGCTGGCTGATGCCGCGACGCAGCTCGGCCACACCTCCGAGAAGATCACCCAGCGCCACTACGTCGAGGTGCCGGATCTGGCGCCGGACTTCCGAGAGGTACTGGGGCGCTTCGCGGACTAGTCCGCGTCGACGACCCGGCCAACCACATGCAGCGTCCAAGGCTCGTCGCGACCGCGGACCTCCAGGGCCGGCTCGCCGTCAGGCACCTTGCCCTGAGCATGTACCGCACGTCGCCACTCGCTCACGGCGCGCGCCCGGACCTCGCTCTCCAGGACCTGGTCTCCGACGCTAATTTCGATCTCTACCGTGCCCTCGCCGCTCATGTTGGCGATCGTCTCGCGGTCCGCCAGGGGTCGCAAGAGGTATCGTCCGGAATCCAAAGCGGTGGGTTTCCGGTGGGTGCCTGTCTCGTAACGACAGCAGGCCAGGCCCAACATGGGGCCTGACCTGCTGCTATAGAGCCGCCTGTCGGGTTCGAACCGACGACCTTTCGCTTACAAGGCGAGTGCTCTACCAGCTGAGCTAAGGCGGCGTGCCACCCGGAGGGCGGCGGCACCGTGAGGTGCGCGAACAGCCTACCCGGTGCCGAGCAGGCGGTTGACGTCCGCCGAGCAGGCGGAGCGTCAGGCCTTGGCTTCCTCGACGGCCTTCTTGAGCTCGGCCGGGTCGGCCCAGTTGCCCTCCCAGCGCTCACCGTCGATCGTGATCGTCGGGGTACCGAACCCGCGGGTCCCCTGGAGGTCGGGGTTCTGCGTGGCGAGGTTCGTCGCGCCCTCGACCCAGTCGCCGAACTCCTTGACGGGCGTGCCCGCGGCGATCGCCTCGGCGACGTCGGCGGGGACGCCGGCGGTCCGGGCGATCTCGGCGAGCTGCGCGTCGGTCAGGCCGGCCGTGTTCTCCTCGGGCTGGTTGGCGAACATCGCCTCGTTGAACGCGTTGAACTGCTCGGGGGCGTGCTCGGCGACGTACGCGGCGGTGGCGGCCGAGCGCGTCGAGAACTGGCTGCCGGACGCGAGGCGGTCGAGGATCGACACCGGGTGCTGCACCAGGGTGATGTCACCGGCCTCGCGCATCTCGTCGATCGAGGCCGCGTTGACGTCCTCGAACTGACCGCAGACGGGGCACAGGTAGTCGAAGTAGACGCCGACCTCGACCGCGTCCTCGTTGGTGGTGCCCGCGACGCCGTCGGCGCCGACGGGGATGCCGCCCGTGTCGTTGGCCGTGGCGGGCGCGGTGACGCCGGTCAGGGGCTCGGTCGTGCGCGCCTCCTTCTGCTGCATCGCGGGGATGAAGACCCAGAGGAAGGCACCGATGAGCACGGCGAGGCCGCCCACGAGGGCGCCGATGGTGATCGCTCGGTTGCGCTTGTCGCGCTTGGCCTGCGCCTCACGCAGGGCGAGGGCCTCGGCACGGGCCGCGTCGCGGCGGTCGGCCTTGGTCTGGCGGGGTTCGTTCGTCGACATGAGAGTCCTTGGTGGTCGGGGGGTGGCGCGGCCCCACGCAGGGGCGCACTGGTCGCGAGGTTAGCGGTCCGGGCCGCGCGTGCCCAGGATGCGGGTGGCACCGGGGCGCGCGGCGGTGACGAGTCCTCGGAGTCGTCAGGCGGCCGCGAGCGCCGCGGGAGGCCCGCGCAGGGAACGCACCGCGGCGAGCGCGAGGTGGCGCAGGACCGTGGTCACGGTCCGGACGACCTGGCGGCACGAGCGCCCGACGGGGGCGAGCGGCGTCCGCAGGAGCGCGACGACGCGGCGCGGGCTCAGGACGACGGCCAGCCGGTCCCGGACCCGCATCGCCACGGCGGCCAGCCCGCAGCCGGCGAGCAGCAGTGCGAGGTGCGCGAGCAGCACGGGCAGGGCCAGGACCCCGACGACCGTGACCACGTGCGCGGGGTCTCCCCCGAGCGCGGCGGTCCCGGCGGGGCAGTCCGCCGTCTCGCGCAGGAGCGCCAGGTGGACGCCCGCCACGCCCCAGCCGCCCGGTGCGGGCAGGCACTGGTGGACGAGGCTGAAGCCGCGGTCCGCGAGGAGCGTCAGGGTCCCGACGACCAGGAGGAAGCCGGCGACGACGAGCGAGGTCACCGCGGGGAGCGTCCGGGCGAGCCGCAGGGGGGCGTCCGCGCGCACGCTCGAGCGGGCCGCGGGCGCGGCCTCGTTCGGGGGTGTGCCGGGCGAGGCGCCGAAGGGCGCTCCCGGGTCGGACGTCCTGATCACGACGTCAGCGTACCCGCGCATTCTGAGAGTTTCCGGTGAACCGCCGGGGATCACACGCTCGGGGGCGGGCCCGGGAAGGGAGCCCACACGACGGGCGCCCCGGCCCCCCAGGAGAACAGGACGATCGCGGCGAGCACGAGCCCGGTGAGCACCAGGAAGATCGCGCCGACGCGCCCCGGGGCGACGTGCGCGAGGGTCGTGCGCGCACCGTAGCGGGTGAGCCCGGACATCGGTCCGAACCACGCGAGCAGGACCGTGACCGCCATCGCGGCGCACAGCACGACGGTGAAGACCCAGGGCTCGTTGACCCCGCCGACCGACCGTGCCTCGACGGACTGCTGGGGGGCGAGCACGAGGACCCCGGGCGCGAGCAGCCACCACGAACCCACCACGAGCAGCACTCCCCCGCACAGCGCGACGATCAGGGACGGCACCGCGCCGACGAGGGCGCGCAGCGCGTACCACGGCGTCGCGACCGCCGTCCTGACGCCGTCGCTGCGCTGTGCCCCCTTGCGCTCGCGGCGACGGTGCAGGGAGTCCGCGCCGACCCCGACGACGCGGAGCGCGACCACGACCACGGCGAGCAGCACGAACGCGAGACCGGGGTACGTCCCGGCGAGCAGCACGAGCGGCAGCCCCAGCGCGAGCACGGTCCCGGTCCGGCGACGGTGCGCCGGGCGCACGTAGTCGGGGGCGGGGATCACGCCGAGCGGCCGTCCGAACGCGTCGAGGGGGTCCCCCGGGGGTCCGGCCTCCGGCGCGCCGCGCCCCTTCCTCCTGCCCGACGCCGGAGCCTGGGCCGGGGGCGCGGGCTGCGGCGGGTACGTGGCCGTGGTGGGCGGCGGGTACGTCGCCTGGCCGGGCGGGTACGAGCTCCGCCGCACCGCGGGCTGCACGAGGGTCGGCTGCTGGGCGGGGGCCACCGCGGGCTGGACCAGGGTCGGCTGCTCGGCCGGGGGCACCGCGGGCTGCACGAGGGTCGGCTGCTGTCCCCCCGGGCGGGCAGGCGGCGCCGGGGGGACAGAGGGCGGCGCGACCGTGGTGGCCGACGACGCCGACGCTGCCGCCGCGGGAGGGGCCGTGGGCACGGCGACGGTCCGGCCGTCGTTGGCGATCACCTGCGTCGCCGCGAGCGGCGGGATCGAGGGGGCCGGCGGGGTCGGCCGGGGCAGGGGGACGGCCGAGCGCACGGTCGGCACGACGCTGGTCGGCTGGACGTCTCCCGCCGAGGAGGGCAGGGCCACCGTGGCCGCGGCGGCCCCGGCGGCACCCGCACCACCGACCGCGGCCGCGCGCTCGGCGGCCGCGAGGGTCGACGCCGCGGCACCGAGGGCAGCACCCCCGGCGACGGCTCCCCCCGCGCCCCCGGCGAAGTGCTGCGGGACGACCGCCGTCGCACCCGTGGCGGGCGGCGCCGTCAGGCCGGCCGCCTCCTGGGCCGCACGGTGCAGGACCCCCGCGACCTCCGACGGGCCCAGCCGGCTCGCGGGGTCCGCCCGCAGCGCGGCCGCGAGGGCCGCCGCCGTCCGTGGCTCGAGACCGTCGAGGTCCGCCTCCCCCGTCCGTGCACGGGCGAGCACGGCCTCGACCGGGCGCATGCCGAACGGCGGTCGGCCGGTCGCGGCGAACGCGAGGAGGGCCGCCCACCCCCACCAGTCGCTGTTGGCGCTCGGTGCGGCTCCCTCGAGCAGCTCGGGCGCGAGGTATCCGGGCGTGCCCATGACCAGGCCGGTCGACGTGGCGCGCGCCTCGTCGAGCCCGTGCGCGATCCCGAAGTCGATGAGGACGGGTCCGTTCTGGGTGACCAGGACGTTGCTGGGCTTGAGGTCGCGGTGCACGACCCCGGCGGCGTGGACGGCCTCGAGGGCCTCGGCGAGCTGGTCGGCGAGCTCGAACAGGTCGTGGGCGTCGAGGGGGCCGCCGGTCGCGATCTCCTCCTCGAGGTTGGGTCCGTCGACGAGCTCGGTCACGATGAAGGCCTCGGAGCCGTCGAGCTCGACGTCGAGGATCTGCGCGACCGCGGGGTGCCGCAGCCGTTGGAGGGCGACGGCCTCGCGGCGCAGGCGGTCGCGACCCTGCGCGTCGACGTCGAGGTGGGCGTGCAGGAACTTGATCGCGACGCGGTTGCCCCCGCCGTCCTCGGCCTCGTAGACCGCGCCCATGGCGCCCGCTCCGAGCCGGGCGAGGATGCGGTAGCCGCCGACCTCGCTGCCCGAGGGCAGCCCGCCCCGGGGTGCGGTGCCGCTGCCCCGCACGGGGTCGACAGGTCTGCTGCTGGCCTCCTCCATGGTGTCAAGGTATCGACAATTCGGCCCGGTGCCCCTCTCTCCCGGGAGCAAGCGGGACGCGACACGGATAACCTGGGGGGAGATTCACCGAAGTTCAACCGAATACCAAGGAGATCTCCATTGACTGGCAAAGACGGCTACGACCTCGTCGTCGTGTCCAACCGGCTCCCCGTCGACTTCACGGTCGACGACGAGGGGCACGTCGACTGGAAGCGCTCCCCTGGGGGACTCGTCACGGCGCTCGAACCGGTCATGCAGAGGTCGGACGGCGCCTGGGTGGGCTGGTCGGGTGCGCCTGACCTGGAGGTCGAGCCCTTCGACGCCGACGACATGCGCCTCGTGCCCGTGACCCTGTCCGCGACCGAGATCGAGCGCTACTACGAGGGCTTCTCCAACGACACGCTCTGGCCGCTCTACCACGACGTGATCGCGCCTCCTGCGTTCCACCGGCAGTGGTGGGACGCCTACCGCCGGGTCAACCAGCGCTTCGCCGACGCCGCGGCCGCGCAGGCCGAGCAGGGCGCGACCGTGTGGGTGCACGACTACCAGCTCCAGCTCGTGCCCCGCATGCTGCGCGACCAGCGGCCCGACCTCAAGATCGGGTTCTTCAACCACATCCCGTTCCCGCCCCTCGAGCTCTTCCAGCAGCTCCCGTGGCGGCGCCAGGTCATCGAGGGGCTCCTGGGCGCGGACCTCATCGGGTTCCAGCGCGCGGGCGACGCGTCCAACTTCATCCGTGCCGTGCGCCGCCTGACGGGCTACACGACCCGCGGCCCCATCGTGACCGTCCCGGGCGGCGAGGACCGCCCCTCGCGCAACGTCCGCGCCGCCGCCTTCCCCATCTCGATCGACTCGCGCACGTTCGACGAGCTCGCCCGGACCCCCGAGGTCCAGGCCCGCTCGCGCGAGATCCGCGCGGACCTGGGCGACCCCGAGGTCATGATGCTCGGCGTCGACCGCCTCGACTACACCAAGGGCATCCGGCACCGCATCAAGGCCTACGGCGAGATCCTCCAGGACGGGCGCATCGACGTCGAGCACGTCACGCTCGTCCAGGTCGCGAGCCCCAGCCGCGAGAACGTGGGCGCCTACCAGGAGCTGCGCGAGCAGGTCGAGGGCCTCGTGGGACGCATCAACGGCGAGTACGCCGAGATCGGCCACGCCGCGATCCACTACCTGCACCACTCCTACCCGCCCGAGGAGATGGCAGCCCTCTACCTCGCGGCCGACGTCATGCTCGTCACGTCGCTGCGCGACGGCATGAACCTCGTCGCGAAGGAGTACATCGCGGCCCGCTCCGACGACCGCGGCGTCCTGGTCCTGTCCGAGTTCACCGGGGCGGCCGACGAGCTCGCGGGCGGGGCGCTGCTCGTCAACCCCCACGACATCGACGGCATGAAGGACATCATCGTCGCGGCCGCCAACATGGACGTCCGCGAGCAGCGCAAGCGCATGCGTCGCCTGCGCCGCCGCGTCCTCGCCGACGACGTGACCAAGTGGTCCGAGTCCTTCCTCGGCGTGCTGCAGGCCCTGCCGTCCCGCGACACCCCCCGCGCCCAGGCGCCGACCGAGGGGGAAGGCGCGTGACGTCGTCGGACCCGCAGAGCACCTCGCTCGACGGTGAGCTGACCGCGACCCTCGCCGCGTTCGCCGCTCGCGCGCCCGCCGGCCAGGGTGAGGACGCCGCCGGCCCGCTGCTGGTCGCGAGCGACTTCGACGGCGTCCTCGCGCCCCTCGGGGACGACCCGCTCGCGTCCCGGCCCACGCCGGGCGCGGCCGCGGCCCTCGCCCGCCTCGCGGCGACCGCCCCCGGACGGGTGCGCGTCGCGCTCGTGTCCGGACGTCGGATCGAGGACCTCGCTCACCTCGCGTCCCCGCCCCCCGGGGCGCTGCTCGTCGGGAGCCACGGCGCCGAGACGGGCGAGGTGCTCTCCCCGCTCCGCGACGGGGCCGAGGACGAGCGCCAGGTCCGTGCCGACGGGACCTCGGCCCGCGTGCGGCTGATCCCCGTCGCGCTCGACGCCGGGCAGAGCGACCTCCTGGCGGAGGTCACGGCAGGGCTCGAGGACGTCGCCGCGCCCGTCGAGGGGGCCTGGGTCGAGCACAAGCCCTCGGCCGCGGTGCTGCACACGCGCCTCTCCCCCGCGGGTCCCGCCCAGGCGGCCTCGGCAGCGGCCGTCGAGCTCGGGGAACGCCTCGGGGCGCACGTCATGGCGGGCAAGAACGTCGTCGAGATCGCGGTGACGAGCACGTCCAAGGGCATCGCGCTCGACGCGCTGCGCGAGGCGCTCGGCGCCCCGGCCGTGCTCTACCTGGGCGACGACGTGACCGACGAGCGGGCCTTCGCGGTGCTCGGCCCGGACGACGTCGGGATCAAGGTCGGTGACGGCGAGACCCTCGCCGCGCACCGCGTCGCCGACCCCGCCGGGGCGGCCCGCGTCCTCACCACGCTCGCGGACCTCCTCGGCGCCTGAGCGCGCACCGTCCGGGGGACCGGGGGGGGGGGGGGGGGGGGGGGGGGGGGGGGGGGG
>NZ_JACSPN010000002.1:0-251492 GCF_015142735.1 Oerskovia douganii | reverse complement strand
CGCCCAGCGGCGTCCCCCGACCGTGACCCGGACGTTACCTGGGTGTGACGGAGAACTCACGAACCAGGGGTAGGATGCCGAGCAACGATGACGTCGGGCCACCGAGTCCCCGGGCGACCGGAGACGAAGAGGTTCGGCTTCTTCTGTGTCACAGCAGACACGCACCACGTGAAAGCGCGGCACGTCACTACACAACGGATCGTCCGGCACGTACCTGCCGGTGGAGGGATGTACCCATCATGGCTACGGTCACTTTCGACCACGCAACGCGGCTCTACCCGGGGACCGAGCGCCCTGCGGTGGACCAGCTCAACCTGCACATCGAGGACGGCGAGTTCCTCGTCCTCGTCGGGCCCTCGGGTTGTGGCAAGTCGACGTCGCTCCGCATGCTCGCGGGCCTCGAGGACGTCAACGGCGGGCACATCTTCATCGGTGACCGCGACGTCACCGACGTGCAGCCCAAGGACCGCGACATCGCGATGGTGTTCCAGAACTACGCGCTGTACCCCCACATGTCCGTCGCGGACAACATGGGCTTCGCGCTCAAGATCGCCGGCACGCCCAAGGCGGACATCCGCCAGCGCGTCGAGGAGGCCGCGAAGATCCTCGACCTCACCGAGTACCTGGACCGCAAGCCCAAGGCGCTCTCCGGTGGTCAGCGTCAGCGTGTCGCCATGGGCCGCGCGATCGTGCGCCAGCCCCAGGTCTTCCTCATGGACGAGCCGCTGTCGAACCTCGACGCCAAGCTCCGCGTCCAGACCCGTACGCAGATCGCGTCGCTCCAGCGCCGCCTCGGCGTCACGACCGTCTACGTCACGCACGACCAGACCGAGGCCCTCACCATGGGTGACCGCATCGCGGTCCTCAAGGACGGTCTCCTGCAGCAGGTCGGCACGCCGCGCGACATGTACGACACCCCGGCCAACGTCTTCGTCGCCGGCTTCATCGGCTCCCCCGCGATGAACCTCGGCACGTTCGCCGTCAACAACGGCCTCGCCGAGGTCGGCCCCGCCCGCATCCCGCTCGAGCGCGAGGTCGCGGCCAAGATCACCGAGGCCGACAAGGGCAAGATCACGCTCGGCTTCCGCCCCGAGGCCCTCGAGGTCACCTCGCAGGCGAACGAGAGCGCGTTCCCCGTCGAGGTCAACATCGTCGAGGAGCTCGGCTCCGACGCGTTCGTCTACGGCACCCTCAAGGGTGACCTGGCCGCCAACGCGGACATCCACTCGGGTGCCGGTGACAACCAGATCATCGTCCGCGTCGACCCGCGCAACGTGCCCGCCAAGGGCGAGCGCATCTACGTGGCGATCCGCCCGGGCAACACGCACGTCTTCTCGACCGCGACGGGCCTGCGTCTCAGCTGACCCACAGCGACTCGGGGCGGGCTCGGCGACAGCCGGGTCCGCCCCTTTCGCATATCCTTCCGGGTGGTGCGGAACGTCCGCGACCACCCCACCCCCGCATGCGACCGGCCACCGCGGAGAAAGGACCTGTCATGGTGCAGAACCTGCAGATCACCGCGTCAGCCCCCGACCCAGCACTGCTCGACCTCCCCTGGGACGTCCCCCTCGAGGAGTGGCCGGACAGCGTCCTCGCAGCCCTCCCCCGTGGTATCTCGCGGCACATCGTGCGCTTCGTGCGCCTCTCGGGCCGCGTGATCGCGATCAAGGAGATCGGCGAGTCCGTCGCGTACCGCGAGTACGAGCTGCTGCGCCAGCTCAGCCGCCTCGACGTCCCCAGCGTCGTCCCCGTGGGGGTGATCACGGGTCGGTCGGACGCGAACGGCGAACGCCTCGAGGCCGTGCTCATCACCGAGCACCTGCAGTTCTCGCTGCCGTACCGCGCCCTGTTCAGCCAGGCGCTGCAGCCCGACACCGCGACGCGGCTCATCGACGCCCTCGCGGTCCTCCTCGTGCGCCTGCACCTGGTCGGCTTCTACTGGGGCGACGTGTCGCTGTCCAACACGCTCTTCCGCCGCGACGCCGAGACCTTCGCCGCGTACCTCGTCGACGCCGAGACCGGTGACCTCCACCGCGAGCTCAGCCCGGGGCAGCGCAGCTACGACGTGGACCTGGCCCGCACCAACATCATCGGCGAGCTCATGGACCTGGCGGCGGGCGAGCTCCTCGACGAGGACATCGACGAGATCCTCGTGGGCGACGCGCTCGTCGCGCGGTACGACGAGCTCTGGGACGCCCTGACGAACGCCGAGACGTTCGCCTCCGACGAGCGGTGGCGGGTCGCCGCCCGCATCGAGCGGCTCAACAACCTGGGCTTCGACGTGGGCGAGCTCGCCATCACGACGGACATCGACGGCACCACTGTCCAGATCCAGCCCAAGGTCGTCGACGCGGGCCACCACTCCCGCCGGCTCCTGCGGCTCACCGGGCTCGACGTCCAGGAGAACCAGGCCCGACGCCTCCTCAACGACCTCGACTCCTACCGGGCCGCCGCCGAGCGTCAGAACGACGACGAGGAGTTCGTCGCGCACGACTGGCTCAGCGGCGTGTTCGAGCCGACCATCCAGGCCGTGCCGCGCGACCTGCGGCGCAAGCTCCAGCCTGCTCAGCTCTTCCACGAGATCCTCGACCACCGCTGGTTCATCTCGGAGAAGGCCGGGCGGGACATCCCCATGCCCGAGGCCACGGCGTCCTACGTCGAGAACGTGCTGCGGCACCGACCCGACGAGAAGGCGATCCTGGGCCTCGCGCCGGGCGAGGTCGACCAGCAGGAGTGATCCTGTCGGGGGCGGGTTTGCGCCCCTCGCCCGGCCGCCTCGGGCCGCCTCGGGCAGCCCCAGCCTCGAGCAGCCCCAGGCCGCCTCAGGCCGACCCTGACGGGGTCGACGACGACGTCGGCCCCCTCGGGGGCGTCGGGGCCGTCCCGCGTGCGGCCACGAGGTCCTTGCGGCGATACCGCTCCCCCACGACCGCGACCCCCAGCGCGACCACCCCCGGCGCCACGAGCGCCACGCCGAGCCCTGCGCGCAGGACGAGGGCCCCGACGGCCGCCCCGCTCACGAGCGCGACGACCGCCGACACCCGTCGGACCCATGCCGAGCGGCCGCGCCCTCCCTGGAAGGTGTCGGCCGCCAGGCCGGTCAGCGTCGACGTGATCACGGTCGTCGTCAGGTCCTTGACCGACAGGTGGCGCGCCGTGGCCCCCTGCATCCCCATCGACACCCCCAGCACGGTCACGATCACGACCTGGTGCCACCCCGTGGGGGCACCGACCAGGTGCGCGACGGTCGCCGCCACGAGCACCCCGAGGCCGACCACCGCGAACAGGACCGTCGTGGCCCGGTCCCATCCCGCCGGGTGGTTCCTGAGCACGTACCCGGCGACCGCGGCCCCTGCGACGAACGCCACGAGCGCGACGAGGGGACCTGTCGTCGGGATGTCGCGGCCCCCGGCCAGCCCCATCCCGAGGATGAGCGCGTTGCCCGTCTGGTTGGCCGTGAACACCTTGTCGAGCCCGAGGTAGGTGATGCCGTCGACGATGCCCGTCGCGAAGGTCAGGACGACGAGCAGCACCCGGTGGTGCCGGTGCACGGGCCCGTCGTCCATCCAGTGAGCATCCCCCGGGTCGGTGCACCGCGCACGCGCACGCGGCCCGCCCCCGGGGCCGCGCACGTCGTGCAGGCCTCCTCCTGCCCGCGGCGGGCCCTCCGGTCCGGTGACGGTCGCCCGGGCCCGTCCAGGGGCGCCCAGCGGCCCTCCTCGGGCCACGGGGGCCCCGGTAGGCAGCAGGGCGCCCGGCCGGGCCACGGGGAGGTGGTCCGGCCGGGCGCCCTGGGGCGACGGTGGCGGGTCTCAGTCCTCCGCGGCGCGCAGGCGCGCGACCTCGTAGAGCGAGATGCCCGCCGCCACGCCGGCGTTGAGCGACTCGACGTCGGACAGGATCGGGATCGAGGCGACGACGTCGCACGTCTCGCGCACGAGGCGCGAGAGGCCCTTGCCCTCGGAGCCGACGACGAGCACGAGCGGGTCCTTGCCGAACGCGAGCTCGCCCACGGCGACCGGGCCCCCGCCGTCGAGCCCCACGACGAAGCAGCCCGCCGCCTTGTACTCGGTGAGCGTGCGCACGAGGTTGGTCGCGCGGGCCACGGGCACGCGGGCCGCGGCGCCCGCGGAGACCTTCCAGGCGGAGGCCGTCACACCGGCTGCGCGGCGCTCGGGCACCAGGACGCCGTGCGCCCCGAACGCACCCGCGGAACGCAGCACGGCGCCGAGGTTGCGCGGGTCCGTCACGCCGTCGAGAGCCACGATGAGCGGCGGCTCGCCAGCCTCGTGCGCGCGGTCGAGGAGGTCCTCGGGGTCGGCGTAGTCGTAGGGCGGGACCTGGATCGCGACGCCCTGGTGGACCGAGCCGTCGGTCATGCGGTCGAGCTCGGCCTTGGTGACCTCGAGGAGGTTGTACCCGCGGCCCGAGGCGATGTTGAGGATCTCCTTGGTGCGGTCGTCGGCCTCGAGGCGCGTCGCGATGTACACCGCGGAGACGGGGATGTTGGCGCGCAGGGCCTCGAGCACGGCGTTGCGGCCGTTGACGACCTCGTTCGCGCTGCTGGACCGCGTCGTGCGCGAGGGCGTGCGGCCGCTCGGCCGTCCGCCGCGTGCGGCGCTCTTGGCGTCGTGCGCGCGCGGGCCGCTCGAGGTGGCGTCGCGGCGCTCGGCGGCGACCTTCGCCTTGTGGGCCTTGTGGTAGGTGCGGTCCTCGGCCTTGGGCGTCGGGCCGCGACCTTCGAGGGCGCGGCGGTTCTTGCCGCCGGTGCCGGCGACGGCGCCCTTCTTGTTGCTGCTGCGGGTCGCGCCGCGTCGTTGTGAGTTTCCAGCCATGGGTCTGCCCCGTCGGTCGATGTGTGCGAGTGAAGTTGTGGGTGGGCGGTCGGCCCCGGGCGTCGCTGGGACGGCGCCCCGTGGGGCGTCAGGTGCCCTGGCGTGCAGCGAGGGACCAGCGGGCCCCGTCGCTGGAGTCCTCGACGACGACCCCGGCGGCCGCGAGGCGGTCCCGGATCGCGTCGGAGGTGGCGAAGTCGCGCTCCGCCCGTGCTTGCGCGCGGGCGTCGAGCTCGGCCGTGACGACGGCGTCGAGCGCGTGGCGGTACCGGGTGTCCCCGGCGTCGGCCCACTGCTCTCCTGCGGGGTCGAGCCCCAGGACGTCGAGCATGGCCCGGAGCGCGACGAGGTGGTGCCGGGCCACGGCGTCGGCGGCCGGCGAGCGGTCGGCGAGCGCGGAGTTCCCGGCGCGCAGGTGCTCGTGCACGGTCGCGAGCGCCGCGGGCACGTTGAGGTCGTCGTCCATCGCGGCCACGAAGGCCGCCGGGAGCTCGGCCTGGCGCACGTCGGCGACGTCGATCTCGCCGATGCGCTCGCTCGCGCGCTGCACGAACCCGCTGAGGCGTTCCCACGTGGCCTCGGCCTCGGCCACGGTGTCCGGCGTCCACTCGAGCATCGAGCGGTAGTGGACGGCCGCGAGCGCGTAGCGCAGGACGGCCGGGCTCGTGGTGCGCAGGACCTCGCGGACGAGGAGCCCGTTGCCGAGCGACTTGCTCATCTTGGCGCCGCCCTGGGTGACCCACGCGGAGTGCAGCCAGTACTGGGCGAACCCGTCGCCCGCGGCGCGGGACTGGGCCTGCTCGTTCTCGTGGTGCGGGAAGCGCAGGTCGAGGCCGCCGCCGTGGATGTCGAACGTGCTGCCGAGGTAGCGGTGGGCCATGGCCGAGCACTCGAGGTGCCAGCCGGGCCGTCCGCGCCCGAACGGGGTGTCCCACGAGGCCGTGGCGGGCTCGCCGGGCTTGGGGGCCTTCCAGAGCGCGAAGTCGCGGGGGTCGCGCTTGAGGGACTCCTCGGCCGAGTCCGCCGGGGCGGGGGTGAGGTCCTCGAGGCGCTGGTTGGTGAGCGAGCCGTAGTCGGGCCACGAGCGGACGTCGAACCAGACGTCGCCGGGGCCGGTCGTGTAGGCGTGGCCCGAGTCGACGAGCCGCTGCATGAGCTCGACCATGTCGGTCACGTGCCCCGTGGCACGGGGCTCGTAGGTGGGCGGGGTGACGCCCAGCGCGTCGTAGGCCGCGGTGAACTCGCGCTCGTAGGTCGCGGCCCACGCCCACCAGGGCTCGCCCGCGTCGGCGGACTTGGCGAGGATCTTGTCGTCGATGTCCGTGACGTTGCGGATGAGGGTCACGCGTGAGCCCGTGCGACGCAGCCAGCGCACCAGCACGTCGAACGCGACGGCCGAGCGCATGTGCCCGATGTGCGGCGCCGACTGGACCGTCGCGCCACACAGGTAGATGCCGACCTCACCCTGGTTCTGGGGGGTGAAGGCGCGCACGTCCCGCGTCGCGGTGTCGAACAGTCGAAGGCTCACGCCCGCAAGGTTACCGGGGTGCACCCCTCCCGGCAGAACCCGCCCTCCCGGGGCGGCGTACCGGCGTGCGTCGCCGCCCGCCGGAGCGGGCCGCACGGGCCGGGGTGGACGGTGTCAGCCGCGCCAGTGGACCCTGGTGGGGCGCACGCGGACGACGACGCGGCGGTTGTCGGTGCCGTCGTCGCCCGTGTAGCGCTCGGCGCCCGTGTACTTCTGGGCGAGCGCGTGGATGAGCGACGCCGAGGGGTCCTCCTCGATCGCGGCCTCGCCGCGCACCTCGAGGTATTGGTAGGGCGCGTCGCGCGGGTAGACGAGCACGCTCAGGCGCGGGTCGCGCTGGAGGTTGTCTGTCTTGCGACGGCCGTGGATGGTCGAGAAGAGGACGTCGTCGCCGTCGCGCGCGACCCACACGACCGAGGTCTGCGGGCTCCCGTCGGCCTCGATCGTGGCCACGGTCGCGAACTCGGGGGCGTCGAGGAGCGCCTTTGCGGCGTCGGGGAGGCTCGTCATGTCGTGCTCAATCGCGCGGGTCGCCCGCCTATTCCCGGATCGTCCGACTTCTCAGCACCTGGACACGCGCCCCGCCCGACGGCGCCGCTCACCCGAAGTTCTTGCCCTCGCCCCGGTAGGTGGGGACCTCCTCGACGACCTGGTCGCCGCGCACGAGGTGCACGCGGTCGAACCGTTCCATGAGCTCGCCGGCCTTGGCGTGCCGGAACCAGACGCGGTCGCCCACGGCGAGCCTGCGCTCGGCCCCGCGTGTCGCGCGCAGGGGCGTCTGGACCTCGCCCACGCCCTCGGACGGGGTGAGCCGCCAGCCCGGCTCGACGACGCGTGGCACGCGCAGCGCGCCCGCGGGCCCCGAGGCCACGTAGCCGCCCGCGAACGCGGTCGCGTAGCCGGGGGCGGGCACGCGCACGACGTCCAGGCCGAAGAACGCGGCGGGGTGCGGGGCGAACGACCGGTACGCGTCGAAGAGCCCGGGCGTGTAGAGCCCCGAGCCGGACGTCACCTCGGTCACGACCGGGTCCGACGCCGACGTCTCGAGGGACCCGGTGCCGCCCGAGTTCACGAGCTCCACGTCGTGCCCGACGGCGTCGCTCACCGCGGCGAGCACCTCGGCCCGCCGCGTGGCCAGGTCCGCGACCGAGGCCTTCTTGACGAGCCGCACCGCGGGGCTCGTGTCCGGCAGGCCCGCGACCTGCGCCTCGTAGAACATCAGGCCACGCACGCGCAGCCCGGGGGTGTCGGTGATGGCTCGTGCGAGCGCACGGGCCTCGGCGGCCGTGTGGACGGGTGAGCGGCGGGTCCCGAGGTGGACCGTGAACGGGCCGAGGCCCAGGCGCAGCGACGCGTCGACGTCGAGGCAGAGCAGGACGGGCGGCCCGGCCGCTGCGCCGCCGTGCTCGCCACCGCCGGGGGCCGGCTCGTGACCGTGCAGCGCGGCCACGACGAGCGCGACCTGGGCGACGTCGTCGACCATGAGGGTGATCTCGCGGCGGGCCGCAGGGTCCGCGGCGAGATCGGCGAGCGCGCGGCGGTCGACCGTCGGGTAGGCGACCAGGACGTCGCGCGCGCCCTCCTCGACGAGCCACAGGGCCTCGGCGAGCGAGTACGCCATGATCCCCGTGAAGCCCAGCTCGCCCGCACGCCGCACGAGCGAGCGCACGCGCACCGACTTGGACGCGAGCCGCACGGGCACGCCTCCTGCCCGGGCGAGGATCTCGCGCGCGTTGGCGTCGAACACGTCGAGGTCCACGACCGCGACGGGCCCCGGGACGCGCTCGGTCGCGGCCGACAGCCGGTCCCCGAGCGTGCGCGCCTCCTCCGTCGAACCGGACGATCCGGACCTACCGGTCGCGCGTTCACCGTGAGGTCGGGCGGACGGGTCCTGCGTGCTGCGCTGCACGGGCGTCGTCGTCATGGAAGAAAACCTACCCTCGTGAGACAGTGCCTGGTGTGACGAGCCATCTGGCTCCCGGTTCATGGACGAACTGGGCGCGAAACCAGACCGCCGACCCCGTGCGCCGCGCTGCCCCGCGCGACACCGACGAGCTCTCGCAGACCGTGCGAAGAGCCGCCGACGACGGCCTGCACGTGCGGGCCGTCGGGGCCGGGCACTCGTTCACGGGGGCCGCCGTGACCGACGGCCTGCTGCTGAGCCTCGACCACCTCCAGACGGTCGAGGACGTGACCCGCACCGAGACCGGGGCGCGCGTGACCGTGGGGGCCGGGATCCGGCTGCACCGGCTCAACGCGGTGCTCGCGTCGGCAGGGCTCGCGATGCGCAACCTCGGCGACATCGACCGCCAGTCGGTCGCGGGCGCGATCTCGACCGGCACGCACGGCACGGGGGCGTCGCTCGGCGGGCTCGCGACCCAGGTGTGCGGGGTGCGCGTGGTCGGGGCCGACGGCTCGGTCACCGAGGCCACGCCCGAGCAGGACCCCGACCTGTTCGAGGCGAGCCGGCTGGGCCTCGGTTCGACGGGCGTGCTCGCGGCCGTGACGCTCGACGTCGTCCCGGCGTTCCACCTGCGCGCCCAGGAGGAGCCCTGGCCGCTCGACCGGGTCCTGGAGGAGCTGAGCACGGCGTCCGGTGGCCGAGGGGGCGGCTCGGAGGGCGAGGGCCTCGAGAACGCGCACGACCACGTCGAGTTCTACTGGTTCCCGCACACGCACCGCGCCCTCACCAAGCGCAACGACCGCCTCGCGCCGGACGACGAGGCCGCGGCAGCCCTCCGCACGGCCCGCGGCGAGCGGCCGGGGGCCGTGACGCGCGCCCGCTCCTGGGTCGACGACGAGCTGCTGTCCAACGGGGCGTTCGAGCTCGTCAACCGGTTCGCGACGGCCGTGCCGCGCGCGACCCCGCGGATCAACGCGTTCTCGGCCCGGGCGCTCGCACCCCGCACGTACGTCGCCCCGTCGCACGAGGTGTTCGTGTCCCCGCGCCGCGTGCGCTTCCGCGAGATGGAGTACGCGATACCGCGTGCCGAGCTCGTGACGGCGCTCGAGGAGATCGACTCGTGGGTCCGGGCCTCGGGCGAGAACGTCCCGTTCCCGGTCGAGGTCCGGTTCGCCGCGGCCGACGACGTGTGGCTCTCCACGGCCCACGGCCGCGACAGCGCCTACGTCGCCGTGCACCAGTACCTGCGACTGCCCCACGAGCGCTACTTCGAGGGCGTCGAGAAGATCCTCGCGGGCGTCGGCGGGCGCCCGCACTGGGGCAAGCTGCACACGCTCGACGCCCAGGACCTGGCCGAGCGCTACCCGCGCTTCGACGACTTCCGCCGCGTGCGCGCCCAGGCCGACCCGGGCGGGGTGTTCGCGAACCCGTACACGGACCAGGTGTTCGGGCCGCGCTGACCCGAGCACCGCGCGCGGCGCGCCGACGGACCCGGGGAGCGACGCCGTCGGGCACCGGTCCGCCCGGTGCGTCGCCCCGGTGCTGCGCTAGGAGACCTGCTCGTCGGCCGGGTCGTCCCCCGGCTGCGCGGCGCCCGGCCCCGGACCGGCCGGGTGCACCACGAGCGACAGGACGTAGTCCGCGAGCGCGTGGAAGCTGCGGATCGCGACCTCGTCGTCCTGCTGGACGAGCCACGCGATCTCGATGCCGTCGATGTACCCCGCGACGATCCGCGACAGGAACGGCATGTCCATCGAGTAGGTGATGCCCGCGATCTCCGCGAGCTGGTCCAGGATGCCCTGGGTCATCCGCCAGGTCTGCTCCAGGTGCGCCCGGGCGACCGGGCGCAGCGCACGGTTGCGCGACCCCGCCGTCGCGAACTCGAACGTCAGCAGCCGCATGTGCCGACGCGGGGTCAGGCCCTCCCAGAGGCCGTCGGCCGCCGCGTGCGCGATCGTGTAGAGGTCCTGGGTGGGGTCCAGCGCCATGCGGACCGGCTCCGAGGCCACGAGGGCGACGCTGTGCCCCATGGCACGCAGCATCGCGTCCTTGTCCTCGAAGCAGTAGTGGACCGTGCCCAACGAGATCCCGGCATCGGCCGCGACCCCGCGGACGGTCACCGCCTCGACGCCTTCCCGGATGGCGATGGCCATGGCGGCGTCGACGATCTGTGCTCGACGTTCCTCGATCGACATGCGGTTCATCGTCGACCTCCCTCGTGACAGCTGCGGCAGCACGACGTGCACGAACGCGCCGTCGTCGTCGCTGTCCACCATGCCTTCAATGTCGTATTTTCGCACGTGGGGGCCGGTCGGGCCCGCAGGCTCACCACGTGGACGTGGCAGGCTGGGACCGGAGCCCGCAGGGCTCCCGCCCGTCACCGAGAGGAACCCCGTGCACCCATCGAGCCGCCCGCTCGCCGTCGCCGTCGCTGTCGCCGTCAGTGCGCTGCTCACCGCGTGCGGGACGAGCGCACCGCCCACCTCGACCGGCGGCACCCAGTCCGTCGAGGTGCGGGAGGACGGCGTGACGACGACCGTGGCCACGCCCGACGGGTGGGACCGCGCGGGCCAGGACGCCCCGCTCGTCGTCTCCTCGACGACCCCCTACGGCGACCCGGGGTTCACGGCCAACGTGGTCGTCACGACGAGCCCGGCAGGAACGGTCACGCTCGCCGACCGCACGGCCGAGGCCGCCGACGCCCTCCAGGCGGCCGACGGCGTCGAGATGGACCCCACGCAGCCCGGAGAGGTCACGGTCGCCGGCCTGCCGGCGTACCGGCTCGGAGCGACCCGCTCGGTCGACGGCGTCGCCGTCACCCAGGTCGAGACGCTCGTCGAGGTCGCGACGGCCGCGGGCACCGCGTTCGTGTACGTGACCGAGAGCTTCGCGACCGACGACGCCGAGGGGGCCGCCCAGGCGCGCGCCGTCACGGACAGCCTGGTCGTGACGCCCGCGACCCCCGAGGGCTGAGGCACCGGTCGCGGCCGACGACGTCCGCGCGCCCGTCAGCCGGCGCGCACGACCAGCGCGGTCGCGAGCGCCGCGACCCCCTCACCCCGGCCGGTCAGGCCGAGGCCGTCCGTGGTGGTCGCCGTGAGGGTCACCGGGGCGCCGGCCGCAGCGCTCAGCGCAGCCTCGCCCTCGGCCCTGCGGGGCCCGAGCCGGGGCCGGTTGCCCACGACCTGGACGGCGACGTTCCCGATCTCGTACCCGGCCGCGCGCACCCGCCGGGCGGCCTCGGCCAGCAGCGACGCGCCGCTCGCCCCCGACCACTCCGGGGCGCTCGTGCCGAAGTTCGACCCGAGGTCGCCCAGCCCGGCCGCCGAGAAGAGGGCGTCCGCCGCCGCGTGCGCGGCCACGTCGGCGTCCGAGTGGCCCGCGAGCCCGCGCTCCCCCGGCCAGTGCAGACCGGCGAGCCACAGCTCGCGCCCCTCGCCCTCGGGCGCGTAGGCGTGGACGTCGGTCCCGATCCCCGTGCGCGGCAGGTTCATCGCCCGTCCTCGATCAGCAGCTTCTCGATGTAGTAGAAGTCGCGAGCGGTCGTGACCTTCATCGCGAGCTCGTCGCCCTCGACCATGAACACGTCCTCGCCCAGGGCCTCGACGAGCGAGGCGTCGTCGGTCGCCGCCGTGGCCTCGGTGCGCGCGCGCGCCGCTCCCGCCGCGTGCGCCCGCACCAGAAGTGCTCGGTCGAAGGCCTGCGGCGTCTGGACCGCACGCAGCAGGGTGCGTGCCGGGGTCGCGGCGACCCGGTCCACGCCCTCGGGGAGAGCCGGCCGCCCCGCCTCGACCTGGCCTCGCGGGGCGACGACCTTGATGGTGTCCACCACGGGCACGCCCGGGATGACCGCCTGGTGCCCGGCCTTGACCGTCTCGACGACGCGGCGGATCATCGCCGCCGGGGCCAGCGGCCGGGCGGCGTCGTGGACGACGACCGTGTCCATGTCCGCGCGGGCGCGGGACAGGCCCGCGGCGACCGACGACTGACGCGTCGGTCCTCCGGCCACGACGACGACCGGCACGCTCACGTGCGGGTCGTGCTCCAGGACGTCGGACATGACGGAGACGAGCCCGTTGGGAGCCGTGACGACGAGCGCGTCCACGGCCCCCGACGCCGTGAGGCGACGTGCGGCGTGCAGGACCAGGGGCAGGCCGCGCAGCGGGACGAGGGCTTTGGGGAGGTCGAAACCGAGGCGGCTGCCGGAGCCGGCGGCGGTCAGGATGGCAAGGGTCGTCACACCGTCACGGTAGACGATCTCGGCCTGTGGACCGATGTCGGCCCGCCGTCGAGACGATCACCGAGCCCCACGACGGGCCCCGAGACGACGACGCACGGGCCGCCGGGGCGGTGGTCGGTGGTGCGTGTGAGGGCTCTGCTCAGGAAGCCAGGACCTCGTCGAGGATGGCCTCGGCCTTGTCCTCCTCGGTGTGCTCGGCCAGGGCCAGCTCCGAGACCAGGATCTGTCGAGCCTTGGCGAGCATGCGCTTCTCCCCGGCCGAGAGGCCACGGTCTGCGTCACGTCGTGAGAGGTCGCGGACGACCTCGGCCACCTTGATCACGTCGCCCGAGGCCAGCTTCTCGAGGTTGGCCTTGTAGCGGCGCGACCAGTTGGTCGGCTCCTCGGTGTAAGGTGCGCGAAGAACTTCGAAGACCTTGTCGAGGCCTTCCTGGCCGACGACGTCGCGGACGCCCACCAGGTCGACGTTGTCCGCCGGGACCTCGATCGTCAGATCGCCCTGAGCCACCTTGAGCTTCAGGTAGATCTTGTCCTCCCCGCGGATGGTGCGGGTCTTGATCTCTTCGATCTTTGCGGCACCGTGATGTGGGTAGACAACGGTCTCGCCTACTGTGAACGTCATCTGCAGATGTCCCCTTTCGCGGAGTTCGATCTTACCACGGGGGCCCCCTCCGGTCCGAGACCGGCCCTGACCCCCCAGGCGCAGCGGGCCGCTGTTTTTCCTGGTCATGCGCCGTTCCGGCGAAGAACCCCGCGCCGATACCTACCGCCCGCACCCCCGGAGGGGGCCTCGGCACGTCCCGATTCGAGCACCTCCCGAGACGCCGAGCCAGACCCGCCCACGAGCGACTAGGCTGTGGTCATCTGCGCCCGGGGCGGCGCCGGTCACCGGCGGGACCTCGCCGGACGGCCGAGCGCACGCCGGCGGGCACACACCGAGACTGACCGCAGCACATTGGAGCGCACGTGACCCGCACCCCGTCCCGCCCGACCACGCCGCGCCGGTCGCTCATGCTCGCGATCCCCGTGATCGTGGCGAGCGCCGTCGCCGTGTCGGCCTGCTCGCCCATCACGACCGACATCGCCTACTCGCCGTCGGACGGCATCCGGGTCGACCTCACCGACGAGGTCCGGGCCCTCAACCTGCTCATCGTCTCGACCGGCGAGGGCGCGCCCGGCACGCTGCTCGGCGGCGCGGCGAACGACTCCGACAGGGCGCTCGAGATCACGCTGGCCCCTGAGGGCACCGACCCGGTCGACGTCCCGCTCGAGGCCGGCGAGACCGTGTACTTCAGCGTCGACGACGGCTTCGAGGCCCAGTTCGGGAACATCGACGCCGCACCTGGCGCGACGATCCCCGTGACCGTCTCGTCGAGCACGGGCGAGACGCAGACCGTCGAGGTCCCCGTCCTCAACGGCGCGCTGCCGGAGTACGAGGACTACCTGCCCTGACCCGCGGCTGACGCGAGATCGCAGCACGACGGCGGGGCGCCCTCCTGGAGCGCGCCCCGCCGTCGTGCTGTGCCGGGCCGTCCACCTTCCACGCGACAGCGACCGTACTGATCAGTAACATCGCTGGGGCAGGATCAGGACTCTGCGCCCCGGAGAATGGACCTCTCATGGCATCGATCCGCGTCCGCCCGGCCCGCCCCCTCGCGCTCGGCGCGGGCCTGCTGGCCTCGTTCGTCCTGCTCGCCGGGTGCGGTCTGCTCGACGGGCCGCCCGAGGCACAGCGCGACGAGCCCGGGGGCGAGATCACCGCGTCGTCCGACGCCGGCGTGTTCTCCCTCCAGGTCGGCGACTGCCTCGACGAGGCTCCCACCGAGTCCACCGAGTCGGTCGAGGTCGAGTCCGTCCCCGTCGTCCCCTGCTCCGAACCGCACACGGGCGAGGTCTTCGCCGAGCACCAGCTCGAGGAGGGGGACTACCCCGGCGACGAGGCCGTCCAGCAGACCGGCCTGGACCACTGCCACAGCGTCTTCGCCGAGTTCGTCGGTCTCACGTACGAGGAGTCCGCTCTCGAGCTCTGGGCCTTCTTCCCGACCGAGGAGAGCTGGACCACCTCCGACGACCGCACGGTCCACTGCGTCGTGGGCCCCGCGCAGGACACCGTCACCGGGTCGCTCGAAGGGTCTGCGGTCTAGCCCCCGGCCGCCGCCGGTTCACCCGAAACGACCCGAGATGTAGTCCTCCGTCGCCTGCTCGGACGGTGACGAGAACATCGTCGCCGTGTCGCCCATCTCGATCAGCCGGCCCGGCTTGCCCGTGCCCGCGATGTTGAAGAACGCCGTGCGGTCGCTCACGCGGGCCGCCTGCTGCATGTTGTGCGTGACGATCACGATCGTGTAGCTGTCCTTGAGCTCGGCCATGAGGTCCTCGATCGCGAGCGTCGAGATCGGGTCGAGCGCCGAGCACGGCTCGTCCATGAGCAGCACCTGCGGCCTGACCGCGATCGCGCGCGCGATGCACAGGCGCTGCTGCTGGCCGCCGGACAGGCTCGACCCCGGGCGGTCGAGGCGGTCCTTGACCTCGTTCCACAGGTTCGCACCCCGCAGGGAGGTCTCGACGAGCTCCTCGGCGTCGCCCTTGGAGATGCGCTTGTTGTTGAGCCGCACCCCCGCGAGGACGTTCTCCCTGATCGACATGGTCGGGAACGGGTTGGGCCGCTGGAAGACCATGCCGACCTGGCGACGGACCGCGACCGGGTCGACGTCGGGCGCGTAGAGGTCCTGTCCGTCCATCACGGCCTTGCCCTGGACGTGCGCGCCCGGGATGACCTCGTGCATGCGGTTCAGCGTGCGCAGGAACGTCGACTTGCCGCAGCCCGACGGGCCGATCAGGGCCGTGACCGAGCGCGGCTCGATCGCCATGGTCACGCCCTCCACGGCGAGGAAGTCGCCGTAGTAGACGTTGAGGTCCGAGACGTCGATTCGCTTCGACATGATGTGCTTCCTTCCGGAGGCCGGTCGCGCGGGGTGCGGTGCCCGGCCAGGCTGGTGGGCTCGGCTCAGCGAGCGGTCTTGGGCGAGAACAGGCGGCTGACGAGCCGGGCGATCAGGTTGAGGAGCATGACGATGAGGATGAGGGTCAGGGCCGCGGCCCACGCCCGGTCGATCCCCACGCCACCCTGCTCGTACTGGCGGTAGGCGAAGACGGGCAGGGTCGCCATGCGACCGTCGAACAGGTCCCAGTTGACCTGCGTGATGAGCCCGACCGTGAGGAGCAGCGGCGCGGTCTCCCCGATGACGCGGGCGATCGAGAGCATGACGCCCGTGACGATGCCCGCGATCGAGGTGCGCAGGACGACCTTGACGATGGTCAGCCACTTGGGCACACCGAGCGCCAGCGAGGCCTCACGGAGCTCGTTGGGGACCAGGCGCAGCATCTCCTCGACCGAGCGGATCACGACCGGTGTCATGAGCAGCGAGAGCGCGACCGCGCCCATGATCCCCGCGCGGTACGCGGGCCCGAAGATCAGCGTGAACAGGGCGAACGCGAAGAGGCCCGCGACGATCGACGGGATGCCCGTCATGACGTCCACGAGGAACGTGATCCAGCGCGCGAGCGCGCCACGCCCGTACTCGACCAGGTAGATCGCGGTGAGCAGGCCGATCGGCACCGAGATGACGGTGGCCGCGCCCGTGATGAGGAGCGTGCCGACGATCGCGTGCCAGATCCCGCCGCTCGTCATGTCGCCGTACACGCCGACCATGTCGGTCGACAGGAACGTCGCCCCGAAGAGCTTCGCGCCGCGCGTGACCACGATCCACAGGAGCGAGCCGAGCGGGATCAGCGCGAGCAGGAACGCGAAGGTCACGAGCGTGGTCGCGAGGCGGTCGGTGGCCCAGCGGGCCCCCTCGACGAACCGCGACGTCACGGTCAGCCCGACGGCGTAGAGCACCGCGCCGAGGCCCAGCACCCCCGCGACGGTCGGGTTCCCCGCGACGGCGAGGATGCCGGCCGCGACGAGGACGCCGCCCGCGGCGAACGCCCACGGGGCCCAGCGGGGCAGCCGTCGCTGCGTGGGGACGAGGTGCAGGGAGCCCGGGCCGTCGGGGGCGGCGGGCGTCGTGGGGGTCAGGTCGGTGGCCGTCATCAGTTCGCTCCCGAGAAATCCTTGCGGCGCGCGATGATCCAGCGCGCGATCATGTTGACGACGAACGTGATGACGAACAGCGCGAGCCCCGTCGCGATGAGCGTGCTCACCGCGAGGCCGCTGGCCTCGGGGAACTTCGAGGCGATGTTCGCGGCGATCGTCTGCTGCTGCCCGGGCTTGAGCAGGAACAGCGAGTAGAGGAAGCCGGGAGAGATGACCATGAGCACGGCCATGGTCTCGCCCAGGGCGCGTCCGAGGCCCAGCATCGACGCGCTGATCACGCCCGAGCGGCCGAACGGCAGGACGGCCATGCGGACCATCTCCCAGCGCGTCGCCCCCAGGGCGAGCGAGGCCTCCTCGTGCAGGACCGGGGTCTGGAGGAACACCTCGCGCGAGACCGCCGTGATGATCGGCAGGATCATGACCGCCAGGACGATCGAGGCCGACATGATGTTCTTGGCCGGGGCCTGGTACCCCTCGAACAGCGGGACGAAGCCCAGGGTCCCGCTGAGCCACGTGAAGAACGGGTTGAGGATCGGGAGCAGCCACAGAGCGCCCCACAGGCCGTACACGACGCTCGGGATGGCCGCGAGGAGGTCGATCAGGTAGCCGAGGCCCTGCGCGAGGCGTCGGGGCGCGTAGTGCGAGATGAACAGCGCGATGCCCACCGAGACCGGCACCGCGATCGCGAGCGCCAGGATCGAGGCGAGGAGCGTGCCGAACACCAGCGGACCGATGTAGGCCAGCAACGAGTCCGCCTTGAACCAGGAGATCTCCTGGAGCTCCTCGGGACTCGCCGTCAGCGCGGGCCACGCCTCGATGACGAGGAACACGGCCACCGCCGCGAGGACGAGCAGGATGAGGATCCCGGCCCCCGTCGACAGGCCCGCGAAGAGGCGGCCGGCCAGGCCGCCCTTGGTCGCGGAGACCGTGGGTTCGGACCCGAGCCCGGCTCGGGTGGAGGGAGGAGAGGTGACGGCCACTGGTGCTCCGATGACTGTGGTGCGGCGGTGGTGGGACGGACGTTCCGGTGGTCACGCGCCCGTGGCGGGCCGCGTCGGGCGCAGTGCCTCGACGTGACCCGCCCCTGGGTGAGTGACCGTGTGCAGCTCGTCGATCAGCTCGTGACGGTGATCGAGTCGAGGGCTGCCTGGACCTCGGTGCGCAGGGCGTCCGAGATCGGGGCGGAGCCGGCGACGGACGGCTCGGCGGCGCGCGCCTGGCCCTCCTCGCTGGCGACGTAGGTCAGGTACGCCTTGACGTTCTCGGCGTCCTCGGCCTTGTCGTAGGTGTCGCACGCGATCGAGTAGGAGATGAGGACCAGCGGGTAGGCGCCGGCCTCGGTCGTGGTGCGGTCGATCTCGACGACCAGGCGCTTGTCCGTCGCGTCCGCCGCACGCGGCGAGGCGTCGACGACCTTGGCCGCGGCCTCGGGCGAGAACGGCACGTACTCCTCGCCGACCTTGATCGCGACCGTGCCCAGGTCACCGGCGCGCGAGGCGTCGGCGTACCCGATGGCACCCTCGGCTCCCGTGACCGTGTCGACGACACCCTGGGTGCCCTGGCCCGACTGGCCGCCGGACAGGGGCCAGTCGCCGCTGGCCTCGTGCGGCCAGGCGCCGTTCGAGGCGGCCTCGAGGTACTCGGTGAAGTTCTCCGTGGTGCCGGACTCGTCCGAGCGGTTCACGGGGATGATCGCGGTCGCGGGGAGCTCGACGCCCTCGTTCTCCGCGGCGATCGCCGGGTCGTTCCAGGTGGTGATCTCCCGGTTGAAGATCTTCGCGAGCGTCTCGGGCGAGAGCTGGAGGTGCTCGGTGTCGACACCGGGCAGGTTGTAGATCACGGCGATGGGGCTGATGTAGAGCGGGACCTCGATCGCCTCGCCGCCGAAGCAGCGGTCGGTCGCGGTCGCGAGCTCGTCCTCCTTGAGGGCGGCGTCCGAGCCGGCGAACTGGGTCGCACCGGAGAGGAACTGCTCGCGGCCACCGCCCGAGCCCACCGCGTCGTAGCTGACGGTCACGCCGGGGGCGATGTCGCCGAAACCGGCGATCCAGCCGGCCACGGCCTTCTCCTGGGACGAGGCGCCGGCGCCGGCGAGCGTGCCCGTGAGGTCCTCGGTCGAGTCGCTCGACGCGCCGTCGGCTCCACCGCCCGAGTCGGTGCTGCTCGAGCACGCGGCCAACGTCAACGCGAGCACGCCGACGGCTGCTGCGGAACCTGCGCGGGTGAATCGGCTGAGCTTCACTCTCTTCTTCCATCCTGTCAACGCGGGGCACCAGCGAGCGCGGGTGACGTCTACGACGCTAAGCAGCCCGGGTGACGCGCTCCGGTTGTCCGGGTGAACGACGGATGAACAGTGCGCGGACTCTTCCGGGCCGGGCGGGCCGTGGCACCGACCCGCGTCCGAGCCTGCCCGTCGTGACGCAGCGCACGCCTCGCGCGGTCATCAGCGGTTGCCCCGCCCGTACCCGTCGGGAAGTCTGGTGAGGACAGGTCGCCCACCGTCACCACGGCCGGGAGATCCGAGGTCGATCGACGACCGCACCACGACGGACGTCAGGAGGACCCCTGTGACAGACGACGACGGCACGAGCGCCCCGCATCCCGCCGAGGGCGAGCCGGAGGGTCGGCCCGCGCCGTCGGCCGGTGCGCCAGGTCCCCCGGCGGACCCTGCGCACGGTCCCGGTGCCGCAGAGGGCACCGAGCCCGCGGGCACCGAGCCGACCGGGGGCGCCGAACCGGCCGTCGCCGCGGGGACGGCTGCCGCCGCGGGCGACGCGACGTCGTCGGGCACGGCCGTGCTGCCCACGCCGCCCGGGCGCATGTACCCCCGCGTCTTCTATCCCGCCGCGGGCCTGATCCTGCTGTTCGTGCTCCTCGCGATGGTCTTCACCGACGGGACGACCGCGGTCCTGAGCACCCTGCAGGCCGACGTGATCGGTGCGTTCGGCTGGTACTACGTGCTGCTCGTGGCCGCGTTCGTCATCTTCGCGCTGTGGATGGGGCTCAGCCGGTTCGGCGACATCGTGCTGGGCAAGGACGACGAGACCCCGCTGTTCCGGCTGCCCGTGTGGTTCGCGATGCTGTTCGCGACGGGCATGGGGATCGGGCTCGTCTACTGGGGGGCGGCCGAGCCCCTGACGCACTTCGCGTCGCCCAAGCCCGGCGTCACGGGCGACCCCGCGGCCCTCGCACAGGCCGCGATGGGGCAGAGCTACCTCCACTGGGGCGTGCACGCCTGGGCGATCTACGTCGTGGCCGGCCTCGCGCTCGCCTACGCGATCCACCGCAAGGGCCGGCCGGTGTCGATCCGCTGGGCCCTCGAGCCGCTGCTCGGGGACCGCGTCAAGGGCCGCCTCGGAGACGTGGTCGACGTGGTCGCGGTGCTCGGGACCGTGTTCGGCGTCGCGACCTCGCTCGGCTTCGGCGTGCTGCAGATCGGGGCCGGGCTCGGCTTCCTGAACGTCGCGGAGCCGAGCCTCGCGCTCGAGATCGGGCTCATCGTCGGGATCACGGCCGTCGCGACGTTCTCCGTGGCGTCGGGGCTGGGGCGCGGCATGAAGTGGTTGTCCAACGGCAACATGATCCTGGCCGGGGTCCTCGCGCTCACGGTGCTCGTCGTGGGACCGACCCTCTTCCTGCTGCGCGACTACGTGCAGTCCATGGGGTACTACCTGCAGAACGTCATCCGCCTCACGTTCGACACCACGGCCTTCCAGGGCGACGCCGGGCTCGAGTGGCAGTCGGCGTGGACCATCTTCTACTGGGGCTGGTGGATCTCCTGGGCCCCGTTCGTGGGCGTCTTCATCGCCCGCATCTCCCGCGGCCGCACGATCCGCGAGTTCGTGATGGGGACGCTGCTCGTCCCCACGCTCGTGACGTTCCTGTGGTTCTCGGTGTTCGGCGGCTCGGCGCTGTACCGGCAGATCTTCGGCGCGGGCGACCTGATCGGGCCGGGCGGGACCGTCGACACCGACACCGTGCTGTTCCAGCTCCTCGGCGACCTGCCGGGGGGCCAGATCCTGACGGTGCTCGCGATCGTCCTCATCGGCATCTTCTTCGTGACGTCCGCCGACTCGGGCTCGTTCGTCGTCGGGATGCTGACCTCGGGCGGCGATCCGCACCCCGCGGTCTGGAACCGCATCCTGTGGGCCGTGCTCTCGGGGCTCCTCGCGATCGCGCTGCTCATCTCCGGCGGGCTCACCGCGCTGCAGACGGCCGCGATCCTCATCGCCCTGCCGTTCTCGGTCGTGATGATCGGGATGGCCCTGTCCACCGTGATCGCCCTGCGCGAGGAGCACAGCGCGATCCTGCGTGCCGAGCGTGCGCAGGCGCGCCTGGCCCTCACGCAGCACGTGACGCGCCGGGTCACGGAGACCATCTCGGAGCAGTGGGACGAGCTCTACGGCAGCGACGGGCCCAAGAACCCCAGGCCTCCCAAGCCGCCCGCCGAACGTAGGGGGGCCCTGCTCGGGCGACCCCGGCGTCGCCAGGGACGCGACGCACCACCGGACGGCCCGCCGACGGGCACGCCGCCGGTCTGACGCGGCAGCCCGCGGCCCGACGGCGGCACGCCCCCTGGAAGGAGGGCGGCGGCCGCCGCGGGTCGGCACGGCCTACGAGGCGCCGTCGGCCACCTTGTACCCCAGACCGCGCACCGTGAGCAGGTAGCGCGGCGTCGCCGGGTCGGGCTCGATCTTGGAGCGGATGCGCTTGACGTGCACGTCGAGGGTCTTGGTGTCCCCCACGTAGTCGGCGCCCCAGACCCGGTCGATGAGCTGCCCGCGCGTCAGGACCCGGCCCGCGTTGCGCAGCAGCACCTCGAGCAGCTCGAACTCCTTGAGCGGGAACGGGACCAGCTCGCCGTACACGGTCACGACGTGCCGCTCGACGTCCATGCGCACCGGACCGACCTCGAGCGCCCCGTCGGCCTCGGTCTCCGCCGGCGACTCGGCGCTTCCCTGGCGCCGCAGCACCGCGCGGACGCGCGCGAGCAGCTCGCGGAACGAGTAGGGCTTGGTCACGTAGTCGTCGGCCCCGAGCTCGAGGCCCACGACCTTGTCGATCTCCGAGTCCTTGGCCGTGAGCATGATGACCGGTACGTTGCCGCGCTGGCGCAGCTCGCGGCACACCTCGGTGCCGCTCAGCCCGGGCAGCATGAGGTCGAGCAGCACGATGTCCGCTCCCCCGGCGTCGTACGCGGCCAGGGCCTCGGGGCCCGTCGCCGCCTCGACGACGTCGAAACCCTCGCGGGCCAGCTGGTAGGTCAGAGGGTCGCGGTACGACTCCTCGTCCTCGACGACCAGGATGCGCGTCACGCACCCACCTCCTTGGTTCTGGGGGACGTGCCCGGATGGGGAGCTGCTGGCTGGGGGGCCGGTGCCCTGGTGGGTGCCGGACCGGGGTGCGTGGGCGGGGCCTCGTCGGTGCCCGCGGGGGCGTCGCCCTCGCGGTCGCCCTCGACCGGGGCCCCGGTGCCCGTGGGACCTGCTGGTCCCGCCGCTCGCTCGGACGGCGCGTCGGCCGGGTCGTCGGGAGAGCCGTCACCGGACGTCCCCTCCCCTGCCGCCTCCTCGAGCGCGGCCGGGTTCGCCGCCGGGATGCGCAGCGTGAACGTGGACCCGCGGCCGGGCTCGGACCACATGGTCACCTCACCGCCGTGGTCGGCCGCGATGTGCTTGACGATGCTGAGCCCCAGGCCCGTCCCGCCGGTGTCGCGCGAGCGCGCGGGGTCCACCCGGTAGAAGCGCTCGAACACCCGCTGCTGCTCGCCCTCGGAGATGCCGATCCCCTGGTCCACGACGGCGATCTCCACGAGGTCGCCGTCGACGCTCACGCCGACCCCGACCCGGGTGTTCTCCCCCGAGTACGCGACCGCGTTGTCGAGCAGGTTGCGGACCGCGGTCACGAGCAGCGCGTGGTCGCCGTAGACGACGGCGTCGAGGTCCCCCCCGACCGTCAGGACGATGCCCTTGGCCTGGGCGTTGGTGCGAGCCCGGTCGACGGACTCCTCGACGACGCCCCGGACGGGGACGGCCGTGACGGCCTGGAGCGCGCCCGCGACCTGCAGGCGCGAGAGCTCGATGATCTCCTGGACCAGCGCGGACAGCCGCGTGGCCTCCTGCTGCATGCGGCCCGTGAAGCGGCGCACCGCCACGGGGTCGTCCGCGGCGTCCTGCACGGTCTCCGCGAGCAGCGCGAGCGCCCCCACGGGCGTCTTGAGCTCGTGCGACACGTTGACCACGAAGTCGCGGCGGATCGCGTCGACGCGGCGCGCCTCGGTGCGGTCCTCCGCGAGGACCAGGATGTGGTGGGGGCCGACCTGCGCGACCCGGACCTGGAGCATGACCATGCCGCGTCCGACCGGACCGCGCGGGAGCTCGAGCTCCTCGTCGCGGATCACGCCGTCGCGCTGGACCTCCTCGATCATGTCGAGGATCGGGGTGTGCACGATCGCGTCGCCGCGGACCACGCCCAGCGCGTACGCCGGCGGGCTCGCCCGCACCACCTCGCCCTCGGAGTCGAGCACGACGGCAGCCGACCGCAGCACCGCGAGGACACGGACGAGCCCTTCGTCGAGCTCGGGCGCCTCCTCGTCGGGCATGCGCCGGGAGCTGCGCTCGCTGAACCGGAACGCGAGCGTCGCGAAGACGCCGACGAGGAGCCCGATCACTCCTGCGACGAGCAGCGAGACGCCCTCCTGGATTCCTTCCACGTCACCAGCCTACGGTCGCCCCCTGAGCGCGCCGGACCAGGAGCGACGGTTCGGCGGACGTGTGTCCAAGAGTTCACCTGGCGGCGTCCCGGCGTTCACCTGTCCGTTCATCTCCCCGTTCACCTGGCCTGGCAGGGTGGACGGTGCTGGTCACCATGAAAGGGAAGCGATGCGGGAAATCTTCGAGGCAGAGCTCAAGCAGGTCGGTGACGACCTCGCCGAGATGAGCCGGTTGGTCGAGTCGGCCATCAGTCGAGCCGGGACGGCGCTGCTCACCGCAGACCTCCAGCTCGCGCAGGCCGTGATCGCGTCCGACCACGCGATCGACGCGCTGGAACGTGAGCTCGACGAGCGGTGCGTGCTGCTGCTCGCGCAGCAGCAGCCGGTCGCGACGGACCTGCGGGTCGTCGTGAGCGCGCTGCGCATGAGCGCGACGCTCGAGCGCATGGGAGACCTCGCGCGGCACGTGGCGCAGGTCGCCCGCGGCCGGTACCCGGCCCACGCGATCCACCCCCTGCTGGAGGGGACGTTCTCCCAGATGCACGACGCCGCGACGCGGGTCGCGCGACGCACCACGACCCTGCTCACGACGCGGGACCTGGAGGTCGCGGCGAACGTCGAGCGGGACGACGACCTGCTGGACCACCTGCACCAGGACACGTTCGCGGCGCTCCTGGGGCCGGAGTGGGACGGCACGCCGCAGGAGACGGTCGACGTGACGCTCGTCGGGCGGTACTACGAGCGGTTCGGCGACCACGGGGTCTCGATCGCCAAGCGCGTGACGTTCCTCGTCACGGGCGACTTCGCCGACGACAGGGGGCAGGCCACGCGCGCCTGAGGCCCGCCCGCCCGCGTCCTCGACGGGTGCGGGTCCCTCGCGGGAAGCGCTCGGCGCCTCCCGCGAGGGACCCGCACCCGTCGTCCTTCGCCACGAACGCCCGCCCGGGCCCCGCTCCCCGCGGGGGGAGCGGCGCCGTCGGGCGTTCGCGTCGAGGCGACGGGACGATCAGCGACCCTGGTTCGCGACCGCGGCGATCGCGTCCGCCGCAGCAGCCGGGTCGAGGTACTTGCCACCCTTGACCACGGGGACCAGGTTCTCGTCGAGCTCGTACACGAGCGGGATGCCCGTGGGCACGTTGAGAGCCGCGATGTCCTCGTCCGAGATGCCGTCGAGGTGCTTGATGATCGCGCGCAGCGAGTTGCCGTGCGCCGCGACGAGGACCGTCTTGCCGGCCTTGAGGTCGGGGACGACCTCACCCTCCCAGTACGGCAGCGCGCGCTCGAGGACGTCCTTGAGGCACTCGGTCCGCACGACCGGGGCGTCCGCGTAGCGCGGGTCCGTGTCCTGCGAGAACTCCGAGCCGAGCTCGATCGCGGGCGGCGGCACGTCGTACGAACGACGCCACAGCATGAACTGCTCCTCGCCGAACTCGGCGAGCGTCTGCTTCTTGTCCTTGCCCTGGAGAGCACCGTAGTGGCGCTCGTTGAGGCGCCAGGAGCGCTTCACGGGGATCCAGTGACGGTCCGCGGAGTCCAGCGCGAGGTTCGCGGTGGTGATCGCGCGACGCAGCAGGGAGGTGTGCACGACGTCGGGGAGGACTCCCGCGTCCGTCAGCAGGGTGCCGCCGCGCTTCGCCTCCTCGACGCCCTTCTCCGAGAGTGCGACGTCCACCCAGCCGGTGAACAGGTTCTTGGCATTCCATTCGCTCTCGCCGTGGCGGAGCAGCACGAGGGTGTAGGTCATGGTCACCATCCTGCCGCACCATGACGCGGGTGGCAGCGCTGTCCCGGGAAATGGTCACCGAACATCTACGGAACGGGAATCTCCGCTCCGGGAATGGTGACGCGCGCCACGCGTTGTACCAGGCATGCCGATCACCGGAGAGTACGCACCCAGCACGAGCGACTGGGCACGCAAGCAGGCCGAGCTGTACGAGACCTCAGGCGGGACCAAGGGCACGACGCTGCGCGGGATGCCCGTGGTGATCCTGTGGACCCTGGGCGCGAAGAGCGGCAAGATCCGCAAGACGCCGCTCATGCGCGTCGAGCACGACGGCACCTACGCCGTCGTCGCCTCGCTCGGCGGCGCCCCGCAGCACCCCGTCTGGTACCACAACATCGTGGCGAACCCGCACGTCGAGCTCCAGGACGGGCCCGAGCGCCACGACTACACGGCCCGCGAGGTCACGGGCGAGGAGAAGGCCCTGTGGTGGGAGCGCGCCGTCGCGGCCTACCCGGACTACGCGAGCTACCAGGAGCGCACCGACCGGGAGATCCCGGTCTTCGTGCTCGAACGGCGCGACTGACCCCGGGCGGCAGCCGAGGCAGAGGGTTCGCGTCGACGGAGCCGGCCAGGCGCTCCCCCGACGTGGAACCTCGCGGGAGCCGTGGTCACGCCTCAGCGCGGACGCGCCGCCCGCGCCTCGGCCGCCTGCTCGTACACCGCGAGCATGGCCTCTGCCGTCGCGTCCCAGCCGTACCGTTCGCTGACGCGCCGCGCCCCGGTCGCGAGCCCGGCACGGCGCTCGTCGTCGGCCAGCAGGTCGCTCAGGGTGCGCGACCACGTCCACGGGTTGTGGTCCGGGACCAGGATCCCCGACACCCCGTCCTCGACGACCGTCCGCAGCCCACCCACGGCCGCCGCGACCACGGGCGTGCCCGACGCCTGCGCCTCGGCTGCGACCAGCCCGAACGACTCGTTGTGCGACGGCACGGCCACGACGTCGGCGGCCCGGTAGTAGCGCACGAGCTCGTCGCGCGGCACGGGCGGGCGCACGACCACGTGGTCGGCGACGCCCATCTGGTAGGCGAGCGCCTCGAGCTCGCGCACCGCCGTCATGCGCCCGCTCGGTCCGCCGAGCACCACGAGCGTCGGCAGCGGCTCGTCGTGGTCCGCGAGCACCCCGAGCGCCCGGACCAGGACGTCGGGCGCCTTGAGCGGCTGGACGCGCCCCGCGAACAGCACGAGCCGACCCGTGGTCGGCAGCCCCAGGGAGGCCCGCAGCGACTCCTTGGTCTCGCCCGGCGCGGCCGGCGAGAACAGGTCGAGGTCGACGCCCGGCGGCACGACGTGCACCTTCGCCGGGTCCGCGCCGTACTCCTCGACGAGGTCCTTGAACTCCTCGGGCGTGCTCGCCACGAGCGCGTCGGCCTCCGCGACGACCTGCTCCTCGCCGATGATCCGCCCGAGCGGCTCGGGGGCGTCCCCCGGGGCCAGGGCAGCGTTCTTCACGCGGGCCATGGTGTGCATCGAGTTCACGAGCGGCACGTCCCACCGGTCCGCGGCGAGCCAGCCCGCCTGCCCGGAGAGCCAGTAGTGCGTGTGCACCACGTCGTACCAGCCCGCGTCCCGCCGCGCCTCGGCCCGCAGCACCCCCGCCGTGAAGGCGCAGAGCTGCCCCGGGAGGTCGTTCTTGTCGAGCCCCTCGAACGGACCGGCCACGACGTGGCGCACCAGCACGCCGTCCTCGACCTCGACCACGGGCGGCTGGGCCGACGACGTCGCGCGCGTGAAGATCTCGACCTGCGCCCCGCGCCGGGCCAGCGCCCGCGCCAGCTCCGTGATGTACACGTTCATGCCGCCCGCGTCGCCCGTGCCGGGCTGGTCGAGCGGCGAGGTGTGCACCGAGAGCATCGCGATGCGCGGCGAGTCCTTCACAACCCTCAGGCCTCCACGACGCACGCCGGGACAGGGACAGCGACCTCGTCCACGAGCACGCCCGCACCGTCCGTCCGGTCGACCCGCAGGACCACGAGGTTGGACGAGTTCTGGTTGGCCACGACGACCAGGTCCGCGACGGGCGTCGCGTCGCCCACGGGCGCCAGCACCGCGAAGTGCCGCGGCCACGCCCCGCCCAGCGGGGTGTCGGACAGGTGCTCGAGGACGGGGGCTGCGCCGTCGGGCCCGGGCGCCCGCGTCACCGCGAACGTCGACAGGACGTCGGCCCCGCGAACCGCGACGAACAGGCGCGCCCCGTCCTCGCTCAGCGCGACGTGCGACGGGTAGTTCCGGCCGCCCTCGGGCAGCGGGGCGGCGGTCGCGGGGACCGAGCCGGCGACCTCGAACCGGCCGTCCCCCGAGGGGACCAGGACGTAGACGCGTGCGTCGAGCTCGGTCGCGACGAGGAGCGCCCCGGGAGAGCCCTCGGGGTCCGGCAGGACCGCGAAGTGGCGCGGGCCCGCACCGCCCGGGAGGGTCGCCACGACACGTGCCGGGGCGGCGGCGTCCGCGAGGTCCCGCAGCTCGTCGAGCGCACGCGGGTACGCGCGCAGCTCGTCAGTCCCCAGGTCCGCCACCACGGGGTCCCCCGCGACCGCGCCGACGAAGTGGGCGTGCGGCCCCCTCTGGCGGTCGGTGTCCGGCCCCGTACCCCGGTGCTCCAGGCGCAGGGCCCCGGTCGGGGCGCCCGACGCGTCGAGCGGCAGCACCGCGAACGTGCCGTCGCCGTAGTTCGCGACCCAGACCGCGTCGTCCGTCGCGACCACGTGGCACGGGTGCGTGCCACCGCTGGGCACCGTCGCCAGGTGGGCGAGCGCGCCGTCCGGCGAGACCCGGAACCCGCTCACCGCGCCCCGCTCGTCCTCGGTCACCGCGTACAGGAGGGCACCGCTCGGGTCGAGCGCGACGAACGAGGGCGACGGCGTCACGGCCGCCAGGACCGGCTCGCCCAGCGCGCCCGTCGACGGGTCGACCGGCACCCGCCAGATCCCCTCGCCGCTGCCGACCGGCGCCCCGTCGGGGTAGGTGCCGAGCCAGAGGGTGCGCGAGTCCGGGGCGCCCACGGGCGACGAGGGAGAAGTCATGCCCCGAGCCTAGTAGCACCCGGACGTGCGTCAGGGGCGCTCCGACCGACCCCGCAGCGCGGAGACCGGGCGGGACGCCCCCGACAAGGACAGCGGATCAGTGCGCTGCGTCGTACGCCTGCTGGACGTCGGCCGAGATTCGGCCACGCTCGCTGACCGTGTAACCATTCGCGCGTGCCCATTCACGGATCTCCGTCGCACGCGACGGACCCGCTGCGGAAGAACGCGTCTTGCGGGCCGCCGGGCGAGCAGTTCCGCGCGTGACCTTGCGTGCGTGACCGACCCACGGCGCAAAGGCGTCGCGCAATTCCTGGGCGTGAGCCGAGCTGAGGTCGATCTCGTAGGAGACGCCGTCGAGGGCGAACGTCACGGACTCGTCCGCCGCTCCACCGTCGACGTCGTCGACGAGAATTACCTGGACCTTCTGTGCCACTGTGCTACCTCGCGTCTTCGAGAATTGATGCTGGTATCTCGAAGTGTGCCATTTCGAGGGAATGACGTCAAAGGCAAAGCACGTGTCGCGACTACCGAGAAGTCGTCGAAGAATCCCCCGACGCCTGCGCACGGAGCTCGGCCTGCTCTGCCCGGGCGTCGAGCTCGGCCATGGCAAGCCTCTCGTTACGGTCCGCACGCACGATCGCACGCATCGCGAAATAGAAGAGGATGCCGACCCCCACCGAGGGGATCAAGGCATAGACGGCGGGCCAGAAATCGCTCATGCGGGCCAGTCTACGACCGCAGGACGACTGCGGGGTGTGACGCCCGTGGGCGTCGCACCCCGCAGTCACCCGGTCATCGCGGGGGACGCCCGGTCACTGGGCGGGCTTGACCAGGGGGAAGAGGATGGTCTCGCGGATCCCGTGGCCGGTCAGCGCCATGAGCAGGCGGTCGAGCCCCATGCCCATGCCCCCCGACGGGGGCATCGCGTACTCCATCGCTGTGAGGAAGTCCTCGTCGAGACGCATGGCCTCGTCGTCGCCCGCGGCCGCGAGGACCGCCTGCGCCTCGAAACGCTGACGCTGGATCACCGGGTCGACCAGCTCGGAATAGGCGGTGGCCAGCTCGAAACCGCGGACGTAGAGGTCCCACTTCTCGACCTGACCCTTGACCGTGCGGTGGTCGCGGGTCAACGGCGAGGTCTCGACCGGGAAGTCGCGGACGAACGTCGGGGCATACAGGTGGGCGCCCACCAGGTGCTCCCAGATCTCTTCCACGAGCTTGCCGTGACCGGCACGCTTGGTGTCGTAGGAAATCTCGAGCCGGTCGGCGATCTTGGACAGATGTTCCACAGACGTTTCCGGGGTGATCTCTTCACCCAGGGCCGCCGACAACGAGTCATACATCTTGAGGTGCGCCCATTCACCGCCGAGCTCGTACTCCTCGCCCCCCGGAAGCACGATCGTGGTCGTTCCCAGAGCATCCTGGGCCGCCCGCTGGACGAGGTTCTGCGTCAGGTCGGCCATGGTGTTGTAATCACCGTAGGCCTCGTACGCCTCGAGCATCGCGAATTCCGGCGAGTGCGTCGAGTCAGCCCCTTCGTTGCGGAAGTTGCGGTTGATCTCGAAGACCCGCTCGACCCCACCGACGACCGCGCGCTTGAGGAACAGCTCGGGTGCGATGCGCAGGTACAGCTCCATGTCGAACGCATTCATGTGGGTCGTGAACGGACGCGCCGCCGCACCGCCGTGAATGGTCTGGAGCATGGGCGTCTCGACCTCGAGGTAGCCCCGCTCGTGGAAGTTCTCGCGCAGCGACCGCACCACCGCGGCACGCAGCCGGACCATGTCCCGCGCCGCAGGGCGCGCGATCAGGTCGACGTAGCGCTGACGGACCCGGCTCTCCTCCGAGAGCTCCTTGTGCAGGACGGGCAGCGGGCGCAGCGACTTGGCAGCGATCTTCCACTCGTCCGCGAAGATGCTCAGCTCACCGCGGCGCGAGCTGATGACCCGCCCGTGCGCGAACAGGTGGTCCCCCAGGTCCACGTCGGCCTTGAACGCCGCGAGCGACTCCTCGCCCACCACGGCCTGGCTCAGCATGACCTGGAGCCGGTTGCCCTCGCCGTCCTGCAGCGTCACGAAGCAGAGCTTGCCCGTGTTGCGCAGGAACACGACACGTCCGGCCACGCCCACGACGTCGTCGGTCTCCTGACCGCTCTCGAGGTGGTCGTACGCCGCACGGACCTGGGCGATCGTGTGCGTGCGCGGGACCGAGACCGGGTAGGCCTCCTCGCCCTGCGCGAGCAGCCGCTCGCGCTTCTCGCGCCGGACCCGCAGCTGCTCGGGGAGGTCGTCGGTCTCGTCGACCTCCGCCGGGGCGGGGTTCACGGCGGGAGCGGCATCGGCGGCGGGCACGGCGGCAGCAGCAGGATCGGGGGAAGTCACGCGACGATTCTACCGGGGAGCGCCGGATGGGGTTCCAGCGCTCCCCCGCACCGTCCCGCCCTGCCGCCCGACGCGTCAGCCGATGAGGTCGAGGGCCAGGTCGAGGATCGGCGCCGAGTGCGTGAGCGCCCCCACCGAGAGGTAGTCGACCCCGGTCCCGGCGACCTCGCGCGCCCGGTCGAGCGTCAGGTTCCCCGTCGCCTCGAGCTCGATCCGCCCCGGTCCGCCAGGAGCCGCCTCGCGCTCGCGCACGAGCCGCACGGTCTGGGCGAGCACGGGCGTGGGCATGTTGTCGAGCAGCAGGAAGTCGGCCCCTGCGTCGAGGGCCTCCATGGCCTGGTCCGTCGTGTCGGCCTCGACCTGGACGAGGACGTCGGAGAACATCGTCCGGACCGCCTCGATCGCGCCGCTCACCGAGCCCGCGGCGACGACGTGGTTGTCCTTGACCATGGCCACGTCGTAGAGACCCATGCGCTTGTTCGTGCCACCCCCCGCCCGGACGGCGTACTTCTCCAGGGCGCGCAGACCCGGGGTCGTCTTGCGGGTGTCGAGCACCTGCGCGCCGGTCCCGTCGAGCTCGCGGGCCCACGCGCGGGTCGCGGTCGCGACGCCGCTCGCGCGGCTCGCGAGGTTGAGGAGCGTGCGCTCGGCCGTGAGGAGCACCTGGACCGGACCGGTGAGCGCCGCGAGGACACGCCCGCGTGCCACGGCGTCGCCGTCCTGCGCGGTGAACGTGACCGTGACGGGCGCGAGCCCGAAGCGCTCGGCGACCTGCCGGGTGACCTCCTCGACCACGACGAGACCGGCCACCACTCCGTCGGCCCGCGCCACCAGGTGGGCGGTCCCCGTGCCCGACGGCGGCACCGTGGCCTGGGTGGTCACGTCCCGGCCCGGAGCGGGGCCGAGGTCCTCGTCGAGGGCACGCGTGACGATGTCGGTGATCCACCGGGGGTCGAGGCCGGGCTCGACGAGAGAGGGAGAGTTCACGGCGCTCACGCTACCTTCCCCGGCGACGGCCGACCGGCGACCGGCGGCCGCTCACACGACCCGCAGCGCGCCGTCCGCCCCGAGCGTGATCTCGATCCGCCGCCCCCACGCCGGGTCGGCCTGGGGGAAGTCCGTCCGGAAGTGTCCACCCCGGCTCTCCTCGCGCACGAGCGCGGCCTCGGTCAGCGCGGTCGCGACCTGGTGGACGTTGGTCGTCTCCCACTCGGCGGTCTGGGGGACGGCCACGACGTCGGTGGACCGGTGCGCGTCGGTGCGCACGGCAGCGAGCTTGTCGGCTGCGGCCCGCAGGCCCCGGGCGTCGCGGATGACGCCCGGCCCGGCCGAGGAGACGGACTGGACCCGGGACCGCGACGCGGCGGGCACGAGCGCCGCACCGCCGTCGCGCTCGACGGGCGTCCCGAGGGGGAGCTCTCCCGCGGCGACGCGCGCCGTGATCTCCTGGGCCGCCCGGTACGCGAAGACCAGGCCCTCCAGGAGCGAGTTCGACGCGAGCCGGTTGGCCCCGTGCACGCCGGTGCACGCGACCTCGCCCACGGCGTACAGGCCGTCGAGCGTCGAGCGTCCGTGGAGGTCCGTGACGATGCCGCCCGAGTGGTAGTGCTGGGCGGGCGCGACCGGGACGGGCTCCTCGGTGAGGTCGATGCCCTGGTCGAGCAGGCGCTCGGTGATGGTCGGGAACCGCTTGCGCAGGAAGTCGGCACCCAGGTGCCGGGCGTCGAGCAGCACGTGGTCCGAGCCCGTGGCGGCCATCTGCCGCACGATGGCGTGGGCCACGACGTCGCGCGGCGCGAGCTCGGCCATGGGGTGGACCGCGGGCATGAAACGGTGCCCGTCGGTGTCGAGGAGGATCGCGCCCTCTCCCCGGACGGCTTCCGACACGAGCGGGAGCTGACCCTTGGCGCCGAGACCCAGCCACAGCACGGTCGGGTGGAACTGGACGAACTCGACGTCGCCGAGCGTCGCCCCCGCACGCAGCGCGGCGGCCATGCCGTCGCCCGTGGCCTGGGGCGGGTTGGTCGAGGAGCGGAACACCTGCCCGATCCCACCGGTCGCGAGGACGACCGCCCGGCCGAGGACCGCGCCGACGCCGTCGCGCGAGCCCTGCCCGCGCACGTGCAGCGTCACGCCGCACGCGCGGGGACCGCCGGGCTCGTCGGGGGACGTGGTGAGGACGTCGAGCACGAGGGCGTTCTCGATGACCTCGATGCCGGGGTCGGCGAGGACGGCCTCGAGCTGGGCGACGAGCGCCCGGGAGATCTCGGCGCCCGTCGCGTCGCCGCCCGCGTGCGCGATGCGGTCGGCGTGGTGACCGCCCTCGCGCGTGAGCGCGATGTCGCCACCGGGGGCGAGGTCGAAGTTCGCGCCGCGCGAGACGAGCTCGCGCACGCGTGCGGGGCCCTCGGTCACGAGGACCTCGACCGCGGCCGGGTCGCACAGTCCCCCGCCCGCCGCGAGCGTGTCCTCGAGGTGGGCCGCGGGTGAGTCCGAGGGGTCGAGGGCCGCGGCGATGCCGCCCTGCGCCCAGACCGTGGAGCCGGAGGAGAGCTCGCCCTTGGTCACGAGCAGGACGCGCGGCACCTGGGTGCGCAGCTCGAGCGCGGCCGTGAGGCCGGCGATGCCGGAGCCGACGACGATCGCGTCGACCGTGGTCGTCCAGCCGGGGGCCGGGGCGGCGAGCCGACGGGCCAGGTGCCGGGGCGCGCGGGGCGCCTCGTCGGTGGAGACGTTCGCCTCCGCGGCCTGGGTCACTCGGCCGTGGCGGACTGGAACGGGGCGATGGGCAGGCCGCTCGGCTCGAGGTCGTACCCCTCGGGCACCAGGCCGGGCTCCTCGCTCACCTCGACGATGCGGTTGTCCCCGTCGACGAACACGACGTTCGGCAGGAAGTGGCGCGCCTCGTGGTCGGCGATCATGCCGTAGGCGATGAGGATCACGGTGTCGCCGGGGTGCACGAGGTGCGCGGCGGCGCCGTTGATGCAGACCTTGCCGGAGCCGCGCTCGCCGGGGATCGCGTACGTCGTCAGCCGTGCGCCGTTGGTGACGTCGACGATGTCGACCTGCTGGCCGGAGATGATGTCGGCGGCCTCGAGGAGGTCGACGTCCACGGTCACGGACCCGACGTAGTGGAGGTCCGCCTGCGTCACGGTGGCGCGGTGGATCTTCCCGATCATCATGGGTCGCTGCAAGGAAGCGGGGCGGCGCGTGCCGTCCTGCGGTCCCGTCTGGGTCACTGCGTGCCTCCTGGGCGGGCCGTGCTCGCGGCGGGGTCTGCCACGTCCACGGCCAGGTTGTCGATCAGTCGGGTGGTGCCCACGCGTGCCGCGACGAGCAGCAGCGCAGGTCCCACGTACTCCGGTTCCAGGTCGTCCACGGTAGTCGGGTCGACCAGCGCGAGGTAATCGACCACAACACCGGGGTGCTCGTTGAGCATTCCCGAGGCCACCTCGACGGCCGAGGCGGCGCCCCGGCCGGCAGCGGCCGCAGCGGCTCCGGCACGCAGGGCCCGGCTCAGGGTCAGGGCGTCGGCGCGCTCGGCGGCGGACAGGTACGCGTTGCGCGAGGACAGCGCGAGGCCGTCGTCGTCGCGCACGATCGGGACGCCGACGACCTCGACGTCGACGTTCAGGTCCGCGACCATGCGGCGGATCGCGAGGAGCTGCTGCGCGTCCTTCTCGCCGAAGAACGCGACGTCGGGGCGGGTCAGGTGCAGGAGCTTGAGCACGACGGTCAGGACCCCGTCGAAGTGGCCGGGGCGGAAGGCGCCCTCCAGCACGGTGCCGATGCGGCCCGACGTGACGCGCACGATCGGGTCGCCGCCGGGGTACATCTCCTCGACCGAGGGGGCGAACACGACGTCCACGGCGGGGCGTCCGGGCGCGGGCTCGGGGAGCCCTGCGAGGAGCGTCACGTCGGCGTCGAGGTCGCGCGGGTAGCGGTCGAGGTCCTCGTCGGGCCCGAACTGCAAGGGGTTCACGAAGACCGTCACCACGACCTGCCCCGCCGGCCCCACCCGCTCGCGCGCCGCGCGCACGAGCTGCAGGTGCCCGTCATGGAGAGCGCCCATGGTCATGACGACGGCCCGCTCGCGCGTCAGGGTGCCCGGCTGCCCGGCGCCGGGCGCCCGCCCGTCCCGGCCCGCCGGCGTCGCGCCCCCGGGTGCTGCGCCGTCGGGCCCGGCGGTCGTGGCCAGGGCGTCGCGCAGGTCTGCGCGCGTGCGCACGACGTGCGGCCGGGCCCCGGCAGGGGGCGTGGGGACAGACATCAGTGACCTTCCTCGAGGACGTCGAGCAGCTCCTGCGCCTGGCGGGCGTCGATGCGCCCCGCGGCGAGGGCACGGCTCGTGGCTCCGCGGCTGAGCTCGCGGTAGGACGCGGGCACGTCGGTCGCGGCGACGCGCGGAGCGGTCTCCTGCGCGGACGTCACGGCGAGGGCTCGCAGCACCTCGAGGTGCGCCGCGACGGTCCCGACGTCCCCGCGCGACACCGGACCGGTGAGGGCCGAGATCGCGCCGGGCCCCGCGCCCTCGCCCGCGTCGGCCGAGCGGGTCGCGCCGTCGAGCGCCGCCGACAGCAGCGGGGCCAGCACGCGCCCGGGCTGCTCGATGCCCGCCGCCTCGAGCGCCTGGGCGGCCTGGGCCACGAGCACCACGAGGTGGTTCGCGCCGTGCGCGAGGGCCGCGTGGTAGAGCCCGCGGGCCTCCTCCTCGACGATCACGGGCTCACCACCGAGCTCGACCACGAGGGCCTGCCCGATGGGTTGGACCGGTCCGGGCGCCGTGACCGCGAAGGTCGTGCCGACGAGGCGCGACAGGTCGAGCGACGTGCCGGAGAACGTCATCGCGGGGTGGATCGCGAGCGGGATCGCGCCCTGGGCGCGCGCCGGGTCCAGGACGCCCGCACCGTAGCGGCCCGACGTGTGCACGACGATCTGGCCGCCCTGCCACGCCCCGACCTCGGCGAGGCCCGAGACCAGGCCCGGGAGGGCGTCGTCGGGCACGGCGAGCAGGACCAGCTCCGAGCGCCGCACGACCTCCTCGACCTCCAGCACGGGGATGCCGGGCAGGAGCGTCTCGATGCGCTCGCGCGAGGCCTCGGAGATGCCGCTCGCGCCGACGACCGCGTGGCCCGTCGCGCGCAGCGCGCTGCCGAGGACGGCGCCGACGCGTCCTGCGCCCACGACGCCGACACCCAGGCGTCCGGGGCGTCTGCGGCCGGTCGCGTCAGTCACGTGCGTTCTCCTCGTCCTCGTCGGTCCGGTCGTCCGTGCCGGTCGTGCCGGTCGTGCCGGTCGTGCCGTACGTCTCGTGCGGGCCGCTCCCCGGCCCCTGGCCGGTGTCGTCGCCACCCTCGATCTGCTCGACCACGGCCGCGACCTCGTCGCGCCGCATCCACAGCTCGGGGCCTGCGTGCGCGCGGGCCTCGCGGGCACGGCGCGCCTGCTCGTCCATGAGCGCCCCCGCGACGTGCTGGTCGAGGTGCGGCACGGCCGGGGTGACCGGCCCGGGGACCGAGTGCATCGCGAACGTCGCGACGCCCAGGCGACGCTGCCACGGCCCCTGCTGGAGGCCGAGCGACTGCGTGCGCTCGTGCGGCACGATCTCGACGCGCCGCACGAGGCGTCCGCGCCGCAGGACGAGCGCACGCCCCGTGACCGTGAAGCCGTTGCGACGCCACGCGATCGGGTCGAGGATCCGGGCGCGCCGGGGGGCCGTCGTGAAGTGGGCGCCCGCGTCGATCCCGGACAGCGCCTCGTCGAGCAGCCCGCGCGGGTCGGGGGTCCCCAGGTCCGGCAGGACGAGCCACACCGCGCCCAGGGCCTCGTCGCGCGTGCCGACGGGCAGCAGGACGCTGTTGTTCGTCGTCCCGTCCGAGCTCTGGCCGTACCCCGCGACGTTGACCTCGACGCGCCACCAGTCGGCACTGCGCCACAGGAGCCCCTGCGTGAGGCGGATCGCCTGGACGCGGCCCGGCGGGATGGTCTGCGAGCGGGTCTCGAGCAGGCCGTGACGCAGCCGGATGCCGTCGGGCGAGATCGCGCTGCGGAAGTTGAACTCGCGCGTGAACCGGCCGAACAGGTAGCCGCCGACGCCCAGGACCAGCGGCAGGGCCGTGAACAGCGTCCCGATCTCGCGCGTCCCGACCGCCACCCCGATCAGGCCGAGCACCGCCACGACCAGGACGATCATCGCGACCGTGCGGACGAGGGACAGGACCAGCCGGCCCGGCGGGACCTCCATGACGGGCTGCTCGGGCGCCTCGGGAACGCCCAGGGAGACGTGCCCGACGACGTCGCTCCCGTCCGTGGGGACCTCGTTCTCCGGGGCCTCGCCCCGCCCGTCCGAGGCACCCTCGCCGGGCGTGGCAGGACGTGCGGCAGGGCCGCCGACCCGCAGTCCCGCTGCGCGGGCCAGGAGCTCGACGCGCAGGTGGTCGGCCTCCTCGAGCTTGAGGAACCCGAGCTTGATGCCCGAGTCCGCACCGCCCGCCACCTCGAGCTTGAGCTCGGCCAGCCCGAAGAGCCGGGCGACGAGCGGCTGGACGATGTCGACCGCCTGCAGGCGGTCGAGCCGGGCCTTGCGCTGCTGCCGGAACAGGACCCCTGTGTGCAGGCGGACCGACTCGTCGTCGATCGCGTACGTCGTCATGCGCCAGGCGAGCGCCGAGTAGCCGAGGCCGATCAGGCCGACCAGGACGATCCCGCCCAGGATCTGCCACCAGCCGTTGCCGGCCAGCATGTTCTGCCCCGCGGGGAGTCCGTCCAGGGTCTGGTTGCCGACGATCACGAGCAGGACCGCGATGACGGACCAGCCCCGGACCACCGGGGTCACGGGGTGGACGCGGTGCCAGGTGAGGTCTGTCGGTGGGGCGTCGGGCTGCGTGGTGCTTTCGCTCATAGCCCGGCCAACCGTGCCTCTCCGCGCGAGGCGAGGCGGTCGCGCAGGCGCTCGGCCTCGGCCGGCTCGAGGCCGTCGATCGACGCGTCCGTCGCGGGCGAGGCGGTGTGGAGCTGGACCTGGGCGATGCGGAAGCGGCGTGCGAGCGGCCCGGCCTGCACGTCCACGTACTGCATGCGGCCGTACGGCACCACGACGAGCGAGCGGAACATCACGCCCTTGCGGATCAGCAGGTCGTCGTCGCGCTCGGCGTAGCCGATGGCCCGGACCTGGCGGGGCACCACGACCACGCACCAGACCCCGATCAGGAGCATGACGGCCGGGACGGCCCACAGCCAGACCAGGCTGAACACGAGCGCGAACACCGCGCCCAGGACGGCCGGGACCAGCAGGAAGATGCCGACCGTGAGCAGCCTGGCCGTGATCAGTCGGCTCGAGACGCCCTGCCAGGTCACCCCCGGCGGGTCGAAGGGGCCGCTCGGGGTCGTCGGGGCCGAGTCCGTCACCGGAGCCGGGTCGGTCTCTGGGGCCCGGTCGAAGGCGTGGTCCGTCATGTCCCCATCTTCCCATCCGGGGTGGGCCTGCGCGTCGTCCGGGAGGTTGACCCGGTCACCCGGCGGCGTCGGCCTCGGGCGCGGACTCGCCGGTCGGCCGGGACCGCCCGCGCTCGGAGGGGTCCCCGTCCTCGGGCGGGACCTGGCAGAAGGTCTCCACGACCAGCCCGACGACGGCGAGCACGACCGCGCTCAGGGCTGCGACCCCCGCCGCGACCGCCTTCTCCCGCCGGGGCTCGATCGCGAGGTCGCCCAGGACCGCCACGACCTGCGCGAGGTACCACCCGGCCAGCAGCGACCCCGTGAGAGCCGCGGCCTTGGCCAGGACGAGCGTGCGGGCGGCGCGCAACGGGTCGAGCGACGGGCGCCGCCCCTTGAGGTAGGACCGCACGGCCCACCCCGCCCAGAAGACGGCGACCGCGAGGCCGACGAGGGCCACGTCGACGATCCAGGGCACGCGCGGCAGGTACGTCCCCCGACGCTCGAGCCCGACGACGACGAGCCACCCGACCACCGTCGTCACGACCGTGACGAGCAGGAGCGTCGTGACCTTGGTGCGCTGCATCAGCTCGACGAGCCGCGCAGGTCGGCCGGGAAGGTCATGGGCGTACCGGTGACGGGAGGTTGCTGGACCGACGGCGCCCCGGGCTGCGAGGACCGCGGCTCAGGGTGCCCGGGAGCGTGAGGCGCCGGCGGGGCCTGCGGCGGCTGGAACGAGCCCGCCGGGGCCTGGTGCACCGGGTGGAACTGCGGTGACCCCTGCTCGGCCGGGGAGAACGGCTGAGGAGCGGGTGCGGGCTGCTCGGCAGCGGGTGCGGCCTGCGAGACGTCTGCCCACAGCGGCGGGACCTGAGCGTGCGGAGCCTCCTGCCCGTCCTGCGGGTGCACGGGGTGGAACGAGGGCACGAACGGCCCGGGCTCCGCCACCGCCTGCTCCTGCTGAGCGGGGGCCGACGGCGGGACCGGGGCGGCCGGGGGCTGCTCGGGCACGAACGGGTTCACCGGCGCCGGCACGGGCGCGTGGCCGCCCGCGTCGTGCGGGACCGGCTGCGCGGCCTCACCGGGGTGCGCCGGACGGGTCGACGACGTGGCGGCCTCGGGTGCGGGGGCCTCGGCCTGCGGGCTCGCCGCGGACGTCGCGGGGTCCTGCCGTGCGGGCTCGACGGTGGCCGCCGGAGCCTCCTCGGCACGGGCCGCGACCGGGGCCGCCTCGGGCTCCGGCTCCGCGTCCGTGAGCCAGTCCAGGGCCAGCCACCGGATGCCGCCACGGTCGGGGGCCGTCGCCGCGAGGGTCGCGACCGGACCTCCGCCGAGTCCCGGCAGCACCGCGTCGGGTGCGATCTGCGACCACGGCTCCAGCACGAACGCCCGCTCGTGCGCCCTCGGGTGGGGCAGCTCGAGATCCTCCGTGAACTCGGTGACGGTGCCGAAGACGATCAGGTCGACGTCGAGGGTGCGGGGACCGTTGCGCTCGGCGCGGACCCGCCCGTGCACGTTCTCCACCCCCTGGATGGCGTGCAGGAGCGCGCGCGGCGACAGCGTCGTGCGGGCCAGGAGGATCGCGTTGAGGTAGTCCGGCTGGTCGGGGCCGCCGACCGCCGCGGTCCGGGCGAGCGGCGAGACGTCCGTGATCTCGAGACCGGAGATCCGGTCGAGGTCCGTCACGGCGTCCCGCAGCGTCTGCTGGGCGTCGCCCAGGTTCGCGCCCAGTGCGAGCACGACGGGCACGAAGCCCGTCGGCGCCTCGTCGAGGCGGTCGAGGGGGCGGGCGGGCTCGGGCTCGGGTACCGGGTGCGGCTCGGGCTGCGGCTCCGGCTGGTGCACGGGCTCCGGCTGGTGCACGGGCTCCGGCTGGTGCACGGGCTCCGGCTGGTGCGCGACGGGACGGTCGGGAACCGTGTGCTCCGTGGGGGTCTCGGCCAGGTCCTGGGCCTCGACCGGGGCACGCTGCGCAGGGACGTCCGCGGGCTCGGGCAGGGGCGGCAGCGGGGCCGGGGGCGTGGTCTCGGCGGTCGTCGTGGCGACCGGGAAGGGCTGGTCCCGGTCCTCGTCGACGAACGGCTCGTGCGCGGCCCGCACGGGCTCCTCGGCCGGGACGCGCTCGGCCTCGGCCTGCGCCGCGGCGAACGCTCCGGCGTCCGGCACGGCGTACCCGACGGGGGCCGCGGTGACGACCGGCGCAGCGGGCTCGGCCGGTGCGGCAGCCGCAGCCTGCGTGAAGTGCTCGACCGGTGCGGCGGGCACCGCCTGCGCGAGCTGCTCCGCCGGTGCGACGGCCTCGACGGGTGCCGCGGCGGGAACGTCCGGGTGGCGGTCCTCGACGGGAGCACCTGCGCCCTGCTGCGCCTCGGACATCTCGGGGGCGGCGTCGGCCGGCGCCACCTCGGGCGACGGCACGGGCGCCTGGTCGGGCACCTCGACCTCGCCCGTCGTCACGAAGTCGGCCGACGGCGCGCTCAGCGCGTCCTCCGGAGCGCTGTAGAACGAGTCGAGGGCGGCGACGAACTCCTGGTCGGAGACCCCTCCGGCCCCGCCGTCCCCGGCGACCGGTGCGTGGTCCTCGGGAGCCGCCGCGAAGACGCCCTGGTCGGGCGAGCGGTCCGGCGCGGGCACGGGGGAGACGGGCGGGATCGACGGGGGCATCGACACGTGCTCGTCCTGGGGCGTGACGGACTCCGTCAGCGCGACCTGCCCGAGCACGGGCGGCGTGATCGAGCCCACCGGGATCGGCACGACGCGCGGTCGCTCGTCGACGACGGCGGCCACGACGGGGGTCTTGACCCGGTCACGGCGGATGACGACCTCGACGTCGTCGAACGGCACCGTGATGGGCGCCTGCGGCTTGTGGATCGCGACGTCGACCGCCTCGATCGTCGGGTGACGCAGCGCGACCGCCGCGACCCGCTCGGCGACGGTCTCGATGAGGTCCGCGGGCGAACCGGCCAGGACCGCGACCACGTCCTCGGCGACGACCGCGTAGCTCACGGTGTCCTCGAGGTCGTCCCCGGACGCGGCACGCCGCGTGTCCAGGTGCAGCACGACGTCGGCCCGGAACAGCTGGCCGTCGATCCGCTCGTGCTCGAACACGCCGTGGTGCCCCGTCGCGCTGAGCCCCGTGAGCCGGATCTGGTCGAGAGGCCGTCCGTCGGTGCCGTGCACCGCCCCTGCGAACGCTGTGCTCACGTCGTGCTCCTGTCGTCGCTGTCGTTCGTTCCGTGGTCCGTGCTGTGGCGCGGACGAACCGCACCGGCGGGCCCGTGCCCGCCCGTCGAGGCTGGTGCCCTGCCGAGGGCGCCGGGGGCGGGTTCTCCCCCGCTGGCATCCTCCCCTGTCCGACCGGCCCGAGTCCACGCCGCGGCGACCCGCACCGCGTCCGCCGACGGCCGGACGGCGTGCACGCGCACGCACCACGCACCCTCCGCCGCGGCGAGGGCCGTGATGGCGGCGGTCGCCCCGTCCCGCTCCAGGGGCGGGACGGGCGTGCCGTCCTCGCCCGCGAGCAGGTGGCCGAGGAACCGCTTGCGGGACGCCCCGACGAGCACCGGGAAGCCCAGCTCGCGCAACGTGCCCAGGTGCGTCAGGAGCGGCCAGTTCGTCGAGCCCGCCTTGGAGAAGCCCAGCCCGGGGTCGAGCACGATGCGGTCGTCCCGCACCCCCGCCGCCCGGAGCGCCTCGACCCGTGCGGCGAGCTCGTCGCGCACGTCCGTCACGACGTCGTCGTACACCTCGAGGTCGTCCATGACGTCCGCGTGCCCGCGCCAGTGCATGGCGACGAACACCGCGCCCGTCCGGGCGGCGACCGCGGCCATCTCCGGGTCCGCGAGCCCCCCGGAGACGTCGTTGATGATCTGCGCGCCCGCGGCGACCGCCTGCTCGGCGACCGTGGCCCTGGTCGTGTCGACGCTCACCACGGCACCGCGGGACGCGAGCGCCTCGATCACGGGCAGGACCCGCGCGAGCTCCTCCTCGACGGGCACGCGACCTGCACCGGGTCGGGTCGACTCACCACCGACGTCGAGGACGTCCGCACCCTCGGCCAGGAGCTCGAGGCCGTGCTCGACCGCGGCTCGGGGCTCGAACCACTCGCCGCCGTCGGAGAAGGAGTCGGGCGTGACGTTGACGACGCCCATGACGAGCGTCCGACCGACCCCCGCGAACGGGAGGCCGCTCGGGGTGCCGTCGTGCTGTGTGTGCTGCACTGCTGCGCGCCTACCGTCCCAGGATCAGGCTCATGGCCTCGGCGCGCGTGGCGCCGTCGCGCATCTGGCCCCGCACCGCGGACGTGACGGTCCGGGAGCCCGGCTTGCGCACACCGCGCATGGACATGCACAGGTGCTCGCACTCGACCACGACGATCACGCCGCGGGGCTCGAGGTGCTCGACCAGCGCGTCCGCGATCTGCGACGTGAGCCGCTCCTGCACCTGGGGGCGGCGCGCGTACACGTCGACCAGCCGGGCCAGCTTGGACAGCCCCGTGATCCGGCCGTCGGCGTTGGGGATGTACCCCACGTGCGCGACGCCGTGGAACGGGACCAGGTGGTGCTCGCACGTCGAGTAGACCTCGATGTCCTTGACCAGCACCATCTCCTCGTGGCCGAGGTCGAACATGGTCGTCAGGACGTCGCCGGGCTCCTGGCGCAGGCCCGCGAAGATCTCGCGGTAGGCGCGGGCCACCCGGGCAGGGGTCTCGACGAGGCCCTCACGGTCCGGGTCCTCACCCACGGCGAGGAGGAGCTCGCGCACCGCGGCGCGGGCCCGCTCCTCGTCGTACTCGGGGACGTCGGCAGCGGCACGCAGCCCCTGCTCGGCCCTCGCGGTCACGTCAGACCTGCCCGTCGTCGACCGTGCGGTCGGCGGGGACCTCGCCGATGCGCTCGGGCGGCAGCTCGTCGCTCGCCGCCGCGGCCTCGTCCTGCGGGACCACGATCGGCTGTCCCGTCGGGTCCTTGGGCATCTCGGCCTTCTCCGCGTCCGTCAGGACCGGGGGCCGGTGCGACACGGCGCGCTGCTCGCTCGAGAGCCAGACCTCGCGGGGGGCACGCTTGACGACGGGGGCGAAGATCTCCGCGAGCTCGGCCTGGTTCAGCGTCTCCTTCTCGAGGAGCTCGAGGACCAGGTGGTCGAGCACGTCGCGGTACTGGACGAGCACCTCCCACGCCTCGTCGTGCGCGGCCTCGACCAGGCGACGGACCTCGTGGTCCACGGTGCCCGCGACCGACTCGGAGTAGTCGCGCGTGTGGCCCATGTCGCGGCCCATGAACGGCTCGCCCGAGCCCGTGCCGAGCTTGATCGCGCCGACGCGCTCGCTCATGCCGTACTCGGTGACCATCTTCTTGGCGATCGCGGTCGCCTTCTCGATGTCGTTCGAGGCCCCCGTGGTCGGGTCGTGGAACACGAGCTCCTCGGCGACCCGCCCGCCCATGGCGTACGCGAGCTGGTCGAGCAGCTCGTTGCGCGTCGTCGAGTACTTGTCCTCGAGCGGCATGACCATGGTGTACCCCAGGGCGCGTCCGCGCGGCAGGATCGTCACCTTGGTCACGGGGTCCGTGTAGCGCATGGCCGCGGCGACCAGGGCGTGACCGCCCTCGTGGTACGCCGTGATCTTCTGCTCCTTGACGTTCATGACCCGGGTCCGCTTCTGCGGTCCCGCGATCACGCGGTCGATCGCCTCGTCGAGCGCGCGGTCGTCGATGAGCTGGGCCCCGGAGCGCGCCGTGAGCAGCGCGGCCTCGTTGAGGACGTTGGCCAGGTCGGCACCGGTGAAGCCGGGCGTGCGGCGCGCGACGGCGGCCAGGTCGATCTCCGGGACGATCGGCTTGCCCTGGGCGTGCACCGCGAGGATCGCCTCGCGGCCCTTGAGGTCGGGGGCCTCGACGGCGATCTGCCGGTCGAAGCGGCCCGGACGCAGGAGCGCGGGGTCGAGGATGTCGGGGCGGTTGGTCGCGGCGATGAGGATGACGTTGGTCTTGACGTCGAACCCGTCCATCTCCACGAGGAGCTGGTTCAGGGTCTGCTCGCGCTCGTCGTGCCCGCCGCCCATGCCGGCACCACGGTGACGGCCCACCGCGTCGATCTCGTCGACGAAGATGATGGCGGGCGAGTTCTCCTTGGCCTGCTGGAACAGGTCACGCACACGGCTCGCGCCGACACCGACGAACATCTCGACGAAGTCCGAGCCGGAGATCGTGTAGAACGGCACGCCCGCCTCGCCCGCGACCGCGCGGGCCAGCAGCGTCTTGCCCGTCCCGGGAGGGCCGTAGAGCAGCACGCCCTTGGGGATCTTGGCGCCCACGGCCTGGAACTTGTCCGGCTCGGCCAGGAACTCCTTGATCTCGTGGAGCTCCTCCACGGCCTCGTCCGCGCCGGCGACGTCGGCGAACGTGACCTGCGGGGTGTCCTTGGACGCGAGCTTGGCCTTGGACTTGCCGAAGCCCATGACCTTGGAGCCGCCGCCCTGCATCCGGGACAGCAGGAACCAGAAGACCAGGCCGATGATGAGGAACGGCAGCAGGAGGGAGAGGGCCGACGTGAGGAACGACGGACGCGCGATCTCCGAGTTGTAGCCCTTGGGGGGGTCCGCCTCGGTGACAGCGTTGACGACGGCCTCGCCCTGGGGCGCGACGTAGAAGAACTCGACGCTCTTGCCGTAGTTCACCTCGTCGTCGCCCGTGCCGGTCGTGTAGTCCTCCGACAGCGTGAGCTGGACGCGCTGGTCTCCGTCGACGATGAGGGCCTGCTCGACCTTGCCGTCGGCCAGGAGCTCGAGCCCGGTCGACGTGTCGACCCGCTTCACGTTGGGTCCCGACAGCGCCATGAAGGCGATCCCGAGGATCGCAAGGCCCACGACGATCCAGATGATCGGTCCGCTGAGAATCTTCTTGATGTTCATCGGCGACGGGGACGATTCCCCGTATCCCTCCACTCGCGCAATGGTTCCGCCAGTGAAGTTACACGCACAACCTGGCAGTTGGCTGGTCTGTTCGCCCAGGGCGTTGCCTCGACGAGCGGCGTCCGCAACGGGCGGCGGCGGGGCCGCGGGGTGGCCTCACGACGACGGGGGCGGGATGCGCGACGACGGCGCGCGTCCCCGCCTCCCGTCATCGCAGGGGCACGGGGGTGGCGCGTCAGGACGAGTAGACGTGCGGGGCGAGCGTGCCCACGAACGGCAGGTTGCGGTACTTCTCCGCGTAGTCCAGGCCGTAGCCCACGACGAACTCGTTGGGGATGTCGAAGCCGATGTAGCGCACGTCGACCTCGGTCTTCGCGGCGTCGGGCTTGCGGAGCATCGCGGCGACCTCGACCGAGGCGGGGCCACGGCTGCGCAGGTTCGACAGCAGCCACGACAGCGTCAGGCCCGAGTCGATGATGTCCTCGACGATCAGCACGTGGCGCCCCGTGAGGTCGGCGTCGAGGTCCTTGAGGATGCGCACGACGCCGGAGGACTTGGTGCCCGAGCCGTAGGACGAGACCGCCATCCAGTCCATCTCGACGTCGTGGTGCAGGAGGCGTGCGAGGTCCGCCATGACCATGACGGCGCCCTTGAGCACGCCGACCAGGAGCAGGTCCTTGCCCGCGTAGTCGCGGTCGATCTGCTCAGCGAGCTCCACCAACCTCCCGCGGAGCTGGTCCTCGGTGAGGAGGATGTTCTCGAGGTCGTTGCCGACGTCGGATGAGTCCACGGGTTTCACTCCTGTGCTGGTTCTGCTGGTGTCTTCGCGGGCGCGGTTCGCGCGTTCGAGGGGGGCCCCGAAGGCCGTAGGAAGAGTCTCCCACGGCTCCGCAGTGCCCGGAGGTCTCCGGGCAGGTGCGCGGGGCCCTGGCCCCGCCAGTCGGTGATCATCGCGTCGAGGGTCGCGACGTGGCTCGCGAAGAGGGATCCGGCGGGGCTCCCGGCCTCGACCGCGGCCGCCCGCAGGGCCCGACGGCGCAGCGCGGCCGGGGCGGACAGGAGCACCCGGGTGTCGAGCACCACAGGGGCGGGCGGGGAGTCGCCCGGCGACGCCCCCTCCTCGGTGGGCGTGCCCAGGTCCGCGACCCGCGCCTCGTCGAGCAGCCGGGCGGCGAGCCCGTCGAGGAGGTCGGCGTCCTCGCGGAGCAGGTCGGCCGTCCGGGCGAGCGTGACCGCGACCCCCGGCCCCAGCACGTCCTCGAGCACGGGGAGCACGCGGGACCGCACCTGCGAGCGCAGCGGGAGCCCGTCCGGGCGGTCGGCACCGCCCGGCGGGGGGTCGACGGCACCGCCCGGAGCGAGCGCCCCGTTGGTCGGGTCCGTCCACCAGGTCAGCCCGTTCGCGGTGCACACGTCCTCGGTGTCGCTGCGGCGCAGCGACAGGAACGGTCGGCGATACGTCCCGCGGACGGCCGCCATGCCCGCGAGCGACCTCGCCCCGGAACCACGCGCGAGCCCCAGGATCACGGACTCGGCCTGGTCGTCCAGGGTGTGCCCCAGCAGGACCGCCGCGGCCCCCGCCCGGTGGGCGACGTCGTCGAGCACCGCGTAGCGCGCGTGGCGCGCGGCCGCCTCCAGGCCCCCGGGTCCCTGGACCCGCGCCCGCCGGACCTCGACCGGCTCCAGCCCGAGCGCCCGGCACTGCTGCGCCGCGACGGCCGCCACCTGCGCGCTGCCGTCCTGCAGACCGTGGTCCACCACGACGGCCCCCGCCCGCAGCCCGTCGCGCGAGGCGACGAACGCCGTCGCGGCCGCGAGCGCGAGCGAGTCCGCCCCGCCCGAGCAGGCCACGAGGACCAGGTCCCCCGGCGCGAGGTCACGGACCGAGCGGCGCACGGCGCGTCGGGCCGCGGCCTCGGCAGGGTGAGGACCGACCACGCGCGTCAGCCGTGGACCCGGCGCACCCAGGCGCGGGGGTCGGCGATCTCCTGGGCGGAGGGCAGGTGCTCGGGTCCTGACCACACGGCGTTGAGCCCGTCGCGGCCCACGTCCCTCTCGACGGCGCGCACGAACGCGGCACCGTCGCGGTACTGGGCGAGCTTGGCGTCCATCCCCAGGAAGCGGCGCAGGACGGTGTCGAGGGTCCCGGCGCCCTGACCGTCGCGGCGCGCCTCGAACTGCGCGCGGATGCGCCGGACCGTGGGGACGGTGGCGCGCCCGACGGCGTCCATCATGACGTCGGCGTGCCCCTCCAGCAGAGCCATGACGGCCGACACCTCCTCGAGGGCGCGCTGCTGGTCGGGCGTGAGGAGACCGTGGGCCACGCTCCCGTCCTGCCCGCGCACGGCCCGCAGGACGACCCGTCCGGCGGTCGTGAGCTTGTCGCGCAGGCGGGCCTCCGCGAGCTGTCGCGAGGACTCCGAGAGCCCCACGAGCAGGTCACGGGCCGCGGCCCGCAGGTGCTCCGCGAGCCACGGCGCTGCCGTGAACTGCAGCGCGTGGGTCTGCTCGTGCAGGCACACCCAGAGGCGGAAGTCCGCGGGCACGAGGTCGAGGTCGCGCTCGAGCTGGAGGAGGTTCGGGGCGACAAGCAGCAGGCGCCCGGGGGCCGCCCCGGCGTCCGGGTCGAGCACGCTGTACGGGTCGAACTGCCCCAGGACGCGGCTCGAGAGCGCAGCGAGGACCGCACCGACCTGCGCAGCCCCGACGAGCGCCGTGGCCGGGGAGACGGGCTTGTCCCCCGCCGCCGTGAACGACTCCGCGACGCCGTCGGTCAGGCTCGCCATGACCTCGGTGTTGGCCAGGGCCCAGCGGGAGCGGTCGACGACGTACACCTGCGAGAGCTCGAGGGTCCCCTCCCCCGCGCCGGGCGGCGGCGTGAGGTCGGGCGGGGACATGCGCGTGACACGCAGGACGTGCGGCACCGCTGCCGACGCCGCCTCGCGCAGCCCCGCCACGAGGGCCGCGAGCTCGTCGCGCGACGCGGTCGGGCCCGGAGGTGCGACCCGGGCGGCGATCTGCGCGGCGGCGACCCAGTCGACGAGCGGCGTGCCGAGCACGGAAGACGTCATCGCCCCACCGTAGCCGCTGACCGGACCCGGCGGACCGGGCGGTCAGCAGTCGCGTCGGGCCGTGCCGGGTCGGGCCGGTTCGGGCCGTGCCGGGCCGTGCCGGGTCAGTCGGCCTGACCGACCAGGCTCCCGACGAACCCGTCCAGGAGGAGCCGTGCACCGTACGAGCCGCCCTCGGGCAGGGCGTCCGCCAGGAGCACGAACACGAGCTGCCGGTCCTGCGCCGTGACGACGGTCCCGGCGAGCGACGTGACGCCCGGCAGGCTCCCCGTCTTGGCCCGCACCAGTCCCCGGCCCGGCGACGCGAGGAATCGGTCGTCGAGCGTCCCGGAGAGACCCGCGACGGGCAGTCCGACCGCTCCGGCACGCAGGCCGGGCTCGGCAGGGTCCGCCAGGAGGTCGAGCACGGCGGCGAGCTGGGCAGCCGAGAGCGACGACCCGTCCCCGAGCCCGGAGCAGTCGGCGAGGACCGCCCCCGTCAGGTCCACCCCCAGGCGTGCGACGCTCGCGCGGACCGCCTGCGTGGCGCCGTCGAACGTCGCGGGCAGGCCCGCGTCGATCGCGACGAGCCGCCCCACGACCTCGGTGATCGTGTTGTCCGAGTGCTGGAGGAAGTACGCGACGACCTCGCCCAGGGGCGCGGACTCGACCGACCCGAGCACCTTCGCCGACGAGGCGGACTCGCCGCGGACCGGCTCGCCCTGGACCGTGATCCCCTGCTCCGTCAGGCGCTGCGCGAGCACCTGGGCGGCCGCGAGCGACGGGTCGGGGCTGCGCTTGGCGTACTCCGCGTCGCTGAGCCGAGCGATGTCCACCGCGACCGACGTGACGGGCGCGATGTACCCGGCCGTGACGTTGCCCTCGAAGACCGCGGGGCTGACGGTGGGACCAGAGAAGTAGCGGTCGTCGACCACGAGGCGCACGGTGGTGCGCCCGGTGACCTTGAGCTCGCCCGCGACCTGGGCCGCGAGGTCCGCCATCCCGGCCCGGCCGTTGACCGCCAACGGGTCGCCCTCGCCGGCGGCGAGCATCATGTCGCCGCCGCCCACGAGGGCGATCGTGCCGGCGTCGACCTCGACGACCTTCGTGGTGAGCGTCACCTCCGGTCCCGGGGACGCGAGGGCCGCGGCCGCCGTGAGGATCTTCTGGGTCGAGGCCGGGACCATGAGGGTGTCGGCGCCGCTCTGCGCGAGCACCTCGCCCGTGATCCGGTCCATGACCACGCCACCCACCCGGTCACCGAGGCGGGCGTCGTCGACCAGCGCGTCGAGCGACGCGGAGATCGTCGCGGCGTCGGGCAGCGGTGCCGACTCGTCGAGGACCGGGAGCGTCTGCGCAGGTGAGGCCGAGTCCGTCGCCCCGGGAACGTCCGGGAACGGGGCTGCGGGGGCGACCGCGGGAGCCGTCGTCAGGATGCCCGGCACCACGTCGTAGGCGTCCGCCGTCAGGTAGCCACCCGCCAGGACCACCACGATCCCCGCTGTGATCCCGGTGCGTGCTGCCCAAGCCATCTCGGTCCTCTTCCCTCCTGCCGTCGGCGCTCTGGGGTGCGCCGCTCACGTGCGCATTATCACCCAGGAACCCCGACGTCCCCTGGGTCCGGCCTCAGCCCACCCAGGCCGTTCGTGTCACACTAGAGGGCGCATCACGGCCTGATACCTCGTGGTTCACACCACCCGGCCAGGTTCGCCGGTCGGAACGACCGGGGCCGCGTGCGCACGACAGCCGATTCACGACCGCCACACCGCGACCGAGCGGGTGCGCCGGTTCAACTGGAGGAGAACAGTGGAGTTCGACGTCACGATCGAGATCCCGAAGGGCCAGCGCAACAAGTACGAGGTCGACCACGCGACAGGTCGCATCCGTCTTGACCGCATGCTGTTCACCTCGACGCGCTACCCGGACGACTACGGGTTCATCGAAGGCACCCTCGGTGAGGACGGCGACCCGCTGGACGCCCTGGTCCTGCTCGAGGAGCCCACGTTCCCCGGTTGCCTGATCCGTTGCCGCGCGCTCGGCATGTTCCGCATGCGCGACGAGGCCGGCGGTGACGACAAGGTCCTGTGCGTGCCCACGGGAGACCAGCGTGCCGCGTGGCGCCAGGACATCGACGACGTCTCGGACTTCCACCGTCTCGAGATCCAGCACTTCTTCGAGGTCTACAAGGACCTCGAGCCGGGCAAGTCCGTCGAGGGCGCCCACTGGACCGGCCGCGCCGAGGCCGAGGCCGAGATCGAGCGCTCGATCCAGCGTGCGATCGACAGCGGTTACCACACGCCCGGTCACTGAGGTCCCTGAGGTCGCTGAGACCCCTGAGGTCGCCGACGCGACCGACCTGCCCGGCCCGCGAGGCCCGGCGACGACGCACGACGAGGCCCGGTCCCCTGAGGGGGCCGGGCCTCGTCGTGCGCGGGGCGCTACGGCCGTCCGGCGTACGGCATGCTGCTCGTCCACCGGACGGGGCTGATCTGCACCGGCTTGCCCTCGTAGATGGCCTCGATCATCTGGCCGTTGCCGACGTACATGGCCACGTGCCAGATGGTGCTCGGGTCCTGGGGGTTCTTGCCGTAGAAGATGAGGTCTCCGGGGCGGAGCTGGCTGTAGGGGATCTTCGCGACGTGGCCGTATTGGGAGCGCGAGGTCCGCGTGATGCTCACCCCGACGCTGGCCCAGGCCTGGGAGGTCAGGCCCGAGCAGTCGTACGCCGGGCCGGTGCCGCCCCACAGGTACGGGGCGCCGATCTTCGTCCGCGCCCAGGCGACCGCGGCCTGCCCCTTCGCCGCTCCGCTGCCCCCGGGGTTCACCGGTGGTTCCACCGGTGGCGTGACCGGAGGCGTGACGGGCGGGGTCACCGGGGGCGTGACGGGCGGCGTGACCGGCGGGGTCACCGGCGGGGTCACCGGCGGGGTCACCGGCGGGGTCACCGGCGGCGTGACGGGACGGCTCACGCTCCCCCCGCCCGACGGCGGAGCGGGAGTCGTCCCGCCGCTCTCCTCGGGCGCCGGCACGGTCTGGCCGCCGCGGTCGGCCTGGGCCCGCTGCTCGGCGGCGGCCCGCCGCTCGGCGTCGAGCGCGTCCTGCCGCGCGCGCTCGACCTCGACGGTCGTCGCACGGGCCGCCGCGAGGTCCGCGAGGAGCTCGTCGCGTCGGGCGGCGGCCGCTCGGACGGCGCCGTCGATGCTCTGCTGCGCCTCGACCGCTGAGACGTGGGCCTGCTCGGCCCGCTCGGCGGCTTCTGCCTGCGCCTCCTGCGCGGCGACGGACCGCGCCCGGGCCGAGTCCGCGAGGGCGCGGGCGGTGCGGTGCCCGTCGGCGACCGCCTGGACCTTGCGGCCGGTGAGCCGCTGCGCCTGCTCGGACGTGACGATCTGCTCGAGCTCGTCGGCGTCGAGCACGACGCGCAACGTGTCGAGCGACCCGCCGGACTGGCGCGAGGCACGGTAGGAGGCACCCATCGCGGAGCGCGCCGCGGCCTCCCCCGCCTCGGCCGTGGTGAGTGCCGTCTCCGCGGCCTCGACCTCGGCCGTGGCGGCCTCGAGAGCGCTCTGCGCCTCGCCCGCGTCCTCGGCCGAGAGGCCCGCGCGGATCCAGGCGGCGTCCTGCTGGTCGGCGAGACGGGCGAGCTCGGCCTCGATGTCGGCGACCCGGCGGGTCGCCGACTGCTCGTCCTGCTGGGCCGACCGGACGTCGTCGTCACCGGGGGGCTCTGCCTCGGCCGCCGGGACGACGCCTCCGGTGAGCGACACGGCCAGGGCCGCGACGAGCGCGACCCGCCCTGCGCTCCGGTGCGCGCCGGGCTCCTGGGCCGGGCGACGCCGTCGGGCGGGTGTTGCCTGCTGAGGGGAAGGCTGCGGGAGCATCACGCTCCTCCTATGCGTCGTCGGGAGGCGTCAGCCGCACGGGCGACCGGAGGGCGCCGCAGGCACGCGGCCGACGTCCAGTCTCCCTGGCGGTCCAGGAAGGCGCGACCAGGCGCCCGGAGGAACGGACGCCGTGCACGGGTGAGCCCCCGCCCTGGGTGTCTCGCATCGCGAGACGGGGGTATCGCCGGATGAGATGCCGACCTAGTCTCGGAGCATGACCTGCCGACGAATGTGTAGCTGACCCCCAGCGCACGTTCGCCTGCCTGCGGGCGGCCCCCGGACGCAGCCACGGACCACGCCGACGACGACCGTCGGCCCACGGCCCCGCGGCCCCCAGCCGGTCCCGCCCACCGCGTGCGCACCAGTCCACCCACTGCCCCGCCGCGGACCGCCCCCGGAACCAGGCCACCGGACGCACCTGCGGCTCCCTCCCCCGCACCCCAAGGAGCCACCATGAGCACCGAGCCCCGCTGGTCCTTCGAGACCCGCCAGATCCACGCCGGCCAGACGCCCGACCCCACCACCGGGGCACGCGCGCTGCCGATCTACCAGACCACGTCGTTCGTGTTCCCCGACGCGGGGGTCGCGGCCGACCGCTTCGCCCTCAAGGACCTCGGCCCCATCTACACGCGCATCGGCAACCCGACCGCCGAGGTCGTCGAGAACCGCATCGCCAACCTCGAGGGCGGCGTCGGAGCGCTGCTGCTCGCGTCGGGCCAGGCCGCGACCACGTTCGCGATCCTCAACGTCGCCGAGGCCGGCGACCACGTCGTGGCCAGCCCGTCGCTGTACGGCGGCACGTACAACCTGCTCCGGTACTCGCTCGCCAAGCTCGGCATCGAGACCACGTGGGTCACCGACCCGCACGACCCGCAGGCCTGGCGCGACGCGGCCCGTCCGAACACCAAGGCGTTCTTCGCCGAGACCATCCCCAACCCGCAGGCCGACATCCTCGACATCGAGGCCGTGGCCGCCGCCGCGCACGAGGTCGGCGTACCGCTCATCGTCGACAACACGGTCGCGACGCCCTACCTCCTGCGGCCCATCGAGTTCGGCGCGGACATCGTCATCCACTCCGCGACCAAGTACCTCGGCGGGCACGGCTCGGCGATCGGCGGCGTGATCGTCGACTCCGGCAACTTCGACTTCTCGAAGGACCCCGAGCGGTTCGCGAGCTTCAACACGCCGGACCCCAGCTACAACGGGATCGTGTACGCCCGCGACCTGGGCGTCGACGGCATCCTGGGCGCGAACCTCGCCTACATCCTCAAGGCGCGCGTCCAGCTCCTGCGCGACCTGGGCTCGGCCATCTCGCCGTTCAACGCGTTCCTCATCGCCCAGGGCATCGAGACGCTGTCGCTGCGCGTCGAGCGCCACGTCGAGAACGCCAAGACCGTCGCGGCGTGGCTCGAGTCGCGCGACGACGTCGTGTCCGTGGGCTACGCGGGCCTCCCGTCGAGCCCCTGGTACGCCAACGCGCAGAAGTACACGCCGCGCGGCCCGGGCGCGATCGTCACGTTCGACCTCGACGGCGGGAGCGACGCCGGCCAGGCGTTCGTCTCCGCGCTGACGCTCCACTCGAACGTCGCCAACATCGGCGACGTCCGCTCGCTCGTCATCCACCCGGCGTCCACGACGCACGCCCAGCTCAGCCCCGAGGAGCAGGTCACGGCCGGCGTCACGCCGGGCCTCGTCCGCCTGTCCGTCGGGATCGAGCACGTCGACGACATCCTCGCGGACCTCGAGGCGGGATTCACCGCCGCGAAGGCCGCGCTGGGGTCCGACGCCGCGACCGCTGCCTCGGTCGCGGCGGAGTAGGGCACCGGGACACGCGATGACGATTCTGGACGGCCGGGGCGCCCCCGGTGCCCCGGCCGTACAGTGGTCGGCGATGACCTCTCCGCCCCCGTCAGCGACTCCTCGCCCGCACCGCGGGTCGGACTCGCGCGCCCGGGCCAAGGCGCCCGTACCGGCCTCGGCGGCGTGGCGCGAGGGGGACGACGTCGGGGCGCGCCTCTTCGCGGACGTCGGCACGTTCGACCTCGAGGCCGGCGGCAGGCTGCCGGACGTGCGCGTCGCGTACGAGACCTGGGGCACGCTCGCCCCCGACGGCTCCAACGCGGTGCTCGTGCTGCACGCGCTCACCGGGGACTCGCACGTCGTCGGCCCGACCGGCCCCGGGCACCTGTCCGCGGGCTGGTGGGAGGCCATGGTCGGGCCCGGCGCCCCCATCGACACCGACCGGTACTTCGTCGTCGCGCCCAACGTGCTCGGCGGCTGCCAGGGCACCACGGGCCCGGCCTCGGCCGCGCCCGACGGCCGCCCCTGGGGCGGGCGCTTCCCGCGCGTGACCACACGGGACCAGGTCGCCGTGGAGATCGAGCTCGCGCGTACCCTCGGCATCTCGTCGTGGGCGCTCGTGATCGGCGCGTCCATGGGCGGGCTGCGCGTGCTCGAGTGGGCGATCCTCGGCCCCGAGGCCGGGATCACGGTCGAGTCGATCGCGGTCATCGCGTCGGGCGCCCACACCTCGGGCGACCAGATCGCGTGGGCGCACCCTCAGCTCGGCGCCATCCGTGCCGACCCCCGGTACAGGGGCGGCGACTACTACGACGTCCCCGACGACCAGGGCCCCCACGTGGGCCTCGGCATCGCGCGCCAGATCGCGCACGCGACGTACCGCAGCGCGCGCGAGCTCGACGAACGCTTCGGCCGGCTCCCGCAGGGCGGCGAGGACCCGTTCACCGACGGGCGCTACGCCGTCCAGTCCTACCTGGACCACCACGGCGACAAGCTCTCGCGCCGCTTCGACGCGAACTCCTACGTCGTGCTGACCGAGTCCATGCTGACGCACGACCTGGGCCGCGACCGCGGCGGGATCGACGCCGCGCTGGGCCAGATCACGGCCCGCACGCTCGTCGTGGCCGTCGACACCGACCGCCTGTTCCTCCCCGAGCACTCTGTGCGGATCGCCCAGGGCATCCCGGGGGCGGAGCCCGTGCGGCTGCTGCACTCGGAGTTCGGGCACGACGGGTTCCTCATCGAGTTCGACCAGCTCGGCCCCATGGTCACGCAGTTCCTCGGGGAGCGCGCGCAGGTCTGAGGACGCCACGGCGCCGTGAGCGGCGGCGTCTGGCTCGTCGAGCGTGCCGGCCCGCGCCCGTCCCACCCAGCGCACCGCGCGTGACGTCCCACCCGCCGACCGGGCACCATGTCCCCATGACCGCAGACCTGGCCGAGGCCACCGCAGCCCTCCGTACCCAGTGGGACCGCCTCGAGAGGTGGCTCGGCTCGCTCGACGACACCCTGGACGACGCGGTCGACCAGCCCAGCGTCCTGGACGGCTGGACCGTGGGCGAGCTCGTGTCGCACCTGGGACGGGCCATGGACGCGCTCGTGGCCGCAGGACCGGTCGCCCCCGGCACCAACCCGTTGACGCTCGCCGAGTACCTCGGCACCTACCCCGAGCGCGCCGAGCAGATCGCCCAGGTGACGCGCGCCCTCGACGACGAGATCGCGGCCGACCGCCTGACCGCCGTCTCGGGGTACGCGCGCCGTGCGTTCGCGCGCCTCGACGAGCTGTCGCCGACCGAGACCGTGGTCCAGGCCCGCCGCGGTCCCATCACGCTGCGCGACATGGTGGTCTCGCGCGTCATCGAGCTCGTGGTCCACGCCGACGACCTGGAGCGCAGCCTGCCGGGCGTCGCCGAGAAGGCCGTCGACCGAGGCGCCCTGGACCTGGTCGCGGCCGAGCTCCTGCGCATCGTCGTGACGCGCGGCGGCTGGAGCCTCGAGGTCGTCGACCCGCGTCTGTGGGTCCGGCTCGCGACGGGCCGCACCCCCTACGACGTCGACGACCTGGCCCGCGCGCTCGCACCGCTCCACACCTCGGACTCGGTCCCGGACCTGGGGCGCATGCTGCCGCTGCTCTGACGTCCTGGCCGCACGGTCCTGCACGAGACGGGTGGCCCGGTCCGAGACACGCCTGACGGACGGGTGCGCGACCACCCGTCTCGTGCGCGACCACCCGTCTCGCCGGGCACCCGCGGGGACCCGCGGCCCTGCCGGCCGGGCGGCCCAACTATGCTCGACCGGTGGTCGACGACATGCGGGTGACGGTCCTGGCAGGCGGTGTGGGTGGCGCGAAGCTCGCCCACGGCATGGAGCTCGCGGGGGCCGACCTCACGGTCGTGGTCAACACGGCCGACGACGTCGAGCTGCACGGCCTAGCGATCAGCCCTGACCTGGACACTGTGACGTACACGCTCGCGGGCCTCGCCGACGACGTGCGCGGGTGGGGCCTCGCCGGCGAGACGTACGCGACGCTCGACGCCCTGCGCCGCCTGGGCGAGGACACGTGGTTCACGCTGGGCGACAAGGACCTCGCGACGCACATCGCACGCACGGCCCGTCTGCGCGCCGGGGCCACGCTGACCGAGGTCACGGCCCAGCTCACGGCCTCGCTCGGGGTGCGCTCGCGCCTGCTGCCCATGACCGACGACCTGGTGGCGACCGTCGTGGAGACCGCCGACGGGTCGCTGGGCTTCCAGGAGTACTTCGTCGCGCGCCAGCACCGCGACGAGGTCCTGGGACTGACGTTCGTGGGGGCCGAGCAGGCAACCCCTGCTCCGGGCGTGCTCGACGCCGTCACGGGGCCGGACCTGCTGGTCGTCGCGCCGTCGAACCCGTTCCTGTCGATCGAACCGATCCTGAGCGTGCCCGGCGTCCGCGACGCCCTCGAGGCCTCGTCGGCCCGCCGCGTCGCGGTGAGCCCGATCGTGGGCGGCCGCGCGCTCAAGGGACCGGCGGCGTCGGTCCTCGCGAGCCTGGGGCACGACGTCTCGGCCCTGGGCGTCGCGCGCCTGTACGTGGGACTGGTCGACGTCATGTGCATCGACCAGACGGACCGGGACCTCGCGCCCGCGATCGAGGCCCTGGGCCTCGAGGTGCTCGTGACGGACACCGTCATGGGCGGCGCGGAAGGCCGCGAGCGCCTGGCCCGCGAGCTCCTCGCGGCGTCGGCATGATGCCCGACGGCGCCACGTCGGCCTCGCCCGATGCGTCACCCGCGCGGGGCGACCTGCCCGACGGCGGCCCGCACCCGGGGGACACCGGTGCCGCGGGCGCCCACGCGGTCGGGCGGCGCGTGGTGGCCGTCGTGCCGCTGCGCGACGGGTCGTCGGGCAAGTCGCGGCTCGCGTCCGTGCTCGACCCGGCCGAGCGCAGCCGCCTGATCGGAGTCCTCGCGCGGCACGTCGTCGGGACGCTGCTCGCGAGCGAGGCCGTGGAGCGCGTGCTCGTCGTGACGTCGGACCCGCGTTTCACGTGGCGCGCGCTGGGGAGCCTGGTCCCGCCCGTGCGCCCGCCCCTGGACGAGGCACCGCCGGCGGAGAGCAGTACCCCCGCCGGCGGGGACGAGGCCGGTGCTGCGGGCGAGGGCGCCGCCGGTGACGCCGAGGCCGACGGGCCGGGCCGTCTCCAGATCGTGCTCCAGCCCGCGAGCAGGCCGGGGCTGAACGCCGCGCTCGACGTCGGGCGGGAGGTCGTCGCGGGCCTCGCGACCGACCCGGCGGCCCCCGCCGCCCGGCTCCTGGTCGCCCACGCCGACCTCCCGGCGCTCACGGTCGAGGACGTCGACGCGCTGCTCGCCCACGACGCGCCGATCGTGGTCGCGACCGACCGGGCCCGCTCCGGCACGAACCTGCTGGTGCTCGACGCCGACGTGGCGTTCACCTTCCGGTTCGGCGTCGGGAGCCTCCCGGCGCACCTGGCCGAGGCCGACCACCGGGGCGTGCGCGCCGCCGTCGTGCAGCGGACCGGGACCGCGGTGGACCTCGACACGCTCGACGACTGGGCCGAGCTGCCGGCCGACGTGCGGGCACGCGACGACCTGTCGGCGCTCCACCGGGCCATGGACCGGGCGGGCTCCGGCACCTGAGGCGCCCGTCCCTCGGGACGACCAGCCGATTGCCGGTCCGGCACGCCGGTGGCATCGTGGCCGCATGGCGATCGAGGTGCGGCCCGCGACGGTGTTCGCCGACGTGCGCACCATGGTCGGGCCCAGGCGGCCCGACGCCAACGTGTGCTGGTGCCTGAGCTACCGCCTGCCCTCGAAGGAGAACGTCGCGCTCGTCGGCCCCGAGCGCGGGGCGCTCGTCGAGAGGCTCTGCCGTCAGGACCCACCGCCCGGTGTGCTCGCCTACGACGGCGACGACGTCGTGGGCTGGGCCGCGGTGCACCCGCGCGCCGACACCGCCTTCGCGCGCAACCGGAAGATCCCGCACGTCGACGACCTCGACGTGTGGTCGGTGTGGTGCCTGCGCGTGCGCCCCGGGCACCGCGGCAAGGGCATCTCGCACCACCTGCTCCAGGGCGCGGTCACGTTCGCCCGCGAGCACGGCGCCCCCGCGGTCGAGGGCTACCCGCTCGACAACCAGGGGAAGAAGATCGACCTGACCATGGCCTACGCGGGCACCCGGAAGCTCTTCGAGGACGCCGGGTTCACGCAGGCGACGACGACCGGCTCGGTGCTCAACGGGTTCCCGCGCGTGCTCATGCGGCTCGACCTGCGCTGACGCCCCTGCTCACCACCCACCGCGGTGCACCACGTCCTCGAGCGGACGTCGCGCACGTCGCGTGGGCGACCCGCTCGCCGCGCGCCCTCCCTCGACACCTCGGGCGGTGTCCACGGCCTCGTGCCCCACCGCGACCACCCCGGTGACCAGGAGCTCGTCCGGCACCCCGAGCTCGGCGCGCAGCGCCTCGACCTGCCCCGGCGGCACCCCGAAGAAGCACGCCCCCAGCCCCTCGTCGACCGCGGTCTGGAGCATGAGCAGCGACGCCATGCCCGCGTCGACGTGCCAGTACGGCACGTCCCACGGCGACTCCCCCTCCCCCGCGGCCTGCGCCGCCGCCCGGGCCTTGTCGTCCTCGGCGTACCGCCGCAGGTACGCCTCGCGCGAGGTCAGGACCACGACGATCACGGGGGCCGTCCGCATCCCCGCGAGCCACCTGTTCTCCCGCGCGCCGGCCACGGCCTCCGCCCCTGCCTCGTCGGCCGCACCCACGCCCGCCACCGCCCCCGGCGAGGTCGCGGACCAGAAGCGCGCGACGTCGTCGGGCCGGTCGAGGACCACGAACGCCCACCCCTGCGTGAACCCCGCGTTGGGTGCGCGGACCGCGTTGCGGAGCATGCGGTCCACCGCCTCCGGCGGGACGGGCTCGCCCGTGAAGCGGCGGACCATGCGGCGGCGGCGGACGACGTCCTGGAACTCCATGCCGACCATGCTGCCAGGCCCGCCACGACGCAGGCTCCCCGCGCGCCGCCGCGCCCCGGGTGCCACGATGCGTGAGTCGCGCCGTCGGCCACGATCCGGCACCGCCCCGTCGCAGGAAGGCCCCGCACGTGAGCGAAGCACGCAGGACGCCCGGCGCGGGGACCATCACGGTCACCGCGCTCGCCGTCATGAACATCGTCGCGGTCGTGAGCCTGCGCGGGCTGCCGGCCGAGGCCGAGTACGGGCTCGCCTCGACGTTCTACTACCTCTTCGCGGCGCTGTTCTTCCTGGCCCCCGTGGGCCTGGTCGCGGCCGAGCTCGCGACCGGCTGGCCCGAGGAGGGCGGCATGTTCCGCTGGGTCGGCGAGGCGTTCGGCAGCCGGTGGGGGTTCCTCGCGATCTTCATGGTGTTCATCGAGGGCTGCATCTGGTTCCCCACGATCCTCACGTTCGCCGCGGTCACGCTCGCCTACACGGGGGACGCGGCGACGGCCCCGCAGGTGTCGAGCGACAAGGTGTTCGTGCTCGTGGTCGTCCTCGCGGTGTTCTGGCTCGCGACCCTCATCGCGCTGCGCGGCGTGCGGTCCTTCTCGTCGGTCGCCAAGTGGGGCGGCATCCTGGGCACGCTCGTGCCGGCCGTGGTCCTCGTGGGGCTGGCCGCCGCCTACCTCGCGGCGGGCCACCCGTCACAGACCGAGCTCTCGTGGGGCGCGTTCGTGCCCGATCTGTCGAAGGTGTCGAACATCGTGCTCGCCGCGAGCATCTTCCTGTTCTACGCGGGCATGGAGATGAACGCGGTGCACGTGCGCTCGATCAGGAACCCGATCCGCAACTACCCCGTGGCGATCCTCGTGGCAGCGCTCGGGGCCGTCGTCGTCCTGACGCTGGGGACGCTCGCGATCGCCGTGGTCGTCCCACCCGGGCAGATCGACCTGACGCAGAGCCTGCTCACGACCTTCCACACCCTGCTCGACTGGGCGGGGATCGGGTGGGCTGCGCCGGTCCTGGCCGCGATGCTGGCCGTGGGCGTGCTCGCGGGCATCGTGACGTGGGTGGCGGGTCCCGCGACGGGCCTGCTGTCGGTGGCCAGGGCGGGCTACCTGCCGATCTGGTTCCACCGCACCAACCGGGCGGGCATGCCGTCACGCATCCTGCTCGTCCAGGCCGCGGTCGTCACGGTCCTGTCGGTGCTGTTCGTGGTCCTGCCCTCGGTCCAGGCCGCCTACCAGCTCATGAGCCAGCTCACCGTGATCCTGTACCTCGTCGCGTACGTGCTGATGTTCGCGGCCGTGATCGCGCTGCGATATACGCAGCCGAGCCGCCCGCGCCGCTACCACGTGCCCGGCGGGCTGGTGGGCGTGTGGGTCATCGGCGGGTGCGGCCTGCTCGCGTCGGTGCTCGCGCTGGTCGTGAGCTTCGTGCCGCCCGCGCAGGTCGAGGTGGGCAGCCCGACGACGTACGTGGGTCTGCTCGTCGGCCTCAGCGTGGTCTTCGTGGCCCTGCCGTTCTGGGCGTACGCCGCGCGCAGGCCGTCGTGGCGCGACGACACGCTCGACTTCGCGCCGTTCACGTGGCAGGCGACGGCACCGGGCGGCTCGGCGACCGACGGGCAGGGGACCGGCGGGACCGACCCCGGGGCGGGCGACCCGTGGCCGCCCGCCCACCGGTGAAACCCTAGAGCCGCTCGGCGAGCAGCTCGACGAGCGCCTTGCCCTGCACTCCGCCGAGCTGGTCGGCCTGGGTGCGGCACGAGAACCCGTCGGCCAGGAAGATGTCATTCGGCCCGGCAGCCCGCAGCGCGGGCAGGAGCGCGTTCTCCGCGACCGCCACGGACACGTCGTAGTGGCCCTTCTCCATGCCGAAGTTCCCGGCGAGGCCGCAGCACCCGGCGAGCGTGTCGATCGTGGCGCCGGCGCCGCGGAGCAGCTTCTCGTCGGCCTGGAAGCCCATGACGGAGTGCTGGTGGCAGTGCGGCTGGACGACGGCCGTGACGTCGGACAGGTCGGGGACCTTCCACCCGGTCTCCGGCGCGGGCCGGGTCTCGGGGCGCGTGAGCAGCTCGGCGACCGTGTGGGTCGCGCCCGCGACGGCCTTCGCACGCGGGTCGTCGGGGAAGAGGTCGACCAGGTCCGAGCGCAGCACCGCGGTGCACGACGGCTCGAGCCCGACGATCGGGATCCCGTTGACCGCGAACGGCCCGAGGACCTGCAGCAGGTTCTCGAGGCGCTTGCGGGCTCCGTCGAGCTGGCCCGTGCTGATCCAGGTCAGGCCGCAGCAGGCCTGCTGGTCGGGCACGATCACGTCGTAGCCGGCGGCGTCGAGCACCGCGACCGCGGACTGCGGCACCGAGGGTGCGAGCGCGTCGCTGAACGAGTCGGTCCACAGGACGACCTTGGGCCGCGTGTGGTTCGCGGGGCGCCCCGGCGTCTGCCCGACGGCGAGCCCCGGCACCCCGCTCGTCGCACCGCCGCGCTTCCACCACGTGCGGAAGGGGACCTCGGCGAACCTCGGCACCTCACGGCGCGAGTCCATGCCGCCGAGCGAGAGCACGAGCTTCGCGATGGGCCGGACGCCCAGGACGGCGTTGATGACCCGCGGCATCATGCCCGCGAGGCGCGCCCAGCGCGGGAGCCAGCCCAGGGCGTAATGGTTCATGGGGCGCAGCTTGCCCCGGTAGGTCCGGTGCAGGACCTCGGCCTTGTACTGGGCCATGTCGACGCCTGCGGGGCAGTCGGCCGAGCACGCCTTGCAGGACAGGCACAGGTCGAGCGAGTCGCGGACCTCGGGCGACGTGAGACCTCCCACGAGCGTGCCGTTGATCGCGTCCTGGAGCACGCGGGCACGGCCGCGCGTGACGTCCTTCTCGTCCTTGGTCGCCTGGTAGGAGGGGCACATGAAACCGCCCGACGCCGAGGAGTCCGCGCGGCACTTGCCGACGCCGACGCAACGGTGCACGGCCTGGGTCATGTCGCCGTGGTCGTGGCTGAACGAGAAGCCGCCCTTGGTCGGCAGCACCGGCAGCGCCTGGGGGCGACGCAGGTCCGCGTCGACCGCGGCGGGCCGCACGATCACGCCCGGGTTGAGCACGTCCTGCGGGTCGAACAACGCCTTGACCTGCTCGAACAGCGAGATGGCCTCGGGTGAGTACATGACGGGCAGCAGCTCCGAGCGGGCGCGGCCGTCACCGTGCTCGCCCGACAGCGAGCCGCCGTACTTGGCCACGAGCTGCGCCGCCTCGGTCATGAAGGTGCGCAGCACCGAGCCCGACGTCTCGAGCGGGATGTCGATGCGCAGGTGCACGCACCCGTCGCCGAAGTGCCCGTACGGCAGGCCGTCGACGCCGTAGCGCGCCATGAGCGCGTCGAGGTCGCGCAGGTAGGCGCCCAGCTTCTCCGGGGGGACCGCGGAGTCCTCCCAGCCCGGCCACGCCTGCTCGCCCGCCGGGGTGCGCCCGGCCAGCCCGGCGCCGTCGGCCCGGATCTGCCACATGGCGGTGGCGTCGGGACCTGCGGGCAGGATGCGCGTGGACGTCGACGCGGAGGCCGCGACGATCGCCTCGGCGTTCGCGTACGCCTCCTCGGGGGTCGCGCCCCCGACCTCGACCATCATCCAGCCACCGCCCGGCGGCAGCTCGGGGACCGAGCCCGCGCCCTTGGCGCGGCGCACCACGTCGACGAGGCGCGCGTCGAGGCCTTCGACCGCGAGCGGGCTCAGCGAGAGGAGGGCGGGGACGTCGTCGGCCGCGGTCGGCATGTCCTCGTAGGCGAGGACGACGAGCGTGGGTGCGCTCGGGACCGGGACCAGGGTGACCGTGGCCTCGAGGATCGTGACGAGCGTGCCCTCGGAGCCCACGAGGAACTTCGCGAGGTCCGAGCCGTTCTCCGGCAGCAGGTGCTCGACCGAGTACCCCGAGACCTGGCGGCCGAACCGCCCGAACTCGGTGCGGATGAGCGCCATGTTGTCCTTGACGAGCCGCGCGAGGCCCGGGACGGCCGCGAACGTCGGGTCGCCCTTGCCCGCGGTGAAGCGCCGGCCCGTGCCGTCGACCACGTCGAGCTCGACCACGTTGTCCGCGGTGCGCCCGTAGGCGACCGCGTGCGGGCCGCACGCGTTGTTGCCGATCATGCCGCCGAGCGTCGCGCGGTTCTGCGTCGAGGGGTCCGGGCCGAACCGCAGGCCGTGCGGGGCTGCGGCCTTCTGGAGGGTCGACATGACCACCCCCGGCTCGACGCGGGCCGTGCGGGCCTCGGGGTCGACCGACAGGACCTTGTTCACGTGCCGCGAGAAGTCGACGACGACGCCCGGCCCGATCGAGTTGCCCGCGACCGACGTGCCGGCGCCGCGCGCCGTGAGCGGCACGCCCAGCTCACGCGTGACGTCGAGCGTCGCGACGACGTCGTCGGTCGAGACCGGGAACACCACCATCTCGGGGACCACGCGGTAGTTCGACGCGTCCGTCGAGTACTCCGCCCGGCGCCGCGTCGCGGTGTCGACGATGCCGCGCGTCGTGGTGCGCAGCGCGGCCGCGATCGCCTCGCGCGCCGCGTCGGCCGCCCGCTCCGCCTCCCGGCGGGCCGTGGACCGCGCAGCCTCCTCGGCGGCGGTCGTCGTCGCGGCCCGGGCGTCCGCCTCCGGTCGCTCGGGCGGGACGGGGGCTCCTGCGGCGTCGAGTTCAGCAGTCACGTCGGCGATTCTCCCACCACTCCCCGGGGCCGCGGACGAGCGTCCGGGGAGTGTCCGGATCCGGGGGTTCCGCGTGGGACGGGCCGGGCCAGGACGCCCGACGGCGGCGCGCGGCTCCCCGGGGCCGCCGTGGACGCGCGGTGCTCGCCCGGGGCCTAGCGCCGGGTCTCGTACCGCGTCAGGACCACGCCCTCGGAGAACGTCACGGTCTCCACGAGCCTCAGGTCGACCCAGTCGTCGAGGGCCGTGAAGAAGGGCGTGCCGGCGCCCACCAGGACGGGCGCGGTCGCCAGCACGTACTCGTCGATCAGGCCTGCCCGCATGGCCGCTGCGGCGAGCGTGGCGCCGCCGATCTCGAGCGGACCGCCCTCCTCGGCCTTGAGCCGGATGATCTCCGCGACCGCGTCCCCTGTGACGAGGCGCGCGTTCTCGTCGACATCGCCGAGCGTGCCGAGCGTCGAGGAGAACACGACCTTGGGCATGGCGCGCCAGCGGTGGGCGTACTCGACCTCGGCCGGGGTGACGCCGGGCTGCTGGTCGGCCGTCGGCCAGTGGGAGCTCATCGTCTCCCACAGCTTGCGCCCGTACAGGGCGCCCCCGGTGTCCACGACCCGGTCCGACCACCACTGGAACAGCTCCGCGCTCGGCACGCTCCAGCCGATGTCATCCCCCGGGGCGGCGATGTAGCCGTCCAGGCTCACGTTCATGCCATAGGTCAGTCTCCGCATGGTGCTGTCCTCCGGGGATCGGTGCTCGATCGGTGCTCGGTGAAGGTGCAGACCGGTGCGGCGCGCGAAAGTCATCGCCGAGCGCTGGCCAGAGCCCGTGTCAGAACGAGCGTGACCCATAGCCCACGCTCGCTCTGACACGTGCGCGGGACGTGAGCGCGCAGCAGGTCACTGGACGATGACCTGCCTCACGGCACGTGCGTAGGCGCTCAGCCGCGCATCACCACGGGGCGGCCATCCAGGCAAGGATCCGTTCGCGAGGTTGTCGGCCAGGACGTCATCCCTCACGAGGTCCCGCCACACCGCGGCGAGTTCCTGCTGCCGATCACCAGCGAGCACGGCACGGGCGTCCGAGACGAGCAGTCGCACGGCGGCCTCAGGCACGTCGAACTCGACCTCGGTGAGCAGCTCGAGGCCGGTGGGCGATTCCCAGAGGCGGGCGTCGATCAGGTCGACGTCCTCCTGGTACCAGTGCATGGCTGTGGCCAGATCCTGCGCGTCCTTGTACTGATGCGCGGCCGAGCGGTCTGCCCAGGCCTTGAGCTTCAAGAGGGTGTATCCGGGCGCCGTCGGCACACGGATGGTGATCGATCCGTTCAACTGCACCTGGTAGGCGGAGGCCCAGACGTCCTGAAAGCCGAAGACGCTCATCGCGACATCCCGACGGGTGGGAGAGACGACCCCGTCGGGGTACTCCACGGGGTCCCCGAAAGGAACGATGTCGACGGGGTGTCCAGCGATGCGGTAGCGGATCGCTGATCCTGCTCCGGTCATCGGCTCCAACTGAGCGGTGATGGTCTCGTAGTGGTCCCAGCCGTCGGCAGCGAGGGCGATGTCGAGGTCGTCGGTGGCCCGCAGCCGTGCAGGATCGTGGCCAGCGGCGAGATGCAGGGCATCTCGGCAGACGGCTCCCACGACCAGGACGTCCGGCAGGCCTGGGCTGAGCTCTGCCAGCACCTCGACCACGGGAGCCACTGCGTGTTCGAGCATGCCGTGCGCTCGAGCGATGTCGATCACAGCTCTCCTCGCATCGCGGCGGCGGCTTCGCGCTGGCGTGGGTCGTTGGAGGCCAGGAGGTCGCCGTAGACGAGCAGTTGAGGCGCCCGCTCGACGCGAGGTTCGAGAGTGATCGCGTCCGGGTCGGCCCAGAACGCCTTGCGCACGATGATGTTGGCATGCTCCTGTGGCGCGGGGCGCTTCCAGCGCGCGCTCATGAGTGCCCGGGGTTCCAGCTCCGGCACGTACAGGACGAGGTCCGGCCCCGAGATGTTCTCGGCGGCGTACTCACCGCTGGTGTAGACCTGATGGCCGAGCTCGGACCATGCTCGTGGCCTGGGCTCACCGCTGAAGCGACCGAGCTCCGTCCATCGCGCGAGGCCGAGCGGGTAGGCGGCCGCCCACAGGTCGATGAGCTCATCTCGCCGCTCCAGGCCCCTCGAGGTCACCGAGAGGTATCGCTCCTGCTCGAGCAGGAGGAACACGGTGTGGACCAGTGACGACGAGACACCAGCGACCTCGGCGACCTCTTTCATGGAACGGGTGACGAGGTGCGGCCACGTGAGCAGCGAGAACACGACCTGGGCACGACCCGGGCTGACGAGGTTGCGAGCGTTCCTCCTCGCGGGGGCAGGCTTGCGGGAGGAAGCAGGCAGTCGGCCCTCGACCTCGATGAGCACGCCGGGCGCGCGCACGAACATGTTGCCGGCAGCGTCCGCGTACCAGCCGCCGTCGTCACGGATCCGTCGCGCCAGCGACGGCCCGATCCTGCTGGCGAGGAAGAACTGGTCCCGGGCTCCTGTGCGCAGCGCTCGGGGAGAACGAGCCGACGGATCCTCGGTCAGCCACCTCACCGGCCGCCGCAACGTGTGCCCGTCGACCTCCAGCGTGACACTCTCGCCGTCAGCGTGGATCTGCACACCGCGCTGACCCACGGCCTGCTGGATCCGATCGAGGACTTCGAGATCGACGTTCGAGGTCTGGTCCATGTCTCACAACGTACAACAAGAGTGGACGTCCACTCTTGTTGTACATCCATCAAGAGTGGACGAGATTCGGCGCCGGCCGGAGCCTGTGTCAGAACGAGCGTGCCCCAGAGCCCACGCTCGTTCTGACAAGATCGCGCGGTGCGCGCTCAGAGCACGCGCGGTGCGCGCTCAGAGCACCAGCTCCGGCTGCAGCCTCGTCGGGCTCCACACCCGCTGCCGGTACGCCGCGTACGTCGTGGCCGCGAGGGCGACCGCGAGCACCGCCAGCAGCACCCCGATGTCGCGCGCGACGGTCGCGAGGTCGCCCCCGTACAGGAGCTGTCGCAGGCCCTCGACCGTGTAGGACATGGGCAGGAAGCGGTGCAGGGCGCGCAACGGCTCGGGGATCGTCTGCCACGGGAACGTCCCTCCCGCGGTCACGAGCTGGACGAGCATGAGCACGAGGCCCAGGAACTGCCCCACGGCTCCCAGGTACACGTTGAGCGCCTGGAGGATCGCGACGAACGTCGCCGACGCGAGCACGAGCAGGACCGCGGTCCCGACGCCGTGCACGGGGTCGATGTCGAGCGCGAACTTCACGACCGTGAACATGAGCGCGACCTGCGCCACGCCGATCAGCGCCGGGGTGAGCCACCCGCCGAGCGCCGTCTGCCACGCGGGCCGCCCTGCGGCGAGCGACCTGTTCGACAGCGGTCGCACGAGCAGGAACAGCACGTACGCTCCGATCCACGCCGCGAGGGACATGAAGAACGGTGCGAGGCCCGCACCGTAGGTGCCCGCGTTCGCGATGACGTCCTTCTTGACGGCGACGGGGTTGCCGATCGTCTTCGCGGTGTCCTCCTGCGTCTGCTCGTCGAGGTCCGGGATCCGGCCCAGGCCCGCGGCCAGACCGTCGCGCAGCTCGGTCATGCCGGACAGCAGCTCGCCCGCGCCGTCGCGCAGGGTCACGCTCGAGGTCGCGAGCTCGGCCGCGCCGTCGGACACCTGCACCGTGCCCGACGCGAGGCTGCTCGCCCCGGTCGCGAGCGTGCCCGCCCCGGACTCGAGCTCCGCCGCCCCCGACGCGAGCCGGTCCCCGCCCGACGCCGCGGTCGCGATGCCCTGGGTGAGCTCGGGCGTCGCGGCCGCGAGGGTCGCCGCCCCGTTCGCGACCTGCGACGACCCCGAGCTGAGCTCGTCCAGCCTGGCCGCCGCGCCCTCGACCGTCGCGGCGGCGTCCTCGACCGGGGTGCGCGCGTCCTCGAGGACCTGCGTGACGGCGTCGGCCTCCTCCTGGGTGATGACGCCCGCCGCGACGAGCTCCGCGAGGCGTGCCTCCAGGTCGGTGCGTGCGGTGTCCAGGAGCCCGACGACGTCGCGCGCCGCCGTGGCCGCGTCCTGCCCGTAGCCCGCGACCTGGGCGTTGCCGTCGGCGACCTGCTGCGCACCGTCGGCCAGCTCCTTCGTCTGGGCCGGCAGGTCCGCGGTCTTGCTGCGGAGGGTGTCGAGGCCGTCGGACAGGGTGGCCGCCCCCGAGGCGAGCGTGCTGCTCCCGGACCTGAGCTCGTCGGCGCCCGCCGCGACCTTCGAGGCACCAGCCGCGGTCTCGCCCGCCCCCGACGCGAGCCGCGCCGTGCCGTCGACCAGCTGCACGGTCCCGTCGGAGAGCTGTGCGGCGCCGTCGACCAGCTTCTGCGCGCCCTCGACGCCGCTGGCGAGGTTCGTGTGGATCGACGCGAAGCCCTTGAGGAACGTGTCTGCGGCCTCGGTGCCCACCTGCTCGGCGATCGAGTCCCGCACCTGGCCCACGATCGTGTCGGCGATGGTCGTCGCGAGGTAGTTGTCGGCGTCGTTCGTGATGAGGATCAGGCTCGCCTGCTGCGGCTCGAACCTCCCCGACGAGGCGAGGTCCGCGGAGAAGGTGGGGCCGATCACGAGCGCCGCGTCGAAGCGGCCCGAGCGGACCCCGGCCTCGGCGTCGGCCTGCGTCGTCTCGACCCACCCGAACCCGCCGTCGCCGTCGACGAGCTGCTTGGCGACCTCGTCCCCGAAGTTCGTCTCGGTCGACGTCCCGTCGACCGAGTTCTCGACCGTCGTGCCACGGTCCTGGACCACCAGGGCCGCGGGGACCTCGGCGAGCCGGCCGTACGGGTCCTCGTTGGCGAACAGGTAGAGGCCCGAGTAGAGCGTCGGGATGATGATCATCGCGAGGATCGCGAGCTTGGGCAGGGTGCCGGCGCTGATGCGCCGCAGCTCGGAGATGCCGAGTCGGACGGCGGTCATCGGTCGGTCTCCTCGTCCGGAGTCGGGCCAGGAGGGCCCGTCGGGTCGGTCCGGTCACGTGAGTCGGCCGGGTCACGTGAGTCGGCCGGGTCGCCGGAGTCGGCCGGGCCCCGGTCGTCGTCCCCGCGCGGGCCGGCGGGCGCCTCCTCGGGCGGGCTCGCGGGCGGGCTCCCGGGCGCCTCCTCGGACGGGCCGGCGGGCGCCTCCTCGGGCGGGCTCCCCGGTGGCGCGAGGGGGACCGCGACGGGTGGCCGGGTGCGCAGCGCCTCGATCGGCGCGGCACGCAGGGCGTCGTCGCCGCGCGCCGGTGGCAGGTCCGCGCCGAGGTCGCGCGCGGAGGACCGGGTGCACTGCACGACCACCCCGTACCCGAGCGAGGCGAGCGACTCCGCGACCGACCACCAGCCCGAGGGTTCGCCCCGGTGCCGGTCGGGCAGGGTCAGGACCACGAACCGGACCTCCTCGCGCTCGGACGCGAGCGAGGACAGGAGCGCGGTCCGGACGGCGCCGTGCAGCTCGTCGACACGGTCCTTGCGGCGGTCGAGCAGGTCGTGCACGTCGAGCCACCGGGTGGCGTCGCCCGGCAGCGAGCGCTGCCCGGCGAGCGAGAGCTCCTCGGCCACGACGTCGCCGACCGTGAGCTCGTCGTCCGGCTCGGAGATGCCGGGGACGTCGACGACCGCGGTGACCCGGCGCAGCGCGGCCGTGGACGTCGTGGTCGCGCCGTCGTCGTCCACGAGCGTGACCGTGCCCGTGAACGGGGCGAGGCGGCCCGTCGCGACGAGCGCGAGCGCGGTGTGCCCGTGACCCGGCTCGCCCGCGAGGAGCACGCACTCCCCCGACGAGACGGTCAGGCTGGTGGTTTCGAGCATCGGGGCCCGGCGGCCCTCGACCTGGACGTCCTCCAACGCGATCTGCACCGTGTGTCCTCTCGTGGCGAGCCCCGTGCGGATCGGCCGCGTCCGAGTCTCGTGTCGATCTTCCGTTGGACCCCGCGCGGGCGCACCTTGTCCGCCCGGCCGCGGTGCGTCGTCGGGCACCTCCGACGGGTGAAGGTCCGCCCTGCCCCGGCCGAGCACGCGCCCGGTCGGTAGCGTGGGGTGGACAGGCGTCGAGAGGAGACCCCATGCGTGTCGTGATCGTCGGAGCGAGCGGGAACGTCGGCTCGGCCCTGCTGCGCAGGCTCGCGGACGACCCCGTGGTGACGTCGGTCGTGGGGGTCGCGAGCAGGGTGCCCCGCGCCGACGGCTCGAGCACGGTCGTGCCGCCGTTCGACACGGCCGAGTGGGTGCGCTGCGACCTGACCGACCCGGAGGACGCCGTGGCGTCGCGTCTCGCGGGGGCGTTCGTGGGCGCGGACACGGTGGTCCACCTGGCGTGGGCGCTCGACCCCGCGCACGACCGCGACGAGCTGGCGCGCGTGAACGTCGAGGGGACGCGGCGGGTCGCGGCCGCCGCGGCGCGCGCGGGCGTGGGCCACCTGGTGGTGGCGTCGTGCGCGAGCGCGTACTCGCCCGCGTTCGACGACGTCCCGCGCGACGAGCACTGGCCGACGGCGGGCGTCGCGGGGTCGGTGAGCAGCGCGCAGAAGGTCGAGGTCGAGGAGTTCCTCGACCGGTTCGGCGAGCAGCACCCCGGGGTCGTGGTGACACGGGTGCGTGCGCCGTTCACGTTCCAGCGCGACGCGGCCGGCGAGGTGTCGCGGCTGTTCTTCGGCAGGATCCTGCCCGCCCCGTTGCGACGCAAGGGGCACCTGCCGACGCTCGTGTGGCCGCGGGGCATGCGGCTGCAGGTGGTGCACGCGGACGACCTGGCGGACGCCTACCGCGAGATCGTGGTGGGACGTCACGCGGGCGCGTTCAACGTCGCTGCGCAGGGCGTCCTCACCGGGCCCGACGTCGCCGCGATCGTCTCGCAGGGACGTCTCCGCGAGGTGTCGCCCGGGTCCTTGCGCCGCTGGGTCGCCCTGGCCTGGGCGGCGCGGCTGGTGCCGCTGGACCCGTCGTGGTTCGACGTCGCGCTCGCCGTCCCCGTCCTGGACGCGTCACGCGTGCGCACGCTGATGCACTGGGAGCCGGTGCACGACGCGCAGGCCACGGTCACCGAGGTCGTCGGGGGGCTCGTCGAGGGGGCCGGGACGCAGAGCCCGCCGCTGCTGCCGACATAGCCAGGGTGCCGAACCCGAGGTTGGTCAGGTGATCCGGGCGAATTGCCTGACCAACCTCGGGTTCGGCACCGGGAGCGTCAGGACTCGAGCGTCGCGTCCAGCGTGATGGTCGTGCCGGTCAGCGCCTTGGAGACCGGGCACGTGGCCTTGGCCTGCTCGGCCGCGGCGAGGAAGCCCGCCTCGTCGAGCCCCTCGACCTCGCCACGGACCGTGAGCGCGATCGTGGAGATGCGCAGGCCGCCCGCGGGGTCCGGCGAGAGCGTGACGTCGGCCGTGACCTCGAGCGCGACGGGCACCCCGCCTGCCTGGGCGATCTCCCCGGAGAGCTGCATCGAGTAGCACGAGGAGTGGGCGGCCGCGATGAGCTCCTCGGGGCTCGTGCCCTGTGCCTCGTCGGCCGTACGGCGCGGGAAGGTGACGTCGAACGTGCCGGTCCTCGAGCTCGTGAGCTCGACCTGGCCGCTGCCCTCCATGAGCGTGCCGTTCCAGGCCGTGCGGGCGGTGCGAACTGCCATGATGTGGCTCCTTCGTGCGGGGGTTCGGGGTACGAGACCGTACCTCCCGACCGTAACCCCGGGGCCACCGGCCCGCAGCGGCGTCCACCGCGCCGGGACCGGGCACGAGGACGGCGCCGACCCGGCGAGCCCGCCCGCACGCGGGGAGCGGCGCCGTCGGGCACGTGCGGGCGCGGACACCCGGCGGCCCCGCAACCGCGGAGCTCAGGGGGCCGAGACCTCCACCTCGACCGGGAACCCGACCTCGGCCGAGAGCCGCTCGGCGAGCGTGAGCGGGTTGGCCACGGGGCCGGCGACCTGCACGACGATCGCCGAGAGGTCGTCACGGACGGAGGCCGCGCCGATCCCGGGCCGGCGCTCACCCCCCAGGAGGGACTCCGCGAGGCCCTGGAGGTCACCCGGCAGCACGCCGAGCGGCTCGACCCGCACCGGGACGTCCGGGTAGGCCTCCGCGACCGAGGCCAACGCCTCCAGCGGCGGGTCGCCGTGCCACACGAGGACGAGCGAACCGGAGCGGTCGAGCCTGACCGTGCCGAACCGCTCGTCGTCCGCCAGGAGCCCGCTCAGGAAGGACGACGCACCCGCAGGCCCCTCGGGGTGCTCCGGGCGCAGCGGGAGCTCTGGGGCGTCCCGCTCGGGCACCGTGAGCGTCACCGACGTGTCGGCCTCGAACCTCATCTCCCCCTCGGTGTCGGCCGAGCACCCGGTCACCCCCAGCACACCGACGACCAGCACGCCCACGGTCGCTCGCCTCATCACGCATCCCCCTCGCGAAATCGTCGCCCGCACCCTAGCGAAGACCCGCGGGACGGCGGAAGGGCGTCCGGGCGCCACCCGGCTCAGGGGGCGAGGACCACGGCCGTGCCGTAGGCCACGATCTCCTGGTACCCGTTGCCCACCTCGTCGCTGTCGTAACGCATCGCGAGGATCGCGTTGGCGCCCTGAGCCGTGGCCTCCTCGACCATGCGTGCGACGGCCTCGTCGCGCGACTGCTGGAGCTGCTTCGTCAGGCCCTTGAGCTCGCCGCCGACGATCGACTTGAGCCCCGCCCCGATCTGCGCGCCGACGTTGCGCGACCGGACGGTCAGTCCCGTCACCTCGCCGACGACCTGCTGCACGGTCCGGCCCGGGACATCGTTCATGGTGGAGACCAGCACGGTACGTCCTCCTCACGGTCGCACGTCGTGCGCGACGTCCCCTTCACCGTAGGAGGTCCCCGGGCGGTGCGCACCGGCGGGGTGCGCTGGAACGCTTCGTCCCACCCTCACCGCTCCCCGGGTGCTCGGGGGCGACCGGGCGTTGAATGGGAGGCATGACAGCCTCGGACACCCCCCTCGTCCCCGCGACTGCCGACCCGACGCCGTGGGCCCTGACGCCCCAGGAGGTGCTCGCCGAGGTCGGGTCGAGCGACACCGGCCTCACGGCGGACCAGGCGCGCACCCGGCTCGCGAAGGTCGGTCCCAACCGGCTGGCCCCGCCCCCACGGACCCCGTGGTGGCGCCGGGTGCTCACGCAGTTCGACGACGTCCTCATCTACATCCTGCTCGTGTCCGCGGTGCTCAAGGCGATCGTGGGCGACTGGATCGACTTCACGGTGATCCTCGCGGTCGCGGTCATCAACGCCGCGATCGGCCTGATCCAGGAGGGACGGGCGGAGAAGGCCCTCGACGGGATCCGCAGCATGCTCTCGGTCCATGCACAGGTCCGCCGCGACGGGGCCTGGACGCAGATCGACGCCGACGACCTGGTGCCCGGCGACGTGGTGCGCGTGCGCTCGGGCGACCGCGTCCCGGCCGACCTGCGCCTGCTGACCGGCGTCAACCTCCGCGTCGACGAGTCGGCGCTCACGGGTGAGTCGGTACCCGCGGCCAAGTCCGTCGACGAGGTCCCGGCCGACGCCGGGGTGGGCGACCGGTCGAGCATGCTGTTCTCCGGCACCCTGGTCGCGGCGGGCACGGGCACGGGCGTGGTCGTCGAGACCGGCGGGACGACCGAGATCGGCCGCATCCAGACCCTCATCGCCGAGGTCCCCTCGCTCGAGACGCCGCTGTCCCGCACGCTCGACGCGTTCGGCAAGAAGCTCGCGGTCCTGATCCTCGTCATGGCCGTGGTCATGGTCGTGATCGGGCGCGTGTTCCACGGGTTCGAGACCCCCGAGCTCGTGTCCGCCGCGATCGGCTTCGCCGTCGCGGCCGTCCCCGAGGGCCTGCCGGCCCTGGTGACGATCACGCTCGCCCTGGGCGTGCAGCAGATGGCCCGACGACGGGCGATCATGCGCCGCCTGCCCGCCGTCGAGACGCTCGGCTCGGTCACCACGATCTGCTCGGACAAGACCGGGACGCTGACCAAGAACGAGATGACGGCCCGCACGGTGCGGACCGCCGGGCACGAGTACGCGGTGACCGGGATCGGCTACGCGCCCGACGGCGAGGTCACGCTCGACGGTGCGCCCGCCGGGCTCGCCGAGCACCCCGACCTGCGTCGACTCACCGAAGTCATGACGTCGTGCAACGACGCGCGCATCGTCCGGGACAGCGGTGACGGCGCAGGTGTCGACGGGGACGCTGCCGGCGGCGGTGCGCCCGGCTGGCGTCTCGTGGGCGAGCCCACCGAGGGCGCGCTGCGGACCCTGGGCCTCAAGGCGGGTCTGGACCCGGCAGGGTGGCGCCGTGTCGCGGTCGTGCCGTTCGAGTCCGAGAACAAGTACATGGCGACGCTCACCGAGGATCCCGACGGCGGCCTCCACGTGCTCGTCAAGGGTGCCCCCGACCGGGTCCTCGAACGGTGCACCACCCAGACCGGGGTGGACGGCCGTCCCGAGCCCCTCGACCGCGACTTCTGGTCCGACCAGATCGACGCGATCGGCGCGCAGGGCCTGCGGGTCCTGGCCGCGGCCCGCACGTCGGCCGAGCCGGGCCGCACGACCCTCGACGCCGCCGACCTCGACACGGGCCTCGAGCTCGTGGGCCTCGTCGGGATCGTCGACCCGCCCCGGCCCGAGGCCGTCGAGGCCATCGCGCAGTGCCAGGACGCCGGGATCACGGTCAAGATGATCACGGGCGACCACTCGGGCACCGCTCTCGCGATCGCGCGCGAGATGGGCATCGTCCGAGGGGCGTCCCCGGGCGAGGGGGCGGCGGCCGGGGACGGAGCCGGGGCCGCGGAGGCCCACGCGGACACCAAGGTCCTCACGGGGGCAGAGCTCGAGGCCATGAGCACCGAGGAGCTGCGCGCGGTCGTCCGGGACGTCGACGTCTACGCCCGGACCAGCCCCGAGCACAAGATCCGCATCGTCTCGGCGCTCCAGTCCCACGGGGAGGTCGTGGCCATGACGGGTGACGGCGTCAACGACGCCCCGGCGCTGACCCAGGCGGACGTGGGAGTCGCCATGGGGATCAAGGGCACCGAGGCCACCAAGGAGGCCGCCGAGGTCGTCCTGGCCGACGACAACTTCGCGACGATCGAACGGGCCGTGGAGGAGGGTCGGCGGATCTACGACAACCTCCGCAAGTCGGTGCTGTTCCTCCTGCCGACCAACGGCGCGCAGTCGCTCGTGATCCTGGTCGCCGTGCTCCTGGGCTGGGCGCTGCCGCTCCAGCCCGTGCAGGTGCTGTGGATCAACATGGTCACGGCCGTGACGCTGTCGCTCGCGCTGGCCAACGAGCGCGCCGAGCCGGACATCATGGCCCGCAGGCCCCGCGACGCCAAGGCCTCGATCCTCACCGCGGCGTACCTGCGCCGGATCCTGCTGGTCTCGGTCCTCATCGGCGGTGCGACCATGGCGGTGTACTTCATCGAGCGCGAGCAGGGCATGAGCGTGGCCGAGGCCCAGACGACCGCGGTCACGATGCTCGCGCTCGGCCAGCTCGCGTACCTGTTCAACTGCCGGTTCCTCGACCGGTCGTCCATCACGCTCGCGGTCCTGCGCGGCAACCGGGCGGTCTGGTACTCGGCCGGGTCGATGGTCGCCCTCCAGGCCGTGTTCGTCTACGCGCCCTTCATGCACTCGTGGTTCGGCTCGGCGCCCATCGGCCTGCGGGAGTGGGGCATCACGCTGGGGCTGTCGATCGTGGTGTTCCTCCTGGTCGAGGCCGCCAAGGCGCTGGGGCGGTCGCGGCAGCGCTGAGGGAGGTCCGGCGTCGAGGTGGGGGCGTCCGCCTCCACCTCGACGAGGGTCCGGCCGCCTCGCGGCCCCTGGTCAGTCGATGGTGCCGATGGGGCGGAAGACGAGGGACGACGCGCGGTTGTCCATCGATCCGAGCGTCAGGCAGTCGGGGACGCAGTTGGTCGAGGTGCCCTTGACGTAGTTCTCGAGGTCGTAGAGCGTCGACCAGCAGTTGGCCAGGGTCAGCATCGAGCTGATGACGTTGTTCTGCAGGTAGACGGACAGCTTGGGGAACCCCCACGTGACCCCGATGCAACCGGCGCCGTTGCTGCCGGTCCCGTAGTAGACCTTGTTCTGGCCCGTGTGGTTCTTCCCCTGGTACGAGACCCCGAGCAGCCTTCCAGCGGCCAGGGGCGCGGCCGCCGTCCTGGCCTGGCTCGCCACCTGCTCCTGCGCGTACCGGCGCAGCGCCGTGGGGTCCCCGGCGAGCACGTCGGGGTCCGTCACGGCCTCTCCCGAGACGGACTCGAGCGCCTCGCCGAGCGAGTCGTAGCACTCGACCGCGGGCTCGGGTGTGAACGCGACGTCCTGCCCGAGCGGGGTCGGCTGCGCGACGACCGTGCAGACCTCCTCCTGCGAGTCGAAGGACTTCGAGGTGAGGTCGGGTCCGTCGGCGAGGGCCGGGGAGGCGCCCAGCGCCCCGACGAGGAGAAGAGCCGCGGTGACTGCCGCGACGCGGGTCGGACGTGATGACATGTGATGCTCCTTCACAGCGTGGGCCAGGTCGTCCGCTGCCCGCGGCCGACCTGACACGTGGGTGAGGACCAGCAGCGGAACCTCGGTGTCCCGCTCCCCCGCCCCGATAGTAGGGGCACCGGTGCGCCCTGTCCCGGTTTGTCCCCCGACCGGGCGGCCGGCCCCGGAATGGTCCCGCAGCGCGCGGGACCGGGGCTTCGCCGATACCGTGCAGGCACGGTCGCCTGCACACAGCCGTCGGCGACCACCACGGGGGAACCACCACGCACCTTCAACGCCGCCGGTCCGTACCGGGGAAATGAGTGTCGATGAAGCACCGTTCGTTGTTAGCTGCTCTCTCTGGACTGGCGGTGGTCGCAGCATCGACGCTGCCCGCCGCGTCCGCCGATCCCGCCGGTCCGTCCGGCCCCGACCTCACGTCGCAGTCCGCAGGCTCGCTCTCGCCCACGGAGAGCGAGGCGGGCAAGGTCGCCCCGTCGCTCGCCGAGTCCTCCGGGACGGTGACCGCGTTCGTCCAGCTCGACACCCCGTCGGGGGCGGACCTCGCGGACCAGGGCGCGAGCCCTGCGCAGGTGGAAGACAACCAGGCCGTCGTCGAGCGCCTCGCGGACACCGTCGTCCCCGCGCAGACGAACGCCCGCGGTGCTCGCGCCGCGGGGGCCCCGCAGCAGGTGTCCGTCACGAGCAGGCTGGTCCCGGGCGTCGTCGTGACGGGTGACGCCGAGCAGGTCCGGTCGCTGGCCGCCGACGACAAGGTCGTCACGGTGTACCGCATCATCCCCAAGACGCCCTCGAACAAGGGCACCGACGCGTTCACGCGCGCCCTCGAGGCGTGGCAGAGCACGGGCTTCACGGGGCAGGGCGTCCGGGTCGGCATCATCGACACGGGCATCGACTACACGCACGCGGGCTTCGGCGGGCCGGGCACGCAGGCTGCCTACGACGAGGCGTACGGCGACAAGGGCCAGGGGCCCGTCCCGGCGGGGACGTTCGACGACGCGAAGTTCCTCGGCGGGTACGACTTCGCGGGGTACGACTACGACGCGTCGGGCACGGTCCCGGGCACGTCGTTGATCCCGACGCCGGACGAGAACCCGATCGACTCGCTCGACTCGATCGGTTCCGGGCACGGCTCGCACGTCGCGGGCACCACGGGCGGCTACGGCGTCACGGCGGACGGCAAGACGTTCGACGGCGACTACTCGACCCTCACGGACATCTCCGACTGGACGGTCGGGCCGGGCTCGGCGCCCGAGTCGGGCCTCTACGCCCTCAAGGTCTTCGGTGACCTGGGCGGTTCGACGAGCGTCGTGGTCGACGCTCTCGAGTTCGCGGCCGACCCGGACGGCGACGGCGACCTGTCCGACCGCCTGGACGTCGTCAACCTGTCGCTCGGCTCGGACGACAGCCCGGCCGACGACCCGGAGAACCTGTTCATCGACCAGCTCTCGCGCCTGGGCACGCTCGCCGTGGTCGCGTCGGGCAACGCGGGCGACGTGACCGACGTCGGCGGCTCGCCCGGCAACGCGCGCACCGCGCTCACGGTCGCGAACTCGGTGGGCAACACCCAGACGTTCGACGGCGTCGAGGTCACGGCCCCGGCGGGCGTCGCGGGCTCGTACCCCGCGCAGAACTCGCAGAGCTACGCGGGCTCGGCGGACGTGACCGCGGAGGTCGCGTTCCTGGGCGCCACGGTCAGCGGGTGCACGCCCCTGACCCCGGCCCAGGCGGCCGCCACGGCGGGCAAGATCGCGTTCCTCTACTGGGACGACGACGACGCGACGCGCCAGTGCGGGAGCGCGGCTCGCTTCAACGCCGCGCAGGCCGCGGGCGCCGTCGGCGTCCTGCTGTCGTCCGAGCTCGAGGTCTTCGCGGCCGGGATCGCGGGCAACGCGGGCATCCCGGGTGCGCAGCTCACGGGCCCGAGCCACGACGCGCTGCGCCCGGCGATCGAGGCCGGCGGGGTCGTGCTGACGCTCGGCCCGTCGCTCGCGAACTCGTCGTTCGTCGAGATCCCCGCGATCGGGGACACGCTCAACGCGGGGTCGTCCCGCGGCGTGCACGGCTCGCTGGGCGTCGTGAAGCCCGACGTCGCCGCACCGGGCACGGGGATCTCCTCCGTGGCCTCGGGTCGCCTCACGCAGCCCGGCATCAAGTCGGGCACGTCGATGTCCACCCCGCACGTCGCGGGCATCGCGGCGCTCGTCAAGGAGGCCCACCCGGGCTGGAGCGCTCAGCAGGTCAAGACGGCGGTCATGAACACGGCCTCGCACGACGTGTGGACGGGCAAGGGGGGCACGGGCGTGGCCCACGGTCCCGAGCGCGTCGGGTCGGGGCGCGTGGACGCGGTCGACGCGGTGCAGAACTCGACCCTGGCCTTCTCGGCGCAGGACAAGGACCTCGTCTCGGTGTCGTTCGGGCTGGTGCCCGTGGCGGACAAGAAGGTGACGGTGCGCAGGACGGTCGACGTGCAGAACACGGGCTCCGCGTCCGCGACGTACGCGACGGCCTTCACGACGTCGAGCACGGCGGGGGGCGCGGCCGTCACGGTCTCGCCGGCGAACCTCACCATCCCGGCGGGGCAGACCCGGACGGTCACGCTGACCCTCTCGGCCGATCCGGCGACCCTCGCCAAGAAGCTCGACCCGACGTCGGCAGCGACGGCCTCGGGCGTGCCGCGCGACTTCGTGGGCATGCTCACGGGCCGCCTGGTCCTGACACCGGGGTCGGGCAGCGAGCTGCGCGTCCCGGTGCAGGCCGCACCGAGGCTCGTGAGCGACCTGACGGCCAAGGACGTCACGTTCCTGAACCAGGACACGGCCGCGACGCTCGACCTCGACGGCAGGGGCGTGGCTTCCGGGGGCTGGACGTCGCTCGTCGCGCCGTTCGAGCTCAAGGCGACCAGCCCGCGGCTCGAGTCCGACGCGGCGGCAGGGTCCTCGGCCTCGGCCGTGGCGTCGGGCGACATCCGTGCGGTCGGCTTCACGTCGAGCGCGCCGCAGTACGCGGCCGCGGGCGGGGACCCGGGCGCGGGGCGGATCGGCATCGGTGTGGCCATGGACGGCGACTGGGCGTCGCTCGGGTCGGTCATGTTCCCGTCGGTCGAGACCGACGTGGACGGCGACGGCTCGGCCGAGTTCGAGACCGTGGTCCGCAAGTACGGCGAGTCGGACCTGACCCTGGCGACCACGTACACGCTCGAGGCGTGGACGGCACCCGACGGCCGCCAGCACGCGGCGGGGGCACCGGTCCTGCGCGAGCCGGTCAACTCGGTCTGGGCGAACGTCGACACGTCGGTCTTCGACAGCAACGTGCTCGTCGTGCCGGTCGCGATCGGCGCGCTCGGCATCGCACCGGGCACGGTGCCGTCGTTCACGGTCGCGACGTACTCGTACTACGGGATTCAGCCTGACCAGTCGATCGACCGGGTCGGTCCGTTCACGGGCGACCCGTACGACCCCGCGTACTGGTTCAGCGGTGGTGGTCAGCTCCTGTTCGTGGGCGCCGACGACGCGCCGGTCACGGTCAACCGGTCTGCTGCGGCGGCCGAGGCCGGGACGGGCGAGCTGCTCCTCCTCCACCTGCACAACGCCACGGCGGCCAAGCGCTGGCAGACGGTCGGGGTCGCGAACCTCGACGCGTCGGTCGAGCTCACGGTCACCGCGCAGTCGCGCTGCGTCGCGGGCACGGCGCAGGTCTCGGTCCGCGCGGTCAACGACGGCGACGTGAAGGCCGACGTCGCGGTCGCGACGCCGTTCGGCACCAAGACGTTCAAGAACGTCTCGCCCGGGAAGTCAGCGTCGCAGACGTTCAGCTCGCGGACGGCCACGATCGACGCCGGCACGGCGACGGTCACGGGCACCGCGATCGTCGAGGGCATCACGGTCACGACGCCCTACGAAGCCGGGTACGAGGCGATCAGCTGCGGCTGACGCCTCGACCAGCCGGGCCTTGTCGGGGCGGGAGCGTGCATGGGGCCGCTCCCGTCCTGACGGGGACGCGACGAGCACCCGGTGAACGGGAAAGTCTGAAGGGCGCGCCCGACCGGTCCCCCCCCCCCCCCCCCCCCCTTCGGGCTTCCCCCGGGCCCGGCGGCCCGGGGAGCCGTGCCGGAGCGGGCGTGGCCCCATGCTCACGCTCGCCCCGGCAGGTCGGTGAGGGCGGTCTCAGACCCGCACGCCCAGGTTCTGCATCTCGAGCACCAGGCCCTTGACCGCCGCGGCGGGCACCTGTCCCCCACGCTCGACGAGCGCCGCGACCGACGCCGGGATCTCCGCCTCCGAGCACAGGATGAGCGGGGTGTCTGCCGCCGAGTCGGGCAGCCGCCCGTGCGTGCCGCGCACGTACGACGCGTCGAGCGGCACCGTGCTCATGGCGTACCGCAGCCCGACCTTCTTCCTGACGAGGTTGAGGCCGGCCTTGGCCTTGGCCAGCCGGTCGGCGGGGTCGAAGAACAGCTCGGCCGGGTCGTAGCCGGGCTTGCGGTGGATGTCGACGCCACGCGCGTACTCGGGGGCGCGGGCGTCGTCGAGCCAGTAGTAGTAGGTGAACCAGGCGCCGGGCTCGGCCACCACGACGAGGTCCCCCGAGCGCGCGTGGTCGAGCCCGTAGCGGGCCTGCGCCTCGCGGTCGAGGACCTCGTCGACGCCCGGGACGGCCCGCAGGAGGTCGGCGACGCGCGCGAGCCGCGAGGCGTCGTCGACGTAGACGTGCGCGACCTGGTGGTCGGCGACCGCGAACGCCTTGGACGTCCAGGGGTCGAGCTGCTCCTTGCCGTCCTGCACGTAGACCTCGAGCAGGCCCTCGCGGCGCAGGATGCGGTTGAGGTGCACGGGCCGGGTTGCCTCGGCGATGCCGTACTCGGAGACCACGACGACCGCGACCCCGTTGTTGGCCGCGTCGTCGAGCAGCGGGGCGAGGACGGCGTCGAGCTCGGCGGCCGCGGCGTCGGCCTGGGCGGAGTCGGGGCCGAACCGCTGCAGGTCGTAGTCGAGGTGCGGCACGTAGGCCATGGTCAGCTCGGGCGAGTGGGTGCGCAGGACGTGGCGGGTCGCGTCGACGATCCAGGCCGAGGACGTGATCGCGGCGGTCGGGCCCCAGTACGTGAACAGGGGGAACTCGCCGAACCGCCCGGTGAGCTCGTCGTGCAGCGCGGGCGGGCGGATGTACGCGTCGGGCGACTTGCGCCCGTCGGCGTGGTAGATCGGCCGGGGGGTGACGGTCACGTCGGTGGTGGCGCCCATGGCGTACCACCAGCAGACGTTCGCGGTCCGGTGGTCGGGGTTCGAGCGGCGCGCGGCCTCCCAGATCTTCTCGCCCTCGACGAGCTTGTTGTGCTGGCGCCACAGGAACACCTCGCCGAGCTCGCGGAAGTACCAGCCGTTGCCCACGGCCCCGTGCTGGGCGGGTGCGAGGCCCGTCATCATGGTCGCCTGGACGCTGCACGTGACCGCGGGCAGGACGGTCGCGAGCTGGGTCTGCCAGCCGCCCGCAGCCATCTGGCGCAGGCGGGGCATGTGGGCGATGGCCTTCTCGGTGAGCCCGACGACGTCGAGCAGCAGCACGGGCTTCATGCGGGGACTCCTGTGGTCCGGGGGGTGTGCGAGGAGGGCGCGGGACCGGGGCGGTGGACGCCGCCGGGCGCGAGGAGGTGGTCGGTGGCCCAGCGCAGCTCGGCCGCGATGCCGGCGACGAGGGGTTCGCCGGTCCCGTCGGACGCGAACGCCGGCGAGTCGGGCGGCAGCACGGCCCACGTGTAGGTCTCGACGTCGAGGTGCGCCTCGTCGCCGTGGGGCGCCGTGCGCACGGCGGCGACGGCCTCGCGCAGCACGTCGGTCGTCGCCGCCAGCGGCGGGGCGGGTTCGTGGTGCAGGGGCACGTGGAAGTGCACGCGCCACGGCCCCTGGCCCGGGAGCCCGGGCTCCCCACCCTCGCCCAGCGCGTCGGGCAGGTCGTCGACGGGCAGCACGTCGCCGCTCGGGGCGAGCTCGCGCACCTGGTGGATGTAGCGCTTCTCGACGAACTGCCCGACGGCGTCGCGCGCCTCGGGCGTGGACGGTTCGGCCACGTGGAGCGCGGCCGAGGCCTGCACCTTGACGACGCGCAGCCCGGCCCCCGTGATCCGCGCGACGGCTGCGGCCGGGTCGGCGAACGAGACCGCGAGGTGGCACGTGTCGAGGCAGACCCCGACGAACGCGGGGTCGATGCCGCCGGTGCGCCCCGTGCCGGCCGCGCCGTCGGGCTCGTCGGCCCCGCCCGTGCGCGCCTCGAGCCAGGTCACGACGTCCTCGACCGTGTCGAGCACGCACCCGGGCTCGGGCTCGACCGCGACGCGCACGACCTTGCCCGTGCGGGCCGCGAGGTCGCGCAGCCCGGCCGAGAGCTCCTCGAACGCCCGGGTCGCGATCGCGTCCTGCGCGGGCGACCACGGCTCCCCGCCCGGCTCGCGCCACGCGAGGGGGAGCGTCGAGATCGACCCGTCGACGCCGTCGGGCAGGAGGGCCGCGAGGACCTCGGCGCACTCGAGCGTGTAGGCGAGCCGCTCGGCGTCGGCCCACGTGGGCGAGTAGACCGCGAGCTTGACGACGTCGTCGTGGAACCCGCCGTACGGGAACGCGTTGAGCGTGTGCACCTGGAGGCCGTGCTCGGCGAGCGCGGCCCGCAGCCGGGCCAGGTCGCCGGCCGCGCGCGGCGAGGCCGAGAGCCGGTGCGCGAGCGAGGCGGGCAGCCACAGCCCGACCCCGAGCACGTCGAGCCCTGCGGCCTCTCGCACGGGCCCCGCGTACCGGGCGAGCTGCTCGACCACGCCGTCGAGGTCCTCCGCGGGGTGGACGTTGGTGCAGTAGGACAGCAGCATCAGGCCCGTGCCCCGCGCAGCACCGAGCTGCCCTCGAAGCTCGCGGTCGGGGCGGGCGCCTCGCCCTCGACGAACCCGGGCACGGGGTCGAGCAGCAGGTTGCCGGACTGCCCGTAGAACTCGACGGGGTTGCGCCACAGGACCTGGTCCACCTCGTCGTCGGTGAACCCGGCCGCGAGCATGGCGCGCCCGGTCTTGAGCGTCTTGAGGGGGTCGGACCGGCCCCAGTCCGCGGCCGAGTTCACCAGGACCCGCTCGGTGCCGTGCTCGAGCAGGATCGCGACCATGCGGTGCTCGTCCATCTTGGTGTCGGGGTAGACCGAGAAGCCCATCCAGGCCCCGGCGTCCTTGACGAGGGCGACGTTGGTCTCGTTGAGGTGGTCGACCACGACCATCCCGGGGGCGATCCCGGACTCGCGCACCACGTCGAGCGTGCGGTGGGTCCCGACGAGCTTGTCGCGGTGCGGGGTGTGGACCATGACGGGCAGGGCCGCGTCGATCGCCATGGCGAGCTGGCGCGTGAACGCCTCGTCCTCGGCGGGGGTCATCGAGTCGTACCCGACCTCCCCGACCGCGACCACGCCGTCCTTGGCGAGGTAGCGCGGGATCTCGTCGAGCACCTCGGTGCAGCGCGGGTCGTTCGCCTCCTTGGGGTTGAGCGCGATGGTCGCGTGGTGGCGGATCCCGAACTGCGTGGCCCGGAACCGCTCCCAGCCCAGCAGCGCGTCGAAGTAGTCGAGGAACGAGCCGACCGTCGTGCGCGGCTGGCCGAGCCAGAACGCGGGCTCGACGAGCGCCCGCACGCCCGCGGCGTACATGGCCTCGTAGTCGTCGGTCGTGCGGGAGGTCATGTGGATGTGGGGGTCGAAGATGCGCATCAGGCGTCCTTGCCGTGAGTCGTGCGGAGGGTGAGGTCGGGCGCGATGCGCGCGACGTCGTCGGGCACCGTGCGGCCCGCGGCGCGGCGCTCGGCCGCGAAGTCGTGGGCCATGCGCGCGAGCTCGTCGTCGGCGCGCTCGTCGAGCCCCGCGACCGCGTCGAGGCTCACGCCCATGAACACGAGCTTGAGGACCGCGTGGCGCCACGCGTGGTCGTCGAGGTGCGCGGCCGCGAACGGCCCGACGGCCGCGGCCACGAGGCTCTGGTCGTTCGCACGCAGGGCGTCGGCTGCGAGCGCCGTGGCCGCCGACGCGACGGCCGGGGGCACGGTCCCGCCGAGCGCGAGGGCGTCGAGCCCGCGCAGCACGCCGCGGCGCTCGGCCGTGTCGCCGCGCTGGTAGGTCTCGGTCAGGTGCGTCGCGAGGGACTCGCCGTCGGCGGGCAGTGCGGCCGCGAGCGCCCCGACGAGGTGCGCACGGGCGGCGTCGTCGAGCGTCCCGTGAAGGACGCCCGCGGGGTCCGCGGCGGGCGCCAGGGGCGTGCGTCCCACGGCCCGCCCGGCCCGTGCCAGGTGCCCGACGGCGGTGCCCGGGTCCGCGGCGATCTCGCTGCGGGCCGTGGCCAGCCAGGCGGCCTGCTCGTCGGTGAGCAGTCCCGCGAGGGCGTCGGGGCGACCGGCTGCGAGGCCGGGGGGCGTGGTGCCCGCTGCCGGGGTCGGGGCGGGGGTGGTCATCGGAGTGCCTCCTGGGGTGTGGATGCGGTGGTCGTCGTGGCGGTCGGGTCGGTCGCGCTCCACGCGGCCCAGGCGCCGGTCATCGCGGTCATGCTGCGGTGCGCGAGCCCGGGGGCGTCGTACGAGTGGCGGGGCAGCTCGACGGCCGCGACGCCCGTGTACCCGATCTCGCCGAGCGTGCCGAGGGCCAGGGCCAGGTCGAGCTCGCCCTCGCCGAAGGGCAGGTGCTCGTGCGCGGTGTGCCGCATGTCGTCGACCTGCACGTTGAGCAGGTGCGGTGCTGCGGCGAGCAGCGCGCCCCGCACTCCCCCGGGCTCGACGACCACGCAGTGCCCCAGGTCGACCGTGACCCCCAGCCCGGCGGGTGACCCGACGTCCGTGCGCAGCCGCAGGGCGTCCGCCACGGTCTCGACGAGCATCCCCGGCTCGGGTTCCAGGGCGAGCCGGACCCCGTGCTCGTGGGCGTGGGCCACGACGCGCGGCACCCGGGCGAGCAGGCGCTCCCACCCGGCCTCCGCCGTCGTGCCTGCGGGAAGGACTCCGGAGAAGAAGGACACGCACTCCGCGCGCAGGCCCGCCGCGACCTCGACCGCGCGGCACAGGAAGCGGACGCGGACGTCCGCGAGGTCCTCGTCCGGGTCGAGGAAGGTCGGGTGGTGCTTGCGGAACGGGTCGAGCAGGAAGCGGGTGCCGGTCTCGACGACCACGCGCATGCCCAGGTCGTCGAGGCGCTCGCGCAGCCGGGCGACCTGCGGGTCGGCGTCGGGCGCGAACGGGTCCAGGTGCGGGTGCCCGAGCGTGAGCGCCACGGCGCCGTAGCCCTCGTGCGCGAGCACGTCGAGCGCGACGTCGAGCGGGTGGTCGGTGAACCCGTTGGTGCCGTACCCGAGGGCGAAGGGGACGGGCGGGACCGGCCCTGCGGGTACCTGGTCGCTCACGACTCGCTCAGCCCGGGTCGCGGGCTCGGGCTGCGTCGTGCACGGGCGCGCAGCGCACGCCCCGCGACCTCGACCCCCGCCAGGACCGCGACCGCGCCCATGCTCCCTCCCCGTGCCGCGAGGGCGGCCTGGAGCGGCACCATCGCCCGGATGCCGGCCTTGGTCGCCGTGAACGCGCCCGCGGCGTCGGGCAGCGCGACGGCCGAGAGCTGCTTCGGGAGGCACGACGCGACGTACACCCCCGTCGACGCGAGGGCTGAGAGGGCGGAGAGGGCCGCGACCGCCTGGGCGCCACGGCCGTCACGGGCCACCGCGCCGCGCCGTGACGTCAGGCCTCGTCGCAGTCCCTGCAGCGCTCCGCCCGCGACCGTGCCCGCGACGCCCGCCGTACCCGCGGCGACAGCGGCCGCGACCCAGGTCCTCGTGCCGTGGACCTCGCCGCGCGAGAGGACCGTGACGCCCGCGGTGTGCGCCGTGAGGGCGGACGCGGCCGGGAGCGCCGCCCGCAGCCGTCCCCTGCCCGCGCCCATGAGCACGTCGAGGCCCCGGCAGGCCGCCATGACGGCCGGGCCGGCGGCGCGGTCCTTCGCGACGAGGTCGTAGGTCCAGACGCTCGCCGCGAGCGGGACCGCGAGGGCGAAGGACCGCCGGCCTCCGCCCGCTCCCGCGAGCGTGAGTCCTGCGACGGTCAGACCCGACGCGACCGCCAGGGCCTGGGCGGGCGAGACCCGCCCCGAGGGCAGCGGACGCTCGGGTCGCTCGACCGCGTCGAGCTCGCGGTCCGCGTAGTCGTTGAGCGCCATGCCGCCCGCGTACAGGCAGGCCGAGGACAGCGGCAGGAGCGCGAGGCGCCACGTCCGCACGTCCGCGGGACCGGGCGGGCCCCCGGCCCGGCGGGCGTGGCCTGCCGCGGCGAACCGGCCGCCTGCCGCCGCCCCGGCGAGCGTGTCGCCGAGGACGGACAGGACCGCAGGAGCACGGACCAGGTCGAGGTAGTCGCGCAGGCTCACGGCTCGCTCGCCTCGGCCCGTGCCAGGTCCGCCTGGGCGCTCGTCCGGTGCGCCCACACGCCCAGCTCGCGCGACTGGTCCGCGAACGCGTGCACGTCCGACCCCCACGGGTCCTTGAAGAAGAAGCCCATCTCCGGCACCGGTCCGGACAGGCCCGCGGCGTCCGCGAGCGCCAGCAGGCGGGCCAGGTCGAGCACGAGCGGCGCGGCGAGCATCGAGTCGTAGGCGCTCCACGTGGTCTGCAGGGTCAGGCGCGAGCCCAGGAAGCCCTCGACGTGGATGTGGTCCCACGCGACCTTGACGTCGCCCAGGTCGGGGACGTTGTCGATGTGCAGCGGGGTCACGGTGGTCCCTGTCAGGTCCTGCAGACCACGGTTCTTCGAGACGAGCTTGCTCTGGACGGCGTGCGGGTCGGCGAGGGTCGCGCCGTCACCGCCGCCCAGGAGGTTCGACCCCGCCCAGGACAGGACGCGCAGGCCGCGGGCCGCGAACGCCGGCGCCAGGACGGAACGCAGCCATGTCTGGCCGGTCTTGCCGTCCTGCCCCGCGAACGGCACGCCGCGCTCGGCGGCGAGCGCGTGCAGCGCCGGGAGGTTCATGCTCGCGGAGGGCGTGAAGCCCGCGTACGGCGCGCCGGCGAGGAGCGCGGCGTACGCCGTGACCGAGCTCGCGGGCAGGACCTCGCGCTCGGGGTCGTCGAGCGCCGCGCGCAGGAGGTCGAGGTCCTCGAGCTCAGGAGCGGGGGCGGGCAGCGGCTCGGTCGAGGCGAGGTCGATCACGACGACCCGGGCGAGCCCGTGACGGTCGCGGAAGGACCGGATGTCCGCCGCGAGGCCCTCGGCCGCCGCGGCCTGGGAGCCCGTGCGGTGGCCGGGGTCGTAGCCGGGCCGGATCTCTGCGTCGGCGGCATCGAGCTGGGGGCGCACGGCCTCGAGGAGGCGGAACGGGATCATGCCGGCCTCGACGAGCATCTCGGCGCGCTTGCCGAGCGGGGTGTCGCTGATGTCGTGCCCGCCGACGACGAGGTCCGCGAACGCGGGCAGCGTGACGGTGTCGAGCGGCGGCTGTGCGGTGACGCACCCCGTGGGGCTCGTCAGCCCCGAGGCGATCGCGGCCAGCCCGAGCGTGGCGGTCGTCGCGACGGATCCTCGGGCCCCGACGAACCAGATGCCCGTACGGCCGTGGTCCCAGGTCGGGTGGTGGGGTGGAAGGTGCATCGTCGCTCCTGGTCCCGTCGGTCCCCGCTGGCAGGACCGATGTGCGGAGTCGAGGGCCTCGTCGCTCTCGACCGGCTCGGTCCGGACGGGCGTACGCTCGCGAACGAGCGCCTGCGCCACCAGGCCGAGTCGTGCAGCGACCATAGCCCGGCTTTTGTCGATGGTCAATCAAAAGGCGAAGGCCCCCGGCCTGGTCTGCCAGATCGGACGACAAAAGAACGCGGGGCCGGGCCGACGCTCTCGCGCCGCCCGGCCCCGCCCCGACGCTCAGCCCGCCGGGGAGAAGTCCAGCCGGTCGTCGACCACCGCGACGACCGACCACACGTTGCCCTCGGCGTCGCTCAGCTCGTACGACGGCACGAGCAGGGCGCCGCCGTCGGCCTGGTAGTGCACGGCCCAGCCGAGACGGGCCGACGTGATGGTCACCTCGGCCACGGGCCACGAGACCGCCGCCCCCTCACCAGCCGTCGGTGGCACCGTCGGCACCTCGGGCTCGGCCGGGGCGACCTCCGTCGCGAACCCCTCGAGCGTCGTCGCCGTTCCCGCGGGGCGGGCGTACGCGACGAAGCCCGGGCTCCCGAACCGCGGGTCCCCGAGCCGCTCCACGGCCGCGCTGGGACTCACCACGGCGTAGTCGCCCACGGACACGGTCGGCGCGAGCGAACCGTAGAGCGACGACAACCCCGCCCCCGAGTACGTCAGGCTCCACACGACCCCGGTCCGCTGCCCGTCGACCACCTGGGACGCGGTCACCGCGAGGACCTTGCCCTCGGTGTCGTACGACTCGGTCGTGTACTCGAAGCCCGCGGGATCCAGGTCGAGCGAGCCGAGCACGTCCTTGCTCGCCGAGATCGCGGCGTCCGCGGACGGCGCGGGGCCGAGGTCCGGCTGACCGCACCCCGCCTGGGGATCGATCATCTCCTCGGTGGTCGCCGAGCCGCTCTCAGGGGTCACGACGACCGAGCACGCCCACGGGTCCTTGCCGGGGTCGTTGAACGAGACGCTCGTCGTCCCGTCGGGCTGGAGGCTCACGGTGGGCCCCTGCCCGTCGTTCGCCCCGACGACCCATGCGCCGTACTCCTGCCGCGGCTCCCCCGCGACGCCGAGCGCCGCCGCCACCTTCGCCGTCGTCCCGGCCGAGAACGTGCCCGCGGCGTCGTACGCCCACGCGGGCGCAGAGGCCCCCTCCGTCCCGAGCCCCGACGACCGGAACACCGTCCGGCCCCCGAACCCGGCGAGCCCGGACATCCTGGCGTCGGCGGCCGACGACGACGCCCCCTCGGGCGCGGCCGGCGCCGACTGGTCGCCCGCGGCGCGCTCCTGGAGGGAGATGGGCGCGTCCGCGACCGCGGCCGACGCTCCTCCCGACGTTCCGCCGGCGTTCCCGAGCGCGTACCCGCCGACCCCGAACGCGAGCACGCCCGCGACACCCGCGGCGACGGCGCCGACCAGCGGCACGCGGCGCCGCCTGCGCTCGCGGCGGACGGCCAGCTCGTCGACCTCCTCGGCGTCCTCGCCCGACGCCGTCGCACCGGTCGCGGGGTCCTGCTCGCCCGGGGAGCCCGTGACCGGGGGGACCGCCTCGCCCAGGTGCGCGCGCACGGTCGCGTCCTTGGCCGCGATCGCCGAGAGGTCGGGGGTCGCGGTCGCCGCCGGATCGGCGTCGCGGACCCGGTGGTACGCCTCGTCCCCCGTGTCGTCAGGGGGTGTTCCGGGGGCCTGGTCGTCGGTGCTCATCGGGAGCCTCCAGCTCGTCGATCCGGGGGCCCGGATCCTCTACCCCGTCTGTGTCGTCAGTGACCGGCCTCTTGCACGGGACGCGACGCCGGCGCTGCCGTGCGGGCGCGGACCGTCGCGACGGGCACCTCGCCGGTGTCGCCGGCCCTCGACTGCGCGGCCCAGGCGTCCCGCAGCCGGGACCGGGCCCGGGACAGCGCGGCGTCGGCGCCTCCCCTGCTCACCCCGAGCACCCCGGCGAGCTGGTCGCCCGTCAGCCCGTCCCAGGCGTTGAGGAGCAGGATGCGCCGGTCGCGCGGGGTGAGCACCCCGAGCACGCGGCGCACGTGGTCGTCGGTCAGCGCGAGGGCCTGCGGGTCGACGTCGTCCGCCTCCTCGGGCACGTCCGCGACGAGCACCGGGCGCATCTTGCGCCGGTGGTTGGCGAGGACGAAACCCGCGGTGCGGTAGAGCCAGGGCAGCTCGGCCCCCTCGGGGACGTCCTCCCGGCGGCGCCAGGCGGTCGCGAAGACCTCTGCGGTGAGGTCCTCGGTGTCCGGGCCGGCGCCTCCCGAGCCCGCCGGGAGCCTGCGGCGGAAGTAGCGGTAGACGGCGGTCGTGTGCGTGGTGAAGAGCGCCTCGAACCAGGCGTCGTCGCGGGGCGGGGGCGTCACTGAGGCTCCAGGTGGGATCGCCGGCATCGTCTACCTCCCTGTGTCCTGGCCACCCCGATCCTTGCACCCTTCGCCCCGCCCGTGCGTCCGGGTGCGGGCCAGCCGGGTCACCGGGGGCCGCCACCCGGCGGTCCGGGACGTCGCCCCGGCCGCGCCTCGACTGCCTCTACCCTGTTGCCATGAGCGCCACCGACGACGCAGGCCCGACGACGCCCCCCGCCTCCCGCGGCGGTCGTCGCGCAGGACGCCGGGCCGGACGGGTGGTGCTCGTGCTGTTCCTGCTGCTGGTCGCGATCCTGGTGTGCGCAGGGCTCCTCGTGCGGGACGCGCTCGCCGCCCGCTCCTCGCTGACCGACGCGATCGACCGGCTGCCCGCGGTCGAGGAGGCGCTGCGCACCGGTGACGGCGCCGCCGCGGAGGCCGCGCTGGCCGAGGTCCAGCCCCTCACGGCCGACGCCCGGGGCCACACGGACGGCCCGCTCTGGTGGGTCGCCGGCCGCCTGCCGTTCGTCGGTGCGGACGCCAGCGCCTTCTCGACGGCAGCGTGGGCGGTCGACGAGATCACGCACGACGTCCTGCCGCCCCTCACCCAGGCGGCGGCGCTCGTCTCCGAGGGCGGGATCCAGGTCCAGGGCGGGACCGTCGACCTCGCTCCGCTCACGGCCGCAGCCCCCGAGGTGTCCGTCGCAGCCGGCACCATGTCGGACGTCGTCGACCGGGTCGGCGGCATCGACGTGTCCACGCTGCAGGGGGTGCTCGCCGGACCGGTCTCCGACCTCCAGGACAAGGTCTGGACCCTCGAAGGGCTGGTGTCGACCGCAGACCGGGCGACGACGCTCCTGCCCGCGATGCTCGGCGCCGACGGCCCGCGGACGTACCTCGTCATGGCGCTCAACACGGCCGAGCTCCGCGCGCCCGGGGGGATCCCCGGTGCGTTCGCCCTGATCGGCACCGACGCCGGGCACATCGCGCTGCTCGACCAGGCCTCGACGCAGGACGTCGGCCCGTTCCCGGAGGGCATCGCCCCCCTGGCGCCGGCCGACCAGGAGCTCTTCGGCACGAACATGGCCGTCTACGTCCAGGACACCGTGTACACGCCCGACTTCCCCACGGCCGCGCCCCTGGCCGCGGCGATGTGGGAGGAGGCCACCGGGCAGGCGGTCGACGGGGTCCTGACCCTCGACCCGGTCGCGCTGTCCTACCTGCTCGAGGCCACGGGTCCCGTCGAGGTCGCGGGGACGACGATCGATGCGTCGAACGCCGTCGACACGCTCCTCTCCGACGCCTACACGGAGCTCGAGCCCGGTCCCGAGACCGACGCGTTCTTCGCGGACGTCGCGGCCGCGGTCCTCACCTCCGCGCTGTCGGGGGACACGGACCCGCAGAGCCTGCTCAGCGCGGTCCAGCGCAGCTCGAGCGAGCACCGGTCGCTCGTGTGGTCGAGCCACGCGGACGAGCAGGCCCGGCTGGCCGACACCGTGGTCTCGGGCGACATCGGGGCCTCCGACCGCGCTGCGGACACCGTCGGCGTCTTCTTCAACGACGCGACCGCAGGAAAGATGGGCTACTACCTGGACACGGCGGTCGAGCACGTGTCGAGCGAGTGCACGGCGTCAGGGCGCGCGGACACGTTCCGCGTGGACCTCACGTCCACGGCTCCCGCCGACGCCGCGACCGACCTGCCCTGGTACGTGACCGGCGGAGGGATCTCCGGGACCCCGCCGGGGAACGTCCGCACCGACCTGTTCCTCTACCCGCCCCGCGGGGGCCGGGTCGTCGACGTGACGGCCGACGGGGCCCTGACGGGCAGCGAGGTCGTCGAGATCCAGGAACGCGCCGTCGCCACCCTGCCGCGCGAGCTCGCGCCGGGGCAGGCCACGAGCGTGACGTTCACGGTCACGAGCGACGACGGAGAGGGCGCGTCGGGCACCCGGTGGTTCGACCTGTGGACGACCCCGACGCTCAGCCAGGGAGGCCTCGCGACCATCGAGGTCCCGGCTTGCGGGTGAATGTCGGAAATCACGGCCGGATAACAATTGCCGACCCCCTCCTTTTCACCCGGACAACCGTCCACTTCCTGACCGATAGTCGCTACCCTCAAAAGCCAGGGTCCTGTGACGGTACGGCGGCGCGCCGGGGCTTCGACCCATCCTTTCAACGACCGCCACGAACAGACTGGTGACGCCATGAGCACTTCAAGGACCGCACTCTGGGCGCGGGGGGCGCTCGTCGCAGGGCTCCTCGGTGCGACAGCTCTCGTCGCCCCCACGGCCACCGCCTCGGTCGAGACTCCCGACCCCTCCGCGACCGACGGGTACGTCTCCCCGACGCCGCCTCCCACGATCGACCTCACGGTGCTCCAGCCCGTGTGCGACGGTGACGTGCCCTACCTCGTGTACGACGTCGCCGTGACCGGCACCCCGAACGAGACCGTCACGATCACCTGGCTCAACCCGACGGGCGACGACGTCGTCCAGGCCGGGCTGCCTCTCTCCGGTCGGGTCCTGTGGCCCGGGGCCACCGTGAACGCCGCCGGCGAGCCCACGGGCTGGCCGGGCTGGGTGTTCGAGGACGGCGAGTGGGTCGAGGGCGGCGACTTCGGCTGGGTGCGCCCGTCCGTCGAGGTGCTGTTCCAGGTCAACCCCGAGATGACGGTCTCGGTGGACTACCCGCCGTCGAGCCCCAACTGCAGCACGAACCCCCCCGGCACGCCGACGACCCCCGGCGGCGACGTCTCGAAGGTCTCGAACGTCGCTGACACCTCCGGCTCCGAAGGCGGTCTCGCGGCGACCGGTGCCACCGTCGGCACCATCGTCGGTGTCGGGGCAGCGCTCCTGCTGGTCGGCGGTGGCCTGGTCCTGGTCGCCCGCCGCGGCCGCAAGAGCAACGCCTGACACACCCTGCACGACGCACGACGAGGGCCCTCGGTGATCCGATCACCGAGGGCCCTCGTCGTGCGTCCGACAGGTCCCGTCAGGCTGCCGCGGTCGTCCAGGTCGCAGCGTAGAGCCGCTGCTCGAGGCCCTCGAAGGCCCAGCGGTCGGCGATGAGCGTCGGGCCGTTGGGCGAGTCCGGCACGAACCACTGCATCTGCTCGACGGTCATCTGCTCCGCGCCCGACTCGTCGACACAGCTCAGCTCGAACCGGGTCAAGGTCGCAGGCTGCTCGTCGATCTCGACGTCCAGCTTGCTGGTCTCCTTCGACGACCCCACCGTGAGCCTGCCGGTGCCCGGGCAGAACGCACCCTCGGGGACGTACGCCTCGGTCGCGTCGACCGCCGCGGCCGCCTCGCCGTTGAGGATCTCGAACGTCGGGCACGCCTCGGCCTCGGGGCACCCGCCCGCCCGCACCTGCGTCACGCCCTCGGACGGCTCGACGACGGACCAGTAGTCCGCGGCGAACAGGGCCAGCGGGCCGACGTCCACGGTGTTGGTGTGCTGACCCTCGTGCTCGTCGTGCGTGTCGGAGGCCGCAGGGCCCGAGCCGGAGGGGTCGGTCTCCGCGGTGCCCTTGTCCGTCGCTGCGCCACCGGAGCAGGCCGAGGCGAGGAGCCCCACGCCCAGGACGAGCCCGACGAACGGGAGCATGCCCGCACGACCAGCGCGACGCCGTCGGGCCTGCGGGGATGCTGTTGCCACGGCGGCCGAAGAATGGATCACACGGTGCTTGTGCACGGGTACTGCCTCACTCATGTAGGTCGGCCCCGGCATGACCCACTGGGAAGGTCACGCCGGGGCCTCGGACGATTTCACGCTACTGATGGCTGCCGGAAAGGGTGATGAGGGGTTCCCACATCCTTCCCGGCGAGGTACGGGATATCCCGTACCCGACATGGTGCCCACCGGTGACCGAGCCTCGATCGGCGTCGGCCCTCGGCGGGGGTCGTGGGGAGCGAGCCGGGGGGCAGGGCGGGGAACCCGCCCCCCGGCTCGGCTCTCAGCAGGCGCCGAGCGCCTGCCACGGGCCGTACTGCTCGGCCCCGGGGACGCTGTTCTGCGTCCACCACTTGGCGGTGTACTTCTGGCCGTTGTACGAGACCTGAGCCCCGCCGTTGTAGACGGTCGAGGCCGACCAGGCAGGGGCCGTGCAGGTCCCGCCGGTCGTGCCACCCGTCGTGCCGCCGGTCGTCCCGCCGGTCGTCCCGCCGGTCGTCCCACCGGTCGTGCCACCGGTCGTGCCACCCGTGGTCCCACCCGTCGTGCCGCCGGTGCCGCAGGCGGCGACGAGCTCCCAGGGTCCACCGGCCGTGCCGGGCGTCTCGTTCTGGGTCCACCACTTGGCCTTGTAGTTCTTGCCGTTGTAGGAGACCGTCGCCCCGCCCGAGTAGACGCCCGTCGCGGTCCACGCGGCGGCGCACTCCGTCCCGGTCCCACCGGTCGTGCCACCCGTGGTCCCACCGGTCGTGCCGCCGGTCGTCCCACCGGTCGTGCCACCGGTCGTGCCACCGGTCGTCCCACCGGTCGTGCCACCGGTCGTCCCACCGGTCGTGCCACCGCCGCCCGTCGGGTCACCGGTCACCGGCCCCGCGGGCACCGCACGGAACTTCGTCGCGAGCCCCTTGAGCAGCGAGCCGTCCTGGTTGCCCGTCAGGTCCCACCACATGGCCCCTCCGAGCTTCTTGGCGGCGATGTAGTCGCCCTTGACCGCGACGGACCTGGGGTCGTCGAAGCTCCACCACTGGTTGCCGTCGTGGCGCCACGAGGCGACGGCTACCGGGTCGAAGTAGCCCGTGCCGAGGTTCTTCAGCTTGTCGTAGTCCTCGTTGCCGGCCTCCCACGTGCCGGGTCCGGCGTCGGTCGCGACGCCCCAGGGAGCCGACGACGTCGCGCCCTTCCAGCCTCGCCCGTACATCGCGAGGCCCATGGTGAGCTGCTTGGCGGGGACTCCCGCGTCGAGGTAGGCCTTGACCGCCTTGTCGACGCTGTACCGGCGGTTCGCGGGGCGCGTGTCGGTCGGGTCGTCGTACAGGTTGCCCTGGTGCCCCGTGAGGGTCTTGTTCCAGGCGCCGTGCAGGTCGTAGCCCTGGATGTTCCCGAAGTCGAGGTACTGGTAGTTCTCGGGGTCGTTCCAGCCGCCCGACGCGATGTCGTCGGGGTTCGCGGGCAGGAACGCGCTGAGCTGGTACTTCTTGCCCGTGGTGGCACCGTAGGCGTCGAGCTGGGTGCGGAACTCCTTGAGGAGCGCCTTGAAGTTGGCCTTGTCGTTCGCGACGTCGACGATGTTGCCGACCTCGCCGTTGTTCGAGCCGGGCCACTCCCAGTCGATGTCGAAGCCGTCGAACACCCCTGCCGCCGCGCCGGGTCCGCCCCGACCGTCGACGACGGGCAGGTTGCCCTTGAGGTACAGGTCGATGCAGGACGACACGAGCTTCTTGCGGCTCGCATCGGTCGCGGCGGCCTTCGAGAAGTTCTTGGACCAGGTCCAGCCGCCGATCGACAGCATGGCTCTGATCTGGGGGTTCTTGGCCTTGAGCTGCTTGATCTGGTTGAACGAGCCGGCGAGCGGCTGGTCCCAGGCGTCCGCCACGCCCGCGACCGAGTTGGCGGCCGTGTAGCCCATGCCGTAGTCGGCCCACGCGTCGCCCGCGCCGTCCGACCCGTTGGGGCCGGTGCCCTGCGCCTTGTTGGCCTCGAAGCACGTGAGCGTCTGGTGGTGGATGTTGCCGAACGCGTAGTTGAGGTGCGTCAGGTCGGCGGCGGCGCCGGAGTCCTGGAGCTCCTTCATCTTGAAGTCGCGCCCGTAGACACCCCACTGGGTGAAGTAGGCGACGTTGCGGTAGCCGTTGATCGCGCTGTCGCCGGACTCGGCGGTCGTGGTGGCTGCGGGGAGGGGGGTCGCGGTCGCGGCGACGGTGCCGGCGACCAGGGACGTCGCGAGCATGGCAGCGGCGGTCAGTCCCGCGGCCACCTTCCTCGCACGTCCTCGTGGAGTTCTCAGTCGCATGTGTCTGCCTCACTTGGCTGGGGGCCGTGGGCCCGGTGACCCGGACGTCGTTGCCCAGGAACACCTCGACCCTAGGGAGCGACCGTGCCCTCGTGAATCAGCGTTTCCCACATTGTTCACCTCGCGTACATACACACGGGCGTGTAGGTGTAACCCCCTACGCGCCGACCCTGGGCCTACGGGGTCGACCCAGCGTCGGCACGTCCTCCCGCCTAGCGTCCGACGCGGTGCGCGAGGACTGCGAGCTCGACCCGCGACCGCACGCCGAGCTTGCGGAAGACGCGCCCGAGGTGCACCTCGACGGTGCGCACCGACAGGTAGAGCTGGTCCGCCGCCTCCCGGTTGGATCCCCCCTGGACGACCAGCAGCGCCACGTCCAGCTCGCGTTCGGTGAGCTCGTCGGCCCAGCGGGCGCGCAGCTCGTCGAGCGCGTCGTCGGACACGTCGGACTCGCGTGCGGCGAGGCGCGGCCTCCCCGTGCCCGACGCCGGCGCGACCACGTGCGCGGCGGCGCCCCCGCCGCCGGTGGTCCCGACGGGCGGGTGCTCGGCGCTGGCTGCCGGCGCGTCGAGCACCCCCAGGTGCGCGAGGACGGCCGCGAGCTCCTCCTGCGCCTGCCGGGCCCACGCCCAGGCACCCGACTGCGTGAGGAGCTCGACCGCGGAGAGCAGGTGCTCGTGAGCCGCGGGAAGGTCTCCCCAGCGGGTCAGCGCACGGCCCAGGCAGAGCTCGGTGCGCCCGTGCTCGAACGGCGACGCGATCCCCCGACCTGCGGACGCGACCGCGTCGCGCAGCGCGACGGCGTCCTCCGGACGCGCCAGCACGATCTCCGCGCGCGCCAGGGTCGCAACACGGTTCGCCGGCGACAGGTCCTTGGCCTCGACACGCCGCCGCGCGAGCGCGCGCTCCGCCGCGTCGGGGCGCCCGGCGAGCACCCAGGCCTCGACGTCGTCCATCCCGGGCAGGTGCAGCATGTGGGCGCAGTCGCGACGGTCCGTCTCGGCGGCCAGCTCCAGGAGCGTGGCGGCCTGCGTGTGGTGGCGGGCGAACGACGCACCGATGGCCCGGTCCACGAGGAGGCCGAGGCGGACCGGCCGCGACGTCGGGCACGAGCAGGTCTCCTCGAGCGCGGTGGCGACCGTCCCGACGCTGCCGTGGACCGCCATGTCGAGGCGGCGGGCGACCGCGACCCCGGTCCCCGCGAACGGCAGGCCGACGGGCAGGCGGAACGCCGCCTCCTCGAGCTCGCGGCGCGCCTTGGTGATGTTCCCCGCCCAGAAGTGCACGAGCACCTGGGCCAGACGCAGGTGCGCCTCGACGTAGGGCGTCACGGCCCCGGACGGGGCGTCGAACCAGCGGCCGCCGTTGCGGACCGGCGCGAGGTTCGCGACAGCGCTCGCGAGCGCCTGCCCGGCGACGTCGAGGGCGTCCTCGTCGGCCAGGGAGATCGCCCGGCTGACCTGGGCGTAGGCCTCGCGCTCCGGGGAGAGGCCCGAGCCGGGCAGGCTCACCTCCTTCCCGCGCTCCCCCACCCCGTAGTTGGCGAGCCACGACCGGACCACCTCGAGTCCGCCCACCCCCTGCGTGCACCGGCGCGCCAGCCGCTTCGCCGCGTCGAACGCCTGCGAGGCGGCGACGCCGTCACCCCGCTCGGCGTGCAGCGTGGCCGCGCTCGTGAGGCCCGTGACGACGTCGCCGATCTCGCAGCCCCCGGCGGCGTCGCGCGGGCGCCCCTCACGGTCCACGCAGCACGTGCACGCGTCGTCGTTGTCCGCGAGCGCCAGGAAGGGGGCGATGACGTCGTCGGGCACCTGGCCCTGGACGTGCGTGAGCGCGACGACGAGCGGGCCCAGGATGCGGGCGGGGCTCACGCCTCCCTCGCAGCGCGCGGCGCGGCGCAGCCAGTCCGCGGCGTCGTGGACGTGGCCCGACTGCAGCGCCGCGGTCCCGGCCAGCACGTACGCCTCCCCGCGCTCGGCCGCGGTCGCCTGGCTCGCGGCCTCGCGCGCCACCTCGTGGGCCCACACCACGTCGCCCCGTTCGAGCAGGCGGCGGGCGAGGGAAACGAGGCCCGGCGCGAGCGTCGGGTCGCCCGCGAGGGTCGCGAGGGCGGTGTGCCAGGTGGCGATGTCCTCCTCGCCGGCGGCGGTGTGCACGGTCGCCAGGCGCAGGTGCGCGGCGGTCCGGTCCGCGAGGCGGGCGTCGCCGTGGACGAGGGAGCGCACCCTCGGGTCGGTGAACGCGAAGCGGCCCGAGACCAGGGAGAGCTGCCCCGCGAGCGGGCCGTCGAGCACCTCCTCGATGCTCAGGCCGGACGCGGCCAGCAGGACGTCGGTCCGTTCGACCACGGCCACCGCGGCCACGAGCAGGGCGCGGAGCTCCTCGGGGGCGAGGTCGTCGAGCCGGTCGCCCAGCAGGGCACGGACCGCGGGGACGGGTGGCAGGGGGTCGGGCAGGATCGCGGTGCCCGCGAGCTGCTCCGCGGACAGCAGCCGCGCCGTCTGGGAGATCGCGGCCGCGTTGCCCGCGAGGTTCTGGGCGAGGCGCGACGCGACGTGGGGCGCGACCGCCAGCCGTTCCTCGACCAGCAGGAGGTGCAGCGCCTCCGCCGGGCCCAGGGGCGTCAGCTCCCGGACCTCGATCGGGTAGGGCAGCGGCCGGTCGAACCCGTCGGGCACCGCGGTCGCGAGGAGCACGAGGGAGGCGCGACGCTGGGCGACCAGGCCCACGATCACGGCGCGGCTGATCTCGTCGACCAGGTGGAGGTCGTCGGCGAGGAGGACGACCGTGCGGTCGGGCACGGCCTCGTCGAGGTACTCGGCGAGCGCGACGGCCCCCACCTCCGGGAGGTAGCCGTACTCCGGGTCGGCGACGTCGAGGGGCCGGACGAGGCGGTTCGGCACGGCGTGCCCCGTCACCTGGGCGACCTGGGTCACGAGCGAGCGCACCGCGGCCCCCGACCGCTGCAGACCGACCGCCTGCGCGACCCGCAGGACGAGGGGCGGGTGCGGTCCTGGCGACTCGTGGAGCGCCTCGTGGACGAGCTCGAGCGTGGTGCTCGCCCCCATGCCGGGCTCGCCGGTCCAGACGAACGCTCCGCGGCCGTCGGCGACCGCTGCGAGCGCGAGGTCGATCTCGGCGCGTCGGGACGAGAGGCGCTCGGGCCGGTGCTCGGTGGACGTGCGGGACGTGCGCACCTGATCCGAGGTCAGGACGTCTTGCTGGCTGGCTGGCATGTCAGACCCTCCCGTCCGGGGCAACGATGGCCGGACGACTCTCAGGAATGTTAACAACCCGACGTAAAGGCGGGCATCCTGTCCTGTTACCCGTAAGTATCTTCGGCGGCGTCGCCGTGGAGGCGGTTTGCCGGGGCCTTCCACCAGGTCTAGGGTGACCTCGTTCCGTGCGTCATCACTGCCGAGAGTTCTCGGCACCTCAGACGAGCACGGAACCAGAAGCAGATGAGAAGGAGGTGAGAGCGATGCCGGACGGCAGCAGTCATAGATCCCCGCACTGCGCGCTCGCTCCCCTCCGCCCTGCCCGCTGACCCTCCGGTCAGCCCGCCACGGCCTCCGGGTCGGTCGCCAGTGCGCTCCATCGCACCGTCCCCCTTCGCCCCGCCCCGACCTCGTGCCCACGCACGCCACGGGACGCCCGGCGACCGGTCGGCACCGTCGAGAGCACGGCGCCGGGAAGGCTCACCATGTCGACGACCACCCACCCCAGTGCAACCCTGCACGCCCCCGCTCGCCAGAGGGCGACACCGACCCGGACGAACCGGGCAGGCGCCGCCGCGCCTCGACGCCCTGACCTCGAGCGCCAGTCGATCACCTTCACGATCGGCCTCTACCTGTTCATCTGCACGGCACTCCTCGGGACGCACCTGCTGGCCTCGGGGCACGCCGCCGCCCCCGCGCCCGCCGCGACGACCTCCTCCTCCGACACGGCGCCGTCGGGCGTGCCGCCCGTTCCCGCAGCCGCACCCCTGACGGTGACGCCGTGACGCGCCTGACGCCCGCGGTCGTCGAGGCGCCTCGCGCCGCCCTGCCCTCCCCCGCGCACCGCCCGACGACGGCGGCCACCCCGGGCGCCCACGACGGCCGGTTCGACCCCCAGGCCCTCCGGGGACGCTGGCTCCAGGTCGCCGCCGAGGACCCGGCCGCCCTCCCCCGCGCCCACGTCGCGGGCGTCGACTTCGCGCTCGCGTCGGGGCGGGTCTGGGAGACCGACGAGCACGTGTACCTGCCCGTCGTGGCGACCTACCGGCGCGGCGAGAGCATCGAGCGTGAAACTCTCATGTTCGCGCTGTCGCCCGCGCGTGTCGTGACCCTGCAGCCCACCCGGCACTACCCGATCTTCGACAAGGCGATCGCCCGCATGCGGCGCACACCGCGCCTGATCAGCACGTCGTACGGCGTGATGTACGCGCTGCTGTACGCCCTCAACGAGGCCGCCGAACGCGTCATCCTCCACGCGAGCGACCTGCTCGAGGACATGTCCGACCAGATCGAGGAGGCGACGCTCGGCTACGACCGGCGCGGTCGGGAGATCGGTGTGACCGACATGCAGGGGACCATCGCACGCATGAACCGGGCCGAGGAGATCGTCTCCAGCACGCAGGAGTCCCAGCTCTCGCTCGCGCGGGCCGCCCGGCACCTGCGCAGCGAGATCGCGGACTCCGACCCGGTGCTCGCGGGCCTCGTCGAGACCCTCATCGCGGACGTCGACGGCGTCAAGGAGCACGCGAGCTTCGAGCACGACAAGGTCCGCTACCTCCAGCAGGCCATCATGACCTCGCTCGACGTCAAGCAGAACCAGATCGTCAAGGTGTTCACCATCATCACCGCGGTGTTCCTGCCCCCGACGCTCATCACGTCGTTCTACGGCATGAACTTCACGCGCATGCCCGAGCTCGAGTGGGAGCTGGGGTTCCCGTGGGTCGTGCTCGTGACGCTCGTCGCGGCGGTCATCCCGCTCGTCTACATCAAGCGGCGCGGCTGGCTCCGCTGAGCCCCCTGGCCGGTCCGCGCCGGGGTAGGTCGGCCCCCGGACGCACGGACGCCGCCGGGACCACGACAGGCAGGTCGTGGTCCCGACGGCGTCGGGAGTGCGCAGGGCCGGAGCCGCTACCGCATCAGGTCAGGCGCAGGTGCCGACCGTCCGCCACGGGCCCCAGTACTTCTCGGTGCCCGGTGCGTTGGTGTGGACCCACCAGTTCGCCTGGTAGTTGACACCCTGGTACGAGACCACACGGCCGGCCGTGTAGGTGCCCGCCTTGCTCCAGCCGGCGTAGCAGCCGCCCGGGGCGTCCGAGTCGACCGGACCAGCCTTCGACGCACGGTAGACGTCCGCCGCCGTCCCGACCAGCTCGTCCTCGTAGTCGCCCGCGAGGTCCCACCACATCGAGCCGCCGAGGCCCTTCTCCGCGACCCACTTCGCCTTGTACTCGACCGCGCGCGGGGTGTCGACGCTCCACCACTCGTTGCCGTCGTAGCGCCACGAGGAGCCCGTCGCCTCGTCGAAGTACTCGGTGCCCAGGTCACGCAGCTCGAAGTACTGCTTGTTGCCCGCCTCGAACGTGCCCGGTGCGACCCCGGTGGCGGCCTGCCAGGCGCCCGCCGTGCCGCCGTCCTGGACGCCGGTCCAGCCGCGCCCGAAGGCCGGGATGCCCAGCGTGATCTGCTGCGGGTCGACGCCGCGGCTCAGGTACAGGTTGATGCCCTGCTCGACCGAGATGTCACCCGAGTAGGAGGGGTCGTCCTTCAGGTTGGACTGGTGGCCCGCGAGGTTCGGCGACCAGCCGCCGTGCAGGTCGTAGCCCTGGATGTTGCCGTAGTCGAGCGAGTCGAAGATCGCCGGGGCGTCCCAGCCCGCGTTGATGACCGTCGGGTTCACCGGGATGTAGGACGAGAGGAGGTACTCGTCGCCCTGCGACGCGCCGTACTCGTCGAGCTGCTTGCGGAACTCGGCGAGGAGCGCCGTGAAGTTCGCCTTGTCCTTGACCGGGTCGATGATGTTCTCGGGGTGCTGCGACCAGTCAGGGGCGCCGGGCCACTCCCAGTCGATGTCGATCCCGTCGAAGATCCCCGCCGCCGCGCCGGGGCCGCCGCGCCCGTCGATGACCGGCAGGTTGCCCTTGAGGTACAGGTCGATGCAGGACGACACGAGCTTGGTGCGGGACTCCGGCGTCGCCGCAGCCTTCGAGAAGAACTTGGACCAGGTCCAGCCGCCGATCGACACCAGGACCTTGGTGTCGGGGTTCTGCGCCTTGAGCTTGCGGAGCTGGTTGAAGTTGCCCGCGAGCGCCTGGTCCGCGGTGTCCGCGACGCCGTCGATCGAGTCCGCGGCGCTGACCGCGTCCACGAAGTCCGCACCGGCGACGCCGGCGCCGTCGTTCCCGCCCGGCTCGGGCGTACCGACCTTGTCGGAGATGAAGCACGTCAGGTCGGTCGGGTGGATGTTCCCGAACGCGTAGTTGATGTGCGTGATCTGGTCGGCCTGGCCGGTCTCCTGGAAGTCCTTGACCGTGTAGCCGTAGTTCTCCGGTGCCCAGGACATGAAGTAGCCGACGTTGCGGTACCCGTTGATGTCGTTGTCACCGTTGGGGCTGACCACCGCAGGAGCGGCGGCCGGTGCGGCGGTGGCAGTGCCTGCTGCGACCAGGCCGGACCCCACGAGGGCGAGGGTCGTCGCGGTCACCACGGCACCGGCGGCGCGGCGGCCGCGGCGTGGGTGCGAGGGAGTGATGCGGGATGCGTGCAAAGGGAGGCCTCTTCGTCTTCCGTGCTGCTGGCTCCGGTCCGTTCCGGAGCCCCAGATGCTGGGCAGTTCGAACCTAGCCACGGATCCAGCCGAAAGATGTACGGGTTGTCCACATGGTTCGGAGTGCTCACATAAGGGATTTCCCGTAGATGTCCGACGTACCGCTCGAAACGTTACGAGCGGTACCTTCCTGCGAGCCCGCGAACGCTACGCCTCGACGAGGATCGTCACCGGACCGTCGTTCACCAGCTCGACCTGCATGTCCGCACCGAACACGCCCGTCGCGACCTCGACGCCCCGCGCGCGCAGCGCCGCGACCACGTCCGCGACGAGAGGCTCCGCCACGTCGCCCCGTGCCGCACCGTTCCAGGACGGCCGCCTGCCCTTCCTGGTGTCGGCGTAGAGCGTGAACTGGCTGACCACGAGCACCGGTGCCCCCTCGTCGAGCACCGAGCGCTCGTCACGCAGGATCCGCAGCTCGGCGATCTTGCGCGCCACCAGCTCGACCTGCGCGGGGCCGTCGTCGTGCGTCACGCCCACGAGCGCTACCAGGCCCGGCCGGTCGATGCTGCCCACGACCTCGCCGCCCACGCTCACGCTCGCGCGCGTCGCTCTCTGCAGGACGGCCCTCATGCGGTGCGGCCCGGTCCGAGCACGGCCCGCACCTCGCCCACGGGCTCTCCCCCGCCCAGGACCGGGGTACGGCCGACGCGGTCGAGCGCGGCGCCGTCGGCACCTGGGACGGCCTGCGCCCCGAGCGCCGCCAGCGCCGCGACCAGCACCGCGGGACGCGGGCGCGGCGAGCCGTCGAGGACCTTGAACGCGAGCGCCCTCCCGTCCGGGAGCCCCGCACCGTACACGCCGTCCGCGCCGTCCTTGGCGACGAGCCCCGGCACGGCCTGCATGACCTCGGTCGCGTCGCGTCCCGTCCCGCCCACCATCTCCGGGAACGAGGACATCGCCCGCGCCACGAGAGCCTCCGGCGAGCCGGGCGCGACCGACGGCGCGGCGGCCAGGCGGCCGAACGCCCGCGCCAAGCCGACCAAAGTCGTCGAGAACAACGGCGCGCCGCAGCCGTCGACCGTGACCCGGAGGTCCGCCGCGTCGTCGCCCGTGAGGTCGAGCAGCGTCTCGCGGATCGCGACCTGGAGGGGGTGCGTCGGCTCGAGGTACGTCGAGGTGTCCCAACCGGCCGCGACGCACGTCGCGAGCATCGCGGCGTGCTTGCCCGAGCAGTTCTGCGTGATCGACGCCGGGCCGTTGCCCTGCTCCTGCCACGCGAACGCGGCAGGCGGGTAGATCGGCATGTCGGGCGTGCTGCGCAGCGCGGACTCGTCGAGCCCGACGCCCGCGAGGATCTCGCGCACCCCCGCGAGGTGGAAGTCCTCGGCGTTGTGGCTCGCGGCACCGAGCGCCAGGAGGCGGGGCGGCAGGGACAACCCGTGGCGGAGCATCGCGACGGCCTGGAAGGGCTTGACCGACGAGCGGGGCCAGATCACGGTCGACGGGTCGCCCACGACCACGTCCGCCGCCCCCGACGCGTCGAGCGTCACCAGGTGCCCCAGGTGCACGGACTCGACCAGGTCCCCCCGGACGACCTCGGCGAGCGGGCCGGCGGAGTCCAGCACCGAGGTCACCATCCGCCCGGCCGACCGCCGCGGTTCCCGCCCGCGCCACCCGAGCCGCCCGACCCGCGGCCGTACGGCTTGAGGCGCGGGCGCACGTCGACCAGGTAGATCACGGCCGGCGCGACCGCGAAGATGTTGAGGAAGCCGACGCTCGCCCCCATGGGCGGCAGGGCGATGAAGCCCAGCGCGGCACACACCCCGAGGATGAGCAGCCAGATCGTCTTGGTCAGCTTCCCCTCGGCCGTGTAGGCGTTCTTGGGTCGGCTCGCGGCGTCCAGGAGCGCGACGAGCTGCGCGACGAACACCGCGAGGAAGAGGACGAGGTAGACGAGGGTCTGGGCTGCTCCGAACACGACACGAGCCTACGGCAGGACGCGCAACGACTCCGCGCGTGCCGCGCTCGCGACCCGCTCGTCCCACACCGCGAAGATCGCGTCCTCGTGCTGCAGCACCAGGGCCGACGCGAGGTGCACGGCGTCCGCGCCCCGCAGCGAGTGACCGTTGCCCCCGGCGAGGGCGCTCGCCCTGTCCAGCACCTCGGGCGAGACCTCGACCAGGTGCAGCGCCGGCCACAACCGCTCCCAGGTGGCGAGCGCCTGGACCCGCTCCGCGGCGTCGAGGACCCCTGCCCGCTCGCCCGCCGCCAGGGCGGCACGGACCTCGGTGTCCGACAGGCGGCTCGTGCTGACCACGTCCGCCCGGTTCCACAGGGCGCTCGCCAGCTCCGAGCCGGGCTCGGCGACGCACAGCTTCACGAGCGCGCTCGCGTCGAAGTAGACCAGTGCCACGGGGTGCGCCGGCTCAGCGTCGGATGCGGCGCACGAGGCCGGACATCGCCGACTGCTTGGCGACCGGGCGCGCGGGCGGGGTGTGCACGGGCCGTTCCTCGGAGGCCGGCGTCAGCAGGCCGTCCCGCGTCAGCGACGCGATCAGGTCGGCGCTCCCGACGGCGCTCAGCCGGGCGACCGGGATGCCGCGCTCGGTGATCACCACGTCCTCCCCGTCACGCGCCCGCTCGATCCACGACTTCAGCTCGGCCCGCAGGGCGCTGACGGAAACCTCCATCCCCTGAAGGTACCGGCACCCGCCCGGAATGCGTAGACCTCCACGCGTGCCAGTCCTGCGGATCTGCTGGGAGCGCGCTCGGAGCCCGACGTCGCCCCCGAGCCGCCCGCCCGGCACCCGCCCGGCACCCGCCCGGCGAGCTCCCCGCGGGCGCGAGGGACCGGCTCAGAGCTCGTGCAGGGCCGCCCGCGCGTCCTGCGGGGACATCCCGGCGGCCTCGAGCATGTCGACGATCGGCGACCGCAGGAGCATCACGAGCGACTGGACCTGCCAGTCGCCGGCCCCCACGGTCCGTGGGTCGGCCGCCGCGGCGGTGCCCGCCAGGATCTCGCGGGCCGTCACCGGGTCGCGGCCCGCCCCGATCGCCTCCGCCAGCACCCGCGTCCCGGCGGCGAACCTGTCGACGATCGCCGCGACGGGCAGGAGGTCGTGGTCGACCCCGGCGACGGGGCGCGCACGCCGGGCGAGGACGCGGACGCTGCGCATGGCCCGGTCGACCAGGAGGGCCTGGCGCTCGATGACCCCCAGCTCGGCACGGTGCTTGCGCCCCACGGGGCTCACCCGGGACAGCTCCTGGGCGCTCGTCGCGGTCGCCTGCCACTCCTCGAGCGCGGGCTCGGACGCCCGCCCGCGCACGAGCGCCGCGTCGAGGTCGTCGACGTCGCCCGAGCGGAAGCCCCGGGCGAGGAGCTCGAGCGTCTCGGCGAGCTCGGTCGTCCCCTCGTCCCCCAGGGCACGGGGCCGACGGCGCGGGTCGCCCGGTGTGAGCGTCGCGACGAGCAGCGCGATCGCACCACCCACGAGGGCGTCGACCAGGCGGCCCCCCGGGCCGCCCGTCTGGGTCGCGGGAAGTCCCACGATCACGATGGCCTGCACCCCGGCCTGGGTCGCGAGCAGCGCCCCCCGGTCGATGAAGCGGGCCACCAGGGCCGACGTCGCGAGGACGACGGCGACCTGCCACCACCCGGAGCCGATGAAGTGGACGATCAGGTCGCCCAGCCCCACGCCGACCGCGACGCCGATCGCGAGCTCGCCGACCTTGCGCACCTGCCGGTCGAGGCTGAACCCGAGACAGATCCACACCGAGACCGGCGCGAAGAACGGGTACGGGTGCCCGAACAGGTAGTGCGCGATCCCGTACGCGACGCCCGACGCGAGCGAGGCCTGGATGACGGGCCAGAACGCCGCCCGCACCCGGGACCTCCCCTGCCGCAGCCTGGCCCGGAGCAGCAGCCGACGGAACGCCTTGCGGGCCGACTCGACCGCCCCCGGTTCCGGGGTCGCCGTGCCCCCGGCGGACTCCCGCGCCTGCGTCATGTGCTCCTGCTCACCGCGTCCCGTCGTGCCGGACACCCGGCACGACACATCAGATCATGCTCTAGATCATGCTCTGGGGCGCACCCGCACCCCAGGGCGTGATGCCGCGTGCGACCGGGCCGCGCGGCGCGGGCCGGTCGACCGACACGCCCTCGCCGGGGACCACGACCTCCTGGGCCGCGGCCACGGCTCCCCCGTCGCAGTCGACCACGAGCTCGACGTCCTCGGGGGCGCTGCGCTTGAGGACGGCGAGCGCGATCGGGCCCAGCTCGTGGTGCCGCGCGACCGACGTGACGACGCCCACGGGCCGACCGGCGAGAGCGACCCCGTCCGGGCCGGGGGCCCCGCCCCCGCCCGGGAGCCGCACCTCGGCCCCCGCGACGGGGAGCAGGTGCCCCGAACCGTCGAGGTGGAGCATCACGAGGCGACGGGGCGGGCGGCCCATGTTGTGCACGCGCGCGATGGTCTCCTGGCCGCGGTAGCAGCCCTTGTGCAGGTGGACCGCGGTCCGGAGCCAGTCGAGCTCGTGCGGGATGGAGCGGTGGTCCACCTCGGTCGCGAGGCGCGGGCGCCAGGCCTCGACGCGCAGGGCCTCGCTGGCCCAGGTCCCGGCGAGCCGCCACCCGGCGGCCTCGCGGGACGCGACGGCGTCGGGAAGCTCTGCCCGCGGCACCAGGACCAGACGCCACGGCCGGTGGGCACCGGGGTGCTCGTCGTCCGCGGGGCCGTAGCGCGTGCCGCCGGGTGCGGTGCGCGGCCACGGGTCGCGCCAGGTGACGGGCTCGCCCTCGGTGCCCTCGGCGTCGCGGGGTTCCCCCAGGACCGCGATCTCGTCGGTCATGTCGGTGATCTCGACGCGCAGCGCGAACTTCATGCGGTCGAGCCACGCCGCGAGCGTCGGGGCGTGCGAGCCCTCGGTCACGAGCCACGTGGACTCGCCGTCGTCCACGACGCCGGCCGCGTGCTCGACGTGCCCCTGAGGGCTCAGGACGAGCAGCTCGGTCGAGGTGCGCGGCGCGAGGCCCAGGAGGCTCTGGGACGTGATGGAGTTGAGCCACGTGAGACGGTCGGGGCCGGTGACCCGCACGACGCCGTGGTGCGAGAGGTCCACGACCGCGCCACCCGACTCGAGCGCGCGCTGCTCGCCCGTCGGGTCCCCGTAGTGCCAGGCGACCCCCGCGTCGGGTCCCGAGCCCGCGACCGCGCCGGGGCGCGACAGCAGAGGGCTCGTGCGAGCAGCGGACGGGGCCCCGTCCTGGGTGGCGTTCTCAGGTCCAGCGGTCACGGTGCAACAACCTCCTCGGCGCCGGTGGGCGCACGTCCGTCCGGCCGCGCGACGGCGGCGGCCGGGACTCGCACGTCGGAGGACCTAGAGACGGTCCAGCTTCGCCGACGCATACGACTGCAACGGTTGACCGAAGGCCGCCAATTCCCAGACCCACAGGAGCTGGCCCTGGACGTTGCCGTAGAGCCGGTTCGACGCCGTCACCTCGGCCGAGGTGGACGTGCGCACCATGGCGTCGCTGGACAGGTCCACCCGGCCGTTGCCGACCACGCCCAGGTAGAGGGTCATGCGGCCCGACGGGTCCGCGATCATGACCTCGATCGCGGACTTGTCCTCCGGCAGCCCCTCGGGGCGCTCGGGCGAGACACGCCAGTAGCCCGTCTCGGTGGACCAGATGCGGCCCGGCGCGAGGTGGCCCTCGCTGCTCGGCTCGGTCTGGTCGCTCGACGGGTGAGCGGACGGCTCGGCGGCGTCGTCGGTGGTCCAGGCCTCCGGCACGGTCTCCGGGACCTCGGCCTCGAGGACGCGGATCGTCGACTCGTAGCGCAGGTACGGGCCGCCGTCGTGGTCGAACACGACGTCCTGGACGAACGCGGTCTCGGGGATCCCCGGGTAGGCGATGACTCCCTCGCCGCGCCAGGAGCCCACGAGCCACGCGAGCGGGTAGGCCTCGGGGGCGAGCCCCTCGGGGAACGCGAAAGCCATCAGGTGGTACCTCCGACGGTCCCAGCGGACCGGTGACGACGACAAGGGCGGGACCGGGCCGGCCCCTCCGGGCGCGAGCGCCCGGCGTGACGCTCAGGTCAGCGCTGACCCTTGTACAGCTTGTAGACGACGAACCCGGCGAACCACGTGATGGTCACGGTCGCGGCGATCAGCAGTCCCAGGAAGATGAGCTCGAGTGCATGCGTGGACATGTCGCCGATCCTACCGTCCGGCCTCTAGGCTCGCGCACGTGACCACCCAGCCCGTCCCGCCGCAGTCCACGGCCGTCCCGGCCCCCGCCTCCCGCTCGCTGGTCGTGAAGTCGACCGCGGGCCTCGAACGCCCCGAGGCGACCAACCAGGCCTTCACGGTCGCGGCTGCCGCCGTCGCGGCCGGGGTCGAGGTGAGCGTGTGGCTCACGGGCGAGTCGGCGTGGTTCGGCCTGCCGGGGCGCGCGGGCGAGCTCGAGCTCGAGCACGCGACGGCCCTGCCGGACCTGCTCGACGTGGTCCTCGCGGCCGGGACGGTCACGGTCTGCACGCAGTGCGCGGTGCGGCGCGGCATCACCGAGGCCGACCTGCTGCCGGGGGTGCGCATCGCGGGCGCCTCGGTGTTCGTCGAGGAGGCGCTGCGCCCGGGCGCGCAGGCCCTCGTCTACTGACGCGCGGGTCCGACGACGTGCGCAGGCTGCCCGACGGCGGAGCACCGGTCGTGCGAGCGGCTCACGTTGCGCGGGCCGGAGACCCGGGGCCGCCGGGCGCTCGGTCCTCGACGGGCGCTCAGTCCTCGACCCGCAGGCCGAGCCCGGCCGCGAAGAGGGGCGCGAGCTCGACGACCTGAGCCGTGCTCAGCGTCGCCCCCGCGAGCCCGCCGAGGTTCGTGACCCGCCGCAGCGCCGCCCCCCGCAGGTCCGTGTGCGCGAGGCGAGCGCTCGCCAGCACCAGGTGGTCGACCGACGTCTCCTCGAACGCGACACGCGTGGCCTGCGCGTTCGTCAGGTCGAGCTCCTCGATGCTGCACCGCGTGAACCGCACGTCACGGATGGTCGCTCCGCGGAGGTTCACGTAGCCGAGCTTGCAGTCGACCAGCTCGACCGACCGCCACCCCGCCTCGTAGAGCTCGGCGGAACCGATCCGCGACCCGGCCACGACCACGTCGTGCCACACCGAGCGCGGGGCGCTCAGGACGGGAGCGTCGACCCGCTCGAGCCGCGACTCGCTGAACGTCGCCGCCCGCAGGTCGGCCTGGTGCAACGAGATCCCGACGAGGTCGCAGCGCTCGAACGTCACGTCCGACAGGTCGACGTGCGAGAGGTCCCCGCCCTCGAACCGCTCGTCGTGGCGCCGGTCCTCCGCGCCGACCTCCGTGGCGTCGCCCGGCGACCGGACCCCGGCGCGCAGCCTCTTGATCCTCGGCGGGACGGTGGACGAGGACTCGGTCTGAGCAGGCACCGCACGACCCTACGCCCGCGGGAGCGCCTCACCGGGCAGGCGCGAACCGCCGGATCAGCAGGTACATCTCGCAGCCCAGGCACAGCCCGAACGCCGCGTTGAGCACTGCCGCGACGAGCGCCAGCCCCGCGGCGACCGGCACGGCCACGAGCGACACCGTGAACCCCAGGACCACACCCACCCCGGTGATGACGAACCCGACCCCTTGCGCGAAGCGAGGCGGCCGCGGGTCCTCACGCTCCGCCGTCGGGCCGAGCCTGCGCTGGACGAGGGTCTTGAAGACCCAGCCCTGCCAGGTGCCCTGGGCGCCGCGGAGCGCCCCCAGCAGGAAGCTCAGCGCGATGAACGTCAGCACCCACAACCCGGCCTGGGACGCCCCGAGGAGGAGCGTCACGGCGAGCAGCAGGGCCGTGATCCCGGCGCCGACCCGGGGCCCGCGCGGGTCGATGCCCCGGGCCGTGCTCGTGGGGTGCGGATCGTGCGACATGGCGGCTCCTCGGTCGGCCCGCCCGGGAGGGCGAGCGGTTTCAGGCGACGGACCCGGCAGGGACGTCGAGCGCCTCGACCGCCTGGGCCCGGCTCACGCTGCCGCTCATCCGAGCGACCTCGCGACCGGACGGGTCCAGGACGAGGACCGTCGGAGTGCGCAGTATGCCGAAGGTTCGCACGAGATCGTGGTGCTCGTCGACGTCCATCTCGCGATGCGTCACGTCGGCGCGGGCAGCGACGACGTCGTCGAGCACGCGCGCCGTGTGCCGGCAGGGCGAGCAGAACTCGCTCGAGAACTGCACGAACGTCCGGTGCTCACCCAGCACGATCCCCCGCGCGGTCCAGTCGACCGCAGCCTCCTCGGCGACCGGGCGGCCTGCCCGGACCACGCCCTGCCGGCGCTGCCACCAGACCCCGAGCACCACGCTCGCGGCGAGCAGCACGACCAGGACCACGATGCGCCAGACCATTGCCTCGACCTCTCCTCCGTACGGCTCCGCGGCGGGAACCGCCCCACGGCGGGTGCGGGCGGCTCAGCCCACGACCACGCGCCCCACCACGAAGACCAGGATCCCCCCGACCGTCACGGGCAGCACTATCGCAGCAAGCGCCGCCTGCCTGCGCTCGAGGGCCGGCAGCTGGTCGAACAGCGCGCGCAGTCCCGCGACCAGCATCCCCGAGACCACCCCCGTCCAGAGCCCGTTGCCGATCTCGACGTCGGGCAGCAGGACGCCGAGCCCGCCGCCTGCCGCCGCCGCGGCGACGACCGTCAGGATCGAGCTCCACCAGCCGGCGAGCGGGAGCGCCGAGACCGCCGAGGCGACCGCGAGCGCCGCGGCGCACGTCACGACGAGGGCCACCCCGGCGTCGGAGCGGTCGGCCGCGATCCAGCCCGCGGCCGACACCGCCACGACGAGCCCGCTCACGGTGCCCAGCAGGGACTCGACGAGCCGGGGACGCCCGTCGCGCCGCAGCATCTCGGCGACGAACGCCAGCACGATGCCCATCGCGAGGACGAGCGGCAGGTTGCGCAGCGAGGGCTCCCCCTCGGTCGCGGCGACGGCCCCGACCGCCCCGACCCCGGTCAGGCCGATCACCAGCCCGGACCCGCCCGGTGCGGGCTGCCCCAGGAGCGCGGGCCAGCCGACCGCGATCAGGATGGCGAGCGCGGCGGCCGCGATCGTGAGGGGGAGATGTCCGAAGAATGCGGCGGCGGCGACGGCGACGGCCACCACGGACGTGGCGACGGCACGCGAGGAGAGGCCCACTAGGCACACTCCCCCGACGGCGCGAGCTGCGGGAGGACGAGGACGAGACCGGGTCCGGGAAGGCTGAGCACGAACACGAGTCTCCCAGATGACACGGCACGCCCAACACGAAACAAGGTTGTAACAGCGCAAAGGCCCTGGTCACCCCGTTGACCCCTGTTCAACGCGCTACGGTAATGATTCCGGCCTCCTCGGGGGTCACTGGGAGGAGGTGCGTCGGTGGCAGAGCTGTTGATCCTGACACCGGCGACAGGTGGGTCCGTCGACATCCTGCCTGCGCTGGGACTGCTGTCGCACCGCTTGCGGGTGCTGCCCATGGAACCGTCGGCGCTCGTCGACGCGCCCGACTCGGACGTCGTCCTGCTCGACGCCCGGCGCGACCTCGCTGCCGCGCGCACGACCTGTCGCCTGCTCCATGCCACCGGGCTGACCGTGCCCCTGGTGCTCGTGCTGACCGAGGGCGGCCTGACGGTCGTCACCGCCGAGTGGGGGGCTGCGGACCTGCTGCTCGAGCACGCCGGCCCGGCCGAGGTCGAGGCCCGGCTGCGGCTCGTGATCGAGCGGTCGGCGCACGGCCGGGCGGAGGAGGCCCCGCAGGAGATCTCCGCGGGCGAGCTCGCGATCGACGCGGGCGGCTACACGGCCCGGCTGCGCGGGCGTCCTCTGGACCTGACGTACAAGGAGTTCGAGCTCCTCAAGTACCTGGTGCAGCACCCCGGGCGGGTCTTCACGCGCGCCCAGCTCCTGCAGGAGGTCTGGGGCTACGACTACTACGGGGGCACGCGTACGGTCGACGTCCACGTGCGGCGCCTGCGCGCCAAGCTGGGGCCCGAGCACGAGCAGCTCATCGGCACCGTGCGCAACGTCGGCTACCGGTTCGACCCGCCCAAGGACCGCCGGTCCGCGGCCCCTGCCGAGGTCGACGCTCCCGGGGGTGACGGGGCCGACCGCGCCCAGGGCACGGAGGCGACCGCGCCCACCGACTCGAGCGAGCAGGTAGGTTCGTCCGGGTGACGACCGACTCGAGCGATTTCTCCGCAGCCCTCGTCGACGGCCCCTGGCGGCACGAGTTCGTGCCGGCCAACGGCGCCCGCTTCCACCTCGCGCTGGCCGGACCCGACCCGCGGGGCGGCGGCTCGCACGCCCCGCTCGTGCTCCTACTGCACTCGTTCCCCCAGTTCTGGTGGGCGTGGCGGCACCAGCTCGAGGCCCTGGCCGACGCGGGCTACCGCGTCGCGGCCATGGACCTGCGCGGCACGGGGGCCTCCGACAAGCCGCCCATCGGCTACGACGCCCCGACGCGCACGCGCGACATCGCGGGCGTGGTCCGTTCGCTCGGTGCGGACCGCGCCGTCGTCGTGGGGCACGGGACCGGCGGTGGGCTCGCGTGGGCCATGGCCGCGCTGCAGCCCGCGGTGACCGCGGGGGTCGCGGCGTTCGCCGCGCCGCACCCGGCGCACGTGCACGCGTCGGGTCGCCGGCTGCTCACGCCGGTCGCGCAGCGGCACCTCGCGTTCGCCCAGCTCCCGACGCTCCCCGAGCGCGCCCTGACGCGGGACGACCTCGTCGGGCGTGTCCTCGCGGACGGGGCCGCGACACCGTTCGCGCCCGACGTCGTGGACACCTACCGGGCCGTGATGCGCATCCCGTTCGCTGCGCACTCCGCGATGGAGGCCATCCGCTGGTCCGTGCGCTCCACGCCCCGGCCCGACGGGCGCCGCTTCCGCAGCGCGCTGCGCCGGCCGATCAGCGTCCCGACGCTCCAGGTCCACGGCGGGGACGACGGGTTCCTGCGTCGCGACCTCACCGACGCGGACGCGGCAGCCGTCTCGCGCTCGTTGCGCTTCGAGGTCCTCGACGGGGTGGGGCACTTCCTCCCGGAGGAGGCGCCCGACGACGTCACGCGGCTCCTGCTGGAGTGGTTGCCGACCACGAAGGGCTGAGTCGGGCGCCCTCGGTGGCCGCGGGCCGCGCGATCCCGCGGCCGGTCAGTCGGTCTTGACCAGGGTGGCCGCGACGGCCGGGTCCGTCTCCCCGATCCCGAACGACGGGCACAGGTGGGACACGGTGCACGCGCCGCACGCGGGCTTGCGCGCGAAGCAGACCCGGCGCCCGTGGAAGATCAGGCGGTGCGAGAGCATGGTCCACTCGCGCTTCTCGATGAGCTCGCCCACCTCCGTCTCGACCTTGACCGGGTCCTCCTCCGTGGTCCAGCCGAGCCGGCGCACGAGGCGTCCGAAGTGGGTGTCGACCGTCAGGCCGGGGACGCCGAAGGCGTCTCCCAGGACCACGTTCGCGGTCTTGCGGCCGACCCCGGGCAGCGTCACGAGGTCGTCGAGCCTGCGCGGGACCTGACCGTCGTAGCGCTCGACGAGCGCCTGGCCGATCCCGATCAGGGCCTGGGCCTTGGCCCGGAAGAACCCCGTGGGACGCAGGATGTCCTCGAGGTCCTCGCGGTCCGCCGCCGCGTACGCCGCGGCGTCCGGGTAGCGCGAGAACAGCTCCGGGGTGGTCATGTTGACGCGCTTGTCCGTGGTCTGGGCGGACAGGACGGTCGCGACCAGCAGCTCGAGCGGCGTGGTGAAGTCCAGCTCGCACCGGGCGTCCGGGTAGGTCTGGGCCAGCTCGCGGTTGGTGCGGCGTGCGCGGCGCACCAGGGCGAGCCGTGACTCGGCGTGCAGCAGTGGTGCAGGACTCGAGGTACCGCCCGAAGTGGTCACGTTCGGCAGCCTACTCGGCCCCACCCACACACCTCTCCCACGGAATTCTTGCAGGCCGCCCAGGACAGGTGGCGACCCGAGTTGCGCGCATGAGGCAGACTTGTGGGAGGAATCACGAGTACCGGTTCGCTCGAACCTCCGCCGATGCAGACGGGCACATGCCGGGAAAGTCCGCTCAACCTCGAAGGACATCGCGTGGACGACGACGTAGTGCTCTCGGCCCCCCTCTTCGCCACCATGGACCGCGAAGAGACCCGGACGCTGTTCGACTCGATGCAGCAGATCGAGCTCACCCGTGGAGACGTGCTCTTCCGCGAGGGCGAGCCCGGTGACCGGCTGTACGTGATCGCGCAGGGCAAGATCAAGCTCGGCCGACGCTCGAACGACGGCCGGGAGAACCTCCTGTCCATCCTCGGGCCCGGCGAGATGTTCGGTGAGCTCTCGCTCTTCGACCCGGGCCCCCGCACGGCCACGGCCAGCTCGGTGTCCGACGCGCTCCTCTACGAGCTGCGCCACGAGCAGCTCATCGAGTGGATCGAGAAGCACCCCAGCGTCGCGAAGCACCTGCTCAACGCTCTCGCCCGCCGGCTGCGCCGCACCAACGAGACGCTCGCGGACCTCGTGTTCTCCGACGTCCCGGGCCGTGTGGCCAAGGCGCTCCTCGACCTGTCGACCCGCTTCGGCGAGGAGACCGAGGAAGGCGTGCGCGTCGCCCACGACCTCACGCAGGAAGAGCTCGCCCAGCTCGTCGGCGCCTCGCGCGAGACGGTCAACAAGGCCCTTGCCGACTTCGCCACCCGCGGGTGGGTGCGGCGCGAGGGCCGCGCGGTCGTGCTCCTCGACGTCGACCGGCTCGAGCGCCGCGCGCGCTGAGCTCCGGCCCACGGACCGCCGAGAGGCCGGTTGCCCGCCCTCCGGGTCGAGCGACCGGCCTCTCGCCGTCACGGCGTGCGGCCCGGACGGTGCGGGCGGCCGCTCAGCCTTCCGCGTCGTCCGCGAGCTCGACGACGAGCTCGACCTCGACCGGTGAGTCGAGCGGGAGGACCGCGACCCCGACCGCGCTGCGCGCGTGGACGCCCGCCTCGCCGAAGATCTCACCGAGGACCGTGCTGGCGCCGTTGATCACCGCGGGCTGCCCGGTGAACGACGGGTCGCTCGCCACGAACCCGACGACCTTGACGACCCGCACGACCTGGTCGAGGTCTCCCACGACGGCCCTGACCGCGGCGAGCGCGTTGAGCACGCTCGTCCGGGCGTACCCGGCCGCCGCGTCGGGGGTGACCAGGCCTTCCCCGTCACCGACCTTGCCGGTCGCCGGGAGCGAGCCGGCCACGAACGGGAGCTGGCCCGAGGTGTACACGTACCGCCCCGTGCGGACCGCCGGGACGTACGCCGCGACGGGTGCTGCGACGTCGGGCAGCGTGATGCCCAGCTCGGCGAGCCGGGCGTCGACGACGCCGGCCACTACTTCTCGCCGGTCGGTCGCTTGAGGTAGGCCACGAGGCCGTTGCCGTCCGGGCCCGTGACGACCTGGACGAGCTCCCAGCCGTCCGAGCCCCACTGGTCGAGGACTGCCTTGGTGTTGTGGATGATGAGGGGGATGGTCGCGTACTCCCAGGTGGTTGCCATGCGCCCGAGCGTAGTCGCGATCGGGCGCGCGTTCACGGGCTGACCGGTCCCTCGCGGCACGCCCCGGGCCGACGCCGCTCCCAGACGCCGCCCAGCCCGCTCCCAGGGCTCCCGGGCTCCTCGACCTGGCCCGCAGATGCTCACACAACCCGCACACCGACCGGGGCCACGATTCCCGGAAGGGCGTCGGCGGCCTCCCGTAGGCTTGCGCCATGGCTTCCCCTGCGCGTCCCCGTCGACAAGTCAACGCCTATCAGCTCATCGCCCTGCTGCTGGCGTTCGTCCTCGTCTCCGGAGTCGGCGGCGTGCTCGGCGCGGGCCTGCTGATCCCCGTCGCCGCGGGCGCCAGCCAGCTCACGGACAGCAGCGTCCAGATCTTCGACGAGCTGCCCGACGAGCTCGAGCCCGGCCCCCTGTCGGAGCAGTCCCGGGTCTACGCCAAGGACGCCGTCACACAGCTCGCGACCTTCTACGTCGAGAACCGCATCGTGGTCCCCCTCGACCAGGTCTCGGAGCACATGAAGAACGCGGTCGTCGCGATCGAGGACCGCCGCTTCTACGAGCACGGCGGGATCGACACCATGGGCACGCTCCGGGCCGCGCTCAACAACGCCTCCGGCGGTGCCAAGCAGGGTGGTTCCAGCCTCACCCAGCAGTACGTCAAGAACGTCCTGATCGAGAAGGCCGTGCGCGAGGGCGACCCCATCGCCGCCGACGCCGTCAAGGACGACACGATCGAGCGCAAGGCCCGCGAGGCCAAGCTCGCGATCTCGCTCGAGAAGCGCATGACCAAGGACGAGATCCTCCAGGGCTACCTCAACATCGCGCAGTTCGGCATCAAGGTCTACGGCGTGGAGACCGCCGCACGGCACTACTTCGGCAAGAGCGCGTCCGAGCTCGAGATCGTCGAGGCCGCGACCATCGCGGGCGTGACCAACGCGCCGAGCAAGTACGACCCCGTGGCCAACCCGGAGAAGGCCGAGAAGCGCCGCAACCAGGTGCTGGGCGACATGCTCGAGCAGGGGTACATCACGCAGGCGGACCATGACGCGGCCGTGGCGACCTCCGTCACCGACACGCTCAACGTCGTGCCCGTGCGGGTCGGCTGCCAGGCCGCCCAGGGCGCAGCCTTCTTCTGCGACTACGTGACCAAGGTCATCCTCTCCAACCCGATCTTCGGGGAGACCGAGGACGAGCGCGAGGCGATGCTGTACCGCGGCGGCCTCGACATCACCACGACGCTCGACCCCGCGATGCAGGCCGCCGCTGAGGCGAGCGCGCTCGCCGCGGTGCCGACCGACGACTCGTCCGGCGTCGAGGACGCGATCGTCTCGATCGAGCCCGGCACCGGGAACATCCTCGCGATGGCCCAGAACCGTCCCTACGACGCCGCGTTCGAGCCCGAGCCGGGGACGACGGCGCAGAACTACAGCGCCGACCAGGCGCACGGCTCGTCCAGGGGCTTCTCCCCCGGCTCGACCTGGAAGCCGTTCCTGCTCGCGGAGTGGCTGCGGTCCGGCCACACGCTCAACGAGACCGTGAGCGCGAACAAGCGTGGCTGGCACAACAAGGACTTCGACTGGTGCGGCGGAACGGTCCGCAACGAGCCCAAGCCGTGGAGCCCCAGCAACTCGGACGGCCGGACCGACCAGGGCAACGTCTCGGTCCTGCGGGCGACGTACAACTCGCTCAACACCGCCTACGTGGCCATGGAGTCCGAGCTGCGCCTGTGCGACATCAAGTCGACGGCCGAGTCCATCGGGTTCAAGCCGGCGGTCACCGCCGACCAGGCCAACGGCGTCCAGATGCGGCCCTCGATGGTCATCGGGACCCAGGAGACCTCTCCGCTGCAGATGGCCGCGGCGTACGCGACGTTCGCGAGCGGCGGCACGTACTGCGACCCCGTCGCGATCACCCGGATCGTGGACGCGAACGGCAAGGAGCTCGAGGTCCCCTCGGCGAACTGCAACCCGAACGCCCTGGACCCCGCGGTGGCCAACACCGTGACCTACGCGCTCCAGCAGGTCATGACCAAGGGATCGGGCGTGAGCTCGCAGCTCGACGGCCGCCCCAGCGCCGGGAAGACCGGCACGGCCCAGCTCAACACCCACACGTGGTTCGTGGGTTACACCCCCCAGGTGTCGACGGCCGTCTGGATCGGCAACGCCGAGAAGGCCGTCGAGATGCGCAACAGCGGTAACGGGCGCTTCGTCATCAACGGCGTCGGCAAGAACTGGTGGTTCGGCTCGGACCTCGCCGCCCCCACGTGGCGCGACTACATGAACACCGTCCTCGCGGGCACCCCCGCCCAGGCATTCCCCGAGCCCGACCCCAAGATGCTCGGGCCGGTCCAGGCGCCGACCCCGACCAAGCCGCCGAGCGACAGCGAGAACGGCGGCGGCAACAACGGCGGCGGCAACAACGGCGGCGGTGGCAACGACAACGGCGGCGGCAACAACGGCAACGGCAACGGCGGCGGTGGAAACAACGGCGGCGGGAACGGCGGCGGCGAGACCGCGCCCGACGGGGAGCAGGACTGACCAGGGCCCGCGTGCACCCCGCACTGGTCGGCGCCGGCGCTCTCGCCGCGGCCGGTGCGGGCGCGCTCGCCTACGCCCACCTGGAGACCAAGCTCTTCACGCTGCGTGAGGTCACGGTCCCCGTGCTCCCCCCGGGGCACGCCGACGTGCGCGTCCTGCACTTCTCGGACCTGCACCTGACCCCCACGCAGGAGCGCAAGATCGAGTGGATCCGGTCCCTCGCCGCGCTGCGCCCCGACTTCGTGGTCGACACGGGCGACAACTTGGCGCACGTGGACTCCCTGGAGCCGCTCCTGTACGCGCTGGAGCCGCTCCTGAGCACCGCACCGGGCGCGTTCGTCATGGGGTCGAACGACTACTTCGCACCCTCACCCAAGAACCCGGCCCGCTATCTGCTGCCCGACGCCCGGATCTTCCACAAGATCGACCCGCCGCGCCTGCCGGCCGACAAGCTGGCCGCCGCCTTCAGCGGGGCCGGCTGGATCGACCTCACCAACCGCCGGGACACGGTCGAGGTCGCGGGGCTGTCGATCGACCTCGTGGGCGTCGACGACCCGCACCTCGACCGGGACGTCTTCCCTGCCGCGCCCGTGCGCGCGGCGAGCGGTGCCGAGAGGGACGCGACGCCGTCGGGCCTGCGGATGGGCGTGGTGCACGCGCCCTACGTGCGCGTCCTCGACCAGATGCACGCCGACGGCGCCGACGTCATCCTCGCCGGTCACACGCACGGCGGGCAGCTCTGCGTCCCGTTCTACGGCGCGCTCGTGACCAACTGCGACCTGGACCGCGGGCGGGCCAAGGGCCTGCACGGCTGGCCCGGCGCACGGCCCGACGCCCCCGGCGGCGAGGGGTCGACGTGGCTCAACGTGTCGGCCGGGGCAGGCACGTCGCCCTACGCGCCGTTCCGGTTCGCGTGCCGCCCGGAGGCCACCGTCGTGACGCTCACGGCACCCTGAGCACGCGCTGAGGAGCCGGTTTCGTCGCAGGGGCAAACGTCGGCTATTCTAGGCAGGCTCCAGCGCGCAGGTTTGGCGGGACCTTTCGAGGACTCTCCACGGACCAGGCGCAACAGGGGCAATCGGGGTGTGGCGCAGCTTGGTAGCGCGCGTCGTTCGGGACGACGAGGTCGCAGGTTCGAATCCTGTCACCCCGACCAGCACGAAGGCCCGGAGTCCACTGGACTCCGGGCCTTCGTCGTCCCCGCCCCACGAGGCGACGTCCCGCGGTGACCGCCCTGTGCAGGCCCCACCTTCCGGTGTCACGATGAGGGTCCATCACCCCCAGCGTCGGAGGTCGACATGGCCCAGGAGCCGATCGTCATCGTCGGAGGTGGCCTCGCCGCCGCGAAGGCCACCGAGGCCCTGCGGGCCGAGGGGTACGACGGCGACCTCGTGGTCGTCTCGAGCGAGCCCCACCGGCCCTACGAGCGCCCACCCCTGTCCAAGGACTACCTGCGGGGCGAGGCCGAGCGCGACGTCCTGTTCCCCCTGTCGGAGGACTGGTACCCCGAGCACCACGTCGACCTGCGGACCGCGACCCGGGCCGCGGGGATCGCCGTCGCGGACCACTCCCTCACGCTGATCGACGGGACCGTCCTGCCGTACTCCCGCCTGCTCCTCGCGACGGGCTCGACGCCGCGCTCGTTCACCGTGCCGGGCGCCGACCTGCAGGGGGTGCACTACCTGCGCACGATCGAGCACGCCGACCTCCTGGCCGCGACGTTCGAGGCCTCCGCGCGCGAGGGCGCGGGCCGGCTCGCGGTCGTGGGCGACGGGTGGATCGGGATGGAGGTCGCCGCGTCCGCGCGGACCCTGGGCCTCGACGTCACGGTCGTCGGACGCGCGGTGCACCCGCTGGGCCGGGTCCTGGGGCCCCTGCTGGGCGAGATGTACGGCAGGGTCCACGCGGACCACGGCGTGCACCTGCACCGCAACGTCCAGGTCATCGGGATCACGGGCAGCGAGGGGCGGGTCACCGGTCTCGACATGGCGGACGGCACGCACGTGGAGGCCGACGTCGTGGTGGTGGGCGTGGGCGTCACGCCGAACGTCGGGTTCGCGGAGGCGGCCGGGATCGCGCTGCGCGAGGCCGCCCTGGGGGGTGGGCTCGCGGTCGACGGGACGCTCGCGACCTCGGCCCCGGACGTGTGGGCCGCGGGGGACGTCGCGAGCGTCCCCTCGCCGCGGTACGGCCGCCCCCTGCGCGTCGAGCACTGGGCCGTGGCCCTGGAGACGGGGCCCCACGCGGCGCGCGCGATGCTGGGCTCGCGCGAGCCCTACGACAAGCTGCCGTACTTCTTCTCCGACCAGTACGACGTGGGCATGGAGTACCTGGGGTTCGTCGAGGACCCGGCTGCGACCGAGGTCGTGGTGAGCGGGTCGCTCGAGGACCACGAGCTGGTCGCGTTCTGGGTCGCGGACGACCGGGTCCAGGCGGGCATGGCCGTGAACACCTGGGAGCAGATGGGACGGGTCGAGGAGATCGTCCGCGCCGCGGGGCCGGTCGACCGCGACGCCCTGGAGGCGTTCCGCGACTGACCGACCGGGGCACGCGGGGTGCCCCGCCGTACTGAGCCATCTCGCTGCGGATGGACGGGGTGTTGAGGTCTGGCCAGAGACAGGGTGGGTCACCGCTCGAAGCGAGCGGCATCGTCCTCGAGGTCCCACTTGGCGCGCCAGCGCCTGGGGTACCTGGCGACCTCCTCTGCCACCGCCCTCGACGTGCCGCCTGCGGGGGTGGACATGCCGGGCTCAGCACCCACCTTTCGCGCACACCGTGGTGGCGACCGGGAAGGCACCGTCGATCCCTGATCGCGCGCGGGTGTCGTGAGGCGCGATCAGGGATCCCGTCGGGTGATCTATCCCTTCGAGGCTCGTCGGGTGCGACCTCTGGAGGCGGTCGGGTTCAGTGTCACCGCAGCGATGTCGAGAGGTAGATCCTGGCTTCCCAAGGGGCGAGCGAGAGGCGCCCCTCCTTGGGTGGTGTGCCGGTCTCGGTGTTGCTGAGGAGCAGCTCGGCCGACGTGACGTCCAGTTCGATGTCGGCGTGTTCGCTCGCGAGGTTGGCCATGACGAGGAGCGTGGTCTCGTCGTGGTGTCGCTCGTAGGCGTAGACCGCGGGGTGGTCGTCCAGGAGCATGGTGAAGTCGCCGTGCGCGACGACGGGGAGGTTGTGCCGGAGCCCGATGAGGTGCTGGTAGTAGCAGTAGATCGACCGGGGGTCGTCGTACTGGGCTGTCGCGTTGAGCCAGGCATGGTTCGGGTTGACGCCGATCCAAGGGGACCCGGCGGTAAAGCCTGCCTGAGGGCCGTCGTCCCACTGCACTGGTGTGCGAGCGTTGTCGCGTCCGATGTGCCGGATGGCGGTCATGACGTGCTCGGCGTCCTGGGTGACAACGGCTTCGCGGTAGTGGTTGAGCGACTCGATGTCGCGCAGGTCTTCCACGGAGGCGAACGGTGCGTTGGTCATGCCGATCTCTTCGCCCTGGTAGATGTATGGCGTCCCTCGGTGAAGGTGCAGCACGGTGGCGAGTGCGGTGGCTGACTCTCGCCAGTGCGCACGGTCGTCACCGAACCTGGAGACGCTGCGCGGTTGGTCGTGGTTGCCGAGGTAGAGGCTGTTCCAGCCGGTCGGCCCCAGTTCCCGCTGCCAGCGCCCGAGCGATGCCTTGAGGTCGGAGACCTGGAGCGGTCGGGGGTCGAACTTACCGCCCGGTCCGTGGTCGAGGTTGACGTGCTCGAACTGGAAGACCATGTCGAGCTCGCCACGGCTCGGGTCCGTGAACAGCACTGCGTCTTGCCAGGTGACCCCGGGCATCTCTCCGACTGTCAGGTAGTCGCCGGGTCGGTCGGCGAAGACTTCGCGGCGCATCTCCTGCATGAACTCGTGGACGCGGGGTCCGTTGGCGTAGTGCGCAAATCCGTCGCCGAGGCCTGCGTTCCCCACGGGACCGTCGGGGAGGTTCGTGTTCTTGGAGATGAGGTTGATGACGTCCATGCGGAAGCCGTCGACGCCACGGTCGAGCCACCAGCGCATCATGGCGAAGACGGCCTGGCGCACCTCGGGGTTCTCCCAGTTGAGGTCGGGCTGCTTGGGGTCGAACAGGTGCAGGTAGTACTCACCGGTTTCTTCGTCGAGGGTCCACGTGGGGCCGGAGAAGAACGACTCCCAGTTCGTCGGTTCTGCGCCGGGGGCGCCCGGTGCGAAGCCGTCGCGGGCGGGGCGCCACCAGTACCAGTCGCGCTTGGGGTTGTCCGTGCTCGAGCGTGACTCGACGAACCACGGGTGCTCGTCGCTGGTGTGGTTGACGACCAGGTCCATGACGAGCTTCATGCCGCGCTCGTGGACGTCGGCGAGCAGGTCATCGAAGTCCTTCAGCGTGCCGAAGGTCGGGTCGATGTCCTGGTAGTCACTGATGTCGTAGCCGTTGTCGGCCTGGGGAGAACGATAGATCGGAGACAGCCACAGAACGTCGATCCCCAGGCGCTGAAGATGATCCAGGCGTGCGCGGATGCCTCGCAGGTCACCGATGCCGTCTCCGTCGGAATCGGCGAAGGAGCGGGGGTAGACCTGGTAGACGACAGCGCTCTTCCACCACGAGGAGGTTGTGCTTGAGGGGGCGGGGACTGTGTGGGTGAGCGTCATGATGGTTCCTTCGGGTACGGCGAGCGGTCCAGGCAGGGGGCTACTTGACGGCGCCGAGATTGACGCCGCGCATCAGGGTGCGCTGGAAGATCAGGAAGAAGACGAGGGCCGGCAGGATGCCTGCCAGTGATGCGGCTGCGAGGGACGTCGGGTCGGAGGTGTATTGACCCGAGAGAGCTCCGAGCGAGACGGACACCGTCTGGTTCTTCGCGGAAGGCAGGAGGATGAGTGGCAGGAAGAAGTCGTTCCAGGTCCAGATGAAGAAGAAGGTGACCAGCACCGAGAGCATCGGGCGCGTGAGGGGAAAGACGATCCGCCCCAGGACCTGGCGCCTGCTGGCCCCGTCGAGTCTCGCGGCTTCGAGGACTTCCTTGGGGAATGCGCCCAGCACCGAGGAGAGCATGTACGTCCCGAAAGCGCTCTGAAGGACGGCGAGGATGATGATGACGCCCAGGAGCGTGTCGTAGAGCCCGAGGTCTCGGGTCAGGACGAACAGGGGGTAGACGAGCGCTTCCTGCGGGATCGTGAAGGCGACCATGAACACCGCCAGGAGCCAGACGCGACCCTTGATCCGGCCGATCCCGATGGCGAACGAGCTCAACATCGACAGGGCTGCGGCGATGAGCGCCACGCTGCCGGCGATCACCACGCTGTTGAGCAGCTTGCGGTTGAAGTCGACCTGGTGCCAGAAGTCGACGAGCGACGAGAAGTCGAGCTCGGTCGGGATCGACACCGGTCCACCTGCGAGGTACTGGTCGGAGGGCTTGAACCCGTTGATCAGCGCGATCCAGAACGGGAAGACCATGAGCACGGCGATCACCGCGACGACGACGAGGACGACCCAGCCACTAACTCGGCGTCGGCTGCGTGCACCACCGCGTGTGCGGAGCGGCGCCGGACCGAGGTCCGCAGGTCCAGATGCGACCGTGTCGGGCGCGAGGTTGACGCTCATTCGTCGAACCCTTCCGTTGTACGTGTCTGGTAGCGCAGCAGGGCGACCGCGATGATCGTCACGAGCAGTGCCAGGACGGTGGCTACCGCGGCGCCGTACCCGACTCGGGTGGTGGTGAAGAAGTTGGTGAAGGAGAAGTAGGCCGGCACGATCGTGCTCGTCCCTGGGCCGCCCTTGGTCAGGACATAGATCGGGGCGAAGACCTTCAGCGCCGCGACCGACGTCGTGATGAGCACGACGGAGATCTCGGGGCGCAGCTGGACGAGAGTGATCATGCGGAACCGCTGCCACCAACCTGCACCGTCCAGCTCGGCGGCCTCGTGCAGAGCGGGGTCCACGCGTGAGAGCCCCGCCATGAACAGCACGACGGTGTAGCCGATCTGCAGCCAGATCAGCACGTTCATCACCGAGTAGATCGCCAGGTCGGAGTCCCCGAGCCAGTTCTGGCGCAACCCGTCGAGACCGACCGCGCTGAGCATCGTGTTGATGACCCCGTACTCGGGCTGGTACATCCACTTCCACAGGACGCCAGCCACTGCGATCGGCAAGATCTGCGGCAGGTAGAACAGGGCGCGAAGCAGGCTTGAGGTGCGTGCACCGAACCGCGGCGCGATGAAGTCGAACAGGACGGCGGCGACGACCACACCGATGGCAGTGGGAATCACCGCCATGGCGAAGATGAAGAAGACGCTGTTGCGGAACGATGTCCAGAACGTCGCGTCCGCCATGAGCTGGGTGTAGTTGTCGAACCCGACGAACTGCGGGTCACCGACCCCGCTCCAGGTGGTCAGGCTGTAGTAGGCGTTCATCCCGAAGGGGATCAGGACCACCGCGAGGAAGCCGATCGCTCCCGGGACGATGTACCACCAGTACCCGGCGGGTGATTCTGAGACGACGCGGCGGCGACGCGTGGGCGTGCCGGTCTGTGAGGTCATGTGCGAGTCCTTCGTGACGCGGCGGGGGGGGGGGGCGCGGGCTGAGCCCGCGCCGCCGCACGGAGTGCGGACCGGATCAGCCCTGGGGCTTGCCGGCGTCGTAGGCGGCCTGGATGTTCGATGCCACCTGCGCAGGTTCGACGTTGCCCTGGACCAGGTCCGATGTCTGAGCGATGAACACGTCGTTGAGTCCCGGGACGGGCCAGTCCGGGTACCAGGCGAGGGTCCCGCCGTCTCCCGAGAGCAGCTCGTTGAAACGTGCGGTGACGACCGCGCCGACCGGCTCGCTCACCCCGCCGTCTTCGGCGGCGACCGGAACCCCACCGAGATTCCCGAGCTCGTTCTGCACCTCGGGGCGCTGGGTGATCTCGATGAAGTCGTACGCGAGTTCCTTGTTCTTCGCCTTGGACGGCACGACCCACAAGTTGCCGCCCGATCCCGGGTGCAGGTCGTTGCCTGGAAACAGGAACTGGTCCCACTCGAAGTCGGCGATGTCGCTCGCGAAGGGGCCCGCCCACCAGGTGCCGGAGTAGAAGAGCGGGTACTTGCCTGCAGCGAAGGCATTGCCCGAGTCCTGCGCGGGGATGCCGGTCGAGTCGGTGCTGATATAGCCCTTGTCGACCCAGTCAGCGAAGGTGGTCGCGGCCTTCTGCCACGCGGCCCAGTCCGGCTCGCCATCGAACTTCTGGTAGGCGGCGAGCGAGTCGGCATCCATGTGCGCAAGGGCGAGCGCGTAGAGGAGGTGCGGGCCTGGGTAGTCGGCAGAGCCGAGCGCCAGCGGGGTGATACCGGCGTCGACGAACTTCTGCATCACTGCCTCGAGCTCATCGAGGGTCTCGGGGACCTGTGCGCCCTGCGCGGCGAGCATGTCCTGGTTGAACCACATCCCGACGTACTCGCCGTAGTTCGTGACTCCGTACCGCTGACCAGAACCCATCGTCCCGTTCTCGTACAGGCCCACATCCTGTGCGGTGTTGTCGACCGCCCAGCCGCGCTCGGCGGCAACATCGGTCAGGTCGGTGAGCAGCCCTGCCTTGGAGACCACACCAGCAGTGGCGTTCCCCTTGAGGTACTCGAGCACGTCCGGGGCGTCGTTCGAGTCCAGGATGAGCTGTCCGGACTGCTGCATCTGCTCGTACGTCTTGAGCTCGAACTGGACCTCGACCCCCGGGTGCTCCTCCTCGAAGATGTCGATCGCCTTGTTCCAGGACTGGGCCAAGGCGCTGTCGTCGTTCTCCCACCACCACACCTTGAGCGTCTTGCCGTTCTCGGCCTCGCCGCTCCCTCCCTCGCTCGCGCAGCCAGCAAGGCCCAACGCGAGAACGAGCGAACCAGCCGCCAGCACCGCCATGTGCTTCCGCATTCCACTTCCTCCTGAGTCGACTACGTCGTCGTCCAGTTCTCGGGCCTAGCAGGCGTCACCGACGCTGCCCAGGATCGCCCTCGATCCGTGACGAAGGTTTTCTTCGTGGCAACATTAACTACCAGGGGTCAACCTGGCGTCAAGTCGCGGAAGATCACAGTTCCGTCACGCAGCGGGGGTTGCCTTCAAGTTTCGTGGCGGTACTATCTCCAGTATCCGACTCAGTGAGGAGCGCTGGTGCTCGACTCCGCATCACCCTGGACGCCGTTGTCCCCCAGTTCGCGCCGCGTGGCGCTCGAAGTGCTCGTCCATGGGCCTCTGGCACGCACCGAACTCGCTCGACGGCTCGACCTGTCCACCGCGAGCCTGACCCGCATCACCAAGCCGCTGGTCGACAGCGGCGTGCTTCGTGAGGTCCCCGAGACCACCGCGCGGAGCAGCGGACGACCGCTCCAACCGCTCGACGTCGACCCGAGTCGCCAACAGTTCGTCGGCATCAAGCTCACCGGCTTTCGCGCATACGGTGTCCTGACCGACCTGCGGGCGAACATCCTCGCGACCTGCACACGAGAGATCACCTCGCAGGTGCCGGCAGACGTTGCACAGGTCCTGACAGATGTCGTCGTCGACCTGTCTGCCGAGCACGCCCCCTCCGCCGTGGGGGTCGGACTGGGCGGGGTCGTGCGAGACTTCACGCTCGTGCGGCGGGCCCCGTTCCTCCACTGGCGTGACATCGATCTCGGCAGGGCGCTCTCGGAACGCACGCACCTGCCCGTGGCCGTCTCCAACGACCTCGACGCACTGATGGAGGCCGAGCACTGGTTCGGCGACGGACGCGACGTACACAACTTCGCCGCCCTGACCATCGGTGCGGGAGTCGGCGGCGGCCTGGTCATCCACGACCGCCTCGTGACCGGACCGGACTCAGGACTCGGCCTGCTCGGCCACTTCCCGCTCGACCCGCTGGGTCCTGTATGCGGCGAAGGGCACCGCGGCTGCGCGGACGCACTCCTGACGACCGACGCCATCCACTCCCAGGTCTCCATGCTCCTGGGACGCCCTGTCGCCTACGACGAGGTGCTCGACCTCGCCGCTGCAGGCGATCCCACCGCTGAACGGATCGTCGGGGGCGCGGCGCACGCGTTCGGCACCCTGATAGCCGCCGTGGCGAACATCGCCCAGCCCGAGCGCATCATCCTGACGGGAGAAGGTATCCGGCTGGCACGGGTGAGCGAACAGAGCCTCCTGGCCGGCATCACCCAGGCACGTCAGCCCGAGGCCTCACCCCTGGACCTACGGATCCTCGACGACGACCCGACGTTGTGGGCGCGAGGCGCCGCTGCCGTCGCCATTCAACGCGCCGTCCTGTCCGAACTGCCCCGCTTCTGACCCGATGACCCCGACCCGCGCTCTCCTCGAGGGACGCGCGGCGGTCCCTCACACCCTCATCACCGTCGATGACCCGCTCAAGGAGGAGCACATGAGACCCGACCACGACACCACCGGCACCTGACCACCGCCCGGTGACCATCGGTGGCGCGGGCATTGCCGTGCCCACGCCACCGGCCGCCCGCACAGCGGGCATACGGCTCCGTCGGGAGCACGAGCACGACCGAACGCCTCACCCGACCCACCAGAGAACGGAACCACCATGCATCCTGCCCCAAGACCGCGAGTCACGGCGACGGCGTCCGCAGCTGCCGTCGCTCTGCTCGCCGGCCTGCTGCTCGCCCCACCCTCGGCAGCGATCCCCCGACCGACCACACCAGACCCCACCCCGGTCGCGGCAGGCGAGCCGCACATCGCAGACTCCGCCGAGCTGCGTACCTGGTGGCACGACGACGCCGCCCCTACGACAGACCCGATCGATGACGGCCAGGTCCGCCAGTCGGCGTTCTACGACGCGAGGGTGACTGCGTCGTCAGACCCGGACTCCTCGTACGACTCGTTCGTGTACATGAGCGTCCCTCGCAGCGGCAACGACAAGATCGGCTACACCGAGGAGGACGGTGCCGAGTTCTCCTCTGCGGCAGACCTGACCATGAGCTGGTCGAGCTTCGAGTACTCCACTGACGTGTGGGTCGAAGTCACCCTCAGGACAGGGCAGACGATCACGTCGGCCGACCAGGTCACCGTTCGACCGACCGATCTCGGGCTCGAGAAGGAGCTCGTCGACGCCTCCACGATCCGCGTCAAGGTCCCCTTCAGCGAAGACGGCTACCGGTTCTCCGTCGAGTTCGACCCGCAGCTGATCACGGCGTACAACGACATGTCTGGCGCCAGCGGTGTTCTCACGACCGATCCGGACGGCAACCGCGCGATCAGCACCGAGCCCCAGAACTCGATGCTCGTCTTCGCCAACCCCAAGCTCTCCCCGGCCGAGGAAGAGCGCACAGTCCCCACAGAGGCGTCCGGCTCCGTCCACCGCCCCCAGCCGGGCACGGTGGACGACCTGGACACCATCACAGAGGAGATCGTGTACTTCGGCCCGGGCACCTACTCCATGGGCTCGACCTACCACGCAGTCCTGCCGGAGAACGTCAGGTGGGTCTACCTGGCACCCGGCGCGTACGTGAAGGGCGCATTCCGGTTCCCGCACGAGACGCAGTCCCAGTTCAAGGTCACCGGGCTCGGAGTCCTCTCCGGCGAGCAGTACGTCTACGAGGCCGACACCTCGAGCGGATATCAGCACAACGTCAACGACAACTGCCACGTCACCTGCGTCAAGATGCTCCAGTTCGAGTCCTCCACCGAGCAGCAGACCCTGGACCTGCAGGGCGTCACCATCAACCAGCCGCCGTACCACTCGTTCGTCGTCTACGCCCACGAGGGCGAGACGGAGGTGGGCGTCGAGAACTTCCAGATGAACGTGGACAACTACAAGCAGGTCGGATCCTGGTACTGGCAGACCGACGGGATCGAGCTCTACGACGGCGGACGCATGAAGAACACGTTCTTCCACGCCAACGACGACGTGCTGAAGATGTACCACTCAGACGTCGCGATCGAGAACACCGTCATCTGGAAGAACGAGAACGGCCCCGTCGTCCAGTGGGGCTGGACTCCCCGCGACATCGAGAACGTCACCGTCACCAACACCGACATCATCCACAACCGGATGTACTGGAAGGACGTGAAGTACAACACCTGCATCTTCAACTCCTCCTCCCACTGGGAAGACATGGGCGCCACCGACCGCGCTGACACCACGACGGCGGTGAAGAACATGCGGTTCGTCGACACCCGGGTCGAGGGGATGACGAACTGCGCAGTGCGCGCCTTCGCGCTCTCGAACACGCAGAACGTGGAGATCGACGGGCTGCACATCGACGAATGGAACAAGCTCGACGCAAGCGCGCAGGTCAGCCTTCTCACGCGGCACGCCGACTCCACGGGCACCAAGGTGACTCTCGGCAACGAGGTCGTCGACGGGAACGGCCTCCTGCTGCACGACTACACCGTCGGCACCGTCCCGATTCTCAAGGCGGGCGACAACTGGTCCTCCGGCGAGCTCGGCCGGCTGAACTTCGACGCCGACACCTGGGACAGCTGGAACGCCACCAGCGACGACCAGGCCACAGGCCCTGCCCCGATACTGAACGTCAACGGCCTCCAGGACGGTCAGACCTCCACCTCTCGGACGCTTCCGATCTCCGGAACAACAGATGCCAAGAGCGTCACCATCACGGTCAACGGCATCGACACCCCTGCCAAGATCTCTGACGGGCAGTTCTCCACGACGGTCACCCTCGAAGAGATCTCCAACCGCGTCCGCGTGACCGCAGTGGGCGACAACGGCGTGATCAACGCTCAGCGCTTCAACGTGCTCGCGTTCGGGACCAAGCTCGGCTCACTCACGGACCCGAGCGGCGACGACGACGGCCCCGGAACCTACCTCTACCCCTCAGACGCTGCGTTCAACCCTGGCAGCCTCGACCTGACCGGACTCGACGTGTTCGAGGACGGCGACACCATCCGGTTCGCGGTCTCCACCGCCGGAGAGATCCGCAACCCCTGGGGCGGCCGCGGCATGAGTACCCAGCGGGTGAACATCTACCTCAGCGACCGGTCCTCGAGCACACCGGCGCCACTCCTACCCGGAACCAACACCTCCGCCGACGGCCCCTGGCAGTACGCCCTCGTGGCAGACGGCCGCAACGACACCTCTCGGTTCGGCGGCGGACTCTACGACGCCGACCTCACCAAGACTGCCGACGTCCAGCTGACCGTCATCCCGAACGGCACGATCGTCAGTTCAGTACCAGCAAGCGCGCTCACCGGACTCGACCTGCGCACCGCGGGCTACCAGGTCTCGATGTTCAGCGCCGCCGAAGATGGCGAAGGTATCGGCAACGTGCGCCCGATCTACAGCGCAGAATGTTGGCAGGGCAGCGGATGCCCCGCGTTCGTCGGGCCCTACAGGGGTGGTGGGGGCGCAGGTGACTGGACGGACACGAACCCGGAACGAGACACCGACTCCTCCGACAGCAACGCCTACGACATCATCTCCGGAGCAACCAGCCAGGCCCACGTGATGAACTGGACCACAGGCTCGGTCGTGGTCCCCTACGTCACGCTCGACTCCACGACGACGCTCCCGATCAAGATCACTCCGAGCATCCGCTGCATCGCCGGCAGGGCATTCGTCGCGGTCCGCGCCGAGAACACCAGCGACACGCCGCTCACCATCACGCTGAGCACCCCCTACGGCAGCAAGACGTTCCTGGACGTGCCGCCCGGCGCGACCCCCTACCAGTCCTTCGCGACACGCTCCACCTCGGTGAACGCGGGCATCGTCACCGTCACGACCACCACCACCGGTGACGACCCGACCACGGTCGTGTCGCACTCCCCCTACTCCGCGCACCACTGCTGATCGCCGTCAGGCATCGCACGACCTTCCACCGAGGACCTCCCTGTACCCGCAGCGGGTCGTGGGAAGAAAGCGGCGGACACCAGAGCGTCCTCCACCGTTTCCGGTGGGGGACGCTCCGGCACGTGGTGACGCGCCTCCTCGTGGGGCACACGGGCACCACACGGCCGACGACGACCAGAGACTCACCCCAACAGCCAGGGCGGCCGGCACTCACGCACCCGCCGGGGGTGGTCGCGCCTAGCTCGCCGACCGGGGGCGTCCATCGACGAGCCCCCGGCAGCAAGGCGGGCCCTCACGGCACCGCGCGCTGCGCCTGTCCCACGTACTGGCTCAGCGGCCGGATGAGAGCGTTCGCGGCGCGCTGCTCGACGACGTGCGCGGTCCATCCCACGACGCGTGCCGCGACGAACAGCGGGGTGAACGTCGGGGTGTCGAAGCCCATGAGGTGGTAGGCGGGGCCGGTCGGGTAGTCGAGGTTGGGCAGGATGCCCTTGCGCTCGGTCATCGCGGCCTCGAGCGCGTCGTACAGCTCGTCGAGCGCGACCGCCTCCGTGGTCGCGAGGTGCGCGACGAGGTCGTCGAGCGTGGTCTTCATGGTCGGGACGCGCGAGTCGCCGCTCTTGTAGACGCGGTGCCCGAACCCCATGATCTTGCGCTTGTCGGCCAGGGCCTGGTCGAGCCAGGCGGCGGCGTGGTCAGCGGTCCCGATCTCGGCGAACGTCGCCATGACGGCCTCGTTCGCGCCGCCGTGCAGGGCTCCCTTGAGGGCGCCGATCGCGCCCGTGACGGCCGAGTGCAGGTCGGAGAGGGTCGAGGTGATGACGCGGGCCGTGAACGTCGAGGCGTTGAACGAGTGCTCGGCGTACAGGATCATCGAGACCTCGAAGGCCCGCACGACGCACTCGTCGGGCACCTCGCCGAAGGCCATGTGGAGGAAGTTCTCGGCGTAGCCCAGGTCCTCGTCGGGGTCGACGATCTGCTGGCCGCGTCGACGGCGCTGGTCGAGCGCGACGACCGCGGGCAGCATGGCCCACAGGCGCAGGGCCTTGGCGTGCTCGGCCTCGGCGGACGAGTCCTCGGCCGTGGGGTCGTGCGCACCGATGACCGAGACCGCGGTGCGGCACACGTCCATGGGGTGGCACGTGGTGGGGAGCTCGAGGATCGCGTTGCGGACGGCACCGGGCAGCGCGCGGTGGGCCCGCTCGGTCGCGGTCTGCTCGGCGAGCTGCGCGGCGGTGGGCAGGTCGCCGTGCCACAGGAGGTAGGCGACCTCCTCGAAGCTCCTGGTCGCGGCGAGCTCCTGCACGGGGTAGCCGCGGTACAGCAGCGAGTTCGTGTCGGGGTTGACCTTGGAGACCGACGTCGTGTCGACGACGACGCCCGCGAGGCCCTTGTGGATCTCGGGAACCGGGGTCGCCGCCGCGAGACCCGGGCCCGAGGCGGTCGGCGCGCTCCCGACGCTGGGGGTGCTGGTGGTCATGTGCTCACTCCTTCGTGATGCGGGGTCCTGCGGGCAGTACCTGAGCGCCTACGGCCGGTACGTGAAGATCTCGGTGTCGAAGTGGTTGTAGCCCGCGTAGTCCACGAGCTCGTAGAGCCGCGCGCGCGTCTGCATCTCGCCGACCGCCCCGTCCTGCGTCCCGGTCTCCCTGATCATGTCCAGGGTGCGCTCCGCGGCCCCCATCGCGCTACGCAGGAGCGTCACGGGATAGATGACGATCTGCACGCCGACGGCCGCGAGCTGGTCCCGCGTGAACAGCTCGGACTTGCCGAACTCGGTCATGTTGGCGAGCACGGGCACGTCGACCGCGGAGGCCACGGCCTCGAACTCGGCGAGGTCTCGCATGGCCTCGGGGAAGATCGCGTCGGCCCCGGCGTCGACGAGCGCCTTGGCCCGGTCGATCGCGACCCTCAGCCCGGTGGGGCCTTCGACGCTCGCCCGGACGTCGGTGCGCGCCATGACGAGGAAGTTCGGGTCGCGGCGGGCGTCGACCGCGGCACGGATGCGCTTGGTCGCGGTCTCGAGGTCGACGGTCGCCTTGCCGTCGAGGTGGCCGCACCGCTTGGGGTTGACCTGGTCCTCGATGTGGCAGCCCGCGACGCCCGCGTCCTCGAGCGTCTGGACGGTGCGCGCGACGTTCATGGGTTCCCCGAAGCCGGTGTCGGCGTCGACGATCGCGGGCAGGTCCGTCATGCGCGCGATCTGCCCCGCTCGGGTCGCGACCTCGGTGAGGGTCGTGAGGCCGATGTCCGGCAGCCCGAGGTCCGCGGAGATCACGGCCCCCGAGACGTACACGCCGTCGAAGCCCTTGTCCTCGATGAGTCGCGCGGAGAGCGGGTTGAACGCGCCGGGGAGCTGGAGCAGCTCACCGGCCGCGAGCCGGGCACGCAGAGCGGCCCGCTTGTCCGACGGCGTCACGTGCGAGTAGAGCATCAGCTGCCTCCTGCGGTGGTCGAGCGGGTGGGGTCGTCGGCAGCCTCGCGCATGGTCCAGCCCGCGGCGCCCTCGCCGGGTCCGGTCTCGCCGGGTCCCCCGGCGTCCCGGGACGGGCGGCCGAGCTCGAAGATGCCCGTGGGCACCGGGACCGTGTCGAGCAGACCCGGCCGCGCGACGATCGAGAGCTCGCGCACCTCGGCGGGGGTGAGCGACGGGAGACGCTGCGCGAGGTCGAGGAAGCGCTCGATCTCGGCGGGCTCGAGCACGCCGTCCGCGAGGAGCCGGAACTTGGCGACGTACTGCGCGCGGGCGAACGGCCGGGCACCGAGCGGGTGCGCGTCGGCGACCGCGATCTCGCGGACGATGCGCCCACCGTCGGCGAGCTCGATCTCGACGCGACCGCCGAACGCCTTCTCCGCGGGGTCGACCGAGTGGTAGCGGCGCGTCCACTCGGGGTCCTCGGCCGTCGTGACCTTGCCCCACAGCGCGACCGTGTCGGTGCGACCGGCACGCTCGGGCGTGTAGGAGTCGACGTGGTGCCACCCGCCGTCCTGGAGCGCGACCGCGAAGATGTACGGGATGGAGTGGTCGAGCGTCTCGCGCGAGGCCGTCGGGTCGTACTTCTGCGGGTCGTTCGCGCCCGAGCCGATCACGTGGTGCGTGTGGTGGCTCGTGTGGATCGTGATGGTGGCGACGTTGTCGGGGTCGGCCAGCCACGGGTGCTCGGCGTGCAGCGCGCGCGCCAGGTCGATGAGCGCCTGCGACTGGTACTCCGCCGAGTGCTCCTTGGTGTACGTGTCGAGGATCGCGGTCTTGGGCTCACCGGGCGACGGGAGCACGACGTCGTAGCGTCCCTCGGGGCCGTCGAGCAGCCACGCGATCACGCCGTCCTCGCCCTCGTAGATCGGCTCGGGCGAGGTCTGCCCGCGCATCGCGCGGTCCACGGCCTCGACCGCGACCTTGCCCGCGAGGGCCGGGGCGTACGCCTTCCACGTCGAGATCTGCCCCTTGCGGGACTGCCGCGTCGCGGTCGTGGTGTGCAGCGCCTGACCGATCGCCTGGAAGATCGTGGTGGTGTCGAGCCCGAGCAGGGTCCCGATCCCGGCCGCCGCCGACGGGCCCAGGTGCGCGACGTGGTCGATCTTGTGCGCGTGCAGGCTGACGGCCCGCACCAGGTCCACCTGGATCTCGTAGCCCGTCGCGATGCCGCGCACGAGCGCCGCGCCGTCGCAGCCTGCGTGCTGCGCGACGGCGAGGATCGGCGGGATGTTGTCCCCCGGGTGCGAGTACTCGGCCGCGAGGAACGTGTCGTGGTAGTCGAGCTCGCGGACCGCGACGCCGTTGGCCCAGGCGGCCCACTCGGGGCTCGTGCGGGTCGCGAGCGGGGACCCGAAGACGGTCGCACCGGGCTCGTACGGGTGCGCGAGGGCCTGCGCGCGGGCCGCGACGACGGGTGCGCGCGTGAGGCTCGCGGCCGCGACGGCCGCGTTGTCGATCACGCGGTTGACGATCATGTCGACGACCTCGTCCGGCACCTCGACCGGGTCGGTCGCGAGCTCGGCGAGCTTCCACGCGAGCTGGTCGGTGCGGGCGAGGTTCTCCGCGGACCGGTGGGTCCGCAGGTGGTGGGTCGTGGGCATCGGTGCCTCCGGTGGTCGGTTCGTCGTGCGTCGGGTGCCGGTGTCGCGGGAGGAGCGGCCTGCCCGACGGCGTCGCGCGGGCTGCGAGGCAAGGTGCGGTCCGCTGCGAGCCAGGTCAGGCGGGCGGCGTCGTCAGCCGGTCGGTGGGGGCGGGGCCTCACCGAGGGCCTTGGCGGCCATGGCCCCGCTGCGTTCGATGTGCTCGCGCATGGCCCGCTCGGCCGCGTCGGGGTCGCCGCTCGCGATCGCGCGGGCGACCGCTCGGTGCTCGTCCACGTGGTCGGTCGTCCCGACGCGCTCACGCGCGGCGAGGGAGCGGTACCGGTCGACGTGCCCGCGGATCTGGCGCAGCAGCTCGGAGCACCAGCGGTTGTCGGCCAGGGTCGCGATCTCGCCGTGGAACTGCGCGCCGATGCGCAGGACCTCGTCCTCGTGGTCACGCACGGCGTCCATGAGGTCGACCAGGCGTGCCAGGCGCTCGTGGTCGGCGGGCCGGGCCCGCTCGCACGCGTCCCGGGCGAGGAGCCCTTCGAGGCGGGCCCGGACGTCGTAGACGCGGTGCAGGTCGGCGACCGCGAGGGGGGCGACGCGCACTCCCCCGGTCGGCTGCTCGACGACGAGGGCCTCGGCCTGGAGGAGGCGCAGTGCCTCGCGGACGGGGGTCCGGCTGACGCCGAGCTGGGTCGAGAGGACGGGCTCGGTGAGCCGGGCGTCGGCCGCGAGCGACCCGTCGATGATGCGCTGCCGCAGGAGCTCGTAGACCGCGCGGGCGCCGGACTGGCGGCGGACGGAGACGAGGGGCTCGTCGCGCGGCGGGGACGACGTCGTCGGGGCGCTGCTCATGCGGCCATCGTGCCACAGGGTATGCGTACTTGTATACAACTCTGCTCGACAGCCCGCCCGGTCACGACCGGGCGGGGATCAGCAGCCGTCGCCCGCCGGTTCGTCGTCGCCCAGGGGACGCATCCGTTCGGCCAGCTCGTGGTGCCACACCGCGAGACCCTCGAGCTGGACGGCCCGCCGCTCGACCCACGCCCCCGCTCCCTGGCCCGACCACAAGGGCGGGTAGACGCTCAGTCCCATGTCCGGGGGAAGGTCCTCGACGTCCCGCTGCCAGCCGGGCCAGCGCAGGTCCGCGACGTACTCGGCCAGGCCTCCGCTGATCGCCCACTCGGTGAACGCCCCCTGCCCGAACCCCAGGCAGTGCCACTCGAGCGTGTCGGGGGCGAAGTAGTGCACGTCGCCCAACGGGCCCGGCAGCCCACCACCGTTGACCGCGAACGTCCCGCCCAGCACGTCGAACGCGACCACGAGCCGCTCGGGTGCGAGGCTCCCGTCCGCCGGGTCGCCGAGGCCGTTGATCGTCGCGAGGTCCGGCAGCCCGTACGCCCCGCCGCCCAGGAGCCGCAGCCATCCGTGGTCCACCAGCACGCCGCCCGTGTGCAGCGCGAGCGCGCCCAGCGTCGAGCGCGTCGTGATCTGCAGGCGGTACAGGACCTCGGGAGCCCAGTCGGGCGGCGCCAGGACCTCGACGCCCGGGCGCTGGAACATCCGGGCGAGCGTGGGCCAAGCAGGTTCCTCGACCTGCGTGAGATCCGAGACCGTCCTGATGCCCATGGTCGGGGATCATGCCACGTCGGGCAGTGAATTCCGACACAGCCCGGAGAATCCCTTACCTGATCCGTCCGTTGTGCGCATCTTTTCCGGACTTTCCTGGCGAGCGAACCCCGGGATTCCGCCGTAAACCACCCGGCGGGAGGTCCGTCTGCCGAGACCTACCGGGCGAGGTCCCGGGCCGCTGCACCCTCCGTCCGCGCCTCGGCCGGACCTGTCGTACCGGCCGCCGCGGCGCCGTCGGCCACGGCACTGCCGGGGACGGCCACCGCCCCGGGGGCCGGGGGTCGCGGACGCCCCGAGACCACCGCGTACCCGAGCCCCACCACGACCGCTCCGCCGACGAGGTTGCCCAGCCCGACGAACAGCAGGTTGCGCCCGAACTCGCCCCAGGTGGTGAGGGCCTCGGGGCTGAACAGGCCGATGCTGAACGTCGTCATGTTCGCGACCACGTGCTCGAACCCCGAGGAGATGAACGCGAAGATCGCCCAGAAGATGACGATCGCCTTGCCCGCCTCGGAGCGCAGGCGCCCGCACGCCCAGATCGCGGCGCACACCAGGATGTTGCACAGGACGCCGCGGAAGAAGAGCTGCCCACCGGTCTCGTGGGCCTTGCCCGCGAGCATCGAGGCGATCATCTCGCCCGCGGCGGCGTTGGTGTGCAGGACGCCGGACTGCACGACCATCCACCCGAAGAGCATCGAGCCGAGCAGGTTCCCGCCGAAGCAGAACAGCAACGTCCCGACGGCGGAGCGCACCGGGATCGTCCGGGTCACCGCCCCCTGGGTCAGGATCATCATGGCCGACGTGCTGAGCTCTGCCCCGGCGAAGACCACGAGGGTCAGCGCGACCGAGAAGACTCCGCCGGCCACGAGGCGCTCGGCGGGAGCCCCCGCTGCGAGGAAGGGGCCCGCGGTGGCGACCATGAGGACCACACCGACCCCGATGTAGGCCCCTGCGAGCATCGCCGCCACGAGGTAGCGCCACGGGTGGCGCGTGCCGTCGACCTTGGTACGAGCCGCACGGGACTGCTCGGTCAGGTTCTCTGTGAGGCTCAGCACCCCTCGATCGTCCACCTCTTCCATCTAAGCGCGCGGAAGCGGTCGGCAGGTGGAACGGGCGGTCTCAGCGGACCGGGCGACCGGCCCCCGATCGCCCGCGCCTAGCCGAACGTGAACGTGAAGACCTGCACCCCGGCGGGCACGTCGAGCTCGACCGTGCCCTCGCTCGGGGCCGTCCCCTCCAGCACGGGGTGGAGCGTCGGGTTCCCCGAGACGTCGATCTCTCGACGTTCGACCACCTTCCCCGCCCCGTCCCGGACCGTCGCGGTCACCGTCCCCTCGCCGCCCAGGACGCTGAACACGTCGGTGCCGCGGTACGCGAGGCGCACGCGGGCGTCGTCGGACACCGCGGTCGCCCCCTGGAAGTCGACGTCCCACGTCCCGCCCAGCGAGAAGGTGTCGACGGCCTGGTCGCCGGTGAGCGTGAACGCCTGCTCGCCCGCCGCGTACCTCGGCTCCCCGGCGTAGTTGCCGACCTTGCCGACCGAGAGGTACGTCTCGGGGGTCGTCGACCCGTCGGGCGTCCCGTCCTCGACCGAGGTCGCCCCCGGCAGGCTCACCCCCGGGTTCGCGTCCGCGAGGAGCTCGCGGATCAGCCCCTCGGTGTCCTCGTAGCCGCCCTCGCCGAACCGGATGTGCCGCACGGTCCCGTCGGCGTCGATCAGGTACTGCGCAGGCCAGTAGCGGTTCCGGTACGCGGTCCACGTCGCGTAGGAGTTGTCCTGCGCGACCGGGTACGTGACCCCCAGGTCCTCGGCCCCCGCGACGACGTTGCGCGTCTCGCGCTCGAACGCGAACTCGGGCGTGTGCACCCCGATCACCTCGAAGCCCTCGCCCACGTCCTTGTACTGCTCGTACCAGGCGTCGACGTGCGGGATCGCGCGCTGGCAGTTGATGCAGGAGTACGCCCAGAAGTCGACCAGGACGACCTTGCCGCGCAGGTCGTCGAGCGCGAGCGGCTGGTCGCCGGGGGTGTTGAACCAGGTGTCGATCCCGCGCAGCGCGGGGGCTGGCCCGCAGTCCTCGAGCTCGGGCGCGCCGTTCGAGCAGTTCGACAGCTCACGGTTCTCGTCCGTGACGATCCCACCGAGGTCGAGCGCCTCGCGCACCGTCCCCGACGCGTCGACGCGCTCCTGGAGGCTGCCCGTGTAGTCGGGCAGCGCGCGCTGCAGGTACGCGGGCAGGTTGAACGCGAGCCCCACGGCGAGCGCGATCATGACCACGCCGCCCGCCACGCGGATCCCGCGCGCGTGCCGCTGGAAGGCCGTGACGCGCTCGGCGACACGACGCCCCGCGAGCGCGAAGACCAGGAGCGGGATCGCCGCGCCGACCGCGAACGACACCGTGAGCGCGACGGTCCCCGGCCCGATGTTCCCCGTCGCGCCCGCGACCGTGATCGCCGCGAGGACCGGCCCGGCGCACGGCACGTACAGGACGCCGAGGCCCAGGCCGAGCACGAAGGCCCCTCGGTCCTGGCTGCGTGCCCCCCGCCGCGAACCGAGCGCCGCGATCCTCCGGAACGGCCGTTCGAGCACCTCCTCGAACCGCGGCACGATCATCCCCACGCCGATCACCGCGAGCAGCGTCAGGCCTACCCAGCGCAGCAGGTCCTGCGGCAGCCCGAGCGCACCGAGGAGCACCGAGCCGAGCAGCGTGAAGACGCTGAAGCTCACGACGAGCCCGGCGATCACGAGGTAGGGGCGCCACGAGCGGCGGGTGCCTCGGGCGTGGACGCTGCGCTCCTCGTCCTCCGCGCCCGCCCGACGGCGTCGCTCGCCGTCGGGGGGTCGGGCACCGCCGTCGACGGGTCGGGCCGCCGTGACGACCCGGCCGCGCGCCCCGACCCGGACCGCGCCGGGAGCACCGGCGAACAACGAGGCCGACGGCGCGCCCGGCCCGTCCCCCGCCGAGGGCGACGCGTCCCCGGCGGGGGCTGCGTCGTCGGGCCCCGGGGACGGCACGACGCCGGCGGGCGGGGCCCCCACCCCGCGGGCGCCCTGCACGCCGCCCGCGAAGAAGATCACGGGGAGCATCGGCAGGATGCACGGCGAGATGCCGGTGACGAGGCCACCGAGCAGGCCGATGAGCACAAGGGTTTCCATGGCCCGGGTTCGGCGCGGCCGCCCGTGCGGATGGGTCGTGCGGGTCCCCGGACGTCCCACCCATCCGGTCGGCCCGCGGCTCCGAACCTCCTGCGAGACGCCCCGCACCTGACGGGGCGACGACAACGAGGAGAGACCGATGAACGTTCGAACCCGTTCGTACGCCGCGGCCGGCATCGCCGCCCTGGCGATCCTGGGCCTGACGGCCTGCAGCTCCGACTCCGACTCCGGCTCCGGGGACGACTCGTCGAGCGCGTCGGAGATGACGACGCCGTCCGACGACATGTCGCAGGACACCATGACGCCCGAGGTCGACCCCGCGGCGAACCTCGTCGGCCCGGGCTGTGCCGCCTACGCCGAGCAGGTACCCGACGGCGCGGGCTCCGTGACCGGGATGTCGACCGACCCCGTCGCGGTCGCGGCGTCCAACAACCCGCTCCTGACGACCCTCACGGCCGCCGTGAGCGGTGAGCTCAACCCCGACGTGAACCTGGTCGACACCCTCAACGGCGGTGAGTTCACGGTCTTCGCGCCCGTCGACGACGCGTTCGCCAAGATCGACCCGGCGACCATCGAGACCCTCAAGACCGACGCCGACCTGCTGACCCAGATCCTCACCTACCACGTGGTGCCCGGCCAGCTCACCCCTGACCAGGTCGTCGGCGAGCACGAGACCGTCGAGGGCGGGACCGTGACCGTCACGGGCTCGGGCGACGACCTCATGGTCAACGACGCCGCGGTGGTCTGCGGTGGCGTCATGACGCAGAACGCCACGGTCTACCTCGTCGACACGGTCCTCATGCCGACCATGTGACCCCTCGGACGCCGGCCGTCGCGGTTGTCCCCGTGCCGCGGCGGTCGGCCGGCACCGGCCCGGTCCTCACGGGGCGCACGCGAGAGCCGCTCGCTCCGGACCCTCTGTCCGGAGCGAGCGGCTCCTCTCGTGCACCCGGTCCTCAGGACCGGGTCGTCGTCCTCGCGGACGTCAGGCGTTCGCCCGGCGACGCGCCCAGACGATGCCCGCACCGCCACCGACCAGCAGCAGCGCCAGGAAGCCGACGGCCCCGGCGGTCGCGCCGGTCGCCGCAAGCGACGGGCCGCTCGGCGTCTCCGCGCTCACAGGCGTCGCCGGCCCGTCCAGGGGCCCGGTCGCCGCCAGGATCTTCGGGTCGGCGCACGACGACGTCGCCTCCGGGTAGCGGACGGTCGTCGAGTAGCCCGGGTTGACCTCGAACAGGACCTCGACACCGGCTCGCGTCCACGCGAAGTTGCCGTCGGTCTCGGTGTACGTGCCGTCGGCCTGCAGCTCCCAGCCCGGCCACGCGCGGGGCTCGTCCGCGGACGCACCGGGCCACAGGAGCTCACCCTCGAGCGGCAGGCCGTCGACCGTGTAGTCCTCGCCCTCGCCGGGGTGGAGGAAGGTGATGCTCAACGGGCGGTCGCCGTCCGCCTGGTAGCCCTCGGGCAGGAAGACCTCGTAGCCCAGGTACGGCGTGTCCGCCTCGCAGACCGCGCCGATGTCACCGGGCGTCAGCGCGCAGTCGGCCGGGTCCAGGTCGACCGCGAACGTCGCGGACGCACGGTCCTCCGAGAGGACGTACCCCTCGACGGCGGCGAGCACGGTCCCGGTCGCAGCACGCGCGACGACCGAGTCGCCCGAGCGTTCGTAGCTGATCTCGTCGGTGCTCTCCGGCACGTCGACCGTCCGGCCCTGCACGGTGCAGACCTCGGTGGCCACCGGCACGACCGGCGTCACGCTCCTGGGCTCCCCCGTCTCCTCGTCGTCCCCGTCGCACGCGGGCACCTCGGCCAGGTCCGTCAGGTCCTGGTGCTTGGAGTCGACCAGCACGCCGCCCAGGGCCGACGTCGGCGGGGTGATGGTCCCGGGCCACACGAACGACCCGTCCTGCCTGACCCGGTCCTGCTGGACGGCCCAGCCCTCGCCGCAGACCTCCTGCGGCAGGACCGAGGGAAGCTCGGTGTACCACTCGGTCCCGGGCCGGTGGGTGACCAGCTCCTGCGGGCCGGAGTTCTCCCACGCGGCCGGCTTGGTGGGGTCGGTCTTCTCGTACAGGTAGAGCCCGACCTCCCTGTCGGGCTTCGGCTCGGGCTTCGGCGTGGGCTTCGGCGCGGTGGCGCAGGCATCGGTCGAGCCGTCGTCGCTGAAGTTGTACCGGTTGCCGTCGGAGGCCTTGACGACGAGCTCCCACGTGTGGCCGACGGTCGTGTCGGGGAACGCATAGCGGGTCGTGTACGAGCGGCCGAACGTCTCGTCCTTGACGACCTCGCCGTCGACCGTGACGACGACCTTGTTGCCCTGGGGCGCGTAGGCCGACAGGTTGACCTCGAGGCCCGTGCACGTGGCCTTGACGGAGGGGGTGTGGGCGGAGGCGGGGGCCGCGGTGGCGACCAGTCCGCCGGCAACGAGCAGCGCGGCAGCGCCGCTCGCCAGGAGCTTCTTCACGGGTGGTGGATTCCTTCCGGGGTGATGTCGGAGCGCCTTCGCACGACGACACAGTGGGGAACGCGTCGTATTGCATCACCAATACCCGGATTTTGACAAACCCCGGCATATACCCGGAATCGGACCACGAAACCACCCGAGGCAGGGTATTTCAGAGCCCTTTCACGGGCATTTTCTATCCGATATCGAGTATCAGGTCTCGAGCACGACCAGCGGGTCGCTCGTGGGCTGCGGCGACCCGCCCGCCGGCTCGAGCGTCACCGCGACCCCGGCGCTCCCCGCCGCCTCGACGAGCAGCGCGGCGGACCCGTCGCTCGCGTCGAAGACCCCGGCGGAGACCATCTCCTCACCCTCGACGAGCCAGAGCTGGTAGTCCTCGGCCGACCCCGCCTGCGGGAGCCCCGTGACGGAGAACAGCACCCGGTCCCCGACGACCAGCGCGCTCGCGTCGCCACCCCCGACCATCTCGCCCCGGACGATCTCCGCGGACGGGTCCGCGAGCATCGACGCGACCGCGTCGACCTGCGCCTGGAGCCGGGACTCCTCCTGGCGCGACCGGATCGCGAGCGTCGTCGGGACGGCGATCGCCACGACCGCCGCCGCGGCCACCGCAGCGACCACCCAGCGCCGGCGGGGGCGACGCGCGCCGTCCGGTCGTGCCGTGCCGGTCGCGCCCGCGGCTCCCTCCCTGCGCCCGTGCTGGTCCGGCTGCACCTGCTGTGCCTGCTGCACCTGCTGGACCTGCTGGACCTGCTGCACCTGCTGCACCTGCTGCACCTGCTGTACCGACGCGATGCTCCCCAGCACCTGGTCACGCAGGGCGGCAGGGGGCGGAGCGTCCACGGTGAACGCGGCGACCACCTCACGGTGCTCGTCGAGCTCGCGGCGGGCTTCAGGGTCCGCCGCCAGCAGGCGCTCCACGACGCGCCGGTCCAGGTCGTCGACCGCGTCGAGCGCGTACGCCGCGAGCAGGTCGCGCCCCTCGGCCGTCGGCCCGCCCGTGCGGTCACCGTCAGGGGCCTCGTCGGGCACGCCCGGTCGCCCGGTGTCGTCAGCCACGGCTCACCCCCAGGCAGTCGCGCAGACGCAGGAGCCCGTCACGGATCCTCGACTTCACGGTCGGGACGGCCGCCCCGAGCTCCGCGGCCACCTCCCGGTACGTCAGCCCACCGAAGTACGCCCGCACGACGGCGTCGCGCTGGGTCTGCGTGAGGCTCCCCAGGCACCGGCGCACCGCGGCCGACTCGAGGAGCCGCTCGACCTCCTCGACCACGACGTCGTGCCCGCTCCCGGCGAGCCGACCGTCGACGTCCTTCTGGTCCCTCACCCGGCGGGACTGCTCGGAACGCACCCGGTCCACCGCCCGCCGTCGGGCCATGGTGACCACCCACGTGCGCGCCGACCCCCGGGAGGCGTCGAAGCGCACCGCCGTCTGCCACACCTCGACCATCACCTCCTGGGTCACCTCCGCCGCGTGGTCGTCGTCGCGCAGCACGCTCAGCGCCGTGCCGAAAGCGGCAGGCGCCAGCGCGTCGTACACGGGCGCGAACGCCTCCGGATCGCCCCCGGCGCACGCGGCGAGCGCGGCATCGAGAGCGTCGGGCTCGCTCGTCCTCACGGGTGGCACCCGACCAGTCTGCCCCAGGCTCGACGTCGCGGCGCACCGGCGGACCACCCGCGGCACGTGGGCTCCCGCGACGACCGGGGCACCTGTGGTTCGTCACGGTCGGGCCCCCGGATGGGTCGTTCCCCCGACGTGCCGACCCGCTACCCTCGCGAGGTGACCGAGACGCCGCCGACTCCCCGCACCCAGCACGTGTACCTGCTCGTCGGGGCACTGTTCGTGCTCCTCGTCGGACTCGCGATCTGGGCGACGACGCGCGACGAGGCGGGCGCCACCGGTACTCCCCCCGCAGCGGAGGGGACGTCCCCCGAGGACACCGGGGTGACTCCTCGCCCCGACCCCGGGACGCCCACGCCCTCCACGGCCTGGGGCCCCCTCGAGGTCGACCTCGAAGCGCTCGACGGCGTCGAGTCCGCGACGGTCCTGGTGTACGACGAGTACGTCGAGGGCATCCCGCTGCCCGCCCCCGAGGTGACCGTCGACCTCGAGAGCCACCGCACCCCCGACGAGGCGCAGGCGACGGTCGACGCCGCGTACGTCCTCCTGCTGTCCGCCGGGCTGCCCGCGGTGCCCCGGCTCACCGTCGTCGACACCGTGCCCGGCACGGGCGGCACCCTCACCGTCGCCCACGCCGGCCCGGCCGACCGCGCCGTGCGGGACGCGGTGACCTTCCTCGACGCGGGCGCCGCCTCCGTCCGGTTCACCGGCGACAACGCCGCGGTCACCGGCGCGGGGCCCGCGTCCCTGCCCGGCCTCGCGGAGGTCGCGCGCGTCCTGGACCGCGGCCTCAACTCGCTCGGCGACTCCACCTTCGGCACCCTGTACTCGTCACCCGCCGAGCCCGTCCGTCCGTCCGCCCCGGCCGTCGCCCTCCTCGTGGCAGCCGCCGAGCGCCCCGAGACGAACCAGGTCGTCCACGAGATCAGGTCGCCCCAGGGGACCCCGTCCCCCCTGCTCACCATCCTGGTCGAGGGCCCCTCGACCCCCACCGCGGACTGGTTGCGCACCTACGGGCAGGGAGACCTGCTCGACTCCCCCGTCGCCTTCACGGTCCACGGGGACGAGACGTCCGAGTCGGGATTCGTCGCGAACCGCGACCTCGTCGTCACGGACCCCGCCGGGGACCAGGCCGACGCCGCCGCGGCCGCAGCAGACGGCGTCGCGCCCTGCACCGGGCCCGACCTGCGCGCCGGGATCACCGGGTTCGACGCCGCGACCGGCGCGCGCTTCCTGACCGTGACCGCCGAGAACGTGACCGACCGGCCCTGCGCGCTCGACGGGCGCCCGGGCCTGTCGTTCGACCGGGCCTCGGGCACGGCCCCGAACGTCCTGCTCCAGCCCGACCGCACCGACCAGAACCCGACCCGCATCGTCCTCGCTCCTGGCGGGACCGCCACGTCGCAGCTCACCTGGCGCGCCATGTCCACGACGAACGACCCCGACGTGACGACCCACGTGGTCGTCACGCCGGTCCCCCTCGCCCCGCCCGTCCGGCTGCCCGTCAGCAGCGTCGACGGGATCTCGTCGGGGGCGGACATCCTCGAGGGTGCGACCGTCACCGTGGCGCCCTGGGTCGTCCCCGCGGCCTGGCCCGTCACTCCCTGAGGCCGGCCCGCCGACTGCGGCCCGGACCGTCGACGACCGTGCCGACGAGCCGCCGCACGACCAGCGAGGCCGCCTTCCCCAGGGGGAGAGCGGCCTCGGCAGGACGTGCAGCAGAGCTGGGACGCGAAAGTCAGAGCGCCCGGCGCGCCCGCACCGACTCGGCCAGCTCGCCGAGCAGCTCGGCCGTGGTGTCCCAGTCGATGCACTTGTCCGTCACGGACTGACCGTAGACGAGCCCGCTCGGAGCCGGAGCCTGCGCACCCGCCACGATGAAGCTCTCCATCATGAGTCCCGTGATCCCGGCCTCGCCCTCCGCGATGCGCGTCGCGACCTCGCGCACGACCTCTGCCTGACGCACGTGGTCCTTGCCCGAGTTGCCGTGGCTCGCGTCGATGACCAGACCGTGCTCGACGGCCCCGCCCAGGCCCGAGGCCGCGGCCACGCGCAGGGCGGACGCGACGTCGTCGGGCCCGTAGTTGGGGCCGCTGCGCCCACCGCGAAGGATGATGTGGCAGTCCGGGTTGCCCGCGGTCTCGACCGCGGCCGCGCGCCCCGCGCCGTCCGTGCCGAAGAACGTGTGCTCGCTCGCCGCGGTGATGCAGCCGTCGACCGCGATCTGGATGTCGCCGTCGGTCGCGTTCTTGAACCCGACCGGCATCGACAGTCCCGACGCGAGCTGGCGGTGCACCTGGCTCTCGACGTTGCGCGCGCCGATCGCGCCCCACGACACCGCGTCCGCGATGTACTGGGGGCTCGTGGGCTCGAGGAACTCGGTCGCCGCGGGGACACCCGCGTCGAGGACCCCGAGCAGGACCTCGCGCGCCAGGTGCAGGCCGCGGTTGACGTCGTGCGAGCCGTCGAGGTCGGGGTCGTTGATGAGGCCCTTCCAGCCGACCGTCGTGCGCGGCTTCTCGAAGTACACGCGCATGACGATCGCGAGGTCCTCCGACAGGTCCTTGGCCACGGCCGCGAGACGGTGCGCGTAGTCGAGCGCGGCCGCCGGGTCGTGGACCGAGCACGGGCCGACGATGACGAGCAGACGGTCGTCCTCACCCGCGAGGACGTCGCGGATCTCGCGACGCGACTGCGTCACGAGGTCACCGCGCGCCGTGCCGAGCGGGAGCTCCGCGAGCATGTCGACAGGGGCAGGCAGGGGGTCGAGGGCGCGGATGCGCAGGTCGCTCGTGGGCGCCTGCAGCTCGTACTCGGGGTGGGAGGTCACGCGTTCCATGGTGTCACCTGCGCCGTCGGGCGAGGTGACCGTCTCGTGGTGACGTTCGTCGGTCCGTGCGTCGACCAGGCTGTGCGAGACGTCGGTCGAGGTCGTGGCGGTCATGCGAGGGCTCCTGATCTGAAGGTGACTCAGACGGAGCCGCGCGACCTGCTCTGTGTCCGGAGTCGGCCCGTCTGAATGACGAAGGGCCCGGACGCGGTCTGCGTCCAAGGCCCTGTGCTGGCTCCGGGGAAGGTTGGTCAGGCGAACGCCCGCTCGGCCCCTCCAGGAGCCAGCGTAAAGCGCCAATACCAACGAACCGTGTTCACCCGACGACCGTAGCACAGGGGTTCCGGGGCGCCGGGGCGGCGTCTCGGACTGTGAACGGGTGCAGGGTCGACGTCGCCGTCTAGGCTCGGTCCATGCCGATCCCCGAGTTCGTCGCCGCCCTCCGGTCCCACGTCGGGACCGGCCTCCTGTGGATGCCGGGCGTGTCGGGCGTCGTGATCGACGACGCCGGACGCCTCCTCCTGGGGCGGCGTGCCGACACCGGGCAGTGGGCGATCATCAGCGGGATCCTCGAACCGGGCGAGGACCCGGCCGTGGGCCTCGCCCGCGAGGTGCTGGAGGAGACCGGCGTCGCGGTCCGCGTCGACGCCCTGACCGGGGTCACGGTGACGCCGACCGTCGAGTACCCCAACGGGGACCGTTCGCAGTACCTCGACCTGTGCTTCCTGTGCCGCCCCGTCTCCGCCGACGCGGCCGCCGCGGCACACGTGGCCGACGACGAGTCGCTCGCCGTCGACTGGTTCGCCCCCGACGACCTGCCCGCGGACCTCGCGGCCTCGACCAGCGAGCGCCTGGGGCACGCGCTGGGCTACCTCGCGGACCCGACCGCAGGACCGTTCTTCGTCCGCTAGGGCGGCACGAGGTGGACCCGCGCCCTCACGGGCACGGGTCCACCTCGCCGGGCTCCCCCCGTCACGACCAGCGGAACAGCCTCGCCGCGAGCGGCAGCAGGACCACGGTCCACACCGCCATGACCACGAGCTGCGAGGCCGGCACGCCGTCCCCGAACCAGCCCGTCGTCATGGCCTGCGCCGCAGCCCCGAGCGGCGTGTACCCGCCGATGGTCCGCAGCACCTCGGGCATGAGCGGGCCCGGCGTCCACAGCCCCGCGAGGAAGAGCATCGGGAAGTAGAGCGTCATCCCGATCGCCGACGCGGTGCTCGCCCGGTCGGCGCGCGACGCGATGAGCATCCCGAGCGAGAACATCGCCAGGACGCCCAGCAGGAAGGCGGCCACGACGACCACCAGGTTCACCGGCGTCGCGAGGTCGAACACGAGGCTCCCCACGAGGACCGCGAGCAGCGCTGCGGCGACCACCGCGACGAGGTTGATGAACAGGTGGGCACCGATCAGCCCCTGCGGCTTCATGGGCGTGGTCGAGAGGCGCCGCAGCACACCCTTCTCGCGGAACGTCGCGAAGTACACGGGCATGGTCGTGAGCGCGACGGTCGCCACGGCGGTCGCGAGCACGACGGGCACGTAGAACGCGACCGCCGTGAGTCCCTCCCAGGGCGGCGGCGCGTCGGACACGACGTCGCGCATGCCGGGCATCGCGAAGCCGACGCCCACGAGCAGGACCGTCGGGAACAGGAGCGCGAAGAACACGGTCCCCGGGTCTCGGAGCAGCAGGCGGGCCTCGGTCAGGGTCAGGGTCCGCAGGCCGTGCCAGCCGGTGCCCGCGATCCTGCGGCCCCGGGCCGGGGCCCGTGTCGTGGTCGGAGTGGTCATCGCACTGCTCCTTCGGTGTCGTTCGAGTCGTCGGCGGCCGCGGCGTCCGCCGCCCCCGTGTGGTCGTACGTCCTGCCCGTGACGTGCACGAACACGTCCTCGAGCGAGCGTGAGACCGTCCGGACGTCGGGCACGACGTCCTGCTCCGCGAGGGCCAGCACGACGGCGGGCAGCACCCGCCGCGTCCCCGTCACCTCGATCTCGTGGCCGTCGCGCGTCACGGCCTGCACGTCCGCGAGACCCGCGAGGACCTCCAGCACACCGACCTCCTCGTGAGGTTCGACCCGCAGCCGCAGCACGCGCGAGGTGTCGACCTGCTCGATGAGCTCGGCCGGCGAGCCGGTCGCGACGACGACACCCTGGTCGATGATGACGAGGCGGTCGCACAGGCGCTCGGCCTCGTCCATGAAGTGGGTCACGAGCAGGATCGTCACGCCGCGGTCGCGCACGCGTTCGACGAGCTCCCACGTGGTCCGCCGGGCCTGCGGGTCCAGGCCCGTGGTCAGCTCGTCGAGGATCGCGACCTGCGGGTTGCCGACGAGCGCGAGCGCGATCGACAGCCGCTGCTTCTGCCCGCCGGACAGCTTGGCGAACTGCCGGTCCCGGTGCGGCGTGAGCTCGAGCAGGTCGAGCAGCTCGCCGACGTCGGCCGGGTCCTCGTAGAACGACGCGTAGAGGCGCATCGCCTCCGCCACGGTCATGCGCTCGTTGAGCTCGGCCTCCTGGAGCTGGACGCCCAGGAGCTCGCGCACCGAGGCCGGGTCCTTCTGCGGGTCGCGACCGAGGATCCGGACCGACCCGGCGTCGGCCTGACGCAGCCCGGCGAGGCACTCGACGGTCGTGGTCTTGCCGGCCCCGTTGGGGCCGAGGATCCCGAAGATCTCCCCCTGCCCGACGGCGAAGCTCACGTCGCGCACGGCGACGGTGCTCCCGTACGCCTTGCGCAGGGCGACGACCTCGATCGCGGGCGCGGCGCCGTCGGGCAGCGTGCCGGTCGACGGTGCGGGTGGGACGGACGGGACAGGATGTGCGGTGGTCATGGTGCCCTCCCTGAGGGTGTGCTCGTCCGCCGGGCGGCGCACCGGAGGACCGGGCGCCGTCCGCTGGACGGGATGAACGCTGTGGTGGGTGCGCCGGTCCCGGTCGGGACGCGCCGCGCTAAGACGTCGGGGACGCCAGGGCCGTCAGCTCGTGACGGGAGCGATGGCCACCGACCTCGTGACCAGGTGGAACGCGAACGCGGCTGCGACCAGGGCCACGAGGCCACCGATCACCGCGGTGAGCACCTGGGCGTCGGAGAGGCCGACCGCCTGGGCGAAGGGCCTGCCGAAGTAGCCGCTCTGGAAGGCGAGCTCGACGAGGACCACGGGGAGCAGGAACGGCACGATCGCGAAGGTCCCGCCCCACACGCCCAGGCGGTAGTAGCCCATCCCGATCGACGCGCCCGCGAGCCAGTACACGCTGCAGAAGAAGAGCTGCACCAGGAACGCCGTGCCGACCTGGCCGCCGTCGGCGTAGAGCTGGGCCCGGTCGAGCTCGGGCGACCAGCCCTGCGCCCGGAAGACGAGCCACTCGACGTAGCCCAGCGCCGCCGCCACGAGGGCGAAGGTGAGTCCCAGGACCACGGCCGTGCACCAGGTCGACCGGATGAGCGACCGGCGGGTACCCCCCGCCGCGACGTGGACCGCGATGCTCGCGAGGGGCGTGATGATGCCCATGACGAACAGGAAGAACTTCGCCGAGCCGCTCACGACGCCGTCGATCACGCTGCCGTCGAGGATGTCGGTGCGGACCTCGACGTAGCCGATGATGCCCGCGATGATCAGCACGATGGCCCAGAACCAGACACCGATCTGCCACGTGCCCACGGACATCGACCAGGCCGCGGTCCGCAGCGAACGCTGCTCGGCCGCACGGCGCGCCGCGGCACGCTGCGCCTCTCGGGGGACGGGCACGGCCTGTCCCGCCAGGTTCTCCGTCATGGCTGCTCCCCTCGGGTCAGGTGCACGAACAGGTCCTGCAGCGGCACGGCGCCCAGCTCGAGCCCGGCCGCGGTCGCCTCGGCGCGCTGGGCGTCGTCGAGCGCGCCGAACAGCGTGACCTGCGCCGTGCCGCCCAGGCGCTGGCGCGCCAGGACCCGGTGCCCGTCGACGAACTGCTCGACCACGGCCGCGGACCCCGTGATGCTCACACCCCGGCCGCGGACCGACTCGACGCTCTCCGCGAGGAGCACACGGCCCCGGTCGACGATCACGACGTCCTCGAAGATCCGCTCGACCTCGTCGATCAGGTGGCTCGACAGGACGACGGTGCGCGGGTGCTCGGTGTAGTCCTCGACCAGGGCGTCGTAGAACGCGTACCGGCTCGGCGCGTCCATCCCGAGGTACACCTCGTCGAAGATCGTCAGCGGCGCGCGCGACGCCAGCCCGATGACCGCGCCCAGCGCCGAGCGCTTGCCGCGCGAGAGGCTCTCGGGCGTCTTGCGCAGGTCGATCTCGAACAGGTCGACCAGACGCGCCGCGAGGTCTGCGTCCCAGTGCTCACGCAGCTCCGCGTAGTAGCCCAGGCTGTCCTTGACCTTCGTCGAGGTGATCGTGTCGCCGCTCTCGCGGACGAGCTGCGTGCCCGCCATGGTCCAGGCGTTCTCGAACGGGTCCTCGCCGTCGACCAGCACGGTGCCGGCGTCCGGGCGCCGCATGGCCGCGATCAGCGAGAGCGCGGTCGTCTTGCCGGCACCGTTGCGGCCGAGCAGGCCCGTGATCGTGCCCGGGCGGACCGTGAGGCTCAGCCCGTCGAGCGCGGGGTGCTTCTCGTCCTTGCCGAAGCTCAGCGTCACGTCCCGGAGCTCGACACCGAACGGGTCGGGGCGGGTGGGGGCGGTCATGAGGTCTCTCCCGTCGGGGGGTGGGTGGCGGCGGGGCCGGCGGACCGCACGGAGCCCGCGACGTCGCGGGCGAGGACGTGGTCCACGATCTCGGCGGGCGTGATGCCCAGGAGGTCGGCCTGGTCGAGCGCGGGGCGCAGGACCTCCGCGAAGTAGCGGTCGCGGTGCTCGGCGAACAGCTTCTCGCGCGCGCCGGTCGCGACGAACATGCCGACCCCGCGCCGCTTGTAGAGGACGCCCTCGTCGACCAGCGTCGCGAACGCCTTGGCGGCCGTCGCGGGGTTGATGCGGAACGTCGTCGCGTACTGGGTGGTGGACATGACCTGCTCCTCCTCGCTGAGGTCGCCGCTCAGGATCTCGGCGCGGATCTGCCGGGCGATCTGCAGGTAGATGGGTTCAGGTCCGTCGAACATGGTGCCCATCCTCTCGCCGATCACACGTTCCTTGGTTCATTACTCGACTAATGAACCATAGAACCACCGGTTGCGCAAGCAGCAGCCCATGGTGTCGAACCCGAGGTTGGTCAGGAAACTCTTCCTGGTTACCCGACCAACCTCGGGTTCGGCACCGACCAGGTGCGGACAGCACGACGGCGCCCGCCCACCGGAAGGTGAGGGGTGCCGTCGGGCAGTGGACCGGTCAGGCGGAAGCCGCCGCCTTGCTCGTGAGGTCGGCCGCGACCAGCTCCGCGACCTGCACCGCATTGAGCGCGGCACCCTTGCGGAGGTTGTCGTTCGAGACGAACAGCACCAGGCCGCGACCGCCCGGCACGCTCTGGTCCGTGCGGATGCGGCCCACGAACGACGGGTCGGCACCTGCGGCCTCGAGCGGGTTGGGGACGTCCGAGAGCTCGACCCCCGGAGCCGCCGCGAGCAGCTCGCGCGCGCGGTCCGGAGTGATGGCCCGGCCGAACTCGGCGTGGATCGCGAGCGAGTGCCCCGTGAAGACCGGGACACGCACGCACGTACCCGCGACCAGCAGGTCCGGGAGCCCCAGGATCTTGCGCGACTCGTTGCGGAGCTTCTTCTCCTCGTCGGTCTCCTCCTCGCCGTCGTCGACGATCGACCCGGCGAGCGGCACCACGTTGAACGCGATGTTCCGCGGGAACTTGTCCGGCGCGGGCAGGGAGACCGCGGCGCCCGAGTGCACCAGGCCCGTGAGGTCCTGCTCGGCGCCCGCGACGACCTGGTCGCGCAGCTCGGCCGCACCGGCCAGCCCCGCTCCCGACACCGCCTGGTACGTCGCGACGATCAGGCGCTCCAGGCCGGCCTCGTCCGCGAGCGGCTTGAGGACCGGCATCGCGGCCATCGTGGTGCAGTTCGGGTTCGCGATGATGCCCTTGCGCGCCTCGCGGACGGCACCCGGGTTGACCTCGGCGACGACCAGCGGGACGTCGGGGTCCATGCGCCACGCCGAGGAGTTGTCGATCACGACGACGCCGGCCGCCGCGTACCGCTCGGCCTGCGCCTTGGCGGTCGCGCCCCCCGCGGAGAACAGCGCGATGTCGAGACCCGACACGTCGGCCGTGGCCGCGTCCTCGACGACGACGTCCTCACCCTTCCAGGGCAGCGTGCTGCCCGCGGAGCGCGCCGAGGCGAAGTAGCGGATCTGCGCGACCGGGAAGTCGCGCTCCTCGAGCAGGCGACGCATGACGGCGCCGACCTGACCGGTCGCCCCGACGACGCCGACGACGAGGCCGGCAGAGTTCTGGTTGCTCATGGTGCTCTCCTCGCTCAACGGCCGGTGCCGGCGTAGACGACTGCTTCGCTCTCGCCGTCCAGCTCGAACGCCGTGTGGATGGCCCGCACCGCGTCGTCGAGGCTGTCGGCACGGGTCACGACGGAGATGCGGATCTCCGACGTCGAGATCATCTCGATGTTGATGCCCGCGTCCCGCAGCGCACCGAAGAGCTGCGCCGAGACGCCCGGGCTCGACTTCATGCCCGCCCCGATGAGCGAGACCTTGCCGATCTGGTCGTCGTACTGCAACGACGCGAACCCGATCTCCTCGCGCACCGCGTCCAGGGCCGTGGTCGCGAGCGCGCCGTCGTCCATGGGCAGCGTGAACGAGATGTCGGTCAGGCCCGTGGCCGCGACCGAGACGTTCTGGACGATCATGTCGATGTTCGCGCCCGCACCGGCCACGACCTCGAAGATACGTGCCGCCGTGCCCGGGACGTCGGGGACGCCGACGACGGTGACCTTGGCCTCGCTGCGGTCGTGCGCGACGCCGGAGATGATCGGAGCTTCCATGATGACCTCTGCCTCGTTGCCGGCCAGGGAGCCGGGAGCCTGCTGGGGGACGTTGGGCACGGAGCGCGCGTCGTTCGACACGATCGTCCCGGCCTTCGTCGAGAACGACGAACGGACGTGGATGGGGACGCCGTAGCGGCGCGCGTACTCGACGCAGCGCAGCACCAGGACCTTGGCCCCGGACGCCGCCATGTCGAGCATCTCCTCGTAGGAGATGTGGTCGATCTTGCGGGCCGACGGAACGATCCGCGGGTCCGCGGTGAACACGCCGTCGACGTCCGTGTAGATCTCGCACACGTCCGCGCCCAGGCCCGCCGCGAGCGCCACGGCCGTGGTGTCCGAGCCGCCGCGGCCGAGGGTCGTCACGTCGTTGGTGCTCTGCGTGACGCCCTGGAACCCGGCCACGATCGCGACCGAGCCCTTCTCGACCGTCTCACGGATGCGGTGCGGCACGACGTCCACGATGTGCGCCTTGCCGTGCACGGCGTCCGTGATCACGCCGGCCTGCTGGCCCGTGAACGACTTGGCCTTCACGCCGAGGTTGTTGATCGCCATCGCCAGCAGCGACATCGAGATGCGCTCGCCGGCCGTGAGCAGGATGTCCATCTCACGCTGGGGAGGGAGGGGGGTGACCTGCTGGGCGAGATCGATGAGCTCGTCCGTCGTGTCACCCATGGCCGAGACCACGACGACCACGTCGTGACCAGCCCGCTTGGTCTCTGCGATGCGCTTCGCCACCCGCTTGATGCTCTCCGCATCAGCGACCGACGAGCCACCATATTTCTGCACGACTAGTGCCACTTGCTGCTCCGTTACGTCGCCGGCCTCCGTCTCTCTCAACGGCCCGCCGGGTGTTCTACGAGTCGGTCGATGATAGCCCGCAGCCCCGTGACGCCGGGAGGGGGGTCAGGATGCGGGCAGTCCGGGTCGGTGCCGGTCGCTGACCTGCGGGGATGCTGGCTACCGGGTGCCGAGCACGAGGTTGCGGTCGTTCTCAGGGGCAGAACGACCGCAACCTCGTGCTCGGCGGGCGTGACGGACGTGGCGGCTGGGCCTCACCACCCGAGGTACCCCGGCAGCTCGGCGAGCGACACGATGCGCTCGGGCTCGTCGAACGGCCCGCGGCCGTCCCGGTCCAGGTGGACGGCCTGCAGCCCGGCCGCACGGGCGGCCACGACATCGAGGTCGTACCTGTCCCCGACGTGCAAGGCCTCCTCCGGCACGACCCCCAGTGCGGCACAGACCCGCAGATAGCTCGCGGGTGCGGGCTTGGCCACCCCCAGCCCCTCGGCCGTGAACACGGACCCCAGCCGCCCCTCGAGCCCCATGACGCGGAGCTTGGCGTGCTGCTGGTCCTCGGTCCCGTTGGTCAGGACGGCCAGCGGGACGTTCCGGGCCCACAACGCTACGAGCATCGGTTCGACGTCGGGGAACGCGGTCCACGACGCCTCGTAGTGCGCGACATAGCCGGCGAAGACCTGATCGAGGTCGTCATCGGATCCTCCCTCGAGGCCCGCGAGCGGCAGCACGTCACGGAGCCGACGGCGCCGTTGCTCGGCGAAGTCGATCTCCCCCGCGCGCCAGGCGGAGAAGTGCTCCTCCTCTGCGGCGAACCACGCGTCGACCAGCCCGTCGGTGACCTCGACCCCGAGGCCAGGCAGCCAGGCCGCGAGCGCAGCCCGTGCGGCCCCTTCGTGGTCGAGGAGCGTCCCGTCGAGATCGAGGACGACGGCCTGCGCGCGAAGGTGCATGGTGGCGACCCTAGGTGACCCGGGTGCCGGGCACGAGGTTGTGGTCGTCCTGAGCCCGAGAACGACCGCAACCTCGTGCTCGGCGATCGACCCGTTGGGCAGGCGGGCGGGCGGACAGACAAGCAGGCGGACGGCGGGCAGCCGGGCCGATCAGGTGCGTGGGTGGGCAATCACCAAGTAGGCGTACAGCCCCAGCGCCGCGCACGCCAGCAGCAGCAGGAACAGTCCCCGCCTCCGCGGCCAGGCGACGAGGATCCCGAGCGCGGCAGGCACGGTGACCATCGCCACGAGCGCCGCGAACGCCTCGGTGGCAGGCGTCGGATCGCCGAAACAGGCCAGATCCGCTTCGACGAACATCCCCGTCTCGCAGTAGTAGCCGTATCCGTCCATCCCCACGTCGTAGGTGATCATGGCGGGGATCGCCACCAGGACGTACCCCATGAACGCGACCAGCACCCCGGCGATCAGCCGCCCCACCGCCAGACCCCGGCGCTGAGGCCGGGGTCGGGGTCGCCCGAACGAGCCGGTCACGCCGGAGGGGTCGACACGGACCTGGTCGGGTTCCCCCTCCCCCGCTCGCGCACGAGGTGGGTCGTCGTGCGTGCCGGGCAGATCGAGATCAGGCGAGTAGCCCCCCGTCTCCGACCGGACCATGCGCCGCGGCCCTGGCCGCTGAACTCCGTCCGCGCCAACCCCCTCTGGACCGGCCCCCGCCCCTCGCACCGTCACTCCCCGAGGCTCGTGACGACGTCGTACCCGAGCTTGCAGATGAGCGCGCCCACGACGACCACGAACACGACCCGCACGAACCCGCTGCCCTTGGCGACGGCCATGCGCGCCCCGACGTACGCGCCCAGCAGGTTCGCGGCCCCGATCGCGAGGCCCAGCCCCCACAGCACCGCGCCGTACGGGACGAAGAAGATCAGCGCGCCCGCGTTGGTCGCGAAGTTCGCGATCTTCGCGAGCGCCGACGCGGGCAGGAACGCGTACCCCAGGATGCTCACGAGCGAGATGACGAAGAACGTCCCGGTCCCGGGGCCGAGCAGCCCGTCGTAGACCCCGATCACGAGCCCGATCCCGGCCGCGGCCCACCGGTGCCCGTTGCCCTCCCAGCGCAGGTCCATCGTGTGCCCGAGCCGGGGCTTGGCGATCGTGTAGACCGCGACGGCGATCAGCACCACGAGGATGATGGGCTTGAAGAGCTCGGCGGGGATCTTCGACGCGAGCGCCGCCCCACCCACGGCCCCGACGAGGGCCGCGAGCGCCATGGGCCCGGCGGTCCGCAGGTCCGGGCCCACGCGCCGGTAGTACGTCGTGGCGCTCACCGACGTCCCCATGATGCTCGCGAGCTTGTTCGTCGCGAGCGCCTGGACGGGGCTGATCCCGGGGACGAGCAGCAGCGCGGGGAGCTGGACGAGCCCTCCCCCACCGACCACGGCGTCGATCCACCCGGCGGTCAGGCCCGCGAGGACCAGGAGGCAGATCGTCAGGAGGTCGAGCTCGAGCCCGCCCGACCCGGGCAGCACGATCCCGTCGCCCGCGGCGAGAGGCGCGTGCGCCACGAGAGGAAGCGTCGCGGCGAGGTCCCAGGTCACACGGCAGTCTCGCACGACGGCGGAGCGCCCACCCACGAGCCGCGCGGGCCTCCCGCAGGACGCGGACGTCACCCGGGCGGGCGCCCCCACGTCAGGTCACGCACCGCTACGCTCGGCGCCATGACGAGCACAGCGGCTCCCCAGGGGGATCCAGCAGACCACCGACCTCCCGGACAGGCAGACCCACCTTCGACGCCACCCGCACCACAGCCCGCCCCGGACGACGGCGCACCGTCGGGGAGCGGCGCCGTCGGGCAGGAGACGCCCGCGGCACCCTCCACGCAGCACGCGCCCGACGGCGACGCCGCACCCGGCGGGATCGTCGCCGAGGGCGTGCACCGCGCGTTCGGCTCGGTGCGCGCGGTCGCCGGCGTGGACCTCGTGGCCCGGCCCGGCCGGGTCACGGCGCTGGTGGGCCCCAACGGCTCGGGCAAGACGACGCTCCTGCTCATCCTCGCGGGCCTCCTCACGCCCGACGCGGGCACGGTGCGCGTCGCGGGCTCCGACCCGGTCACGCAGAGCTTCGCCACGCGTGCACGCACCGGGTGGATGCCCGACGCGTTCGGCACCTGGGACTCCCTGACGGCGCGCGAGGTCCTCACGACCTTCGCCGCCGCCTACCGGCTCCCGGCAGCGGTGGGGGCAGCGCGCGCGACCGAGCTGCTCGCCCTGGTGCACCTCGAGGAATACGCCGACCGCCCCGCGAGCGTCCTGTCCCGCGGTCAGAAGCAGCGCCTCGGCCTGGCCCGCGCGCTGGTCCACGACCCCGACGTCCTGCTGCTCGACGAGCCCGCGAGCGGCCTCGATCCGCGCTCGCGCGTCGACCTGCGCGTGCTCGTGCGCGAGCTCGCCGCACGCGGCAAGACCGTCCTCATCTCGAGCCACGTCCTGACGGAGCTCGACGAGATGGCCGACGACGCCGTGTTCCTCTCGCGCGGCCGCACGGTCGCCTCCGAGACCGTGGGCGAGGCCGCGACGACGCGCCGCACGTGGCGCGTGCGCGCGCTCGACCCGTTCGCGCTGCACGCCTGGCTCACCGGGGCGGGGGTCCCGTTCGCCGTCGAGCCCGACGGCGCGGCTCTCGTCGACCTCGACAGCGACACCTCGGCAGCGGCCCTCCTGCGCGACGCGGTCGTCGCCGGGGTCCCCGTCGTCGCGAGCGCCCCCGCCGGGGGCATCCTCGAACAGGCCTACCTCGCCCTCGAGGAGGAGCGTCGATGAGCACCCAGCAGTCCCTGTCCCCCGCCCGGCCCGAGTCGCCGGACACCGCCGCGCCCCCGCAGGACCGCGGCGACTGGGCGCTGTCGTGGCACGGCGTCAAGACCGTCGCGACCCTGGAGCTGCGGCAGCGCGTGCGCTCGACCCGCTGGAAGATCGCGCTCGTCGTGTGGTTCGTGGTCGTCGGCGGCATCACGCTCCTGACGTCCGGGGCGCTCTCCTTCATGACCGGGTACGACGACTCCGACGTGCAGCAAGGCCCGATCATCTTCGGGGCCGTGGTCTTCTTCGTCCTGTTCCTCGGTCTGCTCGTGGCCCCGACGCTCAGCGCCTCCGCGATCAACGGCGACCGGAACGCCGGGACCCTCGCGACGCTCCAGGTGACGCTCCTGACCGCGGCGGAGATCGTCGTCGGCAAGCTCGTCGCGGCGTGGAGCGCGGCGCTCGCGTTCCTCGTCGTGAGCGTCCCGTTCATCGCGTGGGCGCTCGTCGCGGGCGGGGTCTCGTTCCTGTCGCTGGTCACGACGGTCCTGCTGCTCGCGGTGCTCCTCGCGGTGGTGTGCGCGATCGGGCTCGGGTTCTCGGCGCTCACGACCAAGACGTCGGGCTCCGCGGTCCTGACCTACCTGACCGTCGCGGGGCTCACCGTCGTGAGCCTGATCCTGTTCGGGCTCACGACCCCGCTCGTGACGTACCAGACCGAGATCAGGGCCTGGGCCGTGGCCGACGACCACGACTGGGAGAGCGACGAGATACCCGAGTGCGAGTGGCAGACGTTCGAGTCGCCGCAGACCCACACCGAGCTCACGTGGTGGTTGCTCGCGGTGAACCCGTTCGTGATCGTCGCCGACGCGGCGCCCGAGACGACGGTCAGCGACGACGAGGAGTACTTCTCGGCGTCCGACCCGCTGTCGCTGATCCGCACGGGCGTGCGCGTCGCACGGATGGGGCCCCAGGCCGAGCAGGACTGGTGCGGCGCGTACGAACCGGGCTACGTGTCACCGGTCGAGAACCCGGAGATCGACGACTCCCCCGTGTGGCCGTGGGGGCTGGGTGCGAACCTGCTCCTGGGCGCGGGCGGTGTGGTGCTGGCCGTGCGGCGCCTGCGGATCCCGTCCGGGAAGCTGCCTCGCGGGACGCGCGTGGCGTGAGGCGTGACGTCCGGACGGGCGCGACCGCGTGGTCGCGCCCGTCCGGCGTCTGCGGGCACCCACCCGTGGGCACGGGCGGCCGTGGTCAGGCGTGCAGGGCGTCGTACTCCGCCTCGGCGGCGACGTCGTCCTCGACGTCGAGGCGCAGGTGCGCGAGCACGAGCTGCAGGACGCGCAGCGCGCTCGCGGCGCGCTCGCCCCACAGCGACAGGTAGGAGAACTGCCACCACCACAGGGCCTCGAGCTCCTGGCCCGAGTCGTAGTGCTGGAGCCCCTTGGCGAGGGCCTCGGCGATGCACGCGATGTCCCCCGACACGGACGCCTGCCCGACGACGGCCCCCAGGACGGGGTCCTCGATCTCCGGGTAGTCGTCGAGCCCGTCGAGGAGCCGGGCGAGCCCCTCGCGCAGCGGGTCGAGGTCCGTCTCCGGGCCCGCGTCGGGCTCGAAGCGCTGGTCGGGCACGACGTCCATCATGGCGCCGAGCCGTGCACCGGCGGCCAGCAGGTCCGACGTGGCGAGGAGCAGGAGCGGGATCGCGGCCTGCGGGGCTGCGCCCGAGGCGACCTCCGCGGTCGTCGTGAGGAAGGTGCGCGCCTGCGCGGACACCGAGGCGGCGACGGACCGCAGGTCCGACCCCACGGCCTCTCCGGTCTCAACCACTGACGACCCTCCGTCCTTCGAACGCCCGCCCGAGGGTCACCTCGTCGGCGTACTCCAAGTCTCCACCCACCGGCAGCCCGGACGCCAGGCGGGACACGCGCAGCCCCATGGGCGAGAGCATGCGCGTGAGGTACGTGGCCGTGGCCTCGCCCTCGACGTTGGGGTCCATCGCGAGGATGACCTCCTGGACCGCGCCGTCGGCGAGCCGGGTCAGGAGCTCGCGGATGCGCAGGTCGTCGGGGCCGACGTTGTCGATGGGGTTGATGGCCCCTCCGAGCACGTGGTACTTGCCGCGGAACTCGCGCGTGCGCTCGATCGCGACGACGTCCTTGGGCTCCTCGACGACGCAGATCACCTCGGCCGAGCGCCGGGGGTCGCGGCAGATGCGGCACTGCTCGGACTCCGCGACGTTGCCGCAGATCTCGCAGAACCGCACGCGCAGCTTGACCTCGGTGAGCGCGTCGGCGAGCCGCCGCACGTCCGCGGCGTCGGCCGCGAGGAGGTGGAACGCGATGCGTTGGGCACTCTTGGGGCCGACCCCGGGGAGTCGGCCGAGCTCGTCGATCAGGTCCTGGACCGCGCCTTCATACACGCCCCCCAGCCTACGTGGCGGCGGCGACGGTCCGGGCCGCGCGACGCTCCGTGCCCGGTGGTCTGCGCCGTCGAGAACGTCCCCTCACCGTCCCCCCCGCGGACCGGCTCCTGGTCGACGGCATGCTCGACGACGTGGCGGCGTGGTCAGTCCTCGTCCGCGACGATCTCCACCTCGAAGCCGTCCTCGTTCTCGAGGTACGCCGCGTAGTGGTCGGGGCCGCCCGCGTACGGGTGGGCGTCGGCGAACATGAGGCTCCAGCCGTGCTCGGACGCGCGGGCCACGAGGTCGTCGACCTCGTCGCGCCGACCGCCCGTGAACGCCAGGTGGTTGACCCCGGGGCGCATGCGGTCGTGCCCCTTGCCGTGGACGGCGGGGCTCGCCTCGAGCACGATGTACGTCGCCCCGCGCAGCCAGCTCTGGCCCGTGGCCCACGTCTGGAAGCGGGTGTAGCCGAGCTCGTCGAGGAGCCACGCCCACGAGCTCTCGGCGGCGTCGAGGTCCTCGATCCACAGCTCGACGTGGTGGAGCTCGCCGCGCGGGCTCAAGTCAGAGCCCGGTGTCGATGGTCTCGTCGATCACGACGCCGCCCAGGAGCTGCGCCACGAGCGGGGCCCCGACCAGGCCCGACGACGCGAGGTCCGGGTCGTCGTCGGACGGCGAGTCGTCGTCCATCGAGACCGAGACGCGCGCCGAGGACTGCCGGGCCTTCTGCTCGGCGGCCTGCCGTTCGAGCGTCTGGCGGCGCGTCTCGCGCACCCCGGGCGCGGGCCCGGTGGGGACGGCGGGCGTGGGGGCGGACGGTGCTGAGGGTGCGGCCGGGCGGGCCACGGCCCGGACGCCCGACGGCGCCGCTCGCCGCACGTCCGCGGGCGGCGGTTCGTGGCCGTCGTCGAGGTCCGCGGGGGGCTCGGTCACGGGCAGGCCCGCGAGCCAGGCCTCGTCGGCCGCGTTGACGACCGGCTCGACCTCGGGGACGGGGGCCGCGGGCCGGGCGACGGGACGCTCCTGGAGGGCGACGTTGCTGTGCTGCGGGGACGCGGCGGCGTCGGCCCCGGCAGGGCCGGTGGCACCCGGGCCGGCCGACCCGTGGGGGGCGCCGGAAGGGTTGGCGGGCGTCGGCGCCGAGACGACGCCGACTCGTTCCGCCGACGCGTGCTGAGCGTTCGCGCCCGATGCCGGTCCGCCCTGGGCGGGAGCAGCCGGTCCAGCGCCGGTCGGCGCAGCAGCCGGTCCAGCGCCGGTCGGCGCGCCGCCACCCGCGGGTCCGCTCGTCGGCTCGTCGCGGCGCGGCGCGGGGGGCGCGGCCGGCGTGGTCGTGCTCGGGCCCGCGCCACCGCCCTCGTCGAGACGCGCCTCGACCCGGACCTGGAAGCCGAGGGTCTGGTAGACGGCTTCCTGGACGGCCCCCGTGTGACGCGACGTGGAGAAGGTCCGTGCGAGGGCGGGCGTCTGGAACGCCAGGTAGAGGGTGTCCGGCGTGAGCTCCCCGACCTGGGCGTTGCCGCTCACGAGCGACCACGTGACCCGGCTCGAGCTGAGGGTCTGGAGGACCTCGGGCCAGCGGCGGCGCAGCACGTCGGTGCTGAGGGCGTCCGTGTCGCTCGACGCGGGGGCGGGCGGCTGAGCGGCTGCCGGGGCGGCGGGCACGGCCTGTGCCGCCGGAGCCTGCGCAGCAGCGGGCTCCGCCCGAGCACCGTCGGGAGCGGCGACCGGTCCGCGGCGTGCAGCCGGGTCGGCCTCGTCGACGGGGGCGACGGCCGGGGTGCGCTCCTCCACGGAGCCTGCGGTGCTGCCGGCGTGTGCGGCATCGTCGACGGCGACCGCCGAGTCGTCCCCGGCGGCGACCGGAGCCGGGGCGGGCTCGTCCGTCCCCTGCTCGCTCGGCGCGGGCTCGGCCGTGCCGACGGGCACCACGACGGGCCAGTCGCCGCTCTCGCCCGGTGCGCCCGAGGGCGCCACGGCGACGGCGTCGCTCGCGGGCGCAGTAGCAGTCGGCACAGCGGGCGCAGCAGCGGTGTCCGCCCCGGCGTCGGGGACCGGCGCCGCATCAGCCGGGACGGCTGCGGGCGTTGCGACCGGGGCCCCCGCCGGGCGTGCGGGCGCAGGGGCGGCCCCCTCCCCCGCCTTGCGGGCCTGGAGCGCTGCCCGTGCGGCTGCGGCGCCGCTGAGTCCGTTCGCGGGCGCGACGGGCGCGTCGTCCTCGGCCTGCGCGACGCGGGGCGCTGCGACGAGCCCCTCGGGGCCTCCCGGTCGCGGCGCGGCGGCGACGGGCGCGAGGCCGCCGGTACCCAGGCCGCCCCGTTCCAACCGGTCGATGCGGGCCGCGAGCCCCGCGGCGCCGTCGTCCACGCCGGGGAGCAGGAGGCGGGCGCACAGGAGCTCGAGGTGCAGGCGCGGCGACGTGGCTCCGCTCATCTCGGTGAGCGCCGCGTTGACCAGGTCTGCCGCACGCGACAGCTCGGCCGCGCCGAGGTTCTGGGCCTGGGCCTTCATGCGCTCGAGCTGGTCGGACGGGACGTCGCGCAGCACGGCGTCCGCGGCACCGCCCGAGACCGAGATGACGATGAGGTCCCGGAGGCGTTCGAGCAGGTCCTCGACGAAGCGGCGCGGCTCGTGCCCCGTGGTGATGATCTGCTCGACGACCCGGAAGATGCTCGCGCCGTCGCGGGCCGCGAGGGCCTCCACGACGTCGTCGAGCAGCGAGGCGTGCGTGAAGCCCAGGAGGTCCACGGCGCGCTCGTAGTCGACGTTCCCGGCCTCTGCGCCAGCGATGAGCTGGTCCATGACGGACAGCGAGTCACGCACCGAGCCGCCGCCCGAGCGGACGACGAGGGGCACCACCCCGGTGCCGATCGTCACGCCCTCCGCGGCGCAGAGCTGCTCGAGGTACGGGCCCAGGACGTCCGGCGGGACCAGGCGGAACGGGTAGTGGTGCGTGCGCGAGCGGATGGTCCCGATGACCTTGTCCGGCTCGGTCGTCGCGAAGATGAACTTCACGTGGGGCGGCGGCTCCTCGACCAGCTTGAGGAGCGCGTTGAAGCCCTGCGGCGTGACCATGTGGGCCTCGTCGAGGATGAAGATCTTGTACCGGTCCCGGGCGGGCGCGAAGGTCGCGCGCTCGCGCAGCTCACGGGCGTCGTCGACACCGTTGTGCGAGGCCGCGTCGATCTCGATGACGTCGAGGCTGCCCGAGCCGCCACGTGCGAGCTCGATGCACGACGAGCACTCCCCGCAGGGGGTGTCGATGGGCGTCTCCTCGGTGTTGCGCGCGCAGTTCAGGGTGCGCGCGAGGATGCGCGCCGAGGTCGTCTTGCCGCAGCCGCGAGGGCCCGAGAAGAGGTAGGCGTGGTTCACGCGTCCGCTGCGCAGCGCCTGCCGCAGGGGTCCGGTGACGTGGTCCTGCCCGATGACCTCGGCGAAGGTCTCTGGCCGGTAGCGGCGGTACAGGGCGGTGCTCACCCCGGCAACTCTAGACGGCGTGGCTGACAGCCCGCACAGCGGGTCCCCAGGCGTGCTGCCCGGGGCCCCGCCGCACGTGCGTCGGCCCACCCGGAGCCGTGCGTCAGCGCCGCAGGACCTTGCGCGCGAGCCAGTTGCCGAAGAACTGGACGACCTGCACGATCACGATGATGACGACGACCGTCACGGCCGTCACGGCCCAGTTGTAGCGCTGGTAGCCGTAGCGGATCGCGAAGTCTCCCAGGCCGCCACCGCCGATGTAGCCGGCCATGGCCGACATGTCGATCACGGCCACGAAGATGAACGTGTAGCCCAGGATGAGCGGCGCGAGCGCCTCGGGGATGAGCACGGTCCGGATGATGCGCCACGGCGAGGCGCCCATGGCGCGCGCGGCCTCGACCACGCCCGGGTCGATGCTCACGAGGTTCTGCTCGACGATGCGCGAGGTCCCGAACGCGGTCATGACGGACAGCGGCAGGACGAACGCCTCGGTGCCGATCGTCGTCCCGACGACCGCGAGCGTCACGGGGTAGATCATCGTCAGGAAGATGATGAACGGGATGGGCCGGACGATGTTGACGAGCACGTTGAGGACGTTGAACACGACGGCGTTCGCCAGCAGGTTGCCCTTGCGCGTGCAGTAGAGCGCGAGCCCCAGCACCAGGCCGCCGAGCCCGCCCGCGAGGAGCGCGATCGAGACCATGTAGAGCGTCTCGCCGAGCGCGTCCCACAGGATCGGCAGCAAGGTGGACCAGTCGCGGTTCATCGCGTGCCTCCGAACGTGCCGGGCTCGGTGCCGAAGTCACCGGGCTGGGTGCCCTGCGTGCCGGGGCGACCGAGCCCCGAGATCCCGGTGCTGCCCGTCCCGGGCCATCTCTCGCTCTGCCAGGCGTCGCGCGGGTCCGGTTCGTCGACCCGGCCCGACGGCGGAGCCCCGGTCGCGTCGTCGGCGTCGCCCGACTCGTCGCTCGCCCCGGCGACGACGCGCGGGTCGTCGCGCGGGTCTGCGGCGGTACCGAGGTCCACGACGTCGGTGGTCTCGGACAGCTCGGTGAGGAACGCCGCGATCGTGGCGTCGTCGCCCGCGAGCTCGAGCGTGAGCGAGCCGAAGGGCCGCTCCCCGATCTCGGAGATCCCGCCGAACACCACGGCGCCGTCGAGCCCGTGCTCGCGCAGGAGCCGGGTCAGGCTCGCGCCCGAGGTCCCGTCCTCGTGGACGCCGACCGTCACGAGGCGCCCGGGGTGCCGGCGGCGCAGGCGCTCGAGCGCCTCGGGGCCGGGCCGGTCGCGCAGCGCGGTCCCGACGAACTTCTTGGTCGCGGGGGCCTGCGGCGACGAGAACACGTCGTAGACCTCGCCGACCTCGACGACCTTGCCGTGCTCCATGACCGCGACACGGTGGCACGTCGAGCGCACGACGTCCATCTCGTGCGTGATGACGACGATCGTCACGCCGAGCTCGGCGTTGACGCGGCGCAGGAGCGCCAGGACGTCGCGCGTGGTCTCGGGGTCGAGGGCGCTCGTGGCCTCGTCGGCGAGCAGGAGCTTGGGCGAGGTGGCGAGCGCGCGGGCGATCCCGACGCGCTGCTTCTGCCCGCCCGAGAGCTGCGACGGGTAGGCCTTGGCCTTGTCGGACAGCCCGACGAACTCGAGCAGCTCGGCGACCCGGGTCTCCCGGCGCGCCTTGTCCCAGCCCGCGACCTTGAGCGCGTAGGCCACGTTCCCGGCGACGGTCCGCGAGGACAGCAGGTTGAACTGCTGGAAGATCATGCCGATGCTCGCGCGCACGGGACGCAGGTCGCGCTCGGAGAGCGCGCTCACCTCGTCGCCGTCGACGACCACGCTGCCCGAGGTCACGGGTTCGAGCGCGTTGATGAGCCGGACGAGCGTGCTCTTGCCCGCGCCCGAGTAGCCGATGACGCCGAAGATCTCACCCACCCGGATGTCCAGGGTGACGCCGTCGACGGCTGCCACGGCGGACGACCCGGTCCCGAAGACCTTCGTCACGTCGCGGAAGCGGACCATCGTGTCCGAGGTGGTGCTCACGGAGGAACCTCTCGTGGGGGGCGGCGGCCGGGCTCCTGGCGGGAGCCGCTCGGCTGCGGCGTGTGCGGGGGCAGGCGTGCGTGGACAGGTCCTATCCAACACGCAGGTCGTGCGTCGGGCGAGGGCGCACGGGTGCCCGACGGTGTCGGGTGAGCGCCGCCGTCGGGCACCTGGGCTGCGCCGGGCTCAGCCCTGGGCGCGGTAGTTCTTCTCGATCCCCGCGAGGATCTCCTGGAGCTCGGCGGCCGAGTTGCTCTTGATGACCGCGGAGTTGCCGGACGACTCGTTCTCGGCGGCGATGACCTCCTCGTTCTGCGAGAGCGCGGCGATCTTCAGGAGGGTCTCGTCGTCCTTGTCCTCGGCGCGGGCGACCCACACGTTGATGTAGGGCTCGGCGGCGGCGGAGTCGGGGTCGTCCTGGAACAGGGCGTCGTCGGGGTTGAGACCGGCGTCCTTGATGAAGTCGTTGTTGACGACCGCGCCGTCGACCGACTGCAGGGCGATCGGGGTCTGCTCGGCCGAGACCGGGGTGACCTTGACCTTGGAGGACGGGAGGACGTCGGCCTCGGTCGACAGCGAGCTGCCGCCGTCCTTGAGCTCGATGAGCCCGGCCTCCTGGAGGACGAGGAGCGCGCGGGCGAGGTTCGTGGCGTCGTTGGGGATCGCGATCTCACCGCCCGCGGGGATGTCCTCGAGCGCGGTGTGCTTGGACGAGTAGAGCGCGAGCGGGTAGACCGCGGTGGCGCCGATGGGCTGGAGGTCGTCGCCGGCCTCGACGTTGTAGCCCGCGAGGAACTGCAGGTGCTGGAACTGGTTGAGGTCGATCTGGCCCTGCGAGAGCGCCGGGTTGGCCTGCTGGTAGTCGCCGAAGTCGACGATCTCGATGTTCAGGCCCTCCTCCTCGGCGACCTTCTCGAACACGGCCCACTTGTCCTCCTGGGCACCGACGACGCCGATCTTGACGACGTCGTCCGCGCCGCCTGCCGAGGAACCGCTGTCGGCGGGGGTCGTGGCGCACGCGCCGAGCGTCAGGGCGGCGGCGCCCACGATGGCGGCGAGGGCGAAGTTCTTGCGGAGCATGGTCTGTCCTTCCGGTGACGAGCGCCGGCGGTTGTCGCGGGGCGTTCGTGAGGGGCATCACGGTGGTGACGGGGTGGGAGGTGGAACGTCCTCCTGCCCGACGACGGAGCGCGCGTCACGAGGACACGTCACCGGTGGTCGGTGGTTCAGGAAGGGATGAGGCGGGCGCTGCGGCGCGGGCTCCGGTCGTCTCCGGGCTGCGCTCGCGAGGCGGGCGGTGCGGTGCTGGGGTCAGGTCAGAGCTGACAGCACATTCGACCGGCGCCACGCAGGACGGAGCGACACGACATTCGGCAGCAGGTGGCTGCGCGGTGCGTCGTGAGCTCGGTGCTCGTGGGGCGGGTCATGGCTCCATGATGCGCACGCTCGGCGCCTCAAAACCACCACGTCGGTCGATAATCCAGATGTTGGACGGAATTTCGACCGCATCGTGGGCACTCCTGGGCGGTCTGGGCCATTTTGCCCGCATTCTGCGGATGACAACTATGACGCAAGCCACATTCTGGCTGCGGAGCGCGTCAGGCCGCCGGGGCCGGGAGCACAGGTGAGCGTCGCCGTCGGGCCGTTCTGCGCGGACGACTCGACCGCGGGCCCGTCGGCCGCGACGGAGCGGCCCCAGGAATCCCCCCGGGCATGCAAGGACCCCCCGTGCACCCACCAGAGCCCACCTGCCCTTGCTGCCTTCCGGCCCTGGGGGAGTTCAGTGAGTTAGCGCCGCACGAGGGGTCTGGACCCAGCCTAGCCCAGGACGGGCCGTCGTCGAAAACCGGCCGACCACCGGCCCCCGCCGCAGGCCGGTCGGCCTCGGACGGTGAGCGCCGCGACCCGCGCCGCAGCGCTCCACGGGGCAAGCCGCGCGGCGGCACAGCGGGCCGATTCGGTCGCAGGCCCCGCGTCCGGTATTCTCGACACGCTGCCTGACGCCCCACGTGGGTCGACGCTGCAGCACGGAGGATTCGCCTAGTGGCCTATGGCGCACGCTTGGAAAGCGTGTTGGGTTAAAAGCCCTCGGGGGTTCGAATCCCCCATCCTCCGCAGACCGAAGGGTCCGCAGCCTGCGCTGCGGACCCTTCGTCGTTCCCGGTGCGGTCCGGCTCAGCCGACCGAGGCGAGCAGACGTCCCGCCATCGCGATCAGCTCGTCACGCGGGACGCCGTCGCCGATGAGCCGCACCACACCGGCCGGGGACGCGTCGATCGAGACGACCGAACGCTCCTGGCCCTCAGGGTCCGAGACCACGGTCACCGGCATCGTGCCCGAGAGCTCGGGGACCGCCTCGGGCGTCCAGTCGTCACCGAGGTGGGCCACCTCGACGCCCGCGTGCACCGCATGGACGTACAGCCCGGGCCCCTGCTCCCCCGGCTCGCCCTGGACGTAGATCGAGCTCGTGGACTCCGAACGGTCGATGACGACGGTCTCGACGAAGTGGAACCCCGCCGGGAGGACCGTCGGGGCGAGCTCGTCCGCCGCGGCCAGCATCAGGGCACCGGTGGGCGTCGACGCGTCGAACGCGGGGAGCGGGGTCACGGGGGCCGCAGCCCCCGGGGTCAGCTCCGCGGTCGCCAGGGGCCGGGCCGGTTCCGCGCATCCCGCGAGCGTCGTGACCGCGAGGCCGAGGCAGAGAGGGAGCACGGTGAGTCGAGTGAGGGGGGCGCGCACCTCCGGATGGTGTCATGCCGGACTGTGAGGGACAAAAGCCTCGGGCGACCACGCAGGTACGTGTCCCAGGCATACTGGCCGGCGTGGCCCACGCAGACCGCTCCCTCCCAACAGACCTCGCGGCGACCTGGCGCGTCGCGGAGCATCCGGTCCATGCCCCGGAGTCGGAGGCGATCCTGTTCCGGTACTACACCGAGGTCAGCGACCGGTTCTTCGGTCACGCGACGCCGCCGGACGATCTCGCAGCGGGCTTCGCCTCCCAGCACTCCACGGGGCTGGCTGCACCCAACGGCTCGTTCCACCTCGCCTGGGCGGACGGCCACGACGGCCCGGTGGCCGTGGGGTGCGCGGGGGTCGAGCTCGCGCACGACGCTCCCGAGCCGACCGCGGAGCTCAGACGCGTGTTCGTCGACCCGGCGTTCCGTGGACGCGGCATCGCCACCGCGCTCCTCGACGCCGCAGAATCGGCGGCACGGGACCGGGGTGCCCTGGTCGTACGGCTCGACACCCGGCACGACCTGGTCGAGGCCCTGGCCCTCTATGCGCGACGCGGGTACGTGGACGTCCCGGCGTTCAACGACGACCGGTACGCGCAGCGCTGGCTCGCCCTGCGGATCTGACCCCGACGAGTCACACGGCAAGGGCTCACTCCGGGTCGCGGGGCAGCATGATCCACAGCACGACGTAGGCCAGGATCTGCGGTCCGGGCAGGATGCAGGACGCGACCGCGATGACGCGGACGAGGGTCGGGCTGACGTCGAAGCGTCGGGCGAGGCCGGCGCAGACGCCGGCGATCACGGCGCCGCGGCGCGGTCTGGCGAGGATGTGGCTCATGTTTCGACGGTACGCCGGGGCCCGGTCCGCGCACATCGGGGACATCCCTGGTCCGCCCCCTGAACCGCCCCGCCTACCCCAGGGCGGTTGTCGTCCTCGCGTCAGCCCCGGGTCATCGGTCCGTGACGCCTCCTTGGCGCCAGCCCTCTTGTGGTGGGCTGAACAAGTGTTTAGCGTGTTGAACATGCGTTCAGCATCGCCGGTCGACGAGCAGGTCCCGGACGCCCCGGACCTCACCGGGCGGGCGCGCATCCGCGACGCCGCCCTGCTCCGCTTCGCGTCCGAGGGCTTCCGGGTCCCGGTCCGCACCATCGCGGCCGACGCCGGGGTCAGCCCGGGGCTCGTCATCCACCACTTCGGGTCCAAGGAAGGGCTCCACCGCGCGTGCGACGAGCACGTCCTCGTCCTCGTCCGCGAGAACAAGCGCAACGTCCTGGGCGACGAGCACGGCAACCGGGGCAGCCCCCTGGACGTCCTCGCGCAGCTCTCGTCGGTCGAGGAGTACGGCCCCGTGCTCGGCTACGTGCTGCGCAGCCTCCAGGAGGGAGGCGACCTCGCCCGGTCCTTCGTGGCCCACATGGTCGACGACGCCGAGGCCTACATCGCGGACGGGGTCGCCACCGGGACCATCAAGCCCTCGCTCGACGAGGCGGCGCGCGCCCGGTACCTCGTGACGCAGTCCCTCGGCACCGTCCTCCTCGACCTCACGCTCCACCCGCCCACCGAACCGGGCGACACCGGCGGGATCGTCCGCGGGTACGTCGACCGCATGGGCCTGCCCGCGATCGAGCTGTTCACCGAAGGCTTCCTCACCGACCGCACGCTCCTCGACGCCTACCTGCGGTACGCGGAGCCGCCGCCCGGCGAGCAGTCCGGCGACCACACCGCCGCGACCGCCTCGTAGCCCGGGACGACGAGCCCGCCGCCCGCACACCGGGGCCGAGCGGCGCCGTCGGGCACGGCACTCCCCCGCCCGACGACGCCGCTCCCCTCCCGCAGGCCCCACCCCTCCCTCACCCGACGAGGAACCATGAGCACCTCAGGACACCCCGCACCGGCGGTCGAGATCCGCGACCTGCACAAGTCCTTCGGCACGACCCGAGCGCTCGACGGCCTGGACCTGACGGTCCGCGCCGGGGAGGTCGCAGGCTTCCTGGGGCCCAACGGCGCCGGCAAGTCGACCGCCATCCGCGTCCTGCTCGGGCTGCTGCGCCCCGACTCGGGCACCGCGACCCTGCTGGGCGGCGACCCGTTCCGCGACGCCGTCCCCCTGCACCGACGCCTCGCCTACGTCCCGGGCGACGTCACGCTGTGGCCCCAGCTCTCGGGCGGCGAGACGATCGACCTGCTGCTGCGCCTGCGCGGCGCGGCCGTCGACGAGCGCCGCAAGGCCCGCACGCTCGAGCGGTTCGAGCTCGACCCGACCAAGAAGACCGGGACCTACTCCAAGGGCAACCGCCAGAAGGTCGCGCTGGTCGCAGCGCTCAGCGCCGACGCCGAGCTCCTCGTGCTCGACGAGCCGACGTCGGGCCTCGACCCGATCATGGAGGCCGTCTTCCAGGACTGCGTGCGCGAGGCGACCGCGCGCGGCACGTCGGTCCTGCTGTCGAGCCACATCCTGGCCGAGGTCGAGGCGCTGTGCGACACCGTCACGATCATCCGCAGCGGCCGGGCCGTGCAGTCCGGGACGCTGCGGGAGCTGCGGCACCTCACGCGCTCCAAGGTCGTCGTGACCGTGGGGGACGTCGCTGCGGGCACGTCCGGCGCGACGGACGCGCTGGCAGACCTGGCCGGGGTCCACGACCTCGTCGTCGACGGCTCGCACGTGAGGTTCCACGTCGACGACGACGCCCTGCCCCGGGTCACGCGCGCGCTCGCCGACCTGGAACCTCACGGCCTGACGATCGAGCCGCCCTCGCTCGAGGAGCTGTTCCTGCGGCAGTACGGCGACGAGCTCGCCCTGCTCGACGGCGAGGCGCTGCGATGACCGCGATCGACTCCGTCGGCCCGGCCGCAGAGACGCCCCGCGCGGGCGCCCCGCCCCTGTCGCTGCGGACGGCATGCACCGGGACGGGGGCGCTCGTGCGCCTCGCCCTGCGGCGCGACCGCGTCCTCCTGCCCGTGTACGTGGCCGTGGTGCTGCTCATGGTCGCGGTCACGTACTCGTCGGTCGCAACCGTCTACGGGACGCAGGCCGAGCGCGACGAGCTCGCCGCGAGCATGGGGACCAACAGCGCCTTCCTGGCGCTGCTCGGCCCGCTCGAGCACACCGGGTCGGTCGCCTCGACCGCCGCGTGGCGCGTGGGCCCCTTCATGATCCTCGTGCTGGGCGTGCTCGCGGTGCTCACCGTGGTGCGTCACACGCGCAAGGAGGAGGAGACCGGGCGGCTCGAGCTCGTGCGCGCCGCCCGCGTCGGGTCGCTCGCCCCGCTCGCGACGGGGATCCTCGTCGCGAGCGGGATGTCCGTGCTCACGGGCGCTCTCATGGCGGCCATGTACGTGGCCCAGGGAGCCGACGGCGCCTCGTCGCTCGCGTTCGGCCTCCAGTTCGCGGCGCTGGGCCTGGCCGCGACCGGCATCGGGGCCGTGTGCGCGCAGGTCGCGACGTCCTCGCGGACCGCCAACACGATCGGCGTCCTGCTGCTCGTCGCGGGGTACGCGCTGCGCGGCGTGGCCGACATCGAGCCCTCCGCCGACTGGCTGCACCGGGTCTCCCCCGTGGGCTGGGTCCAGGAGATCGACCCGTTCGGCGCGAACGCGTGGGGGCCCGCGCTGCTGTGCGTCGCGCTGCTCGGCGTGTGCGTCGTGGTCGCCGCCCGGCTCTCGCTGGGGCGGGACCTCGGCGCGGGCCTCGTCCAGCCCCGGCCGGGGCCCGCGGAGTCGACCTCGCTCGCGAGCCCGCTCGCGCTCGCGACGCGCCTGCAGGTGCCCGGTGTCGTGTCGTGGACGCTGGGAGTCGGCGCGTACTGCCTGCTCGTCGGCTTCCTGCTGGACTCGGTCGACGACATCGCGGGTTCCTCGCCCCAGATGCAGCAGGTCATCGCGCAGCTCGGCGGGGCCGGGGCGCTGGCCCAGGTGTTCCAGGTCGCGATCATGGGCTTCGTCGGGATCGCCGCGGCAGCCTTCGCCGTGACGCTCGTCTCCAGGCTGCACGCCGAGGAGACCTCGGGCCGGGCCGAGATCGTGCTCGCGACCGGCGTCTCCCGGACGGCCTATCTGGCGGCCTCGGTCGTGCTGCTCGTCGTCGGCGTCGTCGCCGTCCCGCTGTGGGCCGGGCTCATGATGGGCCTCGGGCACGCCCTGGTGTCGGGCGGGTGGGGCGTAGCGTTCTCGGACGCGGTCGGTGCCGGGCTCGTGCAGATCCCGGCCGCCCTGGTCGTCGCAGGCCTCGTGCTCGTGCTGTACGGGTGGTGGCCCCGGCTCGTGGCCCTCGGCTGGGGGATCGTGACGCTCGTGCTCGTCGTCGGACAGCTCGGTGAGCTGTTCGGTCTGCCGCAGCCGGTCCGCGACCTGTCGCCGTTCACCCACGTGCCGCAGGTGCCCCTCGTCCCCTTCTCGGCCGGCCCCGTCCTCGCCCTGACCGCGATCGCCGTCGTGCTCGTCGGCGTCGCCGCCGTCGGGTTCCGACGGCGGGACGTGGGCGGGGCGTGACGATCCGGCACGGTCCGCGCTGACGCCTGGCCCGGCGGTGGGCCCGTCAGCGCGGCGGCGGACCGGGCTGGATGTGCGGGAGGCGTGGAGGAGTGGGGCGGTCGGCAGGATCGGCAGCGCCGCACCAGGACCTCGCCCTAGACTGGCCCGCATGATCTTCAAGGCCGTCGGTGCCGGGCGCCCGTACCCCGACCACGGGTTGGTCACGCCCAAGGACTGGTCGAGCGTGCCACCCCGTCAGGTCAGGCTCGACGAGCTCGTCACGACCAAGCGGACCTTGAACCTCGACAACCTGCTCTCGGAGGACTCGACGTTCTATGGTGACCTCTTCGCGCACGTCGTGGAGTACCAGGGGGTGCTCTACCTCGAGGACGGTCTGCACCGCGCAGTCCGCGCAGCCCTGCAGCAGCGTGCCATCCTGCATGCCCGCGTGCTCATGCTCAATGCCCCGGCGGTCGGGTAGGTTGCTCGCGTGACCACGCAGCCCGGCCCCGATCCCTCCCGCACCGCCAGACGGCGCCGCGTGCACGAACGTCAGGCCGTGGTCTTCGGCCTCCTCGTCGCGTTCCTGGCCGTCACGGGGATCGGTGCGCTCGCCGTCTACACGGGCGCCGTCGAGCCGCCGTTCGACCGGACGTTCAGCACGCCCAAGGTGGAGGACGCGCTCGCCGGCGTGAAGGCTCCGTGCCTGCAGGAGGGCGCACTGCCGATCCCCTACGGGGAGGTGCAGGTCCGTGTCCTGAACGCTTCCGGCAAGGGAGGGCTCGCCGCCGCGAACAAGCAGATCCTGGAGAAGCGGGGCTTCACGATCGCCTCGGTCGGCGACCTCAAGGACGCTGCCGGGAAGAACCAGGAGCAGGCCAGCACGCAGATCTCGTTCGGCGCGACCGGTATCGCCCAGGCCTACACGCTCGCGGCCCACTACGACGACGCGGTCCTGGTGCTCGACGACCGGGCCGACGCCACCGTCGACCTGGTGCTCGGGGAGAACTTCGTGAACCTCGTCGACGAGGAGCTCGTGCAGATCGACCCGGCGGTGCCGCTCACGAGTCCCGCGGGGTGCGTGGCCATCGAGACCATCACGCCCAAGGCTGCCTACGTCGCTCCGGTGCCGGTCGAGGAGGCGCCCGCGGAGGGCTAGGGAACCGTCCGGCGCTTCTCGCCCTAGCCTTCTCTCGACCACGACTCGTCGCTCCCTCTCCGAAAGGGCCCGGTATGGCCTTGCTCCCTCTCCGCCCTGCGCGCACGACCGACCCCACCGAGGTCGACCGTCTCTACGACATCTGCCTGCGGACGGGCGCCGACGGCGGTGACGCGTCGGCGAGGTTCAGCGACCCACGGCTGCTGGGCGAGATCTACCTCGGCGCGTACCTGGCGTTCGAGCCGGGTCTCGCCTTCGTGGCCGACGACGGCACGGGAGCGGTCGGGTACGTCGTCGGGACCGCGGACACCCGTGAGTTCGAGGAGCGGTGCGAGCGCGACTGGTGGCCGGCCCTGCGTGCCCGCTACCCGCTGGACGTGTTCCCCCCGGAGGCTGCCGACGCCGGCCTGGTGCGGCTCCTGCACGCTCCGCCGACCGCGGACCCGGAGGTGCTGGACCTCTTCCCCGCCCATCTCCACGTGGACCTGCTGCCCGCGGCACAGGGCGGCGGCAACGGGCGGCGCCTGCTCGGGCTCCTGTTCGACGCGCTCCGTGAGCGCGGCGTCCAGGGGGTCCACCTGGGTGTCTCCGAGACCAACACGTCGGCGATCGGGTTCTACGAGCACCTCGGGTTCGTGCGGGTCCCCACGGAGATCGGCTACGTGCTGGGGCTCAAGCTCTAGCTCCAGCACCGATGGTGTGAGCCCGGGTGCCCGGGTGCCGTGAGCCCGGGTGCCCGGGTGCCGAACCCGAGGTTGGTCAGACAACCTCCCCGGGCGCCCTGACCGACCTCGGGTTCGGCACCTGCGTCCGCAGAGCCCGCAGCGCGGCTCGGACCTCTCGCGCGATCGTCCCCGGTGCTGCCACGTCACGGGCCGTGAACCGCAGCACCACGACCCGACCGCTCGCCACCAGCAGGTTCTGCCGCGACCTGTCGGCGAAGACCGCCTCCGGGGTGTCGTGGAACTCCGCACCGTCCATCTCGGCGATCAGCCACCGGCCGGCGCCCAACGACCACCCGAGGTCCCCACGCGCGACGATCCTGCCGGCATCGTCCCGCAGGACGACCTGGAGCCGGTCCGGAGGTACCCCGCCGTCGGCGCAGTCGAGCCTGGCGAAGGTCTCGAGCGGTGACTCCGCGCGTCCGTCCGCCATGTCCCACCACGCGTGGGTCCGTGCCACCCCGCGGCGCCCTCTCGCCTTGTCGTGGGCACGGCCGAGCTCCTGCGGCGTCACGAGTCCCTGGTGCAGGGCCGAGTCCATGACAGCGGCCGCGTGCCGTCGCTCGAGCTCGGGAACTGCCTGCGCCAGCGCCCACTCGGGGGTCGCCACGAAGCGTCCTTCCACCACCTGCACCGACATGCCGTCGTCGAACATGCGCAGCTCGATCCCGTCCCGGGACAGCGCGGCCCGCCCACCGGGCAACGCAGCCTGCGGCTGGAGGCGGGAGGGCAGGCCTGCGACTCCGAGGAGGGCGAGCGCACAGGTTCCGACCGAGATCGACCGGGGCCCGAACGCCAGCATCGCGGCCCAGGCGGACCGGCGGCGACGATGGTCGAGGGGCCGGGAGCGGACCGGGGTGGGGTCGGTGTCGTACACACCGCGCGTGATGCGCGCCCACCCGGCGGTGGCCGTCGCGCGCGCGACGCGGTCGCGGCTCATTCCTGCCGCGCGGCACTGCGCGGTCGTGACGAGGCCGTGCTGGCGACCGGCGAGGGCGAGGAGGGTCGGCGGGAGCTGGCGGGGTCGGGGCATGAGGCATCCGACCGCATCCGAGGCTCGGCTCAGGAACGAGAGCGGCGCCCTGTGGACAAGGCGAGTTGTCCACAGGGCGCCGTCTGCTGCCGAACCCGAGGTTGGTCAGTCAACTGCGCCGCGTTGCCGGACCTACCTCAGGTTCGGCAGCGCGGGGGGGACCGACAGGGTCAGGCGGGGATCTCCTCGCCACCGGGCACCGAGGCCGGGCTCGCGGGCTCCTGCGACGTCCCGCGCCACCGGGCGATGGTCCGCATGACGTGGTAGATCACGAGGGCCGACGCCGTACCGAGCGCGATGCCCTCGAACGTCACGTCGCCGACGACCCACGTGAAGTTCGCGATGCCGATGATGAGCGGCACGGCGGCCGTCGTCAGGTTGACCGGGTCGGAGAAGTCGACCTTGTTCTGCACCCAGATGCGCGCACCGAGGATGCCGATCATGCCGTAGAGGAGCGTCGTCGCACCGCCGAGGACCCCCGCGGGGATGGTCGCGATGAGCGCCCCGAACTTGGGCGACATGCTGAGCAGCAGGGCCGTGGCGCCCGCGACCCAGTAGGCCGCGGTCGAGTAGACGCGCGTGGCCGCCATGACGCCGATGTTCTCGGCGTACGTCGTCGTGCCGGACCCGCCGCCGACGCCCGCGAACGTGGTCGCGAGGCCGTCGGCGAACAGCGCGCGGCCCGTGAGGTCGTCGAGGTTCTTGCCCGTCATCGCGGACACGGACTTCACGTGCCCGACGTTCTCCGCGACCAGGACGAGCACGACCGGTACGAACAGGCCGAGCACGGCGATGTCGAACGTGGGCGTGACGAACTCGGGGAAGCCGAACCAGGACGCCTCGCGCACCGGGGTGAAGTCGACCTCGCCCTGGACCCAGGCGGCGACGTAGCCGACGATCACGCCGAGCAGGATCGCGAGACGCCCGACGATGCCCTTGAAGAGGACCGTGATGAGGATGATCGCGACGAGGGTGATGGTCGCCGTGACGGGCGCCGCACGGAACCCGGCGTCGCACGTGGCCACGATCTCGCCGTCGACGACGGACTGCTGGCAGGTGCCCCAGGCCGCGGGCGCCAGGTTGAGGCCGATGAGCGCGACGATGGTGCCGGTCACGATGGGCGGCATGGTCAGGTCGATCCAGCGCGGTCCCGCGAAGTGCACGACGACACCGATGAGCGCGAGCACCAGGCCCGTGACGAGGATCCCGCCGACGGCGACCGACTGCCCCCCGGAGGCCGTCGCGGCGGTGATGGGGGCGATGAACGCGAAGCTCGACCCGAGGTAGCTGGGGAGCCGGTTGCGCGTGATGAGCAGGAACCCGATGGTCCCGATCGCGGAGAAGAACAGCGTCGTCGCGGGCGAGAAGCCCGTCAGGAGCGGGACGAGGAACGTCGCGCCGAACATCGCGACGACGTGCTGCATGCCGATCCCGATCGTGCGCGGCCAGCTCAGGCGTTCGTCGGTGCTGACCACGGCGCCGGGTTCGACACGCTTCCCGTCTCCGTGGATCTTCCAGCCGAGTGCTGCCATGGGGGGCTCCGTTCGTGAAGTTCTGGTGAAGTGCCGAAGGGAAGGGTACTGCCGCCCTCGGGTCACCCGTTACCGACCGGTAGGGCGTGGACAGCGCCGTCCCAGAGTCCCCGCCCGCCCCGGACGCCCGACGGCGGAGCGCGCCGTCGCCAGGAAGGTGCGCTCCGCCGTCGGGCAGGGGGGTGGGCTCAGCTCAGCTGCGGCCGCACCTCGCGCGCGACCAGCTCGAGGTGGTCGAGGTCCGCGAGGTCCAGGACCTGCAGGTAGAAGCGCGTCGCGCCCTGCTCGCTCGCGGCCGCGAGCTTGTCCGCGGCCTCGGCGGGCGTGCCCGCGATGCCGTTGGTGCGCAGCTCCTCGGGGTCGCGGCCGATCGCCTCGGCGCGACGACGGAACTCGGCCTCGTCCTTGCCCACGCACACCACGAAGGCCGCCGAGTAGACGAGGTCGTCGGGGTCGCGGCCCGCGTCCTGGCAGACGACGCGGACGTTCTCGATGCGGTCGGGCAGGACGCCCGGGTCGGGGAACGCGACGTTGAACTCGGTCGCGTAGCGTGCCGCGAGCGCCGGGGTGCGGCGCGGTCCGTGCCCGCCCACGATGACCGGGACGCGAGACTGCACGGGCTTGGGCAGCGCCGGGGAGTCCGTGAGCGTGTAGTGCTCTCCCGCGAAGTCGAACGTCGCTCCCACGGGCGTCTCCCACAGGCCCGTGATGACCGCGAGCTGCTCCTCGAGCATCCCGAACCGCTTGGCGGGGAACGGGATGCCGTACGCCGAGTGCTCCTGCGGGAACCAGCCCGCCCCCAGACCGAGCTCGACGCGACCGCCCGACATCTGGTCGACCTGCGCGACCTGGATCGCGAGGACGCCCGGGTGGCGGAACGTGGCCGACGACACGAGCGTGCCCAGCCGGATGCGGCTCGTCTCGCGGGCCAGCCCGGCGAGGGTGGTCCAGGCGTCGGTCGGGCCGGGCAGGCCGTCACCGTCCCCCATGACGAGGTAGTGGTCGGAGCGGAAGAAAGCGTCGAAGCCGAGCTCCTCGGTCGCACGCGCGACCGCGAGGATGTCGTCGTAGGTGGCGCCCTGCTGGGGCTCGGTGAAGATGCGGAGGTCGATCGTCATGGCCTCCACCCTGCCACGTCGGCGAGGGTGCTGTGGTCGCGCTCCCGCCCGCCCTGGCTCACCCCTCGTGCGCTGCGAGCACGGTCACGGAGCGACCCGCCGGAGGCGTCACCACGAGGTTCCCGTCGGCGCCCAGGGCGAGGCGGAACCCGCCGAGCTCGACCGCGTCCGCCGGGCCTCCGGCGGTCTCACCCGCAGGCTCACCGCTGCGTTCTGCGGTCACCCCGCCCGCGAGGTCGAGGTACTCCCGGACGTCGCCCGTGGCGTCGGCGAGCTTGACGGGCCAGCTCTCGCCCGGCTCCCACGCGGCCCCGGGGCGCAGGCGCTGCCCGATCAGCCCGACGAGGACGGGTTCGTCGACGGTCTCGAAGCGCACGTGCCCGCCCTCGTCGACCTGGAGCCCCGTGATGCGCTGGACGTCGACGACCTCGTTGCCCGCCGCCGCGATCAGGACGTCCGCGGCGTCGAGGAGCTCCTGCGCGTCGTCGGAGTCCGCGAAGGCCTCCGGGGTGTCGACCTCGGGCACGGGCCAGTCGCCGCGGACGACAGCGAGCTGCTCGGCGCGCGACCCCGTGCGCGGGTAGCGGTGGGACACGTTGACGACGACTGCCATGGGGAGGACCTCCGGTGGTGCACGAGTGGGACTGCCACCAGCACATCACACGTCGGCGGCACGGTTCGAGCCGGGCCGGGCCGAGCCGAGCCGCCCACGGCACCGTAGGGTCGGACCATGCGACTGAGCACCGTGATCCTGCCGATCTACCGCTGGTCCGAGGGGCGCGACGTCTGGCGGCGCGCCGAGGACCTGGGGTTCCACGCGGCCTACACGTACGACCACCTGTCGTGGCGCAACTTCCGCGACGGCCCCTGGTTCGGGGCGCTGCCCACGCTCACGGCCGCGGCGACCGTGACCGGGCGGATGCGGCTGGGCACGCTCGTCACGTCCCCGAACTTCCGCGAGCCTGTGACCCTCGCCAAGGACCTCATGACGCTCGACGACGTGTCGGGCGGACGCATCACGCTCGGGCTGGGCGCCGGGACGACCGGCTTCGACGCGACCGTCCTGGGCGGCGAGGGCTGGTCGGCGCGCGAGCGCGCGGACAGGTTGCGCGACTTCACAGCACTGCTCGACCGTCTCCTGACCGAGCCCGTCGTCACGCACGACGAGGGGCACTACCGTGCGCACGAGGCCCGGACGATCCCCGGCCCGGTCCAGGAGCCGCGCATCCCGTTCGCGATCGCCGCGACCGGGCCGCGCGGGCTGCGGCTCACGGCCCGTTACGGGCAGGCGTGGGTCACGACGGGTGACGCCGCCGTCGGCGAGGAGGGCACGCCGGCCGCGTCCCGCGCGGGGGTCGGGGCGCAGATCGCCCGGCTCGAGGCGACGTGCGCCGACGCGGGCCGCGACCCGGCCACGGTCGAGCGCATCCTCCTGACGGGTTTCACGCCCGACCGACCGCTCGCCTCGGTCGACGCGTTCGTCGAGACCGCGGCGGCCTACCGCGACCAGGGCATCACGGAGATCGTCCTGCACTGGCCCATCGCGGACTCGCAGTTCGCGGCCGACCAGGCGACGTTCGAGAGGATCGCGACCGAGGGGCTCGCGCAGCTCGGCTGAGCAGCCCGCACCGACCGCAGGTCGGCCGCCTCCTGGGACCGGCGCGCCGCGTGATGGACACTGTTCAGGACCCGGTCGGCCTCGACCGGGGACGACGCGCTCGGCCGAGGGCCGGCCGACCGCACGAGCGAACCGAGGACGACCGCATGAAGAGCATCCGCTGGGCGAGCCTCCTGACCGTGCTCGGGTGCGGCGTCGTCGGGCTCGTGAGCCTCTTCTCGCTGCTCCGCGGACGCACGTGGGCGTGGTTCCCGCTGCTCGTCGCGGTGGCGGTAGGCTTCCGCGAGATCCGCTACCTGCAGCGCATCGACCACCAGCGCAACGCCCCGCGCTAGCCCGTCCCTCCCCTCTCAGGGGCGTCCCGGAAGGGATGTCCCCCATCCGACGGGCGGCCGTCATCCTCCGGGAGGACGGAGCGGTCGCGCAGGATGGTTCGGAGGGCCGATGTGCCCGCACGCCCGCCCCGAAGAGACTGGTGCCACGCCCCGCGACAGCGAGGGCGGCCAACTTTTCCTGGGGAGGAAGCCATGACCGCACAGGTCACGACCTCGACGCCGATCCGCGTCGCACTCCGCGGCCACGACTCGACGGCACGCCGCGCACGCACGTCCCGTCCCGCGGGCTCCTCCCCCACGTCCACGCCCGACGACGTCGCTCCCGCCCCGGAGTCCCGTCGCCCCAGCGCGTCGAGCGACCCGACCGAGCGGGCCAACGGCTGGCTCGTCGCCGGCTCGGTCCTCGTGGCGATCGCCCTGTTCTCCGCCCTCGCGCTGAGCTCGTTCGCGACCCTCGGCTGAGAGCCCGCCAGGAACCCGGCCGCACCGGCCGTACCCACCAGGACGAGGGCGCCCACCGGGCCCCCTCGTCCTGCTGCTGTCAGAGCCGCGGGTCGACCGGCTCCGACTCGAGGGCCAGGACCGCGAACACGGCCTCGTGGACGCGCCACGGCGGCTCGCCCGCCACGACCCGCTCCACGGCTTCGAGACCCAGCGCGTACTCGCGCAGGGCGAGCGACTGCTTGCGCCCGAGCGAGCGGACCCGCAGCCTGTCCAGGTGGTGCTCCTGGGTGTACTCGGGACCGTAGATGATCCGCAGGTACTCGCGCCCACGGACCTTGAGGCCCGGCTGGACCAGCCCCTTGAGGCCCCGCACGAGGTTCGCGAGCGGCTTGACGACCATGCCCTCGCCCCCGGCCTCGGTCATCTCCTCCCACCAGCGGACGCCCTGCGTGCGCGAGGCGTCGTCGGCGAGGTCGACCACGAGGCGGCGCGTGGGCCGGAACAGCACCGGGTCGGCCTCGACCAGGCGGTCGGCGATCCCCAGGTGCCACAGGTGGTCCCGGGTCGCGTAGGTCTGCCCGCCGGGTTCGCCCGGCCCGCTCGCGAGCACCTGGAACGGGGCGAGCTGCACGCCGTCGAGCCCGTCGACGGGCCAGTGGTAGCGCCGGTACGCCTGCGTGTACCTCGCGGTGTCCTCGGCGCGTGAGGCCGTGCGCGCCCGCAGGTCCCCGACGTCGACGCCACGCGCCACGGCCGCGTCGAGCGCCGCGAGCGCGGGCGGCATGACGGCCCGGGCCGCCGCCCCGACGCTCGCGTACTGGTCACGGATGAGCTGGTCGGCCTTGGCCGACCAGGGCAGGATCTCGGCGTCGAGCAGGACCCAGTCGGCTCCCAGCTCGTCCCACACCCCGGCCCCGTCGAGGGCCTTCGCGACGCGCTCGAGCAGAGCTGCCGCCGTCGGGCCGGAGAAGAGCGGGCGACCCGTGCGCGTGTGCGCGACCCCGCGCCCGCCCGGCTGGACGTCGACGCCGAAGCGCCGGGCCGGGGCCCCGTACGCCTCGCGGCACACCAGCACCACGGCCCGCGACCCCATGTGCTTCTCCTCGCACACGACCTGCCCGACGGCGTCGCTCGCGTACGCCGCGAACGCGTCCTCGGGGCGTTCGAGGTAGCCGGGACGCCCCGACGTCGCGACCGGGCTCATGGTCGGCGGCAGGTACAGCAGCGCGCGCGGGTCGACCGCGAAGCGGCTCATGACCTCCAGCGCTCCCGCCGCGTTCTCCTCGGGGATCGTGATGCGTCCGCGCGTGCCCGTGACGACCGAGCGCCGTCCGAGCACGTCGGTCACGTCGAGCACGTCGGGATCGCGCTGCGGGAGCGCCCCTCCGGCGCCCTCTGCGTCGGCACCGGGGTCCGGCAGGAACGGCCGCGCGGGCTCGTAGTAGACCTCGGCCGCGGGCACCGCGACGAGCTCCTTCTCCGGGTAGCGCAGCGCCGACAGCTTCCCGCCGAACACGACGCCCGTGTCGAGGCACATCGTGTTGTTGACCCACTCGGCCGCGGGTGTCGGGGTGTGCCCGTAGAGCACCACGGCCTGGCCGCGGTACTCGTTCGCCCACGGGTAGCGCACGGGCAGCCCGAACTCGTCGGTCTCGCCCGTGGTGTCGCCGTAGAGCGCGAAGCTGCGCACCCGGCCCGACGCACGCCCGTGGTACGACTCCTTGAGCCCCGCGTGCGCGACCACGAGCCGCCCGCCGTCGAGCACGAGGTGCGAGACCAGCTCGCGGCAGAACGTCTCGACGTCCTGGCGGAACTCCTCGGGCTCCTCGGCGAGCTGCGCGAGCGTCGTCTCCAGGCCGTGGCTGACCGTGACGTTGCGCCCCGAGAGAGCGCGCACGAGCTTGTGCTCGTGGTTGCCGGGGACCGCGAGCGCGTGCCCCGCCCGGACCATGCCCATGACGAGACGCAGGACGCCCGGGGAGTCGGGGCCGCGGTCGACGAGGTCGCCCAGGAAGATCGCGCGGCGGCCCTCGGGGTGCGCGGCGTCGACCGGGCGGCCGGCCTCGTCCCGCTCGATCACGTAGCCGAGCTCGGTCAGCAGGGCCTCGAGCTCGGCGCGGCAGCCGTGCACGTCGCCGATCGCGTCGAACGGCCCGGTCTGGTCGCGCAGGTCGTTCAGCAGGGGCTCGCGGGAGATCGTGGCGTGCGCGATCTCGTCGACGCCGCGCAGCACGTGGACCTTGCGGAACCCCTCACGGTTCAGGGACTTGAGGGAGGCGCGCAGGGCCTGGCGCTGACGCCCCACGACATGGTCGCCGACGTCGCGGTCCGGGCGGGAGCGGTTGCGCTCGATCGCGACGGACTCGGGCACGTCGAGCACGATCGCGACGGGCAGGACGTCGTGCGCCCGTGCGAGCGCGACGAGGTTCCTGCGCGCCGCGGGCTGGACGTTGGTCGCGTCGACGACCGTCAGGCGCCCTGCCTCCAAGCGCTTGCTCACGATCGTCTCGAGGACCTCGAACGCAGCGGCAGTGGCCGACTGGTCGTTGACGTCCCCGGAGACGAGGCCGCGGCAGAAGTCCGAGGACACGGCCTCGAAGGGCCGGAACCGCTCGCGCGCGAACGTCGACTTCCCGGATCCGGACACCCCGACGAGCACCACGAGCGAGAGCTCCGGGACGCTCAGGACGCGCGGTTCCGCGCCGGTCACGTGCTGCTCGGTCATGCCCTTGCCTCCGTCGGTCGGGTGAACAGCGCCATCTGCGTCGGTGCGCCCAGCGCGCGCGGCCCCACGTCCTGCGGCCCGACGTCCCGGAACGACACGGCGTACCCGTGGCGGTGCGCGACGCCGTCGGCCCACGCCTGGAGCTCCGCACGCGTCCACTCGAAGCGGTGGTCGGCGTGCCGGTGCCCGCGCTCCTCCAGGCCCGGGTACAGCGCGTTGTACTCGACGTTGGGCGTCGTCACGACGACGGTCCCCGGTCGCGCCTCGGCGAACACGACGCGTTCGAGCGCGCCCAGGCGCGGCGGGTCGACGTGCTCGATCACCTCCATGAGCACCGCGGCGTCGAAGCCCGCGATCCGCTCGTCGCGGTACGTGAGCGACGACTGCACGAGCCGCACGCGCTCACGCTCGGCGTCGCTCGCGTCCTCGAGGCGCAGGCGCGTCGCGGCCTTCTCGAGCTCTCGCACGGCGACGTCGGTGCCGAGCAGCCGCGTGAAGCGGCGGTCGGCGGCGAGCAGGCGCAGCAGGGCGCCCTCGCCGCACCCGAGGTCGACGACGCTGCGCGCCCCGACCTCGTGCAGGGCCGCGATCACGGCCTCGGCGCGCTGCCGGGCGAGCGTGGGCGCCGTGGTCCCGACGGCGTCGCTGCCCGGGGCGGGGACGTCGCCCGCGGCGGGGGCCTCGTCGGGGCGGACGCCGTCCTCGGCGGTGCCGTCCTCAGGCGCTGCCCCGCCGTCGAGCGTCACGAGACGATCCGTGGCGTCCTCGACGTAGCGGCGCTGGTGCGCGAGGTAGCGGCGCATGATCTGGTCCCGCTCGGGGTGCGCGGCGAGCCACCCCTCGCCCGCGCGCAGCAGCTTGTCGACCTCGTCGCCCGTGACCCAGTAGTGCTTGGCGTCGTCGAGCACGGGCAGCAGGACGTACAGGTGGCGCAGGGCATCGGCGAGCCGCACGGTCCCCGTCAGGCGCAGGTCGACGTAGCGCGAGTCGCCCCACTCGGGCACGGTCGGGTCGAGCGGCTCGGGCGTCGCGTCGACGGTCCAGCCCAAGGGCTCGAACAGGTGCTCGGCGAGTCGTGCGCCTCCGCGGCAGGGCAGCGCGGGGACGTGGATCTCGAGCGGGACCGGGCCGTCCGCGAGCGCCTGGCGCGCGTCGCAACGACCGGTCATCGCGGTGCGGAACACGGCCCCGAGCGCGACCGCGAGCATCGAGGACGCGGCGTAGGGGCGGTCGTTGACGTACTGGGCCAGGGAGAACGCGTCGCGCCCGCCGAACCGCTTGTTGCGCACGATCCCCACGGGATCGACCTCGAGGAGCAGCGCGACCGTGCACCGGGCGGCGTCGGCCTCGGGGTAGAAGACGTGCGCGGTGCCGACGGGCAGGTCGAACGACTGGGCCCGGGCGGGGTGCTTGTGCAGCAGGTACCCGAGGTCGGTCGCGTCCGTCAGAGGGGCTCCGTGCTCGACGGACCCGGCCGGCGCGCCGGCGGTCGTCGTGAGGGTGACCAGCATGCTGTGCATGGTCCCACGGGGTGCAACCGATTTACGCTGGTCGGGTCGGTGCGCGCGTCGGCCACGACCGGGCGGACGACCGGCACGGACCACGAGGGACGGAGCGGCCATGTCCACCTCAGCACAGCCGCCGGGCGGTGTCCCGGGGCCCGGTGGTGTCCCGGGGCCCGGCGCCGACGAGTTCGCCGAGCGCCTGCTCGCGTCTGCGCTGGGACTGATCGAGGTCTTCGGGGTGTACGTCGGCGACCGGTTGGGCTGGTACCGGTCGCTCGCCGACGAGGGGCCCACGACCTCGGCCGAGCTCGCCGCGAGGACGGGCACCCACGAGCGGTACGTGCGCGAGTGGCTCGAGGGGCAGGCCGTCGCGGGCATCCTGGACGTCGTTCCCGGGACCCCGCCGCCCGCCGGGGCACCGCCCGCCCCGGGCGTCTCCGCGCAGGGTGAGGCGGCGTCGTCGGGCGGGCGTGGCGCCGGCGGGACGACCCGCCGCTACGCCCTGCCCCCCGGGCCGGCCGAGGTCCTGACCGACGAGCACAGCCTCGCGTACCTGGGGCCGCTGCCCCGGCTCTTCGCGGCCGTGGGGCGGTCGTTCGACGAGCTGCTCGACGCGTACCGCGACGGCGGCGGGGTGTCGTGGGGCCGGCTCGGGCCGGACGCGCGCGAGGCGCAGGCGGACCTCAACCGGCCGTGGTTCGAGCACGGGCTCGCGGGCGCGCTCGGGCAGGTCCCGGACCTGCACGCGATCCTGTCGAGGCCCACCGCGCGCGTCGCGGACGTGGGCTGCGGGGCGGGGTGGTCGACGGTCGCCCTCGCGCGCGCCTACCCGGGGGCCCGTTTCGAGGGGTACGACCTCGACGGGCCCTCGGTCGAGATGGCGCGTGCGAACGCGCTGGCCGCGGGTGTCGCGGACCGCACGACGTTCCACGTCGCCGACGCCGCGACCCTGCCGACGGGAGTCCCGCTCGACGCAGCCTTCGCGTTCGAGTGCACGCACGACCTGCCGCGCCCGGTCGAGGTCCTGTCGGCGATCCGCCGGGCCGTCCTGCCCGACGGCGCCGTGGTCGTCATGGACGAGGCCGTCGCCGAGGAGTTCGCCGCGCCGGGCGACGACGTCGAGCGGCTCATGTACGGCTACAGCCAGTTCATCTGCCTGCCCGACGGGCTGTCGTCGCCGCCGTCGGCGGGCACTGGCACGGTCATGCGGCCCGCGACGCTCGAACGGTACGCGCTCGACGCCGGGTTCAGCCGCGTCGAGGTCCTGCCGATCGACGGGTTCAGCGTCTTCCGGTTCTACCGGCTGCACCACTGAGCGTCCCTGCCGGTCAGGGGCTCGGCGCGAAGCGCGCGCACCCTGTGCTGTGCGCGCGGCCTCACCCCGGGGCCCGGGGGGGGAGACGACGATGGCCAGGAAGCCCCGTCCGGCGCCGGACGAGCCGACGACACCCGGGCTGTGGCGAGGCCGCACCCCCCGGAGGCACTACCCGGGGCTCGCCTGGAGAGAGGCTTCGGCAACGTGGCGGCGGCTGCCTGCTCGGGCTCCGGTAGGTTCGGCTCCGTGATCCCGTCGACCCCAGCGCCTGACCTCTTCGAGCTGCGCCCCGGACTCCAGGGCGACGCCGAACAGTGCGTGGGGGTGTGGGTCGAGGCGAGCGCCGCGCGCGACGGACGCCATGTCGAGGGCGTCGCTGCGCGCGCCCGAGGGAAGTTCGACCGGCGCGTCGCGTGGACGGTCGCGACGGACAGCGCGGGTGGCGTCGTCGGCTTCGCCCTGGCGACGCGGCCGGGCAGCGGCATCGAGAGCGACCCACCCGAGTCCCCGGTGCTCGGCCTGCTCGCGGTCGATCCGCGCGCCCAGGGTTCGGGTCTCGGCCGTCGGCTGCTCGAGCACGTCACCGAGCTGCTCGCCGGGCAGGGCTACTCCCGCGCCGTGCTTCACGTCCTGACGGACAACGCCGGGGCGGTCGGCCTCTACGAGCGGGACGGCTGGGTCCCGTGGGGGGATCCGGTCGAGCACTCCCTGCTGCGACGCGACTCGCAGACCTACGTGCGCGACCTGACGCTAGCGGTCCACCACGACGTGGCGGGCACCTCGACCCCGTCGGGCCCTCGCGCCTGAGAGGGTGCCGGTGGGCCTCCCGCCTGGCACCCTGGCCAGATGATCTCCGAGCTGCACGTCGTCGACTGGCGCCGTCGCGTCCAGCGTCTTTACGCCCACGTCCGCGACGTGGCCGTCGAGGACCCTGCGGCCGCGCACGAGTACTGGGTCGCGTCGCGCGACGACCTCCTGGCCGAGCACCCGGCGTCGCCGGTCCTGCCCGAGGACCGGCCCGCCTTCACCGGGGTGCCGGTCGGCCCGTACGACGCGTCGCTGCGCTTCGAGGTGCCGCTCGTGCCCGACCCTGCGCGTGGCACGCCGGACGCCGCACGCCTCGACGTCCCCACGGGCACCGACGGCGTCGTGCCGTTCGAGCGCGTCGGGCGACTCGACCTCCCCGGGCTGGGGGCGCTCGACGTGTGGGCGCTGCGCTCCTACGGGGGCGGGCTGTTCGTGCCGGTCAAGGACCGCTCGCCCGCGACGTACGGCGGTGGACGGTACCTGCTGGACACGATCAAGGGCGCGGACCTGGGGTCCGGCCCGTCCCTCCTGCCCGACGGCGACGCCACCCTGGTCGTCGACCTCAACTTCGCGTACAACCCGTCGTGCGCGTACGACCCGGCGTGGGCGTGCCCGCTCGCCCCGCCCGGGAACACGCTCGCGGTCGAGCTCACGTGCGGTGAGCTGGTGCGGGCGGCGGCGTAGCCGCGGTGTCGGCACCGGTCGGATCTGTCGCGGACCGCCGCCGAAGAGCCCGTCCGACCGCGGCTCGTGAACGGCCCCTCAGGCCTGGTCGTGCAGGGCTCGCGACGCTCGGAACTCCTCGGCGTCGGCATCGGCGCGGAACTCGACCACGGCGACCTTGTGCTCCTCCAAGGCCTCCAGGACCTCGCCAGGAGTCGCGTAGAAGAACTCGCGACGCAGGTTGATCCGGTTGACGCGACGTCCCGCGAAGTGGCGGTGCAGCATCGCCTCGATTCCGTACGCGTCCTCGGAGAAGAACAAGGCGTGCACGTCGAAGTTGAAGGGCACCGACGCATCCGACAGCTCTCGAACCCTGTCCATCGGGTCGAGCCTGCGCGTCATTCCGATCTTCACGACCTGTTCGCCCATGGACCCGACATTCGAGATCACGTAGACGTATCCGGCACGGACGTTCGCCGCCCGGTAGTCCACGTCAGCAATCGACTTGATGATCTCCGTCAGCTGGTCTCGCAGCTTCGCGGCGCCGGTCTCGTCCCCGCGCGCCTCCAACGCGAGCAGAGCGTTCTCATAGTGCTCCCTCTCCTTGTCGAGCTTCTCCCGTTCACGCCGCAGCTCGTCCTCCGCGCGCTTCGCCTCACGAAGCTCTTCACGATGTGCGCGCTCCGCCTCCTTCGCGGCCTGGACAGCGGAAAGGTGCCGTGCCGCGAGCTCGAGCTCTCGCATACGCAACCGGTGGTACTCACCTGTGATCGCCAGAGCGATCATCCTCCCGTTCTTCGCGACCCGGTCCGCGGACTTCTCCAGGCGGGCCTGCGCGGTGCTGAGTCCACCGGCGCGCACCGTCTTGATGGCGTTCTCCGCCTCGGCGTTGTAGGCAGCGAGCAACATCTTCGACATGTCGTTGACGAAGGTGCGGCCCTTGGCTGCGGAGTTGTTGAACGTGAAGTTCGCGACCGCGGTGGTCGCCCTCTTCGTCGTCACGCATCTCCTGATCTCGACCCTGATCGCGGACAGCTCCCCGGCGAGCCGCGCGGAGTCCTCTGCCGGGTGCTGGAAGTCGTAGAGGCCGAACTCCGCCACGTCGATCGCATTGCGGACGTCGACGGTCTGCTTGCGCAGGATGTCGATCTCCCGGCGTGCATCTTCGGCCTGCGCGACGAGCGCCTCGAGATCTCCCCGTGCCTGCCGGGACTGCAGCTCGATCTCCGCGAGGTCCCATGCCCCGACGCGCTGCAGCGTCGCACGGAGCTCGTCGTTCTCCTCGGCGAGATCCTTCACGGCGGCGCGGGCGCCGAAGAGCCCGACCTTGCGCCTCGGTGTCCCCTCGGTGGACCCCGCCTCCGCTGCGGTCGGGATCGCCGCTGCCGCTGCGACAGCGGCAGCGGCAGCGGCAGCCGCCTCCTGCGCGTTCGCGGCAGGTTGAGGAACGGGCTGCACGTGACCGGTCCACTGCCGCCCGTCCCACCAGCGCACGACGGAGGGATTCTGCGGGTCCGGGTACCAGTTCGGCGGTGTGGGCGTCACCTCGGCAGCGTATCGACCACGTTCAGCGTCGGCAGGAGCGAACGGTCGCGCCTCGTGGACCCCGCGGCGGAACGGCCCCGGGTGTACCCGACACACCGTCAGTGCAGCAGTGTCTTCAGCCCGATGATGACCAGCCCGAACGCCCCCGCGACCACGGTCTCCGCGGTCAGCGCCCAGCCCCGCACGCCCGCCCGGTGCGCCGCCAGGTGCCCCACGACGCCCAGCATCAGCACGGTGAACCACAGCGCGATCAGCGCGGAGTCGGTGACCCCCAGCCCGAGCACCCTCCCCACGAGGAAGACCGCGAGCGCCGGCACCCCGCCGATCAGCACCCACACCTCTTCGGACGTCGCGAGCCTCAGCCGCTCGGTGATGGTGTGGTCGGAGTCCCGGAAGCGGCCACCGATCGCCGACACGTACACGTGCGCGGCCCAGTACCCGACGAGCACGCCCGCGACCGCGAGGATCACGAAGTCTCCCGACGCGTCGTGCGTGCTCGACACCGCGAGCATGAACCCGGACACCACGGCCCCGTAGAGGAAGTCCGCCGGCCCGCCGCGTGCGAACCGGTCGCTCAGGGCGTCGCGCTGGGCGTGGTGGTCGACGCTCCTCCACGAGCCCGCCGACCCGTCGGCGTCCGAGCCCCGTCCCTCGTCCGGAGCTTCCGTCCCGGCCTCGTCGCCGTCCGTCATGCGCGTCGCCTCCCGGTCGCGTCGGCCTGCCGCCGCCTGTCTCGTCACTGTAGCGACGCCGTCGGGCCGTGCGCGCGACGACCGGCAGACGGCCACCCGCCGCCCACCGTCCCGTGGTGCACGCGTCCCCCGGCGTGCTCGGTGTAGCGTCCCGTCCATGAGTGCCGCACGAAGCAACACGCATGCGCAGGCGGTGGACGCGGCGATCGAGCTGTTCACCCGGAAGGGGTACGAGCAGACGACCGTCGAGGACATCGCGGACGCCGCCCAGATCAGCCGAGCCACCTTCTTCCGCCGCTTCCGCTCCAAGGAGGACGTGGTCTTCGCGGACCACGAGCTGCTGCTCGACGCGGTCGTGGTCCTGCTCGGCGAGTCCCGGCCGGCGGCACGCGGTGTGACGCCCGAGGAGCTGGAGAACGTCGACCCGTACGTCGAGGTGTGCAAGGCGGCCCGGCTCGTGTTCGACCACCACGTGGGCCAGCGCGAGACGTCGGTCGCGCGGCACCGGCTCCTGCAGGACGTGCCCGCGCTGCGCGACCGTGAGCTCGTGACCACGCACCGGTACGAGCGCGCGTTCACGTCCTACCTGCGCGACACCCTGCCCACCGACACCCGGAACTCGACTGCGTCGGTCGCGTTCGCGGCGTCGGTCGTCGCGGTGCACAACGCGATCCTGCGGCGCTGGCTGCGCGACCCCGACCAGGACCTGCGCCCCGAGCTCGAGGAGGCGTTCGCGGACCTGCGCCGCGCGGCCCGCAACCCTGCCGGCCCGACGACGGAGCCCCCCGCCGCGCCCGGCTCACCCTCACGCGCGGACGGGCCGGGCGTCACGGCAGGCGGCGCACCCGCCCGTCGCGTCGTCGTGACCGTGCTCGACGGCGACCCCGACCCCGACGAGGTGGCGCGCGCCGTGCGCGACGCGTTGGGTGCGTGACCTCGCTGCGGCTCGCCGGTCGTGCCGCAACCGGGTAGCGCGCCCATCACGACGACGAGGCGGCCCGGGAATGCCCCGGTAGCATCGGCGGTTGCAGGAGACAGCAAGCAGTACGCACGAACGTGCTCCGGGGTCGGTGCAATTCCGAGCCGGCGGTGACAGTCCGCGACCCGCGCCCACGCGCGGTTGACCTGGTGGAACTCCAGGACCGACGGTGAAAGTCCGGATGGGAGGAAGCACGTGCGGCGCGGCCGTTCCCGGCCGGGGCACGACGAGTCGTCGAGCCCTGAGCCCACCGGGACGGGCCTCGCCGTGGTGAGCGACGCCGTCGGGCGCCCGGGGACGGGCACCGACCCCGCCGCCCGCCCTCACCCCGGAGCCGACGTGCCCGGGACGACGAGGTAAGACACTGATGGACCTGATCCACGCGCTCTTCGACGCGCAGCTCACGATCGGCGACCAGCACCTGCTGTGGCGTGAGATCGTCGGCAACGGGTTCGGCCTGGCCTCCGCGCTCGGGGGCATGCGCCGCAAGATCTGGGCGTGGCCCGTGGGGATCGTCGGGAACCTGCTGCTCCTCACGGTGTTCCTGGGCGCGGTGTTCGCGACGCCCAACCCCGTCAACCTGCTCGGCCAGGCCGGACGCCAGGTCATGTTCGTCGTCGTGTCGGTGTACGGGTGGGTGCAGTGGCGACGCACCCGGACGCGGCTCGGCACGGCGGACGCGGACAGCCACGGCGTGGCGGTCGAGCCCCGCTGGGCGTCGTGGCGCCAGCGGGCGTTCCTCGTGGTCGCGCTCGTTGGGGGGACGGCGGTCCTCACCCCGATCTTCCGGATGCTGGAGTCGTACGAGCCCGTGTGGGCCGACGCGTGGATCTTCATGGGCTCGCTGCTCGCGACGTACGGCATGGCCAAGGGGTGGGTCGAGTTCTGGCTGATCTGGGTCGCGGTCGACATCGTGGGCGTGCCCCTGCTGGTCGACGCGGGCTTCTACGCCTCCGCGTTCATGTACGTGTTCTACGGGGCGTTCACCCTCGTCGGGTTCTTCGTGTGGTGGCGCATCGACCGACGCTCGGCGGCCCTGCGTCTCGCCGGGTCCCCTGCGTCCGCCCCGTCCCCCCGGGCCTGACGCCACCCCTTGCGCCCGGGCGGTCCGGGCGGATACTCGAAGGTGCGCCCTGCTCGCGCGGGGCGCACCACTTCTGGCCCGGTCCCGGCCGATCCCCCGTCGGCACGGGACGACGCGACGATGCGACGGAGACGGCGACCATGACGACACGACTCAACCCCTACCTGAACTTCCGCGACGACGCCCGGGCGGCGATCGAGTTCTACCGCGACGTGTTCGGGGGCGAGGTGACGATCAGCACGTTCGCCGACTTCCAGGCGGCCGACGACCCGGCCGACGCCGACAAGGTCATGCACTCCCAGCTCGAGGCTCCCAACGGCCTGGTGCTCATGGCCGCCGACACCCCGAGCTCGATGGAGTACACGCCCGGCGGCGGCATCGCGATCTCGCTCAGCGGCGACCAGGCCGACGACGCCGAGCTCCGCGGCTACTGGGACAAGCTGTCCGCGGGCGGGACCGTGACCGTGCCGCTCGAGGTCGCTCCCTGGGGAGACGCGTTCGGCATGTGCGACGACCGGTTCGGTGTGAGCTGGCTCGTGAACATCGCGGCGGCGCAGGGCTGAGCCGCTCACCAACCCGGATTGATACGCCGTCTCTTGACCTGAGACGGAATATCAACCACCATGGGGGCATCGCCCGACACCGACGTCCGGCCCGACACCGGGAGCATCCCCATGACGACCGAGAACCCCGTCCGCCGCAACGTGACCGAGCCGGACTACGACCTCTCGCAGCCGCTCGACATCGACTACGCCGGCGCGTTCTCGGACGCGACCCCCGCCGACCGCGAGCTGCAGCACCGGGTCCGCACGTTCGTCCAGGACGAGGTCCTGCCCGTGATCGACGGGTACTGGGAGCGCGCCGAGGTCCCGTTCGGCCTGGCCAAGCGCATGGGCGAGCTCGACTTCCTGCGCGACGGCGTCGACGTCCCCGGCTCTCCTCGGATCAGCCTCATGGGCGCCGGCCTCGCCGAGATGGAGATGTCCCGCGGCGACGGCTCGGTCGCCACGATCTGCGGCGTGCAGGGCGGCCTCGCGCTGCGCTCGATCCAGCTCCTCGGCTCGGACGAGCAGAAGGCGCAGTGGCTCGGCCCGCTCGCGCGCGGCGAGAAGCTCGGCGCGTTCGCCCTGACCGAGCCCACGCACGGCTCGGACTCGGTCTCGCTCGAGACCACGGCCCGCCGCGAGACCCGCGACGGCGTCGAGGGATTCGTGATCGACGGCGAGAAGAAGTGGATCGGGTTCGGGTCCTGCGGCGACATCACGGTGCTGTGGGCGCGGCTGGTCGGCAAGGACGGCGACAACCAGGTGCACGGGTTCCTCGTGCCCCAGGACACCCCGGGCTACGCAGCCACGACCATCGAGGGCAAGGTCTCGCTCCGCGCGATCTGGCAGGCCCACATCGTCCTGACCGACGTGTTCGTCCCGGCCTCGGCCGTGCTCCCGGGCGGCCGGTCGTTCAAGGACACCGCGCGCGTCCTCCAGGCGACGCGGCTCGGGGTGGCGTGGTCCGCCGTCGGGCACGCGACCGCGTGCTACGAGACGGCCGTCGCCTACGCCAAGCAGCGCGTCCAGTTCGGCCGCCCCCTCGCGGCCAACCAGATGGTCCAGGAGCGCCTGACCCGCATGCTCTCGACCCTGACCCAGATGCAGCTCCTCGTCGCGCAGATGACGCGCCTCGACGAGGCCGGGCAGCTCTCCGGCCCCCAGGCCTCGATCGCCAAGTACACCTGCACGCGCGGCGCCCGCGAGATCGCGGCGAGCGCGCGCGACATGCTCGGCGGCAACGGGATCCTGCTCGCGAACCGCGTCGCACGGCACTTCGCGGACGTCGAGGCCCTGCACACCTACGAGGGCACGGAGAGCGTCCAGGCCCTCATCGTGGGCCGCGACATCACGGGCGTCTCGGCGTTCGTGTAGCCCCCACCGGCGGCGCTCCCCCGTACCGGGAGCGCCGCACCCCGTAGGTCCTCGCGGGCCCCGGCCCCACAGACCACCCAGCGCCGCACCGGACCTCCTCGTTCACCTGACACCGCGGCGCTGGGTCCCTCCTTCCCCCTTCGGAGCCCACCATGAGCAACGACGCCCACGTCCCCGTCCTCCTGCACGGCGCGCGCACGCCGTTCACGCGCTTCCAGGGCGCGCTCGCGTCCCTGTCGGCGAACGAGCTGGGCGCGCACGCGATCCGCGGCGCGCTCGACGCCGCGGGGGTCGAGGCGTCCGACGTCGACGCCGTGATCATGGGTCAGGTCATCCAGGCGGGCGGCGGCCAGGGCCCTGCGCGCCAGGCGGCCGTCGCGGCCGGCATCGGGTGGGACGTCCCGACGGTCACGATCAACAAGCTGTGCCTGTCGGGCCTGACCGCGATCATCGACGCGGCCCGCCTGATCCGCACGGGCGAGGCGTCGGTCGTCGTCGCGGGCGGGCAGGAGTCCATGACGAACGCCCCGCACCTGGTGCTGGGCTCACGCAAGGGCTTCCCGTTCGGCGACGTGACCATGGCGGACTCGCTCACCCACGACGGCCTGCGCGACCCGTTCGACGGCCAGATCATGGGCGAGGCGACCGACCGTGGCTGCGCGACGCGCGGCATCGGACGCGAGGTCCAGGACGAGTACGCGGCCCGCTCGCACGCCCTCGCGGCCGCGGCCCGTGCGGAGGGCCGCCTGGCCGAGGAGATCGCGCCCGTCACGGTCCCCCGGCGCAAGGGCGAGCCCGTGGTCGTCGCGGACGACGAGGGCATCCGCCCCGGCACCACGGTCGAGGCCCTCGCGGGCCTGCGCCCCGCGTTCGTCGAGGACGGCACCATCACGGCGGGGTCGTCGTCCCCGCTGTCCGACGGCGCCGCGGCGGTCGTGGTCGTCAGCAAGGCCTTCGCGGTCTCCCGCGGCCTCACGTGGCTGGCCGAGATCGGGTCCGCGGGCCAGGTCGCCGGCCCCGACAACTCGCTCCACTCCCAGCCCGCCCGCGCGATCACCCACGCGCTCGAGCGCGAGGGCATGAAGGCCGACGAGCTGGACCTGGTCGAGATCAACGAGGCCTTCGCGGCCGTCGCGCTCCAGTCGGTCGAGGACCTCGGGATCGACCCCGCGGTCGTCAACGCCGACGGCGGAGCCATCGCCCTGGGCCACCCCGTCGGCGCCTCGGGCGCCCGCCTCGCCCTGCACCTGGCCCTCGCCCTCCAGCGCCGCGGAGGCGGCGTGGGAGCCGCCGCGCTGTGCGGCGGCGGCGGCCAGGGGGACGCGCTGATCCTGCGCGCCTGACCGTCCCTCCTCCCGTCGCGCGGTGCTGCCTCACCGCGCGACCAGCGGCCTGTCCGAGCCTCCTCTCCGCTCGGGCAGGCCGCTTCGTCGTGCCCGACGGCGCCGCGCGTCCACGGTGCGCCGCTCGCCCGACGCGCGTGGCGCCGTCGTGCAACGATGAGCCGTGCCCGAGACCACAGCAGCCCGGCCCTCCTCGACCGGACGCCGCGCCCTGGCCTGGGCCCTGCGCTCACCGTGGGCCCTCGTCGCGGGCTTCGTGCTCGTCCATGCCTGGCTGATCGTCGACGCCCAGACCTGGGGGTACCGGATCTCGGGCGACGTGCACCTCTACTGGTACTGGGCCCGCGCAGGGTGGGACCAGGGGACGTGGCCGGTGCTCGACTACGACTGGGTCTACCCCGTCGCCGCCCTGCTGCCCATCGCGGCGCCGGGCATCGTCGGCTCGTCGGTCGAGGCGTACTACGCCCAGTTCGTGGCCCTGATCGTCGTGCTGGACGCGGTCGCGCTGTGGTTCCTCGCCCGCCTGCCGGGCCGCGGCCGGATCGCGGCCTGGTGGTGGCTCCTGTTCCTCGTCGCGCTCGGTCCCATCTTCCTCGCCCGCCTCGACGGCGTCGCGGCCGCGCTGCTCGTGATCTCCCTCGCGGTCGCCGTCCGCCGCCCGGCCGTGGCGACCGCCCTCGCGACGTTCGGCGCGTGGGTCAAGATCGCCCCCGGCGCGGTGGTCGTGGCGCTGCTGACCACCGCGAGGCGCCCGTGGCGCACCGTGATCCTCCCGGGCGCGGTGGTCAGCGTGGCCGTCGTCGCGCTCGCCCTGGCCGGCGGGTCGGGTCCCAGGGTCCTCGGGGTGTTCGGGACCCAGGACGCGCGCGGCCTCCAGTCGGAGTCGGTGTTCGCCACGCCGTTCAGCATCCTGCGCCTCGTCGACCCCCGGTGGCGGGTCTGGATGAACCCGGACATCCGCACGCTCGAGATCCTCGGCCCGGGGACCATCACGACCGGACGCCTCCTCGACGTGCTGCTCGTCGTGGCGGTCCTCACGATCGCCGCGATCTCCTGGTGGGCGGCGCGGCGCCGCCCCGAGGTCCGCACCGACGTCCTCCTCCTGACCGTGACCGCGCTGCTGCTGAGCCTCATCGTCTTCAACAAGGTCGGCTCGCCCCAGTTCGTCGCGTGGATCGGGCCGCCCGTCGCCGTCGCGATCGCGCTCGCCGGGCCAGGAGCACGGTCCGTCTGGTCGCCGCCTGCCGTCGCCGTCCTGGTCACCGCTGTCCTGACCCAGGTCCTCTACCCGATCGCGTACTGGCAGTTCATGCTCAGCACGCCGTGGATCGTCCTGCTCGCCGCCGTGCGCAACGTCGCGCTCGTGGTCCTGTTCGTCGGGGCCGTGGTCCAGCTCGTGCGGCTGGGGCGCGGGCGACCGGCGGGCCTGTCCCCCGGGGTCCGGGCGGACCGTGAAGGCCTCCAAGACGCGCCCCGCGCGCCGGGTCAGCAGCCCGGGCCGACGCCCGGCTGATCTCCTCGTCCTGCGACGACCTCCTTGTCGACAACCTCCTAACGAGATTGATTCTCATTCTCTGCTACGGTGTGCACGTTCCGCCGCGCCCCGCGTCGGAACCTTCTGCCTACCGGAAGGACGGTGGGACCCGCCGGGGTCCCGTGACGCCATGACCAGCACCAGACACCGCAGCCTCACCCTGGGGATCGCCCTCGCCCTGCCTGCCGCCCTGCTCGCCGGGTGCGCCACGGACGAGGCCTCGCCCGCGGCCCCGGGCACCTCGGACCACGACCACGACGATCACGACGAGCACCGGGAGAGCAGCCACGGCACCGAGGCCGCGACCGACACCCCGCGCATCGCCCTCACCTACGACGGCGGCGTGGTCGTCCTCGACGGCACGAGCCTCGAGCAGGTCGCCGACCTCCCCGTCGACGGCTTCGCGCGGCTCAACCCCGCGGGCGACGAGCGCCACGTGCTCGTCTCGGCGGGCGACGCGTTCCGGGTCCTCGACCTGGGCACGTGGGGCGAGGCCCACGGCAACCACGCGCACTTCTACACCGCGGACCCGGCCTTCACCCAGGTCGAGGTCGCCGCGGACCACCCCGGTCACGTGGTGCACCACGCGGGCCGCACCGTCCTGTTCAACGACGGCTCGGGGCTCGTCGAGTCGTTCGACCCGCACGACCTCGCCGACGGCGCACCGACGACCAGCACCTACGTCACCCCGTCCCCGCACCACGGCGTCGCGGTCGAGCTCGAGAACGGGAACCTGCTCGTCACGGACGGCACCGAGGACGCCCGGTCGAGCGTCGTGGTCCTCGACAGCGGCCGCCACGAGGTCGCCCGCACCGACGCCTGCCCGGGCGTGCACGGCGAGGCCGTCGCCGCCGACGAGGCCGTGGTCCTGGGCTGCGAGGACGGCGTGGTCGTCCACTCGGGCGGCGAGCTGACCAAGATCGCGTCGCCCGACGCCTACGGCCGGATCGGCAACCAGGCCGGGTCCGAGGAGTCGCCCGTGGTCCTGGGCGACTACAAGACCGACCCCGACGCCGACCTCGAACGCCCCACCCGCGTCTCGCTCGTCGACACCGCGAGCCGGCAGATCACCCTGGTCGAGACCGGCGCGAGCTACTCGTTCCGGTCGCTCGGCCGCGGCCCGCACGGCGAGGCCCTGGTCCTGGGGACCGACGGCGCGCTGCGCGTCGTCGACCCCGGCACGGGCGCGATCACCAGCACGATCGCCGTCACGGGCGCCTGGACCGAGCCCGACGACTGGCAGTCCCCGCGCCCCACGCTGTTCGTGCTCGACCACACGGCGTACGTCACCGACCCGGCCACGAAGGCCGTGCACGCGGTCGACGTCGAGTCCGGTGAGGTCTACGCGAGCACCACGCTCGACGTCGTCCCGAACGAGCTGACGGGGGTCACGGGCCTCCCGGAGTGACCCCTGCCCGACGGCGCCGCCCGCCCGGGCGACCACCTCCCCGCGCGAGGTGGTCGCCCAGGTCGCGCCGCGCCGTCGGGCACCTCAGCGGGCGAGCGACTCCTCGAGGCGGTCCAGCAGACCCACCTGTCCCGCGACCACCAGGTCGCGCGCCCGCGCGAGCGGCACCCACGCCGCGCGGTCGAGCTCCGGGAACGTCGCCGTGCGACCCGACCGCGGCGGCCACTCCATCTCGAACGTGTTGCTCGACGCGGTGCTCGCGTCGAAGTCCGCGCGACGCCCCCACGCCCGGACCCGCTTGCCCGCACGCTGGCGGACCTCGCCCAGGTCGACCTCAGGTCCGTCGGGAGGCGCAGAACCCAGCTCCTCGGTGAACTCGCGGACCGCGGCGTCGTGCGCGTCCTCGTCCGGACCGACCTCCCCCTTGGGGATCGTCCACGCGCGCTCTTCCTTGCGCGCCCACAGGGGGCCGCCCATGTGCCCGAGCAGCACCTCGACCGCACCGGCGTCCACGACCCGGTAGAGGAGGAGGCCAGCGCTCGTGACCACGGCTCAGTACACCGCCGGGCGCGCCTGGAGCTCGGCGAGCACCGCCGGGTCCTGCAGGTTCATCCACGCGATGACGTCCTGGTACGTCGCGCAGATCGTCTCCGGCCTGCCGCACGTCTCCAGCATGAAGTCCTTCGCGGCGGGGTTGAACGCGTTGCCGCTCCACTGGTTGAAGTGGTTCGCCACGAGCACCGGCGCACGGTTGCCGCTGAACGCCGCGGTGTACATGTGCCGGTACGTCTCGAGCACCGCCGCACGGATCTCCGGGGCCCGCTCGGGCTGGTTCTGGGCCTTGTTGAACTTGTACCAGAAGTTGTAGTCCATGGCCATGACGCTGCCCAGCGTCGGGGAGCTCGTGGTCTGCATGCGGAACTCCCACACCCCGTACTCCTGCCTGGGCCACGCGATGCCGCTGCCGGGGATCGACGAGTCGTACGTCTGCCCGTGCGCGGCCCACGCCGGGGCGATCTGGTCCCAGTTCGCCTCGAGACACGGCGTCCGGCCACCCGTGACCTCGGTCGCGGGGACCCGCAGCGCGGGCGAGCCCTGGAGCCCGTTGATCTCCTGCCAGCCGTCCCAGAACCCGAAGAACTGGTCGAGCTCGCTGTTCCAGTCGGCCGTGCTCCACGCCGCCCCGCCCGGCGGGTTGTCCGCGCAGAAGTGGCCGTTGTAGTGCGTCCCGATCTCGTGGCCCTCCAGGTAGGCCGTGTTGAGGTCCCCCACGAGGGTCGTGACCGTGGCGGCGTCCCCTCCGAAGCTCACGGACGCCTTGCCCGTCGGGTGGCCGGGGCCCGTGTACGCGTCCCGGTGCTCGTCGGTGAGGAGATAGATGCCCGTCAGGAAGGCCGTGAAGCGCGCGTCGACCTGCGCGGCGGCCTCACGGAACTCGGTCCAGCGGTCGTGCCACCCCGCACCGTCGAACGAGAAGATGACGAACTGCGGCGGCGCCTGACCCGGCGCGAGCCTCGTCATGGGCACGTTCGACGCGGCGCGCGTGGGGGTCGGCGTGGGCGACGGGGTCGGCTTCGTGGGCGTGGGCGACGGGGCGGGCGTGGGCCGCTCCGACGACGAGGCCCCCACGGAGGGGCGCCCCGACGTCGGACCCGGGTCCGGCGAGGGAGATCCCGTGCAGCCCGCGAGCACCAGGCCGACCGCCGCGGCGGTCACGAGGAACGCCGCGCGACGCAGCCTCCCGACAGGACGAGCAGACGTCTCAGACACGGGCAGTCCTTCCGCGCGCGGGCAGTGCCCCCACGCTAGGGGAGACGGGGCCCGAGCGCCCGGGCGGCGCGGGTGACTGCGCTCAGGGTTCCGGGACGTCCTCGAAGACGCTCCCCGGGTTGCGCATCAAGGACGCCCGGTCCAGCGGCCACACCTTCGCGACCGCGGTACCCACCACGTTCTCGATCGGGACGAACCCCTCCCCGGGCTTGTCCCTGTTGTAGCGCGAGTCGCCCGAGTTCTGCCGGTTGTCCCCCAGCACGAACAGGTATCCCTCCGGCACGGTCACGTCGAACGGGACCTCGCTCGGCAGCGACCCCGGCTTGAGGTAGGTCTCGTCGATCGCGACCCCGTTCACGGAGACCCGACCCTGGTCGTCGCAGCACGTCACCTGGTCCCCGGGGAGCCCGATCACACGCTTGATGAGGTGCTCCCCCGCGTCGACCGGACGGATGCCGATGAACGTCAGGAACGCCTCGCCGGCCCGGACCAGGCCCGTCGACTCCGACTGCGGATCCTCCTCGAGCCAGCCCCCCGGGTCCTTGAACACCACGACATCACCGCGGTGCACGTCGAGGAACCGCGGGACGAAGCGCGACGCCAGCACCCGGTCGTTCTCGATCAGCGTGTCCTCCATGGACTCGCTCGGGATCACGAACGGCTGGACGACGAACGTCTTGATGAGGAACGAGATGACCAGCGCCGCGACGACGATGATGCCGACCTCGCGCGCGAACGACCAGCGGCGCCGGGTGGGGACGTGCCCGTCCGCGTCGCCGTCGCCGTCCGGGTCACCCTCGACGTCCGGGGCACCGGGGCCGCCGACGCCCGCGTCGCCACCCGGGCGCGGGGCCTGGTCGGCCGGTCCGTTCGCACCAGGTGCCGCCTTCTCGCCCGGGCCGCTCGTGGGCCGTGACGGGAAGACCGAGTCGACGTCCGGGGCTGCGGCGAAACCGCCCGAGGGTCTGGGCTGGTCGTCTTCGCGGTCTGCGTCGTTCGAGGTCACGGGGGACACTCTTCCACCTCCTGGTCGCACCGGCCGGTCGGTCTCGGGCGGCGCCCACGCACGAGACGGGTCCGGACAGCTCCTGCGGGACGCATCGGCGCAGGACGACGGCCCGGCGGCATCCTCGGGGCGCCCGGGCGGTGGGGCGCCGTGCGTGGGGCGGGCGAACGACGAAGGGCCCCGACCAGCGGTCGGGACCCTTCGTTCACGCGGTAGCGGTGAGATTCGAACTCACGGTGGACTTTCACCCACACACGCTTTCGAGGCGTGCTCCTTAGGCCACTCGGACACGCTACCCAGCCGAGAAGTCCCGGCTGCAGAAGGATACCCGCTCAGGGCGCCTGGACCGAATCGGGCACCCCGCGCGCCTGCCGGGCCCCTGGGAGGCCCGCCGTCGGACGCCCGGGCGCCCGCGCGGCGTCGGGCGCGAGGTGGACCCGCTCCGCGAACTCACATCCCCGGCTACCCGGGGTCAAAGGGACCTCACAGGTTCGGGCGGCTCCATGGGAGGAGTTCACTTCCCCGCCACCTGGAGGTCACCCGTGACCCAGCCCCCGCAGCTCGTGCTGTACCTCGTCGACCTGCTCGCCGTGCTCGTCCTGACGTTCGGCCTCTACTTCCCACGTCATCGGCGCCGCGACCTGGTCGTCGCGTACCTGGGGGTCAACGTGGGCGTCCTCGCGGTCGCGGCGACGCTCGCGAGCAGCACGGTGGGCGCAGGCCTGGGCCTGGGCCTCTTCGGTGTCCTGTCGATCATCCGCCTGCGGTCGACCGAGCTGTCCCAGCACGAGGTCGCGTACTACTTCGCGGCCCTCGCCCTGGGCCTCCTGGGCGGGCTCGGCGCGACCGCGGGCTGGCTCGGGGTCGCGGGCAGCGCCCTGATCCTCGTGGTCATGGCCGTCGCGGACCACCCGCGGCTGCTGAGCCGCCACCGCAGCCAGGTCATCGTGCTCGACCGCGCCTTCCCCGACGAGGCCGGCCTCGTGGCCCACCTCGAGCAGCTCCTGGGCGCGCGCGTCCACTCGGCCTCCGTGCAGCGTCTCGACCTGGTCGACGACACGACTCTCGTCGACGTCCGGTACGAGGTCGCGCGCGGCGGCGGCGTCGCGGCGGGCGCCGTCCCCGACGACGTCTCCGCGGCGCTCCCGGGCGCCCGCGCGGGGCAGGTGTCGGCATGACCGCGCTCCTGCCCGACGACGCCACGACCGACACCCTCGTCCCGCCGGGCGCGGGGTTCGCCCCCGTGCCGCTCGACGAGCTCGTCGCGTCGGCCTCGCTCCAGACGAGGATCGACCGCAAGTACGTCATGCGCCGGTCCGAGGCCGCTGCGGTGCTCGCCGACCTGGTCGAGCGCGAGCCGGGCGTGCGGGTCCTCGACATGGACGGCCGCCGGGACTTCGCGTACGAGTCGGTGTACTTCGACACCCCGGACCTGACGGCCTTCCACCTGGCGGCGCACCGCCGTCGGCGGCGGTTCAAGGTCCGCACGCGGACCTACCTGGACTCGGGCGAGGCGTGGCTCGAGGTCAAGACCCGGGCCGCGCGCGGCTCGACCGTCAAGGACCGGGTCGCGCACGAGCTCGAGGGCCGGCACGAGCTGGGCGCCGGTCGGCGCTTCGTCGCGGCCACGCTCGACGGCGCGTCGCTCTCCGCGGTGGCCGACCTGCCGCTCGCTGCCGGGCTCGTCACCCGGTACCGACGTTCGACGCTCCTGCTGCCCGGCGCGAGGCCCGGAGCCCCCGCGGCCCGCGCGACGCTCGACACGGGCCTGACGTGGCTGCTCGACGAGGGCACGCCCGCAGCTCGCACCGCGGCGGTCCCCGACCTCGTGGTCGTCGAGACCAAGACGGGGTCGACGCCGTCGTGCCTCGACCACCTCCTCTGGCGCAGCGGCCACCGGCCGCAGCGCATCTCGAAGTACGGCACGGGGCTGGCCGTCCTCCGCCCGGACCTGCCGGGCACCCGGTGGCGGCGCGTCGTCCGCCGCTACGTCGAACCCTCCCTGACCACCTCTCACGACAGGAGCACCTGATGCGAGTCCGCCGACCCACCACCGTCACGACCGCGGTCCTGACCGCGACCCTCACCGCCGCCGCTCTCGTCGGCTGCGACGCCGACACCGGCACGAGCAGCACCACGAGCGACGCCGCCTCCACCACCACGGCCTCCGCGGACGTCGCCGGGCTGACCCCCGAGCAGGCCATGGCGGACAACGCCGACCCGCACGCCTCCGGCGCCGACGACGAGGACCTCACCTGGGACGAGTCCGAGGAGGTCGCGATCTCGCTCGACGGCGAATCGGCCCAGGCGGACGGCGACGGCGTGAGCGTCGACGGCTCGACCGTCACGATCACCCAGCCCGGGACCTACCGCGTCACGGGCACCCTGACCGACGGGCAGCTCGTCGTCGCCTCGTCGGGCGACGGCGTGGTGCGCCTCGTGCTCGACGGTGCGAGCATCACGACCTCGACCACCTCGGCCCTGGTCGTGGACGACGCCGCGAGCGCCGTCGTCGTCCTGGCCGACGGCTCGACCAACCACCTCGAGGCCACCGGTGCAGCCGCGGACGCCGATGCGGACGCCAGCACCGACGAGCCCGACGGCGCGCTATTCTCCTCGGCCGACCTGACGATCGGCGGAACGGGCGCGCTCGACGTGGTCAGCGCCGCGACCGACGGGATCGTGAGCAAGGACGGCCTGGTCGTCGCCGGGGGCGCCCTCACGGTCGACGCAGGCGACGACGGTGTGCGCGGCAAGGACTACCTGGTCGTGACCGACGACACGTCGGTCACCGTGACCGCGGCGGCCGACGGTCTCAAGTCCACCAACGCGGACGACGAGACCATGGGCTACGTCGCAGTGCTGGGCGGGACCGTCGACGTCACGGCAGGCGACGACGGGATCCAGGCGGAGACCGACGCGATCGTCGCCGACGCGACCGTGACGATCGCCGCGGCGGGCGGCCCCGGCACCGAGGTCTCCGAGGACGCCTCCGGCAAGGGCGTCAAGGGCACGGTCGGGGTCGTGGTCGGCGGTGACGCGACCATGGACGTCACCGCGGCCGACGACGGGCTGCACTCCGACGGCGCCGTGTCCGTCTCGGGCGGCGACATCGCGCTCGCCTCGGGCGACGACGGCGTGCACGCCGAGGGTGACCTCACGGTCACGGACGGCACGCTCACCGTCAGCGAGTCGGTCGAGGGCCTCGAAGGGGCCACGGTCACGCTCGCGGGCGGCGACGTCGACGTCACCGCGTCCGACGACGGCGTGAACGCCGCGGGCGGGACGAGCACGGACACCACGACCGACGGCACCACCACCCAGGGCGGCACCACCACCGACGGCACCGCGCCGCAGGAGGGCCAGGCACCCGAGGACTTCACTCCCCCGGCCGACGGCGAGCGGCCCGCCCTGCCCGACGGGACGACCCCCGGCGACGGCACGGGCGAGGAGCCGCCCGCGATGCCCGACGGCGAGATGCCGTCCGGCGAGCGGCCCGCGATGCCCGACGGCGCAGCGCCCGACGCGCAGCAGGGCGGCCAGGGCGGCACCCCCGGCGGTGAGAGCGCCGACACCGGCGACCACTGGATCAAGATCACGGGCGGCACGCTCGTGGTCGACGCCGGTGGTGACGGCATCGACAGCAACGGCACGCTCGAGATCACGGGCGGCACGACCGTGGTCCAGGGCCCGACCGACGCGGGGAACGGCGCGCTCGACGTCGACGGCACGTTCACGATCACGGGCGGCACGCTGCTCGCGGCGGGCAGCGTCGGCATGGCCGTCGCCCCCGACGCCGACTCGTCGCAGGGCTGGGTCGCGGCGAACCTCGACCAGACGGCCACCGCCGGGACCGTGGTCCACGTCGTGACCGACGACGGCACGACCCTCGTGTCCTACGAGGTCACCAAGGACACCGCCAACGTCGTGTACTCGTCGCCCGACGTCGAGACGGGCGAGACGTACGTCTTCCAGACCGGCGGGTCCCTCGGCGCCCCCGGCGCCGCGGGGCTCTCGGAGGACGGCAGCACCGACGGCGCCACTCAGGCCGCGTCAGCGGTCGCGGGCGAGTTCGCGGGCGGCGGCATGGGAGGCATGGGCGGCGGCGGTCGTGCTCCCGGGGCCGACGGCTCGTCCGGCTCGACCGGGACCACGGGCGGGACGACCACGAGCGGCGCGTGACGCCGTCGGGCACCCACCGGGACGCAGCAGGGGTGCCGCACCCGACGGTGCGGCACCCCTGCCGGCCCCGGAACGCCCCGGGGCCGTGCTCACGCAGACGTCATGCCGAGCAGGGACGCCCCGCGTCCCACGCGCCCCACACGTCGGTCCCGGGCACCTCGCCACGGGTCCACCACTGCGCGGTGTGGTTCACGCCCGCACGGGAGACGACCGCGCCGCCCGCGTAGGTGGCCCCGAGCGAGAACGCTGGCGCGCACTTCACGACCTCGACCACGGGAGCCGTGCCGCACGGGCCGATCTTCTGCCACGGGCTGCCCGACGTCGCCGCCGGGGCCGTGCCGCGCGTCCACCACTTGGCCTTGTACTCGGTGCCGTCGTGCGAGACCACGTCACCCGAGGTGTAGACGCCCGAGCCGTACCACGGGGCGGCGCACCGGGCGTCGACCTGCGGTCCAGGCGTGGACGCACGCAACGTCGAGCCGAGCGTCGAGCCCAGCTCGTTCTTGTAGTCACCCGTGAGGTCCCACCACATGGCACCGCCGTAGCCCTGGACCGCCAACCACTCGGCCTTCGCGTTCACGGACGCCTTGTCGTCGTAGCTCCACCACTGGTCGCCGTCGTAGCGCCACGAGGCGCCGATCTTCGGGTCGAAGTACGCGGTGCCGACCGTCCGCAGCTCGGCGTACGTCTTGGTGCCGATGTAGCCCGCTGCCGGCTTCCAGCCCGCGCTGCCGTCCGCGACGCCGTACCAACCGTGGCCGTAGGCCGCGAGGCCCGCGTTGAGCTGCAGCGGGTCCGCGCCCGCCTTCACGTACATGCTCATCGCACCGTCGAGGCCCAGGCCCCAGTTCTCGGCGCCGTCCGGGTGCAGGTTGCCCTGGTGCCCGGTCTTGTCGGGGACCCAGCCCCCGTGGAAGTCATAGCCCTGGACGTTGAGGAAGTCGACCACCGCGAACAGGCGCGGGTCGAGCCAGCCGCCCTGCCCCGCGTTCCAGCCGCCGGCGGGGGCGAAGCCCGTCAACAGGTAGTCCTGCCCGCTCTGGGCTCCCAGCGCGTCGAGCGAGCTGCGGAACTCCTCCATGAGGAGCAGGAAGTTCTCCTTGTCCTCGGGGCGGGCGTTCGCGGTCTCACCACCGGTGACAGGCCACTCCCAGTCGATGTCGATGCCGTCGAAGATACCGGCGGCCGCACCCGCACCCCCCTTGTCGCCGATCTTCGGCAGGTTGCCCTTGATGTAGATGTCCAGGCACGAGTCGACGAGCCTCGTGCGCCCCTCGGCCGTCGAGGCCGCCTCGGAGAAGTTGTCCGACCAGGTCCACCCGCCGAGCGACACGAGGATCTTGGTGTCGGGGCTGACGGCCTTGAGCTTGCGGAGCTGGTTGAAGTTGCCGGCGAGGGCCTGCCCCGCCTTGTCGGCCTTGCCGTCCACGGACTGCTTGGCCGGGACCAGGCGCAGGAAGTCGTTCTGCGCATCCCCCTCACCGGGAACCTGGTTGATGTCGCAGACGAGGTCCGTCGTGACGTTTCCGAACGCGTAGTTGAGGTGCGTCAGGTCCTTGATCGCGCCGGTCGAGACCAGGTTGGCGACGTGGAAGTTCCTGGTGATCGGGCCGTCGGCCATGAAATAGCCGACGCTGCGGTAGCCGTTGATGTCGTCGGGCCCGGCGGACGTGACGACGGGCTTGGCGGTGGGGGTGGCGGCCTGCGTCGCGGGGGCCGCGGCGAGTGATGCCGCGAGCACCGCTGCGGCGGCGATCGCTACCGGCGCGAGCCGGCGTCGTGGTGCGTTCATTGAGGGCCTCGTTGCTCTCCTCCGGGCACGCCCGGAACTTTGTTCGGACGCCTCGCACACTAGCCGTGGCGCATTGCTTTGCCAAGACCCTTAACCAATCACCCAGCCGTGTTGCGCCTTTGGCCCGATTTGCCCTTGGACGGGTGTCCAACTCGCCCGTTTCGCGCGGGCCGCCGCACGTCACACCGCTTCTTGTGGAACCTTCCGGCAGGGCCGTCGTACCCTCGAAGGGTGGCTCAGCAGACCTCAGGATCTCCCGTGACAGAGCCCTCGCTCGACGACGTCGTCCACCTCCTGCGCGGAAAGCGGCTCACCGCACTGACCGGCGCGGGCATCTCGACGGACTCCGGCATCCCCGACTACCGCGGGCCCGACTCCCCGCCCCGCAACCCCATGACCTACCAGCAGTTCGTCGGCGACGAGGCGTTCCGCCGCCACTACTGGGCGCGCAACCACGTGGGCTGGCAACGCGTGCACCGCACGCACCCCAACGCCGGGCACAAGGCCCTGGTGCGGCTCGAGGAGCTAGGCGTCCTCGAGGGGATCATCACCCAGAACGTCGACCTCCTCCACGAGGACGCAGGCTCGCGCAACGTCATCGACCTGCACGGCCGCTACGACCGCGTGATCTGCCTGTCGTGCAGACGCGTCATCTCGCGCGAGCACCTCGCCGAGCGGCTCACCGAGCTCAACCCCCACTTCCTCGAGAGCGTCGGCGACCTCGCCGACGTCGAGACCGCCCCCGACGCCGACGCCGTGATCGAGTCGACCGCACACTTCGTGCCCGCCGCGTGCGAGTTCTGCGGCGGGATGCTCAAGCCGGAGATCGTGTACTTCGGCGAGAACGTGCCCCGCGAGCGCGTCGAGCGCGCCTACGCCATGGTCGACGCCGCCGACGCGCTGCTCGTCGCCGGGTCGTCGCTGACCGTCATGAGCGGGCTGCGGTTCGTCAAGCACGCCGTGAAGAACGACAAGCCCGTCGTGATCGTCAACCGCGGTGCGACCCGTGGCGACCCGCTCGCCACCCTCAAGCTCGAGGCCGGGGTCTCCGAGACGCTCGAAGCGCTGGCCGACCGGCTCTGAGCCGGCGGGCCGCAGGGCGGGCGCCGGGCGGCCGGGGGCCGGGGCGGGCGCCGGGGACCGGGGCGACCTGCCCGACCCACCCTGCCCGGGCAGGTCCTACCGGGACAGGCCCCGTCCCGACGGCCGCCCGACCTCGATCCCCTCGACGTCGTACACGAGGCCGTCCGGGGTGCGCACACGCACCGTCACGAGGTCACCCGGCTCGATCTGCGTCCCGTCGTCGTCCGCGTCGAAGTACCACGTGAAGCCGGCGGCACCGCCGCCGCGCAGGCGCGTCCCCCGGTCCTCGGAGCCGGGTTCGACGGGAGGGAGGGGGGAGATCTCCCGACCCGCGCGCACCAGCGCGACCTCCGGCGGCCGGACCTCGACGACGCCCTCGCTCTCCGGCACGGTGACGGCCAGGCTCACCCTCACCGCGGCCGAGGAGTCCCACCTGACCGACGGCGCTCCGTACGTGGCGCCGTCGGGCCCGAGCACCGCCACGTCGTCGCTCACCGTCTCCCCCTCCTCGACCGGCACGACCGGGAGCGGCGCCTCGGTCGACGACGGGACCGGCTCGGGGGCGGGCGTCCTGTCCCACAGCAGGGAGACGCCCACCACGCCCAGGACGGCCAGCACGAGGTAGGCGACGGCCTTCGGACGGACGCGTGCCGAGGACATCAGCCCGCCTGTGCCGCGTCGAGGCCCCTCGACCGGGTGCGCAGAAGACCGATGCCCGTGGCGACCACTGCGGCGACGAGGACCTGACCCAGTGCGGCCAGCACGAGGCCGTCGGACCCGGCGTCGAACGCGGACAGGTACCACCACGTCACGAAGAAGGCCCCGACCGGGATCGGCGCCGCCGCCACGCCCCACGACCACCAGGCGCGATCGCGGGCAGCGGGGACGGCCAGACCGGCTCCCGCGCCGCACAGGAGAGCGGCGAGCATCCACGGCACCCACGTCCACGACAGGACGAGCTCGCGCTCCCCCGCGCGCATCAGCACCTGGAGAGCGAAGCCCGCAGCGTACTCGCCGACGAGGAACCCGACGAGCGCCCAGACCCAACCGCGCAGGAGACCGCCCAGCCGAGGCGCCCTGGTCGGCTGGTCCGCCTCTCGCGTCGCGACCCTCACCCGGTCACCTCGAGGCTCTCGTCGATCGCGGCGACCAGGTCGGGGTCCAGGTCCTTGCCCGTGAGCTGCGCCATCACGACGTGGTCCTCGTCGTCCGCCAGACCCCACAGCACGCCCTCGTACGTCCCGTCCTCGCCCTCGTAGGTGAAGTCGACCCGGTCCCGGAGGAGGTGGTTCTGCTCCTCGTCGGTCTCGGGGCCGTCCACGATCCTGAAGCCCGGGAAGCCACCGACCTGAGCCGAGGCGATGACGCTGCTCGTGGCGACGAGCGCATCCGTCTCGCCCCACTCGGGAGCCAGGAGGAGCTGCACCGTCGCGGCGTCGCCCTCGGCGTCCTGGTAGGACTCGGTCCAACGGTCCGTCACCTGACCGCCCTCGACCCACCCCTCCGGGACGGCCACCCGCATCCAGCCCGTCTGCACCTGCTCGTACCCCTCAGGAATGCCGTCGCCCGAGCACCCTCCGAGGGCCACGGCCGCCACGAGGGCTGCGGTCGTCGCACGTGCTCGTCTTCCGAACTGCATCGCTGCTCTCTCCTTCTGGGACCTCCGGGTCACGTGGTCAGCCACCGATGCACACCGCGTCGTCCACCCACGGTCGGACCGCGTCCGCCTGGGGGGCGCCGAGGAAGTGCGCCTTGACCGCCGTGGCCGTGGCCTCCTCCATGCTGAAGTTGAACCCGAGCTGGAGTCCCGCCTTCACGGCCGCACCGAACGCGAAGCCGTCCTGGATGTTCTCATACTCGACCCGGCTCACCGTGGCCTTCTCGTACAGGAGCTGGGAGAACGGGTCGTCGGACGGCTTGTCCGGGACCACGGCCGAGAGCGGGATGCGCAGCGCGTCGCCACGCTCGGCCAGCCACGCGTCGACCTGGGCGCGGTTGGAGTCGTCGACCACGAGCGTCGTGGTGGTCATGACCGAGCTGCCCTCGGCCGTCCCCGCCCCACCGTTGACCTGCTCGAACGTGGCGTTGCCCAGCTGCCCCTCCAGCGAGCTGGCGCCGACGGTCTTGAACACGATCTCCGTGACGTCCTTGTTCTTGTCCCGCTTCACGGAGAACGCGGCCTCGCCGCTCAGGCTTCCCGTCCCGGATCCCGCCACGAGCTCGATGCCCGCCGCACCGCTGCCCTTGAGCTGGTAGTTGTAGGTCACGTCCCCGTTCGAGCTGGTCTCCACGACCACCTCGCCCGAACCGTCGAGGGAGAAGCTGAGCCCCAGGTTCGGGTCGAGGAACTCCTCCTTCCCGTCGGCGTCCTTCTTCCCCGTGGGCTCCCGGAGCCCGATCCCTCCGTCGAGCGCAGCCTCGAGGCCGATGGTCGTGAACTTGACGGTCGGAGGCTTGGGCGCGTCCACGAACCCGCCCATCCCCTTGATGGCCCAGGCGCCACCCTCCTGCTTGAGCATCTCCTGCTGCATCAGGTAGTCGTCGAGCTGGGAGCGCATCGTGTCGTACTCGGCCTTCGACGTGAACTCCCAGGTGTCGCCGTAGCCGAACGTCAGGCCACCGCCGAAGTCGACGTCCGCCCCGCCCTTGGTCTCGCTGCCGAGCTTGCCGATGTTGAACGTGGCACCGGCACCACCCTCGGCACCGAGCGCACCGCCGTCCGTGACCGTCACCTTGACGCTGCCGTCGGCCTGCTCCTGCACGATGAACCCGGAGTTCTCACCGATCGTGACGAACGCGATCTTGATCTGCGCGGAGTACGACTCGTTCTTCTCGGAGAGCATGCACACCGGCGGTTGGAAGTCCTTGTCCTGCTGCGGCGCCGCGGCGTCCGTCACGGTCCCGCACGACGCCCCGCTGCCCGACACCGCGGTCACGACCTTGCACAGCTCGATCGCGATCCGGTCACCGACCTTGAAGGTGGTGAAGACGAGGATCAACGCCGTGACGAGGACCACCGCGACGGCGACGACACCGAACGTCTCGATCGTCGACGCGCCACGCTCGCCCTGGCCACGAACCGTGCGCGCACGGCGCGGCCTCGTCATCTGTCCCACGGTGGTTCACTCACTCCCCGTGCCGGGTGACCGGCACGTTCTCGATCGCGGGCAGGTCGGGGATCTCCACGGTCACGGTCTCCGTCGCCGGATCGAGCGCCGGGAGCACGCAGGTCTGCGGGAACTTCTCGGCCTCGAGCGACTTGGGCTTGGCGGAGCACGTCTGGAAGGCGCTCTCGCCCTTCTCGCGGTCCGCCTCCCGGTAGCTCGAGAGCCGCTGCTGGGACTCGGGGTCGACGACCGCCAGCCCCTCCACGTAAGCGAGGTTCCAGTCCGCTCCCGCGAGCGAGTACGCCTCGAGCCGGATCGTCTGCCCGTCCCCCGAGGCGAGGGTGAACCGTACGAGCGTCCGGTCGGGGTAGGCGTCGACCGAGAGCGCGTCCGCGACGACCGAGCGCGTCGTCCCGCCACCCACCGGGACGTCCCCGGTGGCCGTGCCGACCGGGGTCGCGTCCTCGGCCGCGGACAGCGCGAGCGCGAGCTCCTCGGCCGAGACCTCCGGAGCGGTCGACGGTGACTCGGAACCCGCGGTCTGCCGAGGGCCGCCCGACGCGTCGGGCGCCTCCGGGCTGCCCGTGCATGCGGACAGGGTCACGAGGGTCACCAGCAGCCCCCCGAGCACGGTCCCGTGCTTCCTGACGTTCATCGCTTCCCTTCCTGCACGGAGTAGACGACCGTGACCCGCCGGTTCGCCTGCTGGCCCTCGGCCGAGGAGTTGCTCGCGACCGGCTCGGTCTCGCCCTTGCCCAGGGCCTCGAGCGTCACCTCGTCGCCGACGGCGGGCTGGAGCGCCGCCAGGACCGCCGCGGCGCGCTGCTCGGAGAGCACCTGGTTGTCGGCGTCCGTCCCGTCGGAGTCGGTGTGCCCCGTGATGACGACCTGGCCCGTCCCCCGGGCCGCGATGTCGGCCGCGACGTCGGCGAGCGTGGTCTGCGCACCCGGGGAGAGCGTGGCCGAGGCCTTGTCGAAGACGACGTTGGCGTCGAGCGTCACCGCCACCTGCTCGACCGTCTCCTCGGTCGCCGCGACCTGCTCGAGGTCGGAGGTGCGCCGGCTCAGACCGAAGACCGCCCCGTCGATCCCCGCTGCCGCGATCTGGTCGCTCGACGGAAGCTCCGGCCAGCCCTGGCCGAGCAGGACCGCGGGCTCCTCGGCGACAGGGGTCAGGGCGCCCTCGCCGACGGGCACCCCCGCGACGACGTCCCGGCCGATCCGCACGTCCACGGACGTCAGTCCTTCAGGGAGCTCGGGGAACAGCGCGAAGGCCACCGCGAGCTCGTCAGGACCGGCCTGGAGGTCCTTGGACGCCGACGTCAGCGCCGCGCCGTCGGCCACGAGCGGCCGGTACCCCTGCAGGCCTGCGACGTCCACGAGGGCGACCGCCGACGCCATGTTGTACCCGTAGACCGTCGGGTCCTGGAGATCGGTCGGGAAGGCGTTCGTGCCCCCGGTGCCGATGCCCTTGGTCTCCTCGGTGAGGGAGTAGTACAGCGCGGTCCCGCCGTCGACGCGGTAGACGCCGTGGACGATGCCTCGGACCACGGGATCGTCCCCCAGGCCGAAGGACGGGTAGGAGAACGTCCCGTGCAGCGGGACGTCGGTGCCGTCGACACGGACCACGCCGCGAGCGAGGTCGAGGTCGGTGCCGGAACCCGAGGGCTCCGTGTCGGACGAGCCGGCCGTCGCGACCTGCCCTCCGGCCAGCACCGCGACGAGAGCCACGGGGACCACCATCCACCTGCGAGCAACCCTCATGGTCGTTCCTCCTTGACTCTCCGGCCTCTGCAGGCACCTTGCTGAAGCATCCCGTCCACCCGGCCCGGCTACGGCGGTGGGTCGACGAGCCGCGGGGTCGCGGCCTCGACGACCCGCTGACGCGCCTCCGCCAGCACGTCGCGCAGATCGTCGCCGGACACGCGGCGGACGCCGTCGCAGCCGAACGAGTAGACCCAGTCGGTGTACTCGGGCGGCGGAGGTTCGGTCGGCGTCGGGGACGGGGTGGGTGTGGGGCTCTCGGACGGGCTCGGGTCGGGGGTCGGCTCCGGCGTCGGCTCGGGCTCCGGCTCGATCTCCTCGCGATCCGCGCTGACCCAGCAGGTCGACAGGTCGATCCCCAGGCGTGCCCGCGCGCTCGACTCGGTCCGCCCCCCGCCCGGCGCCGGCTCGAGCAGCCGGGCCCGCACGGTCACGGTGCCGCCCCGCACGTCGTACGCGTACCACGCCGGCAGGACCTCGCCGTCGTTCCTGTGCGCGTAGTCGTTCGCCGCGGAGTACCCCATGGACGGCAGCGGTGACCGCGTCGGCCACCACGTGCCACCCAGGTCGTTCCCGCCGGTCAGGTCGCGCACCGGGACTCCGGCGAGCTCGTCGAGGAAGTGCTCACGCACCCGCTCGGCCCCGGCGAGCGCGGCCGCGTCGGCGACCGTGCGTGCCCTGCCCCCCTGCTCGGTCCCGCGCAGGAGCGGGAGAACGGCCACCAGGGCGACCGCGAACACGACGACGAGGACCGTGGCCAGCAGACCGCTGGAGGCCAGGCCCTCGTCGCCGTGCAGGCGTCGACGCGTCACTAGTTGATCTGGTCCAGCTGCTCCTGGATCTTCCCGCCGAGGTCGAAGCCGCGGAACACGGCGATCAGTGCGACGACCAGGAGCACGGCCACGACGATCACACCGAGGTACTCGATCGAGCCCTGACCCGCCTCGCGGGCCTCGAGCGACTTCTGCAGACGGATCTTGGCCTTGACGAATGCACGGGTCATGAGAGTTCTCCTCGTGGGTCCAGGTCTGAACGGGTCCATCACCGTTCACGACTCCACGAACCCTACGGAGGCCACCCTGCGCTCGGCCCGGGCCCAGGGGCCCAGACCTGGGCCTAATCATCGCGGTCCCACGGGCCCAGCCACGCCAGGATCGCCTCCGAACGGTTGCGCACCTGCATCTTGGCGAACACGCTGTTGATGTGGTTCTTCACGGTCTTCTCGGCCACGAACAGCCGCGCGGCGATCTCCGGGTTGGTGCAGCCCTCTGCCAGGAGGGTGGCCACCTCCGCCTCCCGGGCGGAGAGCCCGAAGTCCGGCCTGCCGACCTCCCGGGCCGGTGCCACCGCGAGCGTCGACCGCATCGCGGCCACGGCCGGTGCCGAGAGGGGGAAGGCGCCGTCGTCCACCATGAGGATCGACCGCTCCAGGCCGGTCGCCGTGAAGTGCCCGTGCACGAGGTACCCGAGGGCCCCTCGGCCAGGGCTGCCCGCACCACGTCCGGGCTGTCCGAGTAGGTCAGCATGAGCACCGAGGTCACGTCGCGAATCGCCACGAGGACCTCGATCCCGTCCCGGCGGGGCATCCGGACGTCGAGGAGCGTGACGTCCGGCCGGCAGCCGCGGACCATCGCGATCGCCGCCTCGCCGTCGCCCGCCTCGCCGACGAAGGTGAGGGCCTCGGACGCCTCGACGATCGCCCGCAGCCCCATCCTGACGACCGGGTTGTCGTCCACGATCGCGACCGACACCGTCCCCGTGGTCGAGCGCGCGTCCACGTCCTGGGCGCTCATCCGCGCGCTCCGGCCGACGCCACCTTCGCACCGGCACCCTGGGGAGCGAGAGGCTTGGGCAGCGGGCTCGGGTACCCGTCGGCAGCCGCGGTGGCGCCACCACCCGCGGCCGCCAGGCCCACGCTCACGGTGGTCCCGCGGGCCGGTGCCGAGCGGATCGTCAGCTCGAGACCCGCGACCCGCGCCCGCTCCGCCATGCCCGTCAGCCCGTAGTGCCTCGGTGGGCTGGTCCCGTCCGGTGCGGGGACGAAGCCACGTCCGTCGTCCTCGACCTCGACGCCGACCCGACCGTCACGCCCCACGAGACGCACGACCAGCCGGTTCGCCTCGGCGTGACGGCGAGCGTTCTCGAGCGCCTCCTCGACGATCGCCAGCAGCTCGTAGCGCGCATCCGTCGAGATGTCGACGAACCCGTCGACCGTGAAAGTGCACGTCACCCCCGTCTCCTGCTCCCAGGCGGCGCACCGCTCCCGCAGGACCTCGACGAGCGGCCTGTCCGGCTGGTCCGCCCGCAGCCGGACCAGGATCTGGCGAGCCTCCTGCGCCGCGCGCTCGGCGCCGTCCGCGAGCGCGGTCGCGTAGTACGTGGCCGCGCCGGGGTCGCGCGCCAGGATGCGGGGCAGCGCCTCCGCGCCGAGCGAGATCCCGTGCAGCGTCTTGCCGAGCGAGTCGTGCATCTCCCGGGCGAGCCGTGCCCGCTCGTCGGCCGAGGCCGAGGCGAACCTCGCCTCCGCGACCAGACGCACCGCCTCCGCCTGCGCGTCGTGCGCGTGCCGCACAGCGCCGCCGACGACGATCAGCCCCACGTACAGGGTCGGCACCCCCATGGCCGTCATGAAACCGAGCTCGCCGAAGTCGCCGACCACCGCCGCGAGGAGGTACCCGGCGACCAGGACGATGCCGCACGCCGACGCGATCACGGGACGGAACAGGAACCCCACCACGAGCGCCGACGACATGGTCGCGATCACGAGCGGGCTCTCGACGCCCACGAGCGCGACCACGGCGAGCGACAGGAGCACGTCGGTCACGCACACGAACGGGTGGCGGGCGACGAACGACGCGACCGCGGGAGAGAGCAGCAGCGCCAGGCTCGCCCCGCTCATCGCCAAGGAGCACGCGAGCACCGTCGCGGTCAGGGGCTCCCCGACCAGCCCGACGAAGGCCATGAGGATCGAGATCAGGCGGACGAGCATGGCGATGCCCAGCAGCCGTCGGCTGAACTCGTCCTGCCAGACGGTGCCCGTGCGCATCAGATGCTTCCCAGCAAGGACCCGAAGTCCACGTCCATGCCCAGGACCAGACCCACGACGATCAGGATCATCGCCGCGGGGAGCAGGACCACGGAGGTCACGAGCGTCACGCGCGGTGCCGTCTTCGCAGCCGCCTGGCGCTGACGCTGCGCCGAGGCCCGGCGGACGTCGTCGGCGATCTGCCGGAGCGACTCGGCCAGCGGTGCGCCGAGCTCCTGGGACTGGAGCAGGGCCGAGACGAACTGTGCGACCGACTCCGACGAGGACCGTCGGCGCATGTCGTCGAACGCGTCGCGCACCGAGGCGCCGTTGGCGATCTGGTGGAGCGTGAGCATGACCTCGTCGGCCAGCGGGCCCTCGAACCGTGAGGACACCCGCGCCAGAGCGGCCCGGAAGTTCACCCCGGCCATGACCGTGACCGCGAGCACGTCGAGGAAGTCCGGGAGGTCGCGGTCCATCTGCTCCCGGCGCTTGCGCTGCGCACCCGCGACGCGCCCCATCGGCAGCAGGACAGGCACGGCGAGGCACAGCGGCACGTACAGGAAGCTGCCCTGGAGGACGAACAGGAGCACCAGGGGCGAGATGATCAGGCCCCACGTGGCGCACTCCTGGAGGAAGCCGTCGACCGTGAGACCGCCCGGACGCCCTGCCTCGTCGATCCGGCGCTGGAGCCCCTCGACCCGACGCGCGCCGAGGACCCTGCGCAGCCGGGGCACCTGCCCCCGAGCGATCCTCGCCAGAGGTCCCTCGCCCTGGGCGCGCCGACGCTGCTCCTTGCGGAGGAGCTCGAGGTCGTCGACGTGCAGGATGTCCAGCGCGTCCGACCGGACCTCCCTCAGCCCCACGAGCAGGAGGACCACCGCCGCGGCGGCCAGGGCCGCGGTCACGAGCACGAGCGCGGCCGTCACCCGTCGAACCTCGTCATCCGACGGATCAGCAGGAACCCGGCGACGAACAGCGAGCTGGCGACCAGGAGCGCAGCCCGGCCCGACCAGCTCGCCAGCATGGCGTCGACCGTGCCCGGCTGGATCATGTTGAGCAGGAACAGCAGCCCGAAGCCCAGCACGATGACCATGTACCCGGTCGCCGTGGACTGTGCGAGCGTCGTCATGATCTCCCTGCGCGTCTCCTTGCGCTCCTCGAGCGTCTCGGCGATGTCGCGCAACGCCGAGACGAGCGATCCGCCCGAGCGTGCGCTCACGAGAAGCGTCGAGACGAGGACGGCGACCTCCCGGGACGGGACGCGCTCCTCGAGGTCGCCCATCGCGCTGTCGAGGCTCGCCCCGAAGCGCATCCTCGACGCGACGCGCGCGAGCTCCGGGCCCGCGGGAGCCTGCAGCTCGGCGGCGGCGACGGCGATCGCACCGGCGATGGACAGGCCCGCGCTCGTGGCGTTGGAGAGCACGCGCGCGAGCTCGGGCATCTGCGCGACGAACTGCTCGCGGCGCCGCTCCCGCGCCCGCCCCAGCCACCACCGGATGCCCCCGACCACGGCGGCGATCCCCAGGAGCCCGAACAACGGGGCGAGGCCGATCGCGAGGACCCAGCCGACGGCGAGGCCGCCGGCGACCGCCACCGAACCCACGGTCAGCGGGCGACGGTCCTCCTCGCCCGCCAGCACGAGCTGGCGCTCGACCCATCGTCCCGGCGGTGTCCTGCGGAAGTAGCGGTCCCACTGGTCGATCCGCCCGGTGAGCGTCGCGCTGTCCCCCGAGTCGAGCGCGGCGACGAGCGCCCGCCGACGGAAGGACACGGCCGCGAGGTCCACGAGGCCCGCCACGAGGAAGGCGCACAGCGCGCACGTGAGGACGAACAGGACGAGGAGGATCATCGCGCGCTCCTCTGCAAGGCGTCCTCGACCACCGCGGTCTCCCCCGCGATCCGCAGCCGGTCGAGCACCCGGGACGGCACGTCGTGGACCACGAAGCGTCCGCGTCCGCCGCGGTCGTTCACGGCCTCGGGATCCCAGCGCATGAGCGGCTCGACCCGGAAGTCCTCCCGGTGCCGCGACGCGACCCAGTCGACCGCCACGACCCGACGGGTGCCGTCGGACCCGCGCAGGAGCTGCACGACGATGTCGACCGCGTTGTTCACCTGGTCGCGCAGCGCGTGGAACGGGACCTCGACGTCGCTCATCGACGCCAGCGTCTCGAGCCGGATGAGCGCGTCGACCGTGGTGTTCGCGTGGACGGTCGCGAGCGATCCCTCGTGACCGGTGTTCATCGCCTGCAGCATGTCGAGGGCCTCGCCGCCGCGGACCTCACCGACGATGACCCGGTCGGGACGCATGCGCAGGGCGTTGCGGACGAGGTCACGGATGGTGACGGCGCCACGGCCCTCGACGTTCGCCGGTCTGGTCTCGAGGCGCACCACGTGCTCCTGCGAGAGCGAGAGCTCGGCGGCGTCCTCGATCGTGATGATGCGCTGCCGGGGCTGGATGAAGGCCGACAGCGCGTTGAGCAGCGTCGTCTTCCCGGACGACGTGCCACCCGAGACGACGATGTTCAGCCGAGCCCGGACGCACGCCGCGAGCAGGTCGGCGGTGCGCTGGTCGAGGCTCTGACGGTTGAGCAGCTCGTCGAGGCCGTACGCCTTGGGGAAGAGACGGATCGTGACCGTCGGGCCGTCGAGGGCGAGCGGGGGCAGGACCACGTGGACACGGGCGCCGCGCGGCATCCGCTCGTCCGGGGGAAGCCGGGCGTCGACCATGGGGCTCGACTCGTCGACACGGCGGTTGACGGTCGACACGATGCGGTCGATCGTCTGCCGGAGCTGCTCCTCCGAGGTGAAGGCCGCAGCCGCGCGCTCGACCTGGCCGAACCGCTCGACGTAGATCGTGTCGTGCCCGTTGATCATGATCTCCGAGACCGTCTCGTCCGCGAGGAGCGGTTCGAGGACGCCGAGACCGACGGACTCGTCGACGACACGGCGGATGAGCGCGTTGCGCTCACGGGTCGTGAGGATGACCCCTTCGGTCGAGACGAGGTGCGCCACGACCCGTTCGAGCCGGATCCTGCGCTGGGCCGCGTCGAGGCGCCCGAGCTCGTGCAGGTCGACCTCCTCGAGCAGCTTGCCGCGGAAGAGCGCGACGAGCCCCTCGTCGAGGTCGCTCCGGCTCGACGAGGTGGTGGTCGCCGCGGGGCGGGCCGAGCTCCACTCGGCGAACCCGCCCCTCACGAGATCGTCCCCGGCATGGTCGCCTCACGCTGGACGGTCATGGAGGGGAACACCGCGATCCGCGGCACCTCGACCTGGAGGACGACCCGCTCCCCCTCGACCCGGAGGCTGTGCACGCTCAGCCCGCTGGGGAGCGACGCCTCGACCGCGGCCGCGACGGGCCGGTCGAGGCTCTTGGCACGCGCCCCGTCCCGCACGGCCTGGTTGGCACCGGCGACCGCCCACGTGAAGGCGCACAGCTGGAGCAGCACGAAGAGCGTCACGACGACGACCGGCAGCATGCCGAGGATCTCGATCGTCGAGCTTCCTCGCTCCTTGTCGCGCCTCACGGCTCGGTCACCACCTGTCGCTCGACCGTGAGCGTCCAGGGCGTCGGCAGGAGGCCGGGCGCGAGGAGCGGGACGTTCGTCGTGACGGACACGTCGACCGTCCCGTTCCCCTGTCCTGACAGGGCGACCCTCATGTCGTCGGTGACCCCGGAGGGGATGTCCTCGAGAGCCAGCGCCCGGGCACCGGCTCCGTCCCACGGGTCGACGGCCGCGGCCCTGGCGGCGAGGGAGGCCGCGTGGCCCGTCCACACGTAGGTCAGGCCGGCCGTGGCGAGCTGCACCAGGACGACCGCGACCAGCAGCAGGACCGGAAGCGTGCCGAGCATCTCGATCGACGCCGATCCGCGTTCCCGGGCGCCGGCCCGCGCCGCGCGCCGGGGGGCACGAGCCGTCCTGGCCTCGCGGGGCGGGCGGGCTGCGGCGGGAGCGTCGTCGTCCTGCGCGAGCGCACGGTCCACACGGAGCTCTCCGGCGAGCGCACGGAGCGCGCTCCACCAGCCCTGGTCCTCCACGAGGCCGGGCGACCGCGTGTTGACCGCCGCCTCGAGGCGGCGGCCGAGGTGCGGGACCGTCGTCTGGAGGACGGGCGCGGGAGAGAGCTGGCGGACGGCGTCGAACTGGATCTCGTCACCCTTCGAGCGACGGTTGACGAGCACCTTGACGGCGTCGGGCTTGCGGGCGCCGAACGACTCCCACCAGCCCAGGTCCCGTCGCAGGCCGCGCAGGCTCACGAGGTCCGGGGTGACGACCTGCACGACCTCGTCGGCGATCTCGACGAGCGCGACCTGGACGGGCGTCACGTGCGACCCGGCGTCCACGAGGACCAGGTCGTACTGCTGGCGCAGCAGGTAGACGATCTGGCGGACCGCGGTGGGGGTCACGAACTCGACCTCGCGGACGTCCTCGGGCGGGAGCAGGAGGTGCAGCCCGGACTCGTGCTCGAACATCGCGTCGGCGACCGTGCGCGGCGACAGGTCCTCGGCGACCTTGGCCAGGTCCGCGATCGAGGTCCGGTACGCCGCGGGGAGGTAGCTCGTGAGGTCCCCCTTCTCGAGGTCCGCGTCGACCACCGCGACCTTGAGGTCCGGCGTCCTGCGGCGCAGGTCCCAGGCCAGGTGCGTGAGGAGCGCCGTCGTCCCGACGCCTCCCTTCGACCCGGTCGCGACGACGACGGTCGCCCGGCCCCGTGCGCTCGTGCCGCCGGCGCGGGTCGCGTCGAGCATGGCCTCCATCTGACGGGACCACTCGAGCGCGTTCTGGACCCGCTGCTGGACCGCGTCGAACGACAACGGGTAGGTGAGCACGCCGCGGGCCCCGGCGTCCATGGCCGCCGCGAGGACCTCGGGGTCGGGGTCGCTCGCCACGACGACCGACACGGTCGCGGGGCGGCGCACACCGAGGTCACGGACGACCTCGTGCACCGACAGGGGACCGATCTGGTCGTGCACGAGGACCGCGTTGGGCTCGTGCGTGGTGACCATCTCGATGAGCTCGGTCGTGGTCTCCGCGAGACCCACCACCTCGACGTCACCGACCTCGGCGAGCTGCGACCGCAGCTCGTAGGCGAGCGACTGGTCGGCGCACGCGATGACGACGGTTCCGGGCATCAGCGGTCTCCTTCTGGGATGGCGGTGCCGCCGAGGTCGCCGGCGTCGAGGTCGTCGAGCTCACCGGTGCGGTCCTCCGCGCTGCCGGTGGGCAGCCCGACGAGCCGGACCTCCTGGGCGAAGGCGGCCGCGTAGGTCACGGCGAGGGCGTCGTTGGGCTTGAGTGCGAGGGTCACGGGGATCACGGTCTGCTGTCCCGTGGCGCTCTCCTCGTCGACCTGGACCTGGCTGCCGGCGACGGACACGACCCGCACGCTGCGCACGAGCACCTGCACCTGCTTGGGCAGCCCGGGGACGTCGCCGAACACGGCGTACACGTCGACGTAGTCGCCCGGGACCACGCGGCCGGCGAGGCCCGTGACCGCGTCGACGTTGATCGCGAGCTCTCGCTCGTCGGCGTCGAGGTCCGAGGGCGGGACGAGCAGGTCCGAGGTGATCATCGTGCCCTCGTCGAGGTTCACGCCGATCCGACGGCCGAGGAGTGCCTCCTGGTCGAGCATCGCGTTGTCGGAGACCCATCGCCGGGGGACCTCCTCCGCGACGAGCGACGCTTCCGTGACCTCGCTGTAGGCGGGCAGGGCCTCTGCCGAGCGGTACACGGTCACCAGCGCCCCGACCCGCGAGCTGACGCTGCCCACGTAGAGGGCGACGGCGGCGAAGACGACGACCGCCATCAGGGCGGCCAACAGGATGAAGAGAACGCCTCTTCGCTGCCGTGGGTTCACAGGGTGCCTCCAGGTGAGCTCATCAGGACCGGTGCGACCCGGCAGTACGGGCAGAACTTCTCGAGCAGCGAGGACCCGCAGACCGTGCACTCGCCGGTGACGGGGCCGAGGGCCGAGAGCAGGGCGGCGCTGTTCGCGGGGAGCGCCGCGGCTTCGAGCGCGCGCGGCGTCCCGAACCGCTCGACGGGGTCCAGCACGAGCCAGTCGGGCGCGACGGTCTCGCTCGCGCCGACGGCGCGCAGGAGGTCCGCGCGGGCACCGTCCGGCGCCTGCCCGTGGGCGACCGTGAGGACCGGCCAGCCCTGGCCCGTGCGAGGGCGGGTCGCTCGCGCGCTCGCGACCGCGCGGCCGGACGCCTCGCTCAGGGTGACGACGAACCCGTGCCGCGGGCGGAACCAGGAGGCGACGTGCTGGCCCAGGGACGGGGCCGGGGAGGTCAGCCCCACGACGCTCGCGGTCCAGGCCCCGCTCCACGTCTCGGCGGCGATCGCGTCGACCAGCGCCGGGACCACCCCCGCGTCGACGGGGGCGTAGGCGGCCTCGCGCGCCACGAGCACGACCGCGGCGGGGCCGTGCGGCAGCAGGCGGGTCGCGACCGACAGCCCGGCGTCGGACAGGGCGGCTGCGGCGCTCAGGAGCGGGCGCTCGTGCCGCTGCTCCCCGACGATCACCACGGGACCGGTGTCCCGGAGACGCTCGACCCAGCCGCGCAGGTCCTTCGTGTCCGGGACCACGAGGCGATCGTTGCGGAGACGGTCGACGAGCTCGGGTTGGGACGGGACGAAGGCGCACACTGTTGCGCGTGACATAGGCTCCCCTGGCTCGATGAGTTTTTCGTTTCAGCCGGTGCACGAGATTCACCCGCTGCGCGTACCGCATCGCGTCGCGACCCGCGGCAACCGCCACCGGCACGCTGCGAGAATTTCGTGCGCCCGAGCAGCACACGGCGGCGCCGAGCATAGAAGCGAATGCCACGAAAGGAAAACCCGTGTCACAGAGTGGCCCTTCGACCTTCCTGCTCGTCGACGACAGAACGGTTTCTTCGCTCGAAATAGCTGAAACATGGATAAGTCGGACCCGGGGTCTCTTGTTTCGCACCACGCTTCCCGACGCTCTGCTCCTGCGCCCGTGCAGCTCGGTGCACGGTGCGTGGATGCGTGTGCCCCTCGACGTCGCTCTGCTCGATGCCGGGTACCGCGTCCTCGCGGTGCACCGTCTGCGCCCGTGGGGCATGACCCGGCCCCGGCACGGCGTCGCAGCCGTGCTCGAGGCACCCGCGTCGTCGTTCGAACGGTGGGGCCTCGCCGTCGGGAGCCGGGTCGCGGTCGGCTGACGCAGGCGACCGGAGGGCCCGGCTACTGTTCGCGCATGCCCTCGACGCTCCGTCGCGCGATCAGCGAGATCACCCCGTACCGCACCCCCGTCCTCGTGGCCTCCGTGCCTGCCGCGGTCTGGGCCGTCTGGGCGAGCGGTCCGGGCTGGTCCACCCCCGCGCTCGTCGTCCTCGCCGTCGCGAGCACGGCGCTCTTCGCGATCGACGCCTCGACGCACCGCCTCCCGGACGCGATCGTCGGCCCGACGGCCGCGGCCGTGGCCGTCCTGCTCACCGTCGCGGCACTGGCCGACAGCGCGTTCGACGCGCTGCTGCGCGCCGCGCTCGGCGGCCTCGCGCTGGGCGCGGCCTACCTGGCGCTGCACCTCGTCAACCCGGCCGGCCTCGGGTTCGGCGACGTCAAGCTCGCGGGGGTCCTGGGCGCCGTCGGCGCCTGGTACGGGTGGCCCGTCCTGTGGGGCGTCGCGCTCGTCCCGTTCCTCGTGGGGGGGCTGGTCGCCGTGGCGCTGCTCGTCTCCCGACGCGCGTCGCGCACGACCGCGATCGCGTTCGGCCCGTACATGCTGGTGGGCGCAGCGCTGGCCCTCACGGGGGCGCGGCTGGGGCTGCTCGCCTGAGTCGTCGGAGGCGCGCGGCGGCGCCTCCGCCTCCGGAAGGGAGGTCGAGCCGGCTAGCGCTGCGTCTCGAAGAACTCCCGGATGAGGTCGCCGCACTCGACGTCGCGGATTCCGCCGATCACCTCGACGCGGTGCGGGTTGCGCCGGTCGCGCACGATGTCCCACACCGAGCCGCACGCGCCGGCCTTGGGGTCCCAGGCGCCGAGCACGAGGCGTTCGACCCGCGCGAGCGTGGTCGCCCCGGCGCACATGGCGCACGGCTCGAGCGTCACGACGAGGGTGCACCCCTCGAGGCGCCACGAGCCGAGCGTGGCCGCGGCCTGGCGCAGCGCGAGCACCTCGGCGTGGGCCGTGGGGTCGCCGATCTCCTCGCGCCGGTTGCGGCCGAGCCCGAGCAGCCGCCCGTCCGGCCCGACGACGAGCGCACCGATGGGTACGTCCCCCGTGGCGAGCGCGTGGCTCGCCTCGTGCAGCGCGAGCCCCATGAGCTCGTCCCACACGGCGCGGCGCGCGGTCACGGTGTCCGGCGGGAACGTCCCGGCCGCCCACGGGAGCTCGAGCCCGACGGGACCGGACCCTGGGGCGCCGGGGGCTGTGGCGCCCGTCTCTGTGGCGGGGGCGACGTCGTCGGGGACCATGCTCCTGAGGCTACCGGGCGGTACCCTCGGAGCATGCGCCTGCACGTCGCCGACCACCCGCTGGTCGCCCACAAGCTCACCGTCCTCCGCAACAAGGACACCGCCTCCCCGACCTTCCGCCTCCTGGTGGACGAGCTCGTGACCCTGCTGGCCTACGAGGCGACGCGGGACGTCCGGGTCGAGCCCCACGAGGTCCAGACCCCGGTCACCACGACCGTCGGGGTCCGCATCGCCGAGCCGCGCCCCCTCGTCGTGCCGATCCTGCGCGCGGGCCTGGGGATGCTCGAGGGCATGACCCGCCTGCTGCCCACGGCAGAGGTCGGCTTCCTGGGGATGCAGCGCGACGAGGAGACGCTCGAGGCCGTCACGTACGCGAACCGCCTCCCGGACGACCTGACGGGTCGCCACGTGTTCCTGCTCGACCCGATGCTCGCGACGGGCGGGACGCTCGTCGCGGCGATCGACTACGTGTTCGCGCGGGGCGCCCGTGACGTCACAGCCGTGTGCCTGCTCGCGGCCCCGGAGGGCATCGAGGTCCTCGAGAAGGCGATCGGCGACCGCGTCGACGTGCAGCTCGTCGTGGCCGCGGTGGACGAGCGCCTCGACGAGAAGGCGTACATCGTGCCCGGCCTGGGTGACGCGGGCGACCGCCTGTACGGCGTCGTCTGACCTTCTCGCGTCGCACCTCGTGGCGGGCTGCCGGGCCCCCGGGCGGCCCGCCCTGCGCCCGATGCCCGACGACGTCCCGTCCGTCCCATTTTCGAGTCTCGCCCAGTGAGATTCCTGACTCTTCCTCTTGGCGACCCCGCGACCCGCTGCCATGCTCGCCTCATGTCCCCCTCGCTGAGCTCCCGAGGCGCCGACCGGCGCCCGGTCCTCGGCATGTCCTCCTGCGTCTGTTGTCCGGCCTGACCCGCTCAGTCCTCTGACAACCCTGCCGACCGTCGTCGGCGCCGCTCCGGCCCCGGCCGTCGAGCGGGAAGACCCACGGAGACTCGCATGACCACGCTGACCCCCCAGAACGCTCGACCGCACGCACCCCACCGCCGCAACCACCCCGGCTTCGTCCTGTACGTCGGCGTCGACGCCGCCGCCGGGGAGCACCCTCAGGCAGAGCTCGTCGAGCTCGCCGAGGCCCTGGGCGAGCTCGCGCGCGAGTGGCTGCCCGACGCCGAGACATACACGGCCCTCACCCTGTCCGAGCCCGCGACCGACCAGCACGAGCAGATCGTCGACAAGGGACGCCGCAAGGCGCGAGGCCGGGTCGCCGCGAGACGCGCGGAGGTTCCCACCCCGGACCCGGACCTCGCGGCGCTGGGGGACGTCAACGCCTTCCGCGACCGCCTCGCGGCGCTGTCGCCGGTCCCGCGCGTCGTCATCGACCCCGTGGGGCGCCGCGTGACCGTCGACGGGTCGGTGCAACGCCTCACCTACAAGGAGTTCGAGCTCCTCACGCACCTGTCCCGCTCGGCGCACCGCGTCGTGACCCGGGACGAGCTCCTGGCGACCGTCTGGGGGTCCGACGCCGTGCGCGACGGCAGCCGGACCATCGACGTCCACGTGCGCAGGCTCCGCGAGAAGCTCGGCCTCCAGCACGTCATCACGACCGTCCGCGGGCTCGGCTACCGGTTCGACCCGCAGACCCACGTCGTCCTCAGCGGCTCGGGGGACGCCGCCTGAGGACCGGTGTGCTGCCGGGCCGGGCACCGACGGTCTCGTGGGGGGACCACGCCCGGCCCGGCAGCACGACACCCACGGGGACGACCCCCGGACCCGTTTGGTCGAGACGCCCGTTCGGGGTTGGATGAGCACGTCCGCCCGTCCCGTCCCGTGAGGTCCCTGCCGTCGTGCCTGCGCCACGTCCCACCGCCCGCACCCTCGCAGGCCTCGTCGGGGCGACGACCGCGCTCGCCCTCCTGTCGGGGTGCGCGGCCTCCGGGGTCTCGGCAGCACCCGCGCCGCAGCCCGACCCCGTGATCGACCGGGCGGCCGCCGACGACCTGTTCGCCGCCCTCACCACGGCGCGCAGCGCCGCGAACGAGGCGCGGGACGCCGAGGCCCTCGCGCAGGTCGCGACCGGGCCCGTCCTCCGCTCCTCGGCGTTCGCGTTCGCCACCCAGGTCGCGCAGGGACTCCCGCCGGTCGCGCCGTACGCCTCGACGTCGGGAACGATCGCAGCCCCCGCGGCAGCCGCGACGACGGGGTGGTTCTACTCCCTGCGCGCGGCAGGCGACCCCGCGGCCTCCGACGGCGAGTTCGTCGAGTCCACGTTCTTCACCCGGGCGTCGGCCGACGCGCCCTGGCTCCTGACCTACCAGCTCGCGACCGACCCGGCCGTCGCCCTGCCGCAGCCCGTGCTCGCGGGAGGCTCCGCCGTCGGGCCCGACGTCGCCGCGCGCGCCCGCGGCGACGACGCCCTCGAGGACGTGCTCGGGTTCGCCCTCACCGGGCAGGCAGCACCCACGCTCGACGTCACCGACGCCGACCAGCTCGCGACCGCGCACACCCAGGGCTTCCCCGTCCCCGGCCTCTCGCCCGAGAGCGGGACCGAGGAGCGGGCCTGCGCGTACGAGGGCCCGGACCCGGCGTGGCTCGTGGCCACCGAGGGGATCTTCGCGCTCGCGTCCGTCGAGTGCACCCAGACCGTGACGCTCACCGACGGCTGGACCGCGCCCACCCCCGCGACCGACACGCTCGGCACCGTCCCCGCGGGCGTGAGCCTGTCCGCGTGGACCGTCACGCAGACCGTCACGGTCCTCGTCGAGGTGCACGACGACGGCACGTCCCGGGTGGTCGGGTCCCGCCTGCGACCGGTCCGGACGGACGTCACACACGCCCCGTGACCCGGGTCGCTGCGGACGTCCAGGGCCCGGCGTAGGTTCGGTCCATGAGCGACACCACCGGATCGAACCCCGTCCCCCGCGGCTGGAAGCGCCGCGGCCCGCACTTCACCGACCGCATCACCGCGGACAGCGGCTCGGAGCCCGGCGGGCAGGGCGACGAGCAGGGCCGGTGGCCCGTCGAGGCCGGGCGCTACCGCCTCGTCGCGAGCCTCGCGTGCCCGTGGGCGCACCGGTCGATCATCGTGCGCCGGCTGCTCGGGCTCGAGGACGCGATCTCGCTGGGGATCGTCGACCCGATCCAGGACTCCCGGTCCTGGCGTTTCACGCTCGACCGCGACGGGGTGGACCCCGAGCTCGGCTCGCGCTTCCTCGCCGAGCACTACCTCGCGCGCGACCCCGAGGACGACGGCGGCGTGAGCGTGCCCGCGATCGTCGACGTCCCCTCGCGCCTGCTCGTGACCAACGACTACCCGCAGATCACGCTCGACCTGTCGACCGAGTGGACCGCGTACCACCGCCCCGGAGCCCCCGACCTCTACCCCGAGGCGTGGCGCGACGAGATCGACGACGTCGCCGAGAAGGTCTACCTCGACGTCAACAACGGCGTGTACCGGGCCGGGTTCGCCGACTCCCAGGAGAAGTACGACAGGGCGTTCGGGATCCTGTTCGAGCGCCTCGACTGGCTGCACGACCGGCTGACCGACCGCCGCTACCTCGTGGGCGACCACGTCACCGAGGCCGACGTCCGCCTGTTCACCACTCTCGTCCGCTTCGACGCGGTCTACCACGGGCACTTCAAGACCAACCGCAACAAGATCACCGAGGACAAGGTCCTCTGGGCCTACGTGCGCGACCTGTTCCAGACGCCCGGGTTCGGCGACACCGTGAACTTCGAGCACATCAAGCACCACTACTACCGCGTGCACTCCCAGCTCAACCCCAGCGGGATCGTGCCCGACGGCCCCGACCTGTCGGGTTGGCGCACCCCGCACGGCCGCGAGGCGCTGGGCGGGTCACCGTTCGGCGACGGCAGCGCTCCTACCGCCGCGACCGACCTCGCGTCCTACCACCTCGCGCCCTTGGCCGTACCCGTCGAGGGCGAGCCGCAGGCCGCGCGACCTCGGGACTGACGAGCACGCACCGGGCCGGGGACGACGGAGGGGCTGGGGCGTGCGCCCCAGCCCCTCCGGTCGCGCTGCCGACGGGTCAGTCGTCGGAACCGCCCTTCTCGAGCTTCCAGTACCCCTTGCCGATCGTGGGCAGGACGGCGATGTTCCGGGCCTTCGCGACGTAGTGCTGCTCGTCGTAGGTGACTCGGTCACCCTTCGCGTACAGCTCGGTCCACCGCCAGCTCGGCAGACAGGTCTGACCGGCGACCTCGTACGTCCAGGAGTGACCGGTGTCCGTCACGACACGGTAGGTCGCTCCGCCCTCAGGGACGCTGGGCACCTTGAGCTGGACCCTCTTCTGGCTCTGCACCACGCGCTGGGTCTCCGGGGCGAGCACGCCGTCCACCTCGACGTGGAACGTCACGGCCGCCGACGACGCGATGTTGTCGTACACGAACGTCACGGGCCGGAACGACTGCTGCTGGTCCTCGTCGAAGTAGCAGACGCCCAGGATCGGGACCCCGACCGTCGGGGCGTAGGTCTCGTAGCGTGCGGCCTCGTACTTGGCGGTCACCTTGTTCGTGCGCGCCGTGCCGTCGGCCGTCACCGACTGCGTGAACTCGACCGAGCCCGGCGAGAGGACGCGGACGCCCGTCGCCAGGGAGAACTCCTGGGTGGCTCCTGCGGGGACGGTGACCGCCGGGCCCGCGGAGCCGTAGGTCCCCGAGCTCATCCGGACCTGCACGGGCCCCTTGGACCTGTTCGTGTAGGACCCGACGATCCGGATCGCACTGTTGTCGACGACCTCCGACCGGGCGGACTGCTGCGCCGACCAGTCGGGGACGTAGCAGCTCGCGCCGGGGACCGTGTGGGTGGCGATCGCGCGGCCGTCGGCGAGGACCGTGAAGGTGGCGCCCTGGTAGCCGACCGAGTCGGTCACCGTGGCGACCTCGCCCGGCTTCAGCTCGACCGGGGCGTGCCCGGCGACCGTGAAGGCCACCGGCAGGGACGAGCCCGTGTTGTCGAACGTCAGGGTGACCGGGGCCGAGGAGGCGAGCGCCGCCGGGTCGTACGTGCACTGTCCGACCGTCGGAGCGCTCACCTTCGGAGCGATCACCGCCCTGTCGAACGACGCCGACTCCGCGTGCGAATAGCCCTTACCCGGCGACCCCTGCTCGACCACCCACCGGTACTGACGGAACACGACCTGCCCCGCAGAGACCCGCTCCAGACCCGTGTCGATCACGAACGACCCGCTCTGCCCCGCGGGCAACGTCACCTTCTCCGAATCCGCCACCCCCAACCCCTGCGGAGCAAGCATCCGCACATCCATCGCCTCAGTCGTCGAGTTCACCACCGTGCCGGTCAACCGCACCTGACCACCCACGTTCTCCGCGACGACCGACACGTCCCGCGACCACGACGGCACATAGCAACTCACACCAGCAACCTCATGACTGGCGATCTGACGCCCATCAGCCAACACCACGAACTCCTGCGCCTCCAACCCGCGCAACAGACCCTGTGCCCGCACCGACCTGGTCTCGCCCGCACCGACCACCGCGCTCGGCCCGTCCTGCCCGACCACACCGAACACCACCGGCAACGTGGAGCCCGAGTTGTCGAAGACATACTCCACGTCCGCGACCGACACCCGCTCCACCTCATCGAACACGCACTGCCCGACCGTCGGAGCGCTCACCTTCGGAGCGATCACCGCCCTGTCGAACGACGCCGACTCCGCGTGCGAATAGCCCTTACCCGGCGACCCCTGCTCGACCACCCACCGGTACTGACGGAACACGACCTGCCCCGCAGAGACCCGCTCCAGACCCGTGTCGATCACGAACGACCCGCTCTGCCCCGCGGGCAACGTCACCTTCTCCGAATCCGCCACCCCCAACCCCTGCGGAGCAAGCATCCGCACATCCATCGCCTCAGTCGTCGAGTTCACCACCGTGCCGGTCAACCGCACCTGACCACCCACGTTCTCCGCGACGACCGACACGTCCCGCGACCACGACGGCACATAGCAACTCACACCAGCAACCTCATGACTGGCGATCTGACGCCCATCAGCCAACACCACGAACGTCGCACCCGCATAGCCGACCGACGGGTCGGAATCTCCGTCCGGCTTCGGGACCAGGAGACTCTTCCCTTCGTCAACCGTGCGATCGAGGCCGGGCCACCCCTCGACCCTGAATCTCGTCTTGAACGTCGAGGCGCGATTGTCGAACGTGAAGGTCACCGGGGCGGTGGACGCGAGGTTCTCAGGGTCGTACGTGCACTGTCCGACCGTCGGCGCCGGGCTCGCGGGGGCGATGCGCGCCGCGTCATGGCCGGTCGCGAGCTTCTCGTCGTACTCGCCCGGGTCCCCGTCGCCGTCAGGGGCCGACAGGTGCTGGCGCACCGTCAGGCTGCCCGCCGGCAGGTCGCGCGACCCGGTGGCCCGGGAGAACGCCGCGCGCTCCCCCGGAGGGATCGTGATGCTGCCACGCGATGCGGACCCGGCAGCGACGGGCGACAGGCCGTCGATCTGCACGCTCAGCGGTCGGCCGGTCGGGTTGGTGACGACCGCGTCGACGCGCACCTCACCCGCGTCGTTGGTCGTGCTGGTCGTGACGTCGCCGCTCGTGAGCCACCGGGGAACGAAGCAGTCCGTGGCCTCGAACTCTCCGGCGCGGACGGTCGTCGTGTGCTCCCGTCCCTCGACCGTGGTCGTGAGCGTCACGGCCGCCGCTCCCGCGGGGACGCGCAGGCCGTGCGGCAGCGCGAGGTCCGTCGAGGCGTTGCGCCCCAGCGCGACGCGCTCGGACGTCACGCGGTCGGCCGCCAGGGCGACGCGCAGGTCGTCGTAGGCGGTCGTGTTCGTGACACCGGCGAGCCCGAGCGACACGCTCCCCTCCCCCGCCGCCGAGCACTGCGGGGTGACCGTGGCTCCGGCCGGGACGACCCTGTTCGCGCCCGCCCACGGCTCGCCGACCGCGAGGTCGGCGCTCGCCGAGTCCTTCAGGCTCGCGCCGGTGGTCGCCGAGAAGCTCAGGCCCGTCGTGGCCTGTTGGGCCCCGTCGCCCGCGAGGAGCTGGACGTCGAGGGTCACGGGCGCGCCGGCGCTCGTGCCGCGACCGGGAGCCGGGAGCGGCGCGTCAGGGTTCGCACAGGCCAGGGACGCGCCGGCCGTCGTGCAGGTCCACCCGGCGGTCAGCGCCTGGGCAGTCACGCCGTCGGGCAGCCCGCCCACGGTGAGCGAGACACCCTGCGCGTCGAGGTCGCCCGTGTTGCGGGCCGTGAGGCGGACCGAGGTCGCGCCGGGGTTGACCAGGCTCCCGACGACCGGCGTCGCCAGGTCGATCTCCGCGCCGTACGAGGGTACGGGGGCCGGGGTATAGGTCTTCTTCACAGGGTTCAGGCCCTTGCCGCGCACGGCACCGTCGAAGCGGTAGTCCCCACCCCGCGAGGCCTGGACCGTGACGACGAGGTCCTTCTTCTCACCGGGAGCCAGCACGCCCACGGAGCAGGTCACGAGGGACGTGCCGTCGGCAGCAGGGACCGCCGGGCCGCACGGCAGAGCGGCCTGCCTGATCGCCGGGACGACACCACGGCCCGCGACGACGGTCGAGGTCACGACCGACACGTCGGCCGGGAGCGTCACGTCGACCACGACCTCCTCCGCGGACGTACCGCCCGCGTTGGACGCCGTGACGGTCAGGTCCTCCGGGTCGCGGGCCGCGAGCGTGAGCGGGGCGAACGTGAGGTCGAGCGATGCCGGGGCCGGAGGGGTCACCGGGACGACGGGATCCGGAGTGCCGGGCACGATCGGGACGACGGGGACCAACGGAGTGGTGGGCGGCACGAGGATCGTGGGAGGCGTGAGCGGGAGCGTGCCGGGCTGCTCCGGCGGAGTGTTGACGACGGGCGTGCCCTCGGACGGGAGGGGCGCGGCAGGGGTCGCCGCATCGGTCGGCGCCACCTCGAGAGGGACGGTGTTCGTCGGCGAGGTGGGGTCGCTGCCAGGGGCCGGGGAGGACTCCCCCGACGGGTCGGCCGAGGGCTCCGCCGACGGCGACGTCGTCGCCGAGGGGTCCGGATCCGCGCCCGCGCTCGGCGGCGGGGTCGTCGAGAAGCCACCGGACACGGCGACGACGCCGGCACCCACTGCGGCGACCGCGACCACCCCGACTGCGGCCGCGATCAAGGGCGACGCCGCGATGAACGCGGCGAGGCCGGTCGCGCCCGCCGCTGCGACCGCCCCGGTGCCGACCGCGGCGGACGCACCGACCGCGCCGACAGCGGCCGCCGCACCCAGTCCGCCGCCGGATGCCGCGGCGCCTGCCGCAGCAGCGGCACCACCCATGGCACCCGTGCCCGCGGCCCCGCCACCGACCGCACCGGTTCCGGCAGCCACGCTCCCGCCGCCGGCCGCGGCTCCCGAGCCCGTGGCCCCGGCAGCACCGCCACCTGCACCGGCCCCGGTCGCTCCGCCGCCCGCACCAGCACCCGTCGCTCCACCACCGGCGCCGGTCACGCCGCCCGCACCGGCCCCGACGGCGGCACCGCCCGCGAGCGGCAGCGCCGTCCCGACGAGGCCCATGCCCGCGACCCCGAAGACGAGCGGGGCGATGACGGCGCGCATGCCGTGCGAGACGTCGCCGAGCTCGAGCACGAGCGCGCGGCACTCTCCGCACTCCTCGAGGTGCGCGTCGACCTTGCCCGTCTCGCGCTTCGCGAGACCGCCGCGGACGTAGGACCCGAGCAGTGGGTTGACGCCCTCGCAGCCCGCGCTGCTCGCACCCGTCAGGTGCTGCTGGAGGTACCCCTGGCGGAGCCCCTCACGTGCCCGGTAGGCGAGCGCCGAGACGCCGTTCGCGGTGAGCCCGAGCAGGGGGGCGATCTGCGCCGGGGTCATCTCCTCGACCTCGGTGTACCAGAGGACGGCCTGCCACCGCTCGGGCAGCCCCTGGTAGGCCTTCGTCACGACAGAGCGCTCGAAACCCTCCAGCGTGGGGTCCTCGGTCGACGCCATGGGACCGAACGCGCTCTCGAAGGTCTCGATGTCGTCGGTGGGCTGGGTCCGTCGGCCTGCGTTCGTGAGGTCGTAGGACAGGCGTCGGACGACGGTGAAGAGGTAGGCGCGGAACGTGACGTCAGGTCCCCCTCCCGCCTGCAGGATCCCCAGGACCTTCGCGAAGGCCTCCGAGACCATGTCGTCGGCGTCGGAGCCCGAGCGGACGTACTGGCGCGCGACGGTGCGGGCCGCGGCGGCGTGCCGCTCGTAGAGCGCACCGAACGCCGTGTAGTCCCCCGCACGGACAGCGGTGATCAGCTCGGCGTCACTCGTCGCAGCATCGTCCCTCGACGTCTCGACCTGGGTCATGCCCTACCGCCTCTGACTCCGCCTCATCAGCAGGTGAGGCTCTCCCGCTCATCCTAGACGGCAGAGTGCATGGTGTTGCCTACGTCTCACCCGCACTTCACCCTTCTTGTCCGCTTCTCAGGATGACAGAACGGGCCGAGTGTGCTGCATATGCGCCGGTGTGTCGAGCGGATGAAAGATAAACCGGACGGCCGCTGTCGCGTCATGAGGGACGGGTCCGGACGTCTCATGGGTATGGACCTACGACCTGGCTACCCCGAGCCAGCCGTCGCCTCGCTGCTCGACGAGTGGCAGGCGGCCAGCACGAACAGCGTCTGGCTGCGGCCTGGCGACTGGTACCACCCTGCCGTCGAGGCGCTCGTCGAAGCCATCACGGACGCCAGGTGCCCGGCTCCCGCAGCAGAGCGGCTAGGCGAGGCCCGCGGCCGCGACGGCATCAGCATCGGCGAGACGATCGACGACCTCACCTGCTTGTTCGACCTCTGGGGCACGGCCCCCGACGTACGCGTGCTGCGGGCGATCAGCACCGGGTGGGCGGTGGGGAACGAGCTGGTCCCCGGGGCCCCGCCGACCACCGACCCTCGGTCCGGTCTCGTCACGGTCCCGTACCTCGTCCAGCGCCTCCAGGAGACGTACGGGGTGGCCGACCGGCTCGGGGCGCCGGCCTCGACCACCCACTGCCTCGTCATGGTGGACGTCGCGATCGAGCGGATCGACGGGTGGCAGAAGGTCGCTCGCGCGGCGGCCATGGGCAAGGTCCTCTCCGAGACCTTCGGGCTCGGACATCCCGTGGCGACCCTCGGCGGGGGCATCTACGCGGCGCTCTGCGTGCGCACGACCGACCTCGCCCCGCTGCGCGCCGAGCTCCGGCACAGGATCGAGCGCACGGCCCTCACGTTCGGGGTGACCGCGATCCTCCGTCGGCCTCCCCGCATCTGGGTCGAGCCGCTTCCCCCGCAGCACGCCGACGCCGCCAGGATGCTCCAGGATCTGTCGCGCTGACGCCACCACGCCTCGACGCCCCGTCGTCCGGCGAGGGACGAGCGGGGCGTCGAGGGGGCGCGCCGGGTCGGCGCGAGGGTCAGCGGGGGGCGTAGGTGAGGCAGTCCGCGTGGTCGGCACCCTGAGGTCCGGCTCCGACGCGGATCGAGGAGGCGTTGCACTCGAGCGCCTCGTTGTGCGCGCACTCACCCCGCTGGCAGGCGCCGACGTGGGCGATGACCTTCTCCAGGCCGCCCTTGGCGGTCAGCGGGATGAACGTCGCGCACTCGGCGTCGGTGCCGTGCGCGGCGATCGTCACGGCGCCGGCGTGGCAGCCGTGCTCGTGGTTGTATCCGCAGCCGTCGATCGAACACTCGACGACCTGGGGCAACTCCATCAGGCTGCTCATGGGACTTCTCCTTGCTCGAAGGGGAGGGCGTTCAACCGTGCATTTCCTTCACGGTATTCCTTGCCGCATCCCTTGTACAGGAAGCAAGGCCTCACTCACTTCGGCGGAATTCCGCCGTTTTTACGTGACGCGGAACGCACGTAAATGCTCGTCGCGGGAATCCGGATGCTGCGGGCCGGGCCGTGGATCGACCTGTCCCGGCACGTCGACAGAGGGTCAGTCCCCGCGCCCGGGCCGCCACAGGACGAGCGCCCGGGTCTCGGTGTCCTGCCCGCCGACGACGCGCCCGGCGTCCTCCGCGCTGCGGCGCCGGACCCGGCGTCCCCGCGGCACCATGACGACGTCGCCGCTCACCCCCGCCGCGAACACGCGGCCTCCCTCGAGCTGCGTCGAGATCGCGTCGAGGCGGGCCTCCAGGCGATCCACCTGCTCCTCGAGCGCCAGGATCCGACGGATGCCCGCCAGGTTGATGCCCTCCTCCTGGGAGAGCCGCTGGACCTCGAGCAGCTTGGCGACGTCCCGCTGCGAGTACCGGCGCCCCCGACCCATGGTGCGTCGCGGCGTCACGAAGCCCAGGCGGTCGTACTGGCGCAGGGTCTGCGGGTGCATCCCCGCGAGCACCGCGGCCTGCGAGATGGCGAGCACGGGGGCGTCGTCGTACGCGTTGAACGGCAGGTGGTTCCCTGCGGGCGACTCGTTCCTGGCCATGCCTGCCTCCTCTCGCTGCTTCGTGCTCCGACCGGTCCGTGCCGCGGGTCCGACCCGCAGCACCGCTACCAGTCTCCTAGTCTGCTGCGCGCGCGAACACGTCGGACCGCACGTCGCCCTCGCCGTCGGTCGCCGCGGCGAGCGCCTCGACGGCCTCCTTGGCGGTCTTCGAGAGCTTCTGCGGCACGACGACCTGGATCGTGACGAGCAGGTCGCCCGTCGCCTTGGCGGTCTTGACGCCCTTGCCCTTGACGCGCAGCGTCCGGCCGGACGGCGTGCCCGCGGGGACCTTGACCTTGACGGGCTTGCCGTCGAGCGTCGGGACCTCGATGGTCGAGCCGAGCGCGGCCTCCGCGAACGTCACGGGGACCGTCAGGCGCAGGTTGTGCTTCTCGTCGACCGAGAACACGGGGTGCGGCGTGACGTGCACCGTGATGACCAGGTCGCCGGGCGGTCCGCCCGCGACACCGGGGCGGCCCTTGCCGCGCAGCCGGATCTTCTGGCCGTCGCGCACCCCCGCCGGGATGCGGGCCGTGATGGTGCGGCCCTCGGTCGTGACGTTGACTGTCGAGCCCTCGACCGCGGGCCGGAACCCGAGCGTCGCCGACGAGTGCACGTCCGCGCCGGGCTGCGGGCGCTGGTACCCGGCGTTGGGGCGGAAGCCGGTCTGGCCTCCCCCGCCGCCGAACATCGACCCGAGGATGTCCTCGAAGCCGCCGCCTCCGCCGGTCTGGGTGGAGTACCGCACGCGGCCTCCGCCACCACCGCCGCCGCCGAACATGCCGCCGAAGATGTCCTCGAACCCCCCGGCTCCACCGGCGGGACCGCCGGCTCCTGCGGAGAAGCGGGCGCCCCCGCCGGCCATGGCCCGGATCGCGTCGTACTGCTGGCGCTGCTCGGGGTCGGACAGGACCGCGTAGGCCTCCCCGATCTCCTTGAACTTGGCCTCGGCCTTCGCGTCCCCCTGGTTCTGGTCGGGGTGGTAGGTGCGGGCCAGCTTGCGGTACGCCTTCTTGATCGCGGCGTCGTCGGCATCCTTGGGGACGCCCAGCGCGGCGTAGAAGTCCTTCTCGATCCAGTCCTGACCGGTCAAGGCGCCTCCTCTCATCGGTGTGTCACCGGCCCCGGGGCCGGCGGTTCCTGCTTACGTCCATAGGTGTCCTGCTCCCGGTGCCCGACGGCGGAGCCGCACCTTCACGCGGAAGGTGGGCTCCGTCGTCGGGCCTCCGGGTCCGGTGGGTGCCGCGTCCCTCAGGACACCGCACCCACCTGCCGTCCTACTCCGGTCCGACGACCGACACGCGCGCCGCGCGCACGATCCTCTCGCCGATCCGGTAGCCCGGCTCGATGACCATGTTGACCGTGGCCGACGTCGCGGCCGGGTCGACCTGGTGCATGAGCGCCTCGTGCACGGCCGGGTCGAACTCCTCGCCCACCGCGCCGTAGCGCTCGATGCCGAACTTCGCCAGGCTCGCGTCGAGCTTGTCGGAGATCGCGACGAACGGCCCGTCGAGCTCGCCGTGCTGGCGCGCCCGGTCGATGTCGTCGAGGACCGGGAGGAGCGCCGCCAGGACGTCCTCGATGCCCTTGACGCGCGCGGCCTCCTGGTCACGCAGCGACCGGTTGCGGTAGTTGGTGAAGCTGGCCCGCTCGCGCTGGAGCGCGTCGAGGTGGGCCGCCGCCTCGGACTGCGCAGCCAGCAGGGCTGCGTCGTCCCCGGCCTCGCCGGTGGGCTCGAAGTCGAGCCCGGCCAGCGGGTCCTGCTCGGCGTCGTCCCCGGCCGAGCCGGCTCCCTCGGGGGCAGCCTCCTTGGGCTGCCCCTCCGGGGTCACCTTGCGCTTGTCCGTGAACTGGAAGGGCTGGTCCTCGGAGCCGTTGCGCTCCTCGGGGCCCTGGGCGTCGCTCGTCACTTCTTGTCGTCCTCGTCCACGATCTCCGCGTCGACGATGTCCTCGTCGGGCGCGAACGAAGCCCCTGCCGCGCTGGCCGCATCCGCGTCAGCGGCGCTCTGGTTGCCCGCCGCCTGCTCCTGCTCGGCCGAGGCGTACAGCGCCTCGCCGATCTTCTGGCTCGAGGCCAGGAGCTTCTCGTGGGCGGACTTCACGGCCTCGGCGTCCTCGCCCTCGAGCGCGGACTTGACCGACGCGATGTCGGCCTCGACCTCGGTCACGACGTCGGCGGGGATCTTCTCCTTGTTCTCCGCGACGAGCTTCTCGGTCGAGTACACGAACGCCTCGGCCTGGTTGCGGGTCTCCGCCTCCTCGCGACGCTTCTTGTCCTCGGCCGCGTGCTCCTCGGCCTCCTTGACCATGCGGTCGATGTCCTCCTTCGGCAGCGCGGAGCCACCGGTGATGGTCATCTTCTGCTCCTTGCCGGTGCCGCGGTCCTTCGCGCCGACGTGCACGATGCCGTTCGCGTCGATGTCGAAGGTGACCTCGATCTGCGGCAGGCCGCGCGGCGCCGGGGCGATGCCCGTGAGCTCGAACGTGCCCAGCGGCTTGTTGTCGCGGGCGAACTCGCGCTCACCCTGGAAGACCTGGATCAGCACCGACGGCTGGTTGTCCTCGGCGGTCGAGAAGACCTCGCTGCGCTTGGTCGGGATGGCCGTGTTGCGCTCGATGAGCTTGGTCATCACGCCACCCTTGGTCTCGATGCCCAGGGACAGCGGGGTGACGTCGATCAGGAGGACGTCCTTGCGCTCGCCCTTGATGACACCGGCCTGCAGCGCGGCACCGACGGCGACGACCTCGTCCGGGTTGACGCTCTTGTTGGGCTCCTTGCCGCCCGTGAGCTCCCGGACGACCTCGGTCACGGCGGGCATACGGGTGGAACCACCCACGAGCACGACGTGGTCGATGTCGTCGACCGAGATGCCGGCGTCACGGATGACCGCGTGGAACGGCGCCTTGGTCCGGTCGATGAGGTCCTGCGTCATCTGCTGGAACTGAGCACGCGTGAGCTTCTCGTCCAGGTGGATGGGGCCGTTCTCGCTCATCGAGAGGTACTGCATGGAGATGTTGGTGCTCGTCGCGGACGACAGCTCCTTCTTCGCCTGCTCGGCCGCCTCACGCAGACGCTGGAGCGCGATCTTGTCCTTGGACAGGTCCACGCCCGAGCTGTTCTTCACCTGCTGGATGAGGTGCTCGACGATCCGGTTGTCCCAGTCGTCGCCACCGAGGCGGTTGTCACCCGAGGTCGCACGGACCTGGATGGTCGAGAAGTCGTCCTCGTCCTTGCCCACCTCGAGCAGGGACACGTCGAACGTCCCACCACCGAGGTCGAAGACGAGGATGAGCTCGTCCTCCTTGCCCTTCTCCAGGCCGTAGGCCAGAGCGGCAGCGGTGGGCTCGTTGACGATGCGCAGGACGTTGAGGCCCGCGATCTGCCCCGCGTCCTTGGTCGCCTGGCGCTCGGCGTCGTTGAAGTACGCCGGGACCGTGATGACCGCGTCCGTGACGGGCTCGCCCAGGTACTCCTCGGCGTCGCGCTTCAGCTTGCCGAGCACGCGCGCGGAGATCTCCTGCGCGCTGTACTTCTTGTCGTCGATCTCGACCGACCAGTCGGTGCCCATGTGGCGCTTGACCGACGTGATGGTGCGGTCGACGTTGGTGACCGCCTGGCGCTTGGCGATCTCGCCGACGAGGACCTCGCCGGTCTTCGAGAACGCGACGACCGACGGGGTCGTGCGAGCGCCCTCGGCGTTCGCGATGACGGTGGGCTCCCCACCCTCGAGGACAGCGACCACCGAGTTGGTGGTGCCCAGGTCGATTCCGACCGCTCGTGCCATGTTCGTGCCTCCGTTGTTGCTGGTGCTGCTACGTGTGCGATGTCCGTGCGGCAGACCGTGGTGGTTCCCTGCCCGGCAGCGCGTCGTGGCGCGCACGCCCGGACCTTCCCCTGCCCCGGTGTGGGTGTCGCCACCCGGCTGCCGGTTGAGTCGTCCTCACTCAAGTTATGCCGGTCGGTGCCGCTGCGCAAGCGGGGACGGCCGAACTTGAGTCCACTAGGCTCAACCTTGGGAAGGAGGGGAGTATTCCCGACGGTGCACGGTGGCTGCGCCGACGGAGAAGCAGGGCGCCCCAGCGGAACGGGACGAGCGCCCTGGGTTTCAGACAGGCCGCCCGCCCCTCGCTCAGATCAGCTCGACGCCGTCCGCCTGCGGTCCCCGGTCGCTCTGGCGCACCTTGTACCGGACCCGGTCGCCCTCTTCCAGGACCTCGTCGCCCCGCACGACCGACACGTGCACGAACAGGTCCAGGCCCCCGTCGTCGGGGGTGATGAAGCCGAAGCCACGCTCCTCGTCATAGCGGGCGACCGTGCCCTCGCCTCCACGCACGGGCCCACCGGATGCCCCGGGACGGCCCGGCCGCCCACGGTCCACGGCGCCGCGTCCGCCGCCGGAGCCGCGCGCGAGCTGCACGTTGCGGGCGTTCGGCCCCTTGTCGCCGTCGACGACGTCGTACGTCACGCGGTCTCCCTCGGAGAGCTCGGTCAGACCCGATCCGAGCGCGCTGACGTGGACGAACACGTCACCGCCACCGGAGTCGGGGGCGACGAACCCGAAGCCCTTGACCTCGTCGTACCAGGACACCGTGCCGTCCGCGCCGTCCGAGGCCGGCCGTGCGACCTCGGCCCTGAGCGGCAGCAGGTGGTCGGCCTGCGGCCCCTTCTCGCCGTCGACGACGAGGAACGCCACCCGCTGGCCCTCCGAGATCACACCGCCCCCCACGATCGCCGAGCTGTGCACGAAGATCTCGGTGCGGTCGTCGTCGGGCGTGACGAACCCGTAGCCCTTGGTCGGCTCGTACCAGTTGACGGTGCCGAGCACGCCCATGGGAGCGTCGGCGGGGCGGTCGCCCGTGACACGGACGCGGCGCGCCTGCGGGCCACGGTCTCCCTCACCCACCTCGAACTCGAGGGTCTGCCCCTCACGGAGCACCTTCGGTCCGTCGTCACCGAGGATCTCGGACGCATGCACGAACAGGTCCTCGGCGTCGTTCCCGAGGTCGATGAAACCGAACCCTCGGTCGGCGTCGAACCATCGAACAGTTCCTTGGGGCACGTGGGACTCCTTCTTCTCGGCAGACGTTGCTGTCTCCCATTGTCCCCCCGGCAGAACGGTGGACAGGTGAGTCCAGCCGCCACCCGGCCGCCGGCACTACCTGCATCACCCTCAGATCACTGCGGCCCCTCGTCGGTGTCGACGTCAGCCGATCGACCGTGACCGCCGTTCGACGGAGCCACCGGCACCGCGGCCTCGACCGCGCTCACGGCCCGGCGACGACGGCGGCGCAGCAGGACGACGAGGCCACCGCCGAGCGCACCCAGCACGAGCACCACGGCGCCGGCACCGAGCCACGGCGCGACGGCGGCACGGGACGAGGCGTCACCGGCCGCCCTCGAAGCGTCGTCCAGCCGTCCGTCGTCGAGTGCGGCCCGGGCACCGTCGACGGCGCCGTCCACGTCCAGGAGCCCTCGCCCGAGGCCCGCGAACGGGCCGCCACCCGAGGCGGAGACCATCGCGTCGCCCACCTCCCCCACGACCTCGGCCGCGCGCGGCAGTACGGTCACGAGCGCCGCGTACTCCTCTGCGCTCTCCGCGCTCTCGTACTGATCGCGCACGGCGGCCGGGTCCGGCAGCCCGGCGGCATCCGCAGCCTGCTGCACGCGCCCGGCGGATGCCGCCGCGTCGGCGCCGATCTCCTGCCGGGCCGCCTCGGCGTCCTCGAACGCCCAGTCCGTCATCGCGGCGCGCAGCCCCGCGGGCGGCAACCACGCGCCGTCGGCCTCGTCGAGGACGACGTACGCCGCGCGGGCCGGGGCCCGCGCGTCGAGCAGCGCCAGCTCGGCGGCATCGGCGACCCACGTCCGGTACGTCGCCTCGGCCTCGGCCACCCCACCGCGCAGCTCGACGAGGTCGAGGAAACGACGTCCGTCGGTCCGGCCCGGGTGGTCGAGGGTGCCGGGCTCGTCGTACGCGCTCTCGCCCGCGTGGGCGGCCGCGACGAGCGCCCCGAGGGCTTCGCCGTCCAGACCACCGACGAGCTCCGACATCGCGGCCCCTGCCGCGGCGTAGGCGTACTCCTCGACGGCGTCCGCACCGTCGTCGACGTCGACCTCCTCCCAGGCGGTGAGCGGCAGGGCGTCCGTCGCGTCCCTCGCGGGCGCGGGCGACGGCTCTGCGGGTCCCCCGATCTCAGCGGCCACGCTCTTCCCGACCACCTCCGCCAGGCCCTCGTACAACCACCGGTCCTCGAAGCTCTCACCGTCGAGCCACGCGTGCGAGAGCTCGTGGAACAGCAGCTCGGCGTCGAGGTCCTCGGGGATGACGACCTCCGAGGCCGCCGAGTCGAACCACGCGTACCCGAGCACCCCGGGCGACACGTCCTCGCGGATCCGCTCCAGGTCGCCGGGCCACGGCATGCCGACCGAGCGCTCGAGGAGCGGCAGACCTGCGGTGACCTGCTCGGCGACGAAGCCGCTCCACTCCGTGTCACCGGGGAAGCTCTCCAGCACGAGCTCCGTACCGCCCACCTCGACCGTCGTCATCTCCGCCTGGTCGGGGTCGCGCAGCGAGACGAACGCCCACGTGCCGTAGTCGTCCGTGCTGTCGGCAGCGCGGTGCGTCCGGGTCTCGCCCTCGAGGATCGGCGTGAATCCGTCCCACGTGCTGTCGAAGTCCATCGACGTGGGCACGACGATCTCCACCACGACCTGACCCGGGTCGCCTGCGGCGTTGACCGCGAACGTGGCGTATCCGGGGCCGACGCGCGTGTACCCCTCCGAGCGGATCGGCTCCCCCGGGATCGTGTAGGCCCACTCGACGGTCCGCTCGCGCCCGTAGTTCAGCGGCGGGAACGACACCCGGGCTGCGCTCGTCGACGGGTCCTCGGTCGGTTCGACGGTGACCTCGAGCGCGGCTCCGTCGCTCGTGGCCGAGAGGTCGGCCGCTCCCGCGGGAAGCAGGATCCCGTACTCGTCCCAGTAGTAGAAGTACTGCGCACCGGCGGGCTGCTCGTTGCGGATCGTCGTCGTGACGGTCACCCGGACCGGGCCCACCCCGTCGACCTCGTACCGGGTACGGGACGTCTCGGACAGCCCGTCGTCCGGGTCTGCACTCGCGACCGTCGGGGTACCGAGCAGGAGCACGCACACGAACGCGCCCCCCGACCCGGCACGCAGCATCCACCGTGTGCGACGCACCCGCCCTGCAACCACCCCTGCACCGCCGTCCTCGCCGAAGCGGAAAGCCCGTCTACCCCGGCTCGACGGGTCCGGTCGACGACGACCGGGAACGGGACCCGGCGGGAACTGTACCGGCTCGTGAGCGCGCCACCGACCACACGGAGAGGACCCGCCGCAACCCGTCGACGTCGGCGGCCCGGTACCAGAGGAGGTCGGCTGGGGCCCGTTCGACCCTCGACCGGCTCGAGGCTCGATCGTACGGTCATGACCACGATCGGCGCCCCCGCGCAGGGACTCCCCCGCACCTACCTCGCGTGGCTCTCCGGAGTCACCGTCTCGCGGCTCGTCATGGTCCGGAAGCTCCTTCACCCTGCGCCGCCTGCGCCACCGCCCTCGTGAGGTCCGGCCAGAGCGGGGCGAAGCATCCCACCCAGGGGGCCGGCATCCGCCCGGCGGCGCGGTGCGTCTCGACCTCGCTCCACGTGACCCAGGCAGCGCGATCGACCTCGGCCGGGTCGAGGTGGAGGCGCGGGCGACCTCGTACGGCCGCGACGTAGACGTCGAGCAGCGCGGTGGACTCGGCGCCTCTTCCCACCCGGCGGAGATCGCTGCCGTCGACGGCGAGCCCGGTCTCCTCGCGGAGCTCGCGTACGGCGGCCTGGGCGCCGGTCTCGCCCGCGAGAACGCTGCCTCCGGGGATCTCCCACATGAACGGGAAGGCCTTGGTCGCGGCCCGACGGGTCAGCAGGACCAGTCCGTCGGACCGTACGACGCACGTCGCCACCATGAGATGGAAGCGGTTCGTCGGCCACCGCGGATCATCCCGGCGGTGCGTCTCGCCCGTGGTGGCGCCCCGCTCGTCGAGCAGGTCCCAGGTCTCCGCGTCGGTCATCCGGGCATCCTCGCAGCCTCGTGGGCCGCGCTCCAGACCTGCCGGACAGCGGCCACCGCTGCGCTAGGGTTCCCGCCATCACCGACGACGCGCACAGGGGGCACCAGAGATGACACCAGGACTGCGGCGCACGGTGCTCGGCCTGTGCTGGCTCGCGATCATCGGCGGAGCCCTGCTGTTCGCCGCGGGCGCGTACACGGGCTATGCCGAGGGCGTCGCCGCGGACGAGACGCAGTCGGTCGGTCGGCTGATGCCTGCGGAGGTCGCGGCGTTCGTGCTCGGGCCCGTCCTGGCGATCGCCGGGGGTGTCGTCGCGGCGGTCCTGCCGCGCCCCGCGGCGACGGTCACCGGCGCGCGCTGAGGCCTCCGACCGGAGACCGGCCTCACCGCCCGCGCGCGGCCAGGTCGAGCACCCGCCCCACCGTCGCGGCGTACACGTCGTGGGTGTCGAGCGGCAGCTCGTTGAACCAGTCCGTCGCGATCCGGAACACGAGCGCGCGCACGAGGTGCTGAGCGGACCCGTCCCCCGGGTCGATCGTCTCCAGCAGCGACGACGGCGCGGCCTCGAAGCAGACCGCGTCGACCGCGACGACCGCCACGGAGTACCGGACGGGCCGCCAGTACAGCGTGAGGTCGACGACCGCGGGCGGCAGGCCGTCGGCGAAGAGCACGTTGCCCGTGAGGTCGCCGTGGACGACGGTCGGCGACTCGGCGACCGGCCGCCGGGCCGCGAGCAGCGCGGGGAGGTGCGGGACGTCGTCGGGCACGTGGACCGCTTCCTCGCCCCACGCGAGCCGGTCCGCCCGTGCCCACGCGTGCGTGCGCTCGTCGAGGAATCCGGGCCGCGCGACGCCGTCGAACACCTCGGCGAAGCGCCGCGCGACCTCCGCGATCTCCGCCCAGCGCCCCGGGACGTGCTCGCCCGCGAGCGCCGGGCACGCCGTCCACCCGTCGACGACCAGGTCGCCGGACGTGCTTGCGAGCGGCAGGCTCAACCGTGGACCGCTCCCTCCCGACGGCGCGTGGTCCCGCAGCCACTCGAGCTCGGCGGGCAGCACGTCGAGCGGCTTGAGCACGGTGTCCCCGACGCGCCACGCGGTGCCGCGTCCGCCGTCGAGCCGCACGGGGAGCCCGACGGCCCCGAAGGCCTCGATCACGTGTCGTGGTGGGTGCACCGGGCGAGCCTAGCCAGGCCGCGCACCTCGTCCGGCGCTCGCCGCGCGAGTCGCCCCCTCTGCGCGTAATGTCCGGGGACGTCCCTGCCGTGACCCCCACGGGTCGGCGGGCACCGACCGTCACCAGGAGGCCCCGTGCACCCGTTCGTCCACCGCTACGAGCTCGACACCTCGCGCCCTACCGGCCGCGAGGTCGCCCGTGACCTGCTGCTGCGCGCGTTCCTGCCCGGTGCTGCGCTGTGGGTCGTGATCGTCGGGGTCGGCTTCCTCATCAAGGGCCCGCTGGGCAACCTGCCGGGCGAGGCGGGGGTCAACGAGGCCCTGGTCTCGGTCCGGACCCCGTTCCTCGACACGGTCACGGAGATGCTGTCGGCGATCGGGATGACCGAGTTCATCATCGGGGCGTGCGTGCTCGCGGTCGCGCTGATCTGGTGGCGCACCCGGCAGTGGTGGTTCGCCCTGGTCCCCGCGCTCGCGGTGTCGCTCCAGGCCCTGATCTTCCTCACGTCGTCGATCGTCGTGGGTCGCACGCGGCCCGAGGTCGACATGCTCGACCATGCCCCGCCCACGTCGAGCTTCCCCAGCGGTCACACGGGCGCGTCCGCGGCGTTCTACCTGACGCTCGCGCTCCTCGCGCAGCGCGTGCGGAACCCGGCGCTGCGGGTCGCGCTCACGGTCCTGGCGGTGCTGGTCCCGTTCGCGGTCGGGTTCGCCCGCCTGTACCGCGGGATGCACTCGCTGACCGACGTCCTCGCGGGCCTGGTCAACGGCGTCGTGTGCGCGGTCCTGGCGTGGGGCTACCTGCGCCGCGACACCTCGCACCTGCGCACCTGATGTCGGCGCGCGGGCTGGCCCGGGACGGGTTCGTCGCCCGCGAGGGCGACGTCGCCCGGGTCCAGCCCGAGTTCCGGCCCCTCGTGGCGGCCTACGTCTCCGCGGCCCGTGAGGCCTTCGGCGACGCGGGCCTCGACAGCGTCTACGTCTACGGGAGCGTCCCGCGTGGAACGGCCCGCCCGGGCGTCTCCGACCTCGACGGGCAGGTCCTCCTCGACCACGAGCCGACGCCCGCGGACCACGCGACGGTCCGCACGATCGAGGCGCGCCTCGCGGTGGAGCACCCCGAGGTGAGCGGTGCCGGGATCCTCCTCCACTCGCGCACGCGCATGACGGACCCGGCACGGCGGTTCGACGAGGGGTTCCACGTCCGCGTCCTGTGCACCCCCGTCTGGGGGCCCGACGCCGGTGCGCACGTCCGCCCTCACCGTCCGGACCTGGCCCTGGCTCGGCAGGTCCAGGGCGACTGGCGGACCGCGTTCGCCCGGCTCCGGTCCCGCGCGGACTCCGTCGACCCGGTGGAGGAGGCGGCCCTGTGCCGGACGGTCGGCCGGCGCCTGGCACGGGTCGCCTTCACGTGGGTCATGCCCCGCTGGGGCGGCTGGACGAGCGACCCGCAGACGACGTCCGCCGTCGTCGCGGAGCTCGAACCCTCCTGGGAGGAGCCCGTGCGCCGGGCGGTCGCGCTCGGCTGGGACGGGAAGGTCGACGTCCCCGCCGCGCGGTCGCTGCTGGGGACGTTCGCGGACCAGCTCACGGTCCGCGGTGAGGAGCTCGGGGCCCGGTAGGTGGGGTGCCGGGCCGAGCAGGCGGGAGCGGTCCGCCGGGAGCACCGCGGGCCCCGGGGACCTACCCCTCCGCGATCCGCTTGACCGCGGCGAGGCGGCGGTCCCACTCGGCGCCGATCGCGTCGAGGGCGCGGGCCGTCTCGCCCAGGCGGGACCCGATCGCGCGGTAGCGGACCTCGCGACCGACCCGCACGGGTTCGACGAGCCCCGCCTGGGCGAGCACGGCCAGGTGCTTGGCGATCGCCTGCCGGGTCACCGGCAGGACGGTCGCGAGCGCGGACGCCGACAGGTCCGCGCGTCCCAGCTCCTGGAGGATCTGCCATCTCGTGTCGTCGGCGAGGGCCGCGAACACGGGGGTCAGCGTCGCGGCGCTCACGCCGCGGGCCCCGTGGCGGGGGCGGTGTCCGCGAGGAACGCGACGAGCTCGTCGAGCTCGCCGGTCCACCCCGACCGGTTGCTGGCCATCGCGTCGTCGGCCCCGCCGCCCAGGCGCTCGAACCCGGACTCGACGACGGCGAGCACGGTGTCCTCGCCCTCGGGGGTGAGCGTGAAGCGCACGAGGGTGGAGTTGTCGGGGCTCAGCTCGGCGCCGGCCTGGTTGGTCCAGGTGAAGGCGAACGTGCGGGGCTCGTCGTACTCCTCGATGCGGACGGCGAACTGGCCGTAGCCGTCGAACCCGAACGTGCCCTCGCCGCCCACGCGCAGGTCGGGCAGGACGGCCTGCTGCCCGAACCACCGGGCGATCAGGTCGTCCTGCGTGAGCGCTGCCCAGACCCTGGGCGGTGCGGCGTGGATGAGCAGGGTGCGGGTCACCTGGAACGCCTCGGTGTCGATCGATGCCTGCTGGTCGGTGGTCGTCATGGTCGTCCCTCTCTGAGATGTCGGAGCACTGAAAGAACATGCAACTTCAGAGTTGCACCTGATGGCCTCGAGCGCAACCCCTGGGTTGCATGTATGCCCCGGCCCGCCCTCCCCGCTCCCGCGAGCCGCTCCAGGCCTGCGGACGTACAGTCGGCAGATGGGCCCGTCAACGCGACTCAGCCAGACGACCGGCGCCTTCAAGGCGCTCGCTCTCCTCCTGGCGTTCGTCCTGGTGTCGGCCGTCGGGGGCGTCCTCGCGGCAGGCCTCCTGCTGCCCTTCGCCGCGGGGGCGAACACCGTGACGGAGGACGTCACGCAGATGTTCGACGAGCTCCCCGACGCGCTCGAACCGGGGCCGCTCTCCGAGAAGTCACGCCTCTACGCGAACGACGGCGCGACGCTGCTCGCCACGTTCTACACCGAGAACCGCATCGTCGTCCCCCTCGACCAGGTCTCCCAGCCCATGAAGGACGCGGTCATCGCGATCGAGGACCACCGCTACTACGAGCACGGCGGGATCGACCCCGAGGGCGTGACCCGGGCCGCGATCAACAACTTCACGGGCGGCGACACCCAGGGCGGGTCGAGCCTGACCCAGCAGTACGTGAAGAACGTGCTCATCGAGCAGGCCATGCGCGACGACGACCCGGTCGCGGTGCGGGCGGCTCGCGACGACTCCCTGGGGCGCAAGGCACGCGAGGCCAAGCTCGCGATCTCGATCGAGACCATCATGACCAAGGACGAGATCCTGCAGGGCTACCTCAACATCGCCCAGTTCGGCATCCGCGTCTACGGCGTCGAGACCGCGGCCCTGCACTACTTCGGCAAGCACGCCTCCGAGCTCAGCGTCGTCGAGGCCGCCACGATCGCGGGTGTCACCAACGCCCCGACGAAGTACGACCCCGTGACCAACCCCGTCGACTCCGAGAAGCGACGCAACCGGGTGCTCCTCAAGCTCCTCGAGCAGAAGTACATCACCCAGCAGCAGCACGACGAGGCCGTCGCGACCCCGCTCCCTGCGACCCTCAACGTCCAGCCGATCTCCGGAGGGTGCCAGACGGCCGCCGGGGCCGCGTTCTTCTGCGACTACGTGACCAAGGTGATCACGTCCGACCCGACGTTCGGCAAGACGAAGAAGGAACGTCAGGCCCTCCTCTACCGGGGCGGCCTCGACATCACCACGACTCTCGACCCCCGCATGCAGGCCGCGGCCGAGGCGAACATCTCGGCGGCCGTCCCGGCGTCGGACCCCAGCGGCCTCGAGGACGCGATCGTGGCCGTCGAGCCCGGCACGGGCAAGATCCTCTCGATGGCTCAGAACCGTCCCTACGACGTGTCGAGGGAACCGGCCCCCGGCACGACCGCGGTGAACTACAGCGCCGACCAGCTCCACGGCTCCTCGAGCGGCTTCTCGCCCGGCTCGACCTGGAAGGTCTTCACGCTCGCGGAGTGGCTGCGCTCGGGCCGCACCCTGAGCGACAAGGTCAACGCCAGCAAGCGCACCTTCATCCCCAACCGGGACTTCCGGGCGTCGTGCGCGCGGCTCGACCGCATCCCCTGGTCGCCCGGCAACGCGGACGGCTCGACGGACCAGGGCGCGATCCCGGTCCTGCGCGCCACGTTCAACTCGGTCAACACGGCCTACGCGTCGATGGAGACCCAGCTCGACCTGTGCGCGGTCCGGGACATGGCGTGGAGCGCGGGCCTGCGTCCGTCCCGCACGGCCGAGGTGACGGGCGACGCCTCGTCGATCAACGTCATGCCGACCATGACGATCGGGACGCAGAACTCCTCGCCCCTGCAGCTCGCCGCGGCCTACGCGACGTTCGCGAGCGGCGGCACGTACTGCGAACCCGTCGCGATCACGCGGGTCGTCGGCGCCGACGGCTCCGACCTGCCGGTGCCCTCGGCGAACTGCGACCCCGGCGCCGTGGACCCGAGGATCGCACGGACCGTCACGTTCGCGCTCGAGAACGTCATGACGCAGGGGACCGCCAAGAAGTCCCAGCTCTCGCGCCCGAGCGCGGGCAAGTCCGGGACCGCGAACAACAACCACCACACGTGGTTCATCGGGTACACGCCGCAGATCGTGACCGCGGTCTGGATCGGGAACGCCGAGAACGACGTGTCCATGAGCTACATGCGCATCAACGGGCGCTACGAGAAGCGGTGGTACGGGTCGACGCTGGCCGCCCCGACCTGGCGCTCCTTCATGGAGACCGCCCTCGAGGGGCTCCCGGTCGTCGGGTTCCCCGGCCCGGACCCCGCCATGCTCGGCGGCGCCCCCGACGCCAAGCCGGACAAGCCGTCCAAGCCCTCCAAGCCGTCCCAGGACGACTCCCGGGAGTCCCGGGGCGACGACGACTAGCTGTTCTGTGTCATGACGTTGGTGACACCTGCGTGGAGGCGTGAGGCTGGGGGTTGGTTCCTGGCCGCAGTGTGAGGT